>CAVVXO010000001.1:0-412905 GCA_963752245.1 uncultured Alphaproteobacteria bacterium
CTTAGGCGCTCGGCGGTCCGCGGCGAGCCCTCGCACTAAGTGCCAGAACGAGTAGAACGTGCCCAATCGTTCTCCCTCGAGCCCGGCGCCTCCACCCGCTAGCGAGAGATCCTGGCACGGAAACGAGCCCCAGATCAGGTCGGGGTGACCGGGCAGCTCCGCGACGGTCACCGCGCGGATGTCGCCGATCTTCAACTCGCCTCCAGTCCCCCAGTTGGCTTGATAGGTCAGGCCCTTCTTGGCATCGAAGTCATTGGCGAAACTCCACCGCCAATGTGCTCCGAGCCCGGCGCGCGCCATGCCGCCTCCGGCAAAGAACTCATAGAACTCAAGATGTTGGGCTCGGCACCGGGCTCCCGATAGCTCCGGCCCAGCTCGCAGTCGAACTCAAAGGCGCATCGCATCACATTGCGGCCAAAGCTGCACTATGTCGAGCGCCGAAAGTTGCAGCTTTGTTCCGGAGGAAAGCCCGTCGGAGGCGACGAACGCCGGCGGTAAAGGTCCGGATTGCGGAGATCGACAAACGGCCGCTCGGGCGCCGGTTGGCCTCCCCGGCATCCCATGAGATCGTCGCGCTCGGGGGCTCAACCCCTGACCGGAGGCGCAACATGGCTCAGCGCGATCTTTTTGTCCATCCCCTCGCCCGTGGAACTCAGGCCGCATCATCGGAGCGAAGCCACCGTTCAAGCCCAAGCACGTTTGGGCGATCCGCCAACAGCTCAAGACGGCCGGTCGCGTGCGCGACCTCGCCTTGTTCGACTGCGGGATCGACGCCAAGCTGCGCGGGTGCGATCTGGTCAAGCTTCGCGACAGCGACGTGGCTCCCGGCGGTTCACTTCGCCAGCGGGCGACTGGGAGGTGTCAGCCCAAAAATTCACGGGCGGCTAACCGGGGCCGGTAGGGCGGCCGGATGAAGAAGCCCGCCTCCCAAGCCGCCGCCTGACCCGTTTCGCTGGTTCGAACTCCTCGCCCGAGGTGATCCGGCTGGTGGTCATGATGTACGTCCGCTACCCGCTGTCGCTGAGGAACGTCGAGGACCTGCTGTTCGAGCGCGGGATCGACCTCTGCCATGAGACGGTGCGGCATGTGGTGGAACCGGTTCGGCCCGATGTTCGCCGCCGAGATCCGGCGGAAGCGGGTCCATCACATGCGCCAGTTCACCCACTGGCGGTGGCATCTCGACGAGGTCTACGTGAAGATCAACGGCGAGATGCGCTACCTCTGGCGGGCGGTGGACCACGAGGGCGAGGTGCTGGAATCCTATGTCACCAAGACCCGCGACAAGGCCGCGGCGCTGGCATTCATCAAGAAGGCGATGAAGCGCCATGGCCGCCCCAAGGCCATCGTCACCGACGGCCTGCGCTCCTACGGCGCCGCCCTGAAGGAGATCGGCGCCGCCGATCGCCAGGAGACCGGCCGGTGGCTGAACAACCGGGCGGAGAACTCACACCTCCCCTTCCGACGAAGGGAGCGGGCGATGGCCCGCTTCCGCCGCATGAAGACCCTGCAGAAGTTCAGCTCGGTCCATGCCTCCCTCCACAACCACTTCAGCCAGGAGCGCCACCTCGTCACCAAGGACATCTACCGCGAGAGACGCTCCGCCGCCCTGGCGGAGTGGCGGTCAGTCATGGCCTGAAGGCCGCTTGGGCTGGGGCTCATTGCGCCTTACTGGAGAAGAGTTGCCGTTGGACTGACAGCACCTCGCCCAGTCGGCCCGTTCTCTAGGCGCGTTTCATCCCGAGCGCGTTTTCGATCGCTCCACCAACGGACGACGGGCCTAGGGGGCTGCGCTGCTCGGCCCCGGCCAAGGGCTGGCGATCCTCAAACAAGCCGCGCAAGACTGGGGGCGCTCGAGAGGATCGCCCGCGGAATGTCGGGCGCCGGGCCGCCGTTTGGAGAGTGCCCGTCCCGCATTTCGGCGCCCAGCGTGAGCAATTTGCGTTGGTCGAGGCCGCCGGGCTCGAAGCCGCTGGTATGACTGCGCAACCTCGTGTGAAAGTAAACCATCTTTTCAGATAGCGGTTTAAGTTGACTGTTTAGAGAAGAGAGCTAAGAAGGAGTTACCTGGACATACGACTACGGGATTGAGACGGAGTGCCAATGACCTTCTACCTGACTGCCTTGACCAAGGACGTGGCCAGATTGGTCGTCCACACCCTGTGCACCACAGACGCGGTCGCCGCCGACTTCGTCGCAGATCATTGGGAGGAGCAAGGCTATCTCGTCGTCCGTCGCCAAGAGGACTGACATCCTGGTGCGCCTCGCCATAAGGTTTTGCCCAAGCGCAGCCCTCACCACCAAAGCCCGCATTCGGCAGTTGGAGAATGTCGTCACATCTCTCCGGCTATCGTTGATCTGAACGACTGTGCTATAAAACCTGGCTCTGGTAGGTGTATACTGAACATTACTGAGAGTTGGCGTTGATCTGACATTCCCACCAGTCGAGCCGGTCTCCAGGTGCGTTTCAACCCAAGCGCGTCTCGTCACCAGGTGGCGATAACCCCAGCCGGCTGCGCTGCTCTGTCCAGGCCAGGGGCAGGCGATCCTCCAGCAAGCCGCGCAAGGCGGGGGTGAACTGCTGGTCGCCCGATAGAATGGCTCGTTGAATGTCGGGCGCGAGGAAGGCGATCTGGAGGGTGGCCGGCCGGCATTTCGGCGCCCCCGCCTTGAGCAACTTGCGTTGATCGCGGCCGTCGGGCTCCAAGCCGTGGCGGCGCAACGTGGCGTAAGCGGCCCGCTGGCGAGCGACCAGCCCGCGGTTTGGCGACGCCGCGAGGGTCAGGTTCCCGCCTTGGGTGTTCCTCAGCCATGTTCGCCCGCCGCGCACGACCAGCCTGACCGGCAGCCGGATGCGCAGGAGGCCCGCGTTCGATGGCTCGGGAAGAACCTGCTCCCCCGGACGCAGCTGGTCGCGGATCGACTTGAACGCCGCCCGGGGGCCAGGGCGGCTGGGGAGCGCTCCGGTGCGGATCACCAGGCACACCGCGGCGGATTGCACCTCGACCCGACCTATCAGGGCGCGGAGCCTCGAACGAACCATGTCGGGCGACATCTCGCCGGCGATGCGCTCGACTTGTCCGACGACCAGATCCTCGATCGCCCGGCCGGGCACTCTGTGAATGGCGTCCTCCCGGCCATCGTGGCCGTCGCCGAATGCCAGCGGTGGGGAGACATAATAATGGTAGGCCCGCAGGCCCCGCTGGCCGAAGGCCGGCCGCATAGGTTGACCGGCTTCATCGAAGATTAGTCCCGTCAGGAGGCACTTGGCGGCCCGAGTGACTCGCGTGCGCCGCTGCTGACTTGTTTCGGAAAGGAGTTTCTGGACGGCCTCGAATGTCTTGCGGTCGATGATCGGTGGGTGGCGGCCTGGGTGGGCCGCCCCTTTGTGCGGGGTTTCGCCAACGTAGGTGCGGTTGCCCAGCAGATACCGGAGCGCCCCGCGGCTAAATGGCTTGCCACCGGCGGGCGTGCCCAAGGCGGTCAACCTTTGTTTCGAGGTGATGCCTTGCTCGTCTAGCCAGCGCTGCAGCGCCAGGGTCGAGCGCAGCTGCAGGTAACGCGCAAAGATGATCCGCACGCTTGCGGCCTCTTGCGGGCTGACCGCAAGGGCGCGGCGAGAATTGACAGGTGCATCGTAGCCCAGCGGTACAGCCCCGCCCATCCACATGCCTTTGACCTTGGAGGCGGCGATCTTATCGCGGATTCTCTCCCGGGTTATCTCGCGCTCGAACTGGGCGAAGGAGAGCAGCATGTTCAGCGTCAGCCGGCCCATCGAGCTCGTCGTGTTGAAGGCCTGCGTCACGCTGACAAAGGAGGCGCCCTTCTCCTCCATGGCCTCCATGAGCTTGGCGAAGTCGGCCAGCGAGCGGGTCAGGCGGTCAACCTTGTAGACGACGATGACCTCGATGCGCCGATCCGCCACCGCCCTCATCAGCCGGTTGAGGGCGGGCCGCTCGGCGGAGGCTCCCGAGCAGCCGCCATCTTCGAAGACTTCCGCCGCCAGGCGCCAGCCCTCGCCAGCCTGCGAGAGGATGTAGGCTTCGCACGCTTCGCGCTGCGCATGCAGGCTGTTGAAGGCCTGGCCCAGGCCCTCCTCCGAACTGGTCCTCGAATAGACGGCGCACCGCAACATGGCGCCGCCGCTTGCCACCCTTCAGCTCCCCGTCAAGCCGAAGAACCGCGGTCCGCTCCAGTGCGTGCCGGTGATCTCGCTGGCGATCTGCGAGAGGCTTCGCCAGTCTCGTCCGGCATAGGTGAGGGTCCCCTCCCCCACCTCCACCGTGTGCAGGATCCCGCGGTATTCGCGTGTCAGACGAGCGCCCGCCGGCAAGGGCCGACGAACGGGCGCCCTTACCCTCAGCTGTCGCACGGTGACATCGTCCAGGCCCCCGAACAGGGCCACTTGCAGACGCCAGGCGATCATAAGCCTTAAGAGTTCGGCCGAGCCCAACCTTGGCGCACGGCCCCACCGGCTCGACCAAAAGGCTCGCAATCGCGCCAGCCCCATGCCACGCAATTCATCCAGTTCCGAGTGGAGGTTTTCAGTCTGGCTGCCGGAAAGGGAAGCTTCTGCGGTCATGCGCGGCCCCAAAGAAAGTCGCACAATAGTCCACCACAAGCGCAGTGCAACAGACTTTTAAATCGTGGGCGAAAAACCCCCCTCAAGTCCACCCCCGGTTCTACTGAATTAGCCAGAATAGTGGAGAAGAGTTAGAGAATGACTGGCAGCACCACCATCGGGTTGTCAGGTTTGCGGGCACTGAGCGCGCCAGCCGGCCGGGTCCGCGACCCAGCGCTCGATCTCAGCCTCGCAGCGCCATGCACGCTGATCCTGAGCTGAGGCGGAAAGCCGCCCTCCCCGATCTTGCGGTAGAGAGTGGAACGGCTGAGTCCGGTGCGCTAGGACGGTCCGCGGGCGGATGATCCGGTTCGGCATGGGTCGGGTCTCCATCGGCTTGTGTGGCATCGACATAGACTGAGGTGGCGCGGCCGTTTCTTAGGCCAAGACCCCTGTTTTCCGGGTAGAAACAACGGCGGTTCCAAGCGTGCGGTGGCGGATTCCAGCGCACAGATTGTCATGTCGACACCACCGACACGACCTTGAGATATGTCGATTAGAGGCCCAATCATCGACACATGAGCTTCGACGCCACCCGCCCGTTCAACGCGCTGCCGCTTCTGCCGCCGCGCGCCAAGCTGGAGACCGCGCCGGCGTTGAAGGCGTGCATTGCAGCACGGGCGGCCCTGGCCGAGCTGAAGGCGCTGGGTGGCCTCATCCCTAATCGTCATCCTTATCAATTCTTCGGGGGGCCGGGTGCTCAACCTGTTGTTTCTGGTCGATCAGGGTCTGCTCGACATTCCGGTGCTGTATCTCAGCCGAGCGATCATCCGGCGGAAAGGCGACTACTACCGCCTGCTGCTGGACGTGACCACGCGCGGCGCGTGGGGACCGTGGCTGCTGTTCATGATCGACGCGGTGCGCGAGACGGCAGTGTGGACTTCGGCGAAGATCAAATCGATCCGCGAGTTGCTCGACGACACGGCGGCTCGGATGCGAACGGAGGCGCCGAAGGTCTACAGTCGGGAGCTGGCGGAGCTGGTGTTCGTCCAACCTTACTGCCACATCGGCCACGTGGTCGATGCCGGGATCGCGCAGCGACAGTCCGCATCCGTCTATCTCAAGGCGTTGGCGGGGATCGGCGTCCTGGAGGAGCGGCAGGCAGGCCGCGAGCGGCTGTTCATCAACCCGGCGCTGATCGACCTTCTGACACGCGATGCGGATTGACCAACTCAGCCTCGAACGCGCGATGTCCCCGCCTTCCCCGCAGTTTGAGCGCGCCGCTTTTGGACCAGCATGTCCAGAACCTCGCCCTCGTCGTCGACCGCGCGCCACAGGCACAGGCGGCGTCCGCCGATCTTGACCACCATCTTGTCCAGGTTCCAGCGGGGCTGGGGGAGCATCGCCGGCGCCGAAGGTTGGCGGCGAAAAGAGGCCCGAACTTGATCACCCAGCAGCGGATCGCCTCGCGGCTGACCTCGACGCCCCGCTGGGCCAGCAGCTCCTCGACGTCCCGCACGCTCAGGGTGAAGCGAAAATAGAGCCACATCGCATAGCGGATCACCGCCGCTGGGAAGCGATGGCGCTTGAACGAGATCGCGGTCATGGGTCTCCACCTGCCGCCGGGCCAGGATCGGAGATAAGTTTGCGTTAGACTGTCAGCACCGGCTTGGAAGCCGGCGGCTTAGGCGTGCGCGGGTTCGCCACCGGCCGACTCGGACCTGGTCCGCGGCGCGTCCCGGATAGCCTGGGCGACGGGCGAGCGCTTGCCCGCGATCGGCGCGATCTTGACGCCATGATACACGACCGGGCGCTCAGTCGCGCGGGCGGAACGCCGGTGGGTCGTCGCCTGCTTCGCCGTCGTCGCCATGCCGCGAATATGGCCGCCGGAACCCTGAAAGACAAGGCGGTTCAAGGCCGCGCTCCAGCGTAGCTGGGCTGGCGAAGCACGCCCTAACTCTTTTCCGTCCCGGACTGTTCGCGGGTGCGCGGCACGGAGCTCCTCAAGGGCCGCGCCGCGCGATCAGACGTGCGGACCGCAGATTTCGACCTGCGGCGGGCCGTCACCTTCAATCTCGCTCTCAGGCTCCTCGGCCAATTCGCGGCGTTTGCTAGCGGCTAACTTGTTGTTGCGGGCCCGGGCGCATTGTGCCGTTTGCGCCAGCAGAACCCCGTCTTAATGCGGATTCTGTCCGTTCAGGGAAAGCCTAGGGCGAGCCGCTCACTGCCTAAGCCCCTATCTGAACAATGGAAAATTGGCGCGCTCGGAGCAATTCGAACGCCCGACCCTCAGATTCGTAGTCTGATGCTCTATCCAGCTGAGCTACGAGCGCGCGCCGCCTCGCCCGGCCGTGCTGGCCGGGTGGCGAACAACCAACCTATCCTCGCGGCGGCCTGGATTCAAGGCGGCGCGAGCCGGGCGGTCAGTTCGCCCGCCAGATGATCGAACAGCAGGCGCACCCGGCGGCTCGCCTTCAGATCCTCGTGCATCGCCAGCCACGCCTCCAGCTCGAAGCTGAAGGCGTCCGGCAGAACCGGCACGAGGTCGGGCTCGTCGCGGGCGATCGCCCGCTGGCAGACGCCGATGCCGAAGCCGGCGCGCAGAGCGGCGAGGTGGGCGAGATCGTTGTCGGTGCGCAGGGCGAAGAGCTCGGGCCCAAGATGTAGCCCGAGGCGGGCGACAACTTCGAGCGGCGGACCCTGCCGGTCGAAGCCGATCAGGCTATGGCGCTCCAGCTCGGCCATGCTGGCCGGGGCGCCCCGCCGCGCGATGTAGCGGCGATGGGCGTAGAAGCCGGCCCGCGCCACGCCGAGGCGGCGCACGACCAGGGCGCCTTGCGTCGGCCGCACCATGCGCACGGCGATGTCGGCCTCGCGGCGCAGCAGATCCTCCTGCCGGTTGTTGAGGGTCAGCTCGATGGCGATCGCCGGGTGCGCCTCGTGGAAGCGGGCGAGGACCGCCGGCAGCACCGCGCCGCCGACCACCTCGCTAGCGGTGAGACGCACGACGCCGCTTTCCTCGTGCGCCGCGCCGGAGGCGGCGCGCAGGGCGGCCTCGGCGGCGGCGGCCATCGCCCGGGCGTGCGGCGCGAGCGCCTGGGCGGCCGGCGTCGGGCTGAGGCCGGAAGGCGAGCGGGTGAACAGAATCGCCCCGCCAAGCGCCGCCTCCAGCTGCTCGATCTGGCGGCCGACGGTCGGCTGCGCCAAGCCGAGCGACCGCGCCGCGCCGGACAGGCTGCCGGCGTCGAGCACGGCGAGGAAGGCGCGGTAGTGGCTCCAGTCCGGCGCGCCAGTCATGCACCAATGCATAGCTGATCTGCGGAGTTGCGCAATTGATGAATAACGGGGGAGAGCGCAGGTTTCTGGAGCGCGGCGTCACGCCGGCAGGACATGAGCCGGCCTGGAGGCCGGCGCTCCAGGAGACCTCGCGAATGCCCCAATCCCCCACCGCCCGCACCGCGCTCGTCATCGGCGCCACCGGCTCGTTCGGCGGCCACGCGGCCGCGGCACTGCTGCGCCACGGCTGGCGCGTGCGCGCCCTCGCCCGCGATCCCGACGCCGCCCGGGCCAAGAGCGGCGCGCGCATGCCGATCGACTGGATCGCCGGCGACGCCCTGGACGCCGAGGCGGCCACCCGCGGCGCCGCCGGCTGCGCGGTGATCGTGCACGCCGCCAATCCGCCGCGCTATCGCAACTGGAAGGGCTTGGCCGTGCCGATGATGCGCGCCGCGATCGCGGCGGCCAGGGCGACCGGCGCCCGCGTCGTCATACCGGGGACGGTCTACAACTACGCACCCGACGCTGGCCTGGCGATCGCCGAGGACGCGCCGCAGGCGCCGGTGACCCGCAAGGGCGCCATCCGGGTCGAAATGGAGCGGCTACTCGCCGAAGCGGCCTGCGAGGGGGTGCGCGGCCTGATCCTGCGGGCCGGCGACTTCTTCGGTCCGGCGGCGCCGAACAGCGTGCTGCAATGGACGACCGTGCGGCGGCGTGGCGCGCTGCGCGCCGCGTTCGATCCCGGCAAGGCGGCGCACGCCTTCGCCTACCTGCCCGATTTGACCGAAACCCTCGCCCGCCTGCTCGACCGCGAGGCCGAGCTGGGCGCGTTCGCGAGGTTCCACTTCGCCGGCCATGTCATGACCTTCGCGGCTCTCGGACGGGCGATCGGTCGCGCCGCCGGCGTTCCCAACCTGCCGCTCTGGCCGTTCCCGCGCTTCGTCCTGGATCTGGCGGCGCCGTTCGACGAGACGATGCGCGAGCTGAAGGAGATGACCTATTTGTGGGAGCGGCCGATCGGCCTCGACAACCGCCGGCTGGTCGCCTTCATCGGCGAGGAGCCGCGCACCGATCTCGACCGCGCCCTGCGCGCCACCCTCGCCGATCTGCTGGAGCCGGCCGCCGCGCCGCGCCGGCGCTCCGCCCCGGCCTTCCGCGGCGCCGGCGTCCTCGCCGGCTCGTGACAATCGGCCGCCGGGACGGCGGCGCTCCAAAGCTGTAGATGGCCTCATGCCGCCGCCGCCCACCCTCTCCGACAAGATCTGGGACCCGCAGTTCGTGACCGACGGCGGCGGCGGCGAGGCCCTGCTCTACCCGGCGATCCCGCTCGCCGGCCAGGAGGCCGCCGGCGAGACACTGGCGCTGGACACGGCGATCGAAGCCTTCGAGAACCGCCGCGCCGCCTGGCAACCCTGGATGGAACCCGCGTGACCGATCCCTCTCCGCCGGCGCCGTCCGAGGACCACCTCGTTCACGAGGCGATCGGCCCGGCGCTGACGCCGGTGCATGCCGGCGCGGCGCTCGGCGTCGGGGTCAATTCGCTGCTGGTGCTGGGCGTCTTTCCCTCGCTACTGGGCGCCCTGGCCGACGAGCATCGGCTGAGCGCCGCCGGCATCGGCCAAGCGGCGATGCTGGAGCTGCTGGCGATGGCGATCGCCACCGGCCTCGCGGCCATGGTGCTGCCGGCGCGGCGTCTGCGGCTGATCGGCGCGGCGACCTCGATCGCGCTCGCCGCCGTCAACCTCGCCGGCCTGCACGCCGGCGGCCCCCTGATCCTCGCCCTGCGCGCCGCCGCCGGAACGCTGGAGGGTGTGCTCCTGTGGATCACCATCGGCATGATCGCCCGCACGGTGACGCCGGAGCGCTGGGCCGGGGTTTTCTTCACCGTCCAGACGCTGGCGCAGCTCATTCTCGCCTTCGTCCTGTCGACCTTCGTCATGGGCCGCTATGGCGCCGACGGCGCGCTGGTCGCCCTCGCGCTGTGCAGCCTCGCCGGCCTCGCGCCGGCCTTGCTGTGCCCGGAGCGTTACGCGCCTCTGCCGCTGGCGCCCGGAACCAGCATCGTGCCGCCGCCGCGCGGCTGGGCGGCGCTGGTGGCGGTCACCGTCTATGTCGCCGCGGCTGGCGCGGTCTCGGTCTATCTGCAGCCGCTGGCCCACCAGGCGGGCCTGTCGGCCGCGGTCGCCCGCACGGCCAACTGGACCGCCCTGGCGGCGCAGGTGGCCGGCGGAGCGATGGCCACCGCCCTGGCCGGCCGGGTGCGTTGGTTCACGGTCTTTATCGCCACCACCGTCACCTCGCTGACGGTCTGGTGGTTGTTCGCCCGCGCCGAGCCGGCGTGGCTGTTCGTGCTCGCCAACAGCGCCGCCGGCCTGATGACGGTGTTCCTGGGGCCGTTCCTGGTGCCGATGATGATCGACGCCGATCCGACCCGGCGGGCGGCGCTGCAGAGCGGCGCGGCCCAGCTGCTCGGCGGCGCTATCGGGCCCTTCCTCGCCGCCCTCACCGTCGACGACCGCGACGTGCGATCGGTGCTGTGGCTGGGAGCCGGCCTGGCGCTCGTCGGGCTAGCCGGCGTCGCCGCCCTGCGTTTCACCCGCTCGCCGAGCGCCGAGGCGGCGCCGGTGTTCGCTTCCAGAGGCTCATGACGACCATGTCGCTCGCCGCCGAGGCGGCCGCTAGGCGGACCGCATTCCATCGTCTGCACGAGAGCGGATGCTTCGTCATTCCCAACCCCTGGGACGCTGGCTCGGCGGTCGCGCTGGCCTCCCTCGGCTTCAAGGCGCTCGCCTCGACCAGCTCCGGCTTCGCCTGGTCGATCGGCCGCCCCGACAACGCCGCGGGGCTGGAGGCGGTGCTCGCCCACCTTGGCCAATTGGCGCGCGCCGTCGACATTCCGGTGAGCGCCGATTTCGAGGATGGTTTCGGGTCGCGGCCCGAACACGTCGCCGCCAACGCGACCCGCGCCGCGGCCACCGGGATCGCCGGCCTGTCGATCGAGGACTCGACCCGCGCCGGCGGTGAGCCGCTCTATGCCTTCACCTTGGCGGTGGAGCGGATCGCCGCCGTCAGAGCGGCGCTGGACGCCGAGGCGGCCGACGGGCCGGCGGTGCTGCTGGTCGCCCGCTCCGAGGGCTTCGTCGCCGGCCGGCCCGATCTCGACGAGACCATCCGTCGGCTCGTCGCCTTCGCCGAGGCGGGCGCCGATTGCCTGTTCGCCCCCGGCCTTCGCACCGTCGCCGAGATCGACGCCGTGGTGCGCGCCGTCGCGCCCAAGCCGGTCAACGTCATCAGCCCGGGACTCCCCCTGGCCGATCTGGCGGCGCTGGGCGTGCGGCGGGTCAGTGTCGGCGGCAGCCTGGCGCGCGCCGCCTGGGGCGGCTTCCTCGCCGCCGCCCGCCGCATTTCCGAGGAGGGCATGTTCGACTTTCCGGGCGCCGCGCGAGGCGCCGATCTGGACAGCCTGCTCGCCGAGCGACGGTAACGCCGCCCTCTCGGGGGGCACGTCATCCTGGAAGCCGGTCAGACGCCGGCGCCACGGCCTCAGGGATTGGCGGCGCGTTCGGCGAGGGAGACCGCCGGCCTCGGACCATAGTGGCCGATCACCTCGGCGGCGGCCAGCGAGCCGAGGCGACCGCAGGCGCCGACCGCCCGGTTGCGCGCCAGGCCGAAGAGAAAGCCGGCGGCATACTGATCGCCCGCGCCGGTGGTGTCGACCACCCGCTTCACCGGCGCCGGGGCGACGACGTGGCGGCGGTCGCCCTCGACGATGAGCGACCCCTTCTCGCCGCGGGTCAGCGCCGCGAGCTCGCAGCGGCCGGCGATCCCGGCGACGACGGCGTCGAAGTCGGCGACTTGAAAGAGAGCGGTGATCTCCGCCTCGTTGGCGAACAGGATGTCGACCTGCCCCTCGATGAAGCCGAGCAGCGCGGCGCGATGGCGCTCGACCACGAAGGGATCGGAAAGGGTGAGGGCGATCTTTCGCCCCGCGCCATGCGCCAGGGCGGCCGCCTTGGCGAAGGCGCGCCGCGCCTCCGGCGGGTCGAAGAGATACCCCTCGAGATAGACGATGCTCGACGCCTCGATCGTCCCGCGGTCGATGTCGTCGGGCCCGAGCGCCCCGGCGGCGCCGAGGTAGGTGGCCATGGTCCGCTCGCCGCCGGGCGTGACATTGACCAGGCAACGACCGGTGGCGAGATCGCCGGCCGCCGGCAGCGGCGGGGTGTCGAAGGCGACGCCGAGGCCGCGCAGGTCGGCGGCGTAGATGGCGCCCAGCGGATCGGCGGCGACCTTGCCGACGAAGGCGCCGCGACCGCCGAAGCTGGCGAGGCCGGCGATGGTGTTGGCCGCCGAACCGCCGGAGGTCTCCACCCCCTTGCCCATGGCCGCATAGAGCGCCGCCGACCGCTCCGCGTCGATGAGCGTCATGGCTCCCTTGGCGAGGCCGTGTTCGCCAAGGAAGGCCTCGTCGGCTTCGGCGATCACATCGACGATGGCGTTGCCGATGGCTGCGACGTCGTGGCGGGGGGTCATCGCGCTTCCTTTCTCATGTGATCGCGCTGGGGCAGAGGTCGGCGAGGACGCAGGCCTCGCAGCGCGGTCGCCGCGCCACGCAGACGTAGCGGCCGTGCAGGATCAGCCAGTGGTGGGCGCGAGTCAGGCGCTCAGGCGGGGTGATCCGCATCAGGTCGGCCTCGACCTCCACCGGCGTTTTGCCCTTCGAGAGACCGAGCCGATGAGCGAGGCGGAAAACGTGGGTGTCGACGGCGATCGCCGCCTCGGCGCCCAGTTCGTTCAGCACCACGCTGGCGGTCTTGCGGCCGACCCCGGGCAGCGCCTGCAGCGCCTCGCGGTCGAGCGGAATCGCGCCGCCATGCGTCTCGATCAACCGGCGACTGATCGCGATGACGTTGCGGGCCTTGGTGCGAAAGAGGCCGATCGAGCCGATGCGACGGGCCAGCTCCGCCTCGCCCAGGGCGACCATCTTGGCCGGCGTATCGGCGGTCTCGAACAGCGGCCCGGTCGCCTTGTTCACCGAGGCGTCGGTCGCCTGGGCGGACAGCACCACCGCGACCAGCAGGGTGAAGGGGTCGCGCCATCGCAGCTCGCCGCGCGGCTCAGGGTCGGCGGCGGCCAGGCGGTCGAATATGGCGGCGATGCGGACGCGTTCAGCGGCGGCGGCGGGCCGGGGCATGCCGCCTCTTGGCCGATCCGCCGCGCGCGGCCAAGGCGGCGCCAAGTTGCCTCCGGCGGCGTTTTACGCTTTGAAGCCGCCGCGAGCGGCAAGGCTCTCGCCGCCAATCCCAAGGACTAGATGAAAGACCCGTTGAAGACCGGCCATGCCGAGCGCCTCGAGGCGCAGCGCGCGGCCAAGCAGGCGCTCGTCGCCAAGCTCAAGCCCAAGCCCACCGTCGTCGCCGAGAACTTCGAGAGCCGCGAGGCGATCCGCCAGCGCGAGCTGGAGACGGTTCGCCAGGCGCGCGCCGAGGCCAGGGAAGCGGCCCAACTCGCCGCCGAGGCGGCCCGCGAGGCCGACGATCAGGCCAAGCGGGATGCCCGCAAGGAGCGCAAGGCGCTGACCAAGGCCGAGCAGAAGGCCAAGCGGGACGCGCGCTACGCCGCTCGCAAGGCGCGCCAGCGCTGACCCCACGCTCCGCGCCGCCGGCGTCTTGCCGGCGGCCCTAGGGCTGGTTCGGCGCCGGTCGCGCGCCGCGCAGCAGGCGGCCGGGCAGAGCGTCGGTGGCCTCGCCGTCGCGATAGGTGACCTCGCCGGCGACTACCGTGGCGACGTAACCGCTGGCGCGCTGCGCCAGGCGGCGGCCGCCGGCCGGCAGATCGTGCAGCACGAACGGCGCGCGCAGGTCGAGGGCGTCGTAGTCGATGACGTTCAGGTCGGCGCGCCAGCCGCGCCGCAACTGCCCGCGATCCCGCAAGCCGAGCGCCGCGGCGGTGTCGCGGGTCTGCATGCGGATCACGCCAGCCAGATCGATCCGCCCGCCGCGCGTCCGGTCGCGCGTCCAGTGGGTCAGCATCGTCGTCGGGAAGCTGCCGTCGCAGATCATGCCGACGTGGGCGCCGCCATCGGAAAGTCCTGGAATGCTCAGCGGGTGGACGATCATCTCGCGCACGGCGTCGAGCGAACCCTGGGCATAGTTGAGGAAGGGGACGTAGAGCAGGCCCTTGCCGTCGTCCGAAAGCATGTGGTCGAGCGCCACGGCCTCCGGCGGACGGCCGGCTCGGGCGGCGACGGCGGCGACGGTGCTCTCGGCGCCCGGCTCGTAGTCTGGAGGGTCGGTCATCAGGTGCATGCGCGCCCAGGCTTCGGCGAAGCCGCGGGTCCCGCCATCCAGCCTGTCGGCCAGCAGCCGGTCGCGGAAGGCCGGATCGCGCAGCGCCGCCACCTTCGTCGGCAGCGGCCGCGCGGCGATCTCGCGCCAGCTCGGATGATGGCTGAACGGGTTTAGCGTCAGCTCGAGGCCGAGCAGCACGCCGACGGCGCGGGCGCCGACCTGGGCGCGGATCGGCAGCCCGTCGGCGGCCGCCGCCTCCAGCTCGCGCAGCAGCATGCGCCAGCCATCGGGCGCCAGCGGGCTCTGCGCCAGGGTGAAGGACAGCGGCCGGCCGCTCGCCTCGACGATCCGCCGCAGCATGGCGAACTCGGCCAGCGGATCGGTGAAGTCGGAGACCAGCTGCACCACGCCCGCGCCGGCCGCCTTCAGGCCGAGCGCGATGCCGGTCAGTTCGTCCTCGCCGGCCGTCAAGGTGGGGGTCGGCGCGCCGTCGCTGGTGCGGTGGTTGAGGGTGCGCGAGGTGGAAAAGCCGAGCGCTCCGGCGCGCATCGCTTCGGCGGCGATCGCGGCCATGCGCGCGATGTCGCCCGGCGTCGCCGGCTCGCGGTTCGCCCCGCGCTCGCCCATGACGGCGACGCGCAGCGCCGCGTGCGGCAGCTGGGCGCCGATGTCGACGTCGAAGGCGCGCCGCTCCAGGGCGTCGAGGTAGTCGGGAAAGCTTTCCCAGTTCCACGGCAGGCCCTCGGCGAGCACCGGGAAAGGGATGTCCTCGACTCCTTCCATGAGCCGGATCAGCCGGTCGCGATCCGCCGGCGCGCACGGCGCGAAGCCGACGCCGCAGTTGCCCATCACCACGGTGGTGACGCCATGCCACGAGGAGGGCTGCATGCGCGCGTCCCAGGTCGCCTGGCCATCGTAGTGGGTGTGAATGTCGACGAAGCCAGGCGTGACGATCCGACCGCGCGCGTCGATCTCCTCGGCCCCGTCGCCGCCAACTTGGCCGACCTGGGCGATCACGCCATCCTTCACCGCCACGTCGGCGCGGCGGGAGGGCGCGCCCGAGCCATCGAATACCTCGCCGCCGCGGATCACCAGATCGAAAGCAGGGTCCATCATGGCCGTCCTCATTGAGCAGCCAGAAGCCAACGGCCTGCCCGCCGACCCCGTCAAGCCTCTTCGGACCGGCGGCGTCCCGGCCGGCCTGGAAAACAGCGGGCCGGGGCCGGCTCCAAAGAGTCTCCGCGTTGTGGCGGGTCGCTGGCGTGACTAAACGATGCGCTTGGCCATGTCCGACGTCCTCCCCGCGGGTTCTTACGACGCCGCGCGCTATCACCGCGCCGGGCGCGGCCGGGTATTCGACTCGGTTCTGGACACGATCGGCGATACGCCGCTGGTGCGCCTGCCGCGCCTCACCGCCGAGATCCGGCCGAAGGGCGAGGTGCTGGCCAAGCTCGAGTTCTTCAATCCGCTAGCCTCGGTGAAGGACCGCATCGGCGTCGCCATGATCGAGGACCTGGAGGCGCGGGGCCTGATCGGCGAGGGCGCGACGGTGGTCGAGCCGACCAGCGGCAACACCGGCATCGCCCTAGCCTTCGTCTGCGCCGCCAAGGGGCTGAACCTCGTGCTGGTGATGCCCGAGAGCATGTCGGTCGAACGGCGCAAGATGCTGAAGCTGCTCGGCGCGCGCCTGGAGTTGACGCCCGGCGAGCGGGGCATGGCCGGCGCGGTGGCGCGGGCGCGCGAACTTCTGGACGAGATCCCGGGCGCGGTCATGCCGCAACAGTTCGAGAATCCGGCCAATCCGCTGATTCACCGGGTCTCGACCGCCGAGGAAATCTGGAACGACACGGGCGGCCAGGTCGAGGCCGTGGTCGCCGGCGTCGGCACCGGCGGCACTCTCACCGGAGTCGGCCAGGTGCTGAAGCGCCGCAAGCCTGGGGTGAAGATGATCGCCGTCGAGCCGACGACCTCGGCGGTGCTTTCGGGCGGTCCGCCCGGTCCGCACAAGATTCAGGGGATCGGCGGCGGATTTGTGCCGGCCATTCTCGACCGGCAGATCATCGACGAAGTGATTCAGATCGGCAACGACGACGCTTTCGAGATGGCGCGCCGCTGCGCCCGCGTCGAGGGGCTGCCGGTGGGCATCTCCTCGGGCGCCGCCCTGATCGCCGCCTTCGATGTCGCCGGGCGCGAGGCCATGGCCGGCAAAATGGTGGTCGCGATCGTGCCCAGCTTCGCCGAGCGCTACCTTTCGACGCCGCTGTTCGACCACCTGTGAGTTCGCAGCCATCGACCGACGTTTTCGCCCCGGCCAAACGCTCGGCGGTGATGAGGCGGGTGAAAGGGCGCGACACCGCGCCGGAGCTGATCGTCCGCCGCCTGCTCTGGTCCCTGGGCGCCCGCTACCGGTTGCACCGCGCCGATCTGCCCGGCAAGCCGGACATCGCGCTTCTAGGGCGGCGTCTCGCCATCTTCGTGCACGGCTGCTTCTGGCACGGGCACGACTGCCGGCGCGGCGCGCGCGTCCCGAAAGCCAACCGCGACTACTGGCTCGGCAAGATCACCGGGAACCGGGCTCGCGACGCCGCCGCCCGCCGCGCCCTGGTCGAGGCGGGGTGGCGGGTGGTCGTGGTTTGGGAGTGCGAGCTGAGAGACGCCGCGGCGCTGGCCGAACGCGCCCGCGCCTGGCTCGCTCGTCCCGCTCAGCGCTGTGCGGCCGAAGCGGCCGGCAAGGAGTTCACCGCCTCGATCAGCGCGAGCCCGGGCGTTTCGGCGATGCACTGCCGCAGCGGGAACGTGTATCCAGAGCCATAGAAGGCGACGATGCGATCGCCCGGCTTGGCGAGCTGGACGATATCGGCGCGTTGTCGCCGGCAAGCCGGGCGGGGTCGACGACGAACCGCAGACCGGCCGCCAGGCCCTGGGGATCGAGCCTGTCCTGAAACGACAAAGCGCCACCGGCCCTTCAGGCGCGGCGTGGTGTCGGTCATCATTCTATCCGCGACTCCGGTCCACCTGGCGGGCGCGCCCGAGCGCCGCGACAGCGATCGACGCGGTTCAAGCCGCCAGGCGTCGGGCCTTGCCGGCTGTTCGGGGGTCCATCGCCGCCGCCAGCGTCTCGGCCAGGGCGGCGCACTGGGCGCGGATGTCGGGGACGGCGATCGTCTCCCAGAAAGCCGCGCGCGTAATCGGACCGACGGCGAACAGGCGCTCGGAGGCGGCGCCGGCGGCGTCGATCACCGCTCCGTCGGCGGCGATATCGAGCCCAAGATCCAGCGCGTCCGGCCGGGCGAGGCGGCCGGCGATCAGGGCGCGAACCAGCGGGTCGGCTGAGCGCGATGGTCCATCCGGCGAGCCGACGCAAGCGATCACATGCTCGGCGCTCAGGGTCTCCACCGCCGAGCCGCCGCGCGGGCGATAGTCGATGGCGACGCCGCGAGCGGTCCGCCGCGCGGCGTCGATCCGACCGGCGATCACCCGAAGGCGCCCCTCGGCGCGCAGCCGTTGGACGGCGCCGGCGATTTCGGGGGCCATGCGGTGACGGCGCACGTCCCACCAGGCGCGGCCGTGGCGCAGGAACCGCCGGCGCTGGTCGGCGGACATCGACCGCCACAGCCCCTGGGTGTGCGGCCGCAGCGCATCGACCGCCGAACGCCAGTCTTCGCCGGTCGCCTGGGCGGCGACGCCGGCCCGCAACCACCGCATCAACTCCGAAATCGGCGCGCCGCGCGGCGGCGCGACCGGCGCGAGCGGGCGGCAGGCGCCCGGCCGGTGCGGCTGCGGCAACAGGCCGCGACGGGAGATGGCGGTGATCGGCCCGCGATGGCCTTGCCCCGCCAGCGTCACCACGGTGTCGACCATGGTGAGTCCGGTGCCGGCGATGATGACCGCCTGGTCCGCGCCGATGGCGGCGATCGCGCTCGCATCATGCGGATCGGTGACCGCGAGGCCGCCGACCCGGGCGGCCGGCAGATCATGGCCGGTGGCGAGGACGGCGACATCGGCGACCAGATACGCCCCGGAGCGCAAGTCGAGGCGCACGCCGTCGGCGCATTCGCGCAGGCGGACGCACTCGTCGGCGACCCGGCGCACCGCGCCGGCTGGCGCGCCATCCAGCAGGCCGCCAAGATAGGCGCCATACAGCCGGCGAGGCGCGAAGATGGCGCGCGCGGTTTCCGGCGCCAAGCTCTCGCGGACGCTCAGCCACCGGACGAAGTGATCGGGCTCATCAGCCAGGGCGCTCATGTTGCCGGCCGGCACGTTCAGAAGGTGGCCCGCGTCGGCGGTGGAATAGGCCACGCCTCGGCCGATCGCGCCGCTCCGCTCGATCAGATGGATCTCCAGCGGGCCGCGCGCTCGCCGCAGCAGGTGGGCGGCGGTGATGACGCCGCTGGCCCCGCCGCCGACGATGGCGACCCGCGCCGGCGCGGGTGATGCGTTCAACGACAACGAGCCGCCCCTGTTCTTTACGCGCGCGCGTCGGCGATGCCGGTCGGAGCGGCGGCGGACGGGCTGGTCCCGGCGGCGGCGCGCCGGCTCATGCGCTCGGATAGAGCGCGCACCCGCCGACTGGCGGTCGACTGACAGAGGAACGGCAGCAGCCCGTGCACCAGGCAGGCGAGGCTGGCCAGCATCAGGGCGGCGGCGAACGAGAAGGCCGTCGCCATGTGCTCGCCGTAGGTTTCCCCAACGGAGCGGGGGTGGCGGGTCATCAACTCGATCATCGAAAGGCGGCCCGCGGGATTGACGAAGCGGCAATGATGCGGGCGCGCGGGGAGAACAGCATCGTCGAATTGCGGCCTTCCTCGCCAATCCGTAGAACGGAGTTCCCTCTATGCGCGCGCCAGGAGAACAGAATGCTAGACGCGGTCGACCGCCGCATTCTGGCGATTCTCCAGCGCGACGCGGCCACGCCGATCGCCGAGCTGGCGGAGCGTGTCGGGCTGTCACAGACGCCATGCTGGAAACGGGTCAAGCGTCTGCAGGAGAGCGGCGTCATCCGGGGCAAGGTGACCCTGGTCGATCCGGAGGCGCTCGATCTGTGCCTGACGGTGTTCGTCTCGATCCGCACCACCCGCCATGACAAGGACTGGCTGGAGACCTTCGCCCGCGAGGCGCGCGCGCTGCCCGAGATCGTCGAGTTCTATCGCATGAGCGGCGAGGTCGATTATCTGCTCAAGGTGATGGTGCGCGACATGCGCGCCTACGATGTCTTCTACAAGCGCCTGATCGCCACCGCGCCGCTCTCCGACGTCAGCTCCAGCTTCGCCATGGAACAGATCAAATTCACCACCGCCCTGCCGGTCTAGAGCCCGGCGTGATGAAGCGGAAACCGGCTGATCGATCAGAACGCGCCGGCGCTCTCGACGGCGGCAACCGATGAACCCACTCTACGCCGCCCTGCCGACGACGGTGTTCACCATGATGAGCGCCCTGGCGCGCGAGCACGGGGCAATCAACCTCGGCCAGGGCTTTCCCGACACGCCCGGACCACGCGCCATTCGCAAGAAAGCGGCGGACGAGGTGCTCGACGGCTACAACCAGTATCCGCCGATGCCGGGCTTGCCAGAGCTGCGCCAGGCGATTGCCCGCCACTACAGCGCGTTCCAAGGTCTCGACCTCGACTGGCAGGGCGAGGTGACCGTCACCTCCGGCGCCACCGAGGCGCTCGCCTGCGCCTTTCTCGCCCTCCTCTCCCCCGGCGAGGAGGCGGTGGTGTTCGAGCCGGCCTACGACGCCTACGCCCCGATGATCCGCCGGGCCGGCGCGACGCCGCGCTTCGTGCGCCTGGAGCCGCCCTGTTGGCGCATCGAGCGCGAACGCCTCGAGGCGGCGATCGGCCCGGCCACCCGCGTCATCGTGCTCAACACCCCTGGCAATCCCTCCGGCGCCATGGCCAGCGCCGAGGCGCTCGCCCTGATCGGCGAGATATGCGAGCGCCACGACCTCGCGCTCGTCTGCGACGAGGTGTGGGAGCAGGTGGCGCTCGGCGGCGCGCCGCATCTCTCGCCGCTCGCCTTGCCGGCCCTGCGCCAGCGCTGCGTCAAGATCGGCTCGGCCGGCAAGCTGTTCGCCCTGACCGGGTGGAAGGTCGGCTGGATGTGCGCCGCCCCGCCCCTCACCGAGGTTCTGGCCAAGGCGCACCAGTTCCTCACCTTCGCGACCCCGCCCAGTCTGCAGGCGGCGGTCGCCTTTGGCCTTGGCGCCAGCGACGACTGGTTCGCCACCATGCCGGCCGCGTTGGCCGCCTCGCGCGACCGGCTGGCCGCCGCCCTCGCGGCCGAGGGCTTCGTCACTCTACCGACCGCGGGCGCCTATTTCCTCAACGTCGACCTCGCCGCCTCCGGCGTCGCGCTGGACGACGTCGCCTTCTGCCGCCTCGCGGTCGAGCGCGCCGGCGTCGCCGCCATCCCTCTCTCCGCCTTCTACGAGTCGGATGCCGAGCGCCGGCTCATCCGCCTGTGCTTCGCCAAGGCCGACGCCACCCTCGACGAAGCCGCGCGGCGGCTGGGGCGGGCGCGGCGTCTTCAGCCGGCGGCGAGCCGCGACGCGCCAAGGCGAGGCCAGCGCTGAGCTGGTCGACGCACTTCGGGGATGGCATGTTCGCTCGGCCCACCTCGATCAGACTGGCAGCGGCTACCGCATCGCCCAGCCGTGGCTCACAACCACGGACTGACCGGTGAGGGCGTTGCTGGGAAAGCCGGCGAGGAAGACGGCGCAACGCGCCACATCGTCCAAGGTGGTGAATTCGCCGTCGACCGTCTCCTTGAGCATGACCGACTTGACCACCTCGGCGTCGCTGATCCCCAGCGCCTGGGCCTGTTCGGGGATCTGCTTTTCGACCAGCGGCGTCTTGACGAACCCTGGGCAGATCAGATTGGCGCGCACCCCGTGCGCCGCCCCCTCCTTGGCCACCACCTTGGTCAGGCCGGCGAGCCCATGCTTGGCGGTGACGTATGGGGCCTTGAGCACCGAAGCCTCCTTCGAATGCACCGAGCCCATGTAGAGGATCGTCCCGCCCCGCCCGCGCGCGTACATCCGCCGCAGGCAGGCGCGGGTGGTGAGGAAGGCGCCGTCCAAGTGGATGGCGAGCAGCCGCCGCCAGTCGGCGAGGCCGAGCTCGTCGATCGGCGCGACATGCTGCACCCCGGCGTTGGAGACCAGGATATCGACCGCGCCGAACCGGGCCACCGCCGCCTCGATGCCCAAGTCCACCTGCGTCTCGTCGCTCACGTCCATGGCGACGCCGAACGCATTGGGCCCCAGCGCCGCCGCCGCCGCTCGCGCCGCCTCCATCTGGATGTCGGCGACCACGACATTGGCCCCCTCGGCGACGAAGGCCCGGGCGATCTCCCTGCCAATCCCACTCGCCGCCCCGGTGATGACCGCGGTCTTGCCTTGCAGGGTCATGGGGGATGGTCCCTTTGGTGCGATGTGATCGGCCCGCGCGGTTTGCGGCGGCCGGTGTTTTCCGAGGGCAGACTTACGCTTGCGGCGCCGGAGCGTCACTCTTTCGCCTGGCGCTCCCTTCCAAGCAGCCGGCCGAACGCGCCCATGGCCGCGGCGTCATGCAGAGGGCCACCGCCAACGGGGTGAACCCGGCGCGAAGCCGCGTTTTACGCCACCTTTACGCCGGCGACGCCTCGCGCCGGGCGACCCTTTAGGCGGCCAGGCGCTAGAGACCGCCGTCGTTTCCAACGGGACGGGAGCGGGGCCATGGACCTCGTCTACATCATCGGCGGCCTGGCGATCGTGCTCGCCTTCGCGATCTACGCCGAACTGCTGCGGCGGGTGTGACGCCATGATCGCCGCTCTTCTCTACCTCGCGGCCGCCGTCGGGGTCAGCATCTACATGCTGGTGGCGCTGCTGCGGCCGGACAAGTTCTGAGCCGCCCCGGCTTCCGACCGGACCGCCGCCAAGCTTCATCAGACAAACGGAAGAACGCACGCCATGACCGCCGCCGGCTGGCTTGAAATCCTCGTCACCCTCGCTCTGTCGGTCGGCCTCGGCTGGCCGCTCGGCGCCTACATGGCGCGGGTGTGGACCGGGGAGCGCACCTGGCTCGATCCGGTGCTCAGGCCCGTGGAGCGGGCGTGGAACACCGCCCTCGGCATCCGGCCCGACAAGGGGCAGACCTGGGTCGCCTACGCCCTCTCCTTCCTGGCGTTCAGCGCCGCTTCCTTCCTGTTCCTCTACGTCCTCCTGCGCTTGCAGGCGGTGCTGCCGTTGAACCCGACCAAGGCGCCGGCGATGTCGCCGGACCTGGCGTTCAACACCGCCTGGAGCTTCCTCACCAACACCAACTGGCAGTTCTATTCCGGGGAGACGGCCGCCAGCCACCTGGCGCAGATGGCCGGCTTCACGGTGCAGAACTTCGCCTCCGCCGCCGCCGGCATCGCCATCGCCGCCGCCATGGCCCGCGCCTTCGCCGCCAACCGCGGCGAGAGCCTCGGCAACTTCTGGACCGATCTCTATCGGATCAGCGCCTATGTGCTGCTGCCGGTGTCGATCGTCTTTGGACTGGCGCTCGTGGCGCTCGGCGTTCCCCAGACGCTCGCCGGCCATGTCGATGCGACGACGATCGAGGGGGCCAAGCAGACGCTGGGGGTGGGCCCGATCGCCAGCCAGGAAATCATCAAGCAGTTCGGCACCAACGGCGGCGGCTTCTTCAACGCCAATTCCTCGCACCCGTTCGAAAATCCGACCGCCCTGACAAACCTCATCGAGATGGTGGCGATGAATGTCCTCGCCTTCGCCTGCGTCGTCGCCTTCGGCCGGGTGATCGGCCTGCGGCGCGAGGCGCGCGCCCTGGTCGTCGCCATGACCATCATGGTCGCCGGCGCGGCGGCCGGCATCTACGCGGCCGAGACGCAGGCGACGCCGGCGATCGCCGCCGCCCACGTCGCCGTCGGCCAGAGCCCGGCCAACATGGAGGGCAAGGAGGTGCGCTTCGGCCCGGCGGCGACCGCCGTGTTCAGCGCCATGACCACCGGCGCCTCGTGCGGCGCGGTCAACGGCATGCACGAGAGCTTCACGCCGATCGGCGGCGGCATCGCGCTGTTCATGATCCAGCTGGGCGAGATTCTGCCGGGCGGCGTCGGCTCGGGTCTCTATGGCATCATCGTCATGGCGCTGATCGCCGTCTTCGTCGCCGGCCTGATGGTCGGGCGCACGCCGGAATATCTCGGCAAGAAGATCGAAGCGCGCGAGATGAAGCTCGCAATGCTCGCCGTGCTGATCCTCACCGCCTCGATCCTTGGTTTCGCGGCGATCGGCGCGGTTCTGCCGGCGGCGCTGAAGACACTGTCGGCCAGCGGACCGCATGGGCTCACGGAGATGCTCTATGCCTACAGCTCGGCGAGCGGCAACAACGGCTCGGCCTTCGCCGGCCTCTCCGCCAGCCCCTACCTCGACGTCACCATGGGGATCGCCACGGCGCTCGGCCGATTCGGCTACGCCATCCCGGCGCTGGCCATCGCCGGCGGTCTCGCCGCGAAGCCGAGGCTCACCCCGACCGCCGGCACCTTGCCGACCCATGGCGCGCTGTTCGTCGGCCTGCTGCTCGGCGTCATCCTGATCGTCGGCGGGCTGGAATACTTCCCGGCGCTGGCGCTCGGGCCGGTGGTCGAGCACTTCCAGATGCTCGGCCAGGCGCGCCCCTGAAGCGGCGCGCCGCTCTTCGAAAGATCGACTTCGCCCCCACGAACACAGGCGTCGAAAGCTCATGGTCTCCACCACCGCCGTCCTTACGACCGATCCGGCCGCGGCCGCCGCCGAGGCCGCCAAGGCCAATCCGGAGCAGGGCGCCTTGTTGCGGCGCGCCGCCCTCGATTCCCTCGCCAAGCTCGACCCGCGCCGGCTGCTCGGCAATCCGGTGATCCTGGCCACGGAGGTGGTCGCGGCGCTCGCCACCGTCTCGATGATCGAGGCGATGTCCAAGGGCCAGCCGTTCGGCTTCGCCTTGCAGATCGCCCTGTGGCTGTGGGCGACGGTGGTGTTCGCCAACTTCGCCGAGAGCGTCGCCGAGGGGCGCGGCAAGGCGGCCGCCGACTCCCTGCGCGCCGCGCGGGTGACCACCAAGGCCAATCTGATCGTCGATGCCGCCGCCGGCACTGACCGTGGCGACGCCGGCCCACGAGCTGCGTCCCGGCCACGTGGTGCTGGTGGAGGCCGGCGAGGTGGTCCCCGCCGATGGCGAGATCATCGAGGGCGTCGCCTCGGTCAACGAATCGGCGATCACCGGCGAATCCGCCCCGGTCATCCGCGAGAGCGGCGGCGACCGTTCGGCGGTCACCGGCGGCACCACCGTGGTCAGCGACTGGCTGAAGATCCGCGTCACCTCCGGCCCGGGCTCGAGCTTCCTCGACCGGATGATCGCCATGGTCGAGGGCGCCAACCGCCGCAAGACGCCCAACGAGATCGCCCTGGCGGTGCTGCTCGCCGGCCTCACCCTGGTGTTCATGATCGCGGTGCTGACCCTGCTCGGGCTCGGCAAGTACAGCGGCGTCACCCTCGCGCCGATCGTCCTGGGCGCCCTGTTCGTCTGCCTGATCCCGACCACCATCGGCGGCCTGCTGTCGGCGGTGGGCATCGCCGGAATGGATCGGCTGTTGAAGGTCAATGTCCTGGCGATGAGCGGCCGGGCGGTGGAGGCGGCGGGAGACTGCGACACCCTGCTGCTCGACAAGACGGGCACCATCACCTTCGGCAACCGCATGGCCAGCGAGATCATCCCGGCGCCGGGCGTGCCCGCCGACCGCGCCGTGCGGTGCGCGGTGATGTCCTCGCTCGCCGACGACACCGCCGAGGGCCGCTCGATCCTCGAGCTGGCGCGCCAGGCGCACGGCCTCGTCGAGACCCTCCCGGAGGGCGGCACAGCCATCCCGTTCAGCGCCGCGACGCGGCTATCGGGGCTCGACATCGATGGCAGAGAGTGGCGCAAGGGCGCGGTGGATGCGATCTATCGCCTGGCCGGCCTCGACGCCGCGACCGTCCCCGGCGAGGTGGCCGCGGCCGTCGACCGCATCTCCCGCTCCGGCGGCACGCCGCTGGCCTGCGCCGAGAACGGCAAGCTGATCGGCGTCATCCACCTGAAGGACGTGGTCAAGCCGGGAGTGAAGGAGCGCTTCGCCGACCTGCGCCGCATGGGCCTGCGCACCGTCATGATCACCGGCGACAATCCGGTGACCGCCGCGACCATCGCCTCCGAAGCCGGCGTCGACGACTTCCTGGCCGAAGCGACCCCCGAGGACAAGCTGCGGCTCATCCGCGAGGAGCAGGCCAAGGGTCGCCTCGTCGCCATGTGCGGCGACGGCTCCAACGACGCGCCGGCCCTCGCCCAGGCCGACGTCGGCGTCGCCATGCAGACCGGCACCCAGGCCGCTCGCGAGGCCGGCAACATGGTCGATCTCGACAGCGATCCGACCAAGCTCATCGAGATCGTCGAGGTCGGCAAGCAACTGCTGATCACCCGCGGCGCGCTCACCACCTTCTCCATCGCCAACGACGTCGCCAAGTATTTCGCGATCATTCCGGCGATGTTCGTCGTCTCCCTGCCGGCGCTGGCGGCGATCAACGTCATGCACCTCGCCAATCCCCAGAGCGCCATCCTGTCGGCGGTGATCTTCAACGCCCTGGTGATCGTCGCCCTGATCCCGTTGGCGCTGCGCGGCGTGAAATACCGGCCGATCGGCGCCGGCGCCCTGTTGTCGCGCAACCTGCTGATCTATGGGCTGGGGGGAGTGATCGCGCCGTTCATCGGCATCAAGCTGATCGACCTGATCGTGCACGGCGTCGGACTTGCGTAATCTCTCGAGGAACTTAAGGATTTAACTCAAAATGTTCGCGGCGATGCTTCAGACTTTTCGACCCGCCCTGGTCAGCACGGCCCTGTTCACCCTGGCGCTCGGCTTCGGCTACCCGCTGGCGATGACCGGCGTCGCTGGGCTGCTGTTCCCGGCCCAGGCGGCCGGCAGTCTGGTGAGAGACAAGGCGGGCGCGGTGATCGGCTCGGCGCTGATCGCCCAGGGCTTCGCCAGGGCCGAATATCTCCACCCCCGCCCCTCGGCGGCGGGAACCGGCTATGATCCGCAGAACTCCGGCGGCTCGAACCTCGGGCCGCTCGACAAGAAGCTGGTCGACCGTGTCGCCAAGGACAGCGTCGCGATCGCCAAGGAAGACCGCGTCGCGCCCGGCGCCCTGCCCGTCGACGCGGTGACCACCTCGGGCAGCGGCCTCGATCCCGACATCAGCCCCGCCTACGCCCGCCTGCAAGCCGCCCGCATCGCCGCCGCCCGCGGCGTCGCCCCAACCGCCGTCCTCGCGCTGGTCGAGGCCCACGTCGCGGCGCCGCTGCTCGGCTTCATCGGCGAGCCGCACGTCAACGTCCTCGCCACCAACCGCGCCCTCGACTCCCGCTATCCCAAGCCAATCCGCGCGTTAGCGCGAGATGTTTTTTGAACCGCGAAGACGCAGAGACGCCAAGGCGCTTCACTTACTGCGGCGATGCGCACGAGCCTCCGTATGCCGTCCTTGAGCAACGGGAACATTAAAATTCATAAGAAAGCCAAGCTGCAAGATTGGCAAGCTTCAGATAGGTCAGCACCTGTGCGTGATGCACCGGAAGGATCGCTCCACAGCTTTGATTTCGACGACGATCGCGTCAGCGATCAGCAAATCGATCCGCAATCCCGCGTCGATAGTTCAGTGCTCGATAGGTGATTGGCAGAACGACTTGGCGGCGCGCGGCGATGCCGCGCGAGCGTGCCAATTCGCAGGCAAGGCACTGCTCGTAAACCGATTCCAAAGGCCCGGCCCGAGCGCCGTGTGAACAGCGAAGGCGCAGTCCACGCACCGTCCGCGACAAGCGATCGAGTTCAAGGGCTAGGCTCGTGCATCTTGGCGTCTTGGCGTCTTGGCGGTTCAAAATACAAGACCGCGCGGCTCGTCCGCATGATCGCCGAGCCGAGGCGGCCGGATCCGGAGGCGCTGCTGGCGGATGCCAAGCGGCAGGGGCGCGGACGGCTGAAAGTCTACCTCGGCATGGCGCCCGGGGTCGGCAAGACTTACGAAATGCTCGAGGAAGCCGCTCGCCGGGCGGCGGACGGCCTCGACGTGGTGGTCGGCGTCGTCGAGACGCACGGCCGGCCCGAGACCGAGGCCCTGCTCGTGAGCCTGCCCGTCCTGCCCCGGCGCGCCATGCCCTATCGCGACCAGACGCTGATGGAGTTCGACCTCGACGCCGCCCTGGCGCGCCGGCCGGGGTTGCTGCTGGTCGACGAGTACGCCCACTCCAATGCCCCCGGCTCGCGCCATCCCAAGCGCTGGCAGGACGTCGCCGAGCTGCTCGCCGCCGGCGTCGATGTCGCCACCACCCTCAATGTCCAGCACCTCGAGAGCCTGGTCGACGTGGTGTGGCAGATCACCGGCGTCAGGGTGCGCGAGACGGTGCCGGACCAGGCGCTGTCGGTCGCCGACGAGATCGTGCTGGTCGACCTCACCCCCGACGAGCTGCGCAATCGCCTCGCCGCCGGCAAGGTCTATGTTCCCGAGACGGCCAGGCTCGCCGGCGACAACTTCTTCAAGCGCGAGAACCTCACCGCCCTGCGCGAGATGGCCTTGCGCCGGGCCGCCCAGACCGTCGACGACGAGCTGGTCGGGGCCATGCGCCGCCAGGGCATCGAGGGTCCGTGGGCGGCCGGCGAGCGCATCCTGGTGCTGATCGCCGGCGACGCCACCGCCCCGTCGCTGGTGCGCGACGGCCGGCGGCTCTCCGACCTGATGATGAACGCGCCGTGGACCGTGGCGCACGTCGAACGGCCCAACAAAGCAGCCGAGGACTCGCGGGTCGCGCGGCGCATGGCCGAGGCGTTCAAGCTCGCCGAAAGCCTCGGCGGCGCCACCCTGGTGCTGACCGGCGACGATCTCACCGAGACCGTGCTGGGCTACGCCCGGCGCAACAACGTCACCCAGATCGTCATGGGCAAGTCGCGCGACAGCCTGTGGCGCCTGCTGACCGGCCGCTCGCTCGCCCAGGCCCTGCTGCGCGAGGCCGGCGGCGTGGCGCTGCATTTCATCGGCTCCGGCGCGCCGGCCGCCGATCAGCCCTCGCCGGCGGCGATCCGCGCCGGGCGGCCGCCGCTCGGCGACTACGCCAGCGCCCTGGCCATGGTCGCGGCGGCCGGCGCGATATCGGCGGTGCTCGATCGTTTCGCCGCCGGCGCCGATCTTGGCATGATCTTCCTGGCCAGCGTTCTGCTCGCCGGTCTCGCCCATGGACTGCGACCGGCGCTGTTGGCCGCCGCCGCGGCGATCGGCGCCTACAACTTCTTCTTCCTCGAGCCGCGCTTCTCGTTCGTCATCGGCCACGCCGGCGATGTCATCACCTTCGTGATCTTCATCGCCGTCGCCGGCGCGACCGGATGGCTGACCGGCCGGGTGCGGGACCAGTCTCGTCTGTCGTCGCGACGCGCCAGCGCCGTCAGCGCTTTGCTGGCCGCCAGCCGACGCCTCTCCGCCGCCCCCGATGCCGCCGCCGCCGCCCAGGCGCTCGCCGAGCAGGCGGCCGCCACCGCGGGCGGCCGCGCCGTGGTCCTGCTGCCGGAGGGCGAGGATGTCCGCCTCGCCGCAGCCTCGCCGAACGGGGCCGCGCTCGGCGCCGGGGAGCTGGCGGCGGCGCGCTGGGCTTGGGACAAGCGGGAGGCGGCGGGGGCGGGCACCGGCACCCTGCCGCAGATCGGCTGGACCTTCCGGCCGTTGATCGGCGTGCGCGGCCGGGCCGGCGTCGCCGGTGTCGAGACGGTCCCTGGCAGCGGGGTCGACGACCAGCGGCTGCTCGGCGCCCTGCTCGATCAAGGGGCGGTGGCCCTGGAGCGGGCCGGCCTGATGGCGGCGACGGTCGAGAACGAGGCGCTGCGCCGTTCCGACCGGCTGCGCGGCGCCCTGCTCAACTCGATCAGCCACGACCTGCGCACGCCGCTCTCCACCGTGCTCGGCTCGGCGACCACCCTGATCGACTATGGCGAACGGCTGCCGCCGGCGACCCGCGCCGACCTCCTCGACAGCATCCGCGAGGAGGCCGAGCGGCTGAACCGCTATGTCGGCAACCTGCTCGACATGACGCGGCTGGAAGGCGGGGCGGTCAAGCCCCGGGCGGAGTGGCTGGATGTCCGCGACGTGCTCGCCGCGGCCATCCAGCGCGTGTCGCGGCGCCTTGGCGAGCGCCCGCTGCACCGCGACTTTCCGCCGGAGCTGACCACCATCGAGGCCGACCCGGCGCTGCTGGAGCAGGCGCTGGTCAATATCCTGGAAAACGCCATAGCCTACAGCCCGGCCGGCCTGCCGATCGAGACGGCCGTCTACGAGGATCGCGCCAACGTGGTGATCTCCATCGAGGACGAGGGGCCCGGCATCCCGACCGCCGAGCTGGAGCGCATTTTCGAATCCCTGCGCCGGCTGGAGCAGCCCAGCGATCGCGGCGGCGCCCGCCAGGGCGTCGGCCTGGGCTTGAGCATCGCCAAGGGCTTCGTCGAGGCCATGGGGGGGCGGATCGCCGCCGCCAGCCCGATCCACGGCCCCCGCGGCACCCGCATGCTGATCAGCTTAAAAAAGCCCGCCTCGTGAGCGGACGACGATGAGCGCTCACCGGCCGCGCATCCTGGTGATCGACGACGAGCCGCAGATCCACCGCTTCCTTGGGCCGGCGCTGGAGGCGGCCGGCTACGATCCGATCCGCGCCGAGACCGCCGGCGATGGCCTGGCCCAGATCGCCCGCCGCGCCCCGGAGGCGGTGATCCTCGACCTCGGCCTTCCCGACATGGACGGCCAGGAGGCGCTGAAGCGCGCTCGCGCCTTTTACGCCGGGCCGATCCTCATCCTCTCGGCGCGCGAGCTGGAATCCGAGAAGATCGACGCGCTCGACGCCGGCGCCGATGACTATGTCGAAAAGCCATTTCGCGTCGGCGAATTCCTCGCCCGCCTGCGCGTCGCCATGCGCCACCGCATCGAGCGCGACGGCGCGGCGCCGCTGGTCGAGGCCGGCGAGCTGAAGATCGATCTCGTTCGGCGCCTCGTCACCCGCGCCGGCGAGAGCGTGCGCCTGTCGCCGCGCGAATACGACCTGCTGGCGCGCCTCGTCGAAGGCAATGGCCGGGTGCTCACCCATCGCCAGCTGCTCACCGCCGTCTGGGGCCCGGCCAACGCCGAGGACGTGCAGTACCTGCGGGTCTTCATCGGCCACCTGCGCCAGAAGCTGGAGCCGGACCCCGCGGCGCCGCGCCATATCAAGACCGAAAGCGGCGTCGGCTACCGGTTTCTTGCGGAGTAGGAGGATCTCAATTCTATTCGGGGGACACAATACCTAATGCGTCCGTTCGGTCGCGCCGACAGGGTGGTCGTTCGAATTAGGTATTGTGTCCCCCGAATAGTAGAATAGTAGACGAATGAAGCCGAGCTCGGCGCGCAGGCGCTCGGCCGTCACGCCGCGGGCGCGCAGATCGCGCAGGGTCTCGGCGGTGTCGCGCTTGGCGAAGCGTTTGCCGTCCGGGCGCAGCAGCAGGCGATGATGGCGATAGCGCACCGGCGGCAGGCCGAGCAGCGCCTGCAGCAGCCGCTGGACGTCGGCGCTGGCCGCCAGATCCTCGCCGCGGATCACATCGGTGACGCCCTGCAGCGCGTCGTCGACCACCACCGCCAGATGATAGGCGACGCCGACGTCCTTGCGGCCGAGCACCACGTCGCCGATGGCGGCCGGATCGAGCGGTCGCGGCGGGCGGCCGAACTCGCAGACAGCTAGCGGCAGACCCGCGACCCGTTCCAGCGCCGCGCGCGCGTTCAGGCGCAAGGCGTAGTCGCTCCGTTCTTGGCGCGCGTCCGGCGGCTCCTGCTTGCCGGGATAGGGATCGGATGACGGATCGGCGCCGTGCGGGGCGCTGGCGATGGCCGCGAGCACGTCCCGACGCGTGCGGAAGCAGCGGTAGAGCAGCCCATCCCCCTCGAGCCGGGCGAGGGCGACGCGATAGTCGTCCATGTGACGCGACTGCCGGCGCACCGGCTCTTCCCAGGCGAGCCCCAGCCAGGCGAGATCCTGGGCGATGGCCTCGGCATATTCAGGCCGGCAACGGCCTTCGTCGATGTCCTCCAGCCGCAGCAGAAATCGGCCGCCGGCCTCGCGCGCCGCGGCGAAGGCGGTCAGGGCCGAGAAGGCATGGCCGCGGTGCAGATAGCCGGTGGGCGAAGGCGCGAAGCGCGTTACGACGCTCATGCGGCATTCCCGGAGCGCCGGCCTCCGGCCGGCATTTTTGGAGCGTGTCAGCCTCCAGGACGGCGGGCGTAAATGCCGACGTGGCTCAGGACGGCGCGGGCGAAGGCTTCCTCTCCGCCCATGGCCGCCTTCAGCGGCTCGAACTCGCGGAAACCGACCATCTCGGCCACCCCGTGGGCGGCGCACCAGGCGCCGATGGTCGCCAGCTCGATCTCGCGCTCGTCTTCTGGATCGGCGCCGGCCTCGATCAGCGCCTCGCGCACGTGCCGCCAGCCGCTGTCGTCCTCCTTGGCGTGGTCGGGCATGCTCTCGCGGTCGCAGGCGCCGTCGTACATGATGCGATAGAGCGCCGGATTCTCGCGGGCGAAGCAGACGTAGGCGACGCCGATGTTGGTCAGGGCGACGCGCGGATCAGGCGTCTGGACGCGCGCCTTGGCGATCGCCGCGCCGAGCTCCATCCACCCTTCCTTGGCCACCGCCTCGAGCAGCTCGCACTTGTCCTTGAAGTGGTGATAGGGCGCCGCGGGGCTGACGCCGGCCTCCCGCGCCACCGCCCGCAGCGACAGCGCCGCCTGGCCCTCGGTCTCCAGAATTCGCCGGCCCGCCTGAACCAGGGCGCGGGAGAGATCGCCGTGATGATAGCGGCGGGCCTCGCCGCCTCCCGGATGAACAGGCTCGCGGACAACCTCATGGGTCGGGGCCAAGGCGCTTCCTCACATTCTCTTTAGCGGCCATCCGTAAATCTGCATCCAAACGATGTCAAGATAATGTTGACATCGTTCAGATAGGTGCTATCTAAGCACCGTCCAGATCGGACCACCCCTTCGCTTCCATCGCAAGGGTTAACGCAGAAAACAGGATGTTCGTCATGTCCAATCGCGCTTTTTCCGCTCTCGGCCGCCTCGTCGACCGCTCCGTCGCCGCCTATCTCGTCGGCCTCGGCGTGATGCTCGCCGGCGCCACCTCCCTGGTCGGCGGCTAGAGCCCGGCCGTGCGACGCGTGAAGGAGGCGCGCCGCTTCGACCTTTCAGGCGGGCCGCGCATGGCCCAGCCGACGATGCCCGCCTGATCTCTCCTCCCTGATACGACCTCTGTCACATCATCGTCGCCGACCTTGACCTAGGTACGCGCCGGCTCGAAAGGGTGGGATGCGATTCGCGCCACCGCCAGCGAAGACGTGAGGTCGGTTTTCAGTAAGCGCTCTTGCCACCCTCGATCGCGCCCCCTGCCCGGAGGACCCCGCCGTGCAGGTGCTTAGCCGTCCGCCGTCCGGCGCGCCGGCCCTGGTGCTGAACGCCGACTATCGCCCCCTGTCCTATTACCCCCTGTCGCTGTGGCCCTGGCAGGAGACGATCAAGGCTGTCTTCCTCGGCCGCGTCGATGTCGTCTCGACCTACGACCACATCGTCCACTCGCCCAGCTTCGAGATGCGCCTGCCGAGCGTCGTTTCGCTGAAGTCCTACATCGCCCAGGATCGCGCGCCGGCATTCACCCGGTTCAACCTCTTCCTGCGCGACGGCTTCCAGTGCCAGTACTGCGGCTCCGGCGAGGATCTGACCTTCGACCATGTCACGCCCCGCTCGCGCGGCGGCCGCACCACCTGGGAGAACATCGCCACCGCCTGCGCCCGCTGCAACCTGGCGAAGGGCGGCCGCACCCCGCGCGAGGCCGCGATGAAGCCCCGCCGCGTCCCGCACCGGCCGACCATGTACGAACTCCAGGAACGCGGCCGCCGCTTCCCGCCCGGCCACCTGCACGAAAGCTGGCTCGACTACCTCTACTGGGACATCGAACTGGAGGCGTGAGGCGCGCGGCGTTCGCCCGTCGGAGCGCCGGCGTCCACGCCGGTCCGTGAAAAGAAAGGCCGCCCGGACCACGGCGTTCCGTTGTGGCGACGCGCCTTCGCTCCTCGACGCTCACCGTCGCAGCCGCATCAGCCCCTCCTGCGCCGTGGTCGCCACGCGCGCGCCGTCTTGCAGGTACAGCGCGCCGAAGTTGAGGCCGCGCGCGCCCGAGGCCGAGGGGCTGACCTGGTCGTAGAGGTGCCAGGCGTTGAAGTTCGAGCGGCGGTGAAACCAGATGGCGTGGTCGAGGCTGGCGGTCTGCGCGCCGGGCGTGCGCCAGCTGATGGCGTGCGGCCGCATGCCGGTCGACATCAGCGACATGTCCGAGGCGTAGGCCAGCGCCGCCTGGTGCAGCGCCGGATCATCCGGCAGCGGCGCGATCGCCCGCATCCACACGCTCTGCGCCGGCGGCCCGGCGACCGGCGCGGCGTCCCAGTCGCGCGCCTCGGTCCAGCGCATCTCGATCGGCCGGCCGGCGCCCCAGGCGTCGATCTCGCCGGCGAGCGCGTCGGGCGGCGGCCGCGCGGGCATGGGATCCTGGTGCTCGAAGCCGGCCTCCTCCTCCTGGAAGGAGGCGGCGAGGTTGAAGATTTGCGCCCCGTGCTGGATCGCCGTCACCCGCCTCGTGGCGAAGCTCTTGCCGTCGCGGGCGCGATCGACGTCGAAGAGGATGGGGACGGCCGGATCGCCCGGCCGGATGAAATAGCAGTGCAGCGAATGGCACAGCCGCCGCTCGACGGTGGCATAGGCGGCCATCAGGGCCTGGCCGATCACCAGGCCGCCGAAGATGCGCGGCCCCTGGTCGCGGGCATGGCCGCGGAAGAGATTCACCTCGATTCGTTCGAGCGCCAATATGTCGGCGAGGCTCTCCGCCATGCTGCACACCCCCCATGTGAAGGAAGGCCTCTGTCCTAGCCGCCGGGGGGGGCGGCGGGCAAATCGTCAGCCGGCCCAGCCCATCGACCGCTCGACCGCCTTGCGCCATTGACGCGCGCCCTGCTCGCGCCAGCCCGCGCCGCGCGTCGGCCGCCAGGCGGCGTCCTCGCGCCAACGGGCGGCGAGCGTCGGCTTGTCCCACAGGCCGACCGCCAGACCGGCGGCGGCGGCGGCCCCAAGGGCGGTGGACTCGGTGTGGGCTGGCCGGCGCACCGTCCGGCCGAGCACATCGGCGAGGGTCTGCATCAGCAAGCCGTTCACCGTCATGCCGCCGTCGACCTTCAGCTCGGCGAGACCCGCTCCGCCCATGTCGGCGATCATGGCGTCGACAACGTCGCCGGTCTGCCAGGCGACCGCGTCGAGCGCCGCGCGCGCCAGGTGGGCCTTGCCGACGTAGCCGGTGAGGCCGCAGATCACCCCGCGGGCGTCGTCGCGCCACCAGGGGGCGAAGAGGCCGGAGAAGGCCGGCACGAAGACGCAGCCGCCGCTGTCGGGCACGCTCGCCGCCAATCCCTCGATCTCGGCCGCCGAGGCGATCACGCCCAGCCGATCGCGCAGCCACTGCACCAGCGAGCCGGCGACGGCGACGGAACCCTCGAGCGCATAGGTCGCCGGCCCATCCCCGATCTTCGCCGCGATGGTGGTGAGCAGGCCGCTCTTGGAGGCGATGGGCCGCGCGCCGGTGTTGACCAGCAGGAAGGCGCCGGTTCCGAAGGTGCATTTGCCCTCGCCGGGGGCGAAGCAGGCCTGGCCGAACAGGGCCGCCTGCTGGTCGCCGAGCACGGCGGCCACCGGCGCGCCCGCCAGCACGCCGCGCGCCTCGCCGATCACCCCGACAGAAGGGACGATGGCCGGCAGCATGGCGCGGGGGATGTCGATGGCGGCGAGAAGCTCGTCGTCCCAGTCGAGGGTGGCGAGGTTCATCAGCAGGGTGCGGCTGGCGTTGGTCGGGTCGGTGGCGTGGGCCCCGGTCAGATTCCAGATCAGCCAGGAATCGACGGTGCCGAACTTCAGCGCGCCCCGCGCCGCGCGGGCCCGGGCGCCGGGGACGCTGTCCAGCAGCCAGCGCAGCTTCGGGCCGGAAAAGTAGGTGGCGAGCGGCAGGCCGGTCTGGGCGCGGAAGCGGTCGGCGCCCGCCTCGCCGCCGAGGTCGCGGCAGAGGGCGTCGGTGCGGGTGTCCTGCCAGACGATGGCGTTGGCGAGCGGCTCGCCCGTGTCGGCATCCCAAACGAGGGTGGTCTCACGCTGGTTGGTGATCCCGACGGCGGCGAGATCGGCGGGCGCCAGGCCAGCGTTCGCCAAGGCTTCGGCGGCGGTGCGTTCGACCGCGGCCCAGATCTCCAGCGGGTCATGTTCGACCCAGCCCGGGCGCGGGGTGATCTGCCGGTGCTCGGCCTGGGCGGAGGCGACCAACGCCCCGGCGTCGTCGACGATCAGGCAGCGGCTGGAGGTGGTGCCCTGGTCGATGGCGGCGACGTGGCGGCGGCGCATGGATCCCCTTCTATCAGCCGATCGGTTCGGGCGTCTCCACGACATAGCGCAGCAAGCCCGGCTCTGCTTCGGCGCGAGCCGCGCCGCCGAGCGCGGCGGCGGCGAGGGCGACGGCGAGGCCGCGGGCGAAGTCCGCCGAGGCGATCGGCGGGGCCGGCTCGCCGGCCAGGCCGCCGGCCGCCGCGGCGCTCATCCGCGCGCCCTTGCCTTCGGCGCGCCCCTCCATGCGCCGCGCCCGAGCGGCGATGGTCACCGCGCCCCCGGCGGGAAGGCTCGCCGCGCCGAGTTGCGCCAGATGCAGCGCCAGCCGCGCGACAGGCGCGACGATCTCCGAGGGAAGCTCGAAAGCGAGGCGCGTCTTGCCGCCGGCGTTCAGGACTCTCGCCGCGGCCTCGATTGTCTCGCGAGCGACAACCGCATCGCCCCGGCCGTGGGCGACACGCAGAAAATCCAGTCGCCCTTTGAGGGCCGCGACACCCTCGGCGATGACGCCCGCAGCCTCGTCGCTCGCGGCGCCCCCCTCGTTCAGCAGATCGAGGCCGAGCGCCGCCGTCGCCAGCGGCCCCGCCAGATCGTGGCAGATGGCGAGCACCAGCGGCGCGACCGTCTCCAGCGGACCCAGCCGCGCCGGCGGCCCCAGCGCGGCCATCCGCCGCCCGGCCTCAGCTGTCGCCGCGCACCTCCACCGGCGCGGGATTGAAGTCGCCGCCAACCCAGCGATAGACGGCGCCGGCCAGAGCGGCGCCGACGAAGGGCGCGGTCCAGAACAGCCACAGCTGGCCCAGCGCCCAGCCGCCGCCGGGCGCGAGGGAGGCGAAGAGGGCCGGCCCGAGGCTGCGCGCCGGGTTCACCGAAGTGTTGGTTACCGGGATGCTGATCAGGTGGATCAGGGTCAGCGCCAAGCCGATGGCGATCGGCGCGAAGCCCTTGGGCGCGTTGCCGTGGGTCGCGCCGAGGATCACCACCAGGAAGCCGAAGGTCATCGCCACCTCGCACACCGCGCAGGCCGCGAGGCTGTAGAGGCCTGGGGAGTGTTCGCCATAGCCGTTGGAGGCGAAGCCCTTGCCGAGATCGAAGTGCATCGTGCCCGTGGCGATGGCGTAGAGCACCGCCGCCCCGGCAATGCCGCCCAGCACCTGCGCCAGAATGTAGGCGGGCACGTCGCGGCCGGAGAAGCGGCCGCCGGCCCACAGCCCGACCGTCACCGCCGGGTTGAAGTGGGCGCCGGAGACGTGGCCCAGCGCATAGGCCATGGTCAGGACCGTCAGGCCGAAGGCCAGCGCCACGCCGGCGAAGCCGATGCCGAGCTGTGGAAAGGCGGCGGCGAGCACCGCCGCGCCGCAGCCGCCCAGCACCAGCCACAGGGTGCCGAGAAACTCGGCGGTCAGCCGTTGCGCCAAGGTCATGATGTCGCCTCCGGGTTCGCGGCGCGCCCCGCGCGGCGATTCATGACGGCGAGCTTGCCACGGCCGCGCCAGGGCGAAAAGATCGGCGGCGAGTGACGTCGATTCCCCGCGCCGGGTTTGGCCTTAAGCTCGCTTCAACTCCTCGCCGGCCAGAAGGCGGCTCGGGCGGAACGCACATCGGACGGCAAGCGAATGACGCGAACGGCGGGAGCGCGAACGGTGGAGGCAGGCCGGCTCGGCGCGCGCGGCCCGGCGCGCCGCCCTAGTCGCCGCCGCGGGCCGGGTCTCGGCGTGCGACTGGGAACGATGGCCGCGCGGCTGGGCGGGCCGAGGGCGCGTGGCGCCGTCCTGCTGCTGCTGGGGCTTTGTCTCGCCCTGCCGCTGGGCAGCTATCGCGCCGGCGATCCGAGCCTGAACGCCGACGCCGCCGGGCCGGTTGTCAACAGTCTCGGCCGACCCGGCGCCATCGCCGCCGACCTGGCGATTCAGACGCTCGGCCTCGCGGCCTGGGCGATTCCGCTGCTGCTGGCCTGGATCGGCTCGCGCGCTTTGATGGTCGGCGGCGCGCCGCGCGGCCGGATCGACGCGGGCTGGCGCCTGACCTTTGCCATCGCGGGCGTGATCGTCGTGGCCGGCGCCCTGGCGGCCGCCACGCCGCCGGCCGATTGGCCGCTCGTCGCCGGGCTCGGCGGGGTGGCGGGCGACCTGCTGCTGAACACGGCGGCCCGGCCGCTCGGTCTGGCCGGCCTCGCCGAGCCGACCGCGGCGGCGGGCGCCCTTCTCGGCATCCTCGCCGCCGCGGCGCTGCTCCTTGCCACCGGGCCGCACCATCTTCGCGCACGCGCCGCCGCTGACGAGCCAGCCATCCCCCCCGCGCGAAGACGCGCCCCGACGGCGAGCGCGCCGCCCGCGCCGGAGCCGTTCGAGGCGTCGGACGTGGCGGAGGAAGAGGCCGCCTCGGCGCTGGCGGTTCGCGCCCGCAAGTCACCGGCCAAGTCCTCCGACCGCGAATTACGCGAGGTGCAGCCCTCGCTGTTCGACGAATCCGCCGGCTTCCGCCTGCCGGAGCTGGCCCTGCTCGCAAAGCCGGCGCCGCGCGCCCACGCCGTCGACGAGGCGGCCCTGAAGCAGAACGCCGCCATGCTGGAGGGGGTGCTGGCCGAGTTCGGGGTGCGCGGCCAGATCGATCAGATCCGCCCCGGTCCGGTCGTCACCCTTTACGAACTCGTCCCCGCCCCGGGCGTGAAGTCGGCCCGGGTTGTCGCCCTGTCGGACGATATCGCGAGATCGATGAGCGTCGCCGCTTGCCGGGTGAGCGTGGTGACGGGGCGGAACGCCATCGGCATCGAGTTGCCGAACGCCAGGCGTGAGATGGTCTCGCTGCGCGATCTGCTCTCCAGCACCGAATACGAGAAGGCCGGCCAGGCCCTGCCGCTGGCGCTCGGCGAAACGATCGGCGGCGAGCCCTACGTCGTCGATCTCGCCAGGATGCCGCACCTCCTGATCGCCGGCACCACCGGCTCGGGCAAGTCGGTCGGGGTCAACGCCATGATCCTGTCGATCGTCTACCGCCTCGCGCCGGATGACTGTCGCTTCATCATGATCGATCCGAAGATGCTGGAGCTGTCGGCCTACGAGGGCATCCCGCACCTGCTGGCCCCGGTGGTCACCGATCCGAAGAAGGCGATCGTCGCGCTGAAGTGGACGGTGCGCGAGATGGAGGACCGCTACCGCCGGATGTCCAAGATCGGCGTGCGCAACGTCGCCAGCTACAACGAGCGCGCCCGCGAGGCGATCGGCAAGAGCGAGCACTTCGTCCGCACCGTCCAGACCGGCTTCGACGATCGCGGCCGGCCGGTGTTCGAGGAGGAGAAGATCCGCCCCGAGCCGATGCCCTATCTTGTCGTGGTGATCGACGAGGTCGCCGACCTGATGCTGGTGGCCGGCAAGGATATAGAAGGCGCCGTCCAGCGCCTCGCCCAGATGGCGCGGGCGGCCGGCATCCACCTGATCATGGCGACGCAGCGGCCCTCGGTCGACGTGATCACCGGCACGATCAAGGCGAACTTTCCGACCCGGATCAGCTTCCAGGTCACCTCCAAGATCGACGCCCGGACGATCATGAACGAGCAGGGCGCCGAACAGCTCCTGGGCATGGGCGACATGCTGTACATGGCCGGCGGCGGGCGGGTGACCCGGCTGCATGGCCCGTTCGTCTCCGACGCCGAAGTCGAGGCGGTCGCCCGCCATCTGCGCGCCCAGGGCGAGCCGGACTATCTCGACGCGGTCACCGCCGCCCCGGACGAGGATGGCGGGGAAGGCGGCCTTGTCGGCGAGGAGGGCGGCGCCGATCTCTACGACCAGGCCGTGGCGATCGTCACCCGCGACCGCAAGGCTTCGACCAGCTACATCCAGCGGCGGCTGCAGATCGGCTACAACCGCGCCGCCTCGCTGATGGAGCGCATGGAAAAGGAAGGCGTCGTTGGTCTGGCCAATCACGCGGGCAAGCGCGAAATCCTCGCCGGGCCGCCGCCGGCGGTGTGAGCGTCGCATCGTTCAAGCGGCGACATCGCGCTTGGGCGAGCCCCCCTCCCCCCGTCGCACGGGGGGAGAACCGCTGGTCCCCTGGCGTCTTGGTTCCTCCGCCGCTTCGGCGCGGGAGGGAGCGCGTGAAGCGCGATATCGCCGCTCGCCGATTCCGCTGATCCTGGCAATGCTGATCGCAGCGCCTCACGCGCAAGCCGCGCCGCCGCCTGCTAACGGACCGCTTGCCAACGCCGCCGACGTCCAGACCGCGATCCACTATCTGGAAAACCTCGGCACGGTCGGCGGCCGCTTCGAGCAGACCGACGCGCATGGCCGGGTGGAGAGCGGCCGCTTCCTATTGCAGCGGCCCAACAAGGCGCGGTTCGACTACGATCCCCCGGCGGACCTGTCGGTGATCGCCGACGGTCACAAGGCCTTCATCGTCAATGCCAGGTTGCGTCAACTGCAGAGCGCGCCGCTCTCCATGACGCCGCTCGGCCTGTTCCTCGCGCGCCGCATCCACCTGGACAAGGGAGCCCAGGTGACGGCGGTGCGCGAGCGCCCCGGCGGCTTCGAGGTGACCGCCGAGGCGACCCGCTCGCCGACGCGCGGCTCGATCACCCTCGATTTCGCGCGGGCGCCGCTGCGTCTTGGAGGATGGACGATCACCACTGGCGCGGGCGGCGCGGTGAAGGTGCGCATCCTGGAAATGGAGGCCGCCGCGCCCAGGCCCGAAAGCTACTTCGACGCCCACCGCCGCGCCACCGAACTCGGCCTTCCCGAGTAGGCGGAAATGCGCCTGCGGATCGCCTCGTGGAACATCAATTCCGTGCGCATTCGCGCCGATCAGGTGGCCAGGTTCGTCGCCGAGCAGGCGGTCGACGTGGTCGCCTTGCAGGAGATCAAGTGCCGCGAGGCGGAGTTCCCCCGCGCCGCCTTCGAGGCCGCGGGCCTGCCGCACATGGCGATCGCCGGCCAGAAGGGCTGGCACGGCGTCGCGATCGCCTCGCGTTTTCCGCTGCGCCCCGCGCCGCCCCTGCGCGTCTGCCGCGAGGGACACGCCCGCTGCGTCTCGGTCAAGGTCGAGGGTTTGGAGATCCACAACCTCTATGTCCCCGCCGGCGGCGACACTCCCGACCGGGGCGCCAACCCCAAGTTCGACCACAAGCTCGACTTCCTTGAAAAGCTCACCGTCGCGATGACGGCGCGCGCGGCGGACGAGGCGATCGTGGTGCTCGGCGATCTCAACGTCGCTCCCGGCGAGCACGACGTCTGGAACCACCGCTTCATGTCCAAGGTGGTCAGCCACACGCCCATCGAGGTCGAGGCCATGGCGGCGCTCAAGGCCAGCCTGGGTTTCGTCGATCTGGCGCGCGAGGCCACGCCCGAGCCCGAGAAACTGTTCTCGTGGTGGAGCTATCGGGCGGCGGATTTCCGCGCCTCCAACCGTGGTCTGCGGCTCGACCATGTATGGGCCAGCTCCGGCGCGGCGGGCCGCTGGATCGCGCGCGCCGCCCGCGTGCACGACGCGGCGCGCGGCTGGCCGCGGCCCAGCGACCACGCGCCGGTCACCGCCGACTTCGACCTCTAGGAAGGCTCCGGCGCCACGGCGCCCGCGGCGGCGGCGGGATCGGCCTCGGTCAGCCCGACCTCCGCCAACACTTGGGCGGTGTCCCGCCCAAGCGGCGGCGGGTCGCGGCGAATGGCGGCGGGTGTCGCGGCGAACCGCAGGCCGGGGCGCATGGCGCGGTAGGGGCCCTCGCCCTCCAGCTGGCGGGTCTCGAACAATGTCTCGCGCAGCTGTGGATCGGCGAAGATGTCCTCGGGCCGGTTGGCGACCATGGCGGGAATGGCGTGCTCGGCGCAGAGCGCCAGCCACTCGGCGGTGGTGCGCGTCGCGGTCGCCTCGGCCATCATGGCGTTGTATTCGGCGACCCGCGCCGCGGCGCCTTGCTTCGAGGTGAAGCGCTCGCTTTCGTAGGCGTTCGGGAGGCCGCCCAGCGCCATGAACCTTGCCGCCTGCGTCTGGTTGGCCGGCATGACCATCAGCCAGCCGTCCTTGGTCGGCCACGGCCTGCGGTGCGGCGTGATCGTCGTGGTGTGGCCGAAGTGGCCGGTCGGCGGGAGGTAGGTCTCGTTGTAGAGATGCTCGGCCATAAGAAAGCCGGTGAAGGTCTCCAGCATGGGCACGCAGACATACTGCCCCTCGCCGGTGCGTTCCTTGTGGCGCAAGGCGGCGAGCGCCGCGATCACGGCGAAGAGGCCGCAGGTCTTGTCGGCGACGATGCTGGGCAGCGGACGGAACACCGCCTCCGGATCGACGAGGCCGGCGAGGCCGCAGGCGCCGGCCGCCGCCTGGATCAGATCGTCGAACGCCTGGCGGCCGGCGTACGGGCCTTCGGGCGCATAGCCCATGGCCTCGACGTAGACCACGTCCGGCTTGATCGCCTGCACCGCCGCATAGTCGAAACCCAGGCGCGCGATCGACTCCGGGCGCATGTTGTGGATGAAGACGTCGCCAGTGGCGATCAGGCGGGATAGGGCGCGCCGTCCAGGTTCGCTCTTGAGGTCGAGGCGGACCGAGCGCTTGTTGCGGTTGAAGGCGACATAGGTCGGCCCCATCGAGCGGTCGTTGGGCGCGCGGCCAGCCCGGCGCTGGCGATCGCCGCCCGGCTCCTCGATCTTGATCACGTCCGCGCCGAGATCGCCGAGCGTCTGGCTGGCGTAGGGGCCCAGCACGAACTGCGTCAGATCGATCACCCGCACGCCATCGAGCGGTCCGGCGGAGGGGTTGGTCATGGCGGCTTCCTGGCTCGTCCCGCGAGGAGAGGCGGCGAATTGGATCTGCGGTTCCTATATCCGGGACCATGGTCAGCCTGTCGATTCTCGATTTGTCGCCCATCGTCGAGGGCGGCGACGCCGGTCAGGCGCTGCGCAACAGCCGCGATCTCGCCCACCACGCCGAGCGTTGGGGCTATCGCCGGTTCTGGATGGCCGAGCATCACAACATGACTGGCATCGCCAGCGCCGCCACCGCCGTCGCCCTGGCCTATGTCGGCGCGGGCACCTCGACCATCCGCATCGGCTCGGGCGGGATCATGCTGCCCAACCACGCGCCGCTGGTCATCGCCGAGCAGTTCGGCACCCTGGCGGCCCTCTATCCCGGACGGATCGATCTCGGACTCGGCCGCGCGCCCGGGACCGACCAGCTGACCGCGCAGGCGCTTGCGGCGCACGCTCGCCGGCGGCGTCGACGATTTTCCCCGCGACGTGGTCGAGCTGCTGCACTGGTTCGAGCCGGCGGCAGCCCGGCCAGACGCGTGCGCGCCGTGCCCGGGGCGGGTGAGGCGGTCGAGCCGTGGATCCTCGGCTCCAGCACCTTCGGCGCCCAGCTGGCGGCCGCGCTCGGGCTCCCCTACGCCTTCGCCTCGCACTTCGCGCCGGCGGACATGGAGGAGGCGCTGCGCCTCTATCGCGAGCGGTTCCAGCCTTCCGAGCGCCTGGATCGGCCGCGAGTCATGCTGGGGCTCAATGTCGTCGCCGCCCCCACCGACGCCGAGGCGCGCCGCCTGTTCACCTCTCTCCAACAGGCCTTTCTGGCCCTGCGCGCCGGCCAGCCAGGCCGCCTGCCGCCGCCGGTAGACGATCTCGACGAACGCTTGGACGACGCCGGTCGGGCGATGGTCGCCGGCGTGCTCGCCCGTTCTGTGGTCGGATCGCCGGCCACGGTGCGCGAGGGGGTCGCCGCCTTCGCCGCCCGCACCGGCGCCGACGAGCTGATCTGCACCGGCTCGATCTTCGATCACGACGCGCGGCTCGGTCATTCGAAATCCTAGCCGACTGCGCCCGCGCTGGCGCCCCCGGCTTGGCGGCGTGAACGCGCGCGGCACAATCTCCTCGACGACCGCGTGCAAGGGGCCATCATTGGAACACGGTGTGCGATATTGGCGAGCCTGACAGAAATCGCCCGCGGGGGCGGCTTGCAAGGCGTTGATCCTCCCCCGCAAGGCGGGAGGGGGACCGCCGAAGGTGGTGGAGGGGGCGACCGCGTCAACGTCGTGTTCAGTCGTTCAGCGCCGTGTTCCCCCTCCGGAACGGTCACGGCCGCTTGCCCCCTCCACCGCTTCGCGGTCCCCTCCCCCATTGCATGGGGGAGGATCTATTCTCAGGCGTCCTGCCGCTCTCGGTCTCTGAACGTCTTGGCCGGCGCAGACATTCACGGACCCCGGCGGGCTGTCGCCGTGCTCGCCGCCGCTCTCATCGGCGGCCTGGCCGGCGCAGCCGCCGCCGAGGCGTGCCAGGGCCCGCCGTCCAGGCAAAGCTGGACATCAACGTCGAGGGCGTGCGCAGGCGCGCGGCCTGATGACCGCGAGCCTCTATCCAGACGATCCGAGCCAGTTCCTGCACAAGGACGGCGCCCTGAAGGTCTGGTGGGCGCCGGCGGCCGTCCCGGCCAGCCGGCTGTGCATCTGGTTGAAGTCGCCGGGGGTCTACGCTCTGGCGGTGTATCAGGACCTCAATTCCAGTCACCACTCAAGGTCAGCCGCCTGGTCGGCCCACAGGAGCCGTACGGCTTTTCGCGCAATCCGCGCGTCTTGTTCTCCAAGCCCGCCTCGTCGGCCGTGCGTTTCGCGGCCAAGGCGGGGGTGACGACCATCACGGTCCGCCTGAACAATCCGCTTTGACCGCCAGCCGATAGGAGCGCCGTGGTCGCCGTCACGCTGCGCCTGCCGCGCGCCGAAACCGAACGCCCCACCGGCGACGCCGGCGCCGCCGGCGAACGCGCATTCGACAACCGCATCGGTCTTCGCCGAGCGTTGGAATGGCGATCGAGCTGGTTCGCTCGACCCGCCGTCCAATGCTGGCGCATCTGGTGGTGACGCGCTTCTGCAATCTCGACTGCGCTTACTGCAGCGAGTTCGACAAGGTCTCCAAGCCCGTTCCGCTGGCCGAGCTGAAGGCGCGGATCGATGCCCTGGCGAGGCTCGGCACGCGGATCGTCACCCTGACCGGCGGCGAGCCGCTCACCCATCCCGACCACGCCGAAATCATCGCCCATGTCCGCCGCCGCGGCATGGCGGCGACGACGATCACCAACGGCTTTCTGCTCACCGCCGGCGAGATCGCCGCGCTGAACGCCGCCGGCCTGCAGGCGATGCAGATCTCCATCGATGGGGTAAAGCCAGACGCGGTCTCGGTGAAGACGTTGAAATCGCTGCGTCGGCGGCTCGGCCTGCTCAGCCGGCTGGCGAAGTTCCACGTCAACATCAATTCGGTGCTCGGAGTCTCCGAGGAACGCACCGCCGACGCGCTGGAGGTCGCTAAGGTCGCCAAGGCGCTGGGCTTCAGCCACACCGTGGGGGTGGTGCACGACGACAGCGGAACGCTGGCGCCGCTCTCGCCCACGCAGCGCCGGGTCTATGACCGGCTGCTCGCCGCGGGCTCGCTCGCGCACAAGTTCAATCACCTGATGTTCCAGAAGAACCTGATGGCGGGGCGGCCGAACGCACTGGCGCTGCCGGGCCGGGGCCCGCTACCTCTACATCTGCGAGGAGGGCCTGGTGCACTACTGTTCGCAGCAGCGCGGCGCGCCCGGAACCCCGCTCGCGACCTACGGCGCGGCCGACATCGATCGCGAGTATCGCCGCGAGAAGGCCTGCGCGCCGTACTGCACCGTCAGCTGCGTCCACCAGGCGAGCGCGCTCGACTCCTGGCGCGCTCCGCAACGCGCGGCCTGACCTCTCAGCCGTTGTAGCCCCGCACCGCATCGATGATGCGTTCCTGAACGTCCGGCGTCAGGTAGGCATGCATCGGCAGCGCCAGGACGACGGCCCCCTTGGCGTCGGTCACCGGCAGGCCGCCGGGCGCTCGCGGGAACTCCCGGTAGGGTCCCTGGCGGTGCATCGGCACGGGGTAATAGACCGCCGTGGGAATCTCGTGGGCGCGCAGATGGGCGGCGAGGCCGTCGCGGTCGCGGTGCTCGATGACGTATTGCGCGAAGGTCGAGCGGCCGCCGCCGATCACCGTCGGCGTCGCGAGGACATGGCCCGCGAGGCCCTCGGCGTAACGTTCGGCGACCCGTTGCCGCGCTTCGATCTCGTCGGCGAAGATGGCCAACTTCTCGATCAGGATCGCCGCTTGCAGCGTGTCGAGGCGCGAGTTCATGCCGATTCTGGCATTGAGGTACTTCGGGTCGTGGCCGAAGTTGCCGGCCGGCAGGTCGCCGGCCACGGCCTTGCCGTGAATGCGCAGGGAGTCCATGCGAGTCCAAAGCGCCTCGTCGTCGGTCAGCACCGCGCCGCCATCGCCGTAGGCCCCGAGCGGCTTGGCCGGGAAGAAGCTGGTGGTCACCGCGTCCGCCCAGGCGATCGGGTGTCGCCCTTCCAGGGTGCAGCCAAAGCCCTGCGCGGAATCGGCGATCAAGTTCAGACCGCGCCGCTGACAGATGGCGGCCAGGGCCGGATAGTCGGCGCTCTGGCCGAACAGGTCGACGGCGATCACCGCCGCCGGCCGCAGCCGGCCGGTCTGGGCGATGCGTTCGACCGCCGCCTCCAGAGAGGCGGGATCCATGGTGTAGGTGTCCGGACGGATGTCGACGAACACCGGCGTCGCCCCGGTCCAGGGGATCACCTCGGGCGTGGCCGCGAAGGTGAACGAGGGACAGAAGACGGCGTCGCCGGCCCCGATCTCCCAGGCCAGCAGCGGCAGGGCCAGGGCGTCGGTGCCGTTGGCGCAGGAGAGACCGTGGCGCGCGCCGCAGAACTCGGCGAGGCGCCGCTCGAACTCGGCCACCTCCGGGCCCATGACATAGGCGCCGTGCGCCAGCACGCGGGCCATGGCGAGGTCCAGCCTCGGTTTGAGGCGCGCCTGCTGCGCGGCCAGGTCGATGAACGGGATCATCCGCCGCGGGTTAGATCGCCCCGGCCTCGAGCGGAAGTCACGTGCGGTAACATCAAATTTCGTGCGCCGGACTTTAGAGTTCGGCGGCCCTGGCGAAGGCGTCGAGGTCGCCGCCGGGGAACTTGAGGCCGCGCACCCCAGCGCGCCGGGCCGCCTCCATGTCGCTCTCCTTGTCGCCAATCAGAACCGCCTCGGCCGGATCGAGCGTGAAGTCGGCGAGGGCCCGCACGATCATGCCGGGATTGGGCTTGCGGTCGGGATGGTCCGGATGCCGGAAGCGCTCGACGGTCGCGTCGGGATGGAACGGGCAGATGTAGATGGCGTCGATGCGGGCGCCGTCGGCGGCGAGGTCGACGGCCATGGCGGCGTGGAGCGCGGCCACGGCGGGCTCGTCGAAATAGCCGCGGGCGATGCCGGATTGGTTGGTGGCGACGATGACGAGGCGTCCCTCGTCGTTCCAGCGGCGGACGGCGGCGCGGGCCCCGGGCATCCACTCGAACCGTTGGCGATCGCCGACGTAGCCATGATCGACATTGAGCACCCCGTCGCGGTCGAGGATCACGGCGCGGGCGACGGTCGCCTTGCTGGCCGGCTCGGCGGCTGGCGCTTTCCCCACCGTCGCCATTGGCCTAGACTTCGGCTCCGTTCATCGGCTCTTCAGGGTTCAAGCTCTAACTCGGGGTCATGGCCAAGGCGTTCGCCTCCCATAGCGCGATCCTCGCCGGCCGGCGCAAGGTCGGCCTGGCGCCCGCGCCGCTCGACGATGGCGAGATGGACTATGTCGCCGCCGCCACCCGCACGGTGCGCGCCGAGATCGACGGCCTGAAGGCGCTCAACACCGCTCTCGAGTCTGGCCTGCGGCGACCCTTCGAGCAGGCGATCGAGGCCATCCGCGCCGCCACCGGCCGGGTGATCGTCACCGGCATGGGCAAGAGCGGCCACGTCGCGCGCAAGATCGCCTCGACCCTTGCCTCCACCGGCACCCCGGCGTTCTTCCTGCACCCCGGCGAGGCGAGCCATGGCGATCTCGGCATGGTCGCCACCGGCGACGTGCTGGTGGCGATCTCCTGGTCGGGCGAGACGCCGGAGCTGAAGCCGATCATCGACTTTTGCACCCGCTTCGCCGCGCCGCTGATCGCCGTCGCCTCCGAGCGTAACAGCGCCCTGGCGCAAGCGGCCGACATCGCGCTGATCCTGCCGCGCGCCGCCGAGGCCTGTCAGAACACCCGCGCCCCGACCACCTCGACGACCATGCAGATCGCCTTTGGCGACGCCCTGGCGATCGCCTTGCTCGAGGCGCGCGGCTTTTCCGCCGCCGACTTCCGCAACTTCCATCCGGGCGGCCGTCTCGGCGCGCAGCTGGTCACCGTCGGCGATCTGATGCTGCGCGGCGACCATCTGCCGGCGGTGCGCGAGGACGCCACCCTCTCGGAGGCGATCGTGGCGATCACCCGTTTCCGTTGCGGCGGCGTCGGCGTCGTCGACCCGCGCGGCCATCTCGTCGGCGCCTTCACCGACGGCGACCTCCGCCGCGCCCTGCCGCACGCCGGGCTAGGCGACGCGGTCGGTCGCCACATGACCCGCTCGCCGGTGCGGGTCCATCCGCACCAGTTGGCGACCGAGGCGCTGCGGGTGATGAACGAGAGGCCCAATCCGATCATGCTGCTGTTCGCCTGCGAGGGCGAACGCCTGGTCGGCGCGGTGCACATGCACGACTTCCTCCGCGCCGGGGTCGCCTGAACTCACCCTGTTGCGCCGGCTTCCGGCCGGCAACCCGTCGGGGCCGGCGCCAATGCCGGCAGGGATGCCGGCGCAACGTTCCGGCCGGTCGGATTCCCAGCCAGCGGCCGATGCTCTAGGGATCGGTCGCAAGACCGAACCCGCGGGGCCGCCCATGACCTTTTGCCTCGACGACATCCGGGCGGCCGCCGGCCGGATCGCGGGCCATGTCGAGCGCACGCCGTGCCGCCATTCGCGCACCCTCTCGGAGATCACCGGGGCCGAGGTGTGGGTGAAGTTCGAGAACCTGCAGTTCACCGCTTCATACAAGGAGCGCGGCGCGCTCAACCGCCTGTCGCGGCTGAGCGATGAGGAACGGCGGCGCGGGGTGATCGCCGCCTCGGCCGGCAACCACGCGCAGGCGTTGGCCTATCACGGCGACCGGCTGGGGGTGCCGGTGACCATCGTCATGCCGGTCGGCACGCCGAACGTGAAGGCGCAGCAGACCCGCGACTTCGGCGCCCAGGTGGAAATCTTCGGTGACGGTTACGACGCCGCCTATCAGCGGGCGTTGCAGATTCGCGCCGAGCGCGACCTGGTGTTCGTGCCGGCATTCGACGATCTCGACGTCATGGCCGGCCAGGGCACGGTGGCCCTGGAAATGCTGGAGGACGCGCCGGACCTGGAAATCCTGCCCGTGCCGATCGGCGGCGGCGGCCTGATCAGCGGCGTCGCCACCGTCGCCAAGGCGCTGAAGCCCGACATTCGCGTGTTCGGCGTCGAGGCGGCGATGTATCCCTCGTTCACCGCGCGGATGCGCGGCCTCGGCGCCCCGGTCGGCGGCCAGACGATCGCCGAGGGTATCGCCGTCAAGGCGGTCGGCGAACTCACCTGGAGCGTCGCCAGGCCGCTGATCGAGGAGGTGCTGCTGCTCGAGGAGGCCTATTTCGAGCGCGGCGTCGCCCTCTACTGCAACGTCGAAAAGACGGTGGCCGAGGGCGCCGGCGCGGCGGCGCTGGCCGCCCTGCTGGCCTATCCCGAGCGGTTCCGCGGGCGGAAGTGCGGCCTGATCATCACCGGCGGCAACATCAACTCGCGCCTCCTCGCCTCGGTGCTCAACCGCGAACTGGTGCGGGTGCGGCGGCTGGTGTCGCTGCGCATCGTCGGCGACGACCGGCCCGGCTACCTCGCCACGGTGCTGACCGCGATCGGCGGGGCCGGCGGCAACATCATCGACGTCGCCCACAACCGCCTCGCCCTGGAAGTGCCGGCCAAGGGCGCCGAGTTCGACATCATGATCGAGACGAGAGACGCGCACCACACCCAGGAGATCATCGAGGTGTTGAGGGGCAAGGGCTACCCGCCGCGGGTGGTCTAGCCGCCTCCGCCAGCCGGGGCTTTCCACGCGCGACCGCCCGAAGGCAGGCCGGCCCAGCGCGAGGCCGATGTCCAGGAGCGACGAAAGTCCGACGGCGGGCGGGTCGTGGTGGGCGCCACACAGTCGCCTGTCGAGCCATGGCGAGACCAGCGGCCTTCCATCGCATCGGCCTCGCGCCAGCACGCCCGAGCCGCGCGCGCCAGTTGCGCGGGACTGTCCCGCCTCGCGGCTTCGGCCATCTGCTCGCGAAACCGCGCCTCGAGCCGGTCTCGCTCGGGAGCGATGGTCGCCAAGGCCGGGGGGTAATCGTTCAGGCACGCGCGCCGCCAGGGCTCGCCGCGCCACCAACGCGCCTCGGGATCATAGCGATCGCTCGGCGCCGGCGCCACCCGGCGAGAGTCGGCATCGCGCCACGGTGGCGGCAGGCCGAGCACCACCGGCTTGAACAGGCTGAGGCATGGCGCGGCGCTGGCGGTCACCCAGTGGACCGGTTGCCTCCCTCCCTCGCCGAGGTCGCTGACGAGGGAGCCGACGGTCTGGCTGCGCCGCTCGCCGTCGCCGGCGTGCATGCAGATGGAGCGGCCGACCGTTCGATGGGGCGCCCAGTCGGCTGCCTCGCCCTCCGGCCCGTGATCGCGCAGGACGGCGATCATCGAGGCGACGCCGAGGGGACCGTCCGCGCGGCGCGCGAGCGCCAACCGCTGTTCGGCGCGGCGCCGGCGGCGCGTGCCGCAGCCCGCCTCGTCGCGTGACGGATCGCTGAAGGTCGCGGCGAAATCGAAACTCGCGCCGCGCGCGGCCAGGTCGTCCGACAGATGCGCGGCGTCGCCGCGGATCGACAGGGCGTTGGAGATCGCTCGCACCCCCGTCGCGCGCTCCAGCGCCCAGGAACGGCCGACCGTCTCCAGGACGTAGGCCTCGCGGTGGTCGGCGATCAGGAAGCTGTTGTGATAGTAGAAGCGTCGGCGATGGCCGCAGTCGCCGCCCTGGCCGTGTCGCCGCAGCAGGCTCGTGACAACCTCGACCGCCTCGGCGGCGTTTTCGCCGCGCTCGAGAGCCAGGCGAACCAGGTCCATGCCGGTCAGGGCGCGACCGCGTTGCGCGGGGATCGTCGCATGCACCGCCTCGTTGCCGATCACGACTCCGGCGCTGTTGGCGCCCATCTCCGCGCCCCACATCCAGAACGGCCGGCAGATCAGCAGGGGCAGGGTCCGGCGCGCTTGCGGGATGGTGATATAGGTGCAGGCAAGCTCGGCGCGCGCCGGATGGTCGGCGCCGGCGATCATCTCGACCGCTTGCGCCTCATTGCGCTCGCGGTCGCTGTTCTTGGCGAACAGAACGGCGCCGGCGGCGGTCGCCGGCGGCAAGGCGACGACGGTGTCGCACATGAGAAAACCTGAAGTCGGATTACAGCCGAAACCCGGTTGCCTCCGGCGCGCTTGCGGGGTCAAGCTCCATTCAGCTCCTCCCTCCTTTGCAAGGCACGGCCATGGCGAAGCGATACCGCGATATTCTGGAGACCGTCGGCAACACCCCGGTGGTCAGGATCAACAAGCTCGCCCCGCCGGGCATCGAGATGTGGGTCAAGATCGAGGCGTTCAATCCGCTGGGGTCGGTCAAGGACCGCCTGGCGCTCGGCGTGATCGAGGCGGCCGAGGCGGCCGGCGAGCTGAAGCCGGGGCAGACGGTGGTCGAGGCGACCAGCGGCAACACCGGCATCGGGCTCGCCATGGTCTGCGCCCAGAAGGGCTACCCGCTGGTGGTCACCATGGCCGAAACCTTCAGCGTCGAACGGCGCAAGCTGATGCGGTTCCTCGGCGCCAAGGTAGTGCTCACCCCGGCGGCCGAGCGCGGCGTCGGCATGGTCGAGAAGGCCAACGAGCTGGCGCGCATGCATGGCTGGTTCCGCACCCGGCAGTTCGAGAACGAGGCCAACGCCGACATGCACGAACGGACCACGGCGCGCGAGATCGTCGCCGACTTCGCCGGCGAGCGGCTGGACTACTGGGTCACCGGCTACGGCACCGGCGGCACCTTGAACGGCGTCTCGCGGGTGCTGGCCAGGGAGCGTCCCGAAGTCAAGGTGGTGGTGGTCGAGCCCTCGGACGCGGCCCTGATCTCCAGCGGCGCCGAGCAGGCGCGCAACCCGGACGGTTCGCCGGCGGCCGGCCATCCGGCCTGGAAGCCTCACCCGATCCAGGGCTGGACGCCCGACTTCATTCCCAAGCTGACCGCCGAGCCGGTCGCCGCCGGCCACATCCACAAGGTCGTGACGGTGACGGGGGCCGAGGCGATGGCCGCGAGCCAGGCGCTGGCGCGGCGCGAAGGCATCCTCGTTGGCATCTCGGCTGGCGGAACCTTCGCCGGCGCCTTGACGGTGGCGCGGGAGGCGCCGGCCGGCTCGGTGCTGCTGGCGATGCTGCCCGACACCGGCGAGCGCTATCTCTCGACGCCGCTGTTCGCCAGCATCGAGACCGAGATGAACGAGACCGAGCTCGAGGTGTCTCGTTCGACCCCAGGCTACCAGCTCGCAGCGGGGGCCTGAGCCGTGCCCGCCGATCTTCCGCCTCCGGCGGTCTTCCGGTGCCATGGCGGCCTGACGGTCATCGCGCGCTACGTCGACCCGACGACGGTGGTTCTGCGCTTCGCCGGCCGACGGCGCGTGCTGACGCAAGCCGTATCGGCGGACGGCGCGCGTTACATCGGCGGCGGCTGGCAGTGGTGGGGAAAGGGACTCGACAAGGCGGCGCTGGACCGGTTGCCACCGGGCCAGACCATCGCGCCGGCGAAGGCGTGGTGCGTGAAGCGGCCGTGACGGTCGCCTGAGCGCCGGGCGAGTTTCTTCATCGCCGCCGGCGGCGGCGGCGAGGTTCAAATCGGCGGCGATCGGCGCTAGGAAGCGCCATGCCCGAGCTCGCATCGCCGGCCGCGCCGATCCCCGCGACATCCGCCGGTTCCGAAGCCGATCAGGGGGATGACGGCCGAACTCCTCGCCGCCTTCGCCCAGGCGCTTGGCTCGAGCCGGGCGGCGCTCACCGACGAGCAGCGCACCTTCCTCGCCCGGGTCCTCGCCGACCTGCTGCCCGCCGAACGGGCCGAGGTCGGCGAGGCTGAGCTGGCCAGCGATCTCGCGGATTTCTGGCGCTTCGGCGAGGAGGCGGTCGCCGCTCCCGAGGGCGCGAGCGCCGCCCCGCGCATCCGTCTGGCGCCCGCGCGGGACGCCGGCGGCGAGGCTCGGGTGCTGGAATGCCTGAAGATCGTCCAGCCGGACCGGCCGTTCCTGGTCGACAGCGTCATGGGGCAGATCGCCGAGGCGGGCGGCGAGGTGTGCGCCATGGTCCACCCGATCGTCGAGCACCACGACCGTCGCTGGTCGATGATCCAGGTCTGGCTGGCGCCGCTCGGCTCCGAGCGGCGAGCGGCGCTCGAGGCGCGGATCGCCGCAGCCCTGGCCGACAACCGCGTGGCGGTGGACGATTTCGGCGCCATGCTCGCGCTGCTGGGCCGCTGCATCGAGGAGCTGGCGAGCGGCTATCACGGCGATCCGGAAGATCTGGCGGAGAGCCTCGCCTTTCTGCGCTGGATGGACGCCGGCCACTTCGTGTTTCTCGGCGCCCGCGGCTATGATTATCCGCGCACCGCCGACGGCGGCTATGCCGCCGAGGAGCCGGTCTATACGCCCGACCGCAGCTTCGGCGTGCTGCGCGACCAGAATCTTCGGGTGCTGCGGCGGGCCAGCGAGCCGGCGGTGCTCTCCGACGCAGCCCGGTCCGCGATGGCCGAAGCCGCGCCGCTCATCGTCGCCAAGAGCAACCTGCGCTCGCGCGTTCACCGGCGCGCCTACATGGACTACGTCGGGGTGCGCCGCTACGGCGCCGATGGCCGGCCGTGCGGCGAGACCCGCTTTGTCGGCCTGTTCACGGCCCAGGCCTACAACGAGCCGGCGCACGCCACGCCGCTGTTGCGACGCAAGGTGGCGCAAGTCATGGCGGCCGCCGGCTTCGTTCGCGGCGGCCACAACGCCATGCGGCTGGACAATATCCTCGAGACCTATCCGCGCGACGAGCTGTTCCAGATCGCCTCGGCCGATTTGCTGGCCAATGCACTCGACACCCTGCACCTGTTCGACCGGCCGAGGGTCAAGCTGTTCGCCCGGCTCGATCCGTTCGACCGCTTCGCCTCGGTGCTGCTGTATGTGCCGCGCGAGCGCTATGACGACCGGGTGCGCGAGCGCGCCGGCCGGCTGCTGGCGGAGGCGTGGGGCGGGCGGATCTCGGCCTGGTATCCCAGCTATTCCGACTCGCCGCTGGCGCGGGTGCATTACATCGTCGGCTTCACGCCCGGCGACCACCGCCGTCCGGATCTCGCCGACCTGGAGACGCGGGTCGCGAACCTCGCCCGCACCTGGGAGGACGATCTCGCCGCCGCCCTCGTCGAGGCCCAGACCGCCCCCGACGAGGCGGCCGCCCTGCTGGTGAAATGGGCCGGGGCCTTTCCGGTCGGCTACCGCGATCGCTACGAAGCGGTCGAGGCGCTCGCCGACATCCAGGCGATGGACGCCGTGGCCAACGCGCCCGAATCCGACGGCGGCCGGACAATCGCGGTGCGGGCCTCCCGGGCCGCCGAGGACTCGGCGCTGCGCTTCCGCTTCAAGCTCTATCGCCGCGGCGTCGGGCCGGCGCCGCTGGCGCGCGTCCTGCCGATCCTGAGCGGCCTTGGGCTGAGCGCCCTTGTCGAGGAAGGTTTCGCCATCGCGCCCGTCGAGGCGCCGGTCGGCCGCCCGCCGATCTGGGTGCACGAGTTCATCCTCGAGGACGAACATGGCGAGCACCTGACCTTCGAGGCGATAAAGGGGCCGTTCGAGGCGGCGTTCGCGGCCATCTGGCGCGGCGATGCGGAGTCGGACGGTTTCAATCGCCTGGTGCTGGAACTGGCTCTGCCGTGGCGGCAGGCGGCGCTGGTCCGGGCGCTGTCGCGCTTTCGTCAGCAGTCCGGACTGGACCCCGGCCAAACGGCGCAGGAGGCGGCGCTGTCGCGCAACCCCGGCGTCACCCGGCTGATCCTCGAGCTCTTCCGCGCCCGGCTCGATCCGGCCAGCGGCGCTCCGGCGGCCGAGCGGCTGGCGGCGGCCGAAGCGATCAAGGCCGACATCGAGGAGGCGCTGCGCGAGGTCGCCAGCCTCGACGACGACCGGGTGCTGCGCCGCCTTTCGGCTCTCGTGGGCGCCGTCACCCGCACGAATTTCTACCAGGCCGGAGAAGGCGGCGGGCACAAGCCCTACATCGCCTTCAAGATCGCCAGCCGCGAACTGGTCGACCTGCCCGAGCCCAAGCCGTTCCGCGAGATCTTCGTCGCCGCCCCGCATGTCGAGGGCGTGCACCTGCGCTTCGGCCCGGTGGCCCGCGGCGGCCTTCGCTGGAGCGATCGGCGCGACGACTTTCGCACCGAGGTCCTGGGTCTGGTCAAGGCGCAACAGGTCAAGAACGCCGTCATCGTGCCGGTCGGATCGAAGGGCGGCTTCTTCCCCAAGCAGCTGCCGCGCGGCGGCGAGGCGGAGGCGGTGCGGGCGGAGGCGGTGCGCGCCTACAAGACCTTCCTGTGCGGCCTGCTCGATCTCACCGACAACCTCGACGCCGAGGGCGCCATCGTCCACCCCGCGCGCACGGTGATTCACGACGCCGACGATCCCTATCTGGTCGTCGCCGCCGACAAGGGCACGGCGACTTTTTCCGACATCGCCAACGGCGTGGCGGCGGACTACGGCTTCTGGCTGGACGACGCGTTCGCCTCCGGCGGCTCGGCCGGCTACGACCACAAGGCGATGGGCATCACCGCCCGCGGCGCCTGGGAATCGGTCAAGCGCCACTTCCGCGAAATGGGTCGCGACATCCAGCGCCAGCCCACCACGGTGATCGGCGTCGGCGACATGTCGGGCGACGTGTTCGGCAACGGCATGCTGCTATCGAAGGCGATGAAGCTGCGCGCCGCCTTCGATCACCGGCACATCTTCATCGATCCCGATCCGGACCCGGAGCGCTCGTTCGCCGAGCGCCAGCGGCTGTTCGATCTTCCACGCTCCTCGTGGGCCGACTACGACGCGGCGGCGCTGAGCGAAGGCGGCGGCGTCTACCCTCGTTCGCTCAAGTCGATCGAACTCGCCGACGCGGCGCGCGCCTTCCTGGAGATCAGGTCAGAGAGCGTCACGCCCAACGAGCTGATCTGCGCCATCCTCAAGAGCCGCGCCGATCTGCTCTATCTTGGGGGCATCGGCACCTATGTGAAGGCCTCGACCGAGAGCCAGCTCGACGTCGGCGACAAGACCAACGACGCCATCCGGGTCAACGGCCGCGACCTTCGCTGCAAGGTGATCGGCGAGGGCGCCAACCTCGGCCTCACCCAAGCGGGCCGGATCGAGTTCGCCGGCGCCGGCGGGCGGATCAACACCGACGCCATCGACAACTCCGCCGGGGTCGACACCTCCGACCATGAGGTCAACATCAAGATCGCCGCCGGCCTCGCCGAGCGCGCCGGAAGGCTGACCCGGCCGGATCGCGACACCCTGCTGGCCTCGATGACCGACGACGTCGCTCGCCACGTCCTCGCCCACAACTACGATCAGACGCTCGCCCTCAGCCTGATGGAGGCGGACGCCGCCCGCGAGCTGGACGCCCAGGCCCGGTTCATCGCGGATCTCGAGGCGAGCGGGCGCTTGAACCGGTCGCTGGAGGGACTGCCCTCCGCCTCGGCGATCGCCGCGCGGCTCACCGCCGGCAAGGGACTGACCCGTCCGGAACTCGCTGTGCTGCTGGCCTACGGCAAGCTCGAGCTGTTCGACGACATCGTCGCCTCGGCGGCCCCGGACGATCCGTGGTTCGAGACCACCCTGGACGCCTATTTTCCCAAGGCGATGGCGCCGTTCGCCGCCGACGTTCGTCGGCACCGGCTGCGCCGCGAGATCATCGCCACGGCGATCGCCAACGACATGGTCAACCTGTGCGGTCCGAGCTTCCCGGCGCGTCTGCGCGAAGCGGCCGGTTGCGACGTTGGTGGGCTGGTCGCCGCGTTCGAGGCGGCGCGCCAGATCCTGCGCTTCTCCGACGCCTGGACGCGGGTGGAGCGACTGGACGGCAAGATCCCCGCCGACGCTCAGGCGGCGCTTTACCGCGAACTCAGCCAGACGCTTCGGGGCGAGACCTTCTGGCTGGCGCGCCGCGCCGCTCGCGCCGCGCCCAGCGTCCAGGATCTGGTGCGCGCCTATCGGCCAGCGGTGGACACGCTCAAGCGCCTGGTGCCAGGCGTGCTGTCGCCGTTCGAGCAGAAGGCGGCGGTCCGTCGGGCCGCGGTGTGGATCAGGGCCGGGGCGCCGAAGGACATCGCCCACGCGGTGGCGATCATGCGGCCGCTTACCTTGGCCGCCAACCTCTCCGACCTCGCCCACGCTCATGGCTGGCCCCTGGCCGAGGCGGCTCACGTCTATCATCGGGTCGGCGGCGTGTTCGGCTTCGACAAGCTGCGCGCCGCCGCCGGCGCTCACCCGCCGGCCGACGCCTACGAGCGGCTCGCCACTCGCCGGCTGCTGGAGGATACGCTCGACGAACAGGCGAGCCTGGCCGGACAGGTGATGGCCGCCGCCGGAAAGCCGAACGGCGAGGACGCCAAGAATCCCGCCGCGCAAGCCGGGGCCCTGGCGGCGGTTGCCGCCTGGTCTTCAGATCGCGCGCAGCCGATCCGGGCGGCCAAGCGCACCTTCGAGGACATCGAGCACGCCCCAGGCGGCTGGACCTTCGCCAAGCTGACCCTGGCCAACAGCGCCTTGCGGGCCTTGGCCGGTGGGTAGTTTCGCCGGAACCGCGCTCCTTCGGACGACGTTGCGGCAACCAGGGATCAGGCAAGCCTGGGAGGTTTTTCATGTCCAGTCTCGAACCGGGCGACGGCGTCACCGAGGTCAAGACCACCTACGATCCGGTCACCGGTACGGCCGCCACCACCCGCCGCACCATCGTTCCTTCCCGCGGGGGCGCCGGTTGGTGGATCGCCGCCCTGGTCGCCGTGGTCGCCCTGGCGGCGATTCTCTACTTCATCAATCAGCGGCCGAGCGGCGCCAACGCCGACGCGGCGGTGGCCGCGGCCAATCAATCGGCCGCCGACAGCCAGGCGCAGGCGGCGCTGGCGACAGCCAACGCCAACAGCACCGTGCAAGCCAGCACGCTCGCCAATCAGCAGGCCAACGCCGCCGCCGGGCAGATCGCGGCCCAGACCGCCTCCGACCGGGCGGCGGCCGATCGGGTCTCCGCCGAGGCCGCCGCCAGCCGGGCGCAAGCCGCCGCCGACCGCGCCGCGGCGGCCGGCGCGCCGCCGCCTGACGCGGACTCCGGCGCCAACCCGCCGCCGCCGCAATGATCCCGCGCGGGGTCACCATCGCCGTCCTCGGCGTCGTCGGCCTGGCGCTCTGCGCCTGCGTCGCCGGCTCGGCGGAGGCGGCCCGTTCGGCTTCGGGCGGGATGATCGAGCAGTTCCTGCTCGGAATCTGGCACGGTCTGATCGGGCCGATCACCTTGATCGGCGAGATCGTCAATCGTCTCGCCCCCCGACTTCTGCCATGGCAGGTGCATTTCTACGAGACCACCGGCGCCGGCGCCCCTTACGATCTCGGCTTCTTCCTCGGCCTCGGCGGCGGCCCGGGCATTCTGTGGTCACGCCGCCGCTGGCGCCGCTGAGGCTTGGCGTGCTGAATTTGACGTCCGCGTCATTCTGGCTCGCGCGCCGGTGCGAACGTCAACTTGGGAACCGCGACACGCGGCGTCAGGCGGCCCGGCATTCGAGGGCGCGACCGACAAGGCCGCAGCGGGCGATCACCCGGCCGTCGGCGTCCTTGAACACGCCGCTCCATCCCATTGGGCCGCGATCGAGCAGCAGGTAGCCGAACCGGCCCATGGTGAGGACCCGGGCCGCGAGACCATCGACGATCGTCCACCCGGCGACTGGCGGCGGCGCGTCGTTGGGAGCCATGAGGTCGCCGCCGGCCCCGACAACCAGCTGCGGCGGGCGCACCCCGGCCACCCAGCCGACGCTGGTGAAATTGTGGACATGTCCGGACACCACCAACTGGATCGGCGCAAGGTCGACCCGCCGCGCCGCCGCCCGCTCGGTCGCGTTGATTCCGCCGTCGCTCAGGTTCTCGCCGTCGCGGCGGGCGTACCAGATCGGCCGGTGGGTGATGATCCAGGCGGGAGCCGGGGAGCCGGCCCGCGCCGGATCGACCACGCCGGCGGCGACCAGCCCGGCGCGGAAAGCGGCCACCGCGTCCGGCGGCGCCTTGGCGTCCTCCGTGTCGGCGCTGTCGACCACCACGAGGCGGGCGCCGGCGATCCGCACCTGGAAGGGCGCGCTCGTCGCCGGGCAGGCGAGCGGGCTCGGCGCCGCGTCCAGCAAGCGAAACCAGCCAGGGCCGCCGCGTTTGCAGTCCTCGTGATTGCCGCGGGCGAACACCCACGGCGCCGCCGCGAACAGCGGCGCGGCCGGATCGAACAGATCCGCCTTCCAGCTCGCCCACCTGTCGCCGGAGGGGCTACCGCGGCAGGCGGCGCCCAGCGGCGGACAGGGCGTCTCGCGATAATAGTAGTCGCCCACGTGGATGACGAGATCGGGCTTGTCGCGCGCCGCCCGCGCCGCCACCCTGGCGAAGGGCCATGCCTTGGGATCGTTGCACGACTGGGCGATCCAGCCTTTCAGCCGGCAGCCGGTGTCGCCGAGGATCACGAGCCGTCTCGGCTGCGCCGCGGGCGCCGGCAGGCGCTCGCCGCCAAGCTGGATCCGCCGCGCGCCCGCCGGAATTGCCGCCGCGCACACGCGTGAAGGAAAGGCGGCCGTCGGCCCGCCACGCGGCCGCATGGTCCGCGTCCGCCCGTCGATGATAAGGTTCGGGCATGCCGCCGCCGTGGTCACCGTCCGCGCCTCCGCCGCGTCGCCGGTCATCTCGACCCAAGCGGGGTCGGCGAGCCCGACGGCCGGGAGGGCCAGCAACCCCGCGAGAACCGCCCGACCGATGCCCCTCATAAAACGCCTCCCTCTCGACGCTTCGACGCGGCCAGTCTAACGCCCCTGTCAGGGGAAGCGAGGCTCGCGGAGGTTCGATCGTGAAGATAACCGCCGACACCGCCGCCATCGTCACCGGCGGCGCCTCGGGTCTCGGACGGGCGAGCGCAGAGGCGCTGCGGGCGGCGGGCGCGCCGGTGGCGATCTTCGACAAGAACGCCGCCGCCGGAGCGGAGGCGGCCGCCGCCATGGGGGCGCTCTTCTGCGAGGTCGATGTGACCGACGAGACCGGCGTCGTCGCCGGTCTGCGCGAGGCGCGCGCCGCCCATGGGCAGGAGCGCCTTCTGGTGCACTGCGCCCAGACCTCGCGTGGCGGCAAGACGATCGGTCGCGACAAGGCGAGCGGCGAGCTCAAGCGATTCGCCACCGAGGATTACGAATACGCCGTCCGCGGCATTCTGGTGGCCAGCTACCGCATGGCCTCGCTGTGCGCCCTCGGCATGGCGGCGCTCGAGCCGCTGGAGGACGGGGAGCGCGGGGTGATCACCCTGACCGCCTCGATCGCCGCGCAGGACGCCCAGGTCGGCCAGGTCGCCTACGGCTCGGCCAAGGCCGGGGTGAACGGGCTTGTCCTGCCCATGGCCCGCGACCTGATGGACCTCGGCATCCGGATCAATGCCATAATGCCGGGCGTGTTCGCGACCCCGCCGATGCTCGGCGCGCCGCCGAAGGTGCTGGAGACCCTTCGCGCCGGCGTGCCGTTTCCCAAGCGGCTCGGCCGGCCGGCGGAGTTCGCGTCCCTGGTGCTTGAGCTGGTGCGCAACGCCTATTTCAACGGTCAGGCCCTGCGCCTGGATGGCGCCCTGCGGATGCCGGCCCGTTAGAGATCGTCAGAAGCCTTCGACCGCGCGCCGCCGCGCCAGGCGGGAGAGCCCGGCGTAGCCGGCCGCCAGTCGCAAGGCCGGGCCGGCCGTCCAGTTCGCCTTCGTCGCCGCTTGCGATAGCGGATGGCCGGCGCGCTTCGCCGGGGCGATGATCCGTCGATCGCACTCGCCGACCAGGTGGCGATCGTCGATGATCGCCACCAGCTCCTCCTCGGCGGCCAGGCTGACAAAGTCGAAGTTCGACGAGCCGACGACCAGGCGCTCGTCGTCGATCAGCAAAGCCTTCAGGTGGATCATCTCTGGGGTCAGCCACACCGTGACACGGCGGCGGCGAGCCCAGCCGACGAGCGCCGCGCCGACAGTCGGCTTGTTGCTCGCCGCCGGCGTGATCAGCGCCACCTCGACGCCCCGGCGGGCGGCGTCGGCGAGCGCGTCGGTGAACGGGAAGGTGAGATAGGGACTGATCACGGTAATCGACGTTCTCGCCTGGGCAAGCGCGGCGAACACCGGCTCGAAGCCGCGGCGATTGGTCCGTCCATCGAGGGAAAGCAGCCGCAGCCCCGGCCAGCTCCCCTCCCCGGCTCGCGGCCGACTCGCGAAGGTCGCGAGGAAATCCGCCGCCAGCCACTCCGCCTGCGCCGCGCCGTCGATCCGCAGCATCAGATCGTCCCAGGCGAAGTTGTGGTCGCTGAAGTTCATGCCGCCGATCCACGCGACATCGTCGGCGACGACAAGCTTCTTGTGATTGCGCCCCGGCCAATTCCAGGCGAGGAGCCCGACCGGATTGGTCCTCCGCACCGCGACCCCCGAGCTCACGAGCTCGGCGAACATGGCGCGGGTCGCTCGCGCCTCCTCGACGAGGGCGCCGTCTCGGCGCCACCCCGGCAAGAGGAGCGCACGGTCGCTGATGTTGAGGCGGCTGTAGTCGTCCACCAGCACGCGGCGATCGGCGGCCGGGCTGGCGGCGATCGCCGTCGCGACCTCGCGGCCGGCGGAGTCGCCCTCGAAGGTCATCGCCTGAACGAGCAGGCGGCGACGGGCGGCGGCGATGTCCTGACGCGCCCGTCGCCAGAACTCGGCCGCGCCGACGTGCAACTCGAAGCGCGCCACGCCGCCCCGCTCTTATGCGATAGTGCCGAAAGTCACATTGCCCCGACGCGCCCGGCGCCGCTAGAAGCGGCCGGCGGCGCAAGGGCCCATCGATGGACGGGAAGCGGGGCTCAACTTGGTCCAGACCGAGCGCGCGCGCGTCATGCTGCTGCTCTCCTCCCTGCATGGCGGCGGCGCCGAGCGCGTGGCGGTGCATCTACTCAACCGCTGCGACCCCGCGCGCATCGATCTGCGCATGGGACTGCTGCGCAAGTCGGGCCCGTGGCTGGCCGAGGCCGACCAGAGCCGCATCGACGTCTCGCCGCTCGGTCCCGACTGGCTGGTGCAGGAGGGCGACAACGCCAACTTCTACCGCCCGCGCACCCTGATTGCCGGCGCGATCCACGCCCCGGCCAACCTCGCGCGGATGATTCGCGCCCACCGGCCGCACGCCGTGATGAGCTTTCTCAAGGGCATGAACGTGCTCACCTATTTCGTGCTGCGCGGCATGGGCGCCGAGCGGCCGCGGTGGATCGCCCGCGAGGGCAACAATACCGACGCGGTGATCGAGCAGGAGCTGACCAACCCGGCCGGTCGGGCGCTGATCAAGAGCCTCACGCGGCGCTGCTATCGCGCCGCCGACTGCTTCCTCGCCAATTCGCACGAGATGGCCGGAGGACTGCAACGGACGCTGGACCTCGATCCCGCCCGGGTGCGGGTGATCCACAACCCGATCGACATCGCCAAGGTCGAGCGGCTGGCGACGGAGCCGACCCACCGACCGCAGACCCGGCCCTTTGTCCTGGCGGTCGGCCGGCTCGAGCACCAGAAGGCGCACGAGGTGCTGCTCGACGCCTTCGCCGGCAGCGCGGCGGCCCGCGATCACGACCTGGTCATCCTCGGCCGCGGCAGCCGCAAGGCGACGCTGGAACGCCGCGCTCAGGCGCTCGGCATCGGCGAGCGGGTGAAGCTGCTCGGCTTCGCCGCCAATCCATGGGCCTGGATCGCCAAGGCGGCCCTTTTCGTCCTGCCCTCGCGCTGGGAGGGTTTTCCGACGGTGGTCGCCGAGGCCCTGGCCTGCGGCGCGCCGGCCCTGGTCACCGCCTGCGATTTCGGTCCGCGCGAAGTGGTCGAACACGGGATCAGCGGCTGGGTCACCAAGCCCGACGACGCGGGGGCGCTGCGCGCCGACATGGACCGGCTGCTCGCCAGCCCGGCTCTGCTCGATCAATTCCGCGCCGCCGGCCCGCGCCGCGCCGGCGCTTTCGACATCGGCGGCATGGTCGAGGCCTACAGTCGGCTGTTCGTCGAGCAGGCTGGGCTGGCGGGCGCGGGGTCGACGGCGCTGCGCGCTTGACCAACACGCCGCGAGGATAAAAGGTCGCCGCCAAGGTCCGACGGGGCGCCGCGGACCGGGAGGGCGAGGGATCATGCACCGACGTTCACGCGCCGCCGCCGGCGCGGCGCTAGCGCTTCTTTCCGGCTTGGCGATCGTCGGGGGCGCCAGAGCCGCCGCGCCAGACGGGCGAACCACCACGGCGATCAAGCATGTGGTGGTGATCGTCGGCGAGAACCGCAGCTTCGACCATCTGTTCGCCACCTATGTCTCGCCGTCCGGCGATGGGGTGATGAATCTGCTGTCGGAAGGCGTGGTCGACGCCGATGGCAAGCCCGGGCCGAACTTCGCCGCCGTCACCCAGATGCGGGCCTTGGACACGACCACCTACAGCATCAGCCCGACGATCGTCGCCCCGTTCGTCCGCCTGCCAGCCCCCAATCTCGCCGGCACGCCCAGCCAGCAAAGCAAGACACGACCGCCATTCACCACCCTGGCGATCGCCCGCCGCTACGATCACGGCGTGCCGCCGGCCGACCTCGCGACCCTCACCACCGGCGCCTCGGGCCTGCCGATCGACACGATCGACACCCGTATTCCGCACGCCGGCCGGCTGGCGCCTGGACCCTATCGCCTGTCCCCCGGGGTCGGCTCGGACGCCTACGCCAACAGCCCGGTACACCGCTTCTACCAGATGTATCAGCAGCTCGACTGCAACAAGGCCTATGGGACGCCGGCCAATCCGAGCGGCTGCCGCGCCGACCTGTTTCCCTGGGTCGAGATCACTGTCGGCCAGGGCGCCGACGGTCAGCCGCGACCGCCCAACTTCACCGACGAGACCACCCTGGAAGGCGCGACCGCCATGGGGTTCTACGACATGCAGCGCGGCGACGCGCCCTACCTCAAGCAGCTCGCCGACCAATACACCCTGCTCGACAACTATCATCAGCCGGCGATGGGCGGCACGGCGATGAACAGCCTCTACCTCGGCTACGCCGACGCACTGCTGTTCTCCGACGTCAGGGGCAATCCGGCGACGCCGCCCGCCAACCAGATCGAGAACCCGGACCCGCAAGGCAAGACCAACAACTGGTACACGCAGGATGGCTATTTCGGCGGCTCATACAGCGATTGCTCGGACACCGGCCAGCCGGGCATCGCTTCGCCGACCGCCTGGCTCGCCAGCCTCGGCGTCGCGCCGAATTGCGCGCCGGGCGCCTACTACATGCTGAACAACCTCATTCCCGGCTATTATGGCGATGGTTCGCTGGTCGATCGCAACACCCTAGTGTTCACCCTGCCGCCGTCGGCGACGGCCTCGATTGGCGACGTGCTCGACCGGCACGGCGTCTCCTGGGCCTATTTTGGCGAGGACTGGACCGCCTACCTCGCCGATCCGCAACTGTTCGCCCCCGGCGCGGAATACTGCAACGTCTGCAATCCGTTCCAGTACGAGACCAAGATCATGACGGGTTTGGACCCGCGCACCGGCATCCCCTTGCGCGTGACCCATCTGAAGGACGCCACCGCCTTCTATGACGAGGTCCGCAACAGCGAGCTGCCAGCCGTTTCCTATCTCAAGCCTAGCGGCCTCAACGACGGCCACCCCGAATCCTCCAAGGTCTCGATCTTCGAGTCGTTCGTGAAAAAAGTGGTCACCGCCGTGCAGGCCAACAAGCAACTGGCGAGCAACACGGCGATCTTCATCACCGTAGACGAGGGCGGCGGCTATTACGACAGCGGCTATGTCCAGCCGCTCGACTTTTTCGGTGACGGTACGCGCATCCCGATGATCATCGTTTCGCCGTTCACCGCCGGCGGCCACGTCAGCCACGTCTACGGCGACCATGCCTCGGTGGTGAAGTTCATCGAAGCCAACTGGGGCCTTCCGCCGATCTCGCCCCGCAGTCGCGACAATCTGCCAAACCCGGTGACCGGCCAGAACCCCTACGTGCCGACCAACGGTCCGGCGATCAGCGATTTGATGGCGGCGTTCAAGTTCTAGATCAAAGCCCTCAGGCGGCCTTCACCCTCAGCCGTGAACCGCCGAGGACGGCGACCACCGTCACCGCCGCGCCGGCCGGCAGGCTGTCGCCGCCGTCGAGGTCGGCGGCCCATTCCTTGCCGTCGATCAGCACGCGACCGCGACCGGCGGTGAAGGCGCTGGCGGCGCGGGCGACGTGGCCGAGCAGACGGCGCTCGGGATCGTTGATGTCCGGGCCGCGATGGCGGCCGCGCGCCCACGGGCGCGAGGCCAGCGTGCCGGCGAGCGCGACGATCGCGAAGATCGCCGCCTGACCGGCGAGGCCCAGACGCGGCAGTCCAAGGGTGGCGAGCCCCGCCGCCGCCGCCGCGCCGGCCGGCCACAGCAGCCAGCCCGAGCCGGTCATCAATTCGGCCACCAGCAGAACCGCGGCCACCGCCAGCCAGGCCCACAGGGCATGACCGACCCAGAAGGCTTCCAGCGAGTCCATGATCAGGCCGCCGGAACGCCGGCGGGTCGCGGCGGCGGCGGACGGCTCGCCGGCGAACTCTGCGTCCGCGCCGCGCCGACCAGTTCGGCGATGCCGGCGATCGAGCCGGCGATGGAGGCGAGGTCGGCGGGGACGATCACCGTCTTCTGCTGGGGCGAGTTGGCGAGCTTGGCGAAAGCCTCGACGTACTTCTGCGCGACGAAGTAGTTGAGGGCGTTGACGCTGCCCGCCTCGATCGCGTCGCTCACCGATTTCGTCGCCGCGGCCTCCGCCTGAGCGGAGCGCTCGCGCGCCTCGGCGTCGCGGTAGGCCGCCTCGCGCCGGCCCTCCGCCTGCAGGATCGCCGACTGCTTGGCCCCTTCGGCGCGGGTCACGGCAGCCTGCTTCTCGCCCTCGGCCTCGGTGATCACCGCGCGCTTCTCGCGCTCGGCCTTCATCTGCCTCGCCATGGCGTTGGTGATGTCCGGCGGCGGCTGCAGGTCCTTAATCTCGATGCGCGCCACCTTGACGCCCCAGGGATGGGTCGCCTCATCGATGACGGTGAGCAGGCGGGTGTTGATCTGGTCGCGCTGCGAGAGCACCTCGTCCAGCTCCATCGAGCCGACCACGGTGCGCAGATTGGTCATGGTCAGCTGGCCGATGGCGTAATTGAGGTTGGCGACGCGATAGGCGGCCGCGGCGGCGTCCATCACCTGAATGAAGACGATGGCGTCGACCTGGACGGTGACGTTGTCCTTGGTGATCACTTCCTGGCGCGGCACGTCGAGCACCTGCTCCATCATGCTCACGCGCCGACGAACCGCCTCGACGAAGGGAGTCAGGATGGTGATGCCAGGCTTCAAGGTGCGGGTGTAGCGGCCGAACCGCTCGACGGTGAACTCATAGCCTTGCGGGACGATCTTGATCGTCGAGAAGGCAAAGAACAGCGCCAGCAGCACCGCCGCCGCCGCGAAGATCGTGAACACCATGGCCGCCCTCTCCTGACCGTCGCCGGCGAGGGTAGCGCGCCGCGCGCGCGAACGCCACGGTTCCTCTCCGGAGCGGGGCCATCGTCGCCGAACACGCCGGCCGGAACCCCGCGATCCGGCCGGTCACGGCGGCGTGGCGCGGACCTGGAAGCGGACGCGAACGGACCCGGCCCGGTCGAGATCGAGCGTGATGGGCACGGTCTCGCCCAGGCGCAGCGGTCGGCGCAAGCCCTCGATCATCAGGTGCTTGCCGCCGGGGGCGAAGGCGACCGCGCCGTGGCCCGCAATGGCGACGAACGCGAGCGGCCGCATCGAACTCATGGAGCCGCTCATGCGGCTTTCGTGCAGGCCAACGCGCGCGGCGGCGGGGCTGGAGGCGCCGGTCAGGCGATCCGGCAAGCCGGCCCGATTGGTCAAGGTGACATATCCGGCGGTGACGCCGCCGGCCGCCGCCGGGCGCACCCAGCGCCTCGGTCGCCAGGATCTGGGCCGCCGCCGCGGCCGGCGCGAGCAGGGCGAGCCCGGCGAGACACGAGCCGATCATCGCGCCCGACCCATCGTTCGCCCGCCGCCGCGCACGAACATCAGGCCGACGAAGCCGATCGCCATGAGCAGGATGATCGCCGCGAGGCCGCCCTGCTGGCTGTTGAACAGGTGGGTGCCCTGGTTGACCAGCATCGGCCCAAGCCAGCTGGTGGCCGTACCCGACAAGGCATAGACACCGAAGAACGCGCCCGTCCTCGCCGCCGGCGTGAGGCGGGTCAGCAGGGTGCGGCTGGAGGCGTACTGCGCGGTGACGAACACCGCGTTGAAGAAGCCGATGAACAGATAGATCAGGTCCGGCAGGGTGCGGAACACCGGTCCGCCCCAGAGCGGCGCATGGGCGGCCGGATCGTACCGCCAAAACCAGGCGATCCGATCCGGCGTCATGCCCAACAGCAGAGCCAGACCGATCACCGAGGCGCCGATCGCGATCCGCACGGCCGTCTTGGGGCCGAAGGCGTGATCCATCCAGCGGCCGACGAAGCCGCCCAGCACCGCCAGGATGGAGAGCAGGATGCCAAAGGCGAGCAGGGCCAAGGCGTTCCACTTCATCACCCCGGCCGCGTACACTCCCGTGTAGATCAGCAGCGCGTTCATCCCGTCGACGTAGAACATCCGCGACACCAGATAGGTGGCGGCATCGCGATACCGCCCCACGGTTCGCACCATCTCCCAGAGCCGGCGGGCGCCATTGGCGAAGGCGCGCGTTGGGGGAACGCCGGTGGGCGGCGCGTCGGGGGTGAAGAAGAACAGCGGCAGGGCGCCGATGGCGAAGATCGCCGCCGAGATCAGCGCCACGACCCGCTCCGGTTCGTGCGCCGCGCGGCTGAGGCCAAACAGCGGCGCGCTCGGCAGCCAGGCCCAGCGCTCCGTTCCCGGAAGCCCCGGCAGAGCGAACGCCCAGGCGGCGAACGCCAGAGCGAACACCGAGAACAGGTTGCCGAGCGACAGGGCGAGGCCGGAAGCCTTGTGCGCGCCCGAAAGGCCGGCGGCGCGCACCAGAAGCGAGTTGTGCAGCACCTCGCTCCAGCTGAACAGGGTTCCGACTACCGCGGCTATGGTCAGCGCGGCGACGACCGAGAGCCCCGTTCCGTCCGGCTTCAACCACCAGAGCGAAGCAATCAGCGGGACCATGGCGGCGACGACCAGGCCGAGCCACGGCTTGCGCCGGCCGAGCGCGTCGATGGACGCGCCGAGGAACGGCGCCGTCAGCATCACCGCCCATCCCGAATACTGGCTGAACTGGGAGAGCAACTCCTGCCCGCGCACCGGGTCGCCGACCACGGTGGCGGCCAGATACGGCATGAAGACGTAAATGGTGATCAGGATGACGTAGGGGTTGCGCGCGCCCTCGAACACCGCCCAGGCGGTCCCGCCAAGTCCAAGCGGCGCGGAGGCGGCCGCGCCCTCCTCGGCGAGAGCGGCGACCACCGCCGCGTCGGTCTCGACGAGGACTTCGGTCACGCCGGGGAGCTCGCCGCCGCCGCCAGGTGGGCGAGGGCTTCGTCGCGCAAGGCCGCGGTTCCGGCCAGAAGCACGCGGCCGCTGCGCGCGCCGATCGGCTCCCCGTCCCAGTCGCAGGTGAAGCCGCCGGCGCCGGAGATCAGCGGGATCGCCGCTTCGATGTCCCAGCATTTCAGGCCCGATTCGACGGCGACATCGAGGGTTCCGGCGGCGACCATGGCGTAGGCATAGGCGTCGCAGCCAAGCCGCGCCAGCCGCGCGGCGGCGCGCAGCGACCGCCAGGCCCGACGCTCGGCTGAATTGAAGCAGGCCTCGGGATCGGTGGTGGCGATCAGGGCGGCGGCGAGCGGAACGTCTTTGCGCGTTCGCAGCGGCGTCCGTTGGCCACCGGCCAGCCGCCAGGCGCCGCCGGCGTCGCCGAGGTAGAGCTCGCCAAGGAACGGCTGGCCGATGCCGCCGAGAATCGGCCGACCCTCGTGGCGCAAGGCGATCAGGGTCGTCCACAGCGGCAGGCCGGCGATGAAGGCGCGGGTGCCGTCGATCGGATCGAGCACCCAGACGAACTCGGCGTCGGGTCGATCCTCGCCATGCTCCTCGCCGATGACGCCGTGCTCCGGAAAGCGCCGGGCGATCTCGCGGCGAATCGCCGTCTCGGCGTCGCGGTCGGCGCGGGTGACCGGATCGAATGCCCCGCCGCCCTTGTCCTCGAGGCCATGGTCGGCGCGGAACAACGGCAGGATGGCGTGCGCGGCGGTGGCGTTGAGGCCGATCAGAAAGTCCTCGAACGCGGCGGGATCGGGCGAGGCAGGCATCGCACCCTAGCGATAGAGCAGCGCGGCGCGCGCGCAAGGCTCGCGTTGCCTCGCCATCGGCCAGGCGCCTAATGGGCCGTGGCGACAATCCCCTGGAGACGTAGGGCAGCCTGGCGGCTGGAGGCCGCGGGGTACGATCTCGCCAGCGCGGTGCTGCGAGCGCTGCCGGTCGATTGCGCCTCGGCGGTCGGCGGCGGCCTGTTGCGCGCGCTTGGGCCCCTGTCCGGCGCGCACCGCACCGCGCGGCTGAGCCTGGCGTTCGCCCTCCCGGAGCTGACCGCCGAGGCAAGGCGACGAATCCTCGCGGCGCAGTGGGGCAACTTTGGCCGCTACCTCTTCGAGTTCCCCCTGACCGACCGCCTGACGCCGGCCGGCGGCCGGGTGGAGATCGTGGGCGCCGAGCGCCTCGCGCGGATCGCCGGCTCGGGCGCGCCGACCATCTTCATCTCCGGCCACTTCGCGAACTTCGAGGTGATGGCGGCGGTGATCGTCGCGGCCGGGATCGCCTGCGACGTCACTTACCGCCCGGCCAACAACCCCCTGATCGACGCGCGCATCCGCGAGAGCCGGCGGCGGTATGGGGTCAGCCTGTTCGCGCCGAAGGGCCTGGAGGGCGGGCGCGATCTGATCGAGGCGCTGCGGCGGGGCCGCTCGATCGCCCTGCTCAACGACCAACGCTACGACGCCGGCGAGCCGGCGCTGTTCTTCGACCATGTCGCCCCGACCAATCCGGTCGCCGCCCGCCTGGCCCAGCGGTTCGGGGCGCCGATCGTGCCGATGTCGATCGAGCGGCTGAACGGCGCGCGCTTTCGCTGCGTGGTCCACGGGCCGATCACAGCGGCGGTCACCGGCGACCGCGCCGCCGACATCGCCACAACCGTCGCGCGGATCAACGCCTTCCTCGAAGAGCGCGTGCGCGCCCGCCCCGGCGAATGGTGGTGGCTTCACCGCCGCTGGACGGCAGAGGCGTACGAGGCCGAGGATCGCGGTTCGGAGCGCCGGCGTCCACGCCGGGCTTGAAAAGAGCCCGCCGGACGTGCCCGTGAGAACGTGATCTGACCTCGCAAGCCGGCGTCACGGCGAGCCCCTCCCCTGCCTTCGGAAAGGTGCGTCAAAGCCTCGGGAGGCCGGCCCGCCGGTGGGTCACTCGGCGCCGCGGGTTTCCCGCCAGCGCGCCAGCGCCTCGGCCGGGCCGGCGTAGGCTTCCTGACGCTCGACGCTCCAGTAGCGCAGCGCATCCACCGGAATGCGCCGGCCCGAGACGGCGCAGACCACGAAGCGTCCGGGCCGCAGCACCGTCACCTCGCCGTCGCCATAGCGCAGCTGCGCCAGATCGGCGGCGCCACGCAGGACGTCAGGGTCGTGAGCGTTCATCGCTCCGCAGGGTAGCGCGGCGCGCCGCCGCTGGAAATCCGCCGTCGCGCCGGACCGCGCCGCGCTTCAGCGTCTCTCCAGCCCCAGGCGCGCCCACTTGGCGGTGACGGCTTCGACGACGGCGGGGTCCATGGCGAGCTTGCGGCCCCACGCGCGATCGGTTTCACCCGGCCACTTGTCGGTGGCGTCGAGGCCGATCTTGGAGCCGAGGCCGCTGACCGGCGAGGCGAAGTCGAGGTAGTCGATCGGGGTGTTCTCGATCGTCACCACGTCTCGCGCCGGATCCATGCGCGTGGAAATCGCCCACATCACGTCCTTCCAGTCGCGGGCGTCGATGTCTTCGTCGACGACGATCACCCACTTGGTGTACATGAACTGGCGCAGGTAGGACCACACGGCCATCATCACGCGCTTGGCGTGGCCGGCGTAGGCCTTCTTCATCGACACCACGGCGATGCGATAGCTGCAGCCTTCCGGCGGCAGGTAGAAATCGACGATCTCGGGGAACTGCGCGGTAAGCAGGGGAACGAACACCTCGTTCAGCGCCTCGCCGAGGACGCTCGGCTCGTCGGGCGGCCGACCGGTGTGGGTGGTGAGATAGATTGGCTCGCGCCGGCGGGTGATGGCGGTGAGGCGGAAGGTCGGGAAGCGCTCAACGGCATTGTAGTAGCCGGTGTGGTCGCCGAACGGCCCCTCTTCGGCGGTCTCGTCCAGATGGACCTCGCCCTCCAGCACGATCTCGGCGTGGGCGGGAACCAACAGGGGCTGGGTCTTGGCCGCAACAAGCTCCAGCCGCGCGCCGCGCAGTAGGCCGGCGAACTGATATTCCGAGAGGGTTTCGGGCACGGGGGTGACGGCGGCGAGGATAGTCCCAGGATCGGCGCCGATCACCGCGCAGGCTGGCAGCGGTTCGCGGCGTCCGGCCCCCTTCCAGCGGCGGTGATGCTGGGCGCCGCCGCGATGCGCCAGCCAGCGCATGATGGTGCGGTCCCGGCCGATCACCTGCATGCGGTAGACGCCAAGATTGACCTCGTCCTCGCGGGCGGCGGACGGCCCCTTGGTGACCACCAGAGGCCAGGTGATCAGCGGCTCTGGCTCGCCCGGCCAGCAGGTCTGGATGGGGAGCGTGTTCAGATCGATGTCGGCGCCGGTCAGCACCACCTCCTGAACAGGGCCAGCACCCACCACCTTGGGGCGCATGCCAAGCACCTTGCGCGCCAGGGGCAGGAGATCGATCGCTTCCCTCAAGCCTCGCGGCGGCGGCGGCTGGCGCAGAAAGGCGAGCAGCTCGCCGACTTCGCGAAGGTCGGCGGCGGTCTCGCGCGTCTTGCCGTCGAGGGTGACGCCGAGCGCCACGCGCCGCACCGTGCCGAACAGGTTGGCGAGCGCCGGCACGGACGAGGGCTGGCCGTCGGCGCGGATCGGCTTTTCGAACAGCACCGCGGGCCCGCCCTGGGCGACGAGCCGGCGGCAGATCTCGGTGATCTCCAGCACGGTCGAGACCGGCTCGGCGACGCGCTTGAGCTCGCCCAGCCGCTCCAGCTCGGCGATGAAGGCGCGCAGATCACGATAGGCCATGAGCGATCATAGGCTGCAAGCCAGGAGCGCGCCCGCCCTCATCGGAAATTTCGGTTCAGCGCGGTTACCGCTTGACGATCATCGACAGCCCATCGCCAATCGTGGCCAAGGTCATGTCGACCCTTTCATCGCCATGAATCTTGGCCCCCAGGGCGCGCAGGGCGACGGTGTCGTCGGTGCTGACCGCGAGGTCGGCGACCGCGCCGCCCCACAGCATGTTGTCGATCAGCATCAGGCCGCCCGTTCGCAGCAGGCGCAAGCCAAGTTCGTAATAGGTATCGTACCCCGTCTTATCGGCGTCGATGAACATCAGGTCGAAGCCCCCCTCCCCCTCCGCCTCCAGGAGCGCGGCCAAGCTGTCGGCGGCGGGGCCCAGCCGGGGAACGATCACCTCGCCGACCCCGGCCTCGCGCCAGTAGCCGGCGGCGCAATCGAGGTAATCGGCCGAGACGTCGAGGGCGAACAGCCGCGCGTCCGTCCCGTGCATCGCCTTCATCGCCAAGGCGACGGCCGTCGAGGAATAGCCGGTGAAAACGCCGACCTCGATGGCGCGGCGGGCGCGGATCGCCGTGGCCAGCACCGCCATCGCCGCCCCCTGTTCGGGGCTGATCTGCAGGCCACGCCGCGCGTCGGCGGCGGTGTCGTGGCGGCAGCGCGCCAGGGCCGGCGGCTCACGCACGCCCCACTCCTGGAGGTAGGCGCGCACCGCGTCGGTGAGGCCCAGGGATGCGCTCATGAGTTCATCTCCGCGGAAAGTGATTGGCGGCCCCCGCGGGAGCGACGCGCCGAGGCGCGCGCGCCTCGCCGGCTTCGCGGGTACTCCCTTTCAGAGGCGGGAGAGAAGGCCGAGCGCCTCACGCCAGGGCCTCGGCCGCGGCGTCGAGGATGGCTTCACGGTCGAGCCGGTAGCCGGCGTAAAGGTCGGCGATGTCGCCGCACTGACCGAACCGCTCGACCCCGAGCGCCGCCACCCGGTGGCCGCGCACCCCGCCCAGCCATGCGAGCGTGGCGGCCGGCCCGTCGATGACGCTGACGAGGCGCGCGTCCGGCGCGAGCGCGCCTAGCAGCCGCGCCGCGTGCGAAGCCTCGCCGCGGGCGCGCCAGTCGCGCTCCAGGCGGTCAGGGCTCGGCACGGCGAGGAGCCCGGCGCCGGGATAGTCCTCGCGGATGTCGGCGAGCGCCTCGGCCGCCTCGGGCGCGACGACGCCGGTGTAGACCAGCGCGACGGAAGCGCCGGCTTCGGGCGGCGTCTGCCAGTAGGCGCCAAGGGGCAATTGTCCGACCCATTGGTCGTCGACCCGCTCGAGCTGATCGAGCGCGCGGGTGGAGAGGCGCAGATAGACCGAGCCGCCGTCCTCGGCCTGCAGGTGGGCGAAGCTCCAGCGCAGGATCTCGGCGAGTTCATCGGTGAAGGCCGGCTCGAAGTAGGAGAGCCCGGGTTGGGCCATGCCGATCAGCGGGGTGTGGATCGACTGGTGGGCGCCGCCCTCGGGGGCCAGCGCCAGGCCGGACGGGGTCGCGGCCAGGAGAAAGCGGGCATCCTGATAGCAGGCGTAGTTCAGCGCATCGAGGCCGCGGTTGATGAACGGATCGTAGAGCGTCCCCACCGGGATCAGGCGGCGGCCGAACAGCGGCGCCGAGAGGCCGAGCGCCGCCAGCAGCAGGAAGAGGTTGTTCTCGGCGATGCCGAGTTCGATGTGTTGGCCGCTTGGCCCCATGGCCCAACGCTGCGGCGAGGCGATCTTGGCCTCGCGGAAGCGATCGGCGCGCGCCTCGCGCGCGAACAGGCCGCGCTGGTTGACGAAGCCGCCGAGGTTGGTGCTGACCGTAACGTCCGGCGAGGTGGTGACGATGGCGTCGGCGAGCGCGCCGCCGGCGCGGGCGAGATCGTTGAGGATCTTGCCGAACGCCACCTGGGTCGACTGCCTGCCGGTCGGGCGCGGGAAGCTGGAAGCGTCCGGAATGGCGACCGGCTCGGGCGCCGGCGGCGGCGCGCGACCGGCGAAGGGCGTGGCGGCGAGGAATGCGCGGTATTCTTCCGGCGCGCGCGGCAAACCGGCGAATGGCGTCCACTCCTCGCCCTCCGGCACGCCCATGGCTTGGCGATAAGCGACCATCTGCCGCTCGGTCATCAGCCCGGAATGGTTGTCCTTGTGGCCTTGGAACGGCAAGCCGAAGCCCTTGATGGTGTAGACGATAAAGACGGTCGGCGTGTCGTCCTCGGCGGCGCCGTGGAAGGCGTCCAGCAGCAGACCGAGATCGTGGCCGGCGAGATTGGTCATCAGCGCCGCCAAGGCGTCGTCGTCGCGGCGATCGATCAGGGCGGCCGCCTCTCCATCGCCGCCAAGGTCCGCCATGAGCCGGGCCCGCCAGGCCGCGCCGCCTTGGAAGGTGAGCGCCGCGTGCAGATCGTTGGGGCAAGCCTCGATCCAGTCGCGCAGGGCCCCGCCGCCCGTCTCGGCGAAGGCGGCCGCGAGAACGCGGCCGTATTTCAGCGTCACCACCCGCCAGCCGCAGGCGGCGAAGATCTCGGCGAAGCGCGCCGACATCCGCTCGGGCGTCGTCGCGTCGAGGCTCTGGCGATTGTAATCGACGATCCACCAGCAGTCGCGCAGATCGTGCTTGGCGCCTTCCAACAGGCACTCGTAAATGTTGCCCTCGTCGAGCTCGGCGTCGCCCAGCAGGGCGATCATCCGGCCGCGCCGCGCCACCGGCAGCTCCTCGCGCGCCAGGAGATAGTCCTGAACCAGGGCGGCGAAGGCGGTCATGGCGACGCCAAGGCCGACGGACCCGGTGGAGAAATCGACCGCGACCCTGTCCTTGGTGCGCGAGGGATAGGACTGGGCGCCGCCAAAGGCGCGGAAACGCCGCAGCTGGTCGAGGCTCTGGGCGCCGTATAGATACTGGATCGCGTGGAAGGCCGGGCTGGCGTGTGGTTTCACGGCGACGCGATCGCTCGGCCGCAGCACGTCGAAGTAGAGCGCCGACAGGATGGTGGCGATCGACGCGGAGGACGCCTGGTGGCCGCCGACCTTCAGCCCGTCGCGGCTCTCGCGCACATGGTTGGCGTGGTGGATGGTCCAGGCCGACAGCCAATGAACCTTGCGGTCCAGCTCGGCGATGAGATCGTGCCTGTCGTTGCCGCCGGACGAGCGGTCACGCCTTGCCCGAGCGGAGGTCATCGGCGGGTTCTGACCGGCTGTCCCGTCGGGATCAAGCAGCACACCGTCATGCCGCCAGATGGCGAAAGGCCGCCACTACCACCCGGTACGTCGCGAGCTTGAAGCGCACCACGAGGTTCAACGCTTCGTCGAGGCCGGCCCACCGCCAAGCGTCGAACTCCACCTGATGATGCCCGGCGAGATCGAACTCGTCGTCATCGCCCTCGAAGCTCATGGCGAACCAGATCTGCTTTTGCCCAATCCAGGTCTCCTTGCCACGCGCGCGGCGCGCGTGGGCGGGGAAATCATACACAAGCCAGTTCTCGGTTCGCCCGACAATCCGCGCCGAGCGCGCGCCCGTCTCCTCGCGCAGCTCGCGGAACGCCGCGGCTTCCAGGCTCTCGCCCGGATCGACGCCGCCTTGCGGAAACTGCCAGTTGCGCGGACCGGGCACGTCGGCGCGGCGGCCGAGCCACGCGCGTCCGTCCGGCCCCAGCAACACCACGCCGACATTGGGACGGTAGCGACCGAGGTCGTGCATGCTCGCCGGCGACGCCACCGCCCGGATCGTCATTCCGCCCTCCAGTCCGAGCCGACGCGAGATCCAGGGACAGGCGGGCGCGGTAGGAGAGCCTCGCTCGGCTTGCAATCAGTTCGGCTTGCTCGAGGGCGCCGAAGCCGCCGCGCCGGGCTTGATGACCGCGCCGCGCGGACCGTGCAGGGCGGCGGCCGCCGCCAGCGTCGCCGCCGGCTTCGGCAGCTTTGGCGTGGCCGCGACCGAGCCGTACTTCAGCACGTCCAAGGCGCGGACGAGTTGAAAATCGCCTTTCTTCTCGTCGAATCCCGCTGGCGGCGCCTCGGCCGGAGCGTGTGGGCCGACCCGGGTCTTGCCCTCGTCGGCGTCCAGGGCGTTGCGAAACGAGGCTTCGCTGAACTGGAACGCTTCGTTGGCGACTTCCTGAGCCTCCTCGCGGGTTTCGGCGACCTCCAGATCGGGCTGAATGCCGGTCTTCTGTATCGACCGGCCCGCCGGGGTGTAATAGCGAGCCGTCGTCAGCTTGACGGCCCCGTCGAGGCCGCCGCGCAGCGGGATGACGGTCTGGACGGACCCCTTGCCGAAGCTCGTCAGGCCGACGATCGCGCCGCGATGGCGATCCTGAATCGCGCCGGCGACGATTTCCGCCGCGGAGGCGGTGCCGGAGTTGATCAGCACCACGACTGGCAGCCCCTCCAACTTGGCGCCCGGCGTCGCATTGTAGCGCTCGATGTCGTGCGGGTCGCGGCCGCGCTGGCTGACCACCTCGCCGCCATCGAGAAACAGGTCGGCGACACCGACCGCCTGGTCGAGCAGGCCGCCCGGATTGTTGCGCAGGTCTAGCACCAGACCTTTCAGCTTCGGGTCCTTGGCCTTCAAACCGGCGATCGCCGCCTTCAGCTCCTCGGTCGCCTTCTCGTTGAAGCTGGCGAGGCGGACGTAGCCCTCGTCCCCCTCCAGCTTCGATGTGACCGATTTCGGCTGGATCTCCTCGCGCACCAGCTTGACCTCGAACGGGTCGGCCTTCTCGCGCGCGATCGTCAGGGTGACCGCCTCGCCGATCTTGCCGCGCATCTCCTTGACGGCATCGTTGACGCTCATGCCAAGGATGGTCTTGCCATTCACTGCGGTGATGTAGTCGCCCGCCTTGATGCCAGCGCGAGCCGCCGGCGTGCCGTCGATCGGCGAGATCACCTTGACCGCCCCGTCTTCACTGGTGATCTCGATGCCGAGACCGCCGTATTCGCCACGCGTCTGATCCTGCATCTCGCGATAGGCCTCCGGATCGAGGTAATCGGAATGCGGATCGAGCGAGGTGAGCATGCCGTTCAGGGAAGCCTGGATCAGCTTCTTGTCGTCGACTGGCGTGACGTAGTTGCGCTCCACGGTGTCCAGCACGTTCCCGAACAGCTCGAGCATGTGATAGGTCTGAACGCTTGGGTCCGGCGTCGCCTGGGCGATCTGCCCGAGGTAGGCCATGCTGGCCGCGCCCAGCACAAAGGCGGAGGCGCCGATGATTACAGACTTGCGCATGGGTCTCGCCTTAGGGCTCCTGGAGCGACCAAACTAAGGCCTCCCGGCGGCCTTTTCCATCGCCGTCGCGCCGAATTCGCGCCGCTGCGCGCGAGGGGCGCCCGTCGGTCCTACCGGGTTTGAATCTGGGCGACCGGGTCGACCTCCGGATCGAGGGCGAAATCGGCCGGCGCGATGAATCCCAGTCCGTCCCATTTGATGTGTATCCCGACGGCTTGCAGGCAACCGTCGGCGTATTCGGAGCAGATGAACTCATTATCCCGGCGAAGCGGCTCGGGCATGCGCCGCTCCAACCGGCCGAGCGCCAAGCGGGAGGCGATGCGGCCGATCTCCAGCGGCGAGAATTTCGCGCCCATGGCGTCGATCGCGAAGTCGGCCAGGGGTTTCAACGCCTCCCCTTCCGGCATGCGACGATGGCGCGCCACCAGGATGCGACCGGGATAAGGGTGGCGTCCCGTGCTGGTCTGGCTGATGAACCGCTCGAGCGCGACGGCGTGAACGCCGATCTGCTGGACACATTCGAACGCCAGAATGCGGCCCGTCGCGGGCCAGGTGTAAGCCACCGCGACGTGCGACCACGGGCTCTTGGTGCTCCAGCGGATCAGGCGCGAAAAGGGATCCTCCGCCGAACACAGCAGGATGTCGCCGTCGCGCACCTTGGGCGCGATCGCCGCCAACGGCTCGGCCGGCAGTTCGCCCAGCACGTCGGGGCCAAAGGCCATCCTCGCCCCTCCTGTCGCTCGCCGCGGTTCTCGATAAGGCGCCGGCCGCCGGATTGACAGGGGCCGCCGTTCGGCGAATGTCGCGCGGCGAGAACGGGGAGATCGCCGATGCTGAAAATAATCGCCGCCGCCGCCCTGGTCATGGCCGGGCCAGTTACGGCGCAGATCACCGTTCCCAAGATCGCGCCGGCCGCCGCGCCCGACCAGAACGTCGATGGCGCCGCCTACTGCGTCAAATCGGGTGGCGCGGTTCAGACCCGCATTCCCACCTATGGAACCAACGGCTCCAATCCGCTGGCGCTCTCCGGCCCGCGGCGCTTCTGCCAATATGTCTCGCCCGACGGCTCGACGCAGATCAGCGTCCTGCTCGCCACCCTGGCGACGCCGAAGCCGACGTTGGCGGCGCTCGCCTACTATTCCAAGACGAAAGTCAATCTGAAGACCTGCCAGGGCGGGCCGGGCTCCTGCTACTGCGCCGATGTCGGCGGCACCGACGCGTTTGGCGGAGTCAGCGCCGCCGGCGGCGGCTGGGTGCTCGAACTCGAACGTCAACGACGTGCTCGACGTCTGCGCGTTCCCGGACCTCTCGGCGATCGACGCTTACGGCCTGTTCTATCATGCCTATGGCATCGTGCGGGGACACAGCCTCAAGCACAAGTTCCGCTATCCCGATCCCTATTGAACGGCCGCTCGACCGCTGGCTGGGAGTCTCGAGGCGGGGGCTATTGCAGCAGCCGATCCCTGATGACGGCGCGCCGCTCTGGGCCGACGCCCAGAATACCTTCCAGGTAGCGGTCGGGATCGCCACAGCGATCGGCGATGGCCGCCAAGGCGATGTCGAGGTAGTGGGCGTCGACGCTCATCGCCAAGGTGACGACCGCCTCGTCCGGGACGCGCCCGGCGATCTCGGCCATGTGAGCGGCGAGCTGCGGGCGTCGGCGGGCGATCCGCGCCGGATCGTTGGTCAGCAGGTAGTCGGCGACCATCGCCTCGGGCGGCACGCCAAGCAGATGGTGGGTCAGGGCGACGATCACGCCGGTGCGATCCTTGCCGGCGGCGCAGTGCACCAGGGCCGGACCGTCGATCCGCGCCAGCGCCTCGAACCAGCGGCGGAAGAGGTCGATGTGGCGCGGTTCGAACGGCGCGGCGCGGTAGTAGTCGACAAGGTAGCGGCGGAACGAGGCTTCCGTCAGCTCGAAGTCGCGCACGTGGGCCAGCCAGGAATCCTCCGCCTCGTCGCCAAGGTCGTTGGCGATGATCTCGGCGGCGCACGGCTCGGGAAGGCGCGAGGGGTCTCGCAGCCGCTCGTTGCGGCGGCGCAGGTCCACGATCACCGCCAGATCGAGGCGGCCGATACGGTCGAGATCGGCGTCGGTCGCGCGCGCGTGCGAGGCGGAGCGCCAAAGCAGGCCGCGGCGCACGCGGCGGCCATCGGCGGCGGGATAGCCGCCGAAGTCTCGGAAGTTCTCGACCCCTTCCAGGGCGAGGTAACGGTCGGCGGCGGCTTGCATGGGCTCGTCTCTTAACCGCCCTCAGCGCCTCCTTCCAGGCGGCATGCGAGGCGACGGGCGCGGGCCGTCGGGACGCCGGCGCTAGGGGATCGGCGCTCGGGGCGGCGTCAAGCGACCGGAGCGGCCTGCTCGCGCCCGGCGATGACTTTTTCGAACTGCGCCCAAACGCCTTCGGCGCCGTGCCAGGCTCCGCGCGTGGCGGCCTTGGAGTATTCCGTGGCGCGCGCTTCGAAGAAATTGGCGTGCTCGACGCCGGACAGCAGGCTCTGCAGCCACGGCAGGGGGTTTTCCCGTTCGCCATAGACTTCCGGCAGATGCAGCTGGCGCAGACGCCAGTCGGCGATGAAGCGGATGTAGCGCTTGATGTCGTCCGGCGTCATGCCGCGCACCTCGCCGGCCTCGAAGGCGAGATCGATGAAGCGGTCCTCGAGGCCGACCACCGTCTTGCAGCAGTCGACGATGTCGTCGGCCACCGCCGGCGTCACGGCGCCGGTCTCCTTGTCGAAGGCATGGTAGAGCTTGACGATCCCCTCGCAGTGCAGGCTCTCGTCGCGCACGCTCCACGAGACGATCTGGCCCATGCCCTTCATCTTGTTGAAGCGCGGGAAGTTCATCAGCATGGCGAAGCTGGCGAACAGCTGCAGCCCCTCGGTGAAGCCGCCAAACATGGCGAGGGTGCGGGCGATGTCGGCGTGGGTGTCGATGCCAAATCGGCCCATGTAGTCGTGCTTGGCCTTCAGCGCCTCGAGTTCGAAGAAGGCGGAGAACTCCGCCTCCGGCATGCCGATGGTCTCCAGCAGTAGGGCGTAGGCGGCGATATGCACCGTCTCCATGTTGGAGAAGGCCGCCAGCATCATCTTGACTTCCGTCGGTTTGAAGACGCGGGCGTAACGCTCCATGTAGTTGTCGTTCACCTCGATGTCCGACTGGGTGAAGAAGCGGAAGATCTGGGTGAGCAGGTTGCGCTCGCGGTCATTGAGATTGGCCGCCCAGTCCTTGCAGTCCTCGCCGAGCGGCACCTCCTCGGGCATCCAATGGACCTGCTGCTGGCGCTTCCAGAAGTCGTACGCCCAGGGATAGCGGAAAGGCTTGTAGCCGCGCGACGGCGTCATCAGGCCGGGAAGAACGGCGGGCGCGGGCATGAGGCAATCCTAAGGCAGGCCGCGACTCAGGCGCCGGGGCGGAGTTCGAAGGTTTGAGATTAAGCCAGCGCGCGGCTAAGGCTAGGCGGCCGGACCTTTTCTCCACCACATTATGCCAGGGGCTCTCGGGATGCGCATCGGCGGCGAGCCCTGGCGCACGATCTGGACGACGGCCGACGGCGGCGTCGCCATTCTAGACCAGACGCGCCTGCCCCACGAGGTGGCCAGCCGCCGTCTCGAGAGCGCCGGGGATGCTGTCGAGGCGATCACCGTCATGCGGGTGAGGGGCGCGCCGCTGATCGGCGTCACCGCCGCCCATGGACTGGCGCTTGGCCTTCGCGAGGATCCCTCCGACGCCGGCCTCGCCGAGGCGCGCCGGCGCTTGGCGGCGAGCCGCCCAACGGCGGTCAATCTCGCCTGGGCCCTGGCGCGGGTCGCCAAGGCGGTGGCGCCGCTCGCGCCAGCCGATCGGGCCGCCGCCGCCTTCGCCGAGGCCAGGCGGATCGCCGAGGAGGACGTCCGCGCCTGCCGCGCCATCGGCGAACACGGGGCGACGCTGATAGCCGCCATCGCGGCGCGCGAGGGCGGCGCGCCGGTGAACATCCTCACCCACTGCAACGCCGGCTGGCTCGCGGCGGTGGACTGGGGGACGGCCTTGTCGCCGATCTACCTCGCCCAGGAGCGCGGGATCGCGGTGCATGTCTGGGTCGACGAGACGCGACCGCGCAACCAGGGCGCGGCGCTCACCGCCTTCGAGCTCGGCGAGCAGGGAATCGACCACACGATCGTCGTCGACAACGCCGGCGGCCATCTGATGCAGCGCGGCGAGGTCGACCTGGTGCTGGTCGGCGCCGACCGGATCACCGCCCGGGGCGATGCCGCCAACAAGATCGGCACCTATCTGAAGGCGCTGGCGGCGCGCGATTGCGGCGTCCCCTTCCATGTCGCCGCGCCGGCCTCGACGATCGACTGGACGCTCGGCGACGGTCTCGCCGATATCCCCATCGAGGTGCGCGGCGAGCGGGAGGTGACGCACGTGACCGGCGCCGACGAGGACGGCCGCCTCGCCGAGGTGCGCCTCGCCCCGGCGGCGAGTTGGGCGGCCAATCCGGCCTTCGACGTCACCCCGGCGCGGCTGATCGACGGCCTGATCACCGAGAAAGGGCGATGCGCGGCCAGCGAGTCCGCGCTGGCCCGGCTGTTCAGCCGCCGGCCGCAAGAGCGGGTGGGCGCCTAAAACGTCGGCATCCCTTCCGGCGGCGCGGCGGGCGCCTATGTTGCGGTGCGAGCGGTATCGACGATGCACACGGAAAACCTCAGGCTCGCCGCCCTGGCCGGCGCGCTGGCGATCGCGGGCGCGGCGCGGGCGGCGGTGGTCGAGATCGCGGTCACCGGGGTGGCGGAGGCGCGCGGGCATGTGCATGTCGATCTCTGCACTCGCGAAACCTTCCTCAAGCGTGACTGCCCCTACGAAGGCGCGGCGCCGGCCCGGCCGGGCGAGACCATGGTGCGCATCGCCGGGGTTCCGCCCGGCGAATACGCCGCCCAGGCGTTCCAGGATCGCGATGACGACGGCAAGCTGAAGCAGAATCTGATCGGCGTGCCGCTGGAGCCGGTGGGTTTTTCGAACGACGCGCCGATCCACCTGACCGGGCCCAGATGGAAGGAGGCCGCCTTCGCCGTCGTTCACCAGGTGGAGCGGATCACGCTCAAGCTGCGCCGGCTGTTCAGGTAGCGGGGCCCGCCGCGTTCCGGGTGCGCCTGTCGACTCAAATCCCTTCTTCCACGAGGGGAGAAGGGTAACGGCGGGCCGGTTCGTCTCAGATCAAGCGGGCGCGGAGAAGCTGGGAGAGGAGGTCGATGCCGGTGACGGCGACGAGGATGATGATGACGATGGCGCTGGTCTGATCGAAGGCGAAGCTGTTGATCGAATCGAACAGGCTCTGGCCGATGCCGCCGGCGCCGATCAAGCTCGAGCACCGTCGCCGAGCGGGCGTTGCTCTCGAAACGGTAGAGGGCGTAGCTGGTCCACAGCGGCGCCGCCTGGGGGATGACGCCCCAGACGATCTCCTGGGCCCTGGATGCGCCGGTGGCGCGCACGCCCTCGATCGGGCCGGGATCGACCGCCTCGACCGCCTCGGAGAACAGCTTGCCGAGCACCCCGCCGGTGTTGATGGCCAGCGCCATGACGCCGGCGAAGGGGCCAAGGCCGACCGCGGCGACGAAGAGCGCCCCGACCACCAGATCGGGAACCGAACGCAGCAGATCGAGCAATCGGCGCGACCGGTTGCCGCAGCCAGGGCGGCGAGAGATTGCGCGCCCCCGCGAGCCCGAGCGGCACGGCGATGACCAGCGCCAGCACGGTTCCCCACAGGGCCATGGCGAGGGTCACGGCCATCGCGGCGAGATAGCCTCGCCAAGCGGCGAAATCGGGATGGACGAACTCGGCGGCGAGGCGGCGCAGATTGCCCTGGCCGCCGACAAGATCGCCAAAGCGGCCGATCTCGGCGGGCGCGACGCTGGCGATCAGCAACAGGGCGAGACCGCCCCAGACGGCGACGGCGAACGCCCGATCACCGAGGGCGGGCGGCGGGCGCCGCGCGGGCCGAGCGGCCAAGCCTTACTGCGCCCCGGCCGGCGCGCGGGTGCGAGCCTCCAGCGCCAGCCGCTGGGCGGTGATGGCGTCGAGGCGGGCCTTGGCCCGGGCCGTCGCGGCCGGGTCACCCTTGCGGCGGGTCTCCAGCCACAGCTCGGTCGCCTCCATTTCGCGAACCGGCAGGAGGAAGCTGTCGTCGGCCGGGCGGAAGCCGCCGATGCTGATCCGCGCCATGGCGGCGCGGGCGCGCGCGGCGGCGGGCGTCGACCCCTGGCCGTAGGTGAGGAAGAAGCGGCGCAGGCTCTCCTTGATGGCGGGATCGAGATCCTTGCGCCAGATGATCGGATCCTCCGGCAGGCTCGGCGAGCGCCAGATGACCTTGACCTCGTCCGCCTCGCGCTGGCCCCGTTGACGGTTGAGCGCCAGCGAGGTGGAGTTGTTGGTCGCCGCGTCGAGCTGGCCGTTGGCGACGGCGTAGAGGTTGGCCTGATGGCTGGCGCCGGTGCGCAGCACCCTGAAGCAGCGCGCCGGATCGATGTTTCGCGGCGCGAAGAGATAGGTGATCGGCGCGAGGGTTCCCGAGGTCGAGAGGGCGTCGCCGAGGCCGAAGCTCAACGTCCGGTCGCACTTCAGCAGCTTGTCGAGGGTGATGCCGCTCTTGGCGCCGACGATGATGACCGAGGTGTAGCCATCGACGCCGGAGGGGTCGAAGGTGCGGGCGAAGACCTCGCCTTCGGCGCGGCGCACCGCTTCCAGCCCGGAGCGGTTGGAGAACCAGCCAAGATCGGTCTTCTTGAACCGCATCGCCTCGACCAGCAGGGTGTAGTTGGTCGAGAAGAAGGGCTGGATATCGAGCCCGGTGCGGGCGCGCATATCGGCGAGGATGGGCGCCCAGAACTGCTCCATTGTCTGGGCCGCCTCGGTGGAGAGGATGGAGAAGCGGATCGGACGGCCAGGTCCGCCCAGCCGCCCGCGCGGCGCGCAGCTGGTCACCGCCAAGCCGGCCGCCAGAGTGGTCGCGAACGCGCGCCGGGTGGTCACGCCCTCGCCCCGCCCGCCGCCTCGCTTCGCACGATCACGCCTCCAGGATCACGAGAGGACCTCGCCGCCGTAGATCGCCGCCAGCCGGCGGTCGTCAAGATCGGACGGGCGCCCGTCGAACGCCACGGCGCCGCCCGCCAGGGCGACGACGCGGCCGCACCAGCGACGCGCGAGCTCCACCTGGTGCAGGCTGGCGACCACGGTGACGCCGTTCGTCCGGTTGAGATCGCTCATCGCCGCCATCACCTTGTCGCCATTGGCCGGATCGAGCGAGGCGACCGGCTCGTCGGCCAGGAGGATGTCGGCGCGCTGCACCAGGGCGCGAGCGATCGCGGTTCGCTGTTGCTGGCCCCCGGAAAGGGTGTCCGCACGCCGGCCGGCGTGCTCGGCGATGCCCATGCGGGCCAGGGCGTCGGCGGCGGCGGCGTTCACGGAGGCCGGCCACAGGCCGGGGAGGCCGCGCCACGCGGCGATTCGGCCAAGCGCTCCCAGGCGGACGTTGGTGGCCACGTCGAGCCGCCCGACGAGATTGAACTGCTGGAACACGAAGCCGATTCGGGCCCGCAGCCGCCGCGCTTGGCGGCAGAGCCGGCCGCCGGCCTGCAGCGGCTCGCCGCCGATCTCCACCCGGGCAGGGCCATCGAGGGTCACGAGGCCATTGATGGAACGCAGCAGCGTCGACTTGCCGGCTCCCGACGGGCCGATCAAGGCGACCATCTCGCCGGCGGTGATCGACAGATCGACCTGGCGCAAGGCGACTTGGCCGCCGTAGCTCTTGCTGGCGGACACAAGGCGGAGAATGGGCGAGGCGCGGGACAGGACGTCCGATCCTCCGCAGCCAAGATTGGGTGCTCTCCGTGAACGCTCGCGCGCGCCGGTGCAATCCCAGGCGACCCGGCGATCGAGCGGGCGCGGCGGCGGCCGATGAATGGCGGCCGAGGAAGAGGCGGACGCACCCGCGCCGCCGCCGAGCCCAGCCACGGCGCGGGCGAGCGGGATGTCGCTTCCGCCTTCGAGGACGGACCTCGCCGCGCCGTGGCCGGTCGATTTCGCCCGAGCCGACCTGAGCTGTCTGTGACAAAACTCACATTCCGCCAATTTCCTTGCCGCCGATCCGCGTATGGGTGCGTGGCGCCCCGCGAGGAGGTTCGCCCAACCCTGTTGGAATTCGGTGCCGCCGGGGCCGGTCAAAACCGACGCGACAGGCCGACGTAGGCTTGCACGCCGGGAGTTTGACTGTTCAGGCCGAGGTTGACGCCGCCATCGAGCTGCAGGTTTGCCGCCTTGGGCGGAATCCAGGCGAGGCCCAGGTCGGCGGAGACCTGGGTGCGGTGGCCGGCCGGATCGAATTCGGCGTCGCCCCACAGCTCAGCCGAGACCGTCACCGACTTGCTCACACCCTTGCTGAAGCTGGCGAGCAGCGAGGTGTTGAGATGACGGCCGTCGTCGAGGCTGTTCTTCAGGTCGTCCGCTTCGGCGTCGACGATCAGGGAGCAACCGGACGGCAGAGTGAAGTTGACCGGCAGGATCAGCCCGCCCTCGACCGCGCCGTCGCCGATTCCGAGACGGGCGGTCGGCGCCTTGACGTAGGGGACGAGGGCCACGGCGACGGCGCCGCCGTCGTCGCCGGCCAGCGCCCATTTGAGCCGCATATAGACATCGCCGGCCCCCTCGATCCGGCTGGTCGCGCCGGTGGCGCGGTCGCGGGCGGTGATGATCTCGTCCGGGCTGACCGACACCTCGGCGTCGATCGTGTGGGTCAGGCCGAGCTTGATTGTTGGATTGGTGACCAGCCAGGTCGTCGTCTCCACGTCACCGGAACGGTCGAAGGCATAGTTGACGATGTCGCTCTCGATCTGCACGCGGCCGCCGTCTACCGTGCACGGCGCCGTCGACTTGGTCGGCCGGTCGGTGCACAGGCTCCTGAGGTCGGCGTCGGGCGTCGGATCGAACAGGCTGTAGGCGCTCTTGTCGCTCGCCGCCGCGCCCGCTGTCTTGCCGGGAAGGCCGGCGTCCTGCGCCTTGGCGACGCCCATCAGCAGCGGGATTGCGAAAAAGCCCGCGGCGAGACGGCGAGGGCTCATCCGGCGTCCTGTGCTTCCACAAGATTGTCCATGCCAGCCTGCAGGCGCCGGGTCAGCTGCAGCAACAGGTTGTTCTGATACTCGAGGTGCTGGAGAATGACCTCGATCTCCTGCTCGGCGCGGACATTCACCTCGAGGTCATGTTCGGCACGCGCCTCGGCATGTCCGCCTTGGACGTTCTGGCCGACCATGATCAGCGGCATCAACAGGATCTGAATGACGTTCGAGATGAACAGATAGAAGACAAAGCCCATCGGCGGGTCGAACCGCCATGACTTCGGCGCCAGAAGATTCCAGCCTAGCCAGATCACCGTCCAGGCGAAAATGAGCAGGAAGAAGCCCATGGTACCGACCCTTTCAGTGATGAACACCGCGAGCTTGTCGAGCGTGGAGAGCTTCTCCTGTTGCTCCTTGTGAAAATTGCGGAGGGGTTTGCGCCCCTCGCGAAACTGCTGGAGCGTGACGGGCGGTGGCGAGGCGGCGTCGGTCATTGTGGCTCCCCAGGGCGGACGATGGGGTCCGACAATGGACGCAGTCAGGCCGGGTCGTCGAGGCTGAAACGATCGTCGTCCTCGTGATAGGCGAAGATCTCGGCGTAGCGGCCCCAGGAAATGATCGCGTCGAGCGTCTCCTCGGCGTAGCCCTCGGACATGTAGTCCTCCAGTTCGTCGCGGAAGCGCGTCGCCGGGGCCTGGTGGCTCGGGCGATCGTCGAGCACCCGGCGGATGTGGGCGGCGAGCGGCACATGGCCCAGAAGGTGCTGGGCGAAGATCTGCTTGCGCTCGTCGACGTCGGCTTCGGCGAACCGGCGCGCCTGTGACCCGAGGCGGATGTCGCCGCCCTCGATCTCGGCGAACCGCATCAGCTGCAAGGTCTCGGCGATCGGCAGCAGTTCGTCCAATTCCATGCGCAGCTCGCGCGCCAGCGCGCCCAGCTCGGCCTCGCCGTCGTTGGGGCTGGCGGCCAGGGCCTCGATCATCCCGGCGAGCGTGTTGGTGGAGATGTGGGTCAAGGCGAGGCCAAGTCCCTGGCCGGGGAAGTTGCCGTCGGTCATGGCGCCCTCGCGCGCCTGCGGCGACCGCGGCCGCTGCGTCATCCGCGCATAGATGTCGTCGACCATCGCCCGGAACAGGGGATCGAGCCGATTGCGCGGCTGCGGCAGGTCGACCTTGATCTCGGCAACCACCTTGCCGGGGTTGGACGAGAACACCAGGATGCGGTCGCACATCAGCACCGCCTCCTCGATGTTGTGTGTAACGAGCAGGATCGAGCGGATCGGCATGCGCCCCTCCGACCACAGGTCGAGGAGGTCGGTGCGCAGGGTCTCCGCGGTGAGCACGTCGAGCGCCGAGAACGGCTCGTCCATCAGCAGGATCGAAGGCTGCACCACCAGGGCGCGGGCGAGGCCGACGCGCTGGCGCATGCCGCCGGAGAGCTCCTTCGGATAGGCGTTCTCGAAGCCGTCGAGGCCGATGAGATCGATCGCCGCCAGGGTGCGCCGCCGCCGCTCCTCGGCGGCCACGCCGCGCGCCTCCAGCCCCAGCTCGACGTTTTTCTGCACTGTCAGCCAGGGGAAAAGGGCGAAGCTCTGGAATACCATGGATACCCCATGGGCGGTCTCCTCGCCGGCCATGTCGCGCACCTCGACGCTGCCCTCGGTCGGGGTGATCAGCCCGGCGATCGAGCGCAGCAGGGTCGACTTGCCGGAGCCCGAGCGGCCGAGCAGCCCGACGATCTCGCCGGCCCGCATGGTCAGCTCGACATCGTCCAGCACCAGCAGCCCGGCGTTGCCCTTGCCGTAGATGTGCTTGAGGTGGCGGACCTCGACGAGCGGCGCGTCGGCCACGGCGGGGCGTTCGAGGGTCATGGTCATGGCAAGGCCTTTGTTGTGGTGCGGTCAGTTGAGCCGCATGCGGTTCTCGCTCCAGGCGTAGAGCGGTCGCCACAGACTTCGGTTGAGGACGATCACGAAGACGCTCATCACGCTCATGCCGAGCGCGACGCGGTGGAAGTCGCCGGCGGTGGTCGCCTCCTGGATGTAGGCGCCGAGCCCGGCGGCGTGCAGCGTCGTATGACCCCAGCTCACCACCTCGGCGACGACGCTCGCGTTCCACGACCCGCCGGAGGCGGTGAGGGCGCCGGTGACATAGTAGGGGAAGATGCCGGGCAGGATCAGGTCGCGCCACCGCTGCCAGGGGCGCAGGTGGAAGATGCCGGCCGCCTCCTTGAGGTCGGTGGGCAAGGCGCTGGCCCCGGCGATGACGTTGAACAGGATGTACCACTGGGTGCCCAGAATGATCAGCGGCGACAGCCAGACGTTGGGATCGAGCCGCAGCGCCAGGATGGCGATCACCGCCACGGGGAAGAGAACATTGGCCGGGAAGGCGGCGAGGAACTGCGCCACCGGCTGGATGCGCTGCGACCAGGCGGGCCGCAGGCCGATCCAGACGCCGATCGGGACCCACACGAGGCTGGCGACGATGATCAGCACCAGCACGCGCGCAAGGGTCAGCAGGCCAAGACCGACGGCCCGGCCGATCTCGGCCAGCGGCAAGGCCGTGGCGACGTAGCGGACGATCAGGACGGCGGCGACGCCGGCGCCGGCGGCGACCGCCGCTGTCCAGACGCGGTCGACCCAGAGGGCGACGGTCGGGCTGATCACCCGCGCCGCGGTCACCGGCGCCCGGCGGGCGGTCGGCAGAAGCCGGGCCAGGGCGGCGAGTGGCCGGAACAGGCGGCGGAATAGGCGAGTGCGGCGCAGTAGATCGTAGAACCACGACTCCGGCTGTTCCTGGGAGGCGGTCTGTTCGAAGCGGAATTTGTCGGCCCAGGCGACGATCGGGCGGAACAGCAGCTGGTCGTAGAGCAGGATGACGACGCCCATCGCGCCCACCGCCCAGGCCACGGCGGTGAAATCCTGCCGCTCGATCGCCAGCGCCAGCCAGGAGCCGACGCCCGGCAGCATGACCTGCGTCTTGCCGACGCTGAACGCCTCCGAAGCGACGATGAAGAACCAGCCGCCGGACATCGAGAGCATGGTGTTCCACACCAGGGCCGGGGTGGCGAAGGGCAGCTCCAGGCGGATGAACCGGCGCCAGGGCGACAGGCCGAACTGCCGGCTGACCTCGTCCAGATCCTGCGGCAGGGTGCGCAGCGACTGGTAGAAGCTGAACGCCATGTTCCAGGCCTGGGCGGTGAAGACGATGAAGATCGCCGCCAACTCCGCCCCCAGCTCGCTGGCCGGAAACAGGCCGAGGAAGAAAGCGAGCGTGAAGGTCATGAAGCCGAAGACCGGGATCGACTGCAGGATGTCGAGCATCGGCACGATCAAGAGCTCGGCCTTGCGGCTCTTCGCCGCCAGGGTGGCGACGACAAAGGTGAAGGCCAGCGAGGCGAAGATCGCCGCGAACATGCGCAGCGTCGAGCGCAGCGCATATTCCGGCAGCCGGCGCGGATCGAGGACCACCGGTTCGCTGATCAGATGCCCGACCGGCAAGGTCATCTGACGCGCGCCGTGCACCACCAGCACCGCGATCGCGCCGATCAGCACCAGGGCGATCAGGTCATAGCGGTTGGGCGCGTATTCGCGACGCGCGAACCGGGCGAGCAAGCCCGGGTTCATGCGCTCGGTCGATAGGAAGACCATGAGGGTCGCCTCGTGATCGCCGCGTCGGCGTCACGGGCGGCGCGAGCGGCGCTCTACCGGCGAGACATCCTTCGCGGCCTTCTGGATGGGCCGGTACTGTCGCTGGGCATGGGTGTTTAGGTTGGTTCCAAGAAGCGCCCGCCGCCGATCCGTGACCGCCCCGGGCGCGCGATGGCCTTGGTCCTCGCCCCGCCCGCGTGTCAACCCCGCGACGGCGCTGAACGCGGCGCGGTTGACAGCCGCTTGGCCGCCTCGCCATAGCGCCGGCATGAGCCTCGCGCCGCCGCCCACCGCCGAGGCTCAGTCGCACCGCCCGACACCAAAGCCGGGGATCCTGGACATCACCCCCTACAAGCCGGGCAAGGCGAGCGCCGAGGGCGTCGTCGATCCGGTGAAGCTCTCGGCCAACGAGAACATCCTCGGCTCGAGCCCCAAGGCGCGCGAGGCCTTTCTCGCCGCCGCCGCTTCGCTGCAGATGTATCCGGACGGCCGCGGCGGCCCGCTTCGCCCGGCGATCGCCGACCACTTCGGCCTGCCGCCCGAGCGGCTGATTCTGGGCTGCGGCACGGACGAGATCTTCGCCTTGCTGAACCAGACCTTCCTCCAGCCCGGCGACAACATCGTTCAGGGCGAATACGGCTTTGGCGCCTATGCGATCGGCGCGCGCGCCGCCGGCGGCGAGGTGCGTCGCGCGCCCGAGCGCGACCTGCGCATCGACGTCGAGGCGTTGCTGACGGCGGTCGACGAGCGCACCCGCCTGGTGTTCGTCGCCAATCCCGCCAATCCCACCGGCACCTGGATCGACGGGGACGCGGTGCGGCGGCTGCACGCCGGCCTGCCCGCCCATGTGCTGCTGGTGCTCGACGGCGCCTACGCCGAGTTCGTCGACGATCCCGGCGTTCGACGACGGCCTCGATCTGGCGCGCGGCTTCGAGAACGTCGTCGTCACCCACACCTTCTCCAAACTGCACGGGCTGGCGGCGCTCAGGGTCGGCTGGGGCTTCGCCACCGAAGCGGTCGCCGACGCGGTCAACCGAATCCGCCTGCCGTTCAACACCTCGATCGCCGCCCAGCACGCCGCTGTGGCGGCGCTCGACGACCACGCCTTTCAGCGGCGATCGCGCGAACACGTGCGTCGCTGGCGGCCGTGGCTCGCTCAACAGATCGGCGGCCTGGGGCTGGCGGTCGCGCCCTCGCAGGCCAACTTCCTGCTGGTCGGCTTTCCCGATGGCGGCGATCACGGCGCCAGCCGCGCCGAAGCCTTCCTGGCAAGTCGCGGGCTGATCGTGCGAGGCGTCGGCAACTACGGCCTGCCCGACCACCTGCGCATCACCATCGGCCTCGAAGAGCACAACCGCGCCCTGGTGGACGGCCTGGCCGAGTTCCTGCGCGCCTAAGGCCGAGCCCGCTTAGCGCTCTTCCCGAGGATAGGCTCAGGCTCTAGGCTCGCTTCAGCCGCCGACCTTGGGCGATCAGCCTTTGCGCGTCGGCTTGGCGGCGCTTGGCTTGGCTGGCTTTTGGCCGCCCGTCGCGGTGGCTGCGCTCGCCTCGGCCGCGCCGCGCATCGGGGTCGCCGTCTCGCGGCCGACCTGGAGAATCATGTCGCCGATCTGGCGCGCCTGCTCCATGGCGCGCGCGCCTTGATGCCGCAGGTAGTCGGACTGGATGGTCACCACCTCGGAGAGATCCTTGGCCTGGGCGGCCTGGCGCATCGCGGCGAACGCCTCGTGGACGTTGCGCTCGGCCTGGTCGATCAGGGTCAGGCTGATCTTGGCGTTCCCCTCGGCCCACTTCTGGCCGGAGGCGCGCATCGCCTCTCCGGCGCGCCGGGCCGGCTCGACGATCTGCTCGTTCAAGGTGTCGCGCGCCTTGCTCGCCGCCTCTCGCAGGCGGTCGGATGGTTTGGCGCCGCTTGTGGTGTCGGACATCGGATGGCTCCTCGCTGTTTCCAGTTCAACGCGCGGCGCGACCGGTGGTTGTCGTCGCCGCCCCAGCGCTGGCCGCCGGCCGCCGCCGCCTGGTCAGTGCGGCTTGACGCGCCGTTCGGTCGAGGCCGGGTATCGCGTCAGCGCAGAGGCCGGGCGGATCGGGCGGCGCACCAGTTCGCCGCCGCAGTTCGGACAGGTTCCGGCGAACCGACCCTCGGCGCAGGCGGCGCAAAACGTGCACTCAAAGGAGCAGATGCGGGCGGCCAGACTTTCCGGCGGCAGATCGGCGTCGCATGCCTCGCAGTTCGGGCGCAACTGTAGCATGGTGAGGCCATAGCCCATTCGCCGCCCGAGCGCACCACCATGGCCGCCGTCCCGCCGACACGCCCCTGCCTCCCCGAAGGAACGACGGCGGTTCTCGCGCTCGCTGACGGCGAAATCTGGCCGGGGCGCGGGCATGGCGCCTGCGGCGAGGCGACAGGCGAGGTGTGCTTCAACACCGCCATGACCGGCTATCAGGAGATCCTCACCGATCCTTCCTACCTCGGCCAGATCGTCGCCTTCACGTTTCCGCACGTCGGCAATGTCGGGGTGAACGAGGAGGACATCGAGCAACTAGACCCTGGCCGGCCGACCGCCGCGGTCGGCGCCCTGTTCCGCGCCGCCCCGACCGCGCCCGCCAACTGGCGCGCCAGCGAGTCGATCGACGGCTGGCTGGTCCGCCGCGGCGTGGTGGCGATGAGCGGCCTCGACACGCGCGCCCTCACCGTGCGCATCCGCGAGCGCGGCATGCCGCACGCGGTGATCGCCCACCCTCCAGATGGCCGCTTCGACCTCGACGCCTTGGTGGCGCGGGCGCGCGGCTGGAATGGCATGGCCGGAGCCGACCTCGCCGCCGAGGCGAGCGGCGCGAGCCCGCGTGACTGGCGCGAAGGGCCGTGGCGCTGGCCGGAGGGCTACGCCGCCGCCGCCGAGCCTCGCTTTCGCGTCGTGCTCGTCGACTATGGCGTCAAGCGCAACATCGCCCGCTCGCTGGCGGCGGTCGGCGCGGCGGTGCGGATCGTGCCCGCGGCCACGCCGGCCGCCGATATCCTGGCGGCGGCGCCCGACGGCGTGGTGCTCTCGAACGGTCCGGGCGATCCGGCCGCCACCGCCGCGCGGCTGGGCGGCCAAGTGCGCGCCTTGGCCGACAGCGGCGTGCCGGTGCTCGGCGTGTGTCTCGGCCACCAGCTTCTTGCTCTGTCGCTCGGCGGCGCCACGATCAAGATGGAACAGGGCCATCACGGCGCGAACCATCCGGTGAAGGACCTCGCCACCGGCAAGGTGGAGGTGGTGTCCATGAACCACGGCTTCACCGTCGATCGGGCGCGCCTGCCCGCCCGTCTCGCCGAAACCCACGTTTCCCTGTTCGACGGCAGCAACGCCGGCCTCGCCATGACCGATCGGCCGGTGTTCTCGGTGCAGCACCATCCGGAGGCTTCGCCGGGGCCGGATGACGCCCTTCACCTTTTCAGCCGCTTCGCCGAGCTGATGGAAAGAAGCCGGAGAGGCGCGCGCCCGCCGCGATGACCCGCGGCTCGCCTCCCGGGATCGCAACGGCCGCGCGGCCACGCCTCGGCCCCGGGCAAGGCCCCGGGCCCGCTTCGTTGACACCCCCCGTCCTGGCACTATGAACGGGCCGCCCCCATGCTGTCTCTCACCCCCCTATAGTCGCCATGGCGGAGACCGCGTCTTCCCGCCCAAGGCCGCTGTCGCCGCACGCCATGCACTGGCGGTGGCATGTGACCATGGCGACCTCGATCCTGAACCGGATGACCGGGGTCGGGCTCTACGCCGGCCTGCTGATCGCCGTCGCGGCGGTGCTGGCGCTGGCGTCGGGCGAGGAGGCGTGGACGGCGGTTCGCGGCGATCGCCGGGTCCTGGCTGGGCCTCCTGGTGCTGATCGGCGTCACCTTCAGCGCCTTCTTCCATCTGTTCGCCGGGCTGCGGCACCTCGCCTGGGATATCGGCAAGGGATTCAAGCCGGCGACCGCCAACCGCACCGCCTGGGCGGCCCTGGCGCTGGCGGCGCTGGCCACGTTGGCGCTGTGGGCGTTCGCGCTCACGAGCCGCGGCGGGTGGCCGCCGTGACCGGCTTTCGCACGCCCCTGCGCCGCGTGCGCGGGCTGGGCGCGGCGGGCAGCGGCGTCGGCGGCTTCCTTGCCGAGCGGGTCACCTCGGTGGCGCTGATCCCCTTGACCCTTTGGGCGATGTGGGCGGCCGTGCGCCTGGCCAGCGGCGATTATCCTTCGGGGCTCGCCTTCTTCGCCGCGCCGCTGAACGCCGCCCTGGCCGGGATGTTCATCGTCGTCGGCGCTTGGCACGCCCAGATCGGCATGCGGGTGATCGTCGAGGACTATATCGCCAAGCGCTCGACCAAGACGGTGCTCCTGCTGGCCAATCTGTTTCTCACCTGGGGCGTGGCGGCGCTCGGCCTCATCGCGGTGCTCAAGTTGGCGCTCGGCGCCGGCCCGGAAGCCGGCTGAGCATGGCGGCCTATCGCTTCCAGGACCATCGCTTCGACGTGGTGGTGGTCGGCGCCGGCGGCTCGGGCTTGCGGGCGGCGCTGGGCTGCGCCGAGCGCGGCCTGAAGACCGCCTGCGTCACCAAACTCTTCCCCACCCGCTCGCATACCGTCGCCGCGCAGGGCGGCATCAGCGCGGCGCTCGGCAACATGGGGCCGGACGACTGGCGCTGGCACATGTACGACACGGTCAAGGGCTCCGACTGGCTGGGCGACCAGGACGCCATCGAGTACATGACTCGCCACGCCCCGGCCGCGGTCTATGAGCTGGAGCACTGGGGCGTGCCCTTCTCGCGCACCGCCGATGGCAAGATCTACCAGCGGGCCTTCGGCGGCATGACCCGCAACTATGGCGAGGCGCCGATCCAGCGCACCTGCGCCGCCGCCGACCGCACCGGCCACGCCATGCTGCACACCATGTACGGCCAGTCTCTGTCGAAGTCGGTGGAGTTCTTCATCGAATATTTCGCGCTCGACCTCATCATGGACGAGGAAGGCCGCTGCCTCGGCGTCACTGCCTGGAAGCTCGACGACGGCACCCTGCATCGCTTTCAGGCGCAGACGACGGTGCTGGCGACCGGGGGCTATGGCCGGGCCTACTTCTCGTGCACCTCGGCGCACACCTGCACCGGCGACGGCAACGGCATGGCGCTGCGCGCCGGCCTGCCGCTGCAGGACATGGAGTTCGTGCAGTTCCACCCGACGGGGATCTACGGCGCCGGCTGCCTGATCACCGAGGGCGCGCGCGGCGAGGGTGGCTATCTCACCAATTCCGAGGGCGAGCGGTTCATGGAGCGCTATGCCCCGAGCGTGAAGGACCTCGCGCCGCGCGACATGGTCAGCCGCGCCATGACCATCGAAATTCGCGAGGGGCGCGGCGTCGGCGCCGCCAAGGACCACATCTTCCTGCACCTCGATCATCTCGATCCCAAGGTGCTGCACCAACGCCTGCCAGGGATCAGCGAGACCGCGATGATCTTCGCCGGCGTCGATGTCACCAGGGCGCCGATCCCGGTGCTGCCGACCGTGCACTACAACATGGGCGGGCTGCAGACGAACTTTCACGGCGAGGTGGTGACGCTGCGCGATGGCGAGCCGGACAGCGTCGTGCCGGGCCTGATGGCGGTCGGAGAGGCGGCCTGCGTCAGCGTCCACGGGGCCAATCGCCTCGGCTCCAACTCGCTGATCGACCTCGTCGTGTTCGGCCGCGCCATTGGCCAGCGCTGCGGCGACACCTTGACGGGCGGCGCGCGCCAGCCAGAACTCGCGGCCAGCATGACCGAGCCGCACCTCGCCCGCTTCGATCGCTTGCGGCATGCGAACGGCGGCACGCCGACCGCGGCCCTGCGCCTGGAGATGCAGCGGGCGATGCAGGAGGACGCCGCGGTGTTCCGCACCGGGGAGACGCTGAAATCGGGCGTCGGGCGGCTCGCTCGAGTGCACGCCAAGCGGGCCGATCTCAAGGTCACCGACCGGGGCATGATCTGGAACACCGATCTCGTGGAGACCCTGGAATTGGAGAACCTCGTCGGCCAGGCCATCGTCACCGTCGCCGGCGCCCTCAACCGCACCGAGAGCCGCGGCGCCCACGCCCGCGAGGACTTCCCGGACCGCGACGACCAGACATGGATGAAGCACACCTTGGCGTGGCTGAACGACGCGACCGGCGAGGTGCGCATCGACTACCGACCGGTGCACGCCTACACCCTCACCAACGACGTCGCTTACATCCCTCCGAAGGCGCGGGTGTATTGATGGCGCCGGTTCTCACCGGCGGCTGCCACTGCGGCCAGGTGCGCTACGAGGCGCGCGGCGACGCCGGGCACGCCGCGCTCTGCCACTGCACGGACTGCCGCAAGGTCTCCGGCGCGCCGGCGCTCGCCTGGTTCACCGTGGCGACCGACGACTTCGCCTTCACCGCCGGCACGCCGATGCGCTACGCCTCCTCGGACCGGGCGCTGCGCCAGTTCTGCGGCGCCTGCGGGACCCAGCTGACCTTCGCCGAGCACGCCTACGAGGGCCGCCGCATCGACATCACCACCGCCAGCCTCGACGATCCGGAGGCGGCGCCGCCGAAGCTGCACATCTATGCCCACAGCCGCCTCGGCTGGATGCGCGGGCTGGACGCCCTGCCCGCGCGCGACGGGGACACCGGCTGATGGTCCAGCTCACGCTCCCGAAGAATTCCATCGTCCGCGAGGGGCGCCGCCACGCCGCGCCCGCGGGCGCCAAGCGCGTCAAGGCGTTCCGCGTCTATCGCTGGGATCCGGAGGGCGAAGGCAACCCCCGCTGGGACACCTACGATGTGGACGTCGACGCCTGCGGGCCGATGGTGCTCGATGTGCTCATCCATATCAAGAACACCATGGACTCCACCCTCACTTTCCGGCGCTCGTGCCGCGAGGGGGTGTGCGGGTCCTGCGCGATGAACATCGGCGGCCGCAACACGCTCGCCTGCACGCACGGCTGGGCCGAGACGCCCGGGCTTAAGGCCAAGGATAAGGCGATCACCATCGCGCCCCTGCCGCACCAGGGGGTGGTGAAGGACCTCGTGCCGGACCTCACCATCTTCTACGCCCAGTACGCCTCGATCGAGCCGTGGCTGCACACGGTGACGCCCGAGCCGCAGACCGAATGGCGCCAGTCGGAGGAGGATCGCGCCAAGCTCGACGGCCTCTATGAGTGCATCCTCTGCGCCTGCTGCTCGACCGGCTGCCCGAGCTACTGGTGGAACGGCGAGAAGTTCCTCGGCCCCGCCGCCCTGCTGCAGGCGCGGCGCTGGATCGCCGACAGCCGCGACGAGGCCACCGGCGAGCGGCTCGACGCGCTCGAGGACCCGTTCAAGCTCTACCGCTGCCACACCATCATGAACTGCGCCCAGGTCTGTCCCAAGAGCCTCAACCCGGCCAAGGCGATCGCCGAGATCAAGGCCGAGCTGGTCGAGCGGGTGGTTTGATGGTCGACCGGATGTTTGCCTCGAACCGGAGCGCGGGCCCACGGCCGGCCCGTATCGCCGGCTTCCAGCCGGCCCGTGCCGCCGGCTTCCAGCCGGCCTCTCCGCTCGTCGCGCCCGCGAGTGGCGAGAAGAAACAGCCGGCCGGAATCCGCCGGTGCGGAGGCTGAATGACCAAGGACTACGCCTTCCCCTCCGGCGCGCTGATGGCGGGCAAGAAGGGCGTCGTCATGGGGGTCGCCAACCACAATTCGATCGCCTGGGGCATCGCCGCCCAGATCGCCGCGCAAGGCGGCGAGGTGGCGCTCGCCTATATGGAGGCCAACGAAAAGCGCGTCCGACCGCTCGGCGAGAGCATCGGGGTGAAGACGTGGGCCGCGTTCGACGCCGCCAGCGACGCCTCGATGGAAGCGGCGTTCGGCGTGATCGAAGAGGGCCTCGGCGAACTCGACTTTCTCGTCCATGCCATCGCCTTCGCCGGCCCCGATCAGATCAAGGGCAGCTTCGTCGAGAACGCCACCCGCGAGGGCTTCGCCCAGGCGCTCGACATCTCCTGCTACAGCTTCGTTGACGCCGCGCGGCGGGCGGCGAGGCTGATGCCGCGCGGCGGCTCCATCGTTACCCTCACCTATCTCGGCAGCGAGCGGGCGATCCCCAACTACAACACCATGGGTGTCGCCAAGGCGGCGCTGGAAGCGGCGATGCGCTACGTCGCCCGCGACCTCGGCCCCGCCGGCATCCGGGTTAACGCCATCTCCGCTGGGGCGATGCGCACACTGTCGCTCGCCGGCATCAGCGGCGGCCGGGCCATGCTCGCCCAGGGCCGAAGCATGAGCGCGCTCAAGGAGGACACCTCCATGGAGGGCGTCGCCGGCTGCGCTCTGTGGCTGCTCAGCGATCTCGGCCGCTCGACCACCGGCGAGGTGGTCCATGTCGACGCCGGCTTCCACATGATGGGCCTTCCCTCCGAAGCGGAGGGCTGAAGGCCTTGGCCGAGACGCTCGACGCCGATGTGATCATCGTCGGCGCCGGCATGGTCGGGGCGAGCCTCGCCCTGGCGCTCGCCTCCGGCGGCCTGGAGGTCATTCTCGTCGACCCACAAACGGTCGACGCCCAGACCGCGCCCGACTTCGACGGTCGGGCGAGCGCAATATCTTTCGCCGCCTTTCGCCAATGGCGGGCCCTCGGGCTTGCCGAGGCTTTGCAGCCGAGGGCGCAGCGGATCGACCGGATCGTCGTCACCGACGGTCAAGCGCCAGGCGCGGCCGCCGGGCCGGCGCTGCCCGCCTTCCTGCGCTTCGACGCCGGCGAGATCGCCGAGCGCACCGGCGACGAACCGCTCGGCTACATGCTCGAAAACCGCGACATCCGCGCCGCTCTTGGCGCGGCGGTGCTGGCGCGCCCCGGCGTCAAGGTCTTGGCGCCCGCCGAGGTGGTCGAGGTCGAGTTTGGCCCCGGCCGCGCCACGGCGAGTCTCGCCGACGGCCGGAGATCGCGCGCGCCGCTGATCGTCGCCGCCGATGGCCGTGTCTCGCCAACCCGTACGCGCGCCGGTCTTGGGGTGATCGGCTGGGACTACCCGCAGGTCGGCATCGTCGCGACGCTCGAGCTCGAGCGGGATCATGGCGGCGTCGCTTACGAGCATTTCCTGCCCACTGGCCCATTCGCGATTCTGCCGCTGATCGGCCGTCGCGCCAGCCTGGTTTGGACCGAAGGGCGCGCCGCCGGCGCGGCGCTGAAGAGCGCGCGGCCAGAGCTGTTCGCGCATCATCTGCGCCGCCGCTTCGGCGAGTTCCTCGGCGCGGTCGAGACGTGATCGGCCCGCGCTTCGTCTATCCGCTGTCGCTGCAACTCGCCGACCAGTTGACTGCGTCCGCGCCTCGCCCTCGTCGGCGACGCCGCCCACGCCATCCATCCGATCGCCGGCCAGGGGCTCAACCTCGGCTTGAAAGATGTCGCGGCGCTCGCCGAGGTGCTGATCCAGGCGGCGCGGCTGGGCGAGGACCTGGGCGCCGAGCTGGTTCTGGAGCGCTATGCCCGCTGGCGCCGCCTCGACACGGTCGGCCTGGCGCTCGCCACCGACCTGTTCGATCGCCTGTTTTCCACCGGCCACCCGCTGGTGCGACTGGCGCGCGGGACGGGCATGGCCATCGTCAACCGCATTGGCCCGGCGCGCCGTTTCTTCATGCGCGAGGCCGGCGGCGCGGTGGGCGACTTGCCCGGGCTGCTGCGCGGCGAGGCGGTCTGAACCTTTAGCCGCCGTGCAACCGCCGACCCGGGGCGATGTCCTCGATGTCGGTGATCAGGTGGATCAGCGCCGGCGCGCCAGCGGCGCGCGCCCGCTCCAGCGCCGGCCAGAAGGCGGCGGTCTCCTCCACCCGCTCGGCCCAAAGGCCGAAAGCGCGGGCGTAGGCGACGAAATCGGGATTGACGAGATCGGTGGCGATCGTGCGGCCCGGATAGTCGCGCTCCTGGTGCATGCGGATGGTGCCGTAGGCGCCGTTGTCGACCACGATGAAGATCACCGCCGCGCCGTATTGCGCCGCCGTCGCCAGCTCCTGGCCGGTCATCAGGAAATCGCCGTCGCCCGCCACCGCGATCACCGTCTGCTTTGGATGGACGAGCTTGGCGGCGATCGCCGCCGGCACGCCGAACCCCATCGCCCCGCTGGTCGGCGCCAGCTGGGTTCCGAAGCGGCGATGGCGATGGAAGCGGTGCAGCCAGGCGGCGAAGTTGCCGGCGCCGTTGCAGATGATCGCCTCGGGTCCGACGACCTCGCCGAGCTGGGCGAAGATCTCCGAAAGATTCGACTCGTCCGGCGACCGCGACGGGCCGCGTGAATGCTTCGTAGGCGGCGCGCGCCGGGGCTTGCCAGGCCGTCCAACGGCCGGCTGGGAGGGACAAGGCGGCGAGCGCGCGCGCCGGATTCATCGACCGCCGCCACCGCCGCCAGCGACGCGGGCCACACCCGCCCGAGTTCTTCCGGGTCGGGGTGGATGTGCACGAGCTCGCGGGCGGTTCGCTCGGTCGTGAACAGGCTGTAGCCCTGCGTTGGGTTTTCCCCGAGCCGCGCGCCGACGGCGAGGATCAGGTCGGCGGATCGCACATGGGCGATCAGCTCGGGATTGGGCCCCAGCCCAAGATCGCCGATGTAGCCGGGGCTGTCATTGTCGATCAGGTCCTTGCGGCGGAACGACAGGGCGATCGGCACGCCGGCGGCGCCGGCCCAGGCGGTGAGACCCTGCAGCGGCCCGGCGCTCCAGCCGCTGCCGCCGAGGATCATCAGCGGACGTTCGGAGCGCGAAAGGCGCTCGCTCAACGCGCCGAGAAATTCAGGCGGCGGCGCGGCGGTGGCCGGGGCGCTTCGAGAAAGAAGGGTCCGAGGCGTCTCGGCCCGCAACATGTCCTCCGGCAGGGCGATGACCACTGGTCCGGCGCGACCCTGCACGGCGGTGGCGAAGGCGCGGCCGGTCAACTCCACCGTCCGCCCCGGGTCGTCGATCTCAACCGCCCACTTGGCGAGAGGTCCGAAGGCGGCCGCGTAGTCGACTTCCTGAAAGGCCTCGCGGTGTTTCTGGTCGCGGGCCACCTGACCGACGAACAGGATCATCGGCGTCGAATCCTGCCGCGCGGTATGGACGCCGATCGAGGCGTGGGTCGCGCCGGGTCCGCGCGTCACCATGCAGATGCCGGGCGCGCCGGTAAGCTTGCCATGCGCCACCGCCATGTTGGCCGCCCCGGCTTCGTGCCGGCAGGCTATAACGTGAATTTCGTCTCGAACGTCGGCGAGCGCGTCCAGCACCGCCAGGTAGCTCTCGCCGGGCACACAGAAGACGTGCGTGACGCCGTGCGCCAACAATAGGCGCACGAGCTCGCGCGCGGCGGTGGTCGAAGTCATTTCAGGAAGGTCAGCCAAGCCGGAAGGGGCGGCCGATGTGCGGCAAACCAGTCAGGCTGGCAAACCTGCCCGCCGCCCCGAACACGAGATTCGGGGCGGCGCCGACGGCTATCGCCTAGTAGAGGCGCGGATAGACACGCACGATGCGGCCGTTATAGCGGTTGATGAGCCCCACGGTGCCATTGCCCAGGAAAACGTAGCGGTAGGAGGGCGGCGCGGGCGGCAAGCCGTAGACATAGGGGTTGACGACCACATAGCTGCGGAGCGCGAAAGGCACGACGCCGCCGATCCGCCAGGCGTAGTTGTAGTAGCCTGGGAAGGGCCGGATGTAGCCGCGGCCCGGGATGAACCAATAGCCTGGCCGAACGCCATAATAGCCGGCGAACTCGGGCCGTCCGCGCCACCACATCTTGTCATTGCGGTTCCAGATGCGCTCGCGCAGGTCTTGGCGCATGTCCTGACGTTGATCCGGACGGTATCCTTGCCGCTGATCCTGGCGGTATTCTTGCCGCTGATCCTGATGCCAGTCCCGTTGGGCCGGGGCGGGGCCGGTCGGGGCCGGCTGGGCCGCTCCGAGCGCGGGGGCCGCGAGAGCGGCCAGCGCCGCGCCGGTGATGAGCAAGCGTTTCACGTTTCAACTCCTTTTTCTTCATTTCGGCGATCGGGGTCCGACGCCAGCGGGTGGAAAGTCCCATGCCGTGGCTTAACCGGCCCTGAGGTCAACGGTCAGGCGCCATTCATGGTTGCACTCATGCCTGCTGACGCTGGGCGCGCCGCAACGCCCCTCGATCCCCGCCAGGGATCGGCCTAGAAAGCCGAGCGGCGAGGCGAAGGTTCGGGAGGTGAATCGTGAAAGGCATGATCGCGGCGGGGATGATCGCGGCGGCCGCGGCGCTGGCCGCCAGCGGCGCGGCGGCGGCGGTGTTCAAGGCTCCCATCGCCATCGACAGCCTCGCCCAGAAGCTCGACCCAGGCTATCACCGGCCGCCGCAAGTCGATGTGGCGACGCCGGCCGATTGGTCGAAGCTGCAAGCGGATGTCGAGGCGGGTCGGGTGCGCACTCTGCCGACCTGGTCGCGATCGTTCACCATCGCCGGGCAGACATACAGTCGCACCCTGGTCGGAGCCGCGCCTGGTTTCGGCGAAACGACGGTAATCCCCGCCGTGATCGTGCCGATCCGGTTGACGGTCAGCGACTACTCGGTCGACGGCGTTCACCCCGTGGTGTTCGACGGGACCAAGGCGGCACGCTCAATGCTGGGCAGCCCGATCTTCCAGACCTCGCCCTACGCGGCTGGCGATCTGCAGTTCATCGACGCCATGCTGCATACCGAATTTCCGACGGCCCCCAAGGACTGGCACACGCTTTATCAACCATCGGTTGCAGCCCCGATCGACATCGTCGCGCCGCCGGGGACGGTGAAGGTCTACACCACCAAGGACGGCCGCCTGCTCGGCGAGATCATCGACAGCGCGATCATCGACCAAGGTCGCGACGCCCCCGTCAATGTCTGGCTTCGCGGCGCCTCGCCGGCGACCTATCCGATCTTCGTCACCTACAACGCCCTGGAGTCCTTCGCCTTCGGCTACCACAGCTGGTTCTGGACCAAGGGCCGCACCGGCGCGGTGGTCTATACCTACACCTCGTGGCTGGAAGGGCTGAACGACGCCTTCAAGGTCCCCTCGCCCGACGCGGCCACCCTGGCGCACGAGATCGCCGAGGTGACTCACGATCCCTTGATCACCAGCAAGACCCTGCTGTGGGGCGACGCTTTCCGCCACAACCGCTGCTTCCAGAGCCTGATCGAGGTGGGCGACGCCGTGGAGTACGCCCCGGCCAAGCAGCAGCTATGGAAGCAGACGGTTCAGAGCGGCGGGACGCCGAAGACCTACACCCTGCAGACCGAGGCGCTGTTGCCCTGGTTCGAGCGCCAGACGCCCTCGCCGGCGCTGAACGGCGCCTACAGCTTTCCGGATTTCTCGTCCCTGACCAGCGCCGCGCCGCTCACCTGCGTGGGGAAATAGCCTCATGCGCGATCGCAGGATCGTGGTGACCGGCGGGGGCGGCGTCCTTGGCCGCGCCGTGGTCGAGGCGGCCTCAGCGCGCGCCGCCCAGGTCGTGGCGATCGACAGGCTGGAGACCCTCATGGCGCCCACGGGAGTCGCGACCTTCGGCGGCGTCGACCTCGCCGATCCGCTCGCGGCGGAGCGCGCTATCGGCAGGGCGAACCAGGCGCTCGGCGGAGTGGACGTGCTGATCAACGTCGTCGGCGGCTTTCGCTGGCAGACGCTCGCGGAGGGAGAGCTCGGCGTCTGGGAAGCGCTCTGGCGTCTCAATGTCCTGACGGTCGCGGCCGCCTGCAAGGCAGCCCTGCCAGCGCTGGCGGCAAGCGGCCGGGGCGCGATCGTCAACGTCGGCGCCAACGCGGCGATCAAGGCCGCCGCCGGCATGGGCGCCTATGCCGCCGCAAAGAGCGGCGTCCACCGGCTCACCGAAAGCCTGGCCGAGGAATGGAAGGGCAGGGTGCGGGTCAACGCCGTGCTTCCCTCCATCCTCGACACGCCGGCCAACCGCGCCGACATGCCGGACGCCGACGTCGCCGCCTGGGTGACGCCCGCCCAGGCCGCCGCCGCCATCCTGTTCCTCGCCTCCGACGAGGCCGCGGCGATCACCGGGGCGCTGCTGCCGGTGACCGGAGGGGTGTGAGGGAGCTCCCGCCGCGCCTTGTCGCCAGCGGCGGCGCGTGGCTTAAGAACACGCGTTTGAAACCTCGCTCGCGGCCGGAAGTCGCGGGGGGAGATGAATTGCCGATGGACTATGTCGACGTGGTCGTCGTCGGGGCCGGGATCTCCGGCATCGGCGCGGCCTACCATCTGAAGACCCGCTGTCCGAACAAGAGCTTCGCGGTGGTGGAGGCGCGCGAGCGGCTGGGCGGCACCTGGGACCTGTTCCGCTATCCCGGCATTCGCTCGGACAGCGACATGTTCACCCTTGGCTACAGCTTCAAGCCATGGACGCAGGCCAAGGCGATCGCCGACGGACCCTCCATTCTCAAATACCTGAACGAGACCGTCGACGCGTTCGATTTGCGCGACAGGATCCGCTTTGGCGTCAGGGTGACCGCGGCGCGCTGGAACTCCGAAACATCGCGATGGACCGTCGACCTCGTGGAGGCGGGCGCGGCGCGACAGATGCAATGCAACTTCCTCTTCATGTGCACGGGCTATTACAGTTACGCCCGCGGACACCGGCCGCATTTCGACGGGGAGGAGAGTTTTTCCGGCCCGATCGTCGAGCCGCAGTTCTGGCCGGCCGACCTGGATTACGCCGGCAAGCAGGTGGTGGTGATCGGCAGCGGGGCCACCGCGGTGACGCTGGTTCCGGCCATGGCCGGGGCCGCCGCCAAGGTCACCATGTTGCAGCGCTCGCCGACCTGGGTGGTCTCGCGCCCGGGCGAGGACGCGCTGGCCAACCGTCTGCGCCGGCTGCTGCCGGGTAAGCTCGCCTACGCCCTGATCCGCTGGCGCAATGTGCTGATGCAGATGTGGTTCTACGGCCAGGCGCGAAAGAAGCCGGAGAAGGCGAGGAAGGCCTTGCTCGACATGGCGAAGGCTGAGCTGGGCGCCGAGACGGTCGAGGCGCACTTCACCCCGCGCTACAACCCGTGGGACCAGCGGCTGTGCCTGATCCCCGACGCCGACCTGTTCGCGGCGATCAGGCAGGGCCGGGCCGAGGTGGTCACCGACCACATCGACCGGTTCGTCTCCGACGGCATCCTGTTGAAATCCGGCCGGACCTTGGCGGCCGACGTCATCGTCGCCGCCACCGGTCTCGACATGCAGCTTCTGAGCGGCGCGCCGATCGTGGTGGACGGCGAGCGCGTCGATTTCAGTCGCCGCTTCACCTACAAGGGGATGATGTTCAGCGGCGTGCCGAACCTCGCCTCGGTGTTCGGCTACATCAACGCCTCCTGGACGCTGAAGGCCGAGCTGATCGCCCAGCACGTGTGCAATATCGTGGGCTACATGGACGCGCGCGGCTTCACCGAGGCGCGCCCCGCGGAGCCGGACGCGGCGACCGAGCCAAGGCCATGGTTCGATTTCAGCTCGGGCTATATCCAGCGCGGCATGGTGAGCTTCCCCAACGCCGGCGCCGCCGAGCCCTATGTGGCGCACCAGAACTATCTGAAGGATCGCCGCTTCTTTCGTCCCAAAACGGTCGAAGACGGCGTGCTGCGGTTCTCCGGCGCGCCGGCGACCGCCCCCTCGTCCGAGCGCGAGGCGGCGTGATGGCGGCGAGGCTTCTTGTTTCGGCGGCGGCGCTCGCCCTCGTCGCCGCGGCGTCCGCCCGGGCGGCCGAGCCGACCCGCGCCGCCAAGCAGCCGGCCGCCCAGCCGGCGACCAGCGAGGCGGCGACCTCGTCCGGCCCCGACCAGGGCGTGCTGTTCGCCCCCGAACAGGCGTGGAGCGATGGCTCCGTGGCTGTCGAGGGCCGGCGCATCGACTACCGCGCCGTCGCCGGCACCATCGTCGTTCACCCCAAGGGCTGGGACGACGCCGTCGCCCACGAGAGGGCGGCCAAGGATCGCAAGAGCGACGCGGATCTGGACGACAAGGACAATCCCAAGGCCGAGGCGGCGATGTTCTATGTCGCCTATTTCAAGAAGGGCGCGCCGGCCACCGATCGGCCGATCACCTTCCTCTACAACGGCGGCCCGGGCTCCTCGACCATCTGGCTGCACATGGGCGCCTTTGGCCCGCGCCGGGTGGTCACCCGCGACGCCGACCACACGCCGGCCGCGCCCTACGGCGTGGTCGACAACGCCTACAGCCTGCTCGACGCCAGCGACCTGGTGTTCATCGACGCCCCCGGCACGGGCTTCTCGCGCATCGCCGGCAAGGACAAGGAAAAGGCCTTCTTCGGCGTCGACCAGGACGCGCACGCCTTCAGCCGATTCATCATGGGCTTCCTGTCGAAGTACGGACGCTGGAACTCGCCGAAGTACCTGTTCGGCGAGAGCTATGGCACCCCGCGCTCGGCCGTGCTGGTCAACCTCCTGGAGACCGGCGAGGACATCGATTTCAACGGCGTGATCCTGCTCTCGCAAATCCTCGACTTCGATCTCTCCGCCGACGGACCGGAGCTCAATCCGGGGACGGACGAAGCCTACATCGTCTCCCTGCCGACTTTCGCCGCCTCGGCGTGGTATCACAACCGCATCGTCGGCGGCCGCCCCGCCGCGCTCGAACCGTTCCTCGCCGAAGTCGAGCAATTCGCCACCGGCGACTACGCCAGCGCGCTGGCCGCCGGCTCCGAGCTCGACCCGGCGCGGCGGCAGCGCCATCGCCGAGCGGCTGGCGCATTACACCGGGTTGTCGGCCGACTACGTGCTGAAGGCCGATCTGCGGATCAACGGCGGCGAGTTCGAGAAGAACCTCCAGGACGCGGAGGGCCTCACCACCGGCCGGCTCGACGCCCGCTTTTCCGGCCCGCACATGGATCCGCTGTCGAAGGAGGCGGAATACGATCCACAGTCGGCGTCGATCAGCTCGGCCTATGTCGCGGCGTTCAATGACTACGTCCGCCGCCAACTCGGCTACGGCGCTGGCCTGACTTACAAGCCGGAGGTCGATCTCGGCGACCACTGGGCCTTCGAGCACCAACCGCCCGGCGTCGGCCAGCCGATCCGCGGAATCTTGAACGTCATGCCCGATCTCGCCTCGGCGATGAAATACAATCCGGGGCTCAGGGTCATGGTCAACGGCGGCTACTACGACATCGCCACGCCATTCTACGAAGGCTGGTACGAGATGCACCACCTGCCTATTCCGGACAGCCTGCGGAGCAACATTGAATACCACTACTATCCGTCCGGGCACATGGTCTACGCCAACGAGCCGTCGCTGAAGGCGCTGCACGACAACGTCGCCGCCTTCATCGAGCGGACGAACAGTCTCGGCGGACGTTAGTCGCCGGAGCGCGGCCCTCCTCGTCCGCCTTTTTTCACACGAGCGGCCGAGCCGAGTATCGGAGGCGGCTGACGAGGGTGCGGACGACGGCGTCCGCGCCCCGGGCCCGATGCTATCCCTCCACCTCGGTCTCCGGGCGGTCGTCGCCCCGGGCGATTTCCTCGCGCCAGCGGCCGCGGGAGTCCTCGTAGGTGATGCCCACCGAGTTGTCCTCGCCGAGCCGCTGCTCGCCGGCGGCGCGGTCGGCGGCGGCGCGGGCGGCGTCGTGGGTGGGAAAGGTCTCGGAGAAGACGCCGTCGGCCTGGTAGGCCCAGCCGCCGTCGTGCTCGACGATGCGATAGGTCAGCTTGGACAAGGGGATCGATACTCCGGTTCGGCGCCGCCCGCCGCGTTCATATAAGCGCCTCGTCGGCGATGTCATGCGGATGGGGCAGATGGTCGACCGCCAGGGCGTCGGCGGCGCGCAGCAGGCAGCGGCGCAGGTCGCGGCGGCGGCGCCACGGCCGCCAGGAATCGGCCGGCGAGACCGGGTCGCCGAGGTGATAGGCGGCGACGAATCGCGCCAGCGGCCCCAGCCTCGGCGTTTCGATCGGCGCCAGCCGTTGATGGCCCTCCCGCCGCAGCGCCTCGATCGCCGCGCCGAGGCCGCCTTCGGCGGCGACCCGCGCGGTGATCGCCTCCGTTTCCAGCCCCAGCCAGTGGCCGACCAAGCAGTCGCGCACGCCCAGGATCGCGGCGCGGTGCGCCTCGCACGACGCCTCCAGCGCGAGGTCGCACTCGCTATCGAAGCCGGTGGAGCGGTTGTTGAGATTGGACGAGCCGATCCGCAGGACGGCATCGTCGATGATCGCCAGCTTGGCGTGCACGATGATCGTCTTTCCGGCGCGGGTGAGGGGAAAATAGGCGCGCATCCGCCCGCCGGCATCGGCGCGCCGCAGCCGGGCGAGGAACAGGGCGCGGGTGCGGTCCATGGTCATCTGGTCGAACCAGCTCGGCGAATGCCGCGCCGAGACCAGCACCACCTCGGGTCCCTCCGCCTGGGCGAGACGCTCGGCCAGGGCCTCGGCGATCACCGGCGAGGTGAGGTACTGATTCTCGAGGTAGATGGTCCGCCGGGCGGCGGCGATCATCGCCAGATAGAGCCTTTCGCTCTCTCGCTCCGCGGCTTGGTCGCGCCAGGCCGGAGCGGTGCGCGCCACACCGACCGGCGCGCTTTCGAAGTCGGCCTCGACCTCGGTCGGCCAGGCCGGCGAGCCGGCGACGCTCGCGGGCGGCGGCGGCGGCAGGTCCTCGCCGACGCCGCGCAACCAGCGGCGGCGGAACAGCTCACCCAGCAGGCGCGCCGGCGGTCCCTCGACCAGCATCATCATCTCGTGGCGGGCGTTGAAGAAGCCGGCCCCGAGCGGCCGGCGGCGGCGTGGATCGTCGTCGGCGTGGGTCGACGCGTCCCAGCGGTCCGGACCCACGTCGGCGCCGCCGCAGAACGCCAGTTCGTCGTCGATGACGATCATCTTCTGATGGTGCGAGGCGCCCATCGGCAGGGCGCCGTCGAGCCGGAAGACCACGCCGCCGCCGGCGAACGCCTCGCGGGCGCGCAAAGGGAAGAAGTTCTGCGTCGCGGCGATCGGCAGGGCCGACTGCCAGCACAGGATGCGGATGTCGAGCTCGGGCGTCTCGCTCGCCAGCCGGCGCAGGAAGCCGGCGAAGGTGTGGCCCTCATCCACGGGCTCGTCCGGAGCGAAGGGCGTCTCCGGCTCGAACGCCCAGTTGAGCAGGTGGACCGAGCGCCGCGCCCTGGCCATCGCCGCCCGGGCGGCGCGGTAGTAGGCCTCGGCATCCATCAGCACGGCCGCGCGGCTGGCGATCGCCACCCGCCAGCAGGTGCTCGTCTCCCGCAGCAGCACCGTCGCGTCCGCCCGACCTGTTCGCGATTGCGCGCCCTTCTTGAAGGGCCCAGCGGCGGCGGGCAAGCGCGCCCGGGGCGCCATCCCAGCCGCGCCTTTCTCCGGAACGATGGCCCGTGGTCTCCGGAGCGTCGGCCCTTGGTCGGTTTTCTCTTCGGCCGGCGGCTCGAAGAGCGGCGTCCTCTCACCGCGCGAAGCGATTGTCCGGCCCGGCGGGGCGCGGCAAGGAAGCGGCATGCCGCGCATCCTTTCCTATAACGTCCACCGCTGTGTCGGCACCGACCGGCGGCTGGACATCGGCCGCGTGGCGGCGGTGATCGCCGCCGCCAAGCCGGACATAGTCGCGCTGCAGGAGGTCGACGTGGGCCGCGCCCGCACCGGCGGCGTCGATCAGGCGCACGAGCTCGCCCGGCGGCTGGAAATGGACTTCGCCTTCAACGCCGCGCTGCGGGTCGCCGAGGAACTCTACGGCGACGCCATCCTGACCCTCGCGCCGCAGCGGGTCGTCAAGGCGGGGCCGTTGCCCGGCTACGACCGCCTGCCGCGGCTGGAGCCGCGTGGCGCGCTGTGGGTCGAGGTCGACATCGGCGCGATCACCGTGCAGGTCATCAATACCCACCTGGGCCTCGTTCCTTCCGAGCAGCATGCCCAGGCCCGCGCGCTGGTCGGCGAGCGCTGGCTGTCCCATCCCCTGCGCCGCGACCCGCTGATCCTGGCCGGCGACTTCAACGCCAGCCGCCGCACCCTGACGCACCGCACCCTGGCCGCCGCCCTGACCGACGCGCGCCAGGCGGCGCGGCCCCGTCGCCAGCGGCCGCGCGCCACCGCCACCTTCCCGTCCCCCGCCCCGGTGCTGAACATCGATCACGTCTTCGCCAGCGCCGAAATCCGCGTCGTCGCCGTCAGCGTGCCCGCCGATCTCCTGGCGCGGACCGCCTCCGATCACCGGCCGCTGGTGGTGGATTTTGACCTACCGCCGGCGCCGGCCTGAGGAAGCGTCAGCGCGGCGGCCCATAGCCGGGCGGCGGCGGCGGCGTGTCGCCGACCTGGCTCGGGGAGAGCGGCGGCAGCGGCAACATCGGTATGGCGATCACCCGACAGGTTCGCGGCGCGCCGGTCCAGGCCGCGTGGCAGAGCTTCGCCGGCTTGGGGGTCGGGGCGGCGGGACCGACGAGCACCATGGTCGAGCCGAGACCGGCGACGACCGGCGGCGAGGGCGGCTGGCCGGGGCAGGCGACCGGCTGATTGGTCACCTTGCTGACGCACATCGCCTGCGCGCCCTCGGCGGCCGGCGCCAGACCGGCGGCCAGGGCGAGACCGCCGACGACCCCGCGTCGGATGCAATCGGCGATTGCGTGGCCAAGGAACGGCGCACCCTCGCGGACGTTCCGCCGTGGAAGCTCGGCGCCGAGCCGCGGCATTTCGGATCCAACGGGAGGTTTTGAGGTCATGCGTTCGATACTGCTCTATTTCCTCGGCATCCCCTTGCCGATCATCCTACTCCTCGCTCTCTGCACACACCACTTCTAGGAGGCGGCGATGGTCGAGACCGGACTGACGGCCGCGGTCGGCGAGGAGACGCATGCGCCAATCTCCTGGTCGGCGATCTTGGCCGGCGCGGCCGCCTCGCTTGCGGCTTGCGTGGTGGTCGCCAGCGTGGCGAGCGGAATAGGGTTGAAGACGGCGGGCGTCTGGGGCGCCAGCGGCCTGACGCCGGCGGTGTTCACCCCGGTGGCGGGCGCTGGCCTGGTGCTGGCGCAGGTGCTGTGCTTCGCGCTCGGCGGCTATCTCGCCGGTCGCCTTCGGGTGAAGTGGGCCCATGTCCACACCCATGAGGTGTTCTTCCGCGACACCGCTCATGGCCTCATCGCCTGGGCGGTGGCGACGATCGCGGCGGCGGCCCTGGCGGCGAGCTGGAGCGGCGCCGCGCCCACCGGCCCCGGAACGCCGATGCTGCCGCACGAGGCCGACATCGCCTCCGAAATCGCCTATTTCGAAGCCTTCGCCCTGGCGCTGGGGGCTTTCGTCTCGGCGGTCGCCGCCGCGCTCGGCGGATTGCGGCGCGACGACATGCACGCCCTGCATCGAGCCGCCTGAGAGGCAGACCGCCCGAACCAGGCCGGCCGCCCTTTTCGCCGACCTGGAGCGCGGCGCTCGATGTCGGGCGCGGGGACGCCCCCTGGCGGATGGCGCGGGGCTATGCTCAACTGCCCGGCGGGCGAGCAGGCTCCAGGGAGCGACCAGGCCAATGAGCGTGATCGAGGATGGCGCCGACTCGGCGCGGTCGTATGCTCAACCTGGGGCCGCCTCGCCCGGGCGCCTCGCCCTCTTCCGCCCGCTGATCCCCGCCGCCGCGCGGCTGCGCGAGCTCACCCCCGTGCCGCTGATCGTCGGCGTGCTGCTCGGGATGATCTTCGGCGCCTCGTCCCTCTACCTGGTGCTGAAGGTGGGCCTGACGGTCAGCGCCTCCATTCCCGTGGCGGTGATCTCGCTCACCCTGTTTCGCCTGGCGGGACGGCTCGGCTTCCGGCCGGTCTCCATCCTGGAACACAATATCGTTCAGACCGCCGGGTCGGCCGGCGAGAGCATCGCCTTCGGCATCGGCGTCACCATGCCCGCCATCATGATCCTGGGCTTCGATCTCGAGATCACCCGGGTGATGACCGTCGCCATCCTGGGCGGCCTCCTTGGCATCATCATGATGATCCCGCTGCGCCGGGCGCTGATCGTCCAGCAGCATGGCGTCCTGAAATATCCCGAGGGCACCGCCTGCGCCGAGGTGCTGAAGGCCGGGGCGACGGCGGAGGAGCGGGCGCTCGGCCGCGTCGAGGGCGAGGCGGCGGACGAGCAGGCGGCGCGCTCGGGAGCGGCGGCGATCTTCGCCGGCTTCGGCGCCGGCGTCGTCTACAAGCTGGCGATGGAAGCCTTCAAACTGTGGAAGGACATCCCCGAGAAGGTGTTCGCCGCGCCGCTGGCCGCCGGCTCGGCCTCCATCGAAATCTCGCCCGAGCTGCTCGGCGTCGGCTACATCATCGGCCCACGCATCGCCTCCACCATGGCCGCCGGCGGCGTCCTCGCCTACCTCTTCCTCATCCCGGCGATCCACTTCTTCGGCGCCGCCGCCGGGATCGTCCCCCCCGGCGACAAGCCGATCGGGGCCATGGGTCCGGACGATATCCGCGGCGCCTATGTCCTCTATATCGGCGCGGGGGCGGTAGCGGTGGCGGGGATCATCAGCCTCTGCCGCTCCCTGCCGATGATCTGGCGCGGGGTGAGCGGCGGAGTGCGCGACTGGCGCGCCGGCCGCGCCCAAAGCGCCAATGGGGCCGCCGCCGCCAGGGCCGAGGCGCCGCGCACCGACCGCGACCTGCCGCCGCGCATCGTCGGCTTGGGCCTCATCGCCATCATGGCCGGGATCCTGTTCGCCCATTCGCTGCACATGAACATCCTGGGCGCGGCGCTGATCGTCGTCTTCGGCTTCCTCTTCGTCACCGTCTCCTCGCGCCTGACCGGGGAGATCGGCTCCTCCTCCAATCCGATCAGCGGCATGACGGTGGCGACCCTGCTGCTCACCTGCCTGGCGTTTCTCGCGCTCGGCTGGACCGGGCCGACCTATTACGTCACGGCGCTCAGCGTGGGCGGCATCGTCTGCGTCGCCGCCTCCAACGGCGGCACCACCTCGCAGGACCTCAAGACCGGCTATCTCATCGGTTCGACCCCGCGCGCGCAGCAGATCGCCATCCTGCTGGGCGCCTTCGGCTCGGCGCTGGTGCTGGGGCCGATCCTGCTGGCGCTGAATAGCGCCGCAACCGTCTATGTCCCGGTCGGAGCCGGCGCCAAGGACGCGGTCAATTGGCGCGTCCCGGCGGCCGCCGTCGCTACGCTCCCGACCGAGCGCATCACCGGGCCGCAGGCGAAGGATGACGGCCGCCTCTTCCACGTCTTTCAGCGAACCGACGCCAACGGCAAGAGCGCCGAGCGCTACCTCGTCGACAACACGGGGACGCCGGTCTGGCTGGTCGATCCGGGGATCAACGGCACGCACAAGCTGCGTCCCGACGGCACGAGCGTGAACAAGTTCGCCGCGCCGAAGGCGACGCTGATGAGCTACATCATCAAGGGGATTCTCAACCAGCAGCTGCCCTGGACCCTGGTGATCCTGGGCGGCATGATCGCCGTGGTGCTGGAGATGTGCGGCATCGGCTCGCTGGCCTTCGCCGTCGGGGTCTATCTGCCGCTGTCGTCCTCGGCGCCGATCTTCGTCGGCGGCGCGGTGCGCTGGCTGGTGGATCGAACCTTGCGCAAGCGCCACGCCCATCGCGACCTTACCGAGGTCGAGATGATCGCCGAGACCGACAAGAGCCCGGGCGTCCTGGTCGCCTCCGGCTACATCGCCGGCGGCGCGATCGCCGGCATCGGCATCGCCTTCATGGCCGGGGCGCTCACCGCCTTCAACCAGAAGGTGACCGACGTCATGACCGCGTCCAACCCCTTCTTCGCCGGCCCGTGGTCCGACGCCCTGGCGCTGATCCCCTTCCTCGGGCTGGTCGTCGGCCTCTGGTGGGCCGGGCGGCGGGCTCTCTGAGGCCCGGTCACCTTCCGCCGGCGAGGATGCGCCGGATGGCGGGGACGAGTTCCGCCCGGGCAACGCTGAACTGGCCCGGCCGCTCGGCGCGCCAAGCCTCATGGTCGACCACGCCCGCGGCCATGGCGCGACCCTGGTCGAGATCCTTGATCGTCACGGTTCCGGCGGCGATCTCCGCCTCGCCCAGAATAACGGCGGCGGGCGATGCGCGCCGGTCGGCGTATTTCATCTGAGCCCGCAGGCCGGCGGCGCCGAGATAGACCTCGGCGGCGATCCCGGCGGCGCGAAGCTCGGCGGCCAGGGCGAGATAGTCGCCCATCCGCGATCGGTCGAAGGCGATGACCACCACCGGGCCGCGTGTCGCCGCCTTGGCCTCGTCGCGCGATGAAAGCGCCGTGGCCAACCGCGACACGCCGACGGAGAAGCCGGTCGCCGGGGTGCGCTCGCCGGTGAAACGGGCGATCAGATCGTCGTAGCGTCCGCCGCCGCCGACCGAGCCGAAGCCGCCGCCGGCCTGGGCGCCGCCGGTCAGCGCCGCCTCGAACACCGCGCCGGTATAATATTCCAGGCCGCGCACCACCGCCGGATCGAACACGGCCTCATCTTCGCCCACGCCAAAGGCGACGAGCGCCTCGTCGATCGCCGACAGCTCGGCCAGTCCGGCCTCGCCCTCCGCCGAGCCGCCGACCGCCTCGGCGAGCGCCGCCAGGGTCGCCGCGCGGCTCCCGCATCGGCTGGCGAGGAAGGCGAGGACGCGATCGACCGCCGGTCGCGCCAGTCCCGCGCCGCGCGTGAAGGCGCCCGACTCGTCGGTGCGGCCAGCCCCGAGCAGGGCGGCGACGCCGCCTTCACCCAGCCGGTCGAGCTTGTCGACCGCGCGCATCACCGTCAGCCGCTGGCCGGCGGCGCCGACGCCGATGACGCCGAGGAGCCCGTCGAGCAGCCGCCGGCTCGACACCTTCATCACCACCTCGCCGCCGAGGCCAAGGGCGGCGTAGGCCGCCGACGCCATGGCGATCAGCTCGGCGTCGGCCTCGGGGCGATCGGAGCCGACGGTGTCGGCGTCGCACTGGGTGAACTGGCGGTCGCGGCCCGGTCCCGGCTTTTCGTTCCGCCACACCGGACCCATGGCGTAGCGGCGGAAGGGGCGCGGCAACCCTTGCGTGTTCTCGGCGACGAAGCGGGCGAGCGGCGCGGTGAGGTCGTAGCGAAGCGCCAGCCACTGGTCGTCATCGTCCTTGAGCGCGAAGACGCCGACGTTCGGCCGGTCGTCGTCCGGCAGGAATTTGCCGAGCGCATCGGCGTATTCGAAGCCGGCGGTCTCCAGCGCCTCGAAGCCGAACAGCTCATAGGTGGCCGCGACGCTCGTCAGGATCCGGCGCTCCAGCGCCAGTTCGCCGGCGCGGCGATCGCGGAACCCGCGCGGCGCCCGGGCGCGCGGACGGAACTCGGCATCGGAAGTCATGGGAAGCGCGTCAGGCTCGTGCGGACGGTTCAGGCGACCCCCGGCGCGATCGCGCCGGTGACCGTCGCGGCCGTGAGGAGTTGCGGCAGGACGCGCGGCGTCCTCTCGCCGGGGCGGTAGACCAGGTAGAGCGGCACGCCGATGCGGCCTTGCGCGGCAAGCGCCTTGGCGATGGCGCCGTCGCGGCGGGTCCAGTCCGCCACCAGATAGACCGCGCCGGCCCGGCGGAAGGCGGCGGCGACGCCGGGGTCGGCGAAGGCGACCCGCTCGTTGACTTGACAGGTGACGCACCAGGCAGCGGTGAAATTGACGAACACCGGCCGCCCAGCGGCGCGCAGGGCGGCGAGCCGCGCCTCGCTATAGGGCTGGCTGGCGAGGCCGCCGACGAGACCCGACTGAGCGGCCGTCGGCGGCGGCGCCGCGGCGACGGCGGCCACGCCGGCGAGGCTGGCCAGGGCGCTCAAGCCGGCGGCTGCGAGCGCGACGCGCGCCGGACGCGCGGCGGACTGACGGCGTTGCGCGAGGCCGAACAGCCAGGCGGCGAAGGCCAGGCTGACGGCGGCGGCGAACAGGGCGGCGAGACCCGCCGGCCCCGCCTGTTGCGCCAGGACCCAAGCCAGCCAGGCGGCGGCGGCGTACATCGGAAACGCCAGGGCCTTGCGCAGGGTGTCCATCCAGGCGCCCGGCCGAGGCAGGCGCCGGGCCAGGGCCGGGCTCGCGGCCAGGAGCGTGAAGGGCGCGGCGAAGCCCAGGCCCAGGGCCGCGAAAACCGTCAGGCTGGCGAGCGGCGGCTCGGTGAGGGCGAAGCCGAGCGCCGGCCCCATGAAGGGCGCGGTGCACGGCGCGGCGACCACGACCGCCAGGGCGCCGGTGAGCGCGGACCGAGCCAGGGCGCTCTTCGGACCGGCCCCTTGCCCAATCGCCTGGGTCGAGGCGCCCACCTCGAACACGCCGGAGAGATCGAGTCCGGCGGCGAGCATGACGAGGGCGAGGGCGGCGACGATCGCCGGGCTCTGCAGCTGGAATCCCCAGCCGACCGCCTGGCCGGCGGCGCGTAGGCCGATCAGGACGGCGGCGAGCGCGAGAAAGCTGGCCAGCACGCCCGCGAGGAAGGCGAGCCCCTCGGCTCGCGCCCGGGGCGCCTCGCCGCCGTGCCCCGCCAGGGCGGCGGCCTTCATCGCAAGGATCGGAAAGACGCAGGGCATGAGGTTGAGGATCACGCCGCCGACAAAGGCGCCGAGGGCGGCGGCGAGCAGACCGGCGAGGGCCGATCCGCCCTTGCTCGTCCGATCGCTCGACGAGGGCGGCGGACCGAAGCCGGCGGCGCCCGCCGGCGGCGCGCCCGGGGTCGCGGCCACCTCCAGCGCTTGGCCGTCGACCTCGAGCACGCCGTCGATCCGGCCCGGCGGCGCGCCCTTGGCGAGCGCCGGTCCGGGCGCGAGCACGAGGGTGAGGCCGTTGGCGCCGCGCTCGACGGCTTGCGGGGCGGCCTGATCGATCACGTCGTCGCGGTAGGGGAAGAAGTAGGCGTCGCTCGCCTGGGCTCCGGCGACCCCAAGCCCGGCGATCGCCAGGCGAAGCTTGCCGCCGGTCATCTGGAAGCGGGCTGGCCCAGGGGCCGGCCTCGGGGCGGCGGCAATCGCGGCGGCGATCAGGGGAGCGCCTTGCGGATCGGCCGAGGGCGTCCCTGCCGCCACCGGAAGGTCGAGCGAGAGATTGGCCGAGCCGGGAATGCACACCTCGGCGCAGACCAGATACTGCACGGTCGCCCGCAGGTGAGCGGTTGTTCCGGGCTTCGCCCCGGCGGGAACCGCGATCGCCGTCGGCAGCACGATTTTGCCGTCGTAGCCGTAGTTCATGATCGGCCCGAGCGGAAAGCGGCGCGGCGCCGGCCATAGAATCGGTCCGGCGCTCCAACCGGCCGGCAGGGTCCAGTCGATCCGCGTCGCCTCGCCGGCGTCGCCGGGATTGCGCCAATAGGTGTGCCAGCCTGGATCGAGGGTTTGGACGAGGGCGAGGCGAATCGTCTTGCCCGGCGGGGCGGTCGTCGTCTCGGCCACCAGCCTGTTGACCGCATGCGGCGCGCTCACCGCCTCCGCGCCAAATGCGCGGGCGCTGGCCAGGGCGGCGAGGCTGGCGATCGCCAGGGCGAGAACGGGCGCGGCTTTCATGGGCGAGGAGACTTTTAGGCGCTTGGCGTGCGCCGGCAAACGCCGCATGTCGGCAGCCGGATCGGCGCGCGAGCGAGAGGCGGGCATGGGCGGCGGCTTTGACGACATCGAGGTGGGCGCGGTGATCACCCTCGGCGTGACACCGGTGAAGGCGGAGGCGATCGACGCCTTCACCGGCCAGTTCCTGCCGGAGTGGCCGGCCGAGGACGGCGCGCCGGACGCGATGGTCTTCGCGCTCTGGGCGCGGCTGGAGCGGGCGGCGAGCGCCGCCAGCGGCGGCAAGCGCCTGGGCGTCGACGCCTTGCGCTGGATGCGCAACCCGCCGGCCGGCGAGCTGCTGCGCGGCCGCATGACCATCATGGGCAAGGATCCGGTCGGAGAGGGCAAGGGGATCGTCATCGCCCAGCACGACCTCCTCGACGAGTCCGGCCGCCTTGTCTTCTCGTGCCTGACGCGGACCGTGCTGCCCAGATAGGGAGGTCGGTGACGAAGGCGGCGGGCCGGCTTATATTCCCGTCCATGGCTGTCGCCGCGCGGGTCGACCCGAGAGCGTTCTTCACCGCCGAGGAGTGGGCGCCGTTCACCCGCCGCTCCGGCTGGCGGGGGTTCGCCCTGGTGGCGCACTGCTGGGCGATCATCGGCCTGGCCACGGTGCTGGCCATTTGCTGGCCGATCCTGCTGCCCGTGGCCGTGATGGTCATCGGCGCGCGCCAGCTCGGCCTCGCCATCCTGATGCACGACGCCGCTCATGGCGCGCTCCACCCCGATCCCCGGATAAACGACTGGCTGGGCGAATGGCCGTGCGGCGGCGGCCTTCAGGGTTACCGACGTTATCACCTGCGGCACCACAAGTACGCTCAGCAGGCCGAGGATCCCGACCTCGTGCTCTCCGCCCCCTTCCCGATCACCCGCGCCTCGCTGCGGCGCAAGATCGTTCGCGACCTCACCGGCCAGACCTGGTTCAAGCAGAAGTTTGGCCGCCTGATCGCCAGTCTGCAGACTCGTCCGCCGGGCGCGCCGATCCTTCCCCTTCTCGCCGACGAAATTGTCCGACAGCGCCGCTGGCTGATCGTCAACGCCCTCGCCATCGCCGTCTTCGCCGCCGCCGGCGCTTGGTGGGGCTGGTTCGCCCTGTGGCTCTTGCCGCGCGCCACCTGGTTCCAGCTTGTCACCCGCCTGCGCAACATCGCCGAGCACGCCCTGGTCGCCAAGGACGAGCCCGATCCGCTCCGGCACGCCCGCACCACCCGCGCCAACTGGCTGGAGCGGGCGTTGATCGCGCCCTACTGGGTCAACTTCCACTGCGAGCACCACATGTTCATGCACCTGCCCTGCTGGCGCCTGCCGGCGGTGCGGCGCGCTCTCGCCGCCAAGGGCGCCACCGCGCGCATGCGCGGCGCGGCGGGTTACCTGTCGGTCCTGCGGGAGGCGGCGGCGCGGCTGATCTCACAAAGCGCCAGCTTCTAGCCGGCCTTTGGACTTGCCGCCTGGAAGGCGGCGCTACGGGCGGTGGGTCACAGCGCGTCTTTCAGCGCCAGGCGGTCGCGCAGCTCGCGCCGCGGGAACTTGCCGGAGGCGTTGCGCGGCAATGGGTCGGCCAGGATCCAGACGTAGCGCGGAATCTTGTGCCTCGCCATCAGCGGCCGCAGGTGCGCGCGCAACTCGCCCGCCGTGAGTGTGGAGCTGGCGCGGACATGGACGGCGAGGCCGACTTCCTCGCCCAGGCGCGCGTCGGCGACGCCGAAGGCCGAGCATTCCGCTACCGCCTCGTGGCGATAGACCGCCGCCTCGACCTCGGCGCAGTAGATGTTCTCGCCGCCGCGCAGGATCATCTCCTTCTTGCGGTCGACGATATAGATGAAGTCGTCGTCGTCGAGGCGGGCGATATCGCCGGTGTGCAGCCAGCCGTCGGTGATCGTCTCGGCGGTGGCGTCGGGCCGGTTGATGTAGCCCTTGATCACCTGCGCGCCGCGCACCCACAGCTCGCCAGCCTGGCCACGCGGCGCCTCGCGGCCGTCGTCGTCGACGCACTTAACCTCATAGCAGGGCATGGCCGGGCCGGCGCTGTCGGGCTTGTCGACGAAGAAGTCGCCGGACAGCGAGGTGATGATGCCGCAGGTCTCCGTCATGCCATAGCCGGTGAGCGGCCGGGCGGTCGCGACCCGCTCGTCGATCTTGAGCACCAGGTCGGGCGGCAGCTGCGCGCCGCCGCCGCCAAGGCCGGTGAGGCTGGAGAGGTCGCGCCGGGCGAAATCCGCATGGGTGATCAGCTCGCGCGACATCACCGGCACGCCGCTCATGGTCGTCACCTTCTCGGCCTCGATCAGCCGCAGCGCCTCGCCGGCGTCCCAGCGGTACATCAGCACCAACGTCCCACCGCCGGCGGTCACCGCGTAGGCGGCGCAGTTGTTGGCGGTGACGTGGAACAGCGGCGTGGTCAGCAGCGCGATCGGAATGACCGGCGGCGCGGCCGCATCGACGGCGAGACCGGTCGCGCGGGCGGTCGCCAGAGCGGTCGCCTGGCCGGAAAATACCATGCTCATCAGATTGGCGACGCAGCCGCGATGGGTGAGCTGCGCGCCCTTGGGAAAGCCGGTGGTGCCGGAGGTGTAGAAGATGCAGGCGTCGTCGTCCGGATCGACAACGACGGGCGGCAGCGCGCCGCCGCCGCCGGCCGCCGTCGGCCACGGGATCACCCGGCCCGGCGCGTCGCCGAGCCGGACTCCGACCAGGATCGCGCCCCTGGCCATCTCCGGGCGCGAGAGGATGCGCTCCAGCCGCTCGGCGTCGCAAACGATCACCTTGGGTTCGGAATCGGCAATGGCGTAGGCCATCTCCTCGGCGGTCCACCAGGCGTTCATGCCCACCGCGACAACGCCGCTGGCGACGCAGGCCCAATAGGCGAGCAGCCACTCGGGATAGTTGCGCATGGCGATCGCCACGCGGTCGCCGCGGCGGACGCCGCGCTCGGCGAGCCAGGCGGCGAAGGCGTTCACGCGGGCGTGCGCCTCGCCATAGGTGAGCCGCTCGTCCTCGTAGACCAGATAATCGCGCTCGGCGAAGGCCGTCGAGGCGAGCCACAGCTCGCGCGCGCTCGGCGGCGCGTGGGCGTAGGCGCGCATCGGCGCGCCGCGCACCTCGATCGTGGCGATCTCGAAGGGCGCGCCCGGCGCGGTCAGCTCGGCCCAGACGCGCTTTAGTTCGGCGTAGTGCATCGGGCCTCCTCACCCAGACGGTAGACCTCGTTGGCCGTGCCCGCGAAGAGACGCGCCTTCTCCGCCGGCGTGTACGGCTGGGCGAGCCGCTTGAAGGCGTTCCACAGCGTGCGATAGTCGCAGGCGCCCAGATCGACGGGGAAGTTGCTCTCGAACATCGCCCGCGCCGGCCCGAACGCGGCGATGCAGGTTTCGATGTACGGCTTCCATTCGCCCGCCAACTGTTCGGAACTCGCCGGCGGATCGGCGAGCAAGGACGGGAAGCCCGGAAAAGCCATGGCGAGGCCGCCGAGCTTGACCGCGACATTGTCCAGGGCGGCCAGGGCGCGGATGTTGTCGCGCCAGATCGGGAACCGCTCCTCGCGCCTGCCGGCGTAGGCGCCGATGCCCAGCGGCGTGCCGACGTGATCGAGGATGATGGGCGTCTGGGGGAAAGCGCGCGCCAGATCGATCAGCTCGGGCAGCTGCGGCTCCAGCAGCCAGGCGTCGAAGGAGAGGCCAAGCGGCGCCAGCTTGGCGAAGCCCTCGCGGAAGGTCGCGTCCCGGTAGAGCCCGGGGGGTCGGCCCCGCAGCGGGCCGAGCACCTCCGGATCGGGATCGGAGGACGCGGAGTGGCGGATGCCGCGGAAGCGGCCGCCGCCGGCCGCGATGTGCGCGCCAAGCACCGCCTCGACGGCCGCGCCCAGCCTCAGGTCGGCGTGCCCGACGATCGCCGCGCACGGCCGCGCCGCGCCATAGAGCCCGCTCTCGCCCATGGCCGCGACCCCGGCGACGAAGGTGGTCTCGCCCACCGGCCGCATCTCGGCCGGGCCTCCGGCGCGGTAGAAGGCGCCGCACTCCATGTAGACGGTGGCGCGCACGTCATGGCCGCCGCCGATGTCGGCGAGCAGCTCGTCCAGCAGGTAGCGCGGCCGCATGGCGATCACCCGCGCGAACGGATGCTCCAAGCCCTCGAACGCCGCCCGCGCCTCCCGCCGATCCCAAAGATGATGATGCGGATCGACGATCGGCAGCTCGGGCTCAAGGACCGGCTCGCGACGAACGCCTTCCGCTTTCGTCATGGCTCCCGGACCCTCCCTCGGCGGTTCTGCCAATGCCGCGCTCGCGACCGGCGCGCAAGGAAGGGAAGAGGGACGGCCGCGGCCTTGGAGTCAGGGAGCGGCGCTGGCGATGGCAGCGTTCAAGCGGCCGCCGCTTCGTCGAGAGGATAGACCTCGACCGGATGAGGAAAGAAGGCGATGCGCTCGCGCAGCACGTCCATCGAAGGATAGGGCGCCTCGTAGGACCACGCGGCGTCTTCGGCGATCACCCCCTCCATGCGCAAGGTGAAGTAGGTCGCCTCGCCCTTGTATGGGCAGTGGCTGCGCCGCTCGGTCGGCGCGAAATAGGCCATGTCGACGTCCTCGCGCGGAAAGTAGCAGACCGGCCGGTAGCCGGCCTCCTCGACGATCAGCGCATCGCCGCTGTCGGCGACGACGTGACCCTCGAATCTGGCGCGCATGCGGCCGGGCGGCGAAGTCATGCGGATCGGATGATCGGGCCCGGCCGTCTTCTGCTCGTTCATGGTCGCCTCGTGGAAGCCGGCTCGGCAAGCCGGCCATCATGCCGCTTGTGAAATGCCGCGCGGCCGTGTTTGTTTCGCGGCCGGGGCCGCAGCGCCCTTCATCTGGGAGGGGTTGGCGGCCGCATGAACAGCATCGTCGTGCTCGTCGGACTGTTGGTGACCGTGCTCACCGGCCTCCCCGTTGCTCTGCAGTTGCTGCGCATCCACCCTCGCGGCTTGTTCATCCTGTTCTTCGCCGAGATGTGGGAGCGATTTTCCTACTACGGCATGCGCGGCCTGCTGGTCTTCTACTTGACGCAACAGTTCCTGTTCGAGGACGCGGCCGCCAACGCGACGTTCGGCTCCTACGCCACCCTGGTCTATTTGATGCCGCTGATCGGCGGGGTGATCGCCGATCGCTACCTCGGCGCGCGCAAGGCGGTCGCCTTCGGGGCGCTGCTGATGGTTCTGGGTCAGGGGGCGATGGCGATCGAAGGCCCGCCCGCCCAACAGATGCTGACCTATCGAGGACATTCCTATCCGTTCGCCGTCGAGGGCCGCGGCTCGCAGCGGCAGGTGAGCGTGACCGTCGCCGGCAAGCCCTATGCCTTCAGCACCAATGCCGGCGGTGATTTCACGCTGAAGGGGCTGCCGGCCGGCGCGCCCCTGCCTGGCGTGCTGCCCAAGGGCTCCTACGACCTGCGCACCACCGGCCGCTCGCCGACCTTCGTCAACCTGCTTTACCTCGCGTTGGCGACGATCATCATGGGCGTCGGCTACCTCAAGGCGAACATCTCCTCGCTGGTCGGCAAGCTCTACCCGCAGGGCGATCCGCGCCGCGATCCCGGCTTCACCCTCTACTATTATGGCGTGAACCTCGGCGCCTTCTGGGCGGCGGTGCTGTGCGGCTATCTCGGGCAGAATCTCGGCTGGGCCTGGGGCTTCGGCCTGGCCGGCGCCGGCATGCTGGCCGGCTACATCACCTTCGTGTTCGGCAAGCCGTTGCTCGAGGGCCATGGCGAGCCGGCCGACCCGGTCGCCCTGAAGAAGCCGCGCTTCGGACCGTTCAGTCTCGAGACCCTCACCTATCTGGGCTCGGCGGCGGCGATCGCCGTCATCTGGCTGCTGGTGCAGCACAACCGCGTTGTCGGCGGCGCGCTGCTGGTCGGCTGGATCGCCGCGATCGGCTACGTTGGGCACTTCTGGCTGACCAAGTGCGACCGCGTGCAGCGCGAGCGCCTGCTGCTGGCCTTCGTCCTGCTGCTCGGGCCGATCGTGTTCTTCACCCTGTTCGAGCAGGCGGCGACCTCGCTCAACCTGTTCGCCGACCGCAACACCCAGCTGACGCTGGTGGCGAGCCCGATCCAGTTCAATCTGCTCGGCCTGCCGGTGTTCCTCGGGACCAAGGCGATGCTGGCCAGCGCCCCGCCTGGCGCCCTGTGGATCGACATGGGCTTCAGCGCCGCGCAGGTGCAATCATTCAACGCCGGCTTCATTCTGATCTTCGCGCCGCTATTCGCCGCTCTGTGGACCTGGCTTGGCCGCCGCCGCCGCGATCCGAGCGCCGCCACCAAGTTCGGCCTTGGCCTGGTGCAGGTCGGCCTCGGATTTCTGGTGATCGTCTGGAGCGCCGGGATGGCCGACAGCGCCTTCCGCCTGCCGCTGGCGGTGCTGGGATTTGCCTATCTGCTGCACACCACCGGCGAGATGTGCCTCAGTCCGGTGGGCCTGTCGGAGATCACCAAGCTCGCGCCCGCCGCCCTGATCTCGACCCTGATGGCGGTCTGGTTCCTGGCGATCTCGGCCGCCGAGTTCATCGCCGCCGCCATCGCGCAGATGACCGGCGCGAAGACCGCCGGCGGCCAGGTGCTGGATCCGGCCGCCGCCCTGCACACCTCGCTCGGCATGTTCCAGGCGATCGGCTGGGCCGGGGTGGCGTTCGGCGTCGGCTTCCTGGCGATCGCGCCGTTCGTCAAGAACTGGGCGCACGGCGTGGACGCCGACGGAGAAGCGGCGCCAGCCGTCGCCGAGTAGACGTTCGCCGACGACGGCGCGCCTGGCCCGACGGCGATCGTCCGGGCGCCCCGAGCCAGTCGGGCGGAGCGGCCTATGTCCGCTCGCGATGAGGGAAGCGTCCGTTTCGCGGCCGCTTTCCGGCGCCGTTTTGCCGCACTAGAACTCCCTGACGCCGGCGAAAGCTCCGAATCGATTTGGAATCGCGCTTGCACGTCGAGTTCGGACATGCAAGGCTTTTCGAGCCCGCAGCCAACTCGTCAACCCAGGAGATAAGAATGTTGCAGAAGCTCCTCGTATCGGCGGCCATGCTGCTGCCGATCAGCGCGTTCGCGGCTCCCTCGGCCGTGACGCTCAGCCCAGACCGGTCGGTGACGTCTTACCACGGCGCGCCTTTGAGACCGACCCTGCCGCAATGGATCCCACCGGCCAACAAGACCAGGATCATCGATACCTTCGGCAAGGCGCATGCTTACAATTGCTGCCAGGGCTGGACAGTTGCGAATGCAAGTAGCGGAGCCGGCGTGCAGCAATGGGTTGCCTACCCTGTCACGCCAAAGGCGAACGCAACGATAACCGAGATTGTCGAGGGGATTGCCTTTGTCGAGGGCGCCGACTCTGTTACGATCGCCCTCCTCGCCGACAACAATGGCGTCCCAGGCGCCGTGTTGGAAAAGAAAAACAAAGGCAATCTGGAGGTGTTCGGCGCCTGCTGCTCAGTCACGGTTGACCACTTGAAGACAGGCGTTCCGGTCACGGCCGGCAAGACGTATTGGGTGGCGGCGCTGCTTCCGAGACAGACCCAGTCCGCCACTTGGGACGTATGGAATTTCAGCACGAAGAGCACGAACACTGTTCCGTTCGCCTTTTACAACGGCGTCTGGAATGTGAGTTCGGGTCCGTATGCGGCCTTCGCCCTTTACGGGAATTAGGATCAGCGGCTTGGTCGCGCCCCGGCGGCGCGGCTAGGCCGTCCGCGGGGCGAGCGCTTCGAGGCGGCGGCGCGAGAAGAAGCACGGCGCCGGCCTGATCGGCGAGGTTTTCCTCGCCTCGGCGGCAGTCGGTCGGCTGCCTATTCGGCAAGTCGGCGGCCGCTCGCCCCCGCCGTCGCGAGCCGTCGAAGATCGGCTGAGGTCGATTGCAGCTCCCGGGCGCCTGGCGGCGCTCGGTCGATGTCTATATCTCGGCCGTGTCCCTTGAAGCCTCCTCCGCGCCGCCGCTTTCCGGCGCCGTCCTGATCCGCGACGAGGTGCGCCGGCTGCCTGACGCGCCGGGCGTTTATCGCATGTTCGGCGAAGGCGGCGAGGCGCTCTATGTCGGCAAGGCGCGGTCGCTGAAGAAGCGGGTGGCGCAGTACGCGCAAGGCCGGCCGCACCATCAGCGGCTGGCGTTGATGATCGATCTGACGCGGTCGATGGCCTTCACCACCACGCGGACCGAGGCCGACGCCTTGCTGCTCGAGATCAATCTGATCAAGCAGCTGAAGCCGCGCTTCAACGTGCTCTTGCGCGACGACAAGAGCTTCCCGGAGATCGTCATCCGTCGCGAACACCCGGCGGCGCAGCTGCGCAAGCACCGCGGCGCCCATTCGATGAAGGGCGACTACTTCGGCCCCTTCGCCAGCGCCTGGGCGGTCAACCGCACGCTGAACACCCTGCAGAAGGCCTTCCTGCTGCGCTCCTGCTCCGACAGCGTTTACGACAGCCGCACGCGGCCGTGTCTGCTGCACCAGATCAAGCGCTGCAGCGCCCCGTGCGTCGGGCTGATCTCGCTGGCGGATTACGGCGGCCTCGTGGATGAGGCCGAGGCCTTCCTGCGCGGCAAGAGCCGCCACGTCACCGCGCGGATGGCCGAGGCGATGCAGGCCGCCTCCGACGCCATGGAGTTCGAGCGGGCCGCCGCCTTGCGCGACCGCATCCGCGCCCTCGCCTCCGTGGCGCAGGAGACGCAGGTCAATCCCGAGAGCCTCGAGGAAGCCGACCTGTTCGCGCTGCACGCCGAGGGCGGGCAGGCTTGCGTCCAGGTGTTCTTCTTCCGCGCCGGCCAGAGCTGGGGCAACCAGGCCTTCTTCCCGCGCGTCGACCGCGCCGACGCCGCCGACGAGATCATGGCCGCCTTCCTGGGTCAGTTCTACGACGCCCGCCCGATCCCGAAGCAGCTGCTGGTCAGTCATTCGCCGGCCGAATGCGAGCTCCTCGCGGAAGCCTTCTGCATCAAGGCCGGTCGCAAGATCGCCATTCAGAAGCCCGAACGCGGCGAGAAGCGCCGGCTGATGGATCAGGCCCTGGCCAACGCCCGCGAGGCGCTCGGCCGCCGGCTTTCCGAAGGAGCGACCCAGTCGCGCCTGCTGGCGGCGGTGTGCGAGGCGTTCGGCCTGGAAGCGACCCCCGAGCGCATCGAGGTCTATGACAACTCGCACGTGTCGGGGACCAACGCCGTCGGCGGCATGATCGTCGCGGGGCCGGACGGCTTCCAGAAGAGCCAGTACCGCAAGTTCAACATCAAGAGCGCCGAGCTCACCCCCGGCGACGACTACGGCATGATGCGCGAGGTGCTTCGCCGGCGCTTCGGCCGACTCGCCAAGGAGGAGGCGGAGGGCCAGCAGCCGCCCCGGCCGGACCTGGTGCTGATCGACGGCGGCGCCGGCCAACTGGCGGTGGCGCTGGAGGTGATGGCCGATCTCGGCGTCGACGACATCGCCGTGGTCGGCGTCGCCAAGGGCCCGGACCGCGACGCCGGGCTGGAGCGCTTCTTCCTTCCCGGCAAGCCGCCCTTCATGCTCGAGCCGAAGAGCGCGGTGCTCTACTATCTGCAGCGCCTGCGCGACGAGGCGCACCGCTACGCCATCGGCGCCCACCGCACGCGCCGCGCCATCGCCCTGCGCGCCAACCCGCTGGACGAGATCGACGGGATCGGCCCGGCGCGCAAGAAGGCCCTGCTGCACGCCTTCGGCTCCGCCCGCGGCGTCTCCCGCGCGTCGTGGGAGGACATCGCCAAGGTCGAGGGGGTGAGCGAACCCCTGGCCCGGCGGATCGCGGATCACTTCAGGGGACCTGGCAAGGCGCTTTGAAACCGCAAGACTCGCCCAAAGGTCGAGCAGAAGTTCGTTGTGTGCTCGTTGCGGTTGTGTGCCCCGAAATCCGATGCGACTGTGACAAAACTCACAGACGCGCCCGGCGCGCGGTGGCAGGCTACGCCGGGAAAGTGTGATCCGCGGGTTGAGGTCGAGCGGGCGCGAGCCGCTCGCCATGGAGGGCCAAACGATGACCGGCACGACGCTCCACAACAGCACGATCACCGTCGTTCTCGACAACTACGTGACCGGCAACCCGTTCACCATCGGCGCGGCCACCTCGATCATCACCAGCGTCGGCAACGGCGTCTTCGGAAGTTCGGCGAAGGCCTGGACGCTCGCCAATGCCGGCACGGTCAGCGGCAATGACTCCGGCGTCGATCTACAGTCGACGAGCACGGTCACCAATTCCGGCGTGATCACCGGGGTGACCTTCGGCGGCGTCGTGTTCGAGGCGGGCGGGTCGCTGGGGAACACCGGCACGATCCGAGGCAACGCCAAGAACACCGGCGTCTTCTCAGCCGCCGGCGGAAACTTCAGCAACACGGGCGCGAGCGCGCTGATCAGCGGCGGCAACGGCATCGACGTCCACGGCGCGGCCGGAACCGTGACCAACTCCGCCAGGATCGTCGGCCTGACCTACGGCGGCGTCAATCTGACCCTGGGCGGCAGCCTGACGAACCTGGCCGGCGGGGCGATCACCGGCGGCGGCAGCGCGGTAAACTCTGCTGGCGCGGGCGCCGCCGTGACCAACGCCGGCAGCATCACCGGCAAGGGCTACGCGGGCGTGGATCTCGCCGCCGGCGGCAGCGCGATCAACGAAGCCGGCGGGTCGATCACCGGCAAGGGAACCGGCGTCGCGGTCACCGGATCCGCTGGCACGGTGACCAACTACGGAACAGTCGTCGGGACCAACTACCAGGGTGTTTATCTGTCGGCCGGCGGCGTCGTGAGCAACATCGGCATGGCGGGGTCGATCACCGGCGGCACGGGCGTTCAGACGACGAAGGCCTCGGCGACGGTGATCAATTCCGGCCTGATCTCCGGGACCACGTTCAGCGGCGTCAATCTCGGCAGCGGCGGCCTGGTTTCGAACACCGGAACGATCACCGGCTCCAGCGGGAACACCGCTGTTTTCCTGGCCACCGGTGGGACGATCGACAACACTGGCGCGGGCGCGGTCATCAGCGGCGGCGGAGCCATCTACATCGGCGGCGCGCCAGGGATGGTGACGAACTCCGGCCTGATCTCGGCGACCAATTCCCCCGCCATCGCCATTCACGCGGGCGGCAGCCTCGCGAACGTGGGAACGATCAGCGGAAACGCGAAGAACACGTCGGTCATCCTGGCCAACGGCGGAGCGGTCAGCAATCTCGGCGCTGGGGCGGTGATCAGCGGCGGCGGCGGCATCGAGGTCGATGGCGTGGCGGGAACCGTGAACAACTCGGGCATGATCGACGCCGTCAGTTTTACTGGCGTTTTCATGTCGCGGGGCGGCGGCGTCACCAACGCAGCGGGGGGCACGATCAGCGGTGCGAACCTCGCTGTCGTGATCACGGGCGGCGCCGGCACGGTCGGCAATTATGGCGAGATGAACTCGCCAACCAGCTCGGTCATCTACTTCGGCTCGGGCGGCCAGATCACCAACGGCTCAAATACCGATACTGGCGCCCTTATGGACGGCTACGCAGGGGTTCAGGTTGGCGGCGCGATTGCCTCGGTCGACAACCTTGGCACGATCACGGCCACCGGCGGGGCAAAGAACTATGGCGCGGGAGTTCTGCTCACCAACGGTGGCCAAGTGGTGAACGGCTCGGCCTCCGATGGGGCGGCCCTCGTGCGCGGACAGTATGGGGTCATCATAGGGGCGGCGGCCGGGACGATCGACAACTATGGGACCATCGAGGTGGCGGGCGCGGTGGGCTACCACGGCCAGGGCGCCATTCTCGCCAGCGGCGGTCAGGTCACCAATGGCTCGGCGAGCGACACGACGGCCGTGATCGCCGGCAAGGTGATCGGCGTGCGCGTCGCCGGCACGGCCACGGTCGACAACTTCGGCACGGTGCTCGCGACCTACAAGCGGTCGATCGGGGCTGGCTGCTACGGCTATGGCGCGTCCCTCAATGGCTCCGCGACAGACAGAAAGGCGCTGATCGAAGGAAATACGGGTCTCACCGTCGGCAGCAGCAAGTATGCCGGCGCGTTCACCGTCACCAACTTCGGCACGATCAAGGGCGATGGCGGTAAGGCGGTGGTGTTCTACGGTTCGGCCAGCACCCTCGCGGTCGAGGCGGGCTGCGCCTTCGTCGGATCGATAGGCGGCGGCGGCGGAACGCTCGATCTGGCGTCGGGGGTCGGGGTGCTGAGCGGCCTTGGCGGCGGGGCGGTGACGGTATCGCGCAGCATGGCGACGACGACCTTCTCCGACTTCGGGGTCATCGAGATCGGCCCGGGCGCGCGGTTCAGCGCCTCGGGAAGTTCGGCGGTGGCTAGCGGCGATACGTTGGAAGCCGCGGGCGTCCTCACCCTTGCCGGCGTGATCGCCAACGCCGGCCTTATCGAGGCGAGCGGCGGCGGTCACCTGGCCTTGCGGCTAGTGACGGTGACCAACGCCGGAACGCTCACGGCGGCGAGCGGCGCCGTAGTCGATCTCATCGGCGCGACGATCCGCGGCGGGACACTGAGCGGCGGCGGGGCAATCCAGACCTTCGGCGGCGTCAATCTGATCGACGGAACGGCGGCGACGGTGTTCAATCAGGGCAACCTCGGCGTCAGCGATGGCACCTCCGTGACGATCGAGGGCGCCTTCGCCAACAGCGGCCGGGTGGCGATCAAGGCGCGGGCGCACGTCGCCCACCTGGTGGTCGGCGCGGCCGGCCTGACGCTGAGCGGTGGGGGCTCGGTGCTGATGACCGACGACGCCTTCAACCGTATCGCCGGGGCGAGCGGCGCGCCGACGCTGGACAACATCGACAACCGAATCGCCGGCTCCGGCCAAATCGGCGCGCGGACCCTGACGCTGATCAACGGCGCCGAGGGGGTGATCGAGGCTACCGGAATCCAGGCGCTTTCGATCGACACCGGGACGATCGCCATCCAGAACGCCGGGACGATCGAGGCGGCGGGAAGCGGCGGCGCGGCGATCGTGAGCGCGGTGGTCAACAGCGGGGTGTTGGAAGCGGCCGGCGGGGTGCTGACGGTGAGCGGCGCGGTGAGCGGGAGCGGCTCGGCGGTGATCGCCGGCGGCGCGCTCGACTTCGCCTCGAGCTTCAGCCAGGCGGTCGCCTTCACCGGCAAAAGCGGCGTGCTCGAACTCGCGCATTCGCAATCCTACGCCGCGGCGATCAGCGGCTTCTCCAAGACCGGCGGCACGTCCCTCGACCTGCGCGATATCGGCTTCGTGAGCGCGAACGAGGCGAGCTTCAGCGGCTCGGCGAGCGCCGGCGTGCTGACGGTGAGCGACGGAACCCACATTGCCAGGATTACCCTGGTTGGCGACTACCGAAGCTCGGTGTTCACCGCCGCCAGCGACGGTCAAGGCGGGGTGATCATCGTTGATCCGGTCCCGGCCGCGCCGCGCGCCAGCGCCTTCATCGCCGCCGCCGCGAGTCTGGCGGGGTCGGCCTCCGGCGGAGAACGATCCGGGTTCGCAGCGGCAAGCCGAAGCTTGCAACTGGCCCTCGTCGCCAACCAGTCTGGGCACGAGTGACGCCCAGGCCGGAAGGACAGGCGGGCGAGGTGTCGGACGCGCGCGTCATCGAACGCGAAGCAAGACCTTGAGGCGGAGACCGAGGCGATGAGCACCAGAATCCTCAGAGGAACCTACAGCGCCGGCTACACCCTCAGCCCGGCGGTTTCGCTCGTCGAAATTGCCGCGTCGGGGTTCGTCGGCGGCGCGGGTCTCTTGGCCACCGCCGCGGCGACGGTCGTGAACCTGGGCATGGTCGAGGCCGGCGCCGCCTCTCAGGGCGGGCCCGGTTGGGCGGCCATTGACCTCGAAGCCGGAGGCTTCATCCGCAATCTCGGCAGTGTCGTCGGCGGTCAGGGCGGGGGTGGGATCTCCGGCGGCGGCTCTGGCGGCTCTGGCGGCGGCGGCGTCGTCGCGATGGGTGTCGCGGGTATTATCAACGGCAACGAGATCGCCGGGGGCGCGGGCGGCTACGGGGCCGCCGGAGGCCAGGGCGGCGTCGGCGGCGCCGGCGGCAACGGCGTGGCGCTTTCGGCCGGCGGCTCCTTGACCAATCGCGGGCTCGTGCTGGGCGGAACAGGCGGGGCCGGGGCATACCTTTTCAGATATGCCAGCGGGTTCGGCGGCCAGGGTGGGTCCGCGGTGGTCTTCGCTGGCGGCGGAGCGCTCGCCAACAGCGGGACAATCGCCGGCGGCCAGGGCGGCGCGGGTCAGTTCGGCTATGGCTTCGGCACTTCGGGCGGGCGGGGCGGGGCGGGCGTTTTGGCGTCGGCGAACCTCAGCCTTGGCAACAGCGGCCTGATCGAGGGCGGCGCCGCTGGATACTCCGCCGGCAACTACAATGTCGGAGGGGCCGGCGTCGTCGGCGGCGCGGCGGTTTCTTTGGCCGCCGGAGGCGTGATCGACAACCATGGAACGATTGCTGGCGGCGCGGGTGGCGACGGCGGCGGCGTCGAGGAATTTTTCCCCGGCGTCGGCGGAGCCGGCGCCGTCGCCCTCGCCGCGGCCGGCGCCCTGAACATCGACAACATCGGCGTCATCGAGGGGGGCTCGGGGGGTTATGGCGGGATAGGCGCCGCCATTCAGGCGGTCGGCGGCGCCGGCGGCGCGGGCATCGACGGCGGAGCGGCCTTGACCCTCGACAATCACGGACTGATCAGCGGCGGCCGAAGTGGCGATAGCGTCCAGGGCGGCTGGGGCGTGGTCACCACCGGGCTCGGGGCGGTGGTCAATGACGGAACCATTCTTGGTGGCGACGGGGGCAAGGCTTCCATTGCTTTCGCCTATGGAGGCGGCGGTGGAGGTGGTGTGTCCTTTGGCATGGGAGCCAACCTCTCGAACCGCGGCGCGATCACCGGCGGCCGGGGAGGCGCCGGGGCCGGGGTGACCCCCTACGAGCCGGCGGCCAGCGTCGGCGGCGCCGGCGGGGTGGGCGTCGCGATCGACGGCGCCGCGGACCTCACCAATACCGGCGCCCTCGCGGGCGGCGCCGGTGGCGTCGGCGGCGCGGGCGGCTACAGCGCGGGCGGCTATCAAGCGGGGGCGGCGGGCGGCGGCGGCGGCGACGGGCTCGTCCTGAACGGCGGCGGCACGGCCTTCAACGCCGGGGTCATCGCCGCCGGCCTTGGCGGCGCCGGAGGGGTTGGCGGCGGCTCGAACGGGCTGGCGGGCGATGGCGTTCTGCTCACCGGCGGTGGACGCCTCACCAACGGCGCGGACGCGCAAATCGTCGGCGAAGTCGGTGTCGATGTGACCGGCGGCGCGGTCGCCACGGTGCTCAATTATGGCGCGATCGTCGGTGCGAGCGATGCGGTGGTGTTCGCCTCCGCCGCCGACGAACTGATCGCCGCAAGCGGCGCGCGGTTCACCGGCGCCATCCTGGGCGGTGGCGGGACCCTCGAGCTCGCCAACGGCGCGGGCGCGATCAGCGGCCTTGGGGTCGCCGGGGTGGCGGTCGGCGCGGTCAGCGCCACCTTCGCCGGCTTTGGCGCCTATATTATCGGCGGCGGCGGATACTGGACGCTGGAGGGGACAAACACCTTGGCGGGCGACCAGAGCCTGACCAGCCTTGGCGCCTTGACGGTGAGCGGCGCGATCACCGAGGGCAACGGCGCGAGCATCGCCGCGGGGCCGACCGGCGCGATCGTCTTCAGCGGCTCGACCGACGTATTCGCCGGAACGATCGGCGGAGGAGCGGTGGCCTTCTTCGGCGGCGTCGACATCTTCAACGGCGCGCGCTTCGCCGCCGCCAGCATGGCGATCAACGGCGCGGCGGCGGTGCTGGAGAACACCATCGCGATCAACGGTACGTTGCGAGTTCGGCCACACGATCGCGATCGGCCAGGCGACGACGCTGACCGGGGGCGGCAGCCTGGCGCTGAGTTCGCTGGCGAACAACGCGCTCTTCGCTCAAACGAGCGGCGACACCCTCACCAACCTCTCCGACACGATCTCCGGCTCGGGCACGGTCGGCGGCGGCGGGCTGGTGCTGATCAACCGGGTCGGCGGGGTGATCGACGGCGGCGGCGCGCACGCCCTGGTGCTCGACACCGGGGCGCGGGCGATCGCCAATGTCGGCTTGATCGAGGCGACCTCGGCCGGCGGGCTGGTGATCCGCAGCGCGGTGTTTGGCGGCGGCGTGCTGGAGGCCAACGGCGGAACGCTGACGGCGATGGCGGCGGTGAGCGGGGCGGAACGGGGCGTCATCGCCAGCGGCCGCCTGGCGTTCGCCGCCGCATTCAGTGGCGCGGTCGCCTTCACCGGGTCGGCCGGCGTTCTGGAGCTCGCCAACGCGCAGGGCTACCGTGGCGCGATCAGCGGCTTTTCCACCGCCGGCGGCACGGCCCTCGACCTGCGCGACATCGGCTTCGTCGGGGCCGGCGAGGCGAGCTTCAGCGGCACGGCGCGTTCCGGCGTGCTGACGGTGAGCGACGGCCTCCATACAGCCAGGATCACCCTTGTCGGCGACTACCTCGGCGCGGCGTTCACCGCCGCCAGCGACGGCCACGGCGGCGTGACGGTCACCGCCGCGCCGGCCGCGGCGGCGGCCGGGGGGATGGCGGCGGCGATGGCGTCTCTGGGAGCCAGGGCCGGGTGGGCGCCGGCGACCGCGCTAGGTCCCGATGAACGGGCCTGGTCTTCGCCGCTCGCCGTGGCCAGACCCTGATCCCGTCGGCGGGCGCGCCGGCGCGGCGGCGCCGCGGACTTGCCTCGTCCGGCCCTCAGCGCCAGCCAGGCCGCGGGGGCGACGATCGCCGCGCCGGCCAGCCACGGCCCCTCGATGCTCACCGCGGCGAACAGGGCGCCGGCGATCTGCGGCCCGACGACGCGGGAGAAGGCGGCGGCGGCGTTGTTGAGGCCGAGGATCTGGCCCTGCTCGTCCTCGCCGGCCGCCGCCGACATCATCGCGCCGATGTTGGGGAAGGCCACCGACGAGAAGGCCGCCTGCGCCGCGAGCAGCGCGTAGGTTCCCCAGCCGCCATGGCTGAGCGGCTGCAGGGCGGCGGCCATGCCCGTGCCGACCAGCCCGACCGCCAGCACCCGCGCCTCGCCGAAGCGACGGGAGAGGGCGCCGGTGAACAGGAAGTTGGTCGCCGCCGAGACGAGGCCCGACAGACCGAAGCACAGGCCGACGTCGCGCGGAATCCAGTCGAACCGCTGCTGCGCCCACAGGCCGAAGGTGCTCTCGATCCCGGTGAAGGCGACCCCGGTGACGAAGGTCAGCAGCATCAGGCGGCCGAACACCGGGTGGCGCACGGCCATGCCGAACAGGGCGAAGCGGCCGCGGGCCCGGGGCGCGTCGGGGTGGGCGCGGGCGCGGCTCTCGCGCAGCGCCAGGGCGACGCCGACCGATGAGAGGCCGCCGCAGGCCGAGGCGGCGAGCAGCGGCAGCTGGAAGCCGAGCGGTCCAAGCGAGGTCTTGGCCAGCACGCCGCCGACGAACGGGCCGAGAATGAAGCCGATGTTGAACGCCGCGCCCAGCCGCGCCATGCGCCCGGCGCGCTCTTCGGGCGGCGAGATGTCGGCGATGTAGCCCTGGATCGTCGAGCTGTTCCCGGCCGCCATGCCGCCCAGCAGCCGGATGGCAAAGGCCCAGCCGATCGACGGCGCGAAGGCCAGCGCCCCGTAGCACAGGCAGTTGGCCAGCGTCGTGGTGATCAGAATCGGCTTGCGGCCGATGCGATCGGACAGCCTTCCCCAGAACGGCTCGCCGATGAAGTTGCCGAGGGAATAGGCCGAGAAGATCAGGCCGATCTGCCAGGCGTTGGCGTGGAACGACTGGGCGTAGAACGGCAACAGCGGCACCACGATGCCAAACCCCAGGATGTTGATGAACATCACCGACATCAGGGTGTAGAGCGCGGCGGTGGAGCGGCCGGCGAGGGACTGGCGGGCCGCGCGGGGCATGATTGGATGGTTAGGCGCGGCTGCCCAGGCCGGCAAGCTACCGACCTCTCGTGATGCTTGACACTAGCTTGCTAGCACACTATGTGGTTGGCATGAGCGATGAACAGGGCCGCCAAGCGCGAGTCGACCCAAAGCAGCAGTTCAACGTCTATCTGCCCGCCGCCCTGGTGCGGCGGGTGAAATACCGCGCCTTGGACGAGCAGCTTTCGCTGTCGGACCTGGTCGAGCGCGCCCTTGAAAACTATCTCGCGAAAGGACTCAGATGATGACCGATACGACGACCGACTTTGGCCTGCGAGTTCAGCCGATGGCCCACGTGGAGAGTCTCGCGGACAGCATCGACTTCTATGCGGCCCTCGGCGGACGACTGGTGTTCGGCAGCCGCGACGGCGACTGGGCGCTGGTCGCGTTCGGCGACACGATGGTCAGCCTGCTCGCCCACCCGCCCAGCGCCGACAATCCGGAGCCGATCGAGCTGCAGTTCGTCAGCGACCGGCCCTTGGAAGCGGTCGAAGAGCACCTCCGCGTCCAGGCGCCCGCGTCGATCTTTCAAGGGCTGAGCGACGAAGCCTTCGGCCGCTCGCTCAAGCTGCACACGCCCGATGGCCTCGTGGTCAAACTGCTGGAACTCGCGCGCGACCTGATCGCCTGAGCAACGCCAAGGGACCTCAATAGAATGACGGCAGCAGGGCGGCGACGACGTCGCGCGCCTCGTCCTGGCGGTGGCCGAGCATGTCGCGCAGCGGCGCGCCGATCACCGCGTCACCGAAGGCCGCGATGGCGATGAACAGCACCGCGCGCTTGATCCGCCGAAGGCCGTCCTCGCCTTCGTCGGCGAATTTCTCGGCGATCGCCGCGACCAGGCTGAGGATGGCCGCGCGGATCGGCTCCAGGTGCGAGAGGTCGCCGCCGATCGCCAGCCAGGCGGCGAGACGGCCGGCCCCACCCTCGTCTGCGGCGTCGAACACCTGGTCGATCAGGGCGCGCGGCGCGCCGGCGTCCGACTGGAGATGGGCGACGGCGTCCGTCAGGGCGCGGGTGAGATCGCTGACCATGAAGGCCATCAGCGCCGACTGCAGCCCGGCGGCGGAGCCAAAGTGATGCAGCAGATTGACGTGCGTGACGCCGACCCGGGCGGCCACCGCCTTCAGGGTCACCGCCGCCGGCCCGCGCTCCAGCAGCAGCGCCCTGGCCGCCTCCAGCGTTTCGCGCCGCGCGACCTCGGCGTCGCGGCGCCGGCGCGGGGGCTTCGTCCGGGCGCCGCCGACTGACTCTTCAATGCCGCTTGACACCGGTTTAACTTACCATAATGTAGGTAGCGAAACGGCCACCGCTCCGGTTCATAGGAGATCGCATGTCCATCGCCCATACGCTCGCCGATACCGCCCAGACGGCGTTCGTTTCGCCGTGGAAGCGGGCGACCCGCCAGAAGGTGTTCGACTATCGCATGGATCCGGCGCGGGCCTGGCGCGCGTTCCGCCGCCTGGTCGCCGACAAGGAGGACACCTATCAGGTTTTCGAGATCATGCGCGCCCTGGCCGGCCAGTCGCTGCCGCGCGGCTATCACAAGATGCTGGCGACCGGCGAGGGCGGCCGACAGGCCTATCTCGCCGAGGAATTCGCCGAACGGCTGGAGGACAAGGAGTGGCTCGCCAGCTTGCCGGACGGCAGCGTCGGCGCCGCCTACCGCGCCTTCATCGCGCCGCGCGGGCTCTCCGCCGAGGGCCTCGCCGAGGAGAGCCGCAAACTCGCCGACGCCGATGTCGATACGCCGCACCCGGTCGCCTGGTATGCGCGGCGGCTGCGCGACGTCCACGATGTCTGGCACGTGCTCACCGGCTATGGCACCGATGCGCTCGGCGAAGTGTGCGTGGTCGCCTTCTCCTTCGCCCAGACCAAGAGCCTCGGCTTCGCCCTGATCGCCGGCGGCGGCGCTTTCGAGCTCGAGAAGGATCGCGCCGGCTGGCCCTACGCCAAAGCCGTCGCCCAGGCGTGGTGGAACGGGCGGCGCGCGAGCTGGCTGGCGCCGCTCGACTATGAAAGGTTGTTCCTCGAGCCGCTGGAGGCGGCCCGCGCGCGGCTCGGCATCCGGGCGCCGACGATCTATGCCGCCATTCCGCCGGAACACCGGGACGGCGCCCTCGCGCCAAGGCGCCTGGCCGCCTGAGGTCGTCAGGAACGGCTAGGGAGCGGCTAGTCGGCGGCGGTTTCCGCCGGCAGCAGCAGAGCGTCGGCCTTTGCCTGCAGGCTGGCGCCCTGGCGGTGCAGGTAGAGGATGAGCCCGCCGAACGCGAGAACCGCGCCGACCAGCACGGCGATGGCGATCGGGCCGCCCAGCGTGGCGAAAATCCGACCGAACAGATAGGCGCCGAACGCCATGACGCTGGCCCACAGGGCGGCGCCGCCGATGTTGAAGGCGGCGAAGCGGGCGAACGGCATGCGGTTGGCCCCGGCCAGCACGCCGCCAAAACAGCCGATCACCGACATGAAGCGGATGCCGACGACGATCTTCCCGCCGTGCTGAATGAACAGGTATTGGCCAAGACGCTGGCGCGCGGGGCCAAGTCCGACCTTGGCGCCATGGCGGCGAAGGCCGGCCGCCCCGAGCCACTCGCCGACGCGATAGCCCGCGAAGCCGCCCGCCGAGGCGGCAAGGAAGGCGCCGCCGGCCAGTACGTCGATGTTGAGGCGGTGGGTATGGGCGGCGTAGATCGCCGCCGCCGCCAGCAGCTCGGCCGCCGGCAGGATCAGCCCGACGCTCCACAAGCCGGCGACGGCGAACACCACCGCATAGCCGTAGCGCGCGACGAGACCGGAGAGGACGGCGAGGGACATCGGCTCGTCTTGGGGATTGTCTGGGGGATCCAGCGGCGGCGGACCCGCCGGGCGAGGCGACCATGTCGTGCAAGCGGGCAAATTGACAAGGGGCGAGCGCGCTCCCATGTCCACTTTGTCGGGGGATCATCGATGAACGTCAGGAGGATTTTTCCGCCATGGTGAAGTCCATTCTCGCCCCGGCCCTGGTCGCGGCCGCGCTCGGCGCCGCGCCCGTGCTGGCGCAGCCGGCGGCGCCCTCGACCCGCGCGCCCTGCTTCTTCGTCACCCAGTGGCAGGGCTGGAGTTCGCCCCGGCCGGACATCATCTACCTGGGCGTCAACAACCGCGATGTCTATGAGGTGACGCTGGGCGGCGGCGGATCGCCGATGCTCAGCCAGCCGGCCGTACACCTGGTGTCGATCACCCGCGGCAGCAGCAGCATCTGCTCCTCGCTGGATCTCGACCTCAAGGTTTCGGACGACATGGGCGTGATGCGCGAGCCGCTGATCGCCACCGGTCTGCGCAAGCTTACCCCGGAAGAAGTCGCCGCCATTCCGCCCAAGCTGCGGCCGCGCTGATCGAAGGGGCGCGAGGCCGCCCGCGACCCAGAAGACCCCTTGGTTGAGCGCGAGATCGCTTTGAGCGCGGGCGTCCGGGTCCGCGTCGGCGTGGCTACAGCGCCTTGACGATGCCTTCGACCATCTTCTTGGCGTCGGCGAACAGCATCATGGTGTTGTTGCGGAAGAAGAGTTCGTTTTCGACGCCGGCGTAGCCCGAGCCCATGCCGCGCTTGACGAAGAGGACGGTGCGCGCCTTCTCGACATCGAGGATCGGCATGCCGAAGATCGGGCTTTTCGGATCGGTCTTGGCGGCCGGATTGGTGACGTCGTTGGCGCCGATCACGAAAGCCACGTCGGCGGTGGCGAACTCCGAATTGATGTCCTCCAGCTCGAACACTTCGTCGTAGGGCACGTTGGCCTCGGCCAGGAGGACGTTCATGTGCCCCGGCATGCGGCCGGCGACCGGGTGGATGGCGTATTTCACCTCGACCCCCTCGGCCTTCAGCCGGTCGGCCATCTCCTTCAGCGCGTGCTGCGCCTGCGCCACCGCCATGCCATAGCCCGGCACGATGATCACCTTGGACGCATTTTTCATGATGAAGGCGGCGTCGTCGGCCGAGCCCTGCTTGACCGGCCGCGTCTCCGCGCCGGCCGCGGGCCCCTCGGTTTCGCCGCCGAAGCCGCCCAAGATCACCGAGACGAACGAGCGGTTCATCCCCTTGCACATGATGTAGGAAAGGATCGCCCCCGACGAGCCGACCAGGGCGCCGGTGATGATCAGGGTGATGTTGGCGAGGGTGAAGCCGAGCGCCGCCGCCGCCCAGCCGGAGTAGCTGTTCAGCATCGAGATGACGACCGGCATGTCGGCGCCGCCGATCGGGATGATCAGGGTGACGCCCGCCAGGAGCGCCAGGGCGAAGATCGCCCAGAAGGCCCACAGCGCATGGCCGCCGCTTGCGACCAGGAGAGCGATCAGCACGACGATGGCGACCGCGATGGCGATGTTGAGCGCGTGCCGCGCCGGCAGCTTGATCGGCGCGCCGCCCATGTTGCCGTTGAGCTTGGCGAAGGCGATCAGCGAGCCGGTGAAGGTCACCGCGCCGATGGCGAGACCGATGGAGAGTTCAATCAGGCTCTCCAGCCGGATGCCGCCGCCTTCGGCGATGCGGTAGGCGGCCGGGGCGTGGATCGCGGCGACCGCGACCATGCACGCGGCGAGCCCCACCAGGGAGTGGAAGGCGGCGACCAGCTGCGGCATGGCGGTCATCGCCACCCGGCGGGCGATCACCGCGCCGATCGAGCCGCCGACCAGCACCCCGCCGGCGATCAAGCCGAGCGTCGTCGTGTCCAGGGATCCGCCGCGCCACAGCAGCGCCAGGGTCGTGGCGATGGCGATCGCCATGCCGATCATGCCCATCTGGTTGCCGCGCCGGCTGGTCGCCGGGCTGGACAGGCCGCGCAGCGCCAGGATGAACAGGACGCCCGAGACGAGATAGGCGAGGCTGGCGAGGTTGGCGGTCATCTCACCGGCCGCCGCCCTTCTTGCGGTACATCGACAACATCCGCTGTGTGACGAGGAAGCCGCCGAAGATGTTGACGCTGGCGAGCGCCACGGCGAGGGCGCCCGCGCCCTTCGAAAGGGCCACGGCGGCGCTGGCCGTTCCGCGTCCGACGCCATGCGCCGCCGCCGCCAGCAGCGCGCCGACGATGATCACCGAGGAGACGGCATTGGTCACCGCCATCAGCGGCGTGTGCAGCGCCGGCGTGACGCTCCACACCACGTAATAACCGACGAAGATCGCCAGCACGAAGATGGCGAGGCGGAAGATGGTGGGATCGACGGCGTCCATGGGCGATCGCTCCTTCAGGTTGCCGACAGGGTCGGATGGACGATCGCTCCGTCGCGAACGACCACCGCGCCTTGCAAGATCTCATCGGCGAAATCCGGAGCGAGGACGCCGTCCTTGGGCGCGAGCAGGCCGAGCAGGGCGACGAGGTTGCGGGCGTAGAGCGCCGAGGCGTCGGCGGCGATTCGTCCGGGCAGATTGGTCAGCCCGACGATGCGCGCCCCGTCCGTCTCGGTGGTCTCGCCGGCACGGACGCCCTCGACATTGCCGCCCTGCTCCACCGCCAGATCGACGATCACCGAACCCGGGCGCATCGAGGCCACCTGCGTGGCGCTGACCAGCCGGGGCGCCGGTCTGCCCGGGATCAAAGCCGTGGTGACGACGATGTCCTGCTTCTTGATATGTTCGGAGACGAGCGCCGCCTGCTTCGCCTGATAGTCCGCGCTCATTGGCTTGGCGTAGCCGGCGGCGGTCTCGGCGGCGCGGAACTCCTCGTCCTCGACCGCGACGAACTTGGCTCCGAGCGATTCCACCTGCTCCTTGGCCGCCGGGCGAACATCCGTCGCGGTGACCACCGCCCCCAGGCGTCGGGCGGTGGCGATGGCCTGCAGGCCGGCGACGCCCGCGCCCATCACGAACACCTTGGCCGGCGCGATGGTGCCCGCCGCGGTCATCATCATCGGCATCGCCCGGCCATAGGCCGACGCCGCCTCGATCACCGCGCGATAGCCGGCGAGATTGGCCTGACTGGAGAGGGCGTCCATCGCCTGGGCTCGCGAGATGCGCGGCACGAACTCCATCGCCAAGGCCGTGGCGCCGGCGGCGGCGAGCGCGTCCAGCGTCGCGCGTTCCCGCCAGGGATCGAGGAGGCCGAGCACCCAGGTTCCCGGCTCGAGGGCGGCGATCTCCTCGGCCGACGGGCCGCGCACTTTCAGAAGGATGTCCGCGCCGGCGATCGCATCGGCGGCGGTCGGCGCGAGGATCGCGCCGGCGGCGGCGAAAGCGGCGTCGGAAGCGGCGGCCATCGCGCCCGCGCCGGGCTCGACGGCGACCGCGAAACCCTGTCCGGTCAGCCGCTTCACGGTCTCCGGGGTCAGGGCGACCCGCGTCTCGCCGGCTTGGCGCTCGCGCGTGACGGCGATCCGGGTCACCTCGAGCGGATCTTACCGGGAAGGACCGGACTTGCGCGCGAGGAACCAGACGCCGAGGGCGAACAGCACCACGCCGGTGATCAGGCCGGCGAAGAAGCCGACGCCGACGCAGAACCACAGCGAGAGCACCAGAATGGCGACCGCCAGCACCAGGGAGACCCACTTGGTGAGGCCAGTGAACACGCGATAGGAGGCGACCTGAGCCGAGGCGTCCTGATCGCCGTGGTGGTAGTCGCCCGGAAGATGATCGGCGGCGGCGTCCATCGCTTTTTTCCAAGTCCCTCCAGAAGATCGCGTGCGGCTCGGCTGCTACACCACGCCGCCGCCGCCGTTCAAGGCGCGGGGCTGGTCAGTCCGCCGCCAGCGGCCGGGGCGCGAGCGCGATGCGCCAAGCGAACATCAGCGGCGACAGAGCGGTGAGGTCGAGGGCCGGCTCGGTGTTCACGTAGTTGCGAACGTCGTCCTTGAACCGCGAGTCGTCGCCGGTGAAGCGGGCGTAGCGGTCGATTGCGTCCGCCGGGCACGGGCGCATGCCGGGTACGTTGCCGCCCTTGACCACCGCGCCCGGGGTGTTCGGCCCCTCGACCCCGGCCCCGGCGAGGACGAGGCCGGCGCCATTGTGCGAGCCGATCAGGTTGGCGACCTGGTGCTGCAGGCAGGCGGTGGGGTTGTCGCCGTCGCCGACGATCATCGTCACGCCCCAGATATTGGCTCCGAGAATATTGCCGATCCAGTCGCCCGCCTCGACGCGCGGCTCCGGATCGCCGGTGAGATCGGCAACCTCCTCGGCGGTGACCACGAGGCCCATGCCATGGGCGATGCTGTCCGCCTCGTTCCAGTGCGCGCCATAGCCGAACGGATCGGTCTTGGCCTGGGCCTCGCCCATCGCCAGCTGCCGGCGCAGGTCGGCGAGGAGGTCGGCCGGAGTGACCGCCAGCTCGGCGCCGCCGCCCTCGAGCGCGATGGCGCGATAGAGATCGAAATGGCCGAGCGCGCTGACATCGTAGAGATTGAGCGTGTCCTGGCCATCGCCAGGGCCGCCGATGTAAGCCGCCGCCCAGCTCGCCGATTGGGCGAGATAAAAGCCGGGGTCGCGGTGCGGCAGGCCGGCCGGAACATCCGACCCACCGCGCGCCAGGGCGATGCTGAGCTCGGCCGCGCCCCATTCCAGGTCGTCGCGCCATTCGCTCTCGGGATAGCCGTCGAACGGCAGCACGGTGAGCAGCCGGCCGCTCGGCTTCGTGTCGGCGAGATCGAAGATGTGCTCGCCCGCCATCAGGCAGCGGCGCGCCAGCGGGAGGTCGGTGCGCCGGAACTGGACGAAGCACAGACCGAAGGCGGCGGCCAAGCGGCCGGCGAGATTGGGGCTGATCGCCGAGCCGGCCGGCCCGGCGACGAACACCGGCCGATGGTCGATGTAGATGTAGCGCGGATCGCCGGCGTGCAGCGTGTCGTCGCCCTGCGGCAGGCGCCAGATGTCGTAGTCGCTGATCGTGTTCTGGTTGGTGAAATCCTGACTGTTGCCGGTCTGGTAGTAAAGCGTGGCGGCCCGGTCGTTCCACATCTTCAGCAGCCAGGCGAGGCCGAACCTGGCCTCGGCGGTGAAGTCGGTGCGGGCGGCGGCGCCGAGCGCGGCGGGAAAGTCGCGCACGCCGGTGAGCAGGGCGCCGACCGTGTAGCTGACGGTGTCGACATACTTCATGTAGTCGCCAGCGTCCCACCAGCCGCCATCTGCGTCGATCACCTCGCCGGTCGGCTTCAGCGGGCCGACGAGCAGGTCTTGCCTGGTCACGGGCGGCGTCTGGTAGACGCTGGCCGCCTTGTCGTTCAGGTGGGCCGGCGCGGCGCGCAGGCGGCTCCTGATGAAATCGGGGCCGTCGCGCTCGGCTTGGTAGAAGGCCAAGGCGTTGGCGATCGGCTGCTCGTAAAGGCCGGTCGGACCGTCGATCCGTAGCCGGCCGGGCTGGGCGTCGACTCCGACGACGCGCAGGCCGTAGCTTCCGCGCGCCAGCCCGGCGAGGGCGAGCGGCGTCACCTGCCAGGCGCCCCAGGCGCCGGCCGGCGCGCCGACCGGGCCGCTCAGCACCACCTGGCCGGCGGCGTCGGTCACCTGGAAGGTCGACCCTTGCGCCGGCTGGCCGGTGAGCAGGAAAGCCCGGGCGGCCGCGCCGTTTTCGTAGCCGAGCTGATCGACGCGGATGTAGCCGGTCTGGGACGCGGCCCCGGCGCCGGTCGCCAAGACAAGAGCAACAATGGCGACGATTTCACGCAATCCCATCCGTCACGCCCTCCGCTGCTGGCGTCGGACGCTAGCCAAATCCCGCGAGCCGGCAAAGCGTGAGGCTGGAGCACCGCCGTCCCCGCGGCGTGTTCTTGGGCGGCGTGATCGCAGCGTCCGGGCGAGCGCTGGCTGGCGGTCCCTAGCTGGCGGGGCGATCCGGGCGGCGTTGCAGCTCGCCGGGCAGGCTGGAGCGGTCGTTGAACGCTCCGAAAATCGGATCCCATTCGCTGACCACGAGCGCATCGATCAGCCCCTCGACCGCGAACGGATCGGTGGCGATCATCGCCTCTAGCGATCGCCGGTCCGGCGCCGAGAATATCAAAAGGGCGGACTTGATTTCGCCTCCCAGCATCGGACCGGAGGCCAACAGCGAGCCGTCGGCCAAGCGGTCCTGGAGCCAGGCGACGTGCGGCCCGACATGCCGCCGCCATCCGCCCTCGTCGGGATGCCGGTACGTCACCGCGTAGATCGCCATCGGCGGCCCCCTCATAGAGCGTAAGCCTAGCCCGTCGCCCGTTCAGTCCCGATCGGGCCGCAGCACTGTCAGACGACGCGGGCCGGCGTTGACGGCGGCGTGGGCGACGGCTGCGTTGGCGTCCCCGAGCGCGAACTCGGTCACGTGGAAAGCGGCGAGGTCGATCAGACCCGAGCGGATCATCCTGATCATAATGGGAATCGCCTCGCGCGGGTACATCCACACGCCGCGGACGGTGGTCTCGTTGTGCATAAGCCAGTCGTAGGCGAACCCGAGGTCACCCTCTGGGCCGCGAAGGCCGCCCATCAGGATGACCCGCCCTCCCCGCCGCACGGCCAGCGCCGCCGCTCGCACCCGCCCCGCCGAGGCTTCGCGCGGCAGGAAGTCGAGCACCATGTCGATCGGTCCGCCGGCCGCCTCGACGATGCGCCGGCGATCTTCGGCTTCGTCGCCCGAGGTCCGCACGGGGCGGACGCGCGGGCCAAAGCGGTCGGCGAGTTCCGCCAGGGCCTCGGCATTGCGTCCCGTCGCGACGACCGCGCCCGCGCCCAGGCCGAGCGCCACCGCGACACCCGCCCCGCCGAAACCGCCGGTGGCGCCGTTGACGACCAGGGTCTCGCCAGCTCGCAAGTCGCCCGCCAACAGGCCGCCGAACGGGACCAGCAGCCGTCCGAGCGCCGTCCAACGGCCGGCCTCGGTCACGTCGATCTCGCCAATCGGCGTGACGTTCTCCGCCGGCGCCAGCAGGCGCTCGGCGAAGGCTCCGTGATGGAAGTGACGGTGCAGAGGCAGGGAGGCGGGGCCCCGGTAGATCCAGCCGAGCAGGATCTGTTCCGGGTTGACGACGTCGTCGCGCGATCGGATGGTCGGGTCGCAATAGACCCAATCGCCTGGTCGTAGCCGGGTCGCGTCGGGCCCTGTCGCCCGCACCCGGCCGATGCCGCCCGGCCCAGGCGCGATCGGCAGTTCCAGCGGGTATGCGCGCGCGCCTGAAAGAACGTCGGCGGTGTAACCCGGCACGCCGGCCGCCGCCATGTCGATCACCATCTCGCCAGCGCCGGGCGTCGGATCAGGGAGCGTGTCGACCGTCAAGATCTGGCCGAAGGCCTTCAGAATGGCGGCTTTCATGCGGCTCTCCGTCGCGCGAGGAGCGACACCATAGCAAAGCGGTTCGCGGCCGGTCGGCCGCCCCAAGTACGTTTGAGAAGATCACCACCTGATTGTTGCGTAGCCTCTATCACGGATGAACTCTCGCTAGCCTCTATTCGAGCGGGCGGTGCAGCCGCGCCGCATGGTCTAAGCGGCGACGGCAAGCGGCGGCGCGAGACGCTTTTCGTAGATACGGTATGTCTTGTAGATGCGCGCGCCGAACGCCTCCAGGATGTGGCGCATGGGGCGGTTGTCTTCCAGAATCCATGAATATTCGCCCTCGGTGATGCCGAGCTTGACGCCCTCGGAGCGGATCTTGTCCACCAGGACGAACGGCGCGAGGCGGCCGCGGGGGTCGCGGGCGAACTTCTGCTTGACGCCCATGAGCGGCACGCGACCGCGGCGCGGCTTCTTGACCTTGAGCCGCCACAGCAGCTTGGCCCAGCCGAGCGGCAGCAGGCGGCCGTTCAGGTCGGCGATGGCGTCGTTGAGGTTCGGCAGCATGACCACGAAGGCGGCGGTCTCGCCGTCGATCTCCAGGAACCAGACGAGGCGCGGCTCGAGGATCATCTTCAGCGATCGGCCCAGATGCCGAGTCTCCGCCTCGGTGACTGGCGCGGCGTTCCAGTTGTTCGCCCAGGCGTCGTTCAGCACGCCGACGAGCTCGCGCACCTCGGCGTCGAACTGGTTCATCCGGACGGGCCGGATGACCATGCCGTCGGGCAGCGGCCGATCAAGGCGCGCCTGGACGCCCGGCGTGAAGGTCGGCACGCCGGAGATGTAGGCGTAGACATCCTTCGCCTTGGCGTAGCCCTGCGCCTCAATTCGCGCGCCGGCGTAGGCAGGATCGTGGCCCATCATCATCATCGGCGGGGCGTCGAATCCATCGACCAGCAGGCCGACCTCCTCATTGATCGACAGATTGAACGGTCCGAGCGCGCGGGTGCGGCCGCGGGCGCGCAGCCAGGCCTCGGCCGCCGCGAACAAGGTGGTGAACACCAGGGGATCATTCTCGGCGGCGATCATGCCAAAGTACCCGGCCGGGTCGCCTGGATGGCTCGGCGCCAGGTGGTCGATCTGCGCGCTGATCCGGCCGACATCGCGGCCGCTCCTCACCGCCAGAAAGAACTGGTGATCGGCGTGCTCGAAGAACGGGTTGTGCTTGGGCGACAGGGCCTCGCGCCGCTCCATCATCAGCGGCGCGACCCAGTTGGGGTCGGCGGCGTTGAGTCGCATCGGCACGCGGATGAACCGCTCCAACTCGGAATTGGTCGACACCTCGACAATTTCAACGGCGTTCTGGTTCAAGCCCGTCATCCTTCGGCGTAGAGCAGCACGGTGATCGCTCCGGCGGCGAAGGCGACGGGCGCGCCCCAGGCGGCGATCAGCGGCGGCGCCACGCCGGTCTGGCCCATGGCCGTCAGCAGCCCGTCGCACACGAGGTAGAAAAGTCCGCCGCCGAGCCCGTAAAGGAGCGGCAGGGTTCGGTTGCTGCGCGGGTAGCCCAGGGCGGCCGGCAAGGCGAGAAGCAGCATGATGATCGGCGCGACACCTTCGGCGAGGGTGCGGTAGAGCCGCGTGCGAAACTCGCTCGGGCTCTTGTCGACAGGCCCCTTGCCGAACAAGGAACGGAACGCCGTCTCGGAGGTGATCTCGTAGGCGTTGGCGAACAGGCGGGCCGCGTCGGTCGGTCGTAGAGCGCTCCTCCAGTCGATCGCCCCGACGCTGATGGTTTCGGCGCGGCCAGGGCCGACATCGGTTGTCGTCGCGCGGACGAGCCGCCAGCCGCCCGGCTCCGCCACCGCCAGCGGCGCGGTCATCCGGCGCCGCAGCGAAAGATCGGCGTCGCGGTCGTAGATCGCCACGTCGGCGAGCCGGCTCCCGTCGGGACTGGCGGCGCGCACCGAGACGACGTCGCCATCGACGCGAAACCAGCGGGCCGCGGGGGTGGCTGGCTTCGGCCCGGGCGCGCTCGCCGCCCACCACACCGCCAGCGCCTGCTCGGCGCGGGGGGTGATCTCGTCGGTCACCACCAGCTCCATGGCGCCGATCGCCAGGGCCACTGGCGCCGTGCGGCGAAAAATCTCGAACAGCGACATGCCGCTGATGCGCATCACGACCAGTTCGCTGTTGCGCGCCAGCTGAGCGAAGGTGAAGATCGCTCCGGCGAGCACCGCGAAAGGCGCCACCTGCTGGAACATGAATGGCAGGCGCAGCACCATGTAGTGCAGGATCTGGAACGCCCCGCCGCGGGCCAGGATGTCGCTGGTCCGTTCGAGCAGGTCGATCAGTTGCAGCAAGCCCATCAGCGCCGCCGCCGCCGCGAGGGTGCGCACCAGCATGATCCTCGTGAGGTATTCGGACAGGCCGAGCGTTCCCTTGCGGCTCATCGTCGTCGGCTTGGCCTTGGTGCGCCGCTCGAGCAGGGTCTCAAGGGCGGCGAAAACGCCCGAGAACGGCGTTTCGCCCGGCCGCCGGCGGCTGAAGGCGAACAACCATAGGGCGAACGCCGCCATGGCGACGAACATGCCGCCGAGCCCCAGCAGCGGATCCACCCTCCCGTCCGCCGCCAAGCTCTTCACCAGGGTGACGCCGTGGTGGAAGGCCACCAGGATCGCCGCGCCGAAGATCATGCCGGGCGCGCGCCGGCCGCGCTTGGCCGCCAAGGCCAGAGGCAATGCCAGCAGCGGCAGGAACGGCACGGCCAGGGAGCGGGCGAGACGGGCATAGAGCTCCGCCTGCAGAACGCGCCTGGGGATCAGGGCGTCGGGCCGGGCGATCTCGCGGGCGAGCTCGGGGATCGTCAGCTCCTGTTCGTCCCCCCCTCGGGGAGTGAGCGCCGGGCCGGACTTGAACATCTCGCGATCGGTGAAATCGCCGAACCGCAGCAGTCGCGTTCCCTTGGCCGAATCGGACAGGATGAGGCCGCCCCCGAGGCTCAGCATCGTCGTCTTGCCGTCGGGCTGCAGCGCCAAGGCGCCGCGGCTGGCGGTGACCACCGTCTCGCCGGCCGGCGAGGCGCGGCGGATGAAGACTCCCTTCAGCGAGCGGCCGGTGGCGTCGACCTCGTCGGCGCTGATGACGAAATCGGGGCCGGCGTGGATGAACACCTGCGGGTCGAGCTGCGCCGTCCAGCCCGCCTGGGTGGCGGCATTGAGCACCGCCCGATAGCCGAACCGGCTGAACGGCTGCAGGAAGCCGACCAGCAGCAGACTGACGACGCCCAGCACCACGCCGGCGAACACCAGCGGCGCGACGATGCGCTCGAAGGAAATGCCGCCGGCCAACAGCGCGCCGACCTCGCTCTCCTCGTCAAGCCGGGCGATGACGATGAACATGGCGACGAAGAACGACGCCGGCAGGGCGAGGCCGAGCTGATAGGGCACCATGTCGGCGATGAGACCGAACAGATAGCTGAGGTGGGCGCCGTTCGCCTCGAGCTGGGCGATCAGCCGGAGGGTCTGCTCCAGCAGGAAGGCGACGAGGGTGACGCCGAGCACCGCCAGCGCCGGCGCCGCCAGCATGCGCAGCATGTAGCCGTCGAGGATCGACGGCCGCCACTGGCCGCGATAGCGCCGCGCGCCCGCCGCTGGCGCCCCGGTTGCCGCGATCACGTCCGCCTGACCCCTATGCGCGGCGACCGAGGGACGCCGATCCACGTGCCGGCTTCAGCGAGGCTCCCCCGGACCTGGCGGGAAGGGGATCGCGGCCAATACCGACTCTCCTCCCCCTGCTTCGAGGGAGGACGACCGCGAAGCGGCGACTGGGGCCGCCCGCGTGTGAGCGAACGGACATGATCATCTTGGTGTTAGCTGGCCGCTCCGGCGCGGCGGCGGCCCCCGTCAAGGAAGCCGAGGCGTCGGCCGACGTCGGCGAAGACCTCCAGGGCGGCGTCGATCTGCGCCGTCGAATGGGCGGCGCTGACGCTGCTGCGCAGCAGGCGGACATTGGTCGGAGTGGCGGGCGGCAGGGCCAGGTTGAGGTAGACCCCTCCCTCCAGCAGCAGCTTCCAGAAGGTGACCGCCGTCTCCTGATCCGGCATGGCGACCGCGACGATCGGATTGGCCTCGGGCCCGGTCTCGAGGCCCATGGCCGCCAAGCCGTCGTACAACCTGTGGGCATTGCGCATCAGATTGGCGCGAAGTCGCGGCCGCGCGCGGATGGTCTCCAGCGCCGCGTGCGTCGAGGCGATCACCCCTGGCGGCAGGGAGGCGGTGAACATGTAGGGCCGGCAGACGATCCGCATGATGTCGAAGTCGGGACTGTCGGAGACGCAGAAACCGCCGACGCTTCCCAGGCTCTTCGAGAAGGTGCCGACGATGAAATCGACGTCGGCCTCGACGCCGGCCTTCTCCGCCAAGCCGCGGCCAGTCGCGCCGAGCACACCGAGCGAATGAGCTTCGTCGACCAGCAGATAAGCCCCGGTGTCGCGCTTGACCTGGGCGATCTCCTTCAAGGGCGCGGTATCCCCGAGCATCGAATAGATGCCCTCGACCACGATCAGCCGATGTCCAGGCGCGCCGTTGAGGCGCTTCAACCGCTTGTGCAGGTCGTCCGGACTGTTGTGCCGAAAGCGGATCACCTCGGCGCCGCCCAGCCTGGAGCCATCGTAAATGCTGGCGTGGCTGTCGGCGTCGAGCATCAGATGGTCGCCACGGCCGACCAGAGCCGAGAGGACGCCGAGATTGGCCTGGTATCCGGTGCTGAACACCATGGCGTGGCGCCGGCCATAGAAGTCGGCGAGAGCCCGCTCGAGATCGAGGTGGCCGCCATAGGTGCCGTTGGCCACCCGCGAACCGGTGGTCCCGGTGCCCTGCCGCCGGGTGGCCTCGACCGCCTTGTCGATGCAGTGCGGGTCGAAGGTCAGGCCGAGATAGTTGTTGGTGCCGAGCAGGATGGTGCGTCGGCCGTCCAGCAGCCCTTCGGTGGGCGACAGCACTTGGTCGAAGTGGACGTTCAGCGGGTCGACGCCGTTGGCCAGCAGCTCCTGGTAGGCGTGGCGATAGCCGGCGTGCTTGTCGAGAAGGCTCATGCCGATCGTCCGCTCCGCAGGTCCTCGACCGAATCGATCAGGTCGCCGACGGTTTCGATGAGCGCGATGCGATCCAGGGGAATTGAAATATCGTAGAAGTCCTCGATCGCCATTACGAAATTCATTACTCCAAGAGAGTCCATGCCCAAGTCCTCGACGATGTTGGTCGAGGGGGAGATGGCGACGGGACGGCCGAGAACCTCTTCAAACAAGGCGGAGATATCGGCGAGGCGGGGCCGCGCGAGCGGTTCGTTGTTTTCCACCAGGGCCAGTTGATGGGATCGCGCCATCCGCCTTAATCGTCGCCGTCGCTAGGAGGGGCGCCGCGCCCGGGGCGAGCACCGTAGCCGATTTGCGATGGCGCGTTCAACCATGGCGGCCTCGACAGCCCAGCCGGGATGCGAGAAGGGGGCCCGTTCGCGTCGCCTCCGCGGAAGACCAGGGCGGAAGGGCGCCGGCGAGTTCGTGGGCGAAGAGCGGCGATCCCGCATCCGGTCTCCGCGCGGCCGCCTTGATCAGTCCCCTCCGAATTTGGACCCCCCGCGCGCTCCGCCGCCACCGTGATCCCATGCCTTCACGCGCTCACCCGCTCCGCCGCTTCGGCGAAGGCGCCGGCGAGGTAGAGACTCCGGGCGCGGCTGCGGCTGAGCTTGCCGGACGAGGTTCGCGGCAGGCCGTGCGGCGGGGCGAGGGCGACGCGAGCTTCGAGTCCGTGGCGCAGGCGGATGGCGGTCGCCACCTGATTGCGCAAGGCTTCGCGCGCGGCGGGATCGCCCGCGCGGCACTGGACGACGGCGACGACTTGCTCGCCTATCTCCTCGGCGACCGAGAACACCGCCACGTCGCCGGGGCGGAGGCCCGGCGTCTCCGCTTCCGCGGTCCATTCGAGATCCTGCGGCCACACATTGCGGCCATGGACGATGATCAGGTCCTTGGCGCGGCCGGTGATCACCACCTCGCCGTTCAACAGGTAGCCGAGATCGCCGGTGTCGAGCCAACCATCCGCCGATAGCACTCGCGCCGTCTCTTCGGGTTCGCCGAAGTATTCGCGCATGAGGCTGGGGCCGCGGGCGAACAGGCGGCCGACTCGCCGCTCGCCCAGAGGTTGGCCAGCGGCGTCGCGCGGCTCGATCGCGTGGCCGGCGATCGGCCGGCCGCACAGGGCGAAGCGGCGGATGCGGTCGCCGCCGGCGGCGACGCTTGGCGCTTCGGCGACATGGTCGGTCTCGAGCCGGTCGAGGGCCACCGGATCGGTGACGAGCCCCCGATCCAGAGGCGAGAGGCTGAGCGCCAGGGTGGCTTCGGCCATGCCGTAGCTGGCGACGAAGGCCTCGCGGCGGAAGCCGGCGGGAGCGAAGGCCTCGGCGAAAGCGTCGAGGGGGTCGGGGCGGATCATGTCGCCGCCGATGCCGGCCACCCGCCATGCCGAGAGGTCGCGGTCGCGCGTCGCCCCACGCCGCGCCGCCAACTCGTACCCGAATGTCGGCGCGTAGGAGATGCTGCCACGCCGCTCCGACAAGGTGTCGAGCCAAAGGCCCGGGCGGCGGATGAAGGCGCTGGTGGGAATCAGGTCGACCGAGACCTGGAAGGCCAGGCTGTTGAGCAGCATCCCGACGAGGCCCATGTCGTGGTAGAGCGGCAGCCAACTGACCGTCCGGTCTTCTGGCATGACGCACAGGCCGTGACGGCCAACGGTGGCGAGATTGGCCATCAGCGCGGCGTGGGTCACCGCGACGCCAAGCGGGAAGCGGGTGCTGCCCGAGGAGAACTGCAGGTAGCAGAGGCTGTCCGGCCCGCCGGCGACCGGCAGGTCGGCGCCGGCCGCCGATGTCGGCAGGTTGGCGATGGGCCCGTTCGCGACAAGCGGCAGGTCCTCGGCCGCCTCCGCGAACCAGACCGCCAATGCCGGAGGACAGAAGGCCGCGCGGGCGCCTGCGGCGATCAGCAGGCGGCGAATGTGAGCGACGAAGACCTCCTTGCCGGCGAACGGCGCCGGCAAGGGCGTCGGAGCCGGGGCGAGGCCGGCATACTGGCAGGCGAAGAAGGCGCGCAGGAAATCGCCATCGCTCTCGGCGGCGAGCGCGACACGATCGCCAGGCGCGAGCCCGGCGGCCAGCATTCGCCCAGCCAGCGCCACCGCTTCCTCACGCAGGCGGCCATAAGGCATGACCTCGGCCAGCTCGCCGCGTGGACCCAGGATGTTGATTCCCGTTCGCTGCCTTGCGGCGTAATCGAGCGCCTCGACGAGATTGGCGAAATCGCCGGGGCGCACGGCGCGGCCGCTGGCGGTCGGGGTTGGAAGCAAGAGCGCGGGTCCGGTGGACGACGGGAGCGGAGGCGAGGCGCCGCGGCCGCGGCGCGGGCGCGACTATGACAGCCGCTCGCGCCAGCGTCATTATCGACATGGCCGCCGAACCTGATAACGGGAAAGGTGACATTTGGGAACGGCCAGGTTGCACGGCCCGGACTCCCACCAGCTAACGGGTCGGGCCTAGGCAGTCACCGCGACGATGACGACGAGCACCGATCACATCGCCGCCGCCGACGGGGCATGGCCGGCGCCGGCCGCCGAGGCTGTCGCCGACCGGCCAAGTCTCGGCGCCCTGATGCAGGAGGCGTTTCGCCTGGACGGTTGGCGTCGCGAGCGGCGGCGCGACCTGCGGCCGCTGGCGCGGCTCGCCCCGTACATCGCCGCTCATTGGGGCGGCGCGAGTCTCGGCGCCTTCTTTCTGGCGGCCTCGACCTTGTCGCTGTTGGCGCTGACTGGCGGGGCGCGCATGGTGCTCGACCAGGGCTTCGCGGGCCACGGTCATCACCTCGTCCGCATCTTCCTGTGGCTCTCGGTCCTGGCGGCGATCCTGGCGGCGAGCACCGGCCTGCGGATCTACTTCCTCTACAAGCTCGGCGAACGGGTGGTGGCCGATCTGCGCCAGAGGGTGTTCCGCCATGTGCTCGGCCTGGACATGGCGCGGTTCGCCACGGTGCGCACCGGCGAGGTGCTGTCGCGGCTGACCACCGACATGACCATCGTCGAAGGCGCGGTCGGCAACACACTGCCGGTGGCGTTGCGCAACCTGCTGGCGCTGGCCGGCGCCGTATCGCTGATGGTGGTGGTCAGCCCCACTTTCACGGCAATCGTCGCCGTGCTGGCGCCGGCGCTGCTGGCGCCGCTGCTTCTCATGGGCCGGCGGATGCAGAAGCTGTCGGTGCGAGCGCAGGACCGCTTCGCCGAGGCGATCGGCATCGCCGGTGAGGGTCTCGAGGCGATCGAGACCGTTCAAGCCTTCGGCCAGGAACAGAGCGTCTCGGCTCGCTTCGACGCGGCGGTCGAGCGGGCGTTCGCCGCCTCGCGCCGGCAAATTCGCGCCGCCGGCCTGCTCTCCAGCCTGATGATCACGGTGATCTTCGCCGGCATGCTTTTCCTGCTCTACCGCTGCGCGGTCGCGGTGCTGATCGACAGGACGATGAGCCCGGGCGTGCTGTTGCAGCTGCTGATCCTCGCCTTGGTGGCGGCCAACGCGCTCAAAGATCTCGCGGAGACGTTTGGCCAGATTCAGAAGGCGTCCGGCGCCGCCGAGCGGCTCGCGGCGATCATGGACACCCGGCCGGCGATCGCCGCGCCGGCGTTCCCCGCCGCCCTGCCGGTCCCGGCTCGAGGAGCGGTGCGCTTCGAATCCGTTGATTTCGCCTATCCCGACCGGGAGGAGCGGCCAGCGCTGCGCGGCTTTTCCCTCGACGTGCGGCCGGGCGAGCGCGTGGCCCTCGTCGGACCGTCGGGAGCCGGCAAGAGCACGGTCTTTCGGTTGCTGCTGCGCTTTCACGATCCCGATGCCGGCCAGGTGAGCCTCGACGGCGTCGATCTGCGGCGCGCCGATCCCGCCGAGGTTCGCGCTCGCCTTGCCTTGGTGGCGCAGGAAACGCCGCTGTTCGCCGGCGATGCCGAGAGCAATATCGGCTTCGGCCGTCGTGACGCCACGGCCGAGGCGGTGCGCGCCGCGGCGCGGGCGGCGCAGGCGGAGGGTTTCCTCGACGCCCTGCCGCACGGGTTCCACACCCGTCTGGGCGAGCGCGGCAAGACGCTCTCCGGCGGGCAGCGCCAGCGGCTCGCCATCGCCCGCGCGCTGGTGCGCGACGCGCCGGTGCTGCTGCTCGACGAGGCGACCAGCGCCTTGGACGCCGAGAGCGAGCGGCTGGTGCAGCAGGCCCTTCGCCAGGCGATGCGAGCGCGCACCACCCTCGTCATCGCTCATCGGCTGGCGACCGTGCTCGAGGCCGACCGCATTGTCGTGATGGACGGCGGCCGAGTGGTGGAAGAGGGGCGACACGCCGAGCTGCTCGCCCGACGCGGCCTCTACGCCCGTCTCGCCCGCCTGCAGTTCGGCGCGCAAGCGGCGTAAGACCACGGCGTCTTCCTCATCCATTCGCCATTGCCGCTCAGTGACCGACGCGTCCACCCCGACCGCTTCTGAACTCGCCGCCGTGGCGCGGCCGGCGGCCGACTACATGGCGGGCCTCAACCCGGAACAGCGCGCCGCCGTCGAGGCGACGGAGGGCGCGGTGCTGGTGCTGGCGGGCGCCGGCACCGGCAAGACGCGGGTGCTGACGACGCGGCTGGCGCACATCCTGGCGACCGGCAAGGCCAAGCCGTGGCAGCTGCTGGCGGTGACCTTCACCAACAAGGCGGCGCGGGAGATGCGCCAGCGAATCGGCGAGATCATCGGCCCGGCGGCCGAGGGCCTGCGCTGGGTCGGCACCTTCCACGCCATCGCCGCCCAGATCCTGCGCCGCCACGCCGACCTGGTGGGGCTGAAGAGCTCCTACACCATTCTCGACACCGACGATCAGGAGCGGCTGATCAAGCAGGTGCTGGAAGCGGCCAACATCGACGCCAAGCGCTGGACGCCCAAGCACCTCGCCGGCCTGATCGATCAGTGGAAGAACCGCGGCTGGCGGCCCGACCAACTGCCGGCGAGCGAGGGGGCGCACTTCGCGAACGATCGCGGTCAGGCGCTTTACGCCGCTTATCAGGCCCGCCTGCGGGTGCTGAACGCCTGCGATTTCGGCGACCTGCTGCTGCACAACCTCACCCTGTTCACCAGGAACGCCGACGTGCTCGCCGACTATCACCAGCGGCTGCGCTATCTGCTGGTCGACGAGTACCAGGACACCAATGTCGCCCAGTATCTCTGGCTGCGGCTGCTCGCCCAGGGATCGGGCAATATCTGCTGCGTCGGCGACGACGATCAGTCGATCTATGGCTGGCGCGGCGCCGAGGTCGACAATATCCTCAGGTTCGAGCGCGACTTTCCTGGCGCCAAAGTGATCCGGTTGGAGCGCAACTACCGCTCCACCTCGCACATCCTCGCCGCCGCCTCCGGCCTGATCGCCGCCAATCGCGGGCGCCTGGGCAAGACCCTGTGGACCGAGGCCGACGGCGGCGCCAAGGTGCAGGTGCGCGGCGTCTGGGACGGCGAGGCGGAATCGCGTCTGGTCGCCGAGGAGATCGAGCGCTTCAAGCGCGGCCGGCGTTACGGCGAGATCGCCATCCTGGTGCGCGCCTCCTTCCAGATGCGCGCCTTCGAGGAGCGGTTCGTGCTGCTGCGCATCCCCTACAAGGTGATCGGCGGGCCGCGGTTCTTCGAGCGCGCCGAGATCCGCGACGCCCACGCCTATCTGCGCCTCGTCCAGTCCCCTGACGACGACCTCGCCTTTGAGCGGATCGTCAACACGCCCCGGCGCGGGATCGGCGACACCACGGTGCAGACCCTGCTGACCCTGGCTCGCCGGCGCGGCGTCTCGGCGACGGCGGCGGCGCGCGATCTGGCGGTGAGCGACGAGCTGACCGCGCGGGCGCGCACGGCGCTGCGCCTGTTCCTCGGCGATCTCGATCGCTGGCGCGGTCAGCTTGGCGACACGCCGCACCAGCGCCTCGCCGAGACCATCCTGGAGGAGAGCGGCTATGTCGAGGCCCTGCGCGCCGACAAGGGGCCGACCAGTCAGACCCGGCTCGACAACCTGAAGGAGCTGATCCAGTCGATGGGCGCGTTCGACAGCCTCGGGGCCTATCTCGAACACGTCGCCCTGGTGCTTGATCTCGATCGCGGCGAGGGCGAGGACGCGGTGTGGATCATGACCCTGCACGCCGCCAAGGGGCTGGAGTTTCCGCTGGTGTTCCTGCCCGGCTGGGAGGAGGGCGTCTTCCCCAGCCAGCGCAGCCTCGACGAGACCGGCGAGAAGGGTCTGGAGGAGGAGCGCCGCCTCGCCTACGTCGGCCTGACCCGGGCGCGGGAGGACGCGCGCATCTCCTTCGCCGCCAACCGGCAGGTCTATGGCCGCTGGACCAGCCAGCTCCCCAGCCGCTTCGTCGACGAGCTGCCGATCGCCAGCGTCGAGGCGGCGGCCGACACCGGCTACTATGGCGCGGCGCGCGAGGACGCCTCGCGCTGGGACGAGGCCAACTACGGATCCGGCTACGACAGCCCCGGCTGGCGCCGCGCGGCGGCGCGCGGCTACGCCGGCGGCCCGCCCGGCCGCACCCGCGTCATCGAAGGCGAGGGCCGCCTCGTCGCTGCGCTCGACGCCCCCGCCACTCACCCGCCCGGCGCCCGCGTCTTCCACCAGAAGTTCGGCTACGGCGTCGTGCGGATGGCCGAGGGCAACAAGATCACCGTGGACTTCGAGAAGGCGGGCGAGAAGCGCGTGATCGACAGCTTCTTGGAGGGTGCGTGACTGGGGTTTTCCGCGAAGCGTCCGCGCATCCCGTCAGCCATCTTCGGCTTCCTCCCCGACAAACGGCGCCAACCGGCTGATCAAGGGCTCGAGACGGTCGCTCACCGCTTCCCAAACGAGCGCGAGCGAGACATTCCCATAGTCGTGAATCAAGCGGTTCCGCATGCCGATGATGTCATTCCATTCGACACCATCGAGCTTGGCGCGGAGGGCGGGCGACACCTTGCCGGCCGCCTCGCCAACGATTTCGAGACTGCGGATCACCGCGTTCTGGCGCAGGCGACTCGCCATGAACCCGGCCTCGCTGACGCCATCAACAAACGACAGGGCGTCTCGCGCCGCCAGCACGATGTCGAGCAGGAGTGCCTTGTCGCGATTTTCGGACGTGTCAGCCATAAATTGGCTGGGCGCCGGCCAGTATGGCTCGCTTCCGAAAGTGGTTGCGGCTCCGCTCGATGGTCTCGCGATCCAGCAGATCCACGGGGCGGCCAAGGAGCGACTCCAGAGCCTCGGCGAGTCCCAGGTAGCGCCTCAGGAGCGAGAGGCCTGGGTCGACCTCGAAGGTGACCAGGAAGTCCACGTCACTCCGCCTGTGGTCGAAATCGTCGCCACGCGCCGCCGAGCCGAACACCTCAAGGCGTCTCACCGCGAAGCGCCGGCATGCCTCGACGATCTCGGGACGCCTTTCTTCGATGGCTTGATGCATGAGATTCAGAACCTTCGGGCGATCCAGCACCGGAAGATATATCGGCAACCGCGACGGCGAAAAGCGGCGGCAGTCAAAGGAGCTGATCCAGTCCATGGGCGCGTTCGACAGCCTCGGGGCCTATCTCGAACACGTCGCCCTGGTGCTTGATCTCGATCGCGGCGAGGGCGAGGACGCGGTGTGGATCATGACCCTGCACGCCGCCAAGGGGCTGGAGTTTCCGCTGGTGTTCCTGCCCGGCTGGGAGGAGGGCGTCTTCCCCAGCCAGCGCAGCCTCGACGAGACCGGCGAGAAGGGTCTGGAGGAGGAGCGCCGCCTCGCCTACGTCGGCCTGACCCGCGCGCGGGAGGACGCGCGCATCTCCTTCGCCGCCAACCGTCAGGTCTATGGCCGCTGGACCAGCCAGCTGCCCAGCCGCTTCGTCGACGAGCTGCCGATCGCCAGCGTCGAGGCGGCGGCCGACACCGGCTACTATGGCGCGGCGCGCGAGGACGCCTCGCGCTGGGACGAGGCCAACTACGGCTCCGGCTACGACAGCCCCGGCTGGCGCCGCGCGGCGGCGCGCGGCTACGCCGGCGGCCCGCCCGGCCGCACCCGCGTCATCGAAGGCGAGGGCCGCCTCGTCGCTGCGCTCGACGCCCCCGCCACTCACCCGCCCGGCGCCCGCGTCTTCCACCAGAAGTTCGGCTACGGCGTCGTGCGGATGGCCGAGGGCAACAAGATCACCGTGGACTTCGAGAAGGCGGGCGAGAAGCGCGTGATCGACAGCTTTTTGGAAGGGGCATAAGCGGGCGGGCAACAAGGCCGCCGTGACGCCGGCTCTGGACTTCGGAACCGCTCGCGCCTAAACACCGCGCCCCTCGCTCGCGGCCACTCCGCCCGCGCGGCCCTTGTCATGCGCTCCCGTCACTCCCATCAAACACGTCCTGCCGCCGGCCCGACGCAGCGGCAGCTGCGCGCCGGCGAGCTGGTGCGCCATGCCCTGATCGACATTCTGCGCGAGAGCGACTTCGCCGATCCGGCGCTCAAGGGTGTTTCCATCACCGTCAGTGAGGCGCGGGTCAGCCCGGACCTGAAGCACGCCGTCTGCTTCGTCGAGCCATTGGGCGGCGAACACGCTCCCGAGGCGGTGGCGGCGCTCAATCGGGCGGCGCGTTTCTTGCGCGGGCAGCTCGGCCATCGCATCGAGATGCGCTTCACCCCCGATCTGAAGTTCATTCACGACGACAGCTTCGATGCCGCCGGCGAGATGAACCGGTTGCTGGCCGACCCCAGGGTCCGCCGCGATGTCGAAGCCGCCGGCGCTCGCGAGGAGGAGTAGCGCCCTGGCGCGGCGGCGACGCGGCCGGCCGATCTCCGGCTGGATCTGTCTCGACAAGCCGGCGGGCCTGGGCTCGACGCCGGCGGTCGCGCGGGTGCGGCGGCTGTTTGACGCCCAGAAGGCGGGTCATGCCGGCACGCTCGACCCGCTCGCCACCGGCATCCTGCCGATCGCGCTCGGCGAGGCGACCAAGACCGTCGCCTTCCTGATGGACGCGGCGAAGAGCTACCGCGTCGGGATCGCCTGGGGAGTCGAAACCGATACGCTCGACGGCGATGGGGCGGCGGTGGCCCGCTCGGACGCGCGGCCTTCGCGCGCCATGATCGAGTCGGCGCTCCCCGCGTTCGTCGGCGACATCGAGCAGGTTCCTCCGGCGTATTCGGCGGTTCATGTGCATGGCGACCGCGCCTACGAACTGGCGCGACGTGGGGAACGGCCGGCGTTGGCGGCGCGCGTGGTGCGCGTCGACGCCTTGCGGATCGCCGAAATGGTCTCGACCGACCGCACGATATTGGATGTCGATTGCGGCAAGGGAACCTACGTGCGCTCCCTGGTCCGCGATCTGGCCAGGTCCCTCGGAGCCCACGCCCATGTGGCGGCGCTTCGGCGCACCCGGGTCGGGCCGTTCCGCGAGGACCAGGCGATCGCGCTGGCGTCGCTGGAAGTTCTGTGCGATAAGGACGAGTGCCTGGAGGCCTTGCTTCCGGTCGAGACCGCCCTGGACGACATCCCGGAGCTGGCCGTGACCGACGAGGACGCCTTCAGATTGTCGCAGGGTCGCGCCGTCGTCCTGCTTCCCCGCCAGGTTGACGACCTGAGGCCGCGGCTCTCCGCCGGCCGCACGGTTCTGGCCAGGACATCGGGAAGCCGGTCGCGCGTGGTCGCCCTGTGCCAGATGCGCGCGGGCCGGCTCGAGCCTGATCGCGTCTTCCATCTCTGATCCCGAGCGGAAGGAAACCAAAAGTCCGATGTCGGTCACCGCCCAGCGCAAGCACGAGATCATTCACAGCCACGCCCGCTCCGAGCACGACACCGGATCGGCCGAGGTGCAGGTGGCGATCATGTCCGAGCGCATCGCCAACCTCACCGAACACTTCAAGACACACAAGAAGGACAACCACTCGCGCCGTGGGCTGTTGAAGCTCGTCTCGCAACGCCGCTCCCTGCTCGATCACCTCAAGACGACCGACGAGAGCCGCTATCAGGCGCTGATCGCGACGCTCGGCCTCCGGCGCTAGCCGCTCGGACCGCGGACGCCCTCGTCCGCTCCTTTCCGAGAACCTGTCCCATGCTGGCCTGGAGGCCGGCTTCGGCGGCGACGCCGCTTCATGCGGACCAGGGCGTCCGCGCTCCGATGCCGGCGAAATGCCGGCGCTCCACGGCCGGCCTGACGCCGGCCTCACGAACCGGCGGGGAATTCGCCTCGAGCCGGGCAACACGAAAGAAACGAAAACTCACATGTTCGACATCAAACGCAAATCCCTTGATTGGGGCGGTCGCAAGCTGACGCTGGAGACCGGTCGTATCGCTCGGCAAGCCGACGGCGCGGTGCTCGCCACCTATGGCGACACCACCGTGCTGGCGACCGTCGTGTTCGACAAGGCGCCCAAGCCCGGCCTCGACTTCTTTCCCCTGACCGTCAACTACCAGGAAAAGACCTTCGCGGCCGGCAAGATTCCGGGCGGCTTCTTCAAGCGCGAGGGACGCCCCTCCGAAAAGGAGACGCTGGTCTCCCGCCTGATCGATCGGCCGATCCGACCGCTGTTCGTCAAGGGCTTCAAGCACGAGACGCAGGTGATCATCACCGTGCTGTCGCACGACCTGGAGAACGACCCCGACGTGGTCGCCATGGTCGCCGCCTCCGCCGCCCTGACCCTTTCGGGCGCGCCGTTCATGGGCCCGATCGGCGCCGCCCGCGTCGGCTTCATCGACGGCGAGTACATCCTCAACCCGACGCTCGACCAGGTGAAGGACCCGGCCAACCGGCTCGATCTCGTCGTCGCCGGCACCCACGACGCGGTGATGATGGTCGAGTCCGAGATCAAGGAGCTGAACGAAGACGAGGTCCTCGGCGCGGTGATGTTCGCTCATCGCGGCTTCCAGCCGGTGATTGAGGCGATTATCGAATTAGCCGAGCACGCCGCCAAGGAGCCGTTCGACTTTCATCCGGTCGACACCGAGGCGCAGGAAGCGGAGGTCAAGAACCTGATCGGCGAGGATCTGCGCGTCGCCTACGCCATCACCGGCAAGGCCGCCCGCCACGAGGCGGTCGGCGCGGCCAAGGCGAAGGCGGCGGCGGCGCTCGCCCGATCGGACGAACGGCCCGACGGCATCGATCCGGTCAAGCTCGGCGGCCTCATCAAAGCGTGCGAAGCGAGCATCGTCCGCCGCGGCATCCTCGAGACCGGCAAGCGGATCGACGGCCGGGACGTCGCGACCGTGCGGCCGATCGTCTCTGAGGTCGGCGTCCTGCCGCGCGCCCACGGCTCGGCCCTGTTTACCCGCGGCGAGACCCAGGCCCTGGTGGTCGCCACCCTCGGGACCGGTGACGACGAACAGTTCATCGACGCTCTGGAAGGCACTTACAAAGAGAGCTTCCTGCTGCACTACAACTTTCCGCCCTATTCGGTGGGCGAGACCGGCCGAATGAATGCCCCCGGCCGGCGGGAAATTGGCCACGGCAAGCTCGCTTGGCGGGCCGTGCGGCCGATGCTGCCGGCGAAGGAGGAGTTCCCCTACACCGTGCGGCTGGTCTCGGAGATCACCGAGTCGAACGGCTCATCATCCATGGCCAGCGTCTGCGGCGCCTCCCTCGCCCTGATGGACGCCGGCGTGCCGCTGAAAAAGCCGGTGAGCGGCATCGCCATGGGTCTCATTCTGGAGACCGACGGCTTCGCGGTGCTCAGCGACATCCTCGGCGACGAGGATCACCTGGGCGACATGGACTTCAAGGTCGCCGGCACCGCCGACGGCGTCACCTCCTTGCAGATGGACATCAAGATCCCCGGAATTACCGAAGAGATCATGAAGCAGGCCCTGGCGCAGGCGCGCGACGGGCGGCTGCATATCTTGGGCGAAATGGCCAAGGCGATCGATGGCGCCCGGCCGGACGTTGGCGAATACGCGCCGAAGATCGAGACGATCAGCATTCCGACCGACAAGATCCGCGACGTGATCGGCACCGGCGGCAAGGTGATCCGTGAGATCGTCGCCACCACCGGAGCCAAGGTCGATGTCAATGACGATGGCGTGATCAAGGTGGCGGCGAGCGATGGCGCCAAGATCAAGGCGGCGATCGACTGGATCCGCTCGATCACCTCGGAGCCGGAGGTCGGCCAGATCTACAACGGCAAGGTCGTCAAGGTCGTCGACTTCGGCGCGTTCGTGAACTTCTTCGGCGCTAAGGATGGTCTCGTCCACGTGAGCCAGATCGCCAACGAGCGGGTCAACAAGGTCTCCGACGTGCTCAGCGAGGGCCAGATGGTCAAGGTCAAGCTGATGGGCTTCGACGATCGCGGCAAGACGCGCCTATCCATGAAGGTCGTCGACCAGGAGACCGGCGAGGATCTGACGAAGCGCGAGCCGGTCGAGGCCTGACAGACCGAACGTCTTCTACTCCGGAGCGCGAGCCTCCGGCGGGCATCTTTTTGTGAGTCGGCGTGGAGGCCGTCGTTCGGAAGATAAGGTGATTCAGCCACGCTTCCAAAACACGCCGCTGCGCGCGACGCAGCGGCCCGGCAGACTTCGCTCACCTGCGGCGACATAGCCGAGTCTCTGCATGAGCTCGGCGACGCCGCGCTGGGCGGCTGCCACCGCGGCTGGCGAGCGGCGGTAGGTCTCGCCGAGTTCGCGGTGCAGCAAGCCGTCGATCTCGGCGATCGCCGGCAAACCGTCGAGCGTGGCTTCGATGGCCGCTGAGCGCGCCTCCGGCGTCGCCAACAATTCCGAGATGCGCCGGGCGACCGGATCATGATCGCCTGGCGCCTCCGCCTCGGCGTAGGGCAGGCCGAGCCGCTCGATGGCGCGCGCCAAGTGGTTGCCCTCGGCGGAGTGCAGCGCCTTGGCCCGCCGCCACACCTGGTGACGTTCGTCCTGGCTGCGCGCGCGCAAGGCGCGCCGGGTCCAGCCGCCGATGAAAACCTCTTCCTTCATCCGGCGTGACATAGCGCGGGGCTTGCGCGCCGCAAGCGCATGGCTATGCGATGCGCTGGAGATGGCGGAGGCGAGGCGCGTGGAGATCAGCTGCGTCGTGCCGGCGTTCGAGACCGCCGGCCTTCTCCGCGCGTGCCTGAACTCGATCTTGCTTCAGGAGGCAGTCGAGTTCGAGATCATCGTCAGCGACAATTCGCGCTCCACAGCTGTCCGGGACCTGATCGCCGGCGATCCGGCGCTGTCGAGGGTGCGTTACAGACGGGGTCCGCGCAGCGGCAATCCGGTGGAGAACTGGAACGCCGGCCTCGCGGCGGCGCGCGCGCCGATCTGCGTCCTGATTCACCACGACGAGCGCCTGCTCTACCCTCGCTACCTGCGCGACGCCCTCGGCGCGCTCGCCCGTCCCGGCGTGGCCGCGGTGATCGGCGGCGTCGAGGTGGCCGGACTTGACCGGCCCTCGCGGTTCGCCCTGGCCGGGCGGCTCTCCCGCTTCCTCGGGCGGCCGACCTGGCTGCTGCCGGCGATCAACTGGATCGGGCCGACCGCCGCCTTCGTCTTCCGCCGCGGCCCAAGCTTCGATGCCAACCTCGTCCAGCTCGTCGACGTGGCGTTCTACCGGCGGGTGTTGCGAGGCGGCCGGGGGGCCTTCATCGAGCGGACCTGCGTCGGCTCGCTGGGCCACCATCGCGACCAGATCAGCGCGCGCATCGACCCGGTCGCGCTCGCCCGGGCGGAACTGCCGCGGCTCTGCGGCGGTGCGGAGCTGGCCGCCCATCGCGCCTTGCTGCGCCTCCGCTCGGCCCTGGCGTGAGCGGCCCGCCAGCGGCCGGACCGCTCGCCTTCACCTGCCTGTTGCCGGTTCATCCAAACGCGGAACCCGGCCTCTTCCGCGCCGCGGCGGCGAGCATCGCCGGCAACAGCCTTGCGCCAACCGAGGTTCTCGTGTGCCCGGACGGGCCGCTGCCCACGCGGCTACGGATGGCGATCGCGGACAGCGGCTTTCGCTTGCTCGACCACGCGGACCGGCGCGGCCTGCACCATGCGCTCAATCAAGGGCTGGCGTGGGTTCGCACGCCGTGGGTCTGCCGGGCCGACGGCGACGATATCAATCGCCCCGATCGTTTCGCGCGGCAGGTCGCCTATCTGCTCGAACATCCCGAGGTGGACGTTCTTGGTGGCGCGATCGAGGAGCACGCCGAAGGTGGCGCGCGACGGACGAAACGCGCGCCGACCACCCACGAGGCGGTCGTCGCCCGCGCCCGGTGGCGCAATCCGATGCACCACATGACGGTGTTCTTTCGTCGCGACGCCGCGTTGGAGGTGGGTGGCTATCCCGCTATTTCGCGGAAGGAGGATTATGCGTTCTGGCTGCGCCTGATCGGGGCCGGGTTTCGCTTTGCGAACCTGCCGCAGGTTGTGGTGGAGGCGCGCTGCCATGGTCTCGCGCGGCGCCGGTCCGGCCTGCACAACCTTGCCTCGGAGCGCGCGCTCTGGCGCTTGCGCCGCGACGGCCCTCGGGCGATCGCCCGGGGCGCGACCGCCGCTCACGCGATGCGCGCGACGGTGCTTGTCATGCCGCCGATCGCCGCCCTTGCCTACGCAAGTCTGCGCTGCGGGTGAGAACCGTCGAGTTGCGCGGCGGGCTCGGCAACCAGCTGTTCGGCCTCGCCTTCGCCCACTCGATCCGCGAATTGGCGGGCGAGGCGGGCGTCGCGCTTCCCACAACCGCCCGGCGTGATTTCGATGTCGCTGGACTCGCTCGACACCTCGGGCTGCGCGTGCGGGAGAATGACGACGGGCGGCCGGGCCGCGCCATGCTCGTCAGGGAAGGCCGTCCGCCGGCGAGCGCCGCCGACCTGCGGCGGCTCATCGACAAAGGGGAGCGGTTCCGCGGCTATTGGCAACACCCCGCCTTCATCGCGGCGCCGGAGGCGCTGCGCCGCGAGGTGACCGCCGCCCTACGCGCCTGGTGCGGAAGGGCGCCAGCCCGGCAATTGGCGATCCACTACCGCGCCTATGCCGACGAGCCGATCCCCTGGCGCCGAGGCGTTCCGCCTCCCGCCTACTTCCAGCGCGCCCGCGCCTTGACTGCCGCGACGACGCCCGCGGCGCTTGTCAGCGACCGGCCCCGATTGGCGCGCCGCCGACTGGCGTCGCTCCTCGGCGACATGACGGTGGTCGGAGGCTCCGCCGCCGACCACATGGCGGTGCTGCTGAACGCAGAGATATTGGTGCTTTCAAACTCGTCGTTCTCGTGGTGGGCGGGGTTCTGCGGCGCGGCGACGAGGGTGTTCTATCCGAGGCGCCACGCCTGCTTCCACTATCCGGCGCCCGCGCCCGGGTTTACCGTGCTCTGACGATCATCACGCCAGCTCGCGCCAGCAGCGGACCTTCGAGCCCGGCCACGCGCGGGCTTCGAACACCGCGCGCGCGATCGCCCGCGCCAGGCAGTCGGCGGCGAGAGAACCCAGCCGCGCCAGCGCCAGGGCGGCGGGATCGCTCAAGGGCCGCCGGCCGGTGGCGAGGGCGAACACCACGTCGCCGTCGAACGGCGCGAACACCGGCCGGATCGAACGGGCGAAGCCGGCCTGAGCCATGATCGCCAAGCGCCGCGCCTGGGCCGGGGTGAGGACCGCGTCGGTAGCGACCACGGCCAGGGTGGTGTTCTCGCCGGCCGCTCCGCGCGCCTTGGACAGACCCCAGTCCTCCGGGTCGGCGATCGGATCAGGCGATCCTTGCCCGCCGAATTCGCCGTCGATCTCGAACGGTCCGGCCCAGAACTTGCGGCCCGCCAGGCGCGATCACCGAGCCAAAGCTGTTCACCGCCGCGAGGGCGCCGACGGTGACGCCGTCGCTCGATACCGCCGAGGCCGAGCCGAGGCCGCCCTTCAATTGACCCGCCATCGCGCCGGCTCCGGCTCCGAAGCTTCCGAGGGGAAAGTCGAGCGAGGCGGACCCGGCCGCGAGCCGCCCCAACGCTCGGTACGGCGGGGTCTCGTCCCAGACCTTGTCACCGCCGTTCGCCAGATCGAACAGGATCGCCGCCGGGACCACCGGCGCGGCCGGCAGGCCGGCTTCGCCTCCCAGCCGATAGCCGCGGCCGCGCGCCGCCAGCCACCCCGCGACGCCATCGGCGGCGGCAAGGCCATGCACCGACCCGCCGGACAGCACCACCGCGTGCACCGCCTCGACCAGAGTGTCGGCGGCGAGGGCGTCAGTCTCTCGCGTGCCGGGCGCGCCGCCCGGCGCGGCGACCGCGCAGACCGCCGGTTCGACCGGCAGCACCACCGTGACGCCGGTGCGCGCCCGCTCATCTTCGGCGAGGCCGACCGTCAGGCCGGCGACATCGGTGACCAAGTTGCGCGGGCCCCGCACCGCGCCGCGCCCGTCCCTCTAAGCGCTCGCCGGTTGGGCGTCGCGCCAGACGATGCCCTCGGCGTTGCACACCCAGCGGCCGAGCCGCCGCTGATCCTTGTCGTCGCGCACTTGGGCGAACGGCAGCAGCTCCATCACCGCCGCTTCGACATAGTTGTAGGCCTCGCCGCGCGCATGGCGGGCGAAATCCATCAGCTCGCCGCGCGCCCAGGCGATTGCTTCGGAGTCACCGGTCAGCCGCGCCTTGAGCGGCTCCAGGCGGTTGTCGGCGAAGGCGTTCAGCCGCCGCTTCGATGGCGCGTGCCGCAGTTCGAGATTGTAGGTGCGCACCGCCGCTACTCTCCCACGGCCCGACGGCCGGCGGCGGTCAGGCGGCGGCGGTTGGCGCGCACCCGCCGGCGATAGAGGGCGACCGCCCGCTCCGGGCCGAGGTGCGCCGCGCCGGCGAGGGCGCTGGTGGCGAGAATGCGCTGCGCGTCGAAGGCGGCCTGCGCCTTTTCCGTCACCATGCGCTCGGCCTCGCCGACCGCCGCCGCCCCGCCCATGCCGGCCTTCCACATCCGCAAGGCGATCACCTGCTGCGCCTCGAAGCCCATCATGGCGGCGTCGGTCCACAGCCTCGACCAGCTCGCCCACGCGCCGCGCATGCCAATTCTCCCGTTCATCGTGCCACCGCAAGTTTATGCTGCGATGCAACATCAAGGCAAGCGAGTCGCCCGCCATTCGGCGGCGGAGACACCAAAGACGACATGGGCGCGCAGACTGTCGCCGATCGACAGGCGCGGGTGCTCGAAGTCGAGCTCCGGCCGGGGGCGCAGGCCGATCCGGCGCATGACGGCGATCGAGCGCAGATTGCTGGCGGCGGTGAAGGAGAGCGCCTCGTCGAGTCCCTCGGCGAAGCCGTGGGCGAGAAGGGCGCGGGCGCCCTCGGTGGCGTAGCCGGCGCCCCAGACCGGGCGCGCCAGCCGCCAGCCGATCTCGTAACCGCTGGGAAGCGGTGGCTCCGCCGGGATGGGCGCGAGGGCGATGTAGCCGAGAAGCGCCGCGTCGGCGCGGCGCTCCAGGGCGCGAAAGCCGAGGCCGCGCGAATCGAGGCTGGCGGCGAACCGCTCGACCTGGGCGTCGCTCTCCGTCCGGCTCATCGGCCGGCGGCCAAGCCAGCCCATGACCTCCGGATCGGCGCTCATCGCTGCATAGGGCTCGCGGTCGCTCTTGCGCCAGCCGCGCAGGATCAGCCGCTCGGTTTCGATCGGCGGCGGCGATGGCCAGTTCATGTGGGCGCGCCGAACACGAGGGCGCCATAAAGGTCCGGGCGGCGGTCGCGGAAGAAGCCCCAGGCGGCGCGGTGGGTTTCGAGAAACTCGAGGTCGACCCTGGCCGTGGCGATTCCCTCCTCGTCGCGGCCGAGCTCGGCGAGGACGTCGCCGCGATGATCGCAAACAAAGCTTGAGCCATAGAACCGCTGGCCGCCGCCCGGGTAGCCCGGCCATGGCTCGAAGCCGGTGCGGTTGGCGCCGATGACCGGCATGACGTTCGCGACGGCGTGGCCCTGCATTGCCCGTCGCCACGGCGCCGCGGTGTCGAGCGAGGAATCGTGCGGCTCGCTTCCGATGGCGGTGGGATAGAGCAGCACCTCGGCGCCCATCAACGCCATGGCGCGCGCCGCCTCGGGATACCACTGATCCCAGCAAATCCCGACGCCGAGTTGGCCGAAGCGAGTTGGCCAGACGCGAAAGCCGGTGTCGCCGGGGCGGAAGTAGTACTTCTCCTGATAGCCCGGCCCATCGGGGATGTGGCTCTTGCGGTAGACGCCAAGCGGCGCGCCGTCCGCGTCGATCATCGCCAGGCTGTTGTAGTAGGTCGGACCAACCCGTTCGAAGATCGAGATCGGCAGCACCACGCCGAGTTCGGCGGCGAGCGGCGCGAGGGCGGTGACGCATGGGTGCTCCCGCCACGGCCGGGCGGTGGCGAACCAGCGCTCCTCCTGAGCGACGCAGAAGTAGGGTCCCTGAAACAGCTCCGGCGGCAGGATCACCTGGGCGCCTTGCGCCGCCGCCTGGCGGATCATGGCCGCGACCTTGGCGATGTTGGCGGCGGGGTCGTCGCCGAACGCCGCCTGGATCGCCGCCAGGGCAAGCGGCCGCGCCATCAGGCGGGAACCTGTTGGGTGATGCAGTGGAACGATCCACCGCCGGTGAGCAGGGCGCGCGACGGCAGGCCGATGACCGCGCGGTCGGAGAACAGCGAGGCGAGAGCCGAAATCGTCAGGGCGGAGGCGTCGCTCTCGTAGGTCGGCACGACCACCGCGCCGTTGGCGATGACGAAATTCATGTGCGAGGCCGGCGCGGGCCTCCCGTCGTCGGCCTCGACGTAGCCGGGGGAGGGAACGCGGGTGACCGCGAGGCCAGCGCGCGCCAGGGCGTCGGCGGCCGCCTCATAGACGTCGCGATTGGCGTCGGCGGCGTCGAACGCAGCCGGGCAGACCACACGGCCAGGCGCGACGAAGCGGGCGAGGTTGTCGACGTGGCCGTCGGTGTGGTCGTTCGCGAGCCCGTCGTCCAGCCAGATGACCCGGCGGACGCGGAGCGAAGCGGCCAGCGCCGCCTCGCCGTCGGCTTCGCGCCAGCCGGGATTGCGGTTCGGGTCGAGTAGGCACTGGCGCGTGGTGAGAACAGCGCCGGCTCCATCGTGATCGAGCGCGCCGCCTTCGAGAACAAAGTCATGGCGGTGAAGACGCGCCGACGATCGCTCGGCGATCAGTTCGGCGACGGCGTCGTCGTCGCTCAGCCGGTATTTGCCGCCCCAGCCGTTGAAGGCGAAGCCGTGCGCCTCGTTGGCGGCGGCGAAGATTGGTCCGGTGTCGCGCAACCAGACATCGCCGAAATCGCCCGCGACGATCTCGATTCCAGCCACGTCGGACAGGCGCGCCCGCGCCGCCGCGGCCGCCTTCCCGGCCGCCAGCAGCCGCACCCGCTCGCCGCCCGGCCCCGCGAGCGCCCGAACGAGCGCCGCCACCTCTTCGCGCGCCGGCTCGAGATCGTCCTCCCATAGCTCCGGATGGCTGGGCCAGCCAACCCAAACGGCCGTATGCCGCGCCCATTCGGCTGGAACGGGACCGGTCACGGGCGATCGGCGAAAGGAAACCGGCTACACCGCTGGCGTGGCGTCGGCCGCCTCGAACCGGCTTCAGAAAACTCCATCGATCAGAGCGCCACCTCGAACCCCGCCTCGGTCTTGGCGCGGACCTCGTCGAGGGTGACGCCGGGGGCGAGCTCGGCGAGGGTGACGCCGCCGCCGCCCGCCTTGTCGATAGAGAAGACGCCAAAATCGGTGATCAAGAGGTCCACGACCCCGGCGCCGGTCAGGGGCAGGGTGCAGCGGCGCAGCAGCTTGGGCGCGCCGCTCTTTTCCACGTGATCCATCACCACCACCACCTTGGGGACGCCGGCGACGAGGTCCATGGCCCCGCCCATGCCCTTGACCATCTTTCCGGGCACCATCCAGTTGGCGAGGTCGCCGTTCTCCGCCACCTGCATGCCGCCGAGGATGGAAAGGGCGATGTGGCCGCCGCGGATCATGGCGAAGCTGTCGGCGCTGGAAAAGTAGGACGAGCTCGCCAACTCGGTGATCGTCTGCTTGCCGGCATTGATCAGGTCGGGGTCGGCTTCTCCGGGGAAGGGGAAAGGCCCCATGCCGAGCATGCCGTTCTCGCTCTGCAAGGTGACGGTGACGTCCGGCGGAATGTAATTCGCCACCAGGGTCGGGATGCCGATCCCGAGGTTTACATAGTCCCCGTCCTTCAGTTCGCGCGCGGCCCGCTCGGCCATCTGCTCTCTGGTCCAGGCCATTCTCAAGCCGCCTCCGTCTCGCGCGGGCGCGTCGTCTCGCGCTCGATCCGCTTCTCGAAAAGAACGCCCTGAAACAGCTTGTCCACGAAGATGCCGGGCGTGTGGATGCAATCGGCGTCGAGTTCGCCCACCGGGACGAGATGCTCGACCTCGGCGAGGGTCACCTTTCCGGCCGTGGCCATCATCGGATTGAAGTTTCGCGCCGTCTTGCGGTAGACGAGGTTGCCCTCCGGATCGCCCTTCCACGCCTTGACGATGGCGAGGTCGGCGACCAGGCCGCGCTCCATGACATAGTCGTGGCCGTCGAAGCGGCGCACCTCCTTGCCCTCGGCGACCAGAGTGCCGACCCCTGTGCGGGTGAAGAAGGCCGGGATGCCCGCGCCGCCGGCGCGGATGCGTTCGGCGAGCGTGCCTTGCGGATTGAACTCCAACTCCAGCTTGCCCTCGAGATAGAGCTTCTCGAACAGCTTGTTCTCGCCGACATAACTGCTGATCATCTTCTTGATCTGGCCGCGCTCCAGCAGCAACCCCAGACCGAAGCCGTCGACGCCACAATTGTTGGCGACGACGGTCAAGTCGCGCGTTCCGGCTTCGCGGATGGCGGCTATCAGGTGCTCGGGAATGCCGCACAGACCGAAGCCGCCGGCCATGATCGTCATGCCGTCGTTGAGCACGCCCGCGAGCGCCTCGGCCGCGTCGGCGACCACCTTTTTTACCATGCTGACCCTCGTTTTGCCGCGGCGCGACTAAAGACCCGATCGCCGCGCGCGGTTCAACCGCCCAGCACGCACGCCGCCAAGTCGTCGCGCGCCACCGTCGCGCTGCGCGCCTCAATACGGCCAGTGCGGCGGCGGACGTAGGGGCCGGGGGCGACGGCGCGCCACTTGAGCGGGCTGGGCAGGATCGCCGCCAGGCGCGACGCTTCGGCGCGCGAAAGCTCGGCGGCGGCGTGATGGAAATAGCGCCGCGCGGCGGCCTCGACGCCGAACACGCCGTGGCCCATCTCCACGGTATCGAGATAGACCTCCATGATCCGCCGCTTGCCCCACAGCGCCTCGATCAGCGTGGTGAAGCCGGCCTCCAGCCCCTTCCTCGCCCAGGAGCGTTCCGGCCAGAGAAAGACGTTTTTCGCCGTCTGCTGGCTGATCGTCGAGCCGCCGCGCAGGCGCCCCGGCCGCGTTTCATCGTGCTTCAGCGCCTGGCGAATCGCACCGAAGTCGAAGCCATGGTGCTGGCAGAAGCGCGAATCCTCCGAGGCGATCACCGCCCGGACCATCGACGGGGCGACCTCGCGCAGTGGAACCCAGCGGCGGTCGAGCCGCTCCCCCGCGGCCATGCGCTCGAGCATCAGAATGGTGATCGGCGGGGGAAGGAAGCGATAGGCCAGCACCCATAGCGGCGCGCCGATCAGGACCAGCAGGAGGATGGCGAGCAGCAGGCGGCGCAGGGCGCGCCAGAGACCGCTGCCCGGTCGCCGGGCGAGGCGTCGGGCGAGGCGCGTCGATCCGAGCTTGCGGGCCATGGCGCTCGCCGGCATGCCGCGCCCGGAACGGCGCGGTCAAGGCGCGCCCCGCGCGGTTCGGAGAGGTCGAGGTTATGGATGTGAGCGAGGCGGTGCGCCGGCGCATGTCGGTGCGGGCGTTCAAGCCCGATCCCGTCGCCGGCGCGACGGTGCGCGAGATCCTGCATTTGGCGCACAAGGCGCCGTCCGGCGGCAACCTGCAACCCTGGCGCGTCCATGCCCTGGCGGGCGACGCCTTGGCGGCGGTCAAGGCGGAGGTTGCACGCGCACCCTCGGAAACGCCGGAGTACGCCGTCTATCCAGACCGCCTGTGGGAGCCGTTCCGCACCCGCCGATTCGAGTGCGGCGAGGATCTCTACGCCGCGATCGGCATCGCGCGCGAGGACCGCGCCGGCCGCTTGCGCCAGCTGGCGCGCAACCTGGATTTCTTTGGCGCGCCGGTCGGTCTGTTTTTCAGTCTCGATCGCAACCTCGGCCCGCCGCAGTGGGCCGATGTCGGCATGTTCATGCAGACCATCATGCTGCTGGCCAGCGAGCGCGGCCTCGATACCTGCGCCCAGGAGTTCTGGGCCCGCTGGCCCCGCACCTTGGCGCGGGTGCTGGAGCTGCCGGCCGACCACATGGTGTTCTCTGGCATGGCGATGGGCTGGCGCGACGAGGCGCACCCGATCAACCGCTGGCGCACCCGCCGGGACTCCATTCAAGGCGTGGGCGACGATGCGGGGGTTTGATGGCCAGGCGGACGTGAAAGGCGGCGGACCTTGAGCGCCGGTTCCGGGTCACTCCAGCTCGGAAAACTCCCGAAGCGACACGATGGCCGCCGCCATCGTCTCGACCGCCACGATGGCGGCGCGCTCGCCTTTTTCGACAAGGAAGTCCGCGAGCCGAGCCAAGTCCCGTCGGGCGCCCCGCGTCAACTCGACGGGCGTCATCTCCGCGCGGCCAACCTCTTCTCCACGGACGAGCGAAGTTCAGCGAGCGCGACATCGGCGGAGATCGACTCGCCGGTCCGTTGGTATTCGGCCCAGCGCGAGTCCTCCTCCGCCCAATCGTCCTCCAACGCATCGCGGATCAGGTCCCGCGCATAGTCACCGACGGAACGCCCCACGGACCCGGCCGAAGCCTTGAGCCGGCCGGCCCAAATCCGCCTCGATCGTGAGCGTGAGGGAGCCGTCATCCACGGACTGATCGTCGCCGCAGCGCGATGCCCCTCAACTATCCAGGAAGCTGCGCAGCTTCCGCGAGCGGCTGGGGTGTTTGAGCTTGCGCAGCGCCTTGGCCTCGATCTGGCGGATGCGCTCGCGGGTGACGCTGAACTGCTGGCCGACCTCTTCCAGGGTGTGGTCGGTGTTCATGCCGATGCCGAAACGCATGCGCAGCACCCGCTCCTCGCGCGGCGTCAAGGAGGCCAGCACGCGGGTGGTGGTCTCGCGCAGGTTGGCCTGGATCGCCGCGTCGATCGGCAGGATGGCGTTCTTGTCCTCGATGAAGTCGCCCAGATGGCTGTCTTCCTCATCGCCGATCGGGGTCTCGAGGCTGATCGGCTCCTTGGCGATCTTCAGCACCTTGCGCACCTTTTCGAGCGGCATGGCCAGCTTCTCGGCCAGCTCCTCGGGCGTCGGCTCGCGGCCGATCTCGTGCAGCATCTGGCGGCTGGTGCGCACGATCTTGTTGATCGTTTCGATCATGTGCACCGGGATGCGGATGGTTCTTGCTTGATCAGCAATACTGCGGGTGATTGCCTGGCGAATCCACCAGGTGGCGTAGGTCGAGAACTTGTAGCCCCGGCGATACTCGAACTTGTCCACCGCCTTCATCAGGCCGATGTTGCCCTCCTGGATCAGGTCGAGGAACTGCAGGCCGCGGTTGGTGTATTTCTTGGCGATCGAGATGACGAGGCGCAGATTGGCCTCGACCATCTCCTTCTTGGCCTGGCGCGCCTCGCGCTCGCCCTTCTGCACCGTCTGGACGATGCGGCGGTAGTCGTCGATCGGCACGCCGGATTCGGTGGCGAGCGCGGCGATCTCACGGCGGATGGCGTCGACCTGGTGGGCGTCGTTCTCGGCGAACTTGGTCCAGCGCCGCCCCAGGGCCGGAACCTTGTCACGCCAAGCCGGGTCCATTTCCGAGCCAAGATAGGCTTCGAGAAACTCGGCGCGCGAGATGCCGTAGCTGTCGGCGGTGCGCATCAGCCGCCCCTCCAGGCCGACCAGGCGGCGGTTGATGGCGTAGAGCTGCTCGACGAGAGCCTCGATGCGGTTATTGTTGAGCTTCAGCGTCTTCAGGTGATTGACGATGGTGTTGGTCGCCGCCTCATAGGCCTTGCGCTCGGAATCCGAGAGATCCGCGCCAGCGAGCCGCCGCTCGACAAGCTTCTCCTGCAGACGGCGGAATCGCTCGAACTCGCCGGCGATCGCGTCGAGGGTGGCCATGACACCCTCGCGCAGCTCGCCTTCCATGGCGCTGATCGTCGGACCGCCGCCATCGTCGAAATCGTCGTCGGCGATCGGCGGTGGGACCGGCGCCTCGCCCTCGGCGCCTTCCGCGGCGGGCTCTGGGGCGACGCTCGCCGCCGCGTCCTCGGCCTCGCCGGCGACCGCCGCGTCGCTGAGCGCCTGGGCGACCTGACCGCCGTAGGTCTGTTCGAGATCGATCACCTCGCGCAGCAGGATGCGGCCGTTGGCCAGCTCCTCGCGCCAGACCATGATTGCCTCGAAGCTCAGCGCGCTCTCGCACAGGCCGCGGATCATGGTGTCACGGCCGGCCTCGATGCGCTTGGCGATGGCGATCTCGCCCTCGCGCGACAGGAGCTCGACCGCGCCCATTTCGCGCAGGTACATGCGCACCGGATCGTCGGTGCGGTCGAAGGCGCTCTGCTTTTCCGCCGACTCGGCGACGGCGGTCTCCTCGCGGGCGGCGACCTCGGTGGATTCGCCGGCCTCCTCCTCGGCCTCGATGACGTTGACGCCCATCTCCGAGAGCATGGCGAGGGTGTCCTCGATCGCCTCGCTGGTCACCTCCTCCGACGGCAGAACCTTGTTCAGCTCGTCCATGGTGACGTAGCCGCGGGTCTTGGCCTGCTTGATGAACTTCTTGACGCTGGCGTCGGTGAGATCGAGCAGCGGACCGTCGCCGGCGGCGGGCGCCTCGGTTTCGGGAGCTTCGGCGGTGGCGACGGCTGTCATCGGGCGGTCCAATCTCCTGCGGCGGGCGAACGCCCCCGGCGCCCGCATCGTTCAAATAGGCGCCGCGCCGCCGATGTCAGGGGCGTGGCTCGACAAAAAGGGCGAAAGGTCAGAGAGGTTCGCCCGGGGCGCCCGCCGGCTGGTGCGGGCGCCAGATGTCGCCCGTCCGTACCGCCCGCCGCAGCTTGTCGCGCTCGGCTTTGAGCTGGTTCAGCTCGGCGGCGACGGAAGCGCCGAGCGCGCCGGCCAAGCCCTGCTTGGCGGCGACGATCGACGCTTCGAGCACCGCGAGGCGATGAACCGCCTCGAGAACACGCGACCACTGAGACTTGGCGGCGGCGGGGTCGACGTCTGGGGAAATGAGAGGCGCGCCGGCCAGTCCGGCGGCCCGGTCGATGTCGGCCAGCAGCGAGCTAAATCCTTGCGTCGCCAAATGGCGACGCACCGCCTCGCTGTCAAGATCGTCGCCGATCAGCCGCAGACGGACGAGTTCGCGCGCGAGCCGCTCAAGAGCGCGATCGCCGAAGCCGCCGGTTTCCAGCGCTTCGAGGTGGTCGTCGATGACGGACGGACTCGCCACCGCTTGGCGGGCGAGAACCGCGGAGACCCCGTCCAGGGCGCGACGCAGCCGCCCGGCGGCCGCCTTGCCGGGAGCGGTGGGCGGACCGGGCGGCTCATCGAACCGGCGCCAAGCGTCGGTGGGGCGACCGGCGCGGGCTCTTGTCGCGACGGCCGGCGCGCCGGCGCGGGCGAGTGCGCGCGGCCGGGCGAACAGGGCGTCATAGCGCTCCATCAGGGCGTCGGCGTAAGCGGCCGCCAGGTCCCGATCGGCGATGCTGCCGGCGGCGGCGCGCAGGCGGCCCTTGAGCCCCGCCCGCTGTTCGGGTGTCGCCAGCGGCTCGGCGACCCGCTCGCGTTCGAACAGGGCTTCCACCAGCGGCGTGGCCCTGGCTAGCGCCGCGCGAAGGGCCGCCGGACCCTCCTCGCGCATCAGGTCGTCCGGGTCCCGGTCGCCGTCGAGAACGGCGATGCGCAGGCTTCGATTGGAGCGGATCAGCGGCAAGGCGCCCTCGATCGCGCGGCCGGCGGCCGCCTGGCCGGCGCGGTCGCCGTCGAACAGCAGGGTCGGCTCAGGGTGAAACCGCCAGAGGCCGCGCAACTGCGCCTCGGTGAGCGCCGTGCCCATCGGGGCGACGGCGGCGAGGCCGGCGCGCTGACAGGCGATGACATCGAAATAGCCCTCGACCACCACCAGCGGCGGCGCGTCGTTTGGCGCCTTGGGCGCCAGCAACGACCGGGCGCCGGCGAGGCCGTACAGCACCCGCCCCTTGTCGAACACCGCCGTTTCCGGGCCATTGAGATACTTGGCGCGGGCGGCGGGATCCAGGGCGCGGCCGCCGAAGGAGACGATCTCGCCGCGGCCATCGGCGATCGGCACGATGATGCGGTCGCGAAAGCGGTCGAAGGCCGCGCCGCCGTCGTCGGGCTGGACCAGCAGACCGGCGGCGACCAGCTCGGCCGGCAGGGCGCCCTTGGCGACGAGATGATCCTTGAGCTCGGACCGGCCCGCCGGCGCATAGCCGAGGCGAAAGCGCGGCCACTCCTGGCGCGGCAGGCCTCGCCGGGCGAGGGCCTCGCGCGCGGCGGCCCCGGCCGGCCGCTCGAGTTGGCGGGCGAACCAATCGACGGCGAGCTCCAGCCAGCCGGTAAGGGAGCGGCGGCGCGCCTCGCGCTCGGCTTCCTTGGGATCGGGCTTGGGCAGGGCGAGGCCGGCCTCGGCCGCCAGCACCTCGACCGCCTCGTGGAAGCCAAGCCGCTGCGTCTCCTGGAGGAAGGAGATCAGGTCGCCATGCTTGCCGGCCGAGAAGTCGTGAAAAAAGCCCTTGTCGTCGTTGACGAAGAACGACGGCGTGCGCTCGCGCGTGAAGGGCGAGAGGCCGACGAACTCGCGCCCCTGACGGCGCAACTTGACGGTGCGGCCGATGACGTCGGACAGCCGCAGGCGCGACTTCAGCTCGTCGAGAAAGCGTTCGTCGAAGCGGGCCACGCGACGGACCTTAGGCGACCGACCCGCCGCCGTCGCCTAGGCGCGGCCGTTTCGTCCCCAGTCAAGCGCCTCCGGAGAGGCGAGCCACCGCAGGGCATTCTCGACCAGGCGCCGATAGTTTGGCTCGGCGTAGGTGGGCGGGCCGTCGCCGGGTTGGAGGTAGATGAGCGGGCTTCGGCGCGCCCGCTTGGCCCAGCCGATCAGGTTCGAGCCGGGCGGGTGGTCCCAGCCCGCATTCGAATAGAGTTCGCCCGGCCACGGCGGCGGCGGCGGAATGGAAATTCTCGCGCGTGAAAGCGGCGTCGGAGCGCAGCAGCGGCGTGACGAGATCCTCGAACACCTCGAACAGGTAGAGCTCGTCGGTGAGGGTGAAGCGCCGCGGCAGGCCAGCGGCGATCGGGTCGCCGGGGTCCAGGATCTCGACCTGGTGCGTCACCTCATGGCGATAGCCGCTGTCCGGCCGCTCGCGTCCGCGCAGCACTTGAGGTTGGTAGAGGAAGCGTCCGCCGAGCAGCTCGGCGTATTCCGGCCACGCCGGCCAGCCGGCGATGGCGTGATGCAGGGCGAGGACGCCCTTGCCGTGATCCAGCAGGGCGCGAAAACCGGCCTTGAACGCGTCATCGGGCTCGACGAAGCCGGGGCACGGTTTGGCGGCGAAGTCCAGTCCCGGCATGTCGTAGAGCGCCAGGATGTCGAAACCGGCCATCCCCTCTGGGTTCATCAGCCGGGCGGCGGCGGGTTGTTCCACCAAGCTGGCCGCGATCCCATCCATGCCCTCGAAGATGCCCATGAAGGCGTCGCGTTCGTAGGGGTGACCCTTCGCGGCCACGAGCACATTGAGCGGCGCGCCATAGCGGATCACCGGCATGCGAGGGGCCCGGCTTTTTTCAGGCGACCTTCAGCAGCTGTTTGCCGAAATTCTCGCCGGCGAACAGGCGCATCAGGGTGCGCGGGGCGTTTTCGAGGCCCTGCTGGACGTCCTCCTTGAACTTGAGCTCGCCAGAGCGGATCCAGCCGGCGAGGCGCGCGCGGGCCCAGGCGAACTCGCTCGCCCAGTCGAGGACGATGAACCCTTCCATGCTGGCCCGCTTGAAGACCAGGTTGAAGTAGTTCTCCGGTCCGGCCGGCATCTGGCCCTGCTCGTAGCGCGAGATGCCGCCGCAGACGACCACCCGGGCGTGCATCGCCAGCTCGGCGAGCAGCTGGTTGAAGGTCTTGCCGCCGACATTGTCCCACAGCACGTCGACGCCGTTGGGCGCGGCGGCCTTGATCTGGCCGCGCAGGTCGCCGGCCTTGTAGTCTATGGCGGCGTGGAAGCCGAGCTCGCCGGTCAGCCAGGCGCACTTGTCGGCGCCGCCGGCGACGCCGACTACGCGGCAGCCGGCGATCTTGCCGATCTGGCCGACCACCGAGCCGGTCGCGCCGGCGGCGCCGGTGATCACCAGGGTGTCGCCGGGAAACGGCTTGCCGATCTTGTTCAAGCCAAAGAAGGCGGTGAGGCCGGTCGTGCCGAGCGCGCCGAGGTTGGCGGTGAGCAGATCATCGTCCTTTAGCTTCAGCAGGTCCTTGCCCGGCAGCACGGCGTAGTCGCGCCAGCCGAGCAGACCGCTGACCTTGTCGCCGGCGGCGAGCCCCGGCGCGCGTGAGGCGATGACCTCGCCGATCCCGGAGCCGCGCATCACCTCGCCGATCTCGGTTGGCGCGACATAGCCGCCGATGTTCTCCATCCAGCCCTTCTGCGCCGGGTCGAAGCCGAGCCAGAGGACGCGCACCAGCGCCTCGCCATCGCCCGGCTCGGCGACATCGCCCTCGACCCATTGGAAATCGTCGTCGCGCAGCGGGCGGCCGGTCGGTCGGGCGGCGATCAGCCACTGGCGGTTGGTTCTGGTCATGCGGACATCCCGAGGCGGAGCGAGGGTTCAGAGGGGACCGGCGGCGGCAAGCCAGCCGCCGTCGGCCAAAAGTTCGGCGCCGGTCACGAAGCTCGCTTCGTCGGAGGCCAGGAACAGGGCGCAGGCCGCCATCTCAGCGGCGTTGGCCATGCGGCCCATCGGCTGCAGCGTGTCGAAAAGGCCGCGCATGGCCGCGGGGTCGTCGCTGGCGGCGAACGCCGCCTGGTTCATCGGCGTGTCGATGGCGCCCGGATGCAGCGAGTTGCAGCGGATCGCGCGATAGTGACGGGCGCAGTGCACCGCCACCGACTTGGTCAGGAGGCGCACGCCGCCCTTGGAAGCGGTGTAGGCGGCCCCGCCGGCGAGTCCGATGTAACCGGCGATCGAGGAGAGATTGACGATCGAGCCCTTCGGCCCGCCGGGGTTGGCCTTCATCGCGGCGACGCCGTGCTTGCAGCCCAGCATGACGCCGGTGAGGTTGATCGCCAGCACCTTGTTCCAGGTCTCCAGCGTCGTCTCCTCGATCGAGGCGGGAATGAAGACGCCGGCGTTGTTGACGAGGATGTCGAGGCGGCCGTGGGCGTGGAGAACCGCCCCGATGGCCCGTTCCCAGGCTCCCTCGTCCGCGACGTCGTGGACAAGGAACAGGCCGTCGACCTCGCGCGCGACCGCTTGGCCCGCTTCGACCTGGACGTCCGTGACCACGACCCGCGCGCCTTCACCGGCGAAGGCGCGGGCGCAGGCGGCGCCGATCCCGGAGGCGCCGCCGGTGATCAGCGCGGTCTTGCCGGCAAGGCGCCCGCTCATCGGCGCCCCAGGACCGCCCGGCAGGCGGCTTCGATGCGGCGCGGGTTGGGCATGTATTCGTCCTCCAGGCAGGGGGCGAACGGCACGGGCGTGTGCGGGCAGGTGACCGCCTTGATCGGCGCCTTCAACGAGGCGAATCCCTTGTCGGCCACCAGGGCGGCGATGTCGGCGGCCAGCGAGCAGCGCGGCGGGCTCTCATCGACGATCACCAGCCGGCCGGTCTTGCCGACGCTTTCGAGTATGGCGTCCTCGTCGAGCGGCGAGGTGGTGCGTGGATCGATCACCTCCGCCTCGATGCCGTCGCCCGCCAGGGTTCCCGCCACGGCCAGGGCGCGCGGAACCATGGCGCCGAAGGCGACGATGCTGAGGTCCCGGCCCTCGCGCGCGAGGTTCGCTTCGGCGAAGGGGATGCGGTAGGCCTCGTCGGGCACCTCCATCTCCTCGTCATAGAGCACCTTGGACTCCATGAAGACGACCGGATCGTCGTCGCGGATGGCGGTGATCAGCAGGCCCTTGGCGTCATAGGCGTTCGACGGCATCGCCACCTTCAGTCCCGGCACCATGGTGAACAGGGGATGCAGGGTCTGGCTGTGCTGGGCGCCGCCCCTGAAACCGGCGCCGATGGCGGTGCGGATGACCAGGGGCGTCTTGGCCTTGCCGCCAAACATGTAGCGGAACTTCGCCGCCTGATTGTAGATCTGATCGAAGCACACGCCGACGAAGTCGACGAACATGATCTCGGCCACCGGCCGCATGCCGGTGACCGCCGCGCCGGACGCCGCGCCGATGATGGCGCTCTCGCTGATCGGCGTGTCGATCACGCGCTCTGGGCCGAACTCCCTGTAGAGCCCGCCGGTCAGTCCGAACACGCCGCCGACGCCGCCGGCTTCGCCCGAGCCGCCCTGGCCGCCGGCGACATCCTCGCCGATGACGATGACATTGGGGTCGCGGCGCATTTCGCCGCGCAGCGCTTCGTTGATCGCCGCTCGATAAGACTTGCGCGCCATTTCGGTCAGTACCTCACGTAGACGTCGGTCTCGAGGGTGGCGACATCCGGCGGCGGAGCCGCCAACGCCTCGGTCACCGCCGCCTCGATCTCGCCGGCGACCTCCGCCTCGATCGCGTCGAGGTCCGCGTTGTCGAGCAGGCTGGCGCCGGTGACGCCGGCGCGGAAGCGCGGCAACGGATCGTTGCCGCGCGCCTGGGCCAGCTCCTCGGCGGTGCGATAGCCTTGCGGGTCGCCGATGAAGTGGCCGTGGAAGCGTGAGCAGGCGATCTCCAGGGCATAGGGTCCTTCGCCGGCCCGGCCGCGCTCCAGCGCCCGGCCCATCGCCTGGTGGACGGCGAAGAAGTCGGAGCCGTCGACCACCTCGGCCGGCATGCCGAAACCGCGCGCCCGCTCGGCGATCGAGCCGCCGCCGACGGCGTAGCTGGCGGCGGTGTGCTCGCCATAGCCGTTGTTCTCGAAGGCGAAGATCGCCGGCGCCCCCAGCACCACCGCCATGTTCAGCGCCTCGAAGGTCGTGCCTTGGTTCGACGCGCCGTCGCCAGAGAAGGCGACCGCGACCTTGCCGGTCTTCTTCAATTTCTGGGTCAAGGCGGCGCCGACGGCGATCGGCGGCGAGCCGCCGACGATGGCGTTGGCCCCCAGCATGCCGCGCGACATGTCGGCGATGTGCATCGAGCCGCCCTTGCCGCCGCACAGGCCGCCGGCCTTGCCCATGATCTCCAGCATCATGCCGCGCACGTCGCAGCCCTTGGCGATGCAGTGGCCATGGCCGCGATGGGTCGAGCCGATGTAGTCGCCATCGGTGAGATCGAAGCACACGCCGACACCCGACGCCTCCTGACCGAGGTAGACATGGGCGAAGCCCGGGATGTTGCCGGCGGCGAACTCGGTCTGCACCCGCTCCTCGAACTTGCGGATGGTGACCATGGCGCGCCAGGCGCGTTTCAGATCGTCTCGGCTGAGCTGCATCGTCTCTCCCGCGAGGTTTCGCTTGCTGGTCAGTCGGCGCCGCGGCCGCCGTCGACGGTGAGTTCGGCGCCGGTCATGAACGATGATCGGTCGCCAAGGAGGAAGGCGATCGCCTCGGCCATGTCGTCTGGCGTGCCCACCCGTCGCAGCGGCGTGTCGGCGGCGAAGGCGTCGGCGAGCGCGCGGCTGTCGCCGAACTGGCTGGTGATCATCTCGGTCCAGATGACGCCTGGATGCAGGGCGTTGACCCGCACCTTGGGATTCATGGCCGCGCCGTCCAGGGCCGCCGCGCGAGTCAGGCCGCTGACCGCGCCTTTGGTGGCGCAATAGGCGGTGGCGCCCGGGTAACCGACCTTGCCCATAAGCGAGGAGACATTGACGATCGCCCCGCCGCGCCGAGCCTCGGCGAAAGCGCGGAACGCATGCTTGACCCCGAGAAAGGTCCCCTCGACGTTGACCGCGTGCAAGGCGTCGAACTCGGCCTCGCTCGTTTCGGCCAGCGGCTTGACGAGAAATGCGCCGGCGTTGTTGACGAGACCGGTCAGGCCGCCGAGGCCCTGGGCGGTCCGCATGACCCGCTCCCAATCGTCCTCGCGGGTGACGTCCTGCGACTCGAACACCAGGGAGTCGCCGGCGGCCGCCGCGAGGTGGGCGGTTTCGGCGCCGGCTTCGGTGTTCCGGCCGGTGGCGACCACCCGCGCGCCATCGGCGGCGAGGCGCAAGGCGGCGGCGCGGCCGATTCCCCGGGTCGCGCCGGTGACGACCACCACGCGACGGGCGAGCGGCTGGGCCGTCGGCTCGCTCATTGGGCCGTCCACCCGCCGTCGACGACGATCGCCGCGCCGGTCATGAAGCTCGATCTCGGCGAGGCGAGGAACAGCGCCGCCTCGGCGATCTCGTCCGGTTCGGCCATGCGGCCGAGCGGCGCGGCGCGGCGCAGGTCGTCTGGGAAGCTGGCGGTCATGTCGGTGCGGACGAAGCCCGGGTGGATGGCGTTGACGCGAATACCCTCGGGGCCGAGCTCCAGCGCGGCCGCCTTGACCAGGAGATCGACGCCGCTCTTGGCCGCCGTGTAGTGGATATGGTCGGCGACGCCGATCAGGGCGGCGATCGAGCCAACGGCGATCATCGCGCCGCCATCGTCCGCCGGCCGGGCGGCGCGGCGAAGAGCGGCGAGCCCGTGCTTGAAACCAAGAAAGGCGCCCTTGAGGTTGATTCGGCAGACGCGCTGGAAGTCGGCGAGCGGCAGCTCGGCCGTCCGGGCCATTTCCGAAACGCCGGCATTGACCACGAGGATGTCGAGGCCGCCGAAACTCGCCTCGGCCTCGTCGATCGCCAGCGCCCAGTCGGCGTCCGAGCCCTGATCGGCGGGGTGGAAGCGCGCCTCGCCGCCCTCCCCGCCGATGGCCGCCGCCGCCGCCTCGCCGCGCCCGATGTCGCGGCCAGTGATCAACACCCTCGCGCCCGCCGCGGCGAAGCGCCGGGCGATCGCCAGCCCAACGCCGCGACCGCCGCCGGTCACCAGCGCGCGGCGGCCCGACAGGTCGCCGGCGCCGCAAGCCAAGGGCGTGTCGGCCACGAGACCTTCTAGAACTTCGCCTGCAATTCGATCTGGTAGGTGCGCGGATCCCCCCACCCGTGGAAGTACACGCTCGGCAAGGTGTTGCTGTAATAGACCTGATTTGTCAGGTTCTTGGCGGTCGCGATCAGCTTGTAATTTTTCCAGCCGTAACTGATCGAGGCATCCAGCAGGCCGAAGGCGGGTTGGTAATCTGGCAGGCTGGCGAAATAGGCGAAGACGTAGCGATCCGACCAGCGATAACCGACATTGAAATCGATCGTCCCCTGATACAGCGGGTGGGTGTAGTCGCCGCGGAGGGTGAAGTTCCAATTGGGCACCCGCTCGAGCGAGTCGCCGGTGAAGTCGGCGATCGAGCCGGGCGCGCCGGCCTGACCGCCGGGGCCGATCGGGGCCTCGACTCCCGGCACCTTGCCATTGGTGATCTTGGCGTTCTGGTAGCCGGCGACGCCCGAGAGGGTCAGGCCGGGCGCCTGGGCGGGCCGTATGGCGATCTCCGCCTCGACGCCCTTGATCTCCACCCTCGGCAAATTGACGATGTAGGTGTTGGTGCCGGGGCCGTAGCCAGGGGTGAGCACTACTTCGGTGGCTTGGTGGCCGTCGTCGATATTGTAAAAGGCGGCGAGGTTCAGCGTCAGCTGATCGTTCAGGAAGGTATTCTTCGAGCCGATCTCGTAGGACGTGTCCGTCTCCGGGTTGAAGGTCGCGTAATTGGCCTTGGGATTATTCGGATCGTAATTGTTCTGGCCGGGAATCTGCTCGGAGAGTGTGCTGCGCGGGGAGAGACCGCCGGAACGGAAGCCGACCGAACGATCGACATAAAGCAGATTTGTGTCGGTCAGCTTGTAGTCGATGGTGAACTTGCTCACCACCTTGCTGGCGTGCTGCGACCCGGTGAAGCCGACGAGCGGAATGCCGGGCGGCGGTAGCGGACCGACGCCTGGAATGTAGATCAGATTGAAGGCCTGATGGAAGCTAGTGTCCTCGTCGATGTAGCGGAAGCCGCCGCTGACGTGCAGCCGGGGGGTGACGTTGAAGATCAGATTGCCGAACACCGCCTTGCTTTCGGTGATATCGCCGGAAATCTGATTGGTGAGCGGCGCGGTCGGCGGCACGCCGGCGACGGCGGTGCGGGTCAGCTGCACCGCCGAGATATCGTCGTGGAAGTAATAGACGCCGAGGAGGCCATGCGCCCACCGTCCGAAATCATGGTTGATCCGCGCCTCCTCGGAGAACTGGTCGTATTTTTGTGGCCGGGAGGTATGCAGGAAGCCGATCAACGGGTTGGCTAGCACCGGGCAGTTGGGGCCGCCGAGCAGCGAGACGCCACAGCTGCCGTCGAAATCCTGCTCGGTGTCATCGTTTTCCTTCATGAAGGCGGTGATCGAGTCGATCGGGCCAATGGGCGAATCATAGCGCAGGTCGAGGCTATAGACCTGTGAGGTGAGCAGGTTGCGGTCGGGATAGTCGTTGGCGTTCTGCCATGGCCCGAGTGGCACGGTGACGCCCGGAATGTAGGCCGAGCCGTATTGATTGTAGGCGACCAGCGGCGCGTTCGGGTTGCCGCTGAAAACCCGCAGCAGATTGGGCCCGAAGATCTGGGCGATCAGCACATCGCCCTCGGCCACCGGCGTTCCCTCGCCGTCCTGGTGGGTGAGTGTCAGGCCGAAGTTCATGTCGAGCTTCGGCGTGATGTTCCAGTCGAACTGCAAGTTGCCCGTGGTCAGTTCGTTGCGGCCGTAGTGGTGATTGCCGGTGTAGATGTTGTCGAGAAAGCCGTCGCGCTGCTGGTGGGAGACGGCGACCTTCAGCCCGGCGGTCTGGCCGACCGGCACATTGACGACGCCCTTTTCGATGTTCTCGTTGTAGTTGCCGTAGCCGACGTCGATTTCGGCGCCCCACTGGCGGGTCGGGCGGGTGCGGTGGATGTTGATCACCCCGCCGATGCTGTTGCGGCCATAGAAGATGCCCGATGGGCCGCGGTCGACCTCGATCGAGGAGACATCGAACGGATCGACCAGCTGGCCGAAGTTGGTGCCGATGACGACGTCGTCGACGATCAGCTCGACGGCCGGATTTTGGCCCTTCTCGACGTCGGAATAGCCAAGTCCTCGAACGTAGATCGCCGAGGTGCCGGATCCCGCGCCGGTGCGGCCGATATCGACGTTGGGCGCGAAGCCGCTCAAGTCTTCCAGGGTGCGGGGCTTCAGCCGCTCTAGCTGGCGGGCGTTGACCGCGGTGATCGCCGCCGGCACGTCCTGCAAGCGTTCGGCCCGGCGCCTGGCGGTGACGATCACCTCCTCCACCGAAGTGGCTCCGCCAGTCGACGCGGCGGCGGTCGCGGCATCGGTCGGAGTTGGCGGGGTGAGCAAGCCCGCCAGGGCGGCGGTGGCCGCCGACGCCAGCAGAACCGGCCGAGCGCGATGGCGCGTCGAGTGTTGCATATCCGTCAAACTCCTCCCCTTGAGCCGCCGTGGGGCGGGGCTCGAACCTTCGGCCTCCCGGAGGCGCCGCGCGCCAGCCGCCGGCACTCTCCAAGCTCAGAGAAAAAAGTCAAGCGTGCTTGTTATCGACAAGCCATTCTGTTTATTTTCCGTGGCGCACGCGCGACAGTCGCCCTCCAAGGGAGAAGACGCATGGCCGATCGGTTGGGCGGCAAGCGCGTTCTGATCACCGGCGGGGCGAGCGGCATCGGCGCGGCGACCGCGCGCCGCATGCTCGCCGAAGGGGCTTCGGTGGCGATCGCCGATGTTCAATCCGACAAGGCCGCCGCTCTCGCCGACGAGCTCGGCGCCGCGGCGATGGCGCTGCGGCTGGACGTCACCTCGCAGGCGGACTGGATGGCGGCGATCGAAACGGTGACCGCGCGCTTCGGCGCGCTGACCACGCTCGTCAATTCCGCCGGGATTTCGGTCCCCGCCGACATCGAGAACGAGACGCTCGGGGGCTTCCGCCGCAGCTTGGCGATCAATCTCGAGGGAACCTTCCTTGGCTGCCAGACGGGCGTCCGGGCGATGAAGGCTGGTCAGGGCGGCGCGATCGTCAACCTCGGCTCGACCCTCGGCGTGCGGGCTGGCGCGCCGTTCGCCGCCTACGCCGCCTCGAAGGCGGGAGTGCGCCTTCTCACCCGCGCCGTGGCGCTGCATTGCGCCGAGCAGGGCTACGACATCCGGGTCAACTGCGTGCTGCCCGGCGCGATCCACACCGAGATGGTCGAGGGCTATGTCGCCGCCGGCGAGGCGGCCGGCGCCAGCCGCGCGGCGGTGATCGACGGCTTCGCCAGCGTCCATCCGATGAAGCGGCTCGGCCGACCGCGCGAGCCGGCCGACGCCATCGTCTTTCTGGCCTCGGACGAGGCGAGCTTCATCACCGGCGCGGATCTGGCGGTGGACGGAGGCTATCTCGCGTGACGGCGCTCGATGGCCCGCTGGTCACGATCGATCCGTTCGATCCGGCCATCCTGCTCGACCCTTACCCTTACTTCGCGCGGCTGCGGGCCGAGGCGCCCGTCTTCCGGGACCCCAAGACCGGCATCGTCTTCGTCTCGACCCACGCGGCGGTAATCGAGGTCGACCGCCAGCCGCTGGTGTTCTCCAACGGCTTCGGCGCGCAGCTGCGCCAGGGGGCCGGGGCGCCCGATCCGGAGGAGGTCGCGATCCTCCAGCGGGGCTGGATCGTCCCCGACACCCTGTTGACCGCCGACCCGCCGGTCCACACCCGCTTCCGCAAGCTGGCGGGCAAGGCCTTCACCTTCAAGCGGGTGGAGACGATGGCCGGCTACATCGCCGCGGTCGCCCACGCGCTGATCGACGGCTTCGCCGATCAAGGCCGCTGCGAGTTCAAGTCGGCCTTCGCCAACCGCCTGCCGATGACGGTGATCGCCGACGCCTTGGGCGTGCCGCGCGAGGACATGCCGACCTTCCACCGCTGGTCGGAGGCCTTCGTCGTCCAGCTGGGTCGCGTCGCCGACCGCGCGGCGCGGCTGGAGGCGGCGCGCCTCATCGTCGAGTTCAAACGCTACTTCGCTGACGTGATCGAGCGGAAGCGGCGGGCCCCTACCGACGACATCATCTCCGACCTAGTGCACGCCGACCTCGCCGAGGAGGGCGATGCGCGCAAGATGGAGCTGAGCGAACTGCTGTCGATCCTGCAGCAGTTCCTGGTCGCCGGAAACGAGACCACCGCCCACGCCCTCGCCGCCGGGCTCTACTACCTGATCCGCGACGCGGACCTGCGCGGTCGCCTCGCGGCCGACGCCACGCTGGTTCCGGCGTTCGTCGAGGAGACGCTGCGCTTCCTCTCGCCGACCAACAACATGTGGCGGGTGGCGACGCGGGACGCCGAAATCGCCGGCGTGCCGGTGGGCAAGAACCAGTTGATCCTGCTGCGCTACGGCTGCGCCAACCGCGACGCCGCGCAATTCCCCGATCCGGAGCAATTCGACATCGACCGGCCAAACGGCCGCGCCCACCTGGCCTTCGGCGCCGGCATCCACACCTGCATCGCCGCGCCGCTGGCGCGCAAGGAGCTCTCGGTCGCCTTCCCGATCCTGATCGAGCGCTTGCGCAACGTCCGGCTGCGGCCAGGCGCCGACATCGTCTACGAGCCGAACATCCTGCTGCGCGGCGTGAAGTCGCTGCCGATCGAGTTCGACGCGGTCTAGCTCTTGGCCCACTCCAGGCCGCGGTCGATCAGGGTGCGGTAGACCGGCAGGTCCCAGGCGCCGCGTTCGATCACAGGGTAGTAGTCCATCAGCGGCCGCATGTCGTAGTGGCCGCGGCAGTGACCGAGCGTGAGGTAGAGCACGGCGCCGGCGCCCAATGGCCGCAGGTAGAACACTGGGTGCTTCGCTCTTGGCCACTCGGCCTCGACGAAGCCGGCCGCCTCGCCCTCGAACTCGGTTTCAAGCAGCACGTGCAGGTCGCCGTAGGTTTCCGACAGGTAGAGCTCGTCGTTCGCTTCGAACGGCTCGACGCCGGCGACCAGCGGGTGCGCCGGGTCGGCGATCGTGACGCGATAGGGCGCGATCGGCGGATGGGCGACGAACATCGAGCCGAGTGTCGCCATCAGGTGCGGCGCCCAGCGGGGACTGTCGACCCGGCCGTCGGCGAGGAAGCGCAAGATGGAGTTGGTGCCGTGCAGCGCCAGCCAGCGGCCGCCGCCTTCGACAAAGGCGCGCAGCGCCTCCTGCTCGGCGAGGCTCGGCGTCACGTCGCAGGTGTAGGTGACCAGGAACTTGGCCGCGCGGATCGCCTCCCGATTGGCATAGTCCTCGAACACCCGCGTGCGCACCTGTTCGTCGACGCCCAGCGCCTTCAGCAACTCGAGGCGGGCGAAGTCGATGTCGTGATACTTGCCGCCGGCGATCAGGACGGCGTCTATGCGGCCCGCCTCGCTCATGGCGACTAGTATTGCACCCGCTTGGTCACGCCGCCGTCGATGACGAGGTTGGTTCCGGTCATGAAGGGGCAGGCCGGCGAGGCGACAAAGGCGATCGCCTTGGCGACCTCCTCGCCCGTTCCGAGGCGGCCCATCGGCACGGCCTTGATCGTCTGATCGTAGAGCGGCGTCATATGAGTCTTGATCATGTCCCAGGCGCCGCCATCGATGAAGATCGGACCGGGCGAGACGGTATTGACCCGCACGCCCTTCGGCGCGAGCTGCTGGCTGAGCGCCGAGGCGTAGTTGATCACCGCCGCCTTCATCGCGTTGTAGGCCTGCGGACCGAAGAAGTCCTCCAGCGCCGCGGTCGAGGCGATAGCGACGATCGAGCCGGCCTTGGACTGCTCCACATGCGGCAGCGCCGCCTGGATGCCGCGGAAGGTGGCCAGCAGATCGAGATCGAACGTGGCCTTCCAGGTCTCCTCGGAGGCCGGACCGCCGCCGGCCGAGGCGAAGGAGATGAAGATGTCGCATCCGCCGAGCGCCTCGGCGGCGCGGCCGATCCAGTCGCGGTAGGCGGCGGCGTCCGCCATGTCCACGGACCCGCCGAACACCTTGACGCCCTTTCCGCCGAGGGAGGCGGCGGCGGCATCCACACCCGCCTGACCGCGGGCGCAGACCGCCACGTGACAACCCTCGGCGGCCAGCACCTCGGCCGTGGCCCGGCCGATCCCCTTGCTGGCGCCGGCGAGGATCGCCCTCATGCCTCTCAAGCCCAGGTCCATTGTCCTCTCCTCATCGGTCGTGACCGCCCCGGTGAAAACCGGACGGCTTGTTTTTTACTCAGCGAACTCCTTAATCACGCCCCTTGGGCTCGCGCGCAAGCACCGGCGCGTGCGAAAGCCCGTCGACGGCGCCGATCGCCGTTCGAGGACGTTTGCGCGCCAAGATCATGAACGATGCCCTGCTCACCCTCGAACCGGATGGCCTCGCCGCCGCCGGCCAAGGCTGGCAGCAGCGCAAGAGCATTCAGACCCGCATCGCCATCCTGGAGGCGGCCATCGATTGCCTCGAAACCCATGGTTATGCCCGCACCACCACTCAGATGATCGCCGCCAGAGCGCGCATCTCGCGCGGGGCGATGCTGCACCACTACGCGACCAAGCAGGAGCTGGTGGAGGCGGTGATCGACTACACCTTCTTCAAGCGGATGGAGCAATTCGTCGCCGGCATCGGTGACCTTTCCGAACAGGCGCGGGTGCGCGAACAGGCGGGCATCGAACTCTATTGGCAGAGCGTCTGCACGCGGGAATTCGCCGCCTGCCTGGAGCTGGCGGTGGCGGCGCGCACCGATGCCGAACTGCGCGACATCTACCTGCCCAAGGCGCGGCGGTTCAGCCAGGTCGAGCGGGAGACGGTGCTAAAGGCCTTTCCCGAATGGCAGGACAAGCTGCCGGTCTATGAGCTGGCCATGGACTTCTGCATCGCTTCGATGGAGGGGCTGCTGCTCAATCGCGAGGTGTGGAACGCGCCTGGGCGCAAACGCCTGCTGCGGCGGTTCATCAGCCAGGCGATCCTCGCCCTGCGGGACGGCGATCTGGCCATGCCGGCCGCTCAGCCAAGCGAGGATTGAAGGGCGGCCAGAACCGCCGCCGGCTGCTCCAGATGCGGCATGTGGCCGGCGCCGGCGACCACGACCAGGGTCCAGCCCGGCGGCAGCGCCGTTCCATCCGGCCGGCCGACGATTTGGTCGCCGTCGGTGACGATCACCGTCGCGCGAGGCAGGCGCGGAAGATCGGCGGCCAGAGCGCCGGCGTCGCGGTCGGCGACCATGTGGTCGCGGATGGCGGCGAGCGCCTGCTCGACTCCGTCCAGCCGCTTGTAGCGCGCCATGCCCTCGACCATCTCGCCGCTCACGGCGGAGGAATCGGCGAGCAGCCGGCCGAGCAGCGGCCTCAAGTCGCGTGGGCGGCTGGCCTCGACCACGCCATCGAGAAAGTCGCGGTCGAGCCGCGTCCCGGGTAGCTCGGCCGGGCAGATCATCGTCACCGAGGCGGCCCGCTCCGGCTGGTCGAGCGCGAGGCGGGCGATCACCGCGCCGCCGAGCGAGTGGCCGACGAGATGGGCGCGTCCGACGCCGAGCGCCGCCAGGGCGCCGGCGAGCGCGTCGGCCAAGGTCGCCAGGGCCCCGTCGCCGACGTCCTTGGTCGAGCCGCCGTGACCGGGCAGGTCGACGGCGATCACCGGATGGGTCTCCGCCAGCGGGCCGATGACAAAGCCCCAGTTGTCGAGATCGCCGGCGAACCCGTGAACCAGCAGAACCGGCGTTCCTTCCGCCGGTCCCGCGCGGGCCAGGCGCAGGACGCGGCCGCCGGCGGTCACCTCCGAAAGGGCGAGGCCGCCGCCCGCCTCGCCGTCACCCTCTTCGCCGCCCACGGACGCGAAGCCGGCGAGGAAGGCGTCGATCTCGGCCTCGTCGGTCCGCGCATCGGCGAGGACGCCCAGCAAGGCGCCCACCGGAAGGGTGGCGCCAGCGGCGGCGACCACCCGGCGCAGCACGCCGGCCGCCGGGCTCTCGCAGGTGTTGGTGATCTTCGAGGTTTCGATGTCGAGGAGGTCCTCGCCGACCGCCACCGGCTCTCCGACCGCCTTCCACCAATGGGCGACTTGGCCCTCCCGCATCGAGAGGCCCCACTTGGGCATGCGGACGGGGGTGATCGGGGTCATCGAGAGGACGCCCTCACCCGAACCGCGCGAGGTATTTGTCGAGGGTGCGGTGGAAGTGGCGGATGCGGACCTCCTGGTAGTCGCCGAGGTTGATCTCGCCGGTCTTGGAGACCTTCAGGCCGTCCTGGACGTAAGGCAGATTGCCCATGTCCTGATCGAACACGCTGGCCAGCGCGTGGCCGAGCTCGGTGGCCGCGACCCAGGGCTCATCGTCGCCCAACAGGTGCATGGCAGGCGCCGGCGCGCGGGCCGCGCCGGGCGGCTGGCGCATCAGGATGCGGACCTCCATCAGGGTGCGGTCCTGATCGGGCCACGGCCGCCAGCGATAGACGATGTTCGGCATGAACCCGCCCCATGGGGCGAAGTTGGGAAAGACGTTGTAGGTGAAGGCGTCCAGCAGCTCGGCGTCGCTGGCGTCGGCATGGTCGTGGCCGAACATCTCGCTGAACCGGGCGCGGTTGACCGCCGCCATCGCCGCCCGGGCGCTGACCCCCTCGGGCACCTCGACCTTCAGGTCCTCGCCGCCGGCGCGGCCGTTGTACTTGAGGAACTCATCGACGATCCACTGTTCGCCCGGGGTGTCGCCGGCGATGTGCGGCGAGGGCACCGCGAACGGCGTCAAGGCGACGTTCACGTGGTCGCCGTAAACATTGTAGCGGGTATTGGCGTCCCCGGTGAACGGCAGGATTTGCGGGTGCGTGATGACCGAATGCCAGGCTTCCATGAACGCCTCCGCGGTCGCCTTCCAATTGGCCGGGATCACCTTGGCGACCCAGGCGGCGGTGACGCAGTCCTCGTGGCGCCAGCGCTGGAAATGCTCCGGCAGCGGCGCGAGATACTCTTCCAGACTTGGCCCGCCGTCGGTCTCCTTGACGAAGATGTAGCCTCCCCAGCGGCCGACCTGGGCTTCCGGAAGGCGCATGGTCTCGTCGGCCAGATGGCCGAAATCCCAGCGGCAGGGGATCTCCTTCAGGCTGCCGTCGGTCGCCCAGGTAAAGCCGTGGAACGGGCACTTGAACTCACGCGAGAAGCCGGACTCCAGCCGCAGCTTGCGGCCGCGATGCAGACAGACGTTGTGGAAGGCGCGCACCGCGCCATCGGCTTGCCGGGTGACGAGGTAGGAGCGGCCGGCGTTCTCGTAGACCACCACGTCGCCAACGTCGGGCAGCTCCTCCTCGCGGGCGGCGAACTGCCAGACATTCGGCCACATCGCCTCCAGCTCGCGGCGGAAAAAGGCAGGGCTGGTGTAGCGCTCGGCGGCGAGCGGCGCCGAGCCCATGTATTCATAGGCATCCGCCTTCATGAACGCTGGCGGATCGCGGGTGTCGCTGGCCATCAGCTCGTCCCACCCGGGGCCGGGGCACCGCGCCTGGCCGCCCAGGGCGGCGTCGCCATCGTGAGCCATCGTGCGTCTCCAGCGTCGCGATTGCGCCGCTTAGCGCGCCGGCAAAAAACAAGCAAGCCTGATTGTTTTAGCGGGGACACGGGCGCCCGGAACCCCCGCCCCGGCGAAATTAGAAGGAGCCGCCAGGAGCCGGCGCTTCGCGCGAGTTGGCGCGATCCGCGCTCGTTAAGCGATCGTTAACCGACACGGTGGACCTCCACGGCGCATTGCCTGGAGAGCGCGATGTTTCCGGTGGACGAGGTGATCGTCGGCGAATGCGTCGCGGAAATGGCGAAGCTGCCGGCCAAGAGCGTCGACCTGGTGTTCGCCGATCCGCCGTACAATCTTCAGCTCGGCGGCGAACTCACCCGTCCGGATGACACGCGGGTCGATGGCGTCGAGGCGAGCTGGGACCGGTTCGACTCCTTCGCCGCCTACGACACGTTCACCGAAGCGTGGCTGTCCGGCTGCCGCCGGCTGCTGAAGGACGACGGCGCCTTCTGGGTGATCGGCAGCTATCACAATATCTTCCGGGTCGGCCGGCTGCTGCAGGACCAGGGCTTCTGGATCCTGAACGACGTGGTCTGGCGCAAAACCAATCCGATGCCGAATTTTCGCGGCGCGCGGCTGACCAATGCCCACGAGACGCTGATCTGGGCGGCGCGGTCGCGCGGCGCGCGGCCGAAATTCAACTACGACGCCCTGAAGATGGCCAACGACGGCGTGCAGATGCGCTCCGACTGGACCATCCCGATCTGCACGGGGAGCGAGCGGGTGCGCGACCCGGAGGGCCGCAAGGCTCATCCGACCCAGAAACCCGAGGCGCTGCTGCACCGGGTCCTGCTCGCCTCGAGCCGCCCGGGAGACGTGGTGCTCGATCCCTTCTTCGGCGTCGGCACAACGGGCGCGGCGGCGCGGCGGCTCGGCCGCCGGTTCATCGGCATCGAGCGGGATCCGGGCTATGCCGCCCTGGCGCGCGGCAGGATCGCCGCGACGCAACCGGCGCTCGCCGGAGCGCTGGATGTCACCGGCTCCAAGCGCGAGGAGCCCAAGGTGCCGTTCGGCCGCCTGGTCGAGGCCGGGCTGCTGCGCCCGGGCGACCAGGTCTTCTCGCCACGCCGCGAGCACGCCGCCCGGGTGCGCGCCGACGGCTCGCTGGCTCTGGCGCTGGACGCCGGCGAGATCACCGGCTCGATCCACCAGGTCGGCGCCGCCGCTCAGGCGCGGGGCGCCTGCAACGGCTGGACGTATTGGCATGTGCCCACCGACGAGGGCCTCGCGCCCATCGACGTGCTGCGGGAGCGGATGCGGGCGGAATCTTCGGCTTGAAGGCGCGCTAGGCAAGCGGCCGGGCGATCTCCTAAGAGCCGCGGATGCATGACGCCGCCGCGAGCGAGCCGCCGTTTTCGGGGGTGATCTTCGATGCCGACGGGTGTCTGATCGATAGCGAGGTGCTGGCGCTGGAGGTCGAGCTGGCCGGCCTGGCGGCTGTCGGCATGACCTACGAGGCCGGCGAATTCGCGCGGCGCTTTCTCGGCATGGACAACGCGGCGTTCTTCGCCGCTCTCGACGCCGACCGCCGCGCCGCTTTAGGCGAAGGCCTGCCGGCGGATTTCCGCGAGCATCACCGCGTGGCGCTCGAGGAGGCCGTCGAGGAGCGACTCGCCGCGGTGAGCGGCGCGGCGGAGGCGATCGCCGAGCTGGGGATCCCCAAGGCGGTCGCCAGCTCGAGCCATCGGGCGTTCCTGGAGCGCAAGCTGCGGCGGGCGGCGTTGTGGGAAGCCTTCGCACCGCACGTCTATTCCGCCGACGACGTCGAGCACGGCAAGCCGGCCCCGGACCTGTTTCTGCATGCCGCCGAAAAGCTCGGCGCCGCGCCGGCGGCGTGCCTGGCGATCGAGGACAGCCTGAACGGGATCGCCGCCGCGCGCCGCGCGGGCATGACCGTCTGGGGATTCACCGGCGGCGGCCATTGCCGCCCCGGCCATGCCGCGGCGCTGATCGAGGCCGGCGCGAGCCGGATTCTGACCAGCTGGGCGCAGGGAGCGGAGCGCTTTCGCGCTTGGTCTCAGCGCGGGGCGGCGTAGGTCCCGATCAGCTTTCCCTCGGCGAGCACGTGGCCGCTCATCGCCCTTTCCAGGCTCGCGCGATCGGCGCCGGCGGCGAGGCCAAGCACCGCATCCAGAGCGAAGAGGCGCAGGTGGTAGTGATGCAGGCCGGAGGGCGGATGCGGCCCGAAGTAGCCGCGCTTGCCGGTCCCGTTCGCGCCGGCGACGCCGATCGGCGTGTTCTCGGCGAGGGCGGCGGCGCTCGCCGGTATGTTCCAGTCGAGCCAGTGGACGAACGGCGCCGGTGTATGGGCGTCGGGATCGTCCATGATCAGGACATAGCTCTTAGCGCCGCGAACCGGCGTCCAGCGCAGCGGCGGCGAGCGGTTCGCGCCATAGGCGCTGTAGCGGCTGGGGATGGCGCCACCGGCGGCGAACGCGGGGGAGGCAAGGGCGATGCGCGCCACAGGCGCGGCGATGGTCGCGGGAGCGATCAGCCAGACCGCCGCGGCGAGAGCTGGAATGCGCATGCGCGATCCTGCGTCCAATCGTATAACGCCTTCGTTATATGCCGGCCGGCCGGTTCGTGCTACGCGCCGCCGCTTCCGGCGCGGCCCGCCGCCGGCCGAGCTTCCCGCAACCTTGGAGACACCGCCTTCCATGGCCACGCCGCGCGCCAGCTATCTGTTCACCAGCGAGAGCGTTTCGGAAGGCCATCCCGATAAGGTCGCCGACCGGATCAGCGACACGGTGGTCGACGCCTTCCTGGCCGCCGACCCCGAGGCGCGGGTGGCCTGCGAGACCCTGGTGACCACCAATCGCATCGTGCTGGCCGGCGAGGTGCGCGGTCCGGCGGGGGTGATCGAGACGCTGGAGGAGAAGGCGCGCGCGGCGGTGCGCGACATCGGCTACGAACAGACCGGCTTCCACTGGCGCGACGCCGCCTTCGCCTGCTTCCTGCACGAGCAGTCGGCCGATATCGCCGTCGGCGTCGACGCCGTGGGCAACAAGGACGAGGGCGCCGGCGACCAGGGCATCATGTTCGGCTACGCCACGTCCGAAACGCCCGAGATGATGCCGGCGACGCTGCAGTACTCGCACAACATCCTCCGCGCCCTCAGCGAGGCGCGGCACGCCGACCGCTCGCTGGGCCTCGAGCCCGACGCCAAGAGCCAAGTCACCTTGCTTTACGAGAACGGACGGCCGGTGCGGGCCACCTCGATTGTCGTCTCGACCCAGCACCGCGAGGGACTCTCGCCCGCCGACGTGATGGCGCTGGTGCGGCCGCGCGTGCTGGCCGTGCTGCCGGACGGCTTCGTCGACGCGGCGACCGAGTGGCACGTCAATCCGACCGGCAACTTCGTCATCGGGGGACCGGACGGCGACTGCGGCCTCACCGGGCGCAAGATCATCGTCGACACCTATGGCGGGGCGGCGCCGCATGGCGGCGGAGCCTTCTCCGGCAAGGACCCGACCAAGGTCGACCGCTCCGGCGCCTACGCCTGCCGCTACCTCGCGAAGAATGTCGTCGCCGCGGGGCTGGCCGAGCGCTGCACCATCCAGATCAGCTACGCCATCGGCGTTGATCACCCCTTGAGCTTCTACGTCGACCTGCACGACACCGGATCGGTCGACCCGGCCCGGCTGGAGACGATGCTGCCGGCGATGATCGGCGGCGCGAGCCCCAGGGCGATCCGCCAGCACCTCGGGCTCAACCGGCCGATCTACGCCCGCACCGCGGCTTACGGCCATTTCGGCCGCCGCCCCGACGAAGAGGGCGGCTTCTCCTGGGAGCGTACCGACCTCGCCGACGAGCTACGGCGCGAGTTCTGACGGGCGGCTTGCCGGCCCGCGCGATGGCGGTCTAGAGCCGCCGCGATCAAGTCATTTCTATCGCATTTGAAGGAGTTGCCCGCCATGGCGCGCGCCAAGATCGCCCTCATCGGCGCCGGCATGATCGGCGGCACCCTCGCCCACGTAGCGGCGCGCGAGGGGCTGGGCGACATCGTCCTGTTCGACATCGCCGAGGGCGTGCCGCAAGGCAAGGCGCTCGATCTCGCCGAGGCGACGCCGGTGTTCGGCCAGGACGCGCGCCTGGCCGGGGCGAACGACTACGCACCGATCGCCGGCGCCGACGTGGCGATCGTCACCGCCGGGGTGCCGCGCAAGCCGGGCATGAGCCGCGACGACCTGATCGGCATCAATCTGAAGGTGATGAAATCGGTCGGCGAAGGGCTGAAACGCCACGCGCCGGACGCCTTCGTCATCTGCATCACCAATCCGCTCGACGCTATGGTCTGGGCGCTGCGGGAGTTTTCCGGCCTGCCGCGCGAGAAGGTGATCGGCATGGCGGGCGTGCTGGATTCGGCGCGCTTCCGCTGGTTCCTGGCCGAGCGCATGGGCGTCTCGGTCAAGGACGTGCACGCCTGGACGCTCGGCGGCCACGGCGACGACATGGTGCCGATGGTGCGGCACTCGACGGTGGGCGGTCTGCCGCTGCCCGAGTGCGTACGCCAGGGCCTGATCAGCCAGGAGGAGCTCGAAGCCATCGTCAAGCGCACCCGCGGCGGCGGCGGGGAGATCGTCGCCCTCCTGAAGACCGGCTCGGCCTTCTACGCGCCGGCCGAGAGCGCCGTCGCCATGGCTCGGTCCTACCTGCGCGACGAAAAGCGCGTGTTGCCCTGCGCCACCTATCTGAGCGGCCAATACGGCGTCGACGGCCTCTACGCCGGCGCGCCGACGGTGATCGGGGCGGCCGGGGCCGAGCGAATCGTCGAGTTTCCGCTGAACGACGATGAGAAGGCGATGTTCGCCAAGTCCGTTCAATCGGTGCGCGGCCTGATCGCCGCTTGCAAGGCGATCGAGCCGTCGCTGGGCTGACGCCGCGCGCCTTTGCCAGGGCCTGGCCGCCCCCGCTCCAACAGCTGACGATCACATCTCGGCGGCGGGCGCCCCGCCCGCGCAAACGGCAACCTTCAAAAGCACTTTACATCGCAAAGTTCTTGCGATAGGGCAGACGGTGACACGGGAGAGCCCTGATGACCGACGACCTTCACGCCCTGCGGGCCGACATCGCCTTTCTCCGGGGGCTGGCGGAGGATGGACGCGAGGCGCCGGCGCGGCAGGGCGGCGCCTTCCTCGCCGCGGCCGGCGGCATCTTTGGCGCGGCCTGCGTCGTCCACTGGCTGTTCCAGACGGGCTGGCTGCCCACTTCCGCCGCCCTCGGCGAGTGGATCTACGCGCTGGTGTGGCTGGCGGCGAGCGCCCTCTTCATCGTCGCCCGAGGTCTGTTGCGCCGCCGCCTCGGCGTCCAGAGCGGAAGCGGGCGCGCCAGCGCCGCCGCCTGGGCAGGGGTGGGCTGGACGATCTTCGCTCTCGCCGGCTCGATTGCCATCCTCAGCTGGCGATTGCACACGCCGCTGCCGACGCTGATGTTCCCCTCGATCATCCTGGCGCTCTATGGCCTCGCCTGGATGGTCGCGGCGGTGGCCAGCGGCCGGCGCTGGATGTGGTGGGTGTCGATCGCCGCCTATCAGAGCGCCATCGTCATCGCCTGGTTCGCGCCGACCACCGCGGCGATGCTGCTGCTCGCCGCCGCCCTGGTCGGGCTGGCGCTTCTGCCGGGCCTCGCCCTGATGCGCCGGGGCGGCCGACCCTGATCGGGCGCGACGGCGATGGACGACTTCACCATTGGGGCGATCGACGAGGTGATCCACGGCCGGGTGCGGCTGGGCGTGATGGCCTATCTCGCCGCCCGCGGCGGCGCCGAGTTCACCGAGTTGCGCGACAAGCTGGCGGTGAGCGACGGCAACCTCTCGGTCCACCTGCGGAAGCTGGAGGACGCCGGCTATGTCGCGATCGACAAGCGCTTCGAGGCGCGCAAGCCGGTCACCCGCGCCCAGTTGACCGCCCCCGGCCGCGACGCCTTCGTCCGCTATCTCGACGCCATCGGCCGGCTGGTCGGCCGGTGACCCGTACCGCCGCCGTCGTGGCGGCCCACCCTGCCGGCGGAACGCCGGCCTTCCAGGAGACTTCGGCATGAACCTCATTCCGGTCATCGGCGGCGTCGCCCTCGCGTCGGCCGGCCCAGCTTTCGCGATCGCTCAGCCAGCCGCGCCGAGCCCGAAGCTGTTCCCCGACAGCCAGCTCGTCGTCCGTGACCGGATCAGCGTCGAGGTGGTCGGCAAGGGCCCCGACTTAATGTTCATTCCCGGCCTGGCGTCGTCGCGGGCGACATGGAAGGCGAGCGCCGCGCGATTGCGCGGCCGCTACCGCCTGCACCTCGTCCAGGTGGCGGGGTTCGCGGGCGAGCCGGCGCGCGGCAACGCCGCCGGCCCGGTGCTGGTCCCGGCCGCCGAGGCGATCGCCGCCTATCTGAAGGACGCCCACCTCGCGCCGGCGACCCTGGTCGGCCATTCGCTCGGCGGCACGATGATCCTGTGGCTAGCCGAGAACCGGCCGGAGGTGGTGCGGCGGGCGCTGATCGTCGACAGCCTGCCGTTTTTCGCGACGGTTATGATGGGCCCGACGATCACTCCGGCGGCGGCCAAGCCGATCGCCGAGGGCATCCGCAACGGCCCGCCGGCCCCTGAGACGCGGATGAAGGCGATGATCGCCGGCATGGTCACCAGCGAAGCTGACCGCGCCATGGTTGGCGACTGGTCGCGCGCCAGCGACGCCGGCGTGGTCAAGAACGCCCTGGCCGACGATCTGGAGCTCGACCTTCGCCCTGGCCTCTCGCAAATCCGCGCGCCGATCACCCTGCTCTATCCGGACTACGCCGCAGTCGGCGTACCGCCCGGAGCGACCGACGCGTCCTATGGCGCCGCCTACAAGCCGCTGCCGGGCGTGAGAATCAAGCGCGTCGACAAGTCGCTGCACTTCATCATGCTGGATCAGCCCGCCGCCTTTGCCGCCGACCTCGACGCCTTCCTGGCGGAGGCGCCGCGGTGAGCGCCCTTGTAACCGGCGTCCGGTGGCTCCGCGCCAACGGCGCCCACACGGCGGTCGAGGTCATCGTCAACTTCGCCCTCCCGCTTCTGATCTACGACCGGATGCATGAGCGATTTGGTGACGTGAACGCCCTGCTCGCCGCCTCCGGGCCGCCGATCGTCTGGAGCCTGGTCGAGTTCGCCCGTCATCGCCGGCTCGACGCGCTTTCAGTCATGGTGCTCGCCGGCATCGCGCTTTCCCTGGCGGCGGTGGCCGGCGGCGGCTCGGCGCAGTTCCTGCAGCTGCGCGAAACGCTCGTCGGCGGCGTGATCGGCGCGGCCTTCCTGATCTCGGCGCTGATCCGCAAACCGCTGATCTTCGAGCTGGCGCGCGCCGGCATGCGCCGGCGCTCGGCCGAGGCCGAGCTTGGCGCGTTCGAGGCCTTGCGCGACAATGTCCACTTCCGCCGCACCATGACTCTGATGACGCTCGTCTGGGGCTTCGGGCTGATCGCCCAAACCGTGCTTTCGTGCATGCTGGTGTTCGCCCTGCCGATCGAAACCTTTCTGATCGTCAGCCCGGTCCTCGGTTACGGAACCATGGGAGCGCTCGGCCTGTGGACCTTCTGGTATGGCCAGCGGCAGCGGCGCAGGGGCGAAGCGCGGCGGGCGGCCGAAGCCGCGCGCACGGTCACCGGTCCGAGTTGAGCGCGGCGGCGCGCCTTTACGGCTGGCCCTTTCCTCCGCCGGCGCCATAGACCTGTCCCGTGGAATAGCTGGCGTCGTTGGCGGCGAGCTGGACGTAGATCGAGGCGAGTTCGGCGGGCTGGCCGGGACGGCCCATCGGCGTATCGACGCCAAAACTCATCACCTTGGCCGGCGGAGCGCCGCCGGAGACCTGCAGCGCCGTCCAGATCGGCCCGGGCGCCACACCGTTGACTCGAATGCCGCGGGTGGCGAGCTGCTTGCCGAGCGATTTGACGTAGTTCATCGTCGCCGCCTTGGTCTGGGCGTAGTCGTAGAGGTCGGCTGACGGGTCGTAGGCCTGCTCCGAAGTGGTGCCAATGATCGCCGAACCGGGCGGCAGGTGCGGCAGAGCCGCCTTGATGATCCAGAATGGCGCGTAGATGTTGGTCTTCATCGTCGAGTCGAAATCCTCCTCGGAGATGTCGAGGATCGAGGCGTGGCTCTGCTGGCGCCCGGCGTTGTTGACGACGATGTCGAGCCCGCCCAGGCCGCGCACCGCCTCGGCCACAAGCCGGCGGCAGTAGCCCGGATCGCGCAAGTCGCCCGGGATCGGCACGCAGGTCCGTCCTTCGGCGCGGATCAGCTGGACCACCTCGCGGGCATCCGGCTCCTCGGTGGGAAAGTAGCTGATCGCCACGTCGGCGCCCTCGCGGGCATAGGCGATCGCCGCCGCCCGGCCCATGCCGGAATCGCCGCCGGTGATCAGCGCCTTGCGGCCAGCGAGCCGGCCGGAGCCGCGGTAGCTGGTCTCGCCATGGTCGGGGCGGGGGACCATGCGGCTCGCGAGACCTGGCCACGGCTGGCTCTGCCCCGGGAACGGCGGCTTGGGGTATTTCGATTTCGGATCGACCATCGGCGCGGCGGTCGGACCAGAGCCGGGGCCGCGCGGCGGCATGCCCTGGCCGAAAGCCGTCCCCGCCGTGGCGGCGCCCGCCAAGCCCAGGCCCGCTCCGCCCACAACGCGGCGGCGCGAGGGTTGTGGCGTCGGTTGGTCGCTGGGGGCCGAGGGGTCGGTCATGGCTTGGGTCCCATCTGCTGAAGCATGGCGAGGTGGCTTTGGACCACCGGGGTGATCTGGCGGGCGGCGGCGCGCAGGTTGGGATCGGCGCCGGCGGCGGCGTAGGTTTCCTGCATTTGCAGATCGACCTCATGGCCGCCGGTCTGCTGCTTGACGAAGGTGTGATCGAACTCCGGGCCGGTCTTGACGGAGAGTTCGGCGATCTGGTTGGCCTCGCCCTCGCCGAGCGCCATGCCGGAGGGGGCGAGGCCGGATCGGGCGGCGGCGGCGAGCACCACCTGACTGGCCCGGGCGTGATCGCGGATCAGCTTCTGGCCCAGGGCGCGAATCGCCGGATCGCCGCTGTAGCGCCTCGCCAAGTCGCCCTCGATGATCTCGAAGCGATCCGATTGAACGGCGTTGTCAAGATAGTCCATGGTCTTGGGAACGAAACCCGGCAGCGGTCGCGGCGCGCTGGCGGGCTGCGCGGCGGCGGCGCCGGCCAGGGCGCCAATGAGGAGCGCAGCGAGCGCCCCGCGCATCGTCTTCGCATCCAGCGAAGCGGGCATCCGGAACCCCTGAACCGACGCCCCCGTCGACCGGGCTAAAGTGCCGAGGCCCGCCTCGCGGTTCCGCTGCCGAGCCGAAGCAGAACGGTGGACCTATCGCTGCGCCGATCAGGATCGCCTCGCCGGGTCGAGGCAAAGGTGCTATTGGCGCAGCCGTGTTCGAACGTTTGTTTCGATAGGTAAGATCGGCGAAGTAACGCGGCACATATTGGCATTGTGTATAGAATTCAGTCTGGATAAATTGCCGCTTGCGACCTGTCCTGTTCCGTGCGTAGGTGCGCGCGGTCGCGGACATTGGGTCCTGACCGAGCGGCGCTAAAGCCCCATGAAGGGCGCGCCACGACCAGGGAGTGATCATGCCAGTGAGTAAGATGTCGCGGTCGGCCAAGGCGCTGATCGCGGGAACGGCGCTGTTGAGCGTCGGGAGCGTCCTCGCCGCCACCGCGAGCACCGCCGCCGACACCATGCCGGCCAAGCCCCGCTTCGCGGTGCTGCCCAATGCCCACCCCGAGGCCATCGCCGCGGTACGCAACGCGCTGACCACGTGGAACTTCAGCTACACCTATAAGTCGAGGCACTACAACGAGACATTCGTCGGCAACAACCCGAACGGGGCCTCGTCGACAACGCCGTCGTTCATCATTCCACTGAAGCTCGTCGTTGGCGGCAAGACCTTCAGCACCTCCGCGACCCAGTCGAATGGCCAGTCCGCTCTGAGCAACACGGTGAACTCGCCGATCTTCCAAAGCGTCATCGACTTTGTCGAAGCGGGCGCCAACCTCGGCACGACGCAGTACACCGACGCGTTCCAGCGCGAGAGCTTCTGGCCGACGGTGACCGGCAATCCGGGTTACCACGTGTTGCTCGGGCAGCCGACCGTCGAGCCGGAGGTCACGTTGAACGTGCCGAGGGGCCAGGGCCATGTCGGTACGGAATTTGGCGTTCAGGTCGCGCTGGTCAATATCAACTATATTGACTCGCAGGTACAATCTTACCTCGCGGCTCACCCGCAGATCACGACGAACTCCGTGCCGGTATTCGTCGCGTACAATACCTATGAAACATCCGGTGGCTGTTGCATCGGCGGCTATCACTCGGCGAATGGTGGCCAGAGCTACATGGTGTTCGACTACGTCGGCAAGTCCGGCGTGTTTTCACAGGATGTTTCAGCGCTGAGCCACGAGATGTCCGAGTGGCTGGACGATCCGTTCACCACCAATAATTCGCCGTGCGGCATCTATGAAGTCGGCGATCCGCTGGAGGGGGAAGCGAATTACGGCGACTACGCGTATAACGTCGGCGGATTCACTTATCACCTACAGGATGAAGCCCAGCCGCCTTACTTCGGCGCGCCGTCTGGCACCAGCCTCAACAACCGGGCGAGCTTCCAAGGGGCTAGCCTCAGCGTCTGCCAGAACGGCGCTTGAGGTCCAAGCAACGGCCCCGTCGGGCCTGAAGCGAGCCGGCGCCGCGAGGCGCCGGCTTTTTTCATCTCCGTCGCCCGGGCTGGTTTCACGCGCCCCGCAGCCGACCGCCGGTCGCCTTGGTGACCGAGGCGATGACGCGCGCCAGCGCCGCCTCGATCTCGGCGTCGGTCAGGGTCCGGCCGCGCGGCTGCAGAATAATTTCGATCGCCATCGACACCTCGCCCGGTCCGACCCCCGGGCCGCGATAGACATCGAAGATCCTCGCCCCGGCGATCAGCGCGCGATCGGCGGCTCGGGCGGCTCGCGTCACCGCCTCGCCGCTCACCCCGCTGGCGACCACGAACGCCAGGTCACGGGTGACCGGCATCAGAGTGGACAGGTCGGCGGGCGGGCGGGCATTGCCGGCGCGTCGGCGCGGCTCGGGCAGAGCGTCGATCCACAGCTCGAAACCGACCATGGGCGGATCGGCCTGCATCGCGGCCAGCACGCGCGGATGCACCTCCCCGAAATCGGCGATCGCCGGGCCGCGCCCGAGCCGCAGGCGGGCGCGCCGCCCAGGCCGCCACCAGCCGGAATCGAGGCTCGCGTCGCTGGCCAGCGCCTCGGCCGGGGCGCCGATTTCTTCGAGCAGGCCGAGTAGATCGGCCTTGAGCGCCAAGAGGTCGGCCCCGAGGCGGCCGCGCTCCGGCTCGGGCTCGCCCGCCTGCAGCGCGGCAATGGCGGCCCGCTGCTGCCCCGGTTCGGGGCCGGCGAACACGGGTCCGATCTCGAATAGGGTGGCGTGACGGCGGCCGCGCCTGGCGTTGAGGGCCGCGGCGGCGATCAGGCCCGGCAGAATCGACGGGCGCAGGCAGTCGAGCTCGGCGGCGATGGGATTGTCGAGCACCAGCCCGTCTTCGCCGCCGCCGAACAGCCGCGCCGCTGCCCGGGACAGGAACGAGAAGGTCACCGCCTCGCGGTAGCCGGCCGCCGACAGATAGCGCCGCGCCCGCGCCAAGCGCTTCTGTCGTTCGGTGAGGACGCTCCCGCTCGGCCGCGGGCGCGCCGGCAAAGGCGCGGGCGCGATGGCGTCATAGCCGACGATCCGCGCCACCTCCTCGACCAGATCAGCCCGACTATCGATATCGCGCCGCCACGAGGGCGGCTGGACGCCCGCCGCCGACCGAGCGAAACCGAGGGCGCCCAGCACCGCCCAGGCGCGCTCCGCTGGCACCTCCAATCCAGCAAGGCGCCCGACATCGGCCGGGTCGAAGTTCACGGGTGGGCTCGGGCCGGGCGCCTCGCCGGCGAAAACGATTTGCGAGGGCTCGCCTCCGCAGGCGGCCAGGATCAGTCGAGTCGCCGCTTCGATGCCCGGGACCAGGGAAGCCGGATCGACGCCTCGAGCGAAGCGATATTGCGCGTCCGAGACGATGCCGAGTTCGCGGCCGGCGCGCAGGGTGCGGACCGGATCGAACCAGGCGCTCTCGATGAATACCTCGGTGGTCGCTTCCGAACAGCCGGTCGCGACGCCGCCGATGACGCCGCCGAGGCCGATGGCGCCGGAGTCGTCGGCGATGGCGCAGATCTCGGGAGTCACGCGGTAGATCTTGCCGTCCAACGCCGCCACCGCCTCGCCGTCACGGCCGAGGCGCGCCTCGAGGAAGCCGCCGGTGAGCTTGGCCGCGTCATAGACATGCAGGGGCCGGGCCTGATCGAGGGTGAGGAAGTTGGTAATGTCGACCAGGGCGTTGATGGGCCGCAGGCCGACGCCAAGCAGGCGGCGCCGCAGCCAGTCGGGAGATGGACCGTTGCGCACCCCGCGGATCAGCCGGCCGGCGAAGGCCGGGCAGGCCTCCGGCGCGGCGAGCCGCACCCTGATCGGGCAAGGAAAGGCGCCCGCTCGCGCGTCGGACGACGGCGCCTTCAGTCGGCCGAGGCCCGCGGCCGCCAGGTCGCGGGCGATGCCGCGCACGCCAAGCCAGTCGGGCCTGTTCGGCGTCACTTCGAAATCGATGACGGCCTCGAGCCCCAGCGCCTCGGCGGCGGAGGTTCCGACCGGCGCGCCCGCCAGCTCCAGAATGCCGTTCGTTTCGGCGCTCAGCTCCAGCTCGGCGCCGGAACACAGCATGCCGTTCGACACCACTCCGCGCACCGAGCGGGGCTCCAGCGTGATGCCCGTGCCGGGAATGAAGGCGCCGATCGGGGCATAGATGGTGACGAGACCGGCGCGGGCGTTCGGCGCGCCGCAGACGATCTCCTTCGCGCCATCGACGGTCTCCACTTGGCAGACGCGCAGGCGATCGGCGTTCGGATGCGGCGCGACGGCGAGGATCCGCGCGACGCTGAAGGCGGCGAGACGCGCGGCCGGATCGTCGACGTGCTCGACCTCCATGCCGACGCGGATCATCGTCTCGACCACCTCGGCGAGGCCCGCCTCCGCCTCGAGGTGATCGGCGAGCCAGGAAAGCGTATACTTCATCGCCGGCCGCTCAGCTGAGGCCCGAGGCCGGATTGGGCGTGGCGAAGGCGGAGAAGCCGTAATGCGCCAGCCAGCGAAGATCGCTGGCGAACATGTCGCGCAGATCGGGCATGCCGTACTTCAACATCGCCAGGCGATCGACGCCGAAGCCGAAGGCGAAGCCCTGCCAAGTGTCTGGATCGATTCCACAGGTGCGCAGCACCTTGGGATGCACCATGCCGCCGCCCAGCACCTCCAACCAGTCGGTTCCGCGGCCGATCGTCACCGACCCGGCGGAGCGATCGCACTGAACGTCCAGCTCGGCGGAGGGCTCGGTGAACGGGAAGTGGTGCGGGCGAAAGCGGGTGACGACGCCATCGAGCTCGAAGAAGCGGCGCACGAAGGTTTCCAGCGTCCACTTGAGATGCCCCATGTGGATGCCGCGATCGATCACCAGCCCTTCCAATTGATGGAACATCGGCGCGTGGGTGGCGTCGCTGTCGCGGCGATAGACCCGGCCGGGCGAAATCACCCGGATCGGCGGCGACCGCCCCTCGGCGATCCACGGCGCGGGCGCCGGGGCGTTGCCGCGCCGCATGACGCGAATCTGCACTGGGCTGGTGTGGGTGCGCAGCAGGCGCCGGGTTCCATCCGCGCCGGCCGGGAGGAAGAAGCTGTCGTGGGTGTCGCGCGCCGGGTGACCCTCGGGGAAGTTGAGGGCGGTGAAGTTGTGAAAGTCGTCCTCGATGTCCGGACCCTCGGCGATTTCGAAACCCAGCTCGGCGAAGAGGGCGATCATCTCCTCCATGACCTGCATGGTGGGGTGGACCGAGCCCCGGCGGCGCGGCGCGGCCGGCAGGCTGAGATCGAGAGCGCCGGCGGCCAATTCCGCCTCCAGCGCCGCCGCCTCCAGCTCGGCTTTGCGCGCGGCGATCGCCGCGGCCAGCCGATCGCGCAGGCCGTTGATCGCCGGACCCTGCTGGCGCCGCTCATCCGGCGGCAGGGATCCGAGGGACTTCAACAGGGCGGTGACCCGGCCCGCCTTGCCGATCGCGGCGACGCGCACCGCATCCAGTTCGACCAGCGAGGCCGCCGCCTCGATCGCCGACAGGGTCTCGGTTTCGAGCGCGCCCAAGGATTGCATCGGCGGCTCTTAACGTCGCGGCCGCCTCCTGGCCAAGTCAGGCGATCAAGACGCGGCGGTCGCCGCCGCCAGCACGAGCGTCCGCCGCGCCATGCCAAGGTGCAGCCGCTCCGCCAGGCGGCCGTCCACGCGCAGCGCGCCCTTGCCGGCGTTCGCCGGATCATCGAAGGCGGCGATCACCGCTCGCGCCCAGGCGACCTCCTCGGCTGGCGGGGCGAAGGCGCGGTTGCAGATGTCGAGATGGCTGGGATGGATCAGCGTCTTGCCGTCGAAGCCGAAGTCGGCCGCCTGACGGCAGGCGACCTCCAATGCGGCGAGATCCTCGATGTCGTTGTGGACGCCGTCGAGCGCGACCAGGCCGCGGGCGCGGGCGGCGGCGACGGTCAGCGACATGGCCATCCAGAACGGGGCGCGCTCGGCGGTCTGACGAGCGCCCGTCTCCTTGGCGAGATCGTTCAGGCCAAGGACAAGGCCGGCGAGCCGGCTTCCACGGGCCGCGCCGGCGAGTGCGGCGAGGCCAAGCACCGCGGCCGGAGTCTCTATCATCGCCCACAGTCGCGTCGCTGGCGGCGCGGCGGCGAGGCGGGCGTCGGCTTCGGCGATCTCCGCGGGGCCGTCGACCTTGGGGAGCAGCACCGCGTCCGGCTCGGCGGCGGCGGCGGCGGCGAGATCGCCTTCGCCCCAGGGGGTGGACAGGGCGTTGACGCGGATGACCACTTCGCGGCCGCCGAACCCGCCTTCGCGCGCCGCCGCGACCGCCGCGGCGCGGGCCGCCTCTTTCGCCTCCGGCAGCACGGCGTCTTCCAAATCGAGGATCACCACGTCGCAGGCGAGGTCGCGCGCCTTGGCGATGGCGCGCGGGTTGCTGGCCGGCAGGTACAGGGCGCTACGGCGCGGTCTGGGAGCGTGCGGCTTCATGCGATGAGGTCGTAACGACGCTCCAGCCGATAGGCCGAACCGCCAGCTCCTAGCCAGCTCGAATAGAGGCCAAACGCCTCGACGGTGAATGGCGGCGAGCGCAGGAGGTTGTGGCCCTGAATCCACGCGGCGATCCGGCCCCGGTCGGCGCGCTTCAGGTAGGCGAGGGTGACATGCGGGCGAAAGACGCGCGCTTCGGGTCTTAGACCGGCGCGGCGCGCGGCGCTTTCACAACGGCCGGCGAGCATCCGCAGCGGCTCGCTCGGGGCCACGCCGGCCCACAGGGCGCCGCGTTCGCCCTCTTCGGAGAAGACGCCGACGCTCGCGAGCTCGAGAGGAAAGCGGTCTGCGGCGATAGCCGACAGCTCGGCGTCCCAATCGGCGGCGACTGGCTCGGCGATCTCCCCGGCGAAGCGCAGGGTGATGTGCATCTGGGCAAGGGTGCGCCAGCGCGCCCCGGGCACGCCCTGTTGTCGCCGCACGAGACCCTCGCCGATCGGTTCGGGCAGGGCGATCGCCGCGAATAGACGGATCATCGGCCGCGGCGCGCGGCGGCGATCACCAGGGGCGCGAGATGCTGGGCGATCAGCGCCGCGCCGGCGGCGTTGGGGTGCAACCCGTCGGCTTGCAGCAGCGCGCGCCGACCGCTCACGCCGGCGAGCAGGTCGGCCAAAAGGGGAATCGACTCGGCGCCCGCCACCTCGGCGAAAACACCGTTGAACGCCCGGGCGTAGGCCGGGCCGATCGCCGCGGGCGCCCGCACGCCGGCCAACACCACCGCGATCCGCCGCGCCTTCAGCCGTCGGACCATCGCCGTGAGATTGCCTTGCGTCGCCGCCGGGTCGAGGCCGCGCAGCAGATCGTTGCCGCCGAGCGCCACGACGCAGACCCGCGTGTCCGGCCGCACCGAAAAGTCCAGGCGGGCGAGACCGCCGGCGCTGGTGTCGCCGGAAACGCCGGCGCCGCGGACCACCATTGCCGCCCCCCGCGCACGCAAGGCCCTGGCGAGCGCGGCCGGCAGCGCCTCGGCGGCGGTGAGGCCCAGGCCAGCGGTGATCGAATCGCCGAGGATGGTGACGACGGGCGGCGAAATCGCGACGGCGTTCACGCCGCCAGCCCCGGCAAGGGCGAGGGCGCCGGCGAGCCATAGGCGGCGGGTGAGGGCGCATCGGGCTGGCGCGACGGTCATCCTCGCCTATTTAGGCCGAGACGGCGCCGGCCGCATCCGGCCGATGGTCGCGGGATGGCCGCTTGGCTCCGGGAAACACCGATGCGCCGCTCGTGCTGGAGGGCGCGCGGCTGACCTTGCCGTCGGCTGCCGGACCGGTTGATATCTTGCGCGGCGTCGATCTCGTCGTCTCAGCCGGCGAGCGGCTGGCGGTGGTCGGGCCGTCCGGCTGCGGCAAGTCGAGCCTCATCGCCGTGGCGGCTGGGCTGGAGCGGCCGACGGGCGGGCGGGTGCGCCTCCTGGGCCACGATCTGGCGGCGATGAGCGAGGACGCCCGGGCACGGCTTCGTCGCGGGCGCGTGGCGCTGGTGTTCCAGGCCTTTCACCTGCTGCCGAACATGACCGCGGAGGAGAATGTCGCCGCGCCGCTGGAGCTGGCCGGCGCGCCTCAGGCGATGGCGAAGGCGCGGGGGTGGCTGGAGAGGGTCGGCCTCGTGGAGCGACGCCGCCATTTCCCGCGGCAGCTGAGCGGCGGCGAGCAGCAGCGGGTCGCCCTGGCGCGCGCGCTGGCCGCCGGCCCGCGGCTGTTGTTCGCCGACGAGCCGACCGGCAATCTCGACGCCGTCAATGCGGAGCGGGTCGCTGAGCTGCTGTTCGAGCTCGCGGGCGAGACGGGAACTTCGCTCGTTCTCGCCACCCACGACGAGCGCCTCGCTCGGCGCGCCGGGCGGGTGGTCGCCATAGCCGACGGCCGGATCGGCTAGGCGGCCGTGACGCATCTGGCGCTGGCTCTCCGCTGGGCGTGGCGCGACCTGCGCGGCGGCTTTCCCGGCCTGCGACTGTTCATCGCCGCCCTCGCGATTGGCGTGGCGGCGATCGCCGCCGCCGGATCGACCGCCGAGGCGTTCCGCGCCGGGCTCGCCCATGACGCTCGCCAGATCCTCGGCGGCGACATCGCGGTCAGCGTCTCGGATCGGCCTTTCACCGCGATGGAGCGCCGCGCGATCGCCGCGCGGGGGCGGACGTCCTTCGCCGCCGCCGTCGAGGCGATGGCTACCGGGCCAGCGGGCCAGCGGGCTCTGGTCGAACTACGCGGCGTGGGCGGCGACTATCCCTTGGTCGGTCATGTGGAGCTGGCGGGCGGCGACGCCCTCGCCGAGGCGCTTCGGCCCGAACGCGGGCGCGACGGCCGGCTGACTCAAGGCGTCGCGGTCGAGGCTTCGCTGCTTCGCCATCTCGACCTGCGCCTTGGCCAACGCTTCGAGGTGGGCGCGATCCCCGTCGTGGCCCGGGCGGTGCTGCTGAGCGAGCCGGACCGGCTGTCACGCGGCTTCGCCCTGGGCCCGCGCGTGCTGGCGCCTTTGGCGACGGTGGAAGGCGCCGGCCTGGTGGGGGCGGGCCTGCCGTTCGGCGAGACGGCCCGCATCCTGCTGCCGCCCGGCGAGGCGATCGGACCGGCGAAGGCGGCGCTGAAGCGGGCGCTGCGCGCCGGGCCCGGCTCGGGCCTGCGGTTGCGCGATGCCCGCAACGCGACACCGGCGATCGGTCGCGGGCTCGACCGGCTGGAATACTTTCTCGGTCTGATCGGCCTTGCGTCCCTGCTGGCCGGCGGCCTTGGCGTGCGCGGCGCGGTCATTGCCCTGATCGATCGACGGGCCAGAGCGATCGGCGCGGCGCGGGCGCTTGGCGCCTCCGGCGCCCTGGTGCGCGACCAGCACCTGGTCGAACTAGCGGCGGTGACGGCGCTCGGCGTCGTCATCGGCTTGGCGATCGGCGCGGCCGTCCCGCCGCTGATCGGCGCGGCGCTCGCCAGAGCCTTTCCCGACCTGCGCGCGCCGAGCCTCGTCGCGCTCTACCCGCAGCCGCTGCTGCGCGCCTCGGCGTTCGGTTGCCTGACGGCCCTGACCTTCGCCTTGCCGCCGCTGGCGGCCATTCGGCGGACGCCGCCCTCGGCGCTGTTGCGCGGCGAGGCGCCGCGCGCGCCTGGCCTGTCGATCGAGACGACCCTTGCTCTTCTGGCGGGCGCGGGGCTCATCGCCTTGGCGGTGCGGGTGGCCCCCGATCGATCTGCCGCGGCCATCGCCATCGGATCGGTCATCCTCGCCTTTGGCCTGCTGTGGCTGCTCGGCTGGGGCCTGGCAGTCGCGCTCGGCGGCGCCAGGCGCTGGGCGCGCGGGCCGGCGCGGCTCGGCTTGGCGCAGCTCGCCGGACGGCCAGCCGTCGCTCGCGACACCGCCGCCGCTCTTGGCCTCGGCGTCGCGCTGCTGAGCGCCGTCATTCTCATCCAGTCGGGTCTGATCGCCGAGGTGCGGACCGCCGCGCCGAAGACCGCTCCGTCGGTGGTGTTCACCGGCATTCCCGAGGCGAAAGCCGCCGCCTTCGACGACCTCGTCGCCGAGGCGCTCGGCCATCCGCCGAGCGACGCCGAATACCAGAGATTCCCCTATCTCACCGGCCGGTTGGTGGCGGCCCGGGGCCGCCCGGTGGACCGCGAGCGCATCGCGCCGCCTGATCGCTGGGCGTGGGACAGCGACATAAGCCTCACCACCCTCGGAACCGCGCCTCCTGACGCGCGGCTGGTCGCCGGCCGCTGGTGGCCGGCCATTTGGCGCGGGCCGCCGCAGGCCGTCCTGTCGCTCGACGCCGCGCGCGGCGAGGAAGTCAAGGTGGGTGACACGGTAACCGTTTCGGCGCTTGGGGCGATCATCGAGGCGCGCGTCGCCGGCTTGCGGCGGATCGACATCGCCGGCTTCGGACCGGACGTGCCGGTGGTGCTCGATCCCCATGCCCTCGCCGGCGCCCATCTCGATCAGGTGGCTATCGCCCGCGCCTCGCCCGCCGCCGTCGCGCGGATCAGCCAGGCGCTTGGCCAGACCTTGCCCATGGTCGGGGTGATCGACGTGCGCGCCGCCCTGGCGAGCGTCGCCGAGCTGTTCGACCGTCTGGGCCTGGCGATCCGCGCCGCCGCCTCGGTGGCGTTGGTCGCCGGGGTGCTGGTGTTGGTGGGCACGGTGGCGGCCGGAGCCGGCGCCCGCGCCCGGGAGTCGGCGGTCCTGCAAGCTCTTGGCGCGAGCCGCGCGCAGGTCCTGGGCGTCTATCTCGTCGAGTTCGCCGCTGTCGGCCTGATGGCGGGGCTGGCGGGCGCGGGCCTTGGCGCGCTGGCGGCTTGGCCGGTGTTGGCCGGCGTGTTCCAGATCGGCTGGAGCTTCGATGGGCGCGGCGCCGCCCCGCTGGCTGGACTGGCGGCGGCCGGCGCGGGGGTGGCCGGCCTGGCCGCCGGGCTGCTGGCGCTGCGCCGTCCACCCGCCGGGCGGTTGCGCGCCGAAGCATGAGCAATTGGTAAGGCTCGGCCACGTTCTTGCGCCGACCGGCGCGGGGAACGATATTCATGGGTGAACGGCGACCGAAGTCGGCCGCCGCACCTGGAGAACGAGTATCCCATGAGCGACTTTGACCGGGGCGTGAGCCGGCCGGGCACGGTTCTGGCCCCCGATATGGCGGTCGACGCCGGCCTGCGCGCCTTCATGCTCGGCGTCTACAACAAAGTGGCCCTCGGGCTGGTGCTGTCGGCCGCCTTGGCGTTCGTCACCGGCACGGTTCCGGCGGTCCGGGATTTGCTGTTCCGCGTCGACCTGTTCGGCCGGGTCCAGTACACCATCCTCGGCATGGTCGTCGCCTTCGCGCCGCTGGCCATCCTGCTGTTCCAAGGCTTCGTGCGTCGCCAGCAGACCGCCGCCAGCGCCAGCCTGACCTATTGGGCGATCGTGTCGCTGATTGGAGCGTCGCTCGGCATGCTGTTCACCATCTACAGCGGGGTCAGCATCTTTCAAACCTTCCTGGTTACAGCCGCCGCGTTCGGCGGCCTTTCTCTGGTCGGCTACACCACCAAGCGCGACCTTTCAGGTCTCGGCAGCTTCCTGATCATGGGGCTGTGGGGCCTGATCTTCGCCATGCTGGCCAGCTTGTTCTTCCATTCGGCGGCCATGGTGTTCCTGATCAATCTGGTCGGGGTTGGCATCTTCGCCGGCCTGATCGCCGTCGACACCCAGCGGCTGAAACTGATGTACTATCAGGTGGGTGGCGACGCCAACGCCGCCGGGGTGGCGACCAGCTTCGGCGCGCTCAGCCTCTACCTCGACTTCATCAACCTGTTCCGGTTCCTGCTCTACTTCATGGGCGGCGCGCGCCGCTGATCGACGGCGGCGGCCAACCGCAATTCGGTCAAGGCTCCGGCGTCACGCGCCGGGGCCTTTTTTGTCCGACGTTCAGGACACCAGCCGCAGACCGCGACGATCGAACACGCGTAGCACCGGCGCCAGCTCGCGGCCGCGGCGCAAGACGATTCCGCCCTGGCCGATGACCGCCCAGGCGCCCTGGCGACTCGCCAAAGCCGGACGCTTCTCGATGCGATAGAGCGGCGTCTCGCCGGCATGGCGCAGGATGGCGAACACCGCCGCATCCTCCCCGCCGCCGATCGCGTAGTCGCGCCAAATCCCGGCGACGACCCCCCGGCCATAGACGACGAGGATCGACGACAGCTCGCGCCGGTCCAAGAACTCGCGTGATCGAAGCTTGGCCTTCCCCGTGAGCCAGCGATCGGGCGGAGCGGGGCGCGCTGCTTCGACGGTCATTCGATTCGGCAGACTAGCGAAGGCGGGAGCGGTTGAGGAGGCGCGTGCTTGTCGAACGCTCCTCAAAATGACCTTAATTCGGTCCCCCGTCCGCCGGCATGGCCGGTCATTCAGAGCCGGTCGGGCGACCTGATTGGTCGCGGGTCCAGGACCCTGAACAGCCCCCCCAGCCCCCCTGGGTTCGCGGCGCCGGTCGCCCGACACCTTTCCAGAAAATGGCAAATTTGATGGCGTAACCGCCCGGTCGGGCGTGCGCACATGGCGATCGCAGCCGCGTCGTCTTGGCGATTGTCTCGAAAACCCCAGGGGGTCGCGATGGATCGCGCCGGGGTCGCCTGAGTACCGGCACTGAACGTTTTCCTGGCCCGCCGTCTCTCCCCCCTCTTCCGTCAGGGCGCCGCCTCCTCGTAGAAGCGCGCCAGATCCGCCTTCATCCGGCGGAGCGAGGCTTCGTCCAGATAGACCATGTGGCCGGACGGATAATACGCGAAGCGCAGGTTCGGCTTGACCTCGGGCGGGATCTGCATGTGCGCCAGGTCGTATTCGGTGCCGAAGAACGGTGTCGCCAAGTCGTAGAGGCCGTTCAGGGAATAGACGATCAGGTGCGGGTTCTGCCGCATGGCGGCGGAGAGATCGAGCGCCACGTCTGCTTCGTTGACCGCGGTCGGGCCGCCGAAGCCGCCGCCGCCCGGCGCATGGTGGCGAAAGTCCCACTCCAGGCGCGGCGCGTCCGCCTTGGCGGGCGCGTAGTAGGTCGGCCGGTAGGCCATGTCGGTGCGCCAGCCTAGTCCCTCGGTCAGCCAGGTGTGGAAGGCGGCGACGAAGGCGCCGGTGATGCCGGCGTCGGACGGATCATAGTCGGGCGCCTGGCCAGCGGAGTCGGGGTCGCGGCCCGTGAAGCGGGCGTCGTAGCGGCCAAGCGTCAATTCCTGGTCGCGCAGCAGCTCCTTGCGGAACCGCGAGGGATCGACGCGCAAATCGCTCTGCAGGACGAAACGCGGCGATAGGCCGGTGTAGGCGGCCACCTGGGTGGCGACCTGGGATTTCTCCGCCGCCGACAGGCTGTCCGCCCGGGCGAGCGCCAAGGCGTACGGTCCGCGCGCCCAGTCGCGCACCTCGGCGAGGAAGGCGGCGAGATCCGCCGGCGGATGCGCCAGGCGGTTGTGATAGGCGGCGATCGCCGCATAGCTCGGCAGATAATTGATCAGCTCCTGGTCGAATCCGGGATCGCGGCGGCCATAGTTGAGGATCGAGGAGAGCAGAACGACGCCGTTCAGCTGCACCCCATCGCGCTGCAGGCGGTAGGAAAGGCCGGCCGAGCGGGTCGTGCCGTAGCTCTCGCCGAAGATCACCTTGGGCGAATTCCACCGGTCGTTGATCGTCAGCCAGCGCTCGATGCCGCGGGCGAAGGCGTCGATGTCGGCGTCGGTGCCCCAGAACTCCTTGAGCGGAGTCTCCCCGAGCGGGCGGGAGAAGCCGGCGCCGATGGCGTCGAGGAAGACGAGATCCGTCTTGTCGATCAGGCTCCAGGGGTTGGGCCCAAGATCGAAGGGCGCGTTGCGGGTCGCCTGGGGGCTGTCGGTGCGCACCCGCATCGGCCCGATCGAGCCCATGTGCAGCCACACGGTCGAGGAGCCGGGGCCGCCATTGTAGAAGAAGGTCACCGGCCGGGCCTTGTCCTGCGCGGCGCCGCGCCGCGCTGGGGGCGGCGCGGCGGTGTAGGCGACGTAGAACATGCTCGCGATCGGCTTGCCGTCGTCGTCGCGAATCGTCAGCGTTCCGGGCGTGGCGAGATAGGTGATCGCGCGGCCATCGATCACCACCATGTGCCGGCTCTCCTGGCGCCGTTCGGCGATTGTCGGGGCGGCGATGTCCAACGGAGCGATCTTCTCGGCCTGGGCGCTGGCGGGACCGGCGCCCGATCCCGGGGCGGCGCGCGGCGTGGCGGCCGCGGCCGGCTCGTCCGCCGGGTGCGTCAGCCGGCCCGCCGACTGGGCCAGCCCCGAGATCGGGAGGGAAGCGGTGAGCGCGGCGGCTATGACCGCCAGCCACTTCATGGTCTGTGTCGGGATGATCTCATCACGCACGTCGCCTGCTCCGCGCCTCCGCCGATCGGCCTCCCCGCGCTTCTCTTGCGAGACCGGCCGGCGCGGTGCAAGCCTGATCCACATTGGGTCGAGGCATGACCATGGGCGACGACAGCACCAGCCCGCGCGCAGAGCGGAGAGTCGCCTCGCCGCCCGGCGATCGCGCCAGCGACGGCCTGCTTTACGACGCCCTCTTCGAAGCAATGAACGAGGGCTTCGCCCTGTGCGAGACCTTGGACAGGGCGCCGCTAGCCGCCAGGGATCCGCCGATGGCCGACTATCGCATCGTCGAGATCAATCCGTCGCTTCAGGCCATGCTCGGCGTCGGGCGGGAGGTTCGCGGCCGGCGGCTCAGCGACGGCGGCGCGCCCGATCAGCGCTGGCTGGCGGTCTGCGATCGGGTCTTGCGCACCGGCGAACCCGCCAGTTTCGAGTTCCACAACGGGGCGACCGGCCGCTGGCACGACATTCGCATCAACCGGGTCGGGCCCGGCCGCATGGCGCAGTTCTTCTTCGATGTCACCGACCGCAAGGCGGCGGAAGCCCGGCTGGCGACCATGTTCGAGGAACTGAACCATCGCGTGAAGAACAATTTGGCCGCCGTCGCGGCCCTGCTGACGCTTCAGGGGCAGGCGGCGAGCCGGCCGGTCAAGGCGGAACTCGCCAAGGCGGCGGCGCGCATCCAGGCGATCGCCGCGGCGCACGAGGCGCTGCGCGAGGATCCGGCCAGCGGCGAGATCGACTTCGCGGCCTATCTGGAGAACCTCTGCCGCCACCTGCGCGCCTCGCTGTTCGACCGCGATCGCCTGCGGCTGGAGCTCGAGGTCGAGCCGGTGCGGATCGCGCCCGACAAGGCGGCGCCACTCGGCATCATCGTCAACGAGCTGGTCACCAACGCGGTCAAGCATGCTTATCCGCCGCCGGCGCGCGGCGCTGTCCGGGTGCGGCTGACCCGCACGGACGCGGGCGGCGCCCTGAGCGTCGAGGACGACGGCCCCGGCCTCCCGGCGGGACAGGAGCCCTCCGCCGGCCTTGGCCTGCGCATCCTCGAGCCGATGGTGCGCCAGCTGGGCGGCGCCCTCGCCATCCGCCGAGATGGCGGCGCGGCGTTCGAGATCCGCTTCGCCTGATTCTCGGGCGCCCGGTAGGCCCGGCAGGACTCGAACCTGCAACCAGACCGTTATGAGCGGCCGGCTCTAACCATTGAGCTACGGGCCCGTCGCCGAGGCGGCCGGCCGCCAATCTGAAACCACAATCGCGCTGATCGTGCTATGGCCGCCGTCCGCCCCGCCCCGACAACCCCGCCGCCACGGAGAGGAGGAACCGCCATGGTGAAGAAGGCCGCGCTCGCCACCTGCTTTGCGCTCGGCCTCGCGCCGGCCGCCGGCCTCGCCCAGCCGATGGAGGGGCCGCCGCCGCCGCCGCCCACTCTTACCCTCACGGCGAACGGCGAGGCCAAGGCCGCGCCGGACATGGCGAGCCTCACGGTGAGCATCCAGACAACCGGCTCCAGCGCCGCCCAGGCGATGGCGCGCAACGCCGAACGCGCGCAGCGGGTGATCGCCGCTCTCAAGGCCGCCGGCGTTCAGGGCGCCGACCTGCAGACCACCAGCATCGGCCTGCAGCCGCAGATGGTCTACGAGCAGGACAAGCCGCCGCGCCTCACCGGCTATCAGGCGTCCAACCAACTGACCGCCACGGTGCGCGAGCTCGCGCGGCTGGGACCGGTGATCGACGCCCTGGCCGCGGCCGGCGCCAGCGACATTGGCCAAGTCAGCTTCGGTCTCGCCAACCCCGCCGCCGCCGAAGCGGCCGCGCGCCAGGCGGCGGTGAGCGCGCTGGAGGTCAAGGCCGCCGACTACGCCCGCGCCACCGGCTATCGTATCGGCCGGCTCGCCGCCCTCACCGAGGGCGCGCCCGACGCCGGCCCGCCCCAGCCCAGGACGATGATGGCCATGCGCGCCGCGGCCGCCCCGACGCCGGTCGAGGCCGGCGAGCAGACGGTCCATGTCGACGTCACCGGCGTATTTGAGCTCAGCAGGTAGACGAGAACCAAGCTAGCGCCGATTGCAGAAATCCAGGAAGCGCCGCTGCAGGTCGCGGTCGTCGCGGAAGACGCCGGTGAACTGGGTGGTGATGGTCGAGACGTGCCGGTGATTGACGCCGCGGGTGGTCATGCACTGGTGCTCGGCGTCGATCAGCACCGCGACGCCCTGAGGTCGTAGCGCATCAACGATCGCCTCGGCGATCTGCTGGGTGAGCGTCTCCTGCGTCTGCAGACGGCGGGAGAAGATCTCCACGACCCGCGCCAGCTTGGAGATGCCCACCACCTTGTTCGTCGGCAGATAGGCGACATAGGCCTTGCCGAGGAACGGAGCCATGTGGTGCTCGCAGTGGCTCTCCACCTCGATATCGCGCAGCATGACGATGTCGTCGTAACCCTGGACATCCTCGAAGGTGCGGTCGAGCTCGCGGCCGGCGTCGGCGTGATAGCCGGCGAACCACTCGCCATAGGCGTCGACCACGCGGCGCGGCGTATCGATCACCCCTTCGCGCCGTGGATCATCGCCAGCCCAGGCGATCAGGGTCCGCACTGCCGCCATCGCCTCCTCTCGGCTGGGGCGGCGAAACGGTTCGAGCCCCGAGGCCGCCCGCCGTGCGTCTTCGTCCGTCCGAACGTCCATGGCGGCGCCTATAGGCGGCAAGCGGGAGTCTGCCAATCGAAGGGCTTCGACCCTCCGCGATCGCTCCGGCGAATTGAACCGGCGCCATATTGTCGCGTTCTCGTCACAGGGGCGCCTTGGCCGGTTGGCTTCGCCGGCGCGTGGACGCGTTGCCATGCGTGCCATTTTACTCGCTGTAGTCTTTGAGAATGGCGCCCCGCACTCCGTTTTATTAAAAAATCACTTGACAGGGGCGCCTTTTTGAACATTGATTTCTGGTAAGGCGGCGCGGTCGATCATCCGCATCGATGTCGCGGACGCCTGGCACTAGGGAGAAATGACAATGAGGAAATCCACCGTGTTCGTCTCAGCGCTGGCGCTCCTGGGGGCGGGTGTCGCCCAGGCGTCCGACACCGACTACAAGTTCGACCCCAACCCCGCCTTCACGGCGGAGGGATCGATCACCGTCACGGCGGGGGCGGTGTCCTTGCCCTGCAACGCGGTCCTTTCCGGGACAACCCTCAATGGGGCGAAGATCACGTCGGCCACGTTCAGCGGCGTGAGCTGCGCGGCCCTCACCCCAACGGGGCTTCCCTGGCCAATGCACGCGGTCGCGCGACATGGCGGTGCGTTCAAGAACGTGACGGTGAGTGCAACGGTGCTAGGGGTGTGCGGTCCTGGCGCCATCAACTTCCAAGTCAACGCCGCCGGAGTCATCTCGATCGCCGGCGCCGGCCTGCCGGGAGTCGTGCCATGCTCGGTGAGCGGCACGCTCAGAAGCAGGCCGCGGCTGTCGATCGACGCCGTCAAGCACTGACGCGGACGAACTGGGGCCCAGCGGCATGCCCCGCCGCTGGGCCACCTCAGACTAGGCGCCTCCGCATCGCCAAGGCTCGAAACGTCACGCGGAGTTCACGAAATTCCGCTTGAAAGACGCCCCTGTCGGAAGCAATCTCGGCGTCGCCGGCCGCCCGGCGATCGGCGGCGCGCTCGCTCGAGGGGAACGCCACATGAAGCCGCTTCGCCTGCTCGCCTCGGCCGCCGCCGGCGCGGCGCTCCTCTCGAGCGGCTTCGTCGCCAGCCCGGCTCTCGCCGATGGACCGCTGAGCAAGGTCAACCACATCATCGTGGTGATGCAGGAGAACCACTCCTTCGACAACTATTTCGGCGTGCTGCCCTATGTCGCCGGCGGCGCCTATCACCCCGCCAAGCCGATGTGCGCCGCCAACGACCATGCCTGCGTCGACGGCCTTAGCTGCTCGCCAGTCGGGGGCGCGCTGAAATGCAGCAACCATAACGCCCAGACAACCGGGCCATTTGTCTATTCGTACCATGCGGCTTCGCGTTGCACGAGCCCCGACCTCGACCACAGCTGGCTGGGGGCCCATCTCGGCCTCGACTTCAGAAATCCGAATTCCTCCCTAGTTCACCCGCTGAACGACGGCTTCGTGCGCGACAACGCCAACGATCCAGAGCCGATGTCCTATTTCGACCAGACGGACATTCCCTTCTACTATGACATCGCGCAGAAGTTCGCGATCAGCGACCGGCAGTTCGCCGCGGTGGTCGGCCCGACCATACCCAACCGCTTTTATCTGATGGCCGCCACCTCCTTCGGCCATCTGACCACCGAGGACACGGTTCCGCCGCCGAACGGCGGCTACAAGCCGATCAACGGCTCTATCTTCGACCTGCTCGACAAAGCGCACGTCAGCTGGACCGACTACTTCGAGGACGCGCCCCAGGCCCTGACCTTTGGCCAGCTCAACGACCACACCGCCCAGATCGCCGAGTTCTATGCGATCGCCACCGGGCTCGTGGGCACGCTGCCGGCCGTCTCCTTCATCGACCCGGACTTCGGCGTCGAGGGGACGACCTTTGAGGATGACGAACACCCGCCAACCGACATCCAGCGCGGCCAGGAGCACGTCGCCCATGTGATCAACGCCATCCGCTCCGGTCCCTACTGGAAGGACTCGATCATCATCGTGACCTACGACGAGCACGGCGGCTTTTACGATCACGCGAAGCCGCCGGCCGCGCCGCAGGGCGGAGCGCGCACACCCGACGGCGTCTATCCCGGCCAGTGCGAGGATCTCTCCAATCCGCCGGCCAGCCTGCAGCCCGGCGGCGGCGCCGAGTGCGCCACCAACCCGATCAGCCAGACAGACACCAGCGTGCTCGATGCCGAGGCGCTGTGCCCGCAGATGAAGGCCAATCCCACCGGCCCCTACCCGGCCCAGTGCGCCGCCTTCGACCAGGAAGGCATCCGCGTGCCGCTGATCGCCGTCTCGCCTTTCTCAAAGCCGGCCTATGTCTCGCACACCGTGCGCGACCATACCGCCATCCTGGCCCTGATCGAGAAGCGCTTCCTGAACGGCGCCCACCTCACCGCCCGCGACGCTAGCGCCGCCTCGCTGGAAGAACTGTTCGATTTCACCAATGCCCCGTCGCTGCACACCGCGGTCGGCGGCGCCGGAGGGCCGGCCAAGGACTGCACGCCTTAGTCGCTTGGGAACGCGGCCTTCCAGACCGCGTCCAAACGGTGCAATGAGCGCGGCCCTTGCGGCCAGGATGGCCGCGACCACGTGCTCCCATCCCCGTGCGCCTGCGCCTTCATGATACCCTGAGCCGCGCCAAGCGCGCGTTCGTACCGATCGATGCCGAGCGCGTGCGGCTCTATGTCTGCGGACCGACGGTCTACAACTATCCGCACATCGGCAACGCCCGGCCGGTGGTGGTGTTCGACGTGCTCTTCCGCCTGCTGCGCTGGATGTACGGGCCGGATCACGTGATCTACGCGGCCAACGTCACCGACGTCGATGACAAGATCAACGCCAAGGCGGCCGCCGAAGGCGTCGACATCGACGCGATCACCGCTCGTTACCTCGATGCCTATCACGCCGACATGGCGGCGCTGGGCGCCCTGCCGCCGACGCTCGAGCCGCGCGCGACGCGCACCATGCCGCAGATTCTCGCCATGATCGGCGCCTTGGTGCGCGGCAAGGCCGCCTATGTGGCGCAGGGGCATGTGCTGTTCGACGTGCAGGCCTTCGGCGACTATGGCGCCCTTTCTGGGCGTCCCATGGACGAGATGATCGCCGGCGCGCGGGTCGAAGTCGCCCCCTACAAGCGCCACCCGGCCGACTTCGTGCTGTGGAAGCCATCCAAGCCGGCCGAACCGGTGTGGCAGAGCGACTTCGGCCCTGGCCGCCCCGGCTGGCACATCGAGTGCTCGGCGATGATCGCCGCCAACCTCGGCACGCCGATCGACATCCATGGCGGCGGTCACGACCTGATCTTCCCGCACCACGAGAACGAGCGCGCCCAGAGCCTGGCCGCCAACCACAACGCCGGGTTCGCCAACTACTGGCTGCACAATGGTTTCGTCACCATGGACCATGAGAAGATGTCCAAGAGCCTCGGCAACGTCGCCCTGGTGCGCGACCTCCTCGGCCACACGCCGGGCGAGGCGCTGCGCTGGGCTCTGCTCGCCTCGCACTATCGCCAGCCTCTCGCCTGGAGCGAAGCCGCGGTGGCGCAGGCGCGGGCGGCGCTGGATACGCTCTACGGCGCCCTGGCTCGCGCCGCCGAGGTAGCCCCTTCCACCGACCAGCCGTCCGAGGCTTTTCTCGAGGCGATCCGCGACGATCTGAATACGCCCAAGGCCAACGCCGAACTGTTCGCCTGCGCCAAGCGTCTGGAGACGGGCGACGCCGCCGAGCGGGCGCGCGCCAAGGGCGAACTGCTCGCTGGCGCGCGATCTTCTCGGCTTCCTCGCCGCCGAACCCGATGGCTGGTTCCACCGCGACGCCGACGCCGGGTTCACGCCAGGTCGAGGCCCTGATCGCGCGAGCGGCAGGCGGCCCGAGCGGCCAAGGACTGCGTCGCGCGCCGACAGCCTTGAGAAACGAACTGGCGGCGCTCGGGGTCGAGGTGATGGATGGGGCGAGCGGCGCGAGCTGGAAGCGACGAGGAGCCAGCTTGAGATGCGCGAGAAGATCGAACACCGGATCGGAATGCAGGCGTCCGCCGAGGCGATCTGGGCGGTGCTCGCCGACTTCGCCCGCTGGCCGGAGTGGAACCCGCTTTACCCGCGGGCCGAGGGCGCCCTGCGCATCGGCGAGCGTCTTGGATCTCGATCTCTCCTTGCCCGGCCAGCCCGTCGGCCGCATACGCCCGACCATCGTCGACTGGGTGCCGAACGAGCAGATCCACTGGAAGCTCACCATGCTGGGCGGGCTGGTGCGCACCGTGCGCTATCTCGAAATTGAGCAGCTCGCCCCCGGAAGCCTGCATCTTCTCCAACGGCGAGACTCTTCGATGGCCCCATGGGCCCGTTGTCGCCCGGCGGATGCGCAAGACCATCCGCGCCGGCTTCGAGGCCCTCGGCGAGGCGCTGAACGCGCGGGTGATGGGCAGGGAATGACTCGAATGCCTATCTGCCGCCCAGCATGATCGACGAACTCTACTCGGCGCGCATCCTGTCGCTGGCCGCCAACATGCCGCGCGCGGGCCGTCTGACGGCGCCGGTTGGGACGGCGGAGCGGACCGCCAAGCTGTGCGGCAGCCGGGTGGTGGTGGATGTCGTCATGGACGGCGAAACGATCGTCGATTTCGCCCAGGAGGTGAAGGCCTGCGCGCTCGGTCAGGCGGCGGCGGCGGTGCTCGGCGAACGGGTGGTCGGCGCGACGGTCGAGGAGATCGAGGTGGCCCGGGACGCCTTACGTGCTATGCTCAAGGACGATGGCGCGCCGCCGACCGGGCGCTTCGAAGGATTGGCCGTGCTCCAGCCGGTGAGGGATTTTCCGCAACGCCACGCCTCGAGCCTGCTCGCCTTCGAGGCGACGGTGGAGGCGTGCCGGCGGGCGATGGGCGCGCGAACTAGCCGCGCCGGCGCCGCCTGAACGCCGCCCTTCGGAGCGGGTCGCGCGGTCGCCGGCATGAGCCCTTACGAGCGCGCGGTGCGTCTGGCGCATCGGGCCTATAAGCTGACGCTGTCGCCGTGGTTTGGGCGCAGCTGCCGCTTTCTGCCCACCTGCTCCGACTACGCCGCCGAGGCGCTCATCGCCCACGGACCGGTGCGCGGCGGCTGGCTCGCCGCCCGTCGGTTCCTCAAATGCCATCCGCTCGGCGGCCGGGGCTTCGACCCGGTGCCGCCGGCGCGACACTGAACAAAGAAGACGACGACCATGATCGAACTGACATTTCCCGACGGCCAGGCGCGCGCCTTCCCGGACGGGATCACCGGCCGCGAGGTCGCCCGCGCCATCTCGCCATCGTTGGAGAAGAAGGCGCTGCTCGCGAAACTCGACGGCCGCCTCATCGATCTCGCCCGGCCGCTGGAGCACGGCGGCGCGATCGAGATTGTCACGCGCCAAGCGCCCGAGGCGCTCGACACTCTCCGTCACGACACGGCGCACGTGCTCGCCGAGGCGGTGCAGGAGCTGTTCCCCGGCACGCAGGTTACCATCGGCCCGAACGTCGAGGATGGCTTCTATTACGACTTCGCCCGCGACGAGCCCTTCTCTCTCGACGACTTCCCGAGAATCGAGGCGCGCATGCGCGAGATCGTCGACCGCGACGAGCCGATCACCCGCGAAATCTGGGATCGCGACGAGGCGATCGCCCACTTCGAGTCCATCGGCGAGAGCTTCAAGGCCGAGATCATCCGCGATTTGCCGAAGGACGAGCCGATCACCGTCTATCGTCAGGGCGCGTGGAAGGACCTCTGCCGCGGGCCGCACCTGCCCTCGACGCGCCACGTCGGCAAGGCGTTCAAGCTGACCAAGCTGGCCGGCGCCTATTGGCGCGGCGATCAGGCGAACGCCCAGCTGCAGCGCATCTACGGGACGGCGTGGGCGAGCGAGGCCGATCTCGCCGCCTATCTGAAGCGCGTCGATGAGGCGGAGAAGCGCGACCATCGCAAGCTCGGCCGCCAGCTCGGCCTCTTTCACCTGCAGCCGGAGGCGCAGGGCTCCGTGTTCTGGCACCCGGCCGGCTTCCGCCTGTGGCGGGTGCTCGAGGCTTACATCCGCCGCCGCCAGGACGACGACGGTTATGTCGAGGTAAAGACGCCGCAGCTGCTCGACGCCAAGTTCTGGGAGCTGTCCGGCCACTGGCAGAAGTTTCGCGAAAACATGTTCGTCGTGCCGGACGAGGTTCCGTCGACGGACGAAGCCGCGCCCCTGCTCTCGGGCAAGGCGCCCTTGATGGCGCTGAAGCCGATGAACTGCCCGGCCCACGTGCAGATCTTCCGGCACGAGCAGCGCTCGTGGCGCGACCTGCCGCTGCGCATGGCGGAGTTCGGCTGCTGCCACCGCAACGAGACGCATGGCTCGCTGCACGGCCTGATGCGGGTGCGGCAAATGACCCAGGACGACGCCCACATCTTCTGCCGCGAGGACCAGATCGCCGGCGAGACGATGCGCTTTCTGGCGCTGTTCGCCCGGGTCTACGGCGACTTCGGCCTGACCGACATTCGCTACAAACTCGCGACCCGCCCCGACGTGCGCGCCGGCTCGGACGAGGCCTGGGACCGCGCCGAGCGCGATCTGGCGAGCGCCTTCGAGGCGTCCGGCCTGCCTTACGAGCTGCTGCCGGGCGAAGGCGCCTTCTATGGCCCGAAGCTGGAATTCCACTTGACCGACGCGATCGGCCGCGCCTGGCAGTGCGGCACCTTCCAGCTCGACTATGTGCTGCCCGAGCGGCTCGAGGCGACCTATGTCGGCGACGACGGCGAGCGCCACACGCCGGTGATGCTGCACCGCGCCGTGTTCGGCAGCTTCGAGCGATTCATCGGCCTGCTGATCGAGCACTTCGCCGGCGCCTTCCCCCTGTGGCTGGCGCCGACCCAGGTGGTGGTGGCGACGATCACCTCGGACGCCGACGCCTACGCCGCCGACGCGGCGGCGGCCTTGCGGGCCGCCGGCCTGCGGGTCGAGACCGACCTGCGCAACGAAAAGGTCGGCTACAAGGTGCGCGAGCACTCGGTGGCCAAGGTCCCGGTGATCGCCGTCGTCGGTCGCCGTGAGGCCGAGGAAGGCAAGCTCGCCCTGCGCCGGCTCGGCTCCGAACGGCAGGAGATCGTCAAACTGGCCGAGGCCGTCGCGACCTTGCGCGCCGAAGCGACCCCGCCGGATTTGCCGTAGGAGCGCATCCCCCTTCCCACGAGGGAGCGGACGAGGCGCGGAGATGGCGAAGGCGGTTGCCGCGCGTCGCGCGACCGTGGAAAGGCGAGCCGATGTCTCGCCGTCGCACCGTCGGTCTGGTCGCGCTCGCGGCCGTCGTCCTCGCGGGTCTCGCCATCGGCGCGGCGGTGCTCGCCGATCGCTTGGCGCAGCCGCCTGCGCCTGACGCGCGGGTCTTCATTGCCCGGGCGGCGCGCTATCACGCGCGCATCCGCCGCGACACCTTTGGCGTGCCGCATATCGTCGGCGCAACCGACGCCGATGTCGCCTTCGGCCTCGCCTATGCCCAGGCGGAGGACGACTTCCCGACCATCGAGGAGGCCGTGCTCGGCGCGCGCGGGACCCTGGCGGCGTGGAAGGGCCCGGGCGCGGCGGCGACCGACTACCTCGTCCGCCTGATGCGGGTGTGGCCGACGGTGCGCGCCGGCTACGCCCGCCTGCCCGCCGATGCGCGCGCGGTGATGGAGGCCTACGCCGATGGGCTCAACCTCTATGCCGCCCGCCACCCTGGCGAGGTGGCGCCCGGCTTGGCCCCGGTGACCGGCGCGGATGTCGACGCCGGCTTCGTGTTCAAGACGCCGTTCTTCTACGGCCTCGACGACACTTTGAAGACCTTGCTGGCGCCGACGCACGGCCGTCCGATGGCGCCCCTGGAGCCGCCGATCGGTTCAAACGGGGTGGCGGTGGCGCCCAGCCGTTCGGCCGATGGCGCGACGCGCCTCCTGGTCAACTCCCACCAGCCGTACGAGGGTCCGGTCGCCTGGTACGAGGCGGTGCTGCAGAGCGGCGAGGGCTGGCACGTCGCCGGCGGCTTCTTCCCGGGCTCGCCCTTCATGCTGCACGGCCACAACGAACATTTGGGCTGGGCCAACACGGTCAACAAGCCGCACCTCGCCGACGTCTATCGACTGACGATCAATCCGGCGAACCCGGACGAATATCGGCTGGATGGCCGCTGGCGTCGCTTCGCCAAGGCCGACGCCGCCATCCGCGTGAAGCTGTTGGGGCCGCTGATCTGGACCTTCCACAAGCCGCTGGTGTGGTCGGCGCACGGTCCGGTGTTCCGGACCGATCACGGCGTCTTCGCCATCCGCTACGCCGGCATCGGCGAGGCGCGGGCGCCGCTGCAATACTATCGTCTCGACAAGGCGCGGACACTGGCCGAGTGGCGCGCCGCCATGGCGCTGCAAGCGCTGCCGTCGATCAACTACATCTACGCCGACGAGCGCGGCAACATCGGCTACGTCTACAACGGTCTCTATCCGATCCGGGCGGCCGGCGCCCCGTGGCGCGGGGTGCTGCCCGGCGATCGATCCGACCTGATCTGGAGGCGCTACTGGCCGTTCGGTCGCGTGCCGCAGGTGTGGAATCCGCCGTCCGGCTTCCTGTTCAACTCCAACAACAGCCCGATGGTCGCCACCGGCGCTTACGGCGCCGGCATTCGCGCCGCCGACTATCCCGCCTCGTTCGGCCTGCAGACCACCATGACCAACCGCGCCTGGCGGGCGCTCGAGACCTTCGGCGCCGACCGGCGGATCACCGCCGAGGCCTTCCGCGCCGACAAGTTCGACATCGCCTACTCACACCGCTCCGCCATGGCGCACGTCGTCGCCGCCGTGCTGAAGCTGCCGGCGCGCGGCGATGCGGACATCGCCGCCGCCCAGCGGCTGCTCGCCGGCTGGGACCTGCGCGCCGATCGGGCGAGCCGCGCCGCCGCCCTGGCGGTGTTCACCGCCATGCCGCTCGGCGAGGCCTTGGAGGCGGGGCACACCGTCGCGGTGCGCGACAGCCTATCGAAGGCCATCGCCGCTTTGAAGCGACACTTCGGCCGCATCGACCCGCCGTGGGGCGCGGTGAACCGCATCATCCGCGGCACTGTGGATCTGCCCATTGACGGTGGCCCGGACACTTTCCGCGCCGTCTATGGCGAGCCAATGAAGGACGGCCGGCTGAAGGCGGTCGCCGGCGACACCCTGATCCTGTTCGTGACCTGGGACCGCGCCGGCCATCTGACGAGCCAGAGCATCCACCAGTTCGGCGCCGCTACCTCGCGGCCCGGCTCGCCGCACTACGCCGACCAGACGCCCCTGTTCGCCGCCGAGCGCACGAAGCCGGTGTGGTTCACCGAAGCCGAACTGGCCGGCCATATCGCGGAACACTACGCGCCGGGCGAGACGCATTCCGAGCGATCGGCGGCTCGATAGATTTGCGGCGTTCTACCTGAGGCGAGCCCCCGCCGCGCCTCAGAACGTCGCCTTCGCGCCGATCTTGAAGTAGCGGCCGACGATGCCGGAATTGGCCCACGCCGGGTTGTACTGATAGCCGCCGTAAGTTGTGGGATCGAACGGCGCTTGGGTATTGAACAGGTTGTCGATGTCGAAGAACAGCTGCACCCGCTTGTTCAGCTGGTGCGATCCATGCAGCTCGACGTCGACGAACGGCTTGACCCGGCAGACGATCGGCGTCACGCCATCGACGTAGGTGGCCGGGACGCCGTAGAACTTGGCGCTGTACTCGCAATTTCCGGGGTCGCCGCTGATGTCGGCGGCCGCCTCGCCATAGCCCGAGGTGTAGTAGACGGTCAGGCTGAGCGACTCGCGGCCGAAGTCGAGCGTGTTCTCCCAATTCGCGCGATACTGCGGCGTGCCCGACGCCGAAGTGGTGTTATACGGCCCGATCGTGCCGGCGAAACGCTCAACCGTGCCATCCGGCAGATAGAGATCATAGTTGTTGACGTAGGTGCCCTCAAAGTCCGTCGTCCAAGTGACGTTGAACGGCAGTTGGTACTTGGCTTGCACCGAGAAATCGAAGCCGGAGGTTTTCAGCGCGTTGAGGTTGGCGAAGCCAAACTGAATGAACCCGGGCAGCGGCATCAGCGCGGGATAATTCGGATCCGGAAGGCCAGGGGTAACCTTGAAACCGGCCGGGATGGGTTGGCCAGCGAAGTATGCGTTCAGGGCTGGCGTATAGTCCGCCGCCGCAATGACTCCAGTCTTGCGGATGTTGTAATAGTCGATGGTCACCGAGATGTTCGGGCGGGGCTGGAAAACGATGCCAGCCGTGATGTTGCGCGAGTGTTCGGGCTGCAGGCCGGGCGTGCCGGCGGTGGTGGTGCCCAGGGAATAACCGACGCCGTAGCCGTCGTTATGGTGCAGCATCTGAAAGGCGGTCGGCGCATTCAAGGTGACGAACCCGGTGGTCGGCAGTTCGTTGGATTCCGCCAGGCTGGGGATGCGGAAGCCGTCGGAATAGGTGGCGCGCAGGGTCACCTGGTCGATCGGACGGAACTTGATCGCGTACTTCGGCGAAAAGGCGCTCTGACCGGTGGAGTAATGGTCGTAGCGGCCCGAGACGTTGAGATCCACCTGGTGGACGATCGGCGCGTCGACCTCGAAATAAGCCGCCTCGACGTTGCGAGAACCGATCACCCCGAACGGATTGATGGTGAACCAGCGCTGGGTCGGTCCGTTGAGATCGTTGTTGGCGCTGGGGTTGTAGATGCTTTCGTAGCGCATCGTCGCGCCGACGCCGACCTGCAACGGGCCGCCCGGCAAGGTGAAGATGTCGCGCGAAAGCTCGGCCTGGATCTGCGCCAGCTTGGATTTGGAGAACTGCTCGTTCGGCGGCGCGATGAAGTTGCGAATGGCCTGCGAGTTAGCCGACGGGTCGACAAAGTTGTAGGCGCCGGTGGCCACCGCTTGCAACAGGTTGGCGATGTAGATATCGCCCGCCTGGGTGTAATCGAGATCGTTCTCCATCAGCACGCCGTTGACGTTGTACTTCCAGTCGCTGAGGAACGAGCCGGACAGGCCGCCGGCGAGGCGGTAGACTTGGGAGAAGGTGTCGTTGTAGGCGGGAATGTCGCCGAACCGGTAGCGGATCAGGGCGGGGATGCCTTGGGCCGCGAACGGGTTGTTGGGGTTCAGCGTGCCGTTGGCCGCCGAACAGCCGATCCCCGTCGGGCAAATGTAGACCGGCAAGGTCAAATGCGTGGTGTCATAAGCCGTGCCATTCGCCCCGGGCGTCGCTTGCTGGCGGATGCTGCTCGGCGGATTGATGAACGACACGTCGTTCTGGTAATAGTTGGCTTCCAAATAGAGCTGCTGGTCGCCGAAGTTTTTGGTGAATCGACCGGACACGCTGAAGCGGGTGTCGGCCGGCGCGATAACACTGTATTGGTTGACCAGATCCTGCTGGCACAGGGTGGTCGGCATGTTGATGAAGCCGGCCCCGCCGGCGGCGGCCTCGGCGGGCGTGATGACGATCGGAGTCAGGTTGCGGCAGCCGGCGGCCGGGTTGAGCAGCTGCCAGGTCGCCGTGGGAATGGCGTTGCCGTTGGAATCGGCCTGAATGACAGTCGGCACGGTGGTCGAGCCGACGCCTTGGAAAGAGTTGTCGAACTGCAGGCCGTTGACGACCGAATTGGTGTCGCAGGTCACGCCGCCGCCGATAGCTGGACCGCAGATCGGCGTCAGGTTGGCGGTATTGTAGGGGAAGGGGCGCTGGCGGTTGAGGATGGCGTCGTCGTGCTGGAATTCGACGCCGATGTAATAGTTGTAGCCGTCGGCGCCGAGATCGCCGTGGCCGGCCAACAGGGAGACATGCGCCTCGGCGCCGCCGGCGTACTGGCCGAAGCCGCCTTCGGCGGTGAGCTGCACGCCCTGATACTGCTTCTTGGTGATGATGTTGACGACCCCGGCGATGGCATCGGCGCCGTAGGTGGAGGAGGCGCCATCTTGCAGCACCTCGACCCGGTCGACGATGACGTTCGGGATGGTGTTCAGGTCGACGAAATTGCGCGTGCCGTCGTCGGCCAGTGGGTAGTAGGCGGCGCGCAGGCCGTCGAACAGCACCAGGGTGGAGTTGGTGGTCAATCCGCGCAGCGAGGCGCCCGAGGCGCCGGCCGCGAAGGCGCCGTTGGCGGTGAACGAATTGGGCAGGGCGCCGGAGTTGTTGCCGGCGAGATTCTGAACCGCCTGATCGAGGGTGGTGATGCCGCGCGCCTGCAGCGCGGTGTTGGTGACCACCGTCAGCGGCGAGATCGATTCAGCGTTGCGGTGGTGCAGGATCGAGCCGGTGACCACCACTTCGCTGACGGTCGCCGATGCGGTGGCCGACGAGGACGAACTGGAGGACGGATTGCTGGCGGTCTGGGCGCCGGCGGCGAGAGGCGAGGCGATGGCGGCGAGCGCGGCCAGCGGCGCGGCGGCCGCGAACATCGAGGACCGAAGCAGACGGTGCCTGACACCATTCATGAAACCGAACCCCTGTCGAACCCGATGATCGATCAGCGGGCCGGACGCGTTCGCGCCCGGTGCGCCGCTTACCGTCTTGTAATGAAATTTCGGTAACCCGCGTCAACCGAGGCGCGCCGCCTCGCCATGAATTGGCCCTTGCCTGTCATATTAGAGACACATGTCGGGCGCCGGCCGACCGAAGCCAAGAGGCCGCCTTTCTGCTCAGCGAGGCCGCATCGCCTCGATTTTGTCCCACAGGGCCGCCGCCGCGTCGGCGCCGCCGAGTTGTTTGAGCTGCCGCGCCCCGGTCGGCGAGGTGACGTTGATCTCGGTGAGGTAGTCGCCGATCACGTCGATCCCGACGAACAACAGCCCGCGCCGGGCAAGAGCCGGTCCAATCGCCGCGCAGATCTCCTGGTCGCGGGCGGTCAGCTCGACAGCCTCGGCGCGGCCGCCGCGCGCCAGGTTGGAACGCACCTGACCGCTCGCCGGCACCCGGTTGACCGCGCCGACCGGCTCGCCATCGACCAGCAAGATGCGTTTGTCGCCGGCGCTGACCGCCGGGATGAATTTCTGGGCGATCACCGGCTCGCGGCCGATCATCGCGTGCAGTTCGAGCAGCGCGTCGAGATTGGGATCGCCGGCCGCCAGCCGCACCACGCCCGAGCCGCCGCCGCCGTAGAGCGGCTTGAGCACGATATCGCCATGGCGCCGTTGAAAATCGGCGATCGTCGCCGGATCGGCGCTGATCAGGGTCGGCGGCTGAAGACCGGGAAAACCGGTGACGAACAGCTTTTCCGGCGCGTCGCGCACCGAGCGCGGATCGTTGACCACCAGGGTTCCCGGATGGATTCGCTCCAGCAGATAGGTCGCGGTGATGTAGGCCATGTCGAACGGCGGGTCCTGCCGCATCAGCACGACGTCCGCCTCGGCAAGATCGCGGACCGCTTCGGGGCCGAGCTCGAAGTGATCCCCGGCCTCGTCGCGCACGGTCAGGGGCCAGCCGCGCGCCCTCACACCGCCATCCTCGAGCGACAGGTTCTCGGGCCGGTAGAACCACAGACCATGGCCGCGCCGCCGCGCCTCCAGCATCAGGGCGAAAGTGGTGTCGCCCTCGATCCGGACCCGCTCGATGGCATCCATCTGCACGGCGACAAGCATGCTTGGCTCCTTCGGTCTCTTGGGGGCGGGTTTATCGACGCGGCGCGCGCCGCGCGAGCGCTCAACCGCCATCCCAGGCGCCGCGCACGTGGCGCGGCCAACGGCCGGGGGCGAGCGCGACGAGGTCGAGCCGAACCGACCCGGCTGGGCCGCCGCCGCCGCGGGCGAGCAGATGCAGCGCCGCGCGCCGCAGCCGGTCGCGCTGGGTGCTCGTGACGGCGGCCAGAGCCTCGGCGAGGCTGGCGCGCCGCTTGATCTCGATCACCGCGACGCATCGCCCCTTGCGCGCCAGGATGTCGATCTCGGCGAACGGCGTCTTCAGCCGAAACCCAAGAAGGCGGTAGCCCTTGGCGATCAGCCACAGCGCGACCAGCCACTCCGAGCGCCGGCCAACTCGCCGGGCGCTCGCGCCGCGGCGGCGTCGCGCCGCCAGCCTATCGGGAGCGGAGGGCGAGGGCGCGGGCATAGGCGTCCTTGCGGCCGACGCCGAGCTGGCGGGCGGCGAGGGCGGCGGCGGCGGCGGGTTTCAGCCGCTCGAGCGCGTCGGCGAGCCAAGCGTCGAGGTCGATCGGCGCGCCGGCCGGTTCGGCGTTCCCCGCCCCAGCCACGACCACGACGATTTCGCCCTTGACGCCCGCCAGCCTCGGATCGGCGGCGAGGACGGCCAGATCGCCGCGCACCACCGTTTCGTGCAGCTTGGTCAGCTCGCGCGCCACCGCCGCCGCGCGGGCGCCGAACGCCTCGGCCATGGCCGACAGGCTGGCGGTGAGTCTTGGGCCCGTCTCGAACAACACCAGGGTGGCGCGTTCCCCGCGCAGGCCGTCGAAGAAGGCGCGGCGAGGGCCAGCGCGGGCCGGCGGGAAGCCGGCGAACAGAAAACGGTCGGTCGGCAGGCCGCTGACGGTCAGGGCCGCCAGGCTGGCCGAGGCGCCCGGCACCGGAACGACGCGCGCGCCGGCCCCGCTCGCCGCCCGCACCAGTCGATAGCCGGGATCGGAGATCAGAGGCGTGCCGGCGTCGGACACCAAGGCGATGCGCGCGCCGCCGGCGAGACGGGACAGAACCTCCGGCACGGCCGCCTCGGCCGCGTGATCGTCGAAACGCCGGAGCTTGGCGCTCACCCCGTGGGCGGCCAGCAGCTTGCCGGTGACGCGGGTATCCTCCGCCAGGACGAGGTCGACGCCGGCGAGGACGTCCAGGGCGCGCAGGGTAATGTCGCGCAGGTTCCCGATCGGCGTCGCCACGAGGTAAAGGCCAGGCGCGACGACGTTGATCTTCCCGCCCGGACGGGGGTTCGGCGGCATGGCGCGAGGCATTAGCCGCCGGGGCACTCAGGCGCCATCGACAAGGCGCCGCAGCACCGCGTCGAGCACTGGTCGTCCGCGCCCGGTGAGCCGTAGCCGATCGCGGCGCCAGCCGACGAACGGCGCGAGACTGGCGATCGCCATCGGATCGAGGTCGAGCGGCGCGAGGGCCGATCGTTCGACACCCTCGTCGGTGCGCAAGCCCATCAGGAGACGCTCCAAGGCCGACTGCCGCGGATCGAGTCGCTCGCGCTCGGGACCGGCGCCGGTCTCGACGCGGGCGATGTAGTCGCCGATCCGCCGGGCGGCCAGGGTGGCGATCCGCTCGCCATCGGCGGTGATCCGCCCATGCGCCCCGGGGCCGATGCCGAGATAGTCTTCGCCTCGCCAATAGGCGAGGTTGTGCCGCGATCTCGCGCCGCGGCCGCTCGCATGATTGGAGATCTCATAAGGGCGCAGGCCCGCTTCGCCGGCGAGCTCTTGCGTGAGCTCGTAGAGATCGGCGGCGGCGTCCGGTTCGGCGGTCATCCTCGCACCGCGAGCGGCCGCGCGCCCGAACGCCGTTCTGGGCTCCAGGGTCAGTTGGTAGGCTGAAAGGTGTTCGCAGCCGAAGGCGAGCGCCGCCGTCAGATCCGCCCGCCAGTCGTCGGCGGTCTGGTCCGGCAGCGCGTAGATCAGATCGAGCGAGACGCGGGGAAAGCGGTGGATGGCCTCGCCGATCGCGGCGACCGCCGCCGCCGAGTCATGATCGCGTCGCAGGAAGGCGAGGGCGTCGTCGTTGAGCGACTGGACGCCGAGAGACAGCCGATGGACGCCGGCCCCGGCCAGAGCGGCGAAGCGTGTCCGGTCGGACGGATTGGCTTCCAGCGTCACCTCTATGGGATCGGTCGAGGGCCAAAGAGCCCGGCAGGTCTCGATGATCTCCGCCGCCAGGTCCGGCGGCATCAGCGACGGCGTGCCGCCGCCGAGGAAGACCGAGACGAACTCGCCGCGCTCCCAGCTCCGCCGCCTGAGCGCGCAAATCGGCGATCATGGCCTTGCCCAGCCGCGCCGCCTCGCTGTCGCGGCCCCGGGCGCGCACCACGTTGAAATCGCAATAGGGGCAGACGCGGGCGCAGTAGGGCCAGTGGACATAGACCGCTAGCGGCGAGGGCGGCGAGCCTGGCTTCAGCGGATCACGACTCGAAAAGCGCGGCGCGCAATTGCGCGAAGGCGCGCGCGCGATGGCTGATGCGATCCTTATCGGCGGGCTCCATCTCGCCAAAGCTCAGCGCGCCGCCGGCCGGCGCGAAGATCGGGTCATAGCCGAAGCCGTTCTCGCCGCGCGGCGGAAAGACGACGGCGCCGTCGATGCGCCCCTCGGTCACCACGGCCGCCCCGCCGGGCCAGGCGACCGCCAGGGCGCAGACGAAGAAGGCGGAGCGATCGTCGATCTCCGATTCGGCCAGGCGGGCCTCGACATGCGCCATGGCCCGGCCGAAGTCCCGGTCGGGCCCCGCCCAGCGGGCGGAGTGGACGCCCGGCGCGCCGTCCAGAGCCGCGACGCAAAGACCGGAATCGTCGGCGATGGCGATCAAGCCCGAGGCGGCGGCGGCGACGCGCGCCTTGATCAGAGCATTGCCGGCGAAGGTGGTCTCCGGCTCGTCCGGTTCGGGAAGACCAAGCTCGGCGGCGGCGATCACGTCGAACCGATCCTCCAGCAGGGCGGCCAGCTCGCGCGCCTTGCCGGGGTTGTGGGTGGCGGCGACGATCCGCGCGCCGGGCGCGAGAGAAAGGGCCATGCAGCGCCCTCTTAGCCGCCGCCGCTCGCGGCCGCCATGCCGCCGAACAGTCGCCTGTCTGCCCCTCGGTGGGGTTACGAACACGTAATATCGATAAACAATAATTCATTTGATTGTTTGTCGATGCGACCATATCGATAAACGCACAGAAGGGACGGCGACGGGCCGCCCCGGTCCAACCGCTTCCGAGACCCACCTTCGAAAGGAACCCAGAAATGTCCGCCACCCGCGTCATCGCCGCCGTCGACCGCTTCGCCCTCTCCTTCATGAACTCGTTGATCCTCATCGGCCTTCCGGTGGTGGCCGCGAGCCTTGTCGCCCAGTCGTTCTGAACCGGCGGCTCCCCCGCTTCCAACCGCCGCCCGTTCCAGGCATTTTCACCCGCCGCTCCGCGGCCGGCCCCTCGCCGGCGCCCGGAGCGGCGGCCGCCGTTGGTCGACGGCGTTCAACGACGGCGCCAAGGAGCGATCGGGGGAGCAACAGGCATGCGCGCGCTTGGTCGAGGATCGGTCTCCAGCCTGCTCAAGGCGGTGCTCGATGTCTTTTACCTCGCCCTGCTGCTCGCCGCCGGCCTGATCGGCCTGGCAATCGTCATCGTTCTCTTGCTGAGTTTTCGCCCTGATCTGATCGAGAGCGAGCTGCCGATCGCCGCTTTGAGGGCCGCCGGCGCCTGGATCGGGCCGGTCGCCGCCCTGGCGCTCTTCGCCCTCGACGTCTACGTCGGCGGCGCCATCATCATCGTCGGCCGGCTGCGGCGCATCTTCCGCAGCCTGATCGACGGCGATCCTTTCCGCCCGGAGAACGTCCGCCGGCTCAACGTGATCGCCGCGACCCTGGCGGCGCTGGAGGCCGGCCGCTACCTCGTCGCCATGTTCGTACGCCTCGCCTCGCACGGCGCCTGGCGAATAGACGGCGGCGTCAATCTGAGCGCCTGGTTCTCCATCCTGATCGTCGTGGTGCTCGCCGAGGTGTTTCGCGAGGGCGCGCGCCTGCGCCGCGAAGCCGAACTGACGATCTAGGCCGCGCCGTCCATGGCCATCCGCGTCCGTCTCGACCGCCTGCTGCTCGATCGGCGCATGTCGCTCACCGAGCTCGCCGACCGGGTCGGCGTCACCATCGCCAATCTCTCTATTCTCAAGACCGGCAAGGCGCGCGCCATCCGCTTCTCGACCCTGAGCGCGCTCTGCCGGGAGCTGCGATGCCAGCCGGGCGACCTGGTCGCCTATGAGCCGGGGCCGCCCGACGAGACCGACGACGACGATCCGGACGGCTAGATGAGCGAGGCGCTCGGCCGGAGACCGACGCGGCGGTCGCCGCCATGGGTCGATGGGGTTGCAAGCATCCCGGCCAGGCGCTTGATGGCCCCAGTCGGAAGAGGGGAAGCGCTCAAGGAGAATGGCGATGGAACGTCCGCGCTGGCGAGGCCGCGAGTTCGTGAGCCGATTTTTCGCCGCATGGGTCGCGGCGCTGGGCCTGGTGGCGGTCACCGCGCCGGCCATGGCCGCCCGAGGCGGGGACGAGCGCGTCACCCTGCCCGACGCCGTCACGCCCGAGCACTATCGCATCGCCATCACCCCGAACGAGCAGGCCCTGACCTTCGCCGGCCAAGTGGCCATCGACGTTGTGGTGCACCGGCCGACGCGCGAGATCGTGCTGAATGCCGCCGACCTGACGATCAAGTCGGCGATGCTCTCTGGCGAATTGACGGCGCCGGCGGTCCAACTCGATCCCAAGGCGCAGACCGCGACGTTCACCTTCGCCCACCCGCTGGCGGCCGGCCCGCGCACCCTGACGATCGCCTACGACGGCAGGATCTATCAGCAGGCCTCCGGCCTCTTCGCTCTTGATTATCGAGTTGCCGGCGGCGGCGAAAAGCGCGCCCTGTTCACCCAGTTCGAGAACTCAGACGCGCGGCGCTTCACGCCGTCGTGGGACGAGCCGGGGCGCAAGGCCACCTTCCAGCTGACCGCTACCGTGCCGGCCGGCGAGATGGCGCTGTCGAACATGCCGGTGGCGCGCGCCGAACCGCTCTCCGGCGGGCTCCAGCGTGTGAGCTTCGCGACGACGCCGAAGATGTCACCCTATCTGCTGTTCTTCGGCCTCGGCGATTTCGAGCGGGCCTCGCGCGAGGTCGGCGGCGTCGACGTCGGCGTGGTGGTCAAGCGCGGCGACAGGGCGCGGGCGGCCTTCGCGCTCGACGCCGCCGCCGCCATCCTGCCCTACTACAATGACTATTTCGGCACGCCGTATCCGCTGCCGAAGCTCGACCTGATCGCCGGGCCGGGCGAGAGCCAAGTGTTCGGCGCGATGGAGAACTGGGGCGCGATCTTCTATTTTGAACGCGACCTGCTGATCGACCCGCGCATCTCCACCGACGCCGACAAGCAGGGCGTCTACATCACCGTCGCCCACGAGATGGCGCACCAGTGGTTCGGCGACCTCGTGACGATGGCCTGGTGGGACGATCTCTGGCTCAACGAGGGATTCGCCTCGTGGATGGAGCTGAAGGTCACCGATCATTTCCATCCCGAATGGAAGGTGTGGCTGCAAGCGCTGGGGGAAAAGCAGGCGGCGATGCAGGAGGACGCCAAGGACGGCACCCACCCCATCGTCACACCCATTCTCGACGTTCTGCAGGCCGCCGGGGCCTTCGACAACATCACCTATTTGAAAGGCGCGGCGGTGATCCGCATGCTGGAGGCGTACCAGGGCGAGGCGCCGTTCCGCGACGGGGTGCGCCGCTACATGCGCGACCACGCCTACGGCAACACGGTCACCGACGATCTCTGGCGCGAGCTGGACGCCGGCGCGGCGCGGCCGATCACCGACATCGCCCACGATTTCACCTTGCAGGCCGGCGTGCCGCTGATCGCCGAGCAGTCCGTGGCCTGCGAGGGCGGCGAGACGCGGCTTGTGCTCACCCAGGACAGGTACGCCATCGATGCCGACTCGACGAGCGCCCGCGTCTGGCGCGTCCCGGTGATCGCCAAGGCGATTGGCCAACCGGCGACCGCGGCGGTCGTTTCCGGCCCGGCGCCGACGTCCATCGCGGCGGCCGGATGCCAACCGGTGGTGCTGAACGCCGGCCAGACCGCCTATTTCCGCAGCCGCTACACGCCGCAAGCACTGGCGGCGATCACCGGCCGCTTGGGCGAGCTCGCGCCCGACGACCAGCTGGGCCTGCTCAACGACACCGCCAGCCTGGGCCTGGCCGGCGACGCGCCGATGGCCGATTTCCTGACGCTCACCACCGCCGTGCGCCGCATCCCGGCCGACGCGGTCGTTGCCGAGGCCCTGACACGCCGGCTCGACAGCCTGGACGAGCTCTATTGGGACCGCGCAGGAGAGGCGGCCTATCGCGCCTGGGCCGGCTCGATCCTGAGGCCGCTGCTGGAGCGGATCGGCCGGCAGAAGGTCGCCGGCGAGAGCGACAACACCAGCCTGCTACGCGGGGCCCTGCTTCGCGCCTTGAGCGACATCGGCGATCCGGCGACCCTCGCCTGGGCCCGCGGGCGCTTCGCCGCGTTCCTCGGGCGGCCGGAAAACCTCGACGCTTCCACCCGCCGCTCGGTGCTGGAGATCGTCGCGGTGCACGCCAGCGCCGCCGATTGGGAGACGCTGCATGGGCTGGCGCGCGGCGCCAAATCCGAGCTGGAGCGCAGCGAACTCTACGACGATCTTGGCGCGGCCGCCGATCCGGCGCTGGCCCGCCGGGCGCTGGCGCTGTCGCTATCCGGCGAGCCGCCGAAGACGGTGGCCCCGGACCTGATCGCCAGCGTCTCCTATCGCCATCCGTCCATGGCGCTCGACTTCGCCATCAGCCGCTGGAGCGACATCGAGCCGCTGATCGAGCCGGACGCCCGCGCCCGCTTCACTCCGCGCCTGCTGGAGAGCGCCTTCGACGCCGCCCTGATCCCGCGCCTGGACGCCTTCGCGGCGGCGCATATCCCGGCCAGCGACCGGCAGGACGTGCGCAAGGTCGAGGCTTCCGTGCGCTACCTTGCCAAGGTGCGCGCCGAGCGCCTGCCGGAGGTGGATGCGTGGCTCCAGGTCCACGGCGGGTGAGCGGGTGGGCCGAAGGATCCTGGGCGAATCAGGCGTCTAGGAAGCCCGCTTCGCGACGTAAACGACGCCCGCCAAGTCGCGAAAGTGCGCGTCACAGGTGAGAAGATCGGCGGCGCGGTCGAGCGCGCTCGCGTAGATGATCGCAAGGAGAATTCAGACGAATGGGGCCGATCTCGCTCGCCGACCCAAGGCTGGCGCCCTGGTTGGGGTTGGCGCTGGCGGCGGTAGTGCTGGTGCTGCGCAATCGCGCGCCGCGGCCGCTGCGGCCAAGCCTTCTGTGGGTCCGACCGGCGATCCTACTGGCGCTATTCGCCGCCAGCCTGGCGATCCGGCCGCCGGCGCCGACGTTCGTCAACATCGGGCTGATCGCCCTGGCGTTCGCGGCCGGGGGGTTCGTGGGCTGGCATCGTGGCCGGCTGACGAAGATCGAAGTCGACGGAGCGAACCGGACGCTCACGGCCCGCGCCGGGCCCCTGGCCGTGGCGTTGATCCTGGTCATCATCGCGGCGCGCATGGCGCTTGGCGAGGGTCTGCGGGGCGCGGCCGCTCGCTCGGTCGGCGCCCTGACCAATGCCCTTCTGGCCTTCGGCGTCGCGATGGTCGTCGTCCAAAGCATCGAGATCGGCCTGCGCGCCCGCCGGCTGCTCGCTGGCGCCGGCGAGCCAACCCGAGCCTAGCGGCCGCCAATCGGCGGCGGGCGCCTTTACACCGCCGCGTCCGGCCCCTAGATGCGCGCCCTCCGGCGGACCCCGAGGTCCAACATCGCTGCTAACGCCGGTCTCAGGTTCAACAATCAACAGGGGGCTACGTGCGTTGCGCACCTGCCATGACCCCCTGGACCTGGTCCGCGAGCGGCCGCCGGAACACCCTGTCGTCTTGGCGCGACCGGGAGCGGCGGCGCTAGCGGCGCGCTGGTTCAGGGCCAACTTCCAAGGCGATGTCCTCTATGCGGTGAAGGCCAACCCTTCGCCATGGCTGATCCGCGCCCTGCATCGCGCCGGCATCGGGGCCTTCGACGTCGCCTCGCCCGCCGAGATGGCGCTCATCGGCGAGCAAGCGCCGGGCGCGCGCCTCGCCTTCATGCACCCGGTGAAGAGCCGCGTGGCGATCGCGCGGGCCTACCACGACTTCGGCGTGCGGGTGTTCGCGCTCGACTCGCCGGAAGAGCTGGACAAGATTGCCGTGGCGACCGGCGAGGCGCGCGACCTGACGCTGATCGTGCGCTTGGCGGTGGCGACGCGCGGCGCGGCTTATGCGCTCGGCGGCAAGTTCGGCGTCGAAGGCGAGGCGAGCGCGCCGCTGCTGCTGGCCAGCCGCCGGCGGGCCGACCGCATGGGCGTTTCGTTTCACGTCGGCAGCCAATGCATGGCGCCGGCGGCCTTTCGCGCCGCCCTCGCCCAGGCTTCGCGGATGCTGGCGCGCGCCGGGGTGCTGGCCGACATCGTCGATGTCGGCGGCGGCTTTCCGTCGATCTATCCGGGCATGACTCCGCCGCCGATGGCCGACTATCTCGCGGCGATCGAGGCCGGGTTCGCCGAAATGGCCATTCCCGAGACCGCGGAGCTGTGGTGCGAGCCGGGCCGGGCGCTGTGCGCCGAGGCCTCCTCGCTGCTCGCCCGGGTGGAGCTGCGAAAGGACCACACGCTTTATCTCAACGACGGCGCGTTCGGCTCGCTCTATGACGCCGCCCATGTCGGCTGGCGCTTTCCGGCGAAGCGGCTGCGCGCCGGCGGCGAGGAGGGCGCTTCGCCGCTCGCGCCGTTCGCCTTCTTTGGCCCGACCTGCGACGCCGCCGATCACATGCCGGGGCCGTTCTGGCTGCCGGACGATGTCGCCGAAGGCGATTACATCGAGATCGGCATGCTCGGCGCCTATGGCGTGGCGCTTCGCACCCGGTTCAACGGCTTTGGCGAGGTCGAGACGGTGGCGACCGGCGACGCGCCGATGGCCACGATGTACGGCCTCGCCGCCGCCGCCCTGCCCGACCCGCGATCACAGTCTCCCGAAAGCGCTGCCCGATGACCGCCGCCGTTCCCGCCAACCGCAAGGCCGAGCTGCTGGCCCGGCCGGTAGAGCATGTCGACATCACCGCCCACGACGCCCGGCCGGTGATCGAGGCGATGCGCAAGATGAGCTTCACCTCGCGCGACACGGCGCGGGCGGCGGACATCCTCTCCATGGCGATCGAGGATCCAAGCTGCTCGCTGTGGCTGACGCTGGCCGGCTCGACGAGCGCCGGCGGCTGCCTGCATGTGTGGCGCGACATGGTGAAATTCGGGATGGCCGACGCCGTGGTCGCCACCGGCGCGGCGATCATCGACATGGATGTCTTCGAGGCGCTGGGGTTCCGGCACTACCAGGCGAACGGCGCGGTCGATGACCGCGAGCTGCGGTCGCTCTACATCGACCGCATCTACGACACCTACATCGACGAGGCGGAGCTGCAGGCCTGCGACATGGCGATAAAGGAGATCGCCGACGCCCTGGAGCCCCGGCCCTACTCGTCGCGCGCGTTCATCTTCGAGATCGGCCGCTGGCTGAGCGAGGGCCACGCCAAGAAACCGGGCAGCCTGGTGCAGACGGCGTTCGAGGAAGGGGCGCCGATCTTCTGCCCCGCGTTCACCGACAGTTCGGCCGGCTTCGCCCTCGTCAAACACCAGGCCGAGCGGATCAAGGCCGGGCGGCCCTATCTGACCATCGACTCGGTGGCCGACTTCCGCGAGTTGACGGAGGTGAAGATCGCCGCCGGGACCACCGGCCTGTTCATGATCGGCGGCGGCGTGCCGAAGAACTTCGCCCAGGATACCGTTGTCTGCGCCGAGATTCTCGGGTTGGAGGCCGAAATGCACAAATACGCCGTGCAGATCACGGTCGCCGACGTGCGCGACGGGGCCTGCTCGTCCTCCACCCTCAAGGAGGCCTGCTCCTGGGGCAAGGTGGATGTGACCCACGAACAGATGGTCTTCGCCGAAGCCACGACGGTCGCGCCGCTGATCGTCTCGGACGCCTGGCATCGCGGCGGCTGGAAGGCGCGGCGAAGACGTCGGTGGGCGCAGCTGTTCGAGCGACCAGGCGGCGGGGCCGCGTTCAGCTCCGCCGCTTGAGCGCGACATAGAGCGCGCCCTCGCCGCCGTGGCGGAAGTGAGCGGGGTCGAGGGCGGCGATGACCGCGCGCAGCGGCGGTTGCGACAGCCATTCGGGCGCGCGGCGGCGCAGGATCCCATCGCCGCCGCGGCCTTTGCCGGTGATCACCAGGATCAGCCGCTCGCCGGCTTCGTGGGCGCGCAGCACCTGGGCGGTGAGCAGGGCTCGGGCGCCGTCCTGGTCATGGCCATGCAGGTCGATCACACGATGAAGCCGTTCGCGCCGGTTGAGGATGCGGCGTCGGCGGCGCGGCGGCAGGGCCGCGGGCGGCGGCGGAGCCGACGCGGCAATGGCGGCTCGAGCGCGCTTGGCGGGCGCGGCCGGGGCGGGCGCGACAACCCCGGGCGCCGGCGGCGGCGCGGGAATCGGCGGGCGCCGCTTGCCGGGCAGCGGCCTCACGTCGGCGGCGATGAGAGCCCACAGGCGGCGGTCCTCGCCGGAGGGGGAGCGTCCGCTCACCGCGTCGAGGCCAGGCTGGGGGCGCCCGCGTTCACCGGCGTCAGGCGCCACAGGCGCAGGCGGTGGCGCACCTGGCCCGCCTCGGCGCCGGCCGCTTCGCCGCGGCCGAGATAGAGATCCGCGCGCACCGCCCCCTTGATCGCGCCGCCGCTATCGAGGGCGATCACCAGCCGACGGTAGCTCGGCCGAGCGCCGGCGAGCGCCGGGTCGTCGGCGTCGAGCCACAGGAGCTCGCCGAGCGGATGGGCCGCCCGGTCGACCGCCACGGCTCGCCCACGCGGCAGGGGGACGCCGGCGGCGCCGGCCGGCTCTTGGCCGTCGTCGGCGCGGAGACGGAAGAAGACGTAGCGCGGGTTGAGATTCATCATGCGGGCGGCGGCCTCGCCGCGATTAGCCGCCAGCCAATCGTGCACCGCCTGGGCGGAGGCGTGAGCGGGAGCGAGCAGGCCCATCTGGCGCATCGGGCCGGCGACGCCGACGAACGCGGCGCCGTTGGTCCCATCGCTGACCGCCCGGCGGCGCGCGCCATCGCCGAACACCAGCGTCCCGGAGCCCTGGGTCTGGAGAAGGAAGAGGTCCTCCGGCTTCATCCAGGCGAGGGCGTCGGCGGCAGGCCGCGCCTCGACGCCGGCGCGGTCGGCGTAAGCCGTCCCCGAGGCGCGCGGCGACAGATCGGCCGGCCGCGGCCGCAGGGGGGCGGTAAACGGCCACTCGCGCCGCCAGCGCGCCGGGTAGGCTGGCGAGTAGTAGGCGGTCAGCAAGCCCTCGCCGGCGACCGGCTCAGGGCGGAAGGCTTGCTCGAAGAAGGCGCGGGCGGCGATCTCGTCGCCGGGCGGCACGGAGCGCGCTCGGCCGCACGCACCGGCGATCTCACCGCGCGGCAGGTGCTCGCAGGTCGCGAGGAAGGCCGCGAGGGCGGCGGCGTGGTCGTCGCTCGCCCAGCCGGGCAGGTCGGCGAAATCATTCGTCGACGGGCCGCTCTCGACGGGTGGCGGCGGGGCCGGCGGTGGCGAGATCAGCGGTGGCGGCGCCGCTGGAGGGAGTGAGCGGGTGGCGCAGCCAGCCAAGGCGGCGAGCGCCAGCGCCGCGAGCCATCGGGCCGCGAGCGGACGACCGCCCATGAAAAGCGCCTCAGGCCTCGGCGGCGTCGACGTGGACCAGCACCCAGTTGGGGTTGGCGCTGACCACCGGCCGCTCGAAGGTCCAGACCTCGGCCGTGCGGCTTTCGTCGGTCCGCTCGCCGTCGACGTCGATGATGGTGCGGCGCAGCTCGGCGAGGAAGCGGACCGATGCGCGGATCGCCTCGCCGACAATGTTGAGCACCTCGAGGTCGGCCCGCGGCGCATGGGGGAATTCGACGGTTTCCCGCCGCCCGGCCGCCTCGCGCTCGGCTATCGCGCCCTCGAACACGCTCAGCACGCCGGGCGCCAGCAGCGGCTGCAAGGCGGTGCGGTCGCCGGCGTGGAAGGCCTTGACGATCATTTCGTAGGCGCCGCGCGCGCCGTCCAGGAACTTGGCCACCTCGAAGTTGGGATCGCGCGCCCGAACCGCGGCCAATCCGTCGACCACCGTCTCCGGCGTCGGCGGCGCGGCGAGCCGCGCGGTCTCCGGCGCCGGTCTTGGGCCAAGCGCCGCCAAGTCTTCTGGCCCGCGGCCAACCCGCCGACCGAGCACGGCGTAGAGCTGAAACAGAACGATGGCGGCGAGGGCGGCGAGGATCACCAGTTCGAGGATCTGCACAGGCGGGCCTCCGGCGCGATGACGCCGCCTTATATAGGCGATCGGCCGGGGCGCGCCATCGCTCCCTTCGTTGCGCCGAACGCGGCCGGCGTGTTAGCGCCCCGCCTTCGCCCAAGCTTCCAGCCCAGCTCGCCACCCGCGAAGGATCGCGCATGACCGATACGCCGCCCCTCGATGGAGCGCCGCCGATCGATGGCCAGATGACCGGCCAGCCCGGCATTCGCATCCTGGCGCAGTACATTCGCGACCTGAGCTTCGAAAATCCCAACGCCCCCGACGCCTTGCGGCCGACCGACACGCCGCCGCAGATCGATCTCAACGTCGAGCTGAACGCCCGCGGTCGGCCGGACGCGCTGTACGAGATCGAACTCAAGCTGACCGCCCGCGCGGCGCGCGGCGCGGAGACCGTCTTCCATATCGAACTGGTTTATGGCGGCCTGTTCCAGATCATGGGCGTGCCGCAGGGCGACATGGAGCCGGTTCTGATGATCGAGTGCCCGCGATATCTGTTCCCCTTCGCCCGCAAGGTGGTCGCCGATCTGTCGATCGAGGGCGGCTTTCCCCCGTTCATGCTCGAGCCGCTGGACTTCGCCGCCCTTTACGCTGCTCGGCGGGCCCAGGCAGGCGGTCCGGTGGTCGGAACGGCCTGAGCCGCGCCGCGCGGCGTCAGCCGCCGCGAGCGGCCACGTTCAAGGCACATTCGCGGGCCGTTCTCAGCCAAAGGCTGTCGGCTCCAAGCTCGCGCGTGACGAAATCGGCATGCGCCGCCGCTTCGGCGGCCGTGAGGCGCGGCCCAAGGGGTCGCGGTCGCGGAGAATATGCGGGTCGCCCCTCGACATCCGCCTCGCCGCCGCGACCGTCGACGATCAGTTCGAACGATCGCTCGCGGCCGCCGCGCAGCTCGAGGTAGACCTGCGCCAGAAGGCGCGCGTCGATCAGCGCGCCGTGGCGCTCGCGCTCGGCCAACGACAGGCGAAAGCGCCGGCACAAGGCGTCGAGGGAGTTCGAGGCGCCAGGAAAGCGGCTCTGCGCCAGGCCGAGCGTGTCGATCCAGACGCGGCCCTCCAGCCCGCGATGATCGGCGAGCGCGAATTCGTGTTCCAGAAAGGCGCGGTCGAAGGCGGCGTTGTGGGCGACCAGCGGGTCGTCGGCGATGAACTCCACCATCGCCAGCAGCACCGCCGGGTCGGCGAACGCCGGCTTGTCGGCCAGGAAGGCGTCGGTCAGCCCGTGCACGCGCTGCGCGTCGGCGTCCATCCTTCGCTGGGGATGGACGTAGGCGTGGAACCAACGACCGGTGGGGCTGAAGTCGTGCAGCTCGACGCAGGCGACCTCGACGACGCGGTGACCGGCGCGCGGATCGAGCCCGGTGGTTTCGGTGTCGACGACGATTTCACGCATGCGCGCTTTGATGCCCCGCGTCGCGGCGGGCGCGCAAGGCGGCGATCACCTGGCGCACCTGGCGGCGTGCCTCGTCGAGACCGCGGCTGGTGTCTATGACAAAGTCGGCGCGGGTGCGCTTGTCTTCATCCCGCATCTGGGCGGCGAGCAGGCTCTCGAACTTGGCCTCGTCCATGTCTTGCCGGGCGAGCACGCGCTGGCGCTGCAACGCCTCTGGCGCGCTGACCACGACCACGGCGTCGACCGCCCGTTCGCCGCCGGTCTCCAGCAGCAGCGGCACGTCGAGCACCGCCAGATCGGCGCCGGACGCGCGCGCGCCATCAAGGAATTGCCGCCGCCGATCGGCCATAAGCGGCCAGACGATGGCGTTGAGCCGCGCCAGGGCGTCCGGCCGGCCGACCACCTGGCGCGACAGCAGGGCGCGATCGATCCCGCCGCCGCTCGCGACCCCAGGGAAGGCCGTTTCGACCAAGGCCACCGCCGCGCCGCCGGGGGCATAGAGGCGCCGCACCTCGGCGTCCGCGTCATAGACGGCCGCGCCCTGTTCGGCGAACAAGGCGGCGGTGACCGACTTGCCCATGCCGATCGAGCCGGTGAGGCCGACGACGATCACCGGTTCGGCGCCTCGGCCAAGCCCGCCAGCGCCAGGGCGCGGACGTCGAGCGGCGGCGGCGGTCGACCGAAAAAAGTCGCGAAGCTCGGCGCCGCCTGGGCGATCAGCATGGCCAGCCCGTCCACCACCCGAAGTCCGCGCCGCGCCGCCACCTGCAACAACGCCGTGACGAGCGGGCGATAGATCATGTCCATGACCACGGCGTCGCCGGCGAGCCGATCCACCAGATGCTGTGTCAAGGCCGAATCCAGAGCACCCGCAGGCGTGGCGTTCACCAGCAGGGCGGCGGAGGGCATGGCCGCCTCCGCTTCCTCGAGCACCGCGCCGCTCGCCCCCGGCCCGAGGTCGGCAGCGACGGCGACGGCCTTTTCTCCCGAACGGGCAAACAGCTGGACGGACGCGGCCCCGGAGTCCAGCAGGGCGGCGGCGGCCGCGCGCGCGGCCCCGCCTGCCCCGAGAATCGCCGCGGCGCCGGCGCGATGGCGATCCGGCGCGGCGGCGTCGAGGGCGTCCAGCAGCCCCTGGCCATCCGTGTTGTCAGCGATCACCTGGCCATCGGCTGGAAAGCACAGGAGGTTGGCGGAGCCGGCGCGACGCGCGGCCGGCGAGGCGCGGTCGGCGAGGTCGAGCGCCTGGCGCTTGAACGGCGCGGTGACGTTGAGACCGGCCAGCACCCCGCCGCGCAGACCCTCGACGAAGGGACCGAACCGATCCGATGGCACGGGGAAGGCAACGTAGGCCGCGTCGATGCCAGCCACCGCAAGCCAGGCATTGTGGATCAAGGGGCTAAGAGAGTGTTCGATCGGCTCCCCGACCACGCCGGCGAGACGGGTCCCGCCACCGATCTGGCTCACCGGACGAGCGCGCCCTCGTCGCGCAACACCTCGAGCAAGGCGATCAGCGGCAAACCAAGAATAGTGAAGTAGTCGCCGGCCACCTCCGAGAACAACTGCACACCGTCATCTTCGAGGCGATAGCCGCCGACCGACGTCAGCAGGCTGTGGCCATGGCGCGCAATAAAGGCGTCGATGAAAGCGTCGCTGAACCACCGCATCGTCAGACGTGCCGTATCGACATGGCGCCAGACGACACCACCGCCGCGCGCCACCGCAACCGCCGAGTGGAGGGCGTGCGTTCGTCCACGCAGCGTTTCCAGCGTGTGGCGCGCGGCCGCCAAGTCGACGGCTTTATGCAGGCAGGCGCCGTTCAAATCCAGCGTCTGATCGGCGCCGATGACCAGCGCCTCTGGCGCGCGTACGCCGGCCGCCTTGGCTTCGGCGAGGGCGACGGCGAGGTCCCTGGGCGATGCGCCGCCCGCCTCGATGCCCGCCGCGATGGCCGCCTCGTCGATCGCCGCCGGGCGCGCCTCGAATACGACGCCGGCCGCCCGCAGCATGGCGGCGCGCGCGGCGCTCGCCGAGGCGAGCACGACCGGCCTCATCCCAGAACCTCGACCTGGCCGCGGCCGCCCGAAAGGATGTTGATCACCGCTGCCGCCGTTTCCTCCACCGAGCGGCGGGTGACATCGATCACCGGCCAGCGTTGTCGCTCGTAGAGCCGGCGCGCCTGGACGATCTCCTCGCGCACCGCGTCGGCGTCGACGTAGGCGCTCTCGCGCCGCTCATCGAGGGTCTTCAATCGATTGCGGCGGATCTGGATCAGCCGATCGGGCGAGATCGTCAGGCCGACCACCGGCGGCGGGCGTTCGCCGAGCAGGACGGCCGGCAGACGCGCGCCCTCGACCAACGGAACATTGCCGGCCCGCACGCCCCGGTGGGCGAGATAGATGCAGGTCGGGGTCTTGGAGGTGCGCGACACGCCGACCAGCACCACGTCGGCGCGCGCCAAGCCCTCGCCGCCGTGGCCATCGTCATGGCCCATGGCGAACGACAGCGCCTCCATGCGGTTGAAGTAGTCGTGGTCGAGCGAATATTGCGCGCCGACGCGACTGGTCACCCTTGCGCCGAACTGACGCGAGAAGGCGGCGATCAGGGGATCCAGCGCCGCCATGCATGGTATCTCCAAGGCGCGGCAGCCGTCCTCCAACAGGCCGCGCAACTGCGGATCGACGATCGTGTGCAACACCACGCCCGGCGCGCCGGCGATCTCCTCGAGCGCGGCCCGCAACTGCCTCTGCGAGCGAACCAGGGCGTAGATGTGCTCGATCGGCAGCACGCTGCTGAACCGGGCGCAGACCGCCCGGGCGATGGCGTTCAGGGTCTCGCCGGTGGAATCGGAGACGAGGTGGACGTGAAAGTAGGTGGCCAACCTCGCGGCGGACGCCATTCGTGATCCCCCTTGTTCAGCACGGCTGGCTGGGCGCCGACCAGCGGGTTTGCGCGGGATATTGGTTAACGGAATGTTAGCAATCCCGCCATCGGCGAGCCGGCCCCGGGCGCCGAATCCTGGCGCGGCCGATCAGCGCCGCCAGCCGGGTGCGCGGATGGGGACGTTCCGACCGGTCATCCACCGCGGTGCTGGCATGGTGGAGAGGAGCCGGACGAACCTCCACCGGGTTGCCGCTCAAGAGCGTCTTCCAGGCTCCGGCTTGGGGATGGCTTGTGGAGGATCGTCCCGGTCCTGGGCGCCGACCGCGCTAGTCCACACGACGCACCGGCCCCTTCTATCTGAAGCTACAAGAGTCTTTTCTTTCCATTGGTGGACGAACAACCGCGGCGCGGTCCGCGCCTTGAGCCGAGCCGGCCGCCGGGGTCTAAGGGCGCGATGACGCCCGATCCGCCGACCCCCCGCCTCGTCAGGGCGCTGCGCCAGGAGCCGTTGGACCGGCCGCCGGTCTGGTTCATGCGCCAGGCGGGCCGCTCCCTGCCGGAATACCGGCGGTTGCGCGAGAGCGCGGCCGATTTCATTGCCTTCTGCCTCGATCCGGCGATGGCGGCGGAAGCGAGCCTGCAACCCTTGCGCCGCTTCGCCTTCGATGCGGCGATCATCTTCGCCGACATTCTCCTTGTTCCCTGGGCGCTCGGGCAGGCGGTGTGGTTCGAGGCCGGCGAGGGCCCGAGGCTGGCGCCGCTGCCGGACATCGAGTCCTTGCCGTCGGCGGTGAGCCAGCTCGCCAATCGATTGGCGCCCGTCGGCGAAACGGTGCGGCTTTGCCGCGCGGCCCTGGCCGGTGAGCCGGATCGGGCGGTAATCGGGTTTTGTGGCGGCCCGTGGACGGTGGCGACCTACATGCTCGCCGGCCGCGGCGGCGAGCGCGAGCAGGCTCTGCGGATGGCCGCTGCCCGCGATCCGCTGATCGCGGCGCTGATCGACGTTCTGGTGAAAGCGAGCGTCGAGTTTCTCGCGTTGCAGGCGCGCGCTGGCGCACAGGCGTTGCAGCTGTTCGAAAGCTGGGCGGACGATATTCCCGAGGATCTGTTCGCCGAGTTGGTGACGGGGCCGCACCGGCGCATCGTCGAGGGGCTGCGGAGCGCCGGCATCGAGGCGCCGATCATCGGTTTTCCTCGCGGCGCGGGCGCCTTGGTCGAAGAGTATGCCGCCGGGGCCGGAGTGCAGGGTGTCGGCCTCGACGTCCAGGCAAGCGTCGCGCTCGGCCGACGGTTGCAGCGGAGCCATGCGATCCAGGGGGCGCTCGACCCGAGAGTGTTGCTGGCGGGCGGCGCGGCGCTCGATCGCCGAGTGGACGACCTGCTGCGGGCGTGGAGCGAGGGACCATACATCTTCAATCTCGGTCACGGCGTGCTGCCGGAAACGCCGCTGGCGCACATCGCGGCCGTGGTCGACCGGGTGACCGGCTGGCGATGAATTCGAACGCGGACGTGAGCCGGCGGCGATTGGCGGTGGTGCTGTTCAACCTCGGCGGTCCCGAAGGGCCCGAGGATGTCGAACCGTTCCTTCGGTCGCTGTTCGGCGATCCCGCGATTCTCGGCGTCCCAAAGCTCGTGCGGCGCGGGTTGGCGTGGATGATCGCGCGCGCGCGCCGCCGTTCGGCGGTCGCCAACTATGCCGTCATGGGCGGCGGCTCGCCGCTGTTGGCCAACACCCTCGCCCAGGCCGAGGCGCTGAGGCGGGAGCTGCTGCTGCGCGGCGTCGCCGAGCAGGTGCGGGTGGAGATCGCCATGCGGCATTGGCGGCCCTCGACCGACGAGGCGCTTGCGGCGGTGCGGGCCTTCGCGCCGGACGACTTGGTGTTGGCGCCGCTTTATCCGCAGTGTTCCACCACCACCACCGGGTCATCGCTCGCCGCGTGGCGCGCTCTCGGCGGCGGAGGCGAGGCGATCTGCTGCTGGCCCGATAACGCCGGCTTGCTCACCGCCCATGCCGAGGCCATCGAGGCGACCTGGACGGCGGCCGGCCGGCCGAAGGTGCGCCTGCTGTTTTCGGCTCACGGCCTGCCCGAGCGGGTCGTTCACCGCGGCGACCCCTATGCCTGGCAGGTGAACCGGACATGCGCCGGAGTGGTCGAGCGGCTCTCCGGATCGTGGGATTGGCGGCTGTGCTACCAGAGCCGGGTCGGTCCAGTCGCCTGGCTGCGCCCAGCAACGCCGGAGGCGATCACCCAGGCGGTGGCGGACGGGCTGGGAATTCTGATCTCGCCGATCTCCTTCGTCTCCGAGCACGTCGAAACCCTGGTCGAACTCGATCGGGACTACGAGCGGCTGGCGCGTCGGCTGGGCGCGGCGTGCTATCTGCGCGCGCCGGCTCTCGGCGAGTCCTCGACCTTCGTCGCGGGACTTGCCGACGCCGTCGAGCGCTGCCTGAGCCATGGCGGCGGTCCGGATGGTCTCGCCTGCCCCGCCGACTTCGCCGGCTGCGCAAGGAGGCTCGCGTGCTCCATGAACTGCTGAGGGGCGCGCACATCCTCGCGGTGATCGCCTGGATGGCGGGGCTGCTCTATCTGCCCAGACTCTTTGTTTATCACTCGGCGGCCCAGCCTGGTTCGGAGCTCGATAGGACGTTTCAAGTGATGGAGCGCAAGTTGCTGCGGATCATCATGAATCCGGCGATGGCCGCGGTGTTCGCTCTGGGCGCGGGCCTGGCCTGGCTGGACGGCCAGGGGATCGGCTGGCGGATCCTGGCCAAGCCGTGGCTGGCCATCATGATCGCCGGCGCGCTGGCGCTTTCCGCTTGGCATCACTATCTCGGCTTGGCTCGGAAGGCGTTCGCAGCCGGCCGTCGGCCGCGATCGGCGCGATTCTGGCGGATGACCAACGAGCTACCGTTTGTTGTGGCGGTCGTCGTAGTCCTGGCCGCGACCACCAAGCTGGGCAGCTGAGTCACGCCGCCGCTCGCTCTTGACCGACGTCCGGCCATGTGGTTTGCGAGAAGTCAGCGAAGAGGTGATCGCCGGTGCCGGCGGCGGCCCTTCGCACATCTTCGCGGCCGCGCTCGCGCGCCGTCGCGAATCGCCAGACCCCTCGTCGCCTTCTCAACCGATATCGCGAGAAGCGTTGGCGGGTGGCTGTGACCGCCAGACCGTCTTCGTCACGCCGCGTTCCTGAAAATCCAGTCGAGAGAGTTAAATTAACATGAGCGATGTCCTCGACATCGAACCAAGGGTCGGCCACGAGCTCGCCGTCCCGGCGCTAGGCGCCGCGCAGCCGGACGCCAAGTCGAGCGCCGTGAGCGCCATGGGTGTTACCCGAATGTCGCTGCAGGAGCTGAAGGAGCGCTCGCCGGCCGAGCTGCTGGCCTTCGCCGAGCAGTTCGACATCGAGAACGCGAACGCCATGCGCAAGCAGGACATGATGTTCGCCATTCTGAAGTCGTCGGCGGAAGAAGGGGTGGAAATCTTCGGCTCCGGAACGCTGGAGGTGGTGCAGGATGGGTTTGGCTTTTTGCGCAGCCCGGAGGCTAATTACCTTCCAGGTCCGGACGACATCTATGTCAGCCCGTCGCAGATTCGCCGGTTCGGCCTGCGCACCGGTGACAGCGTCGATGGCGGCATCCGCGCGCCGCGGGAAGGGGAGCGCTATTTCGCGCTGACCAAGGTAGACCAGGTGAACTTCGAGCACCCCGACAACGTTCGCCACAAGGTGCACTTCGACAATTTGACGCCGCTCTATCCCGATGAGCGGCTGGTGATGGAGGTCGAGGATCCGACGCTGAAGGATCGCACCGGCCGGGTAATCGACATCGTCTCGCCGCTCGGCAAGGGTCAGCGCTGCCTGATCGTCGCGCCGCCCCGGGTCGGCAAGACGATCATGATGCAGAACATCGCCAAGTCCTTGGCGGCCAATCATCCTGAATGTTACCTGATCGTGCTTCTGGTCGACGAGCGCCCGGAGGAAGTCACCGACATGCAGCGCACGGTGAAGGGTGAGGTTATTTCCTCGACCTTCGACGAGCCGGCGTCGCGACACGTGCAGGTCGCCGAGATGGTGATCGAGAAGGCCAAGCGGTTGGTCGAGCACAAGCGGGACGTCGTCATCCTGCTCGACAACATCACACGTCTGGGTCGCGCCTACAATACAGTCGTTCCTTCGTCAGGGAAGGTTCTAACCGGCGGCGTCGACGCCAACGCGCTGCAGCGGCCGAAGCGTTTCTTCGGCGCGGCGCGCAACATCGAGGAAGGCGGCTCGCTGACGATCATTTCCACAGCCCTGATCGACACCGGCAGCCGGATGGACGAGGTCATCTTCGAGGAGTTCAAGGGCACCGGCAACTCGGAAATCGTGCTCGACCGCAAGGTCGCCGACAAGCGCATCTTCCCCGCCATCGATGTCTTGAAATCAGGGACACGCAAGGAAGAGCTGATCACGCCGCGCGATCAACTTCAGAAGACGTTCGTTCTTCGCCGCATCTTGAGTCCGATGGGGCCACAGGACGCGATCGAATTCCTGCTCGACAAGCTGCGCGGATCCAAGAACAATGCCGAATTCTTCCAGTCGATGAACACCTGAGGCCAACGGCGCTTCAGCCGCCCAGGACGGCGGCGAACAGCGCCAGGGTGCGCTCGTTCGCCAGGGCGGCGTCGGCGGCGTCGTAGTGGGCGCCTCCCGCGCGGGCGAAGGCGTGGTCTCGCCCTGGGTAGAGTTGGCAGGTCACGCCTGGGCGAGGGGAAAGCGCGGCGATGACGCTGTCCTGCGCGTCGCGCGGCACGAACTGGTCTTCCCGGGCGATATGCAAGAGCAGCGGACGGGTGATCCGGTCGGCCTCGCCGAGGTGGTTCTCGATGCCGACGCCGTAGTAGCCGACCGCCGCGTCGGCGTCGGTGCGTGTCGCGCAAAGATAGGCAAGCAGGCCGCCGAGGCAGAAGCCGACCACCCCGACCTTGCCTGAGCAGGCCGGCGAGCGGCGAACCTTCGCGATCGTCGCCGCGAGGTCGCGAACGCCGGCGTCGAGCTCGAAAGCCCGGTAAAGCGGGAAGGCGCGCGCCCACTCCGCCTCGGTTTGGTCGGTGATGTCGATCCCAGGTTCGATCCGCCAGAACAGGTCCGGGCAAACCGCCAGATAGCCGGCGCCGGCGAACTGATCGGCGATGTCGCGCATCACTTTGTTGACGCCGAAGATCTCCTGGATGACCACGACGGCCGGGGCGGGCCGCGAGTGCGGCTCGGCCACGTAGGCGGTGAAACGGCCGTCCGGGACCGAAATCTGCAACGGGTCCGCCAACCAAGCCTCCTTGCGTTCGCGCGCCACCCGTGGCGTCCGCGCCCGGGGTGGCTCATAACAAAGCTTCCTCGGCGAGGGCAGGGCCTCGTCAATCCATCAATGGAGCGTCGAAAGACATGAAGGCGAAGGTGGAGGTGGATTGCACGCCGGCCGAGGCGCGGGCGTTCCTCGGCTTGCCGGACGTCGCGGCTTTGAACGAACACCTGGTCGGGGAGATGAAGGCGCGGCTGGACGCCAACCTGGCGATGCTGGCGCCCGAGGATCTCATGCGCAATTGGATGACGTTGGGAGGACAGGCTTCGGAACAGTTCCTGAAGCTGATGACCGCCGCGACCCAGGGCGCCGCCAACCGCGGCGGATGAACGACACCATCTTCGCCCTGGCCACGGCGCCTGGCCGGGCGGCGATCGCCGTGTTGCGGTGCTCCGGTCCAGGCTCGCGGATCGCCGCCGAGATCCTGGCCGGCGGGGCGCCGCCGCCGCGAGTGGCGGCGGTGAGAACGCTCCGTGATACCGCTGGCGAGGCGCTGGACCGCGCCGTGGTGCTGTGGTTCCCCGGTCCGCGCAGCTACTCCGGCGAGGACTGCCTGGAGCTGCACCTGCACGGCGGCCCGGCCGTGGTCGACGGCGTATGCCAGAGGTTGCTCGCCCTTGGTCTGAGGCCCGCCGAACCGGGGGAGTTCACCCGCCGGGCCTTCGCCAACGGCAAGCTCGACCTGACACAGGCCGAGGCGCTCGCCGACTTGGTCGAGGCTCAAACGAGAGTCCAGGCCCGCCAGGCCTTGGCGCAGGCCGGCGGCGCGCTCGCGCGTCGCTGCCAGGCGTGGCGCGAGCAGCTGATCGCCAGCTTGGCGCTGCTGGAGAGTCAGATCGACTTCGCCGAGGAGGCGGCGGCGACCGCCCCGACCGATCGGCTGCCGAAAGCCATTTCCGAGTTGGCCGACGCGCTGGCGTCCGCCGCATCCGAGGAGGCCGCCGGGCGGCGGGTCCGCGAAGGCTATCGCGTCGCGATCATCGGGGCGCCGAACGCGGGGAAGAGCAGCCTGCTCAACCGCTTGCTCGGTCGGCCGGCGGCGATCGTCGCCGAGGTTCCGGGAACGACGCGCGACGTGCTCGAGCATCCGTTGGATCTGCGCGGCTACCGCTTGGTGATCGCCGACACCGCGGGTTTGCGGGAGGCCCAAGAGGCGATCGAGCAGGAGGGCGTGCGGCGCGCGCGCGCCTGGGCGGAAGCCGCCGACCTGCGCCTGATCGTCGTCGACCGAGGAGACGAGCGGCCGATCTCGGAGGCGGTGCGCGCGCTGGCGCGGCCTGGCGACTTCGTGGTGCTGAACAAGGCGGACACCGCGCCAGGGCCGACGGAGGCCAGCGCCCTCGTCCTGGCCGCCGACCGCGGGGCCGCGCCATTCGAATTGGTTCTGTTGCACCCCCGCTCGAAGCGAGACGGTCGATGGGCCGCTTTTGAAAGCGGGCTAGCCGATCGTGTCGTGGCCGACTGCGGAGCCGGCGAAATTCCGTCCGCCACCCGAGCGCGCCACGGGCGGCTGTTGCGATCGGCGCGCGAACACCTGCTCCGCGCGCTCGGCTCGCTGACCCATCCGGAGTTGGCCGCCGAAGACATCCGTTTGGCGGCGCGCGATCTCAGCCGGCTGACCGGCGCGATCGATGTGGAGGAGGTGCTTGGCGAGGTGTTTTCTCGCTTCTGTATCGGCAAGTGAGTGTTTCACGTGAAACGGCCCCCGTCACAGTCGCCGAGCGGCTCGACCATCCGGCGGTGAACAGCTAAAGGCTTGCCCTTACGCGGAGCGGCGAGCCGGGCATTCATCCGGCGTCAATCGCCGGCGACACGAGACCATGCGACAGACCTACGATGTGATCGTGGTGGGCGGCGGCCACGCTGGCTGCGAAGCCGCGAGCGCGGCGGCGCGCTTCGGCGCGCGCACGCTTCTGTTGACGCACAAGCGCGCGACCATTGGCGAAATGTCCTGCAATCCGGCGATTGGCGGCTTGGGCAAAGGTCATCTCGTTCGCGAGATCGATGCGCTCGACGGCCTGATGGCGCGAGTCGCGGACGAGGCGGGCATCCAGTTCCGGTTGCTCAATCGCTCGCGCGGGCCGGCCGTTCGCGGGCCGAGGGCGCAGATGGATCGGGCGGCATACCGCGCCGCCATGGCCCGTGCGCTGGCGGAACAACCACGGCTGACAATCGAGGCCGCCGCCGTCGATGATCTGTTGATCGAGAACGGCCGAACCAAGGGAGTGGAGACCGCCGCTGGCGAGCTCTATCTGGCCGCCGCCGTGGTGCTGACCACCGGCACCTTCCTGCGCGGAGAGATTCATCGTGGCGGCGAGCGCACGCCGGCCGGGCGCATGGGCGATGCTCCCGCCGTGCGCCTCGCCGAGCGGCTCTACGCGCTTAACCTGCCGATGGGCCGGCTCAAGACCGGAACGCCGCCCCGCCTCGACGGACGAACCATAGATTGGGGCGCCCTGCCGCGGCAGCCGGGCGACGAACCGCCGACGCCATTTTCCTTTCTGACCGACCATCTCGAACTCGAGCAGATCGGCTGCGGCATCACCGAGACCAACAGCCGTACCCACGCGATCATCGCCGCGCGTCTGCATGAATCGGCCGTCTACGGCGGCGCCCTGTCGGACAAGGGGCCGCGATACTGTCCCTCGATCGAGGACAAGGTTGTGAGGTTCCCCGACCGCGCCTCGCACCAGGTGTTTCTGGAGCCCGAAGGCCGGCGGGATCACACGGTCTATCCGAACGGCGTGTCGACGTCTCTGGCCGCCGAGACCCAGGACCGGTTCATTCGCACCCTGCCCGGCTTGGAACGGGTGGTGGTGCTGCGGCACGGCTATGCGATCGCCTATGACTACGTCGACCCGCGCGCCCTCTCGTCGACGCTGGAGGTCAAGACGCTGCCAGGCCTCTATCTTGCTGGGCAGATCAATGGCACCACCGGCTACGAGGAGGCTGCCGGGCAGGGCCTGGTCGCTGGCCTGAACGCCGCGCGCCGGGCCGGGGGCGCGTCGGCCGCGATCTTCGGACGCGACCAATCCTACATCGGGGTGATGATCGATGATTTGGTGACCAAGGGCGTCAGCGAGCCCTATCGCATGTTCACCAGTCGGGCGGAATTCCGTCTGCGCCTGCGCGCCGACAACGCCGACCAGCGCCTTACCGACGAGGGCGTTCGCCTCGGCTGCGTCGGGAGCGACCGGCGAAGCCGGCACGCCGAGAAGATGGCCGTGCTGGCGTCGGTCAGGGCACAGGCGAAAAAGCTGACGATGACGCCGACAGAGGCGGACCGTCTCGGCGGCCGAGTCAACGCCGACGGACGCAAGCGCGATCTCGAACAGCTGCTGGCCTTGCCTGGGCTCGACTGGACGAAGCTGGCGCTGGCATGGCCGGAGATCGCGCAATGGCCGGCCTTCGCGCGGGAGGAGCTGGAGGCGGCAGCCGTTTATCGTGGCTATGTCGATCGGCAGGAAGCCGACGTGGCGCTATTCCGCCGCGACGAGGATCTCGCGCTGCCGGCCGATCTCGACTATGGCAAACTCGGGGGCTTGTCCGCCGAGGCGCGTGACAAGCTCGGGCGAATCCGGCCGGCATCTCTTGGACAGGCGGCCAGAATCGAAGGGGTCACCGCCGGCGCCCTGACCGCCCTTCTCGCCCATGTCCGCCGACGCGCGGCGTGAGGCGGATCGGGCGGGCGACGCTCTGGTCTTCGGCGGTGCGCCTTTGGGCGAACGCCAGCGAAGCGACCTCGAGGCGTTTCGCGAGCAGCTGTCGATCGCCAACCGACGAACCAACCTGGTGGGCCGCTCGACCCTGGAAGATTTCTGGCGCCGCCACGTGATCGACTGCGGGCAGTTGCTGGATCTCGCGCCGGAGGCGCGGATATGGGCCGACCTGGGGGCCGGCGCGGGCTTCCCAGGGCTCGTGCTGGCGATTCTGCTTAAAGGCCGCTCGGGCGCCGATGTGCGGCTGGTGGAGAGCCGCGGCAAGCGGTGCGAGTTCCTGCGCGAGACCCTGCGTCGCCTCGATCTGCCCGGCGAGGTGATCCAGGCGCGCGCCGAGACGCTGTGCTGCCGGGTGGAGGTCGTCACCGCCCGGGCCTTGGCGCCTCTTGATCGGCTGTTGGGATTGGCGCGGGGTTTCCTCGCCGGCGACGCGCGGGCTCTATTTCTCAAGGGCGAGGGGGTCGAAGCCGAACTCGCCGCGGCTCGCCGGAAATGGCGTTTCGATTGCCGGATACACCCCAGCCGCAGCGATCCGCGCGGCCGCATCGTCGAGCTGGCGGAGGCGCGCCGTGCCTGATCGTCGGGCCTCGCCAAGAGTAATCGCAATCGCCAACCAGAAGGGCGGCGTCGGCAAAACGACGACCGCGATCAATTTGGCCACGGCGCTGGCCGCGACCGGCGCGCGGGTCCTGCTGATCGACTGCGACCCGCAGGGGAACGCGTCCACCGGCCTGGGAGTCGGGCCCCACGACCGCCCGGTGACGACCTACGACCTGCTGATCGAAGGCTTGTCCGTCGCGGAGGCGGCTCGAGAAACCCTGGTGCCTGGCCTCCAGCTGATCGCCGGCGACGCCGACCTCGCCGGGGTCGAGGTCGAACTCGGGCGCGAGGCCGGCCGCGCTCACCGGCTGCGCGAGGCCCTGCAAAGCGTGCGCCGGGAGCACGGCCTTGACTTCGTCTTCATCGATTGTCCACCCTCGCTCAACTTGCTGACGCTGAACGCCATGGCGGCCGCCGACGCGGTGCTGGTGCCGCTGCAGTGCGAGTTCTTCGCGCTCGAGGGTCTTACTCAGCTGCTCCGCACCATCGAGCGGGTGCGAGAATCGCTCAATCCGGAGCTGTCGTTGCAAGGCGTGGTGCTCACCATGTTCGACCGTCGCAACAGCCTCAGCGAGCAGGTGGCGCAGGATGTTCGCGCCACGCTCGGCGAGGCGGTGTATCGCACCGCGATACCGCGCAACGTGCGGGTGTCGGAGGCGCCCTCCTTTGGCAAGCCGGCGCTGATCTACGATCTCAAGTGCGCCGGCAGCCGCGCCTATCTCGAGCTGGCGCGCGAGCTGCTGGGGCGCGAGGGGCGGCGGGTTCAGGCGGTCGCCTAAAGGGCGGACGGCAAGGAGAGCACGAATGGCGCAAACCCGACGCGGACTGGGCCGGGGCCTTTCGGCCCTGCTGGAGGAAACCCGGCCGCTTGCCCGCGGCGATCACCCCGATGGCGATGTCCGCCTGCTGCCGATCGAACTCGTGCGAGCCAACCCGTCGCAGCCTCGTCGCCACTTCGATGCGGCCGCGCTCGCCGAACTGAGCGCCTCGATCGCCAGCCGTGGCATCCTGCAGCCGATTCTGGTGCGTCCAGCGCCAGACGCCGCTGGGGAATTCCAGATCGTCGCCGGCGAGCGCCGCTGGCGCGCGGCGCAGATGGCCCGCTTGCACGCCGTCCCCGCCATCGTCCGGATGATCGGCGACGATGAGGTGGGGATCCTCGCCTTGATCGAGAATTTGCAGCGCGCCGACCTCAACCCACTTGAAGAGGCGAGGGCTTACGGGGAGTTGCTGGACCGTCTCGGCGGCGACACCGCGGCGGTGGCCAAGGCCGTCGGCAAGAGTTGTCCGCACGTGGCCAACACGCTTCGGCTGCTGCGGCTGCCCGCCGAAGTTCGCACAAAGCTGGAAGAAGGCGCGCTCAGCGCCGGGCACGCGCGCGCGATAGCCGGGGCGGAGGATCCGACCCGCCTGGCGGAGGAGGTCCTCCGCAGAGGCATGAGCGTCCGCCAGGCGGAGGCTCTGGCGCGCCGGGCCGGCGCCCGCGTCCACCGGCCCCGGTCCGGCGAAAGGGATCCAGACATCGCCGCGCTGGAACGTGGGCTCGCCGAGGCGATCGGTCTCGAGGTGAGCGTGCGAGATCGCGGCGGCGCCGGCGAAGTTCGGGTCCGGTACCGCTCCCTCGAACAGCTCGACGATATTTGTGGGCGCCTGTCGCGCGCTTAGCGGCTCACTACAGCCCCAGGCGCTTGGCGCGCGAGGCGATCCAAAAGGACAATCGTTCGACCAGCATGGCGGCGGGCGCCCCCGTCTGGCGGCAGGCCTGCTCGGCGGCGAATATCTGCGCCTGGGCCGCCTCCAAGTTGGCGAGATCCCAAGCGCGCGCTTGGCGAGTAAACTCCTCGCGCGATTTCCAGAATATTTTGAGGGACTGCACCGCCTCGCCCACCGGCTTGCCCCCGAGCCGCGCCTCGGCAACACGGCGTAGGCGGGCCAAGTGCGCCGCCATGGCTCTCGCGGCCGGCGGTCCGGCCTGGCCTTCGCGCTCCGCGCGCCGAATTTGCGCATAGGCGGCGGCGGCTCGTCCGCCGAACGCCTCGTACGCCCCTTGCGCCAGGGAGGCGTCCGGCTCAACGCCGACAAATTCGTCAAGGTCGGCCTCGCTCGCGATCTGGCCGCTGCCAGGCCCGAGAAAAACGGCAATCCGCTCGATCTCGGCCAGCGCGACGCCATGGTCGGCGGGAAGGCGAGCGGCGAAACGGCGCAAGGCCTCGGGTTCGAGCCCGACACGATCCTGGGCAAGCCTCTCGCGGATCAAGGCGGTCAGGTCGGCGCCTTCGGTCGGATAGCAGGCGATGGCGACCGCCGCCGCCGCCCTCTCCGCCTGAACACGCAGGGGCGAGGTTTTTCCTAACGGGCCCACCTCGGCGATCAGCAGGCAGGCAGGATTAAGCTCGCCAGCCAAGTGGCGCCGCACGGCCTCGAGGATCGCGGGCTCGGCCGCGTCGCGCTCACCGTCAAGGCGCAGTCGCACCAGTCGACGGCCGCGGAGCATCGAATAGGCGGCTAATTCCTCCTCGAGCCGCTCCGGCGACGCGGCAAGCTCGCTCCCCGCGATCCGCGCGACGTCGAATGGGTCGTCGTCGCGCTCGCTGGCGCGCCGCACCAGGCGGGCGCCGCGGGCGCGGACCAGCCCAGCGTCCGGGCCGTAAAGCAGGACGACACGAGCTTCACCCGGTCTGTTGAGAAATGCCTCGATCTCGCTCCTCTTTTTCAGCTCCATGGTCGGCGCTCAAAAAAAGTCATCGGGCGGTGGCGAGCGTCGCGGCCTTCCCATCGACCGGCGCGAGCACGGGCGCGTCTCTAAGAGCCGCTCGTGGGTCGTTTGGCCGCCCAGGTCGCCAAGTCGAGCCCGATCTTGCGCGCCGCATCCATCGCGGCGCGCGCCTGGGCATCCTCACGGCCCGCGATCCCCGCATAAGGCGCGTCCACGGCATCATAGCTCACCTGGCTGGTGACCTTGCCGGCATGCACCACCGCCCCGGTGGCGGAGTCGACCAAGCGATAGGAGACGGCCAGACCTAGCACGTATCGCTCGGCGACGTCCTCCAGCGTCAGCCCGCGCGGGTCGCGGGTCTGCACGTCGAACATTTCCAGCCGAAACCGAGCCGCGACCGCCTTGTCTCGTCCGAGGTCATCGTCGAGCGCCTGTTTGAGCAGGAAGGCGGCGCGACCTTCCGGCGCGATCACCTGCACCGCCGAAAGCTCGGCTCTCGTCTCCGGTCGGCCGTAGAGAGGGGTGAAGCCGCAGCCGCTCAGCAGCGGCAAGACAAGCATCAGCGCCAGCAGGTGTCCCTCGATGCGCATCAGTCGGCGACCAGATTGACGATACGATCGGGCACGAAGATCACCTGTCGCAAGGTCAGGCCGCTCAGGCGCGCTGCAATCTCCGGCTCGGCGAGGGCTTTCTCGCGCACCGCCTCGCGTTCCGTCCCCTTGGAGATGCGGATTTCTCCGCGACGGCGCCCATTGATCTGCACCGGCAGGACAATGGTCTCCGGGCGCGCCAGGTCAGGGTCGAAGGTCGGCCAGGGAGCGGTTGATACGAAGCCGGGCTGGTCAAGGCTCTCCCAAGCCGACTCGGCCAGATGCGGGGCGAAGGGCGCCACCAGGCGCGCAAGGGCCAGGAGCGCGTGGCGGCGGGCGAGCGCGCCGGGTTGGTCGTCACTCCTGGGCCTCGCGCGTCGCAGTATCGAGACGAACTCGTGAATGCGCGCGATGGCGCTGTTCAGGCGGAAATCTTCGATCGCCTCGGTGATCTCGCGGATTTTCTGATGGGTCGCGCGGGTTAGCGAAGCGGCATCGATCACGTCCTCGCCCGGTTCGGCGACGAACTCCGCCCATAGACGTTGCACCAGCTTTGACGCCCCTTCGATGCCGCCTGGCGTCCACTGAACGTCCCTCTCGGGCGGCGAGTCGGAGAGGACGAACAGACGAACTGCGTCGACTCCGTTCACCTTGGCGATCTCCGCCGGGGCCACGACGTTCCGCTTGGATTTGGACATCGCGACACTGTCGCCGATGACCACGGGCTCTCCTGTCCGCCGATCCTTCGCTCGGCGCGTCGCACCTTCTTTTTCGATCACCACCTCGCCGGGCTCCAACCACGCGCCCGACTGGCGGCGGTAGGTCTCGTGCGTCACCATGCCTTGAGTGAACAGACGCGAAAATGGCTCTGGCGTCGAAACGCGGCCGGCATCGAACAGGGCGCGCGTGATGAACCTTGCATAGAGCAGATGAAGCACCGCGTGCTCCACGCCGCCGACGTATTGATCGACCGGCAACCAGCGATCGGCGGCGGCGCGATTGATCGGCGTGGCGCTCTCTGGGTCGGCGAAGCGCGCGAAGTACCATGATGAGTTGACGAACGTGTCGAACGTGTCGGTCTCGCGCTCGGCATCCCGGCCGCAGTTCGGGCAGGCGACGTGTTTCCAGGTTCGATGGCGGGCCAGCGGATTTCCAGGTTGGCTGAAATCCAGGTCCTCCGGCAGACGCACGGGAAGGCTCGCCGCGGGAGCAGGAACGACTCCGCAGTCGCCGCAGTGGATCGCCGGGATCGGGCAGCCCCAGCCGCGCTGGCGCGACACGCTCCAATCGCGCAAGCGAAAGGCGACCTCGGCCTTGCCGACGCCCAGCCGCTCGGCGCGCGCGATCGCCGCGGTCTTGGCCGCCGTATCATCCGCGCCATCGAGGAAGTCGGAATCGAACAGCACGCCGCGACCGGTGTAGGCCTCCTGTTCCACGTGAAACGCACCGTCGCCCCAGCCGTCCGGCTTGACCACCGGGATCACTGGCAGACCATACTTTCGGGCGAAATCGAGGTCGCGCTGGTCATGCGCCGGGCAGCCGAAAATCGCCCCGGCGCCGTAGTCGATGAGAACGAAGTTGGCGATCCAGACCGGCAAGGTTCGCATCGGGTCGAACGGGTGAACGACCATTAGGCCGGTATCCAATCCAAGCTTTTCGGCGGTTTCTATCTGCGCCTCGGTCCCCGCCCCGGCGCGGCAGCCGTCGATGAAGGTCGCCACCGCCCGCGAACCGGCGGCGAGCGTCCGGGCGATTGGGTGGTCCGGACTGATCGCCAAAAAACTGGCGCCGAAGAGCGTGTCCGGCCGGGTGGTGTAAACCTCGATGGACTTGGCGCCGGTCGGTTGCGGCTCGGCCAGGGCGAAGGTGAGCCGCAATCCGGTGGATCGGCCGATCCAATTGCGCTGCATCAGCCGCACCTTGTCGGGCCAGTGCGTCAGCGTATCCAACCCCTCCAGGAGGGCGTCGGCATAATTGGTGATCCGCAAGAACCATTGAGCGAGTTCCCGCCGCTCCACCGGAGCCCCCGAACGCCAGCCGAGGCCGTCTATCACCTGCTCATTGGCCAGCACGGTGTGATCGACGGGATCCCAATTGACCGCCGAAAGCTTGCGGTAAACCAGGCCGCGCGACCAGAGATCTAGAAATAGCGCTTGCTGCGCGCCATAATAGTTGACGTCGCAGGTGGCCAGTTCGCGCGACCAGTCAATCGCCAGGCCGAGCCGCTTCAGCTCGGCGCGCATCACCTCGATGTTGCCGCGCGTCCATTCGGCGGGATTCACGCCCCGCTCGCGAGCGGCGTTCTCGGCGGGAAGACCAAACGCGTCCCACCCCATTGGGTGGAGCACCTCGTGCCCCCTGGCGCGCTTGTAGCGCGCAACGACATCGCCCATTGTGTAGTTGCGCACGTGACCAATGTGCAGTCGCCCCGATGGGTAGGGGAACATCTCCAAGGCGTAATACTTCGGCTTGGCCGAATTATCGTCGGCGCGGAAGACGGCCGCCGCTTCCCACGCGGCTTGCCACCGAGGCTCGCAGGCGAGCGGGTCGTAACGGCCGGCGCGGCCCTCCCGTTCGGCCATGCCGCGACCTTAGCCGCGCAGGTTCGACAGTCGGAGCTGCCGGGCTCGAGTCAAGATGGCGTTCTCGATGTCGACCGCCGTCTGGTCCGACGTCGGCGCGGGAGACCAAGCGCCGCCGTTGCTCACCTCCTTGAAGATGGTGACGTTGAGTTCGTCGGCGCGGAGTTGGGTGTCGAGGATATAGACGGTCGCCTTGAATCGCTCGTCGGGCTTTTCTGGGTTGACGTACCAATCGGTGTTGATCACCCCGCCGAACGGATCGGCGCTGGCGAGCGGCATGAACGCCAGCGTGTCCAGCGCCGCTCGCCACAAATAGGCGTTGACGCCGATCGCGGCCGGCGGCGTCCGCGCCGCCTGAGTTCCAAGCGGATGGGCGAGGCGTCCGCCGCAGGCGGTCACCGAAAGCGCCGCGGCGCTTGCCAAAACGATCACGGCGTTGGAAGGGACCAGGCGACGAGGCTTCGTCATAGAGGGCGTTTTCCTTGCAAACGGGGTAACCAATCGCTGGATGACGGCGGCGGAGCCTCCCCGGCCGCGCGGTCGACATATGCGTCGCAACGGCCCGCGCGTAAAGACGGGCAGGCGTGGCCGGGGCGCAACACGCCGAGGCGCATGGCCGTTCGACGGCGCTCAATCAGGCGCCTTTCGTTGACCGTCGCGCGTTATCGGACCAAGAGCGATACAAGCGCCAGTCCCGGCGCGACGATGGGTATTGCGGCACAGGTGATGAAGGGCTCCGTTTGGCGCGCCGCGCTCGCCGCCTTTGCTGCGGGCGCCCTCACGGCGGCCGCCGGGGCCGCCGCCGCTCAGCAGGCGCCCGTGTTGCTCGTTTCGAGCGATTTCACGGATGGCAGCCACACCCAGGCGGTTACAACGCCTCGTCGGTCAATGGAGTGGGACTCGCGCAGGACCCGTTGGGGGCTCAAGCTCGGCGTCGAACAGCATACAGATCGCGACGTTCAATGGAAGGACGTCGCTCCTGGCGTCTACTACAAGATCACCCCGCGATTGCATATCGGCGGGGCCGTGAGCTTAGCGCCTGACGACTTGGAAAGTCAGAAACTGCTGGACCCGCAAATGCCCGCCCCGCGGGTGCGCCTGGAGACCACGTTCAAGTTTTGACCGGCTTGGGACGCCGACCACCCGGCTGGTCAAGGCTTTCCATCACTGAGATCGCCGACTACCGCCTCGACCATGGCCACGCCGCCGACTCCGGTGAGGGCCAGTCTCGAGATTGTCCGGCGGTTCACTCCGCCGAGCGCGACCGCGGGCGCGCTCGCAAGCCGCGCCAGCTGGGCGAGGCGGCGCGCACCGTGTGGCCTACCCGCCGATAGGCTCGCGCTGGCGAAGGCGGGCGAAATCACGACAGCCTCGACGCCAGCGCGACAGGCGCGAAGAACCGCCGGCGCGTCGTGCGCCGCGGCGGTGACCAGAAAGCGCCGCCGCCATCGCCTGATGTCACCCGCTCGCCCGCTGTCGCGCTCCGGCAAATGAAGGCCGCGCGCGCCGAGCCGCGCCGCCAAGCCGGGGTCGCCACCCACCAGGAACATCACTTTGCCGGAACGGCACGCGGAAGCTAGCTTCTTGCCTTCGTGCAGCCGGTCGATCGCGCCGAACGGCCGATACACCAATCCGGCGCCGCGCGGCAGCCGCGGCACGATGCTCGCAGGGAGGGGCGTGCGGTGAGGATCGGTGAAGAACAACAACGGCGGCGTGGCGCTTGCGGCTTTTTGTGCGCCCCTTAGCCTCAGCGCGGCGCGCCACAGCGCCCGCATCCCAGGAATCGTTCCCATGACCTATCTGGAGCTTCGCCGCGCCATGGACGAGGCGGCGCTGGCCGCCGGGCGCCGGCCGAGTACGGTCGGTCTCACGGCGGTGAGCAAGCAGCAGCCCTGGGCGCGGGTGGCGGACGTGCTCGCCGCCGGCCAGCGCGTATTCGGCGAAAACCGGGTCGAGGAGGCGGCGCGGCGCTGGGCCGACCATCGGAAAGATGTCGAATTGCGTTTGATCGGGAGGCTGCAAAGCAACAAGGTGGCGGCGGCGGTGTCGCTGTTCGACGTGATCGAGACGTTGGACCGGACGCGCCTGGCGGACGCCTTGGCTGCGGAGATGGACCGACAAGGCCGACGCGTGCGGCTGTTGGTGCAGGTCAACACCGGCGATGAGGCCCAGAAAGGCGGTGTCTCGCCGACCGACGTCGACGCGTTCATCGCCGATTGTCGCGGCAAGGGGCTAGACGTCGAAGGGCTCATGGCCTTGCCCCCGGCCGCGGAGCCGCCGGCGCCGCACTTCGCGCTCCTCGCCCGGCTGGCGGCGCGGAACGGCCTTGTGCACCTCTCGATGGGCATGAGCGGAGATTTCGCGACCGCCATCCGCTTTGGAGCCACGAACGTGAGGATCGGTTCGGCTCTTTTTGGCGAGCGGCCGGGGCCGCGATTGCCCACAGCGTCCGCCGAGCGACCTTGAGGTTCTAAGCCCGGGCGAGCAAGTGGAAGCGGAAAAGGCGGCGACGTCGAGCGAAGTGGCGGAATCCATGGCCGATAAGGGTGAGCGACCGGTAGAATTCGCCGATCTGGTCGCCTGGTTCGCCGCCGGAAGCAAGCCGCCCGAGCGCTTCCGGGTCGGGGCGGAGCATGAGAAGTTCGTGTTCGCCACGGGTGACTTCAGGCCGCCGCCTTACGACGGAAGCGCCGGGATCGAAGCCCTTCTGCGCGGCTTGGGCGCCTTCGGCTGGCAGGGCGCTTACGAAACGGCCCAGTCCGGCGAGCCGGTTCTGATTGGTCTGGGGCGCGGCGCGGCGAACATCAGCCTGGAGCCTGGCGGTCAATTCGAACTGTCTGGCGCCCCGCTCGCCGACATGCACGAGATCTGCGAGGAGACGGGCCGCCATCTGGAAGAGGCGAAGGTGGTCGCCGAGCCCTTGGGCCTCGCCTTTGCCGGTCTCGGATTCAACCCGCTGTGGCCGCGCGCCGAGATCCCGATGATGCCGAAAGGGCGATATCGCATCATGCGGCGGTACATGCCGACGGTTGGCTCGCTTGGGCTGGACATGATGTTCCGCACCTGCACCGTTCAGGCCAATCTCGACTTTGCCGACGAAGCCGACATGGTCGCCAAGTTCAGGGTGAGCCTGGCGCTGCAGCCGATCGTCACCGCGCTGTTCGCCAACTCGCCATTCACTGAAGGCCGGCCGAACGGCTTGTTGTCGGCCAGAGCCAATGTTTGGACCGACACCGACGCCCAGCGCACCGGCCTGCTGCCCTTCGTGTTCGAGGACGGGTTCGGCTTCGAACGCTATGCTCGATGGGCGCTGGACGTGCCGATGTATTTCGTGAAGCGCCAGGGCCGCTATATCGACGTCGCCGGTCGTTCGTTCCGCGCCTTCATGGCCGGCGAGCTGCCCGAAGCGCCTGGCGAGCGGCCAACCCTCTCCGATTGGGCCGATCACGTCAGCACCCTGTTTCCGGAGGTGAGGCTCAAGCAATATTTGGAAATGCGCGGCGCCGACGCCGGATCGTGGTCGCGCCTTTGCGGTCTGCCGGCGCTGTGGGCCGGCTTGCTGTACGACGCCGACGCGCAGGCGGGCGCCTGGGATCTCTGTCGCTCCTGGACTCTAGAGCAGCGATCGGACCTTCGCCGCGACGTTCCTCGGCTGGCGCTCGGCGCCATGATCGCCGGTCGTACGGCGCGCGAGATCGCCCGCGAAATGCTCGCCCTCGCCCGCGGCGGGCTGAAGCGACGTAATCGGCTTTCCGCCGGATTGGTCGACGAAAGCAACTACCTGACCGATCTTGACGAGATCGCCCAATCTGGCCGGACGGACGCGGAGCAACTCCTGGACCTCTATCGTGGACCCTGGAAGGGGGACGCCCGACGGGCCTTCGAAGTTTGCGCGTATTAGGCCTTGGCGCCAGCCAATCGATGCGGCCCTGTCAATCCGCGTCCATCTTCAGCGCCGCGATGAAGGCCTCCTGCGGGATCTCGACCTTGCCGAATTGGCGGAGCTTTTTCTTGCCCTCCTTCTGCTTGTCGAGGAGCTTGCGTTTGCGGGTGGCGTCGCCGCCGTAGCATTTGGCGGTGACGTCCTTGCGCAGGGCGCGGACGGTCTCGCGGGCAATGATCTTGCCGCCGATCGCCGCCTGGATTGGGATGACGAAGAGGTGGGGCGGGATCAGCTCCTTCATCTTCTCGACCATGCCGCGCCCGCGCGTCTCGGCCCGGCCGCGATGGACCAGCATGGAGAGGGCGTCGACCGGCTCGCCATTCACCAGGATCGACATCTTGACGAGGTCGCCTTCTCGATAGTCTTCGAGGCTGTAGTCGAAGCTGGCGTAGCCCTTGGAGATGCTCTTCAGCCGGTCGTAGAAGTCGAACACAACCTCGTTCAGCGGCAGATCGTAGACGACCATGGCGCGCGCGCCGACGTAGCTCAGCTCCTTCTGGGCGCCGCGGCGATCCTGGCACAGCTTGATCACCGCCCCCAGGTAGTCGTCGGGCGTGAAGATGGTTGCCTTGATCCACGGCTCGGCGATGCTGGCGATCCGCACCGGATCGGGGAGGTCGGCGGGATTGTGCAGCTCGACCGTCTCGCCGTTGGTGAGGGTGATCTTGTAGATGACGCTGGGGGCGGTGGCGATGAGATCGAGGTTGAACTCGCGGGTCAGCCGCTCCTGCACGATCTCAAGGTGCAAGAGGCCGAGAAAGCCGCAGCGGAAGCCGAAGCCCAGCGCCGCGCTGGTCTCCATCTCATAGGTGAAGCTGGCGTCGTTGAGCCGCAGGCGCCCGACGGCGGCGCGGAGGTCTTCGAAATCGGCCGCGTCCACGGGGAAGAGGCCGCAGAAGACCACCGGCTGCACCGGCTTGAACCCGGGCAGAGCCTGGGCCGCCTGCCGCCGCTCCTCGGTCAGGGTGTCGCCGACGGCGGCGTCGGCCACGTCCTTGATCTGGGCGGTGATGAAGCCGATCTCGCCCGGGCCCAGCGCCGCGACATCCGCCGGCTTGGGGAGGAAGACGCCGATCTTGTCGACCTTGTAGGTGGCGCCCGCCTGCATCATGCGCACGCTCTGGCCGGCCTTGAGCATGCCGTCGAACACCCGCACCAGCACGACGACGCCGAGGTAGGCGTCGTACCAGGCGTCGACGAGCAGCGCCTTGAGCGGCGCGGCGGGATCGCCCTTGGGCGCCGGCAGGCGAGTGACGATCGCCTCCAGGATGTCGCGAACGCCAAGGCCGGTCTTGGCCGAGCACTCGATCGCGCCGGAGGCGTCGATGCCGATGACCTCCTCGATCTGCTCGCGCACCCGGTCCGGCTCGGCGGCGGGGAGGTCGACCTTGTTGAGGACGGGGACGATCTCGTGGTCGGCCTCGATCGCCTGGTAGACGTTCGCCAGCGTCTGCGCCTCGACGCCCTGGCTGGCGTCGACGACCAGGATCGAGCCCTCGCAGGCGGCCAGCGAGCGGCTGACCTCATAGGCGAAGTCGACATGGCCGGGGGTGTCCATGAGGTTGAGGACGTAAGATCCGCCGTCGGCGGCCGTGTAGCTCAGGCGCACGGTCTGCGCCTTGATGGTGATGCCGCGCTCCCGCTCGATCTCCATGGAGTCGAGCACCTGCGCCTTCATCTCGCGGGCGGTGAGGCCGCCGGTCTCCTGGATCAGGCGGTCGGAGAGCGTCGACTTGCCATGGTCGATGTGGGCGATGATCGAGAAGTTGCGGATGCGGGCGAGCGGCGTCGTCATGGCGGCGCGCCTCGTAGCACGCTTCGCCGACAAAACCGCGCTGGCCGACGCTTCAGCCACCGTTAATCAATTCAGGCGTAGCAGGAGCGTTGGAGCGGCCGACCGGCGCCTCGGGGCGGCGCCTTGCCTCGAGCCGCCTCGATGAAGGACGCCGCCCATGCCCCGCCGTCTCGCCATTGTTGGCCTCGTTCTCGTCCTCGGCGGGGCGAGCGCCGGGGCGCAGCCCTATTCGCCCAACGGCGCGGCCGAGGCGCCGCCCACCCAGCCGCCCTCCCCGACCAGCGCCCAATCGGCGCCGACCTATAGCGACGACGAACTGGTCAACCGGGTCTCCGATTTTCTCGGCGTGACGGCCGAGTCGGCCGGTGCGGCGGTCGAGCGGGTGTTCAAGGACAACGGCCGACCGACCGGCTACATCGCCGGCGAGGAGGCCTCGGGCGCGTTTGGCTTCGGCCTGCGCTACGGCCGAGGGCTGCTGTACATGAAGGGACGACCACCGCAGAAGGTCTATTGGCAGGGGCCGTCGATCGGCTTCGACGCCGGCGGCAACGGCAGCCGCGTCTTCGTGCTATGCTACAATCTTCAGTATCCTGACGCCGTTTACCGTCGTTTCCCGGGGGTCGAGGGGTCCGCCTATTTTATCGCCGGCATGGGAGTGAACTATCAGCGCGCCGAGGGCATCACCCTCGCGCCCATGCGCGCCGGCGTCGGGCTGCGCCTTGGCGCCAACATCGGCTACCTCGCCTACACCCGCAAACGAAACATTCTGCCGTTCTGAGGGCGCGGGCTCGCAGGCGCTTCACGCCGCGGTTGCCGCCAAGCCTTCCAAGGTGATTGGCGCCATGGGCGGACAGAGGCTGTCCGGCCCCGGCTGGCGCGGATCGGGGGCGACCACGGGCGCGGCGAGCGTGGTCGCCATCTCCGGCTTTGGCAGGTCCTCCGCGCGAAAGTCGGTGACCCCGATGAGCCGGAGCGACCGGTCGGCGAGGGCGGCGCGCAGCTCCTCGCGAGCCTCGCCGACCCGCTGGGCGAGTTCGCCGCCTTCGAGCACGGCGGCAATGCCGCCCGCCGCCTCGATCCGCTGGAACGCGCGCCACGCCTGGCGCGCCAGATCGTCGGTCAGCGCCTCCACCGCGCCCGCGCCGGCGAGCGGATCGGCGGCGGCGGCGACGTGCGCCTCCTTCATCATGATCAACTGAACGTTGCGCGAAATCCGGCGCGCCGATCTGGTCGGCCGGCCGAGCGGCGCGGTGAAGGCGTCGAGGACGATGGCGTCCGCCCCACCAACGGCGGCGGCGAACCCGGCGACGGCGAGGCGGATGAGATTGGTCCAGGGATCGGCCGCGGCGAGCATGCGGCCCGACGAGCGCGCCTCGATGCGCGACGGCGCCTTGGAGCCGCAAGCGGCGGCCAGCTTGGACCAGGCAAGCCGAGCGGCTCGCATCTTTGCGATCGAAACCAGGATATCGGCGTCCGCGCAGAGGCCGAGGACGATGCGGCCGATCGCGTCCTCGGGCGGCACGCCGGCCGCGCCGAGCGCCTTGGCATAGGCCAGGCCGGCTGCGAGGCCGAAGGCGATTTCCTCGGCCGGCCGGCCGCCGGCCTCGTGGACCACCCGACCGCTGGCCAGGAACAAGGTGGCGTTGGGATAAGGCATCGCGAGCTCGGCGGCGATGGTCGCCGCGGCGTCGAGGTGAGCCGCAATCGGTCCCGGACTGCCGCCCTCGCGCGCGAAGCTCGACAGCGGGTCGAGGTGCAAGGCGAGCGGCGCGGCCGGCGAGGCCTTGCCGGTGTCGCCCAGCCAGCGCGCCGCAAGCGGCCCAAGGAACCCGGCGTCGAGGGCGATCGGCGCGACCTCGAGGACCACGCTGTCGAGCAGCCGCGCCATGTCGGCGCGCGAGCCGATGGCGACGCCGCGCGCGCCGGTCGGGTCGATGGCGACGAGGGCCGAGGCGGCGCCGCCGGCCAAATGCTCCAGGAGTTCGATATTGGCGGACGCCGGATCGGGATGGTCGACGAAGCCGCGAATGTCCCACGCCGCGCCGCCGGGGGGCGCTGCACGTGCGAGGGTCGGATGCGCCGCCCGCTCGCCAATATCGAGCGGCGCGATGGCCAGTCCGTCCGGGCCGCGCGTCGTCAGTGATGCGGCTTCGGCGCCCCTGAGGGCGCGCGTGACGAGCGCCCGCCACTCACCCAGCGTCGGCGGGGCGAACCCCGCCGCCAGGGGGAGAGGGTCGGTCGAGCCTACCAGCGGCGCCACCAGCAGTGGCGATGGCCGTGATGCCACCGGCAAACGCGATGATGGTGGTGGCGCCAACCCCAACGGGAATAGTGATGATGATAGGGCGGCCGCACGGCGACCGCCGGAGCCGGCGCGGGCGCGGTTTGCGGCGGCGGCGGCGGTGGATAGGCGCTGGCCGGCTGGGAGAGCGCGGAGCCCGCCAGGCCGGTGACGGCCACGGCGAAGAGGGCGGCAAGAGGCTTTTTCATCGAACGGTTCCTTATCGAGCCTTGGGCGGCGGCTTGGATCAGCCACTTCATTGTCCGGGGCTCATCGAGCCGTCAATCGCCGGAAGCGACGACGCTCAGACGTCGAGCGCATAGCCGGCCGAACGGACGGTGCGGATCGGGTCGCCGCCGCCGAGCGCCCGGCGCAACCGGCCGATATGGACATCGACGGTCCGGGTCTCGACGTAGATGTCGGAGCCCCAGACGGCGTTCAGCAGCTGCTCGCGCGAGAACACCCGCCCTGGATGCTGGATGAAATAATCGAGCAGGCGGAACTCGGTTGGGCCGAGGCGAACCTCCTCGCCGTTGCGCTTCACGCGATGGGCGACCCGGTCGACGACGATGTCGCCGGCGCGGACGCGATCCTCGGCGAGACCGGGGCGAATGCGGCGCAGCACCGCTCGCACGCGGGCGCACAGCTCGCTCATCGAGAACGGCTTGACGAGATAGTCGTCGGCGCCGGTGTCGAGGCCGCGAATGCGGTCCGACTCCTCGGCCCTGGCGGTCAGCATCAGAATCGGCACGTTGCGCGAGCCGCCGCGCTGGCGGAGCCGCCGGCAAATCTCGATGCCGGACACGGACGGCAGCATCCAGTCGAGCACGATGAGATCGGGCAGGCCCTCGTGGATAAGCATCAGCGCTTCCTCGCCATCGGAGGAGGCGGCAACACGATAGCCCTCTTTCTCGAGGTTGTAGCGCAAGAGAGTGGCGAGCGACTCCTCATCCTCGACTACGAGGATGTAGGGGGCCAGCGAGGAATGCGCCTCGGTGGAGGGGCGGTCGACGGCTCCACGCTCGCCAACGCGGCGTTCGAAGGTCACGGCCGCACCAGCGCGTCGGCCTTCGGCCGTTCTTCGGCGAGCGCGGTCCCGGTGATCTCGAAATGCAGCACCTCGGCGATGTTGGTGGCGTGATCGCCGATTCGCTCCAGGTTCTTGGCGACGAACAGCAGATGGGCGCAGGCGGCGATCATTCGCGGATCTCCCATCATGTAGGTGAGAAGTTCGCGAAAGATCGCCTCATAGTGCTCGTCGATCTCGTGGTCGTCGCGCCACACGGCGATCGCCTGATCGATGTCGCGGGAGCTGATCGCGTCGAGCGCATCGGTCAGGCGGGCGGCGACGAGAGCTCCCATGCGCTCGATCGAACTGGTCAGGGGCGCCATCGGCTCGGATTCGGCGATCACCAGCGCCCTCTTGGCAATGTTCTTGGCGAGGTCGCCGCAGCGCTCGAGATTGCTGGCGATCTTGATGGCGGCGATCGCCCGGCGCAGGTCGTCGGCGACCGGCTGGCGCAGGGCGATGAGGCGGATCGCCTTGCGTTCGATATCCATCTCCAAAGCGTCGAGATGGGCGTCGCGGCCGATCACGGCCTCGGCGAGGCTGACATCGTGGCGGGCGATGGCGCGAACGCAGTCGGCCACCTCAGCCTCCGCCAGGCCGCCCATGCGGGCGAGTTCGGCGGAAATGGCGTCCAATTCCTCGTCGTAGGCTCTGACGGTGTGATCCATGGCGACCCTGCTTGCTCAGCCTGCTCGTTGCGCCCTAGCCGAAGCGGCCGGTGATGTAGTCGGAGGCGCGCCGCGTCGTCGGTTTGGTGAACAGGCCCTCGGTCGCGCCGAATTCCACGAGTTCGCCCAGGTACATGAAGCCGGTGTAGTCGGAGAGGCGAGCGGCCTGGCCGAGATTGTGGGTGACGATGACGATCGTATAGTCCGCCTTCAGCTGAGTGACCGTCTCCTCGAGCTTGGCGCTGGAGATCGGGTCCAGGGCGGAGGTCGGTTCGTCGAGCAGCAGGATTTCGGGCTTCACCGCGATGCAGCGGGCGACACACAGGCGCTGCTGCTGGCCGCCCGAAAGGCTGAGCCCCGAGGCGTTGAGCTTGTCCTTCACCTCATCCCACAGGGCGGCGCGGCGTAGCGACTCCTCCACGCGGATCGCCATGTCGGCGCGCGACAGCCTTTCGTACAGGCGCACGCCGAAGGCGACGTTGTCGACGATCGACATCGGAAACGGCGTCGGCTTCTGGAACACCATGCCGATTCGGGCTCGAAGCATGGCGAGGTCGACGCCTGGCCGCAGGACGTCCTCGCCATCCAACACGATCTCGCCGGTCGCCTTTTGCCCAGGATAAAGGGCGTACATGCGGTTGATGGCGCGCAGCAGGGTCGACTTGCCGCAGCCTGACGGGCCGATAAGGGCGGTGACCGCCTTGGCGGCGATGCCGAAGGAGACGCTCTTGAGCGCCCGGTTCTTGCCGTAAAAGAAATCGAGATCGCGAATATCGATCTTGAGACTGTCCGGTTCGACCCGCGCGACCGAAACGTCGGCGCCCTGCGTGCGCGCGGCCGGTTCGGGGGTTGTCGGTCGGGCCAGAGGCTGGTCCGCCGCGTTCACGGCGAGCTCGGTCATGGGCGGGCGGGCTCCCTCGAGACGACCCGGGCAAGGATGGTGACGCCGAGCACGGCGGCGGCGATCAGGAAGGCCCCGGCCCAGGCGAGGCGGCGCCAGTCGTCGTAGGCCGAGAGGGCGAACTGGAAAATCACCGATGGCAGGTTGGCCATCGGCTTGGTCATGTCCAGGCTGAAGAACTGATTGTTGAGCGCGGTGAACAGCAGCGGCGCGGTTTCGCCGCTGATCCGGGCGAAGGCGAGCAGGATGCCGGTCACGATGCCGCTGACGCCGCTGCGCCACAGCACCTGGCCGATTACCCGCCAGAGGGGCGCGCCGAGAGCGACGGCGGATTCGCGCAAGGACGCCGGCTGCAGCTTCAGGACATCCTCGGTGGTGCGGACGATTACTGGCGCCGCGAGCAAGGCCAGGGCGACGGCGCCGGCGAAGCCGGAAAAGCCGTGGGCGGGGGCGACGAGGATTTCGTAGACGAACAGGCCGACGAGAATGGACGGCGCCGAGAGGAGAACATCGTTGAGGAAGCGGATCAGCGAGCCGTAACGGCTGCGGCCGGCGTATTCGGCGAGCCAGGTGCCGGCGAGCACGCCGACGACGACCGCCATGGCCATGGCGAGCACGCACAGCAGGATCGAGCCGACGATGGCGTTGGCGAGGCCGCCCGGCGAACCGGGGGCGGGCGTCGATCGGGTGAAGACGCTCGGGCGCAGCGCCGCCAATCCCTGGGTCGCCAGCGACCAGAGAATCGCGGCGAGCGCCGCGAGGGCAAGCAGCGTCAGCAGGACGCAGGCGGCTGTGAACGCGGCGTTGGCGGCGCGCCGAACCGCGATGCGGGCGGTGGAGACGGCCACGAAGCTATCCTCTCGCCGGCTCGCGCAGCAGCAGGCGCGCGAGGGCGAGGACGGTGAAGGTGATGGCGAAGAGGACGAGCCCCAGGGCGATCAGCGAAGCGGTGTGCAGCGGCGTCGTCGCCTCGGTGAATTCGTTGGCTATGGTCGAGGCGATGGTGGCTCCGGAGGCGAACAGGCTGGTGGGAAAGTCGTGCGAATTGCCGATGATGAAGGTCACCGCCATCGTTTCGCCGAGCGCCCGGCCGAGCCCTAGCATCACCGCGCCGATCGCGCCGCGGCGCACGTAAGGGAGGGTCACCTTCATCACCACCTCGCGCATGGTGGCGCCCAGGCCATAGGCGCTTTCGCGGACCTGCGGCGGCACGCTCATCAGCAGCTCGCGCAAGGTCGCGGCCATGAACGGCAGGATCATGATCGCGAGGATGATCGAGGCGGCGAGAATGCCCGAGCCGTTGGGGACTCCGCTCGGTCAAAGTCTCCAAGATCGAGCCGGGCGGCGCCGCCGACATCAGCGGCAGCTCGATCTTGGCCGCGAACAACGGCGCGAAGACGAACAGACCCCACATGCCGTACACGATCGAGGGAATGCCGGCGAGCAGCTCCACGGCCGTGCCGATCGGCCGCCTCAGGAACTGGGGGCAGAGTTCCACGAGGAAGAAGGCGACCGCGCCAGCCACGGGCAGAGCCAGGGCGAGGGCCAGGGCCGAGGTGATCAGGGTTCCAACGATCGGCCCAGCCGCGCCGTAGACCTCCTTGACCGGATCCCAGGTGGCGACCGTCACGAAGCCGATCCCGAACCGGGCGAAGGCCGGCCAACCGCCGATCGCCAGGGAGACCAACACGCCGCCAAGACTGGCGAGCAGGGCGGTCGCCGCGGCGAAGCACAGCGCGCGAAAGACGGGCTCGAACGCCGCGCCGCTCGGCCGGGAGCGGCGGCGGGCGGCGGTGATCGCCATAGACCGGATGCCGTCTCCGGCTATTGGTAGACCGGCTTGCCGTCCGGGCCGGCGATGCGGTTCCATGACCGGCGGATAAGCGCCTTCACCGGTTCGGGCAGCGGAACATAGTCGAGCTGCGCGGCCGCCGAGTCGCCGTTCTTGTAGGCCCAGTCGAAGAAGCTCAGCACCGCCTTGCCATTGGCCGGATTGGTCTGGCGCGTATGCACCAGGATGAAGGTCGCCCCGGTGATCGGCCAAGCGCGGGCGCCGGGCTGATCGAGAAGCAGAAGGTAGAAGCCGGGCGCGGCGCTCCAACGCGCGCCCGCCGCGGCGGCGGCGAAGTTGGCGGCGGTCGGGGCCACCCAGACGCCTGCTCGGTTCTTCATGACCGCGTAGGTCATGCGGTTCTGCTTGGCGTAGGCGTATTCGACATAGCCGATCGAACCTGGGGTCTGTTTGACCATGGCGGCGACGCCGTCGTTGCCCTTGCCGCCGACACCGACGGGCCAGCTGACCGCGTCACTGGCGCCCACGTCCTTGGCCCAATGCGGCGCCTGCATGGAGAGATAGCTGGTGTAGAGAAAAGTGGTGCCCGAGCCGTCGGAACGATGGACGACGGTGATCTTCATGTGCGGCAGGCGCAGGCTCGGATTGTAGGACTTGATCACCGGCGCGTCCCAGAACCGATCGACGCCGCGGTAGATGTCCGCCAGGATCGGACCGGTGAGCCGCAGGGCGCCTGGGGCGATTCCCGGAAGGTTGACCACCGGAACCACCCCGCCGACCACCGTCGGGAACTGCGCGAGACCGTTGGCGGCGAGAACGTCGGGCTTGAGCGGCTTGTCCGAAGCGCCGAAATCGACGGTTCCCGCTTCGATCTGCTTGACGCCGCCGCCGGAACCAATCGCCTGATAGTTCAGCAGCTGGCCTGTGCGGGCCTTATAGGCCTCCGCCCACTTGGCGTAGACGGGGGCCGGGAAGGTGGCGCCGGCGCCGGAAATGCCGGCGGCCTGGGCAAGCGAGCCCAGCGCCAGGGCGGCGGCGCCCGCCACGAGACAGGTCAGTGATCTAAGCATTGATCGTGGTCCCCGAAGGACGAGCGCCGGTCGCGCTCGCGCGTGAATGGCCAAGACACTATCCGTCCCGTGTAGCTGTTTGGTGACAAGGCGGAAGGCGCCGCGCGAACCCCGCGAGGCCCAAAGCGCCCGGCCAACTATGACTGTTCCATGACAGTTTGATGAAGGCGTCGGAGCCATGGGGTCGAGCGGCCGCGCCCTCACCTTTTCAGAGGGGTGTTCCGATGGCCACCCTCGACGGTTCGCCGATCGCTAGGCCAGCGAGCTAAGAACTCAAAGAGCGGTGTTGTCGGCGACGGCCATCCAGGATTCCTCTTTTAGAGCTTGCGCGAGTGGTTTCATGCGAAATCGACCACGCTTGCTCGCCTTGTTATCCAACCAAATCAGCTGAACTCCGCCTAGAGTATTCCCGGTTCAATCAAAATTATTTACCGCGAAGACCTGCCGATCCGCGGAAAGACCGTCGAACCGTGCTATGAGCATTCTCGCCGGGAAGGCTTTCGCCTCGCGAGCCGCCGGTTCGACGAAGGGCCAGATCATGGCCGAGTCCACCCCCACACGTCCTTCGAGCCTGACGCAGGCGATCATCGAGGCCTCGACCGCCCCACTCGTTCTGCTGGACGAGCGGCTGCGCCTGGTCGCCGCCAGCGCCTCCTTTCATCGGGCGTTCGGGCTCGAGCCCGCGACCACGACAGGCCGCTGCCTGCTGGAGATCGGCGGCGGAGAATGGGATTCGCCGCGCTTGCGAGTGCTCCTCGAGGCGACCCTCAGCGGCGCCGCGCAAATCGACTCCTATGAATTCGATCTGGAGCGAGCCGGCCAGGGCGCCCGACGCATTGTGCTCAACGCACACAGGCTGGCCTATGATGACCCTCATCCGGTGCGGCTGCTGCTGTCGGCGACCGACGTGACCGAAGCGCGGCTGGCCGACAGGATCAAGGACGACCTGCTGCGCGAGAAGGGCATCCTTCTGCAGGAGATCCAGCACCGGGTCGCCAACAGCCTGCAGATCATCGCCGCCATCCTGTTGCAGAGCGCCCGGAACGTCAGCTCCGACGAGACGCGGATGCACCTGCGCGACGCGCATCAGCGGGTCATGTCGATCGCCGCCGTGCAGCGTCAGCTGGCCGCCTCCGGGGGGCGCGAGGTCGGGCTGCGGGCCTATTTCACCCAACTGTGCGAGAGCCTTGGGGCTTCGATGATCCGCGACCACAAGCAGCTGTCGGTGGAAGTGACCACCGACGACTTCGTCGTGGGCGCCGATGTTTCCGTGAGCCTTGGCCTCATCGTCACCGAACTGGTGATCAACGCTCTCAAGCACGCGTTTCCCGACCGACGCCCGGGCAAGATCATCGTCGACTACAGCGCGCGAGGCTCGGAATGGACACTGTCGGTGGCGGACGATGGCGTCGGCATGCCGCCCGCCGATGCGCCAGCCACGGCCGGGCTTGGCACCATCATCGTCGAGTCACTCGCCAAAAAGCTGCGTGCGCGCGTGCGCGTTTCGGAGCAGCGTCCGGGCGCCAAGGTTTCGGTGGTGCATATGATGGCGGAGCCGCCGCGCCCGGCAGCGGCGATCTGATCCAACTTGACGTGGAACGCCTGAGCTTATCAGTAATGAGCACCTAAGACTATTTCGGCCGCACTTTTGACTAGGCCCCGAAAATATTCTTGTAGGATTCTTGGAACAATTGATTAAAGCGGGCGTTATTTTTTAGCGTTTGGATGGATTTCCATTCACGGCGCTGAGCCGGTGAGCGGGAGTCTTTCTCCCGTGCCTCTGACCGGCCGCTTGAAAGCACCCCTATGAAGACCGACAATCAACTGCAGCAGGACGTGATGGCCGAGCTGAAGTGGGAACCGGCGGTGATCGCCGCCCACATCGGCGTCACGGCCAAATCCGGCATCGTGACGCTCTCTGGGCACGTGGACAACTTTTTCAGCAAGCGCGAGGCGGAGCGCGCCGCCCGCCGCGTGCACGGCGTCACGGCGGTGGCCGAGGAGATCGAGGTTCAGCTTCCCTTCGATCGCCGACGCACCGATGACGAGATCGCCGCCGCGGTGGTCGATCGCCTTAGCTGGAATGTCGCCATCCCGTCCGAAGCCATCATGGTCACGGTCGAAAAGGGTCACGTTGCCCTGGCAGGTGAACTCGATTGGCACTACCAGAAAGATATTGCCGAAAGTCAGGTGCGCGATCTGAGCGGCGTCTTGAGCGTGACAAACCGGATCACCCTCAAAAAGCGCGTGAACACCGCCAGCATCGGCTCGGATATCAAGAGTGCGCTCAAGCGCTCCTGGTACACCTTGCCCGACGCGATCTCGGTCCACGCCGAGGGTGGCGCGGTGACCCTCAGCGGGATGGTGCACTCGCCGCACGCGCGGGAAGTGGCGGCTGAGACCGCCTGGGCGGCGCCCGGCGTCACGACGGTGGCCAACAAGCTGACGATCAACTGATCGCCGAGCGGCAGACCTTCGCCGGAGCAGCGCGGCTCCGGCGATCGCTGCCCGGCCTCGCCTGTTCGGCCGGGCCGGCTTGCCAAGGTCGGGTGACACGTTAGACGCCTGCGTGATTTTGATTTCAGGCGAGATACCCCTTGGCCCTGCCGCCTATTCTACGCGACCGGTTGCGCTTGCCGGTGATCGGCTCGCCGCTGTTCATCGTCTCGGGACCGGCGCTGGTGATCGCGCAATGCCGGGCGGGGATCGTCGGATCGTTTCCCTCGCTCAACGCCCGCCCCCTGTCGCAACTGGACGAATGGCTTGACGAGATCACCAGCGTGCTGGCCGGCTGGGATCGTGACCATCCCGAGCGGCCGTCGGCGCCGTTCGCGGTCAACCAGATCGTGCACAAGACCAATGCCCGGCTCGATGCCGACATGGCGCTGTGCGAGAAATACAGGGTTCCCCTGCTGATCACCTCCCTGGGCGCGCGCGAGGACGTCAACCAGGCGGCGCACGGCTGGGGCGCGGTGGTTTTGCACGACGTCATCAGCCAGGCCTTCGCCCGCAAGGCGATCGACAAGGGGGCGGACGGCCTCATCCCGGTCGCCGCCGGTGCGGGCGGCCACGCCAGCCGCCTCTCGCCATTCGCCATGATCGCCGAGCTGCGCGCCTGGTTCGACGGGCCGATCGCTCTTTCCGGCGCGATCGCCACTGGCGGCGCGATCCTGGCCGCGCAGGCCATGGGCGCCGATCTGGCCTACATCGGCTCGCCGTTCATCGCCACGCAAGAGGCGCGGGCCAGCGAGGGCTACAAGAAGATGATCGTCGACCGCGGCGCCGAGGACATCGTCTACACCAATCTGTTCACCGGCGTGCACGGCAACTACCTGCGCCCGAGCATCGAGGCGGCGGGCCTCGACCCCGACGACCTGCCGACCGCCGATCCCTCGAAGATGAATTTCGCCTCCGGCGGCAACCAGGACGCCAAGGCGTGGCGCGACATCTGGGGCTGCGGCCAGGGGATCGGCTCGGTGCGCGAGGTCGCTGGCGCCGCCGATCTGGTCGACCGGCTGACGCGGGAGTACGCGGCCGCGCGGGCGCGCCTGGCATAGTCCCGGGTCTCGCTGGTCACGGCCGAGCGCGCGGGCAGCGGTTCCAGGCGACGCTTGAGGTTGCTCGCGCCACGCCGGATTGATCGCGCGACTTGGCCCTCGGCGTGTCCCCCTCGATCGGCCGGGGGATGATCGGGATCACGCCCGATCCGGGATCCGCACCGGCAGGCGCTTGAACCCGCGCAGGAACACCGACCGCAGCCGCTCCGGTTCGCCGGCCAGCTCGATCCGCGGGAAGCGGGCGAGGATCTCCTCCCAGGCCACCTTCAGCTGCATCTCGGCGAGGCGCATGCCGACGCAGCGGTGGATGCCGAAGCCGAAGGAGACGTGGTGACGCGGCCGCGCGCGGTCGATGATGAAGTCGTCCGGCCGCTCGATCGCCGTCTCGTCGCGATTGCCGGAGACATACCACAGGATCACCTTGTCGCCGGCGCGGATGATCTTGCCGCCGATCTCGACATCGGCCGTCGCGGTGCGCCGCATGTGGGCGACGGGGCTCTGCCAGCGGATGATCTCCGGCACGGCGGAGGCGAGCCCGGAAGGATCGGCGCGCAGGCGGGCATAGGCGCGCGGGTTTTCGTCAAAGGCGAGCACCGCGCCGGAAAGGGAGTTGCGCGTGGTGTCGTTGCCCCCGACGATCAGCAGCAGAACGTTGCCGATGAACTCCATGAACGGCAGGTCGCGTGTCGCCTCGCCGTGCGCCAGCATGGAGATGAGGTCAGGGCGGGGCGCCTGGGCGGCGCGCTGGGCGCGCAGGGCCGCGAAGGTCGCGCCGCAGACCTGGAACTCGGCCATCGCCTGTTCGGGCGTGAGGGCCTCGCTGGTGTCTGTGGCGGTGAGGTCGGACCAGAAGGCCAGCTTGCGCCGCTCTTCGAACGGAAAGTCGAGCAGGGTGGCGAGCATCTGGCAGGTGAGCTCGATGGAGACGCGATCGACCCAGTCGAAGGTCTCGCCGATCGGCAACTCGTCGAGGATGGCGGCGGCCCGGGCGCGGATGAGCGGCTCCAGACTTAAGACGCTGGCGCTCGAGAACATCGGTGCGACGACGGCGCGCTGGGCGTCGTGCTTGGGCGGATCGCTGGCGATGAACATCGGCAGTCCGCCGTCGCCATCGGGGTCGAAGATGCTGATGCCCCTGGCGGAGGAGAGCATGTCGTGCCGGCTCTCCGCCGCGACGATGTCTTCGAAGCGGGTGATCGACCAGTAGGGGCCGAACTGGCTCTCCGCGGTGAAGTGCACCGGGTCCTCGCGGCGCAGGCGCTCGAAGAACGGCCAGTGGGTGTCGGCGACGAAGCGCTCGCCGACGGCGACGTCGATCCGCTCCAGCGGCGTCGATGAGGCTTCGCCCCGGGCGGCGGCGAGGGCCTCGGCGCGGCGCGTCATGGGCGAGCGCCCGCGGGCGCGAAGGTTGTGACGCGGCTCTGGCCGCCTGGCTCCGGAACCACGGCGATCCTGGCGGCGAGCGGCTCCTCGACGGCCATGCGGTCGGCGATCGTCCCTTCGGCGGCGGCGACGAGGCGCTCGCCCGCCTCGGTCCGCGCGATGACGATGGCGCGCGGCGGTCTTGCGGAATAGTCGATCGTATAGGTCTCGATCGTCGCCTCGCCGGCGTGGTCCTGACGTCGCGGCGGGGCCGGCCAGGCGTCGATCTGCCGCTGCACAGGCGCGGAGTTGAACGGCCGGAAGGGGCGCGGGGCGGCGGAATAGACGCCGACGGAATACTTGGAGAGGAAGCCGCCATTGGCGCCGATCAGGCCGGCGCGCGAGGGCGCCGCGCGCAGGGCTCGCACCACGCTGGCGATGGCGTGCATGGCGTAGTTGTTGCCGGCTCCGCCGAAGAAGGGCAGCCCGCCGGTGAGGGTCAGCGGCCGGGACTCGTCTCGCGCGATCTCGAGACCGTCCAGGATGTTGAACACGGCGATGGGAAAGCAGCTGTAGAGGTCGAAAAGGTCGATGCCGTCGATGGTCATGCTCGCCGCCCCAAGCGCGGCGCGGCAGGCGAGCACCGCCGCCGGACTGGCGCCGAGGTCGCCGCGATCCACCACGGTGCGCTCCTTCACGTCCGCGCCGCCGTGCAGGAAGACGACTCTGTTCGGCGCGATCCCGAGCGCGCGGGCGCGGCCCAGCGAGGTCATCAGCACCGCCGCGCCCTGGTTGGCCTGATCCCGCGCCACCAGCCGGCGAGTGTAGGGATCGGCGATCAGGCGATTGTCGGGCGCGACGGCGGCCAGCGACTGGGCCGTCCGAGTCTCGCGCGACATGGCGTGCGGATTGGCCGCGGCGGCCTCCGTGAACGGCGCGAACAGGCGGCCCATCTCCAGCCGGTAGGCGTCGCGGCCGAGGCCCGTCTTCCCCCGGCGAGCGTTCTCGCAAAGGGCGTAGACCAGCGCCGGCGTTCGCGCCCCATGGCCGGCGAGATCGCGGCTGAGCAACCCCTCCAGCCCATAGCCGCGGTCCTCGAGCTGGCCGCCGACGCTCTCCGACCAGTTCGGCGCTTCGCCCTTGCCCGCGAGATGGCGCACCGTGGAGATCGCCTCGGCTCCGGCCAGGAGCGCCATGCCGACCTCGCCGGCGGCGATGGCGTGCGCCATTTCGTTGACCAGGCGCTGCGGGCCCTGGCCGCCGACCACCTCCAGCATGGCGCGCGCCGGATCGGCGCCGATCCGCGCCGCCACGGAGCGGGGGAAGTTGTCGGAGGCGCCGAACGGCGGGGTCGCGCCGGGCCCGGAGATCTCGAACTGGCGAATGGCCGCGACAAGGTCGATCGATCGGGCGAGGGGACCGGCCGCGTCGTCCGGCAAGGCGTCCGCCAGCGCCGCCGCCGCGGCTCGCCCGGCGAGGTCAGCCGGAGAAAGGGCGGCGTAGTCAGGCGCGTCGATCCTCTCCGACGCCTCGCCGACGCCGACGATCACCGGGGTGGAATCGGGAATGCCGCTCATGGCCTTAAAGGCTGTAGTCAAAGCCGATGCCGCGCGCCAGGACTGGGCCGGGGCCGCCGGGGGGCCGCCCGGGGCGAGGCGCTTCGGCTCCAGATAAGCCGCTTTCCAAGCGTCCTGGCGCGCTGCTAGCAGGTCCGCGCCTTCCGCACGCGAGATTGTGACCTCCGATGAAATACAACCAGCTCGGCCGCACCGGCCTCTTCGTCTCCGAGATCTGCCTCGGCGCCATGACCTTCGGCGGCGGCGAGAGCGCCGGCTTCTGGAAGGCGATCGGCCAGCTCGAGCAGGACGCGGTCGATGCGATCATCGGCAAGGCGCTCGCCGCCGGCGTCAACTTCATCGACACCGCCGATGTCTATTCCTTCGGCCAGTCGGAGCGGCTGGTCGGCCAGGCGCTCAAGAACCTCGGGGCGGCGCGCAAGGACGTGGTCATCGCCACCAAGGTTTTCGGCGAGATGGGGCCCCGGCCGAATGACCGCGGCGCCTCGCGCGGCCACATCATGGACAGCGTCCAGGCCAGCCTGGAGCGCCTCCAGACCGATCACATCGATCTCTACCAGATCCACGGCAATGACATCGTCACGCCGATCGAGGAGACGCTGCGAGCGCTGGACGACCTCACCCGCCAGGGGCTGGTGCGCTACATCGGCGTCTCCAATTGGGCGGCGTGGAAGATCGCCAAGGCGCTCGGGGTGAGCGAGCGGCGCGGCTATGCCCGGTTCGAGACCCTCCAGGCCTATTACTCCATCGCCGGCCGCGACCTCGAGCGGGAACTCGTTCCGATGCTGGTCGAGGAGGGCCTTGGCCTGATGGTCTGGTCGCCGCTCGCCGGTGGTCTTCTCTCCGGCAAGTTCCGCCGCGACGCCGCCGGCCCGAACGACGCCCGGCGCACCGTGTTCGACTTCCCGCCAGTCGACAAGGAGCGCGCCTTCGCCTGCGTCGACGCCATGCGCGCGGTCGGCGAGGCGCACGGCGTGTCGGTCGCGCGCGTCGCCTTAGCCTGGCTGCTGGCCAAGCCGCATGTCATGAGCGTCATCATCGGCGCCAAGACCGTCGAGCAGCTGGACGACAACCTCGCCGCGACCGGCCTGACGCTTACCGCCGAAGAGATCGCCAAGCTCGACGCCGTCAGCGACTTGCCGACCGAGTATCCCGGCTGGATGTTCGCCCGCCAGGGCGGGACGCGGCGGCCCAAGCCGTTCACGCCGAGGGGCTGAAGCCGGGTCTCGGCCTTAGAACAGCACCCGCGGGTTCATGATCCGCCGGGGATCGAGCGCGGCGCGGATGCCGCGCAGGGCGGCGAGTTCGGCGGCGCCCTTGTAGGCGGCGGCCTCCGCCGTCTTCATCGTCCCCAGGCCATGCTCGGCGCTGATCGAGCCGCCGAGCTCATGGACCAGGGCGTGGACGATGGCCGCGCCCTGGTCGCGGCGCGCGGCGTGCGCCGCCAAGTCTCCCCCTTCAGGCGCCAGCACGTCGTAATGGATGTTACCGTCTCCGACGTGGCCGAAGGCGTCGATGCGCACGCGGGGGAAGGCGGCGTCGAGGCGCTCGCTCGCGGCGGCGAGGAAGTCGGCGATGCGCGATATCGGCACGCTGACATCGTGCTTCCACGCCGGCCCCTCGGGCTTCTGCGCCGCCGACTGGCCCTCGCGCACCGCCCAGAATGCCTTCGCCTGCGCCTCGCTCTGGGCGATCGCCGCGTCGGTGATCAGGCCGGCGCCGAGCGCCTCGGCGAGCAGGCTCTCCAGCATCGCCGGGGCCGCGTCGGCGAGGCCGCTGGCCACCTCGATCAGCACCGACCACGGCGGCCGGCTGGCGAGCGGATCGCGGACGCCGGGAAGAGTCTTGACTGCCAGGTCGACGCCCAGACGGCCGATCAGCTCGAAGGCCTCCACTTGATCGCCCGTCCGCGCCTTGGCCTGCGCCAGCAGACGCACCGCGTCAGCCGGACTCGCGAGGCCGACGAAGGCGACGGCGCGTGAGGCGGGTATGGTCGCGAGCCGCAGGCTGGCCGCCGTCACCACGCCGAGGGTCCCCTCGGCGCCGATCAGGAGATGCTTCAGGTCATAACCGGTGTTGTCCTTGCGCAGGCGCTTCAGACCGTTCCAGATCGACCCGTTCGGCAGCACCGCCTCCAGGCCCAGCACCCGCGCGCGCGTGGTTCCGTGGCGCAGCACCGCCGTGCCGCCGGCATTGGTCGAAACGAGCCCGCCGATGGTCGCCGAGCCCTCTGACGCCAGATCGATCGGCAGCCGCTTTGCAACTTCGAGAGCGGCGGCGTGCGCCGCCGCCAGCGTGACGCCAGCCTCGGCGATGATCACCTCGTCGTCGGCGTCGACCTCGCGCACCTGGTTCAGCCGCTCAGTGGAGAGCAAAATCTCCCCTTGCGGAATCTGGCCGCCGACAAGGCCGGTGTTGCCGCCCTGAGGGGTGATCGCCACCCTCGCCTCGGCGCAGAGGCGCACGACGGCGGCGACCGCCTCGACGCCGCCTGGAAGGGCGAGGAAGGGCGTGGTTCCGCGCCAGCGGTCGCGCCATTCCACCAGCTTGGGCGCGATCCGCGCGCCGTCCTCGCTCCAGCCGGCTGGACCGAGCGCCGCCTTGAGACGATCGAGGAAACCGGACGGGATGGGCTGAAGGGTCATCAGTCTCGAACGCTAGCAGGCGCGCCCATCTATCCTACACGGCCACCGGCGCGTTCGAGACGGTCATTGATCGCCTCGCCGATCCCTGCGCGCGGAATGGGCGCGACGGCGATGGCGGCGGGCGCCTTTGCGTCGACGTCGGTGAGATACTGGAACAGGTGGGCGGCGGCCTCGACGAGATCACCTTGCGGGCTGAGGTCGATCACCCCCGGCCCTTTCAGCCGACCGGCGAAGCCCAGGCCCAGTTCGCCCGGCCGCAGATCGCGCGCGTCAAGTCGCAGTGGCGCGCGTGGCGCGTAATGCCGCGTGAGCCGGCCGGGCGAGCGGCGGGCGTCCGCCTCCGCCTCGGCGAGAGGACCGATCAGCGCCTCGATCTCCGCGCGGGTGACCGGTCCGGGCCGCAGCAGCCGCGGCGGCCCATCCAGCAGGGCGATCACGGTCGACTCCAGGCCGGCGGCGCAGGAGCCGCCGTCGAGCGCCACGGCGGCGGCGACGCCGGTCTCCGCCACCGCCATCGCCAGGGTGGTGGGGCTCGGCCGCCCCGATCGATTGGCGGATGGCGCGACCACCGCCCCGCCGAACGTCGCCAGCACTGCCCGGGCCACGGGGTGCGCCGGGGCGCGCACCGCGACGGTCTCCAGCCCCGCGCGCGCCAGATCGCAGACCGCCGCGCCGCCGGTGTACGGCGCGACGAAGGTCAGAGGTCCTGGCCAGAAGGTCGCCGCCAGCCACTCGGCGCGCTCGTCCAGGGCGGCGATCACCCGCGCTTCCTCCCAGCCGAGCACATGGGCGATCAGCGGATTGAACGCCGGCCGGCCCTTGGCCGCGTAGATCGCCGCCACCGCGCTGGCATTGGCCGCGTCGGCGGCGAGGCCATAGACGGTCTCGGTCGGCAGAATGACGAGGCGCCCGCCGCGCAGCGCCTCGGCGGCATGGTCCACCGACCCGCCTCCAGTCATGGCCCATGGATTGCGGGTTCTGGCGGCCGGTGACGTCGGTCGGGTGGGAAGGGACGTGTTCGTGCGGTTCGCGAGGTTCGTGGTTGAAATTGACGGCGCTTCAGCCCGGCGCTCGCTTGGCGGCGAGGGTGATCGTCACGCTGACCGCCGCCGGCAGGGCCTCGGTGGATTTCCATTCGCTTTGGCCGACGCCGAAGGCCAGGCGATTGAGCGAAACGCTCGCGCTCATTTTCGCGGTGTCGCCGGTGATCGCCAGGGTGAATGGCAGGGCGAGCGGCTTGGCGACGCCCCGCAGGCTGAGGTCTCCCAGCGCGACATAGCGCCCGCCGCCCAGCGCCTTGAAGGCATGGGCGCTGTAGACCGCGCGGGGGAAGCGGGCGGCGGCGAAGAAGGCGTCGGTGGGCAGGGCCCCGTCGCGATCCGCGTTGCCCGTCGCCGCCGAGGCGACGTCGATGCGCGCGGTGACGCTGGAATGGCCGAGGTCGGCCGGATCGAAGCGGATGTCCGCGTCCCAGCGGCGGAAGACGCCGGCGAAACGCTCGCCGCTCAGAGAACTGGCGAACCGGATGGAGGAGGCCGCCTTGTCGATCCGCCAGGCGGGCGCCGGCCGGGCCACGGCCGCGCCGGCGGCAACGGCGGCGAGGGCGAGGCCGAAAAGCGCGCGCCGGCCGATCATCGCGCCGAGCCCCACGGTCCGCCGCTTCCCGTCGCGGGCTCCGCCGCCGCCTGGTTGGCGATCGACGGCGGCCGGGCGAACGGGACCATCCGCCCCATCACCCCGTCCTTCAGCAGGAGCAGGTGGCGCAGGGCCGCCGCGACGTGCAGCGCGACGAGACCATAGGCGAGGTAGGCGAGGTATTCGTGGATATTGCCAAGCGTCTCGTGCGCTTGATGCATCTGGTCGGGCGGCAGGGTGGTCAAGGGTCCGATCGCCGGCCACGGCACGATCCCGAACAGGCGGATCGGATAGACATGGATGAGCTTGCTTGCCGAGACCATGGCCCAGCCGGAGAGCGGCAGGCCGATCATGATTGCGTAGAACAGCACATAGACCGCGCCGGCGGCCAGCCGCTCCCACCGGCTCACCGTTGCCGGCAACGCCGGCGGCGGCTTGGCGAACCGCCAGGCCAAGCGGAGCAGCGACAGGATCAGCACGGTGATGCCGATCGACTTGTGCAGCTGGACGATGCCGGCGCGCGCGGCGGTCGGGAACAGGCCGTGCGTTGTCCAGTGCGCGGCGCTGACGCCAGGCGTGGGGTCCGGACCGTCGGGGACGAGCGGCAAGCCGTTGAAGTACCAGGCGAGGCCGATATTGCCGAGGATGAGAGCGGCGATCAGCCAGTGCAGGCTCATGGCCACGGCATTGTATCGCCGGCCGGCGTCCATCGGTCTGTCCAATGCGCTCACGTCTTGTCGAACTCCGCCTCGATGATCAGGGTGACGTCGTCGCCGACCAGGTTCTGCAGAAAGCCGGAGCCGAACTCCGAGCGCTTGATATGCCCGACGGCCGAAAAGCCGGTGATCGTGCCGCCGAACAGGCCGCGGCCGACACCGTCGAAGGTGACCTGAAAGCTCACCGGCCGGGTGACGCCGCGCATCGTCAGATCGCCGCTCATCATCGCCGTGCGCCCGTCGGGATTGGGCGCGATCTGGCGCGAGACGAAGGTGATCTTCGGAAAGTGTGTGGCGTCGAGGAACTCGTCGGCGAACTTGCGGCCATAGTCGGCGCCGACGTCCAGCGACGTCGCCTCGACGCTGGCGCTCACCCTCGCATCGGACGGACGGGCCGGATCGAAGGTGAAGGAGCCCTCGATCTGGTCGAATCGCACGGTGTAGAGCGAAACCCCCAGATGCATGACCTTGGCGGTGACGCTGGCGTGCTTTTTGTCCAGCACATAGCGCCCGCCGGGCAGATCCGCCGGGTTGGTCGAGGCGGCCGAGGCGGCGGTGGCCGCGAGGGCGAAGCCCAGCATGGCGGCGAGAAAGCGATGGGTGCGCATCATGGATCGGGTAACGAACAGCGTCTCTCGACGGCCAGACGCTCGGTTTATGTCGCCTATTCGCCCGCCGCCGCAACGGTCACGAAACCGTGAACGCGCGCCGCCGCGCCAAGCGGTGTTTGGGCGGCCCGCCGCCTTCGGCTAAGGCGCATCGCCATGACCTACCGTCCCCCGATCCGCGATCTTCTCTTCTCCATGGAGTCGGCCGCCGGCTTCGCCCGCCTGCAGCCGCTGTTCCCGGCGGCGGACGACGAAACGGTGCGGCAGGTGCTTCAGGCGGCGGGCGCGCTCGCCGCCGATGTTCTCGCGCCGCTGAACGAGGTGGGTGACCGCCAGGGCGCGCGGTTGGAGAACGATCAGGTGATCGCCGCGCCCGGCTTCGCCGGCGCTTATCGCCAGTTCGCCGCCGGCGGGTGGAACGGCCTTTCCGCCGATCCGGCGCACGGGGGGCAGGGCCTGCCGCGAGCGCTGGAGATCGCCGTCTTCGAGATGGTCCAGGCCGCCAACATGGCCTTCGGCCTCTGCCCCATGCTGACCCTGGCGGCGATCGAGAGCCTCGCCCGTCACGGCACGGACCGGCAGCAGGCGCTCTATCTGCCGCGCCTGATCACCGGCGAGTGGACCGGGACGATGAACCTGACCGAGCCACAGGCAGGCTCGGATCTCGGCGCCATCGCCATGCGCGCCGAGCCGGACGGTGACAATTGGCGGCTCACCGGCCAGAAGATCTACATCACTTGGGGCGATCACGACGCGACCGACAACATCGTCCACATGGTGCTCGCCCGCGTGCCGGACTCGCCGCCGGGCAGCCGTGGGCTCACCCTCTTCCTCGCGCCCAAGGTCATGGTCGGCGAGGACGGAGCGCTCGGCGAGCGCAACGCCGTCCGTCCGGCGAGCCTCGAACACAAGCTGGGCGCCCACGCCTCGCCCACCTGCGTCATGCTCTACGAAGGCGCCAAGGCCGAGTTGGTCGGCGCGCCCAATCAGGGCCTCGCGGCGATGTTCGTGATGATGAACGCCGCCCGCCTGCAGGTCGGCGTTCAGGGCGTCGGCGTCGCCGAGCGCGCCTATCAGCGGGCCCTCGCCTTCTCGCTCGAGCGCCAACAGGGCCGTTCCGCCTGGACCGGCACCTTGCCGGCGCGCCTGTTCGACCATCCCGACGTGCGCCGCACCTTGATGCTGATGAAGGCGAGGATCGAGGCGGCGCGGGCCATCTGCCTCGCCACGGCGGTCGCCGCCGATCTCGCCCGCCTCTCGCCCAACCCCGTGGACCGCGACGCCGCCGCCTTCCGCGAGGAGCTGCTCACCCCGATCGCCAAGGCTTGGTCGACCGATATGGCCGTCGAGGTCGCCTCGGCCGGCATTCAGGTGCACGGCGGCATGGGCTTCATCGAGGAGACCGGCGCGGCGCAATACTATCGCGACGCCCGCATCCTGCCGATCTACGAGGGCACGAACGGCATCCAGGCCATCGACCTGATGGGCCGCAAGCTGGCGCTCGGCAAGGGAAAGGCGGTGCGCGAGCTCATCGCCGAAATCGTCCAGACCGCGGCGCACCTGAAGACCGCCGACGACGCCTGGCTGCACAGCATCGGCGCCCGGCTGGAGGCGGGCGTCTCGGCGGTGCAGGGCGCGACCGGCTGGCTGATCGAGCGCCGCGGCCACGCCCAGCCGGACGCCCTGGCCGGCGCGACGCCCTACCTGAAGCTGCTGGGCGACCTGGTCGGCGGCTGGATGCTCGGCAAGCAGGCGTGGATCGCCTCGGAACGCCTCGCCAAGGGCGAGGGCGACCGCGACTACTGGCGCGCCCGCATCGGCCTGGCGCGCGTCTTCAGCGAGCAGGTACTGGCGCAGGCGCCCGGCCTCGCCTCGGCGGTGACGCAGGGGGCCGTGGACCTCTTCCGCGCGACGCCGGAAGCGCTCGGGGCGTGAGGCAAATGGAATGGGAAGATCGGCCGCTGAGTGCATCGGAATATGACGCGTTGCACCGCAAGGTCGAGGATATGGTCGCCAGGGTGAAGCCCGGCCTCGCGGCCCTTTCCGAAAGCGAGGTTCAGCAACTCTGGCGTCTGCGACGCCCCGAGTCCGTGGCGCTGGCCGATGAGGTCAGCCTCATTAAAACCCGCCTGCTGGCGATCGAAACCGAGCTGCGGGCGGAGTCCGAAGCGCAAGCCGAGCAGCCCTACCCGGGCATCAGCTTCCGCAAGGCGCGAAGCCGGGCGGTGATCATGCCGGGTCCGGGCAAACGGTCCTGACCTCGGCGCGGACGGCGCCGCGCCGCTCGAACAGCGCCGGCGATCTTGGGGGAAGATCGATAGCGCGGTTCGCGCGTTGAGGCGGCCATGCAGCGTTTCGATGTCGTGATCGTCGGTTCGGGGCCCGGGGGCGCGACCACGGCGTGGCGCCTGGCCCAGAGCGGCAAGCGAATCCTGCTGCTCGAACGTGGCGGCTATCTGCCGAGGGAGCAGGCCAACTGGGACAGCCAGGCGGTGTTCAACGACGCCGTCTACCAGGCCAAGGAGACCTGGCGGGACGCGGGCGGCAAGGAATTCCACCCCGGCCTGCACTATTTCGTCGGCGGCAACAGCAAGGTCTTCGGCGGCGTGCTGCTGCGCCTGCGCGAGGCCGACTTCGGCGAGGTCGTCCACCCCGATGGCGTCGCGCCCGCCTGGCCGCTGCCCTACGCCGCGTTCGAGCCCTATTATCAGCAGGCGGAGGAACTCTACCATGTCCACGGCCTGCGTGGCGAGGATCCCACGGAGCCGCCGGCGAGCGCGCCCTACGCCTATCCGCCGCTGCGCCACGAGCCGCGCATCCAGAAGCTGTTCGACGATCTGAAGCGGGCCGGGCGCCATCCTTTCCACCTGCCCGTCGCCGTCTTGATGGACGAGACCGACGCCGGCGTCGATCCGCATTCGCCGTGCATCCGCTGCGCCGCCTTCGACGGCTATCCCTGCCCGACCAATGGCAAGGCCGACGCCCAGATCATCTGCGTCGACCCGGCGCTGGCCGCCCATCCCAATCTTACTCTGTGGACCGGCGCCTATGTCAGCCGGCTGATCACCGACGCGGGCGGGCGGACGGTCACGGCGCTGGCGGTCGAGCGCGGCGGCGAGCGGCTCGAGGTGGCCGGCGACATCGTCGTCGTCGCCTGCGGCGCCCTGTCGTCGGCCCTGCTGCTGCTGCGTTCGGTGAGCGACGCCTGCCCGCGCGGCCTCGCCAACGGCTCCGACCAGGTCGGCCGCAACTATATGCGCCACAACAATTCGGTCGTCATGGCCGTCTCCCGGACGCCCAACCCCACCCGCTTCCAGAAGACACTCGGGCTCAACGACTTCTATTTCCGCGGCCCCGACTGGAACTTTCCTCTCGGGCACATTCAGATGGTGGGGAAGTCGGACGGCGTGCAGATCAAGGGCGAAGGCCTGCCTGAAATCCTGCAATGGTTTCCCGAGGCGCCGTTTGACTGGATCGCCCGCCATTCGGTCGACTTCTGGCTGACCTCGGAGGACCTGCCGCTGCCGCAGAACCGCGTCCGCTACGACGGCGATCAGGTCGTGCTCGAGCTCACCGAAACCAACCAGGAAGGTCACCGCCGGCTGCGGCGGGAGCTGGCGCGCCTGTGCGACGACCTCGATCTCCATCCGCACCTCTTCGACCGCAGCCTCTATCTGGGCAAGAACGTGCCGATCGGCGGCACCGCCCACCAGGCCGGCACGCTGCGCTTCGGCCCCGATCCGGCGACCTCGGTGCTCGATCTCGACTGCAAGGCGCACGAGCTCGACAATCTCTACGTCGCCGACGCCAGCTTCTTCCCCTCGATCGGCGCGGTGAACCCGACGCTGACCATCATCGCCAACGCCCTGCGCGTCGCCGATCACCTCATCCGGCGGCTGGGCTGATCTCCCACTGCAGCCAGTGGCCGTCGGGATCCTGGAACGGCGCGGAATTCGCCGGCGCGTCCGTGCACGCAAGGATGATGCGCGTCGCCGCGATGTCGTCGAGCGCGGGCGGCGGGTCGCGGCGGACCGGCGGGGCGCGATAGGCGAGCAGCTCCAGGTGCGGCGCCGGCTGCTCCGGCGCGAGGCCGACGACGTCCACGACCGGATCGGCCAGGCCGTCGAGCGCCGCCTGCTCTGGCCCGCGGTTCAGCGAGCGGCTGGCGATGCAAAAGCCGAGCGCTTCGTACCAGGCGAGGCTCCGCGCATGCTCGGCGACCGAGATCGCCGAATGATCGATGCGCGCGGCGCTCCCGTCGCCGGGAAACTGGATCAGTTCGAGCGGATGGCCCTCGGGGTCGCGGAACTTGAGCGCGGACACTCCGCCCGACGAGGCCGGCAGGGTCACCGGCCCGTCGCGCGAGATCGCCGTCCAGCCGCCGCCGACATCCGTACCGCCGGCTTCCAGCCGGCATCCTTCCCCGCCCGGCGAGGCGCCGGGCCAGGGTCGGGCCGCCTGGAAGGCCGCCATCCGGAGGCGCTCGAAGCTCGCGCCCATATGGGCGGTGGCGATGGCGAAGTGCTGGAACAAGGTCGAGCAGCCGGGAACGTCATCGGGGTACGGACGTCCAGTCCCCGGTTCGATGTCCAGCCGCGTCGCGCCGAGCCGCAGCCGGGCGAACCTCTCTGAGCGCGCCTGAAGCGAAAAGCCGAACGCGCGGACATAGAAGTCGGCGAGCGCGCCCGGATCGGCGGACTTCAGCACGAATCCGGCGATCGCCAGCGCCTTCACGGCCAGCTCGCGCCGCGCCGGTTGAGGAAGATGGCGTAGAGGGTGTGCGAGCCGCCGATGAAGAGGCGATTGCGCGCCGGTCCGCCGAAGCAGAGGTTCGAGACCCGGTGCGGCACGAGAATTTTGCCGAGCAGCTCGCCGGCCGGGCTCAGGCAATGCACGCCGTCGGCGGCGCTCGACCAGACATTCCCCTCCGAATCCACCTTCATGCCGTCGCAATAACCGGGCGCGATCTTGTGGAAGACCGCGCCGCCGGTGAGGTCCCCGTTGTCGCCGACGTCGAAGACGCGGATATGCTGCACCGGATCGGGGCGGGTCTGATCGCCGGTCTCGGCGATGTAGAGTCGCCGCTCGTCGGGCGAAAAGGCCAGGCCGTTGGGGCCGGCGAAATCGCACGCGACGATCCGCGGTTCGCCGCCGGCCGCGTCGAGACGATAGACGGCTGGCGGCTGTTCCGAGGCCTGCACCCCCCCTTCGTAGTCGGTGCTGATGCCGTAGAGCGGGTCGGTGAACCAGATCGAGCCGTCGGAGCGCACCACGAGGTCGTTGGGCCCATTCAGCCGCTTGCCGGCGTGGCGATCGGCGAGCGTCGTCACCTGGCCGTCGTGCTCGACGCGGAAGACGCCTCGCCAGCGATGGGAGCAGAAGACGATCCGACCCTCGCGGTCGCGCGCCTGGCCGTTGGCGTATCCCGAGGGCGCGCGCCAAGTGGAGACGCCGGCCTCCTCGATCCACCGCATCGTCCGATCGCGCGGCAGATCCTGGAACAGCAGGCAGTCCATGTCGCCGAGCCACACCGGCCCCTCGATCCAGCGGAAGCCGCTCGCCAGCGCCTCCAGCGGCGCGTTGTCCAGCACGAACCGCGCGAACTTGCGATCGATGATCTCGATGTCGGCGGGGTCGCTCAAAGGTCCTCCGACCAGGCCCGGTCGCGCTGGATCAGCAGCAGCACGGCCGGAACATCGCCCACTGTTCCCGACACGTGACCGCGGCGGCCGCGCGTCCCCTGGTCCTCGCCCAGGGACCACTCGCCGGGGCCCATCTCCACCCTCTGGCCGTCCATGGTCTGGACGAACCAGCGGCCCGAGAGAGGCACGATCCACTGCGGCCTGGGGTTCTCGTGCCAGTCGCCATGCCAGCCGGCCGGGAGGACGGTGACCCTCACCGTCGCCTCGCCGTCCATCGTCGGGCTGTTCCACTGCGGCGCGGCGGGCGGCGCCAGGGTTTTCATCTCGAGGCAGGCGAGGTCTCGCCGCGCCTGGCGGCTGACTCCCTCGCCATCGGTAAAGACATGCCAGAAGGCGACGACGGGCGGGCCGCCGCTCATGGATGGATGCTCATGTCATAGGGATGGCTGGAGGCGAGCGGCGCGGCGAAAAAGGCCTCCACCCCGGCCGCGCCGGACCCGAAGGCGAGCAGCAGAAAGCCGGCGCCGAGGGCCAGATTCTTCCAGAAATCCCAGAACAGGCCGCGCGCCTTCCCGTTCGGGGCGCGCCAGAAATCGCCCGGACGCCAGAATTGTTTCCACAACAGCGCCGTCACGGCGCAGTAGAGCGCGAGCACCACGGCCGCCGCGCGATCGAACGGGCCGGTCAAGATCGCCAGGGAACAGAAGACCTCGACGGCCAGGCCCGCCAGCACCATGGCCCCCGCGACCGCCCGCAACGGAATGGCTTCCGAGGCCTGGCCCACCGCTCCCTTGAAGTTCAGAAGCTTGTCGAGCGCGCTGAACGGCAGGAAGAGGGCGACCAGCAGCACCCGCACGAGGATGGCGATGACGAGGGCCACGGACACGCTTCGTCTAACTCACAATCTCGCCTGGCGGTTCAGGGAAGCGGCGACGCACCGTCTCACGCCTGCCGCTGGGTGTTCGGCTTTTCGGCTCGCGATAGATTGGCGGCCGTGTTGACGAGGCCGATATGGGAGAAGGCCTGCGGGAAGTTACCGGCGAGCCGCTCGCCCTTGGCGTCATATTCCTCGCTGAGCAGTCCGACGTCGTTGCGGATGGCGAGCAGGCGCTCGAACATCGCGCGGGCCTCGGCCCGACGGCCGATCATCTCCAGGGCGTCGGCGAACCAGAAGTTGCAGGCGAGGAAGGCGCCCTCGTCGCCGGCCAGCCCGTCATCGGCGTGCTCGGGGATGTAGCGGCGGATGAAGCCGTCCTGCATCAGGTCGCGCTCGATCGCCTCCACGGTGGCGACGAAGAGAGGATCGTCGGCAACGACGAACCCGACCTGCGCCAGCAGCAGCAGGCTCGCGTCCAGCCCGGCCGCGCCATAGGATTGGGTGAAAACCCCGCGCGTCCGGTCGACGCCCTGATCGAGCACCTGCCGGCGGATCGCCTCGCGCTCGGCCGCCCAGCGATCCACCGGCGCCGGCAGATCGAAGGCGCGGGCGCTTTTGATCGCCCGGTCGAGCGCCACCCAGGCCATGACCTTGGAATAGGTGAAATGGCGCGGCGGGCCGCGCACCTCCCAGATGCCCTCGTCCGGCTCTCGCCACACCTTTGCGACGTGATCGGCGAACACCACCTGGACATTCCAGAGATCGCGGGGCAGCTCGAGGCCGGCGCAGCGCGCCTGATGGGCGGTGTCCATCAGCTCGCCATAGACGTCGAGCTGCATCTGGGTGTGGGCGGCGTTGCCGATGCGCACCGGCTTCGAGGCGGCGTGGCCGGCGAGCCAGTCGGCGGTCCACTCGCTGAGGCGCCGCTCGCCGGCCAGGCCGTACATGATCTGCATGTCGGCCGGATCGCCGGCCACGGCCCGCCGCAACCAGGCGAGCCAGGCGGTCGCCTCCTCGCGGAAGCCGGTGTTGAGCATGCTGAGCAGGGTCAGGGTCGAATTGCGAATCCAGCAATAGCGGTAGTCCCAGTTGCGCTCGCCGCCGAAATCCTCGGGCAGGGAGGTCGTCGGCGCCGCCACCAGCCCGCCGGTCGGGGCATAGGTCATCGCCTTCAGCGTGATCAGCGAGCGCTCCACGGCTTCGCGCCAAGGTCCCTCGACCCGCGCGCGCTTCAGCCAGTCGCGCCAGAAGGTTTCGGTGGCCGCCAGGGCGGCCTCGCCGTTGGGCGAATCAGGCGGCGGCCGGTGCGAGGGGCCGTGCGACAGAGACAAGGCGCGGGTCTCGCCGGCCGCGATCTTGAAGTCGGCGAGGGTGCGCATGTCCTCGCCCCGCGCCTCCACCTCGCCGGCGAGCACGACGCGCGCCGCCCCGGCGATCGCCGACCGCCGCCCGTCCGGCAGCCGGCTCACCCACGGGATCACCTTGCCGTAGCCAAATCGCAGCGCCAGCTCCATGCGCATCGCCACCGCGCCGCGCTCGCCCTTGACGATCCGGACGATGTGCGAGGCGCCGTCCTGGCGCGACCGATGGCGTGGCGGCATGAAGTCGGTGAGCAGCACCGCGCCATCGTCGGTCTCGAAGCGAGTCTCGCAGGATCAGCGTTCCGGGCCGATAGCGCCGTGAGATGCGAGCCGGCGCGCGCGGGGCGATGCGCCAGAAGCCGTTCTCTTCCTCGCCCAACAGGGCGGCGAAGCAGGCGTCGGAATCGAACCTCGGCCAGCACAGCCAGTCGATGACGCCCTCGCGGGTGACCAGCGCCGCGGTCTCGCAGTCGCCGATCAGCGCGTGGTCCTCGATGCGGGCCTGTCGGGCCGCGGACTGTCCTCGTCAGTTCCGGCTTGGAGCCGACCGAAGATCGGCGCTCCAGGGCCTCACCCACCGGTGGCGAACCCGGGATAGAGCGTCATGCCGCCATCGACGAACAGGGTCGCGCCCGTGACGTAGTCGGCGGCGTCCGACGCCAGCCAGACCGCCGCCCGGGCGATGTCGTCCGGCTCGCCGATGCGCTTGTAGGGCACCAGGGTCATCAGCTCGGCGTAGGCCTTGGGCGTATTCCAGGCGGCGGTGTTGATCGGCGTGCGGATGGCCCCCGGCGCGATCGAGTTCACGCGGATGCGTCTGGGCGCGACCTCCTGGGCCAGCGAGCGCATCAGCATCATGATGCCGCCCTTGGAGGCGGCGTAGTTGGCGTGGCCGGCCCACGGGATCTCCTGGTGCACCGAGCTCATGCACAGGCACTTGCCCGCCGCCGCCGAGACGCTCTCGTCGAGGCCCCGGCGCATGAACTCGCGCACGGCGGCGCGCAGGCAGAGGAACTGGCCGGTGAGGTTGACGCCGATCACCGTGTTCCACTGCTCGATGGTCATGCTCTCGAACGGCGAATCCCGCTGCAGCCCGGCGTTGCTGACGACGATGTGCAGGGTGCCGAAGGCCTTTGTCGCCTCGGCGAACATCGCCTCGACCTCCCCTTCCTTGGAGACATCCGCCTTGACGGTGATCGCCTTGCGGCCGAGCGCGGTGATCTCCTGCGCGACGGCGTCCGCCTCGGCCGGATCGACGACATAGTTCACCGCGACATCGGCGCCGGCCTTGGCGAGGCCGATCGCCACCGCTTTGCCGATCCCCGAATTGGCGCCGGTGACCAGCGCGGGCTGACCCTCCAGCACGCACGGATAGGGGGGTTCCGGCTTGCGGCCGGGCTGCTCGTGCGGCGGGGGAGTCTGGCTTCAGGCGAGGATCGGTCATTCTGCGGCTCTCATGGGTGGAACCTGCCTAGCTCGCGGCGAGCCTTGCGGGTTCCGGGCGTCGGGTCCGCCTCACGCGAACGGATCGCGGCCTCACGCGAACGGGTCGCGGATCACGATCACGTCGTCGCGCTCCGGGCTGGTGGAGACGACCGCGACTGGCGCGCCGACCAGTTCTTCGATGCGACGGACGTATTTCACCGCCGCCGCCGGCAGGTCGCGCCAGGATCGGGCGCCCTTGGTGCTGCCGCTCCAGCCCTCGATCTCCTCGTAGATCGGCCGCACGCGCGCCTGCTGACGCGGATTGGCGGGCAGATAGTCGATGCGCTCGCCGTCGAGTTCGTACCCCACGGCGATCTTCAGCGTCTCGAAGCCGTCGAGCACGTCGAGCTTGGTGAGCACGAGACCGTCCAGGCCGCTGATCATCGCCGACTGGCGCGCCAGCGCCGCGTCGAACCAGCCGCAGCGGCGCTTGCGGCCGGTGACGGTGCCGAACTCGGCGCCCCGTTCGCCGAGCCGCGCGCCAACCTCGTTGTCGAGCTCGGTGGGAAAGGGGCCCGCGCCGACGCGTGTGGAATAGGCCTTGGCGATCCCCAGCACATAGCCCGTGGCGCCCGGGCCGACGCCCGCGCCCGCCGCCGCCTGGCCGGCGACGGTGTTGGAGGCGGTGACGAAGGGATAGGTGCCGTGATCGACATCGAGCAGCGCCGCCTGCGCGCCCTCGAACAGCACCCGGCGGCCGGCGCGGATCGCCTCGTTCAGGGTCCGCCAGGCGGGTCGCACGAACGGCAGGACCCGCGGGGCGATCGCGGCAAGCTCGTCCCGCACCGCCTCGCCGGTGACAGCGGTGAGACCGAGCCCCGCCCGCAGCGGCGCGTGATGGGCGAGCAGGCGCTCGATCTTGCCGTCCAGGGCTTCCCCGTCGGCGAGATCGCAGAAGCGGATGGCGCGGCGGCCCGCCTTGTCCTCATAGGCCGGTCCGATCCCCCGGCCGGTCGTGCCGATCCGGTTGGCCCCGGCCCGCGCCTCGCGCGCCGCGTCGAGATCGCGGTGCAGCGGCAGAACCAGGCAGGCGTTGTCGGCCAGGATCAGGGTGTCGGGCTCGATGACGAGACCCTGCCCGCGGACCCGCTCGATTTCCTCGATCAGCGACCATGGGTCGACGACCACCCCATTGCCGATGATCGACAGCTTGCCCTGGGCGACGCCAGACGGCAGCAGGGAGAACTTGTAGGTGCTGTTGCCCACCACGATTGTGTGGCCGGCGTTGGCCCCGCCCTGGAACCGCACCACCACGTCGGCGCGGTCGGCGAGCCAGTCGATGACCTTGCCCTTGCCCTCGTCGCCCCACTGGGCGCCGACGACGGTGACGTTCCCCATGCCTTGGCCGCTCCGCTCTTCCGCTCGACGAAAGGCGGTCGGCCTTTCCGCGGCGCTCTAGCGCGCCGGCGGGATTCGCCCAAGCCGACCGGCTAGTGGTGCAGCGCGCCCAGCTTGACCACCTCGAAGTCGGCGCCGGTCACCTGGCCCAGTTCGTCGTGCAGGGCGGTGTTGTTCCAGCGAGCGTCCGGCGCGCCCGAGATGTACCAGTCCGATCCGTTGTCGGCGACGAACATGCCGTATGTCTTCAGCGCCTGGAGGATGGCTTTGCTTTCGGTGCTGAAGCCGGCGGGTATGACGTAGCTGGCCTTCAGCCGCACCCGCATGCCCATGGGCGGCAGATTGCGATTGTGGCTCGACGAGGCGAAGTGGTTGGCCGGCAGCACGTAGGCGGCGCGGCTCTGGGCGACGGTGAAGCGCAGGGCGTGCGGGATCAGGCCCGCGCTCGCCTCCTCATAGCGCGCGAGGCCGGGGAAGATCGGCAGGCCGGCGGCGTCGGCGCTCGTCCAGCCGGGCTTGGCGGTGGGCCGCACGTCGTCGGAGTCCAGGTGGAAGATGGCGCCGGAGCCGGCCTTCCAGCTATTGTCCGGCTGCTCGGCGGATGCATACATTTCGTAAAGGCGGTTGGCATCCTTGTCGATGACCAGCACATGCCGGTCGCCGATCCCCGGCCCACCGGAGGGTTTGGAGCCCTCGATCGGGGCGTTGGGCGGGACCGGATAGGGTCCGGGATCGCTCTGACTGGCGTACTGGGTGAACTTGATCGCCACCGGCGGCTGAGAGGAGTCGACGATCACGTAAGGGATGCCGACTATCCGGCCCTGGTAGGTTCCGGCGCCGAAGTCGGCGTGGAGACCGGTCGACAGGCCGATCGAGGCGATGAGATTGGCCGAGTTGGGATCGACCGGCGCGGCGCTGATGTCGGTGTTCCAGGCGTTGTCGGCCGGAAAGGCGACCGCGCCATTGGTGTTGGCGCCGATCCCCGTGCTCGCCCCGGCGAAGTTCCCGTAGATCTGGGCCGAGGCCGGTGCGGCCGCGGCCAGGACAAGGATGGCGAGGATCGTCTTCATGCCGGCTCTCCCCTTGGCGAGTCCGCTCGCCATTGGCGCGCCTGAGTGGGGGTTGGCAAGGCGGCGAAGGGTCGCGGCGGACTCAGTCAGCCTGGAGATCGCCGCTGGGCGCCAGCGTCAGTCGATCTGCCGCAGCGCTGCTTCCGCCATGGCGCAGTGCAGGGCGATGCCGCGCGCCATCACCGCCTCGTCGACGACCATGCGGTTGGAGTGCAGGGCGCAGCAGGCGCGCGGCTCCGCGCCTGGCGGCGCGGCCCCGAGGAAGGCCATGGCGCCCGGAACCTTCCGCAACACGTAGGCGAAGTCTTCCGCTCCCATCATCGGCGAGGGCATGCGGGCGAAGGCGGCTGCGCCGAACAGGGTCTGCGCGGTCCGCTCGACGAGATCGACCACCGCGCCGTCGCAGACGGTCACCGGAAATCCGCGCTCGATCTCCACCTCCGCCGAGGCCCCATGGGCGGCGGCGATGTGCTGGGCGACCCGGGTGATCCCTTCGTGCGCCAGGGCGCGGGTGCGTTCGGACAAGGTGCGCAGGGTGCCCAGCAGCCGCGCCTCCTCCGGGATGATGTTGTCGGTCGTGCCCGCCGTCGATCTGCCCGATGGTGATCACCGCGGGATCGAACACGCTCACCCGCCGCGTGATGAACGTCTGCAGGGCCAGGACGATCTCGCAGGCGATCGGCACGGGGTCGAGCGCGTCGTGCGGCATGGAGGCGTGGCCGCCCCTGCCCAAGACCCGGACGCGCAGCTTGTCGGCCGAGGCCAGCAGCGGCCCGGCCCGGCTGGCGAAGGTTCCGGCGGGCATGTTGGGCGAGACGTGCAGGGCGAAGGCGGCGTCGGGCGCCGGGTCGAGCAGGCCGTCGTCGATCATGTGCCGCGCGCCGTGCCAGCCTTCCTCGCCCGGCTGGAACATGAACATCACCGAGCCGGCCAGGCGGTCGCGATTGGCGCACAGCGCCCGGGCCGCCCCGGCCAGCATGGCGACGTGGGTGTCATGGCCGCAGGCGTGCATGGCGCCGGTCGTGGCGCGAGGCGAAGTCGAGGCCGGTATCCTCGGTGAGCGGCAAGGCGTCCATGTCGCCGCGCAGCAGCACGGACCGCCCGTTCGCCGGGCCGCGCAGGATGGCCATCAAACCGCTGGTCGAGGGACCCTCGCGGATGTCGAGCGGCAGCTCGGCGAGGGCGGCGCGCACCTTGTCTGTGGTCTTGGGCAGATGCAGGCCCAGTTCCGGTTCGGCATGGATCGCCCGTCGCAAGGTGACCGCCTCGCCAAGCAGCGCCTCGCCGGCGGTGATCCACGGCGAGTCGCCTCCGGCGGCGGCCAGCGAGAAGGCTTCGACGGCCATGCGCGAGCTCCATGGGCAGAAAGTTGCGCCGCTACCTTGCTCCCGCCGGCGGGGGTAAGTCGAGGGGATGAGCCTTGCCCTCGCCGACATAACCGATGCGGCCGAGCGCCTCGCCGGCGTGGCGATCCGCACCCCGCTGCTGGAGAGCCCGGCGCTCAACGAGCGACTCGGCGCTCGGGTGCTGATCAAGGCGGAGACCTTGCAGCGCATCGGCGCCTTCAAGTTTCGCGGCGCCTACAATCGGCTGTGCCGCCTTGATGAAACCGAGCGGCGGGCCGGAGTGGTCGCTTTTTCCTCCGGCAACCACGCGCAGGGCGTCGCCCTCGCCGCCCGTCTGCTCGGCATTCCGGCGACCATCGTCATGCCCGCCGACGCGCCAGCGGTGAAGATGGCGGCGACCAAGGCGCTGGGGGCGGAGGTGCGGCCCTATGATCGAGCTCGAGAAAGTCGCGAGGCGATCGCCGAGTCCCTGGCGCGGCGGCGCGGCGCGGTTCTCGTGCCTTCGTTCGACGATCGGTGGATTATCGCCGGCCAGGGAACCTGCGGCCTGGAGATCGTGGAACAAGCCGCGTCGATCGGCGCCGACCTCGAGCTGGTCGCCGCGCCGGTGGGCGGCGGCGGGCTGCTGGCGGGAGTGGCGACGGCGATAAAACACAACTTGCCGAACTCAGAGCTGTGGGGTGTCGAGCCGGAGGGTTTCGATGACACGCGGCTCTCGCTCGGCGCCGGGGAGCGGCGCGGCTCGGCCCGGCGGCCCGCGACCCTGTGCGACGCCCTGGAGTCGGCCATGCCCGGGGCGCTCACCTTCCCGGTTCTCGCGGCTCACCTCGCCGGCGTCGCCGTGGTCACCAACGCCGAGGTGGCGCGAGCCATGCGCGTGGCCTTCGCAACCTTGAAGCTGGTGGTCGAGCCCGGCGGCGCCGTCGCTCTCGCCGCCCTGCTCAGCGGCGCGCTCCCCTGCCGCGGCCGAACCGTGGCGATCATCCTCTCCGGCGGCAACGTCGATCCCGAGCTCTTCGCGCGGGTGTTGCGGAAGGAGGTTTAGCCGATTCCGCCGCGGCCGGTACGGAATGACGCCAACGGCGGCCGCCGTATCGCCGTCCATTCGCCGCCGCCGTTCGCCGCGATGCGTGACCTGGCCGCCGCCAAAGGCTCGACGGCGACGGCCATGTGGTGAGCGTTGGCGTGCAGCAGGCGCTCGCCGTCGACCATGATGCCGACGTGACCGCGCCAGAAGATCAGATCGCCGCGGCGGCGTTCGCTTGCCGCCGCCGCCTCGCCCAACAACGCTTGCTGGTCGCTGTCGCGCGGGCAGCCGCTTCCGCAGGCGAACAGCGCCTGCATCACCAGGCCCGAGCAGTCGAGGCCGGCGGAGGACCGGCCGCCCCACAGATAAGGTATGCCGACGCACCGTTCGGCGACGGCGACGAAATCGCCCTCGTGCTCGCCGATGGCGCGGACGTGGGCGCGCGGCAGCCAGCCGAGATCGGCGGCCCGGACGAACTCGCCGGCTTCCTCTTCGATGACCAGCAGGGAGCCAAGGCTGATCGGTCCGCTCGCGGGGGCGCGGATCGCCGGCTCGGCATGGGCCCAGGTCGAAAGGGCGCAAACCCAGTGACTGGGCGCCCGCTCGCCTTGGCGCAGCCCCTCCAGGCGCGCGTACCCGACATAGCCGTCGCGCCGCGCTTGGCCGAACGCCCAATCCCCGGAGCGCTCGAGGACGTCGAAAGCCTCGCCGAACAGCAGTTGATCGAGCTGCTCGGCCGCTTCCTCAGGCGAGCGTCGCAGGGGCGTGATCGGCGCGATCGCCCCCATCGGCTCGGCGGGAACGTAGCGAGCGGCAGGGACGAGGCCTTCGAACGCGACCGCGGCCGTCCCGCCGAGCGCCAGGGTGTCGCGCCCGTCGTTCACCGAAAGCGCGCTTGCAGCACGCGCCACAGCGCGCGGATCGCCTGCGCCTCGGCTCCGACCGGAAAGCCGGGCCTCGCCTTCGGATTCCAGGCGAAGATGTCGAAGTGAACCCAGCTCCCCGAGGTCGGTGCGAACCTTTGCAGGAACAGCGCCGCCGCCACCGAGCCCGCCTGCGCCCACGGCTCCGGATCGTTCTTGATATCGGCGATGTCACTGTCGAGCGCCGAGGCATAGGCGAGCCACAGGGGCATGCGCCATAGCGGATCGTCCACTTCGCGGGCCGCGACGCCCAGTTCGGCGGCGAGCTCGTCGTCGGCGGTGTAGAAAGGGACGACCTGGGGGCCGAGCGCCACCCGAGCGGCGCCGGTCAGGGTCGCCAGATCGATGGTGAGCGTCGGGCGCAGTTCGGCGGAGCGGGTCAGGGCGTCGGCGAGGATCAGGCGGCCCTCGGCGTCGGTGTTGCCGATCTCGACCGTCAGGCCGGCACGGCTGGCGATCACGTCGCCGGGTCGGTAGGCGGCCGATCCGACGGCGTTCTCGACCGCGGCGATCAAGAGGACGAGGCGCACGGGCAGGCCAGCGCGGGCGACGAGATCGGCCAAGGCGAGCGCGTGGGCGGCGCCGCCCATGTCCTTCTTCATCAGCCGCATGCCGGCGGGGGCCTTGAGGTCGAGGCCGCCGCTGTCGAACGCCACCCCCTTGCCGATGATAGCGACGACCGGATCGGCGGGGTCGCCCACGGCTATTTCGATCAGCCTTGGGGCTCGGCTCGCCGTCGCGGCGCGTCCGACCGCGTGGACCAGGGGGAAGCCAGCGTGCAAAAGGTCGTCGCCGGCGGCGATGGTCACATCGGCGTCCCGCCAGCCCGCGGCGCACGAGCGGGCCACCGCTTCAATCTCCGCCGGGCCCATGTCGTTGGCCGGCGTGTTGACCAGGTCGCGCGCCAGAGCGCAGGCGCTCGCCAGGGCGGTCACCGGCGCGAGCGCCTCTCCCAAGCCGGTGGCGAGGAGGGGTGGCTCGCCGGCCGGCATCCTTGATTTATAGGAGTCGAATCGGTAGGCGCCGAGCGCCCAGGCGAGGGCGGCGACGTCAGGGTCGATCGGCATCGCAAGGTCAGCGGCCAAGCGGTACGAGCCGGGCGGCAGGCGGGCGGGAAGCGCGCGAAGAGCCTGAGCGCTAGCGACGGGTTCGTGCGCGAAGAGCACCTCGGCCAGCCTGCCGCCATCGCCGGGAACCAGCGCCAGATCGCCGGCGCTCCGGCTCGGGGCGGACGTCGGCGGCCAGGGGATGTCCATGTCCGGCGCGACGATTCGAATAGGCGTGGCGGAGGGATCCGCCTCGGCGCGGAGACCGAGGCTTGCGAGAGCCGCGCGTTGCATGCGGGTCACAGCTTTCTTCTCTCTGTAGGGCGCCCGCCGGGCGCCGGAACCGAACCCTGAAAGGCGTGTTTGCCCCGCCAAGGATCGGGCGACAATGCGGCGCCTGGGCGCCGAACGGACGTGAGGGCGATGTCAATCATTCGTCAAAGTTTTCGGCGCAATGGGGCCGCCGCGGGCATGGATGTGACCGGCGGGCGGGACCCGCGCTCTTTGGCGGAGAACGCGTGGCGAGCCTGCTGAAAATGAGCAGCGCCCATGGTTCGCCCAAGAAGTTAGCTTTCGGAAAAGAAGGATCGTTGAAATGAATTTGAAATGGTTGGCGGGCGCCGGCCTTGCCTCGATGGCTTTGGCTCTGAGCGCACAGGCGCAGGACACCGGTTGGTATGGCGCTGTCGACGCCGGCGCTCATCACACCGACACACTGGCGGTCGGCGTCGCGCCTCAGCCCCTCGGTTTCAACGATAACGGCGGCCTCGATTTCAAGTCCGACGATGTCGACTGGACCGTATTGGCGCGGATCGGCTATCGGCTGACTCCCAACTTTCGTCTCGAAATCGAAGGCGGCTACCGCCACTCGGGCCTGAAGTCGGTTTACGCAGCGTCCACCCAGGCCGCCGACCTGTCGCTGTGCAACTTCAACAGCGGCGCGGGGGCCTGCGGCTCGCCAGATGGCCATATCAACGCCTGGACGGGGATGGCCAACCTGATCTTCGACATCGCGCCGCGCTCGCGGATCGATCCCTTCATCGGCGGAGGGATCGGCGCGCTGCACGTCAAGGTGAACGCCGATGGTAATCTGGTCAGCAACTTCTACGGCACCTCGGTGCACGGCAACATCGACAATTCGAGCACCCGGCTGGGATATCAGGCGATCGGCGGCTTGGCTTTCCGCGCCAGCGACCGGCTGTTCGTCGATCTCACCTATCACTACCTCACCGGCCAGCGGATTCACTTCCTCGCGACGGATCAGACCGACCAGGTGACGACCGAGATGAGCGGCCGCTATCAGGACCACGCTGTTACGCTTGGCCTGCGCTACAGCTTTGCCGCGCCGCCGCCGCCGCCCCCTCCGCCTCCGCCACCGCCCCCGCCGCCCCCGCCCCCTCCCCCCCCGCCGCCGCCTCCCCCGCCGCCGCCGCCGCCGGCGCCGGTCGCCTTCGAAGCTCGCGACTACGTCGTCTACTTCCCGTTCGATCAGTATGTGATCACGCCGGAGGCCCAGACCGTCCTTCAGGACGTCGCCAAGTACGCGACCGACGGCCACGCCAGCCGGGAAACGGTGATCGGCTACACCGACACCTCGGGCTCGGTGGCCTACAACCTGCGGCTTTCCGAACGCCGGGCGAAGGCGACCGCCGATGCCCTGGTCTCTCTCGGCATCCCGCAGTCGAACCTGGACGTCAGCTGGAAGGGCAAGTCCGATCCCGCGGTCCAGACCGGCGATGGGGTGAAGGAGCCTTTGAACCGGCGCGCCACCATCCACGTCGCGTTCTGACGGGGGCGTTCTGACGAGGGATCGTTTCAGTGCACGCGGGAGCCCGGTCTCATCGTGGCCGGGCTCGTCGCGCCGTCCATCGAGGGGCAAAGACACAGCCACTCCCGGCTGGACCCTTCCCAAGCTGGCCGGAAATATGGCAGACTGTTACCATTGGGACACTGACGGGCGGCGGCTTCGCCGCTATATTGGGCCCGGGAATTCATCCATGGCCTTCTCTCGAAGGGGCTAGAAAGGATCAATGATGAAGACGAAACTGTTGGCCGGAGCCGCCCTCTTGGCTGTCCTGGCCGGCTCCGCCGCCGTCGCGCAGGGCTACGAGCCGCTAAACGGCTGGTATGGCGCGGTCGACGCCGGCGCCAACAAGGCGCTGAACTTCGACGCCGCCTATCCGACGTCGCAGGACACGCCGGGCGTCAACGACAACGACGGCTACAAATTCATCAGCAAGTGGGATTGGACGGCCTTCGTCCGCCTCGGCTACCGCTTCTCACCGCACTTCCGGGCCGAGATCGAGGGCGGCTACCGCCACGGCAGCCTGCGCTCGACCAATGACTTCCTCACCCCGATCGATGAGGATGTCGACATCTGCTCGACCGGCACGTCCGACCCGAACTGCGGCGGCAACAATGGCTCGATCAATGCCTGGACGGCGATGGCCAACGGCATCATCGACCTCTTCCCCAGCTGGCGCGTCACGCCGTTCGTCGGCGGCGGCGTCGGCGTGGTGTGGACCAAGTTCAACATTCACGGCGATCTCGTCGGCTCCGGCCAGCCGATCCCCACGCCGGTCGACGTCAGCGAGAGCCACACCAAGTTCGCTTACCAGGGCATCGGCGGCTTCGCCTTCCACGCGAGCGAGAAGCTGGATATCGACCTGACCTATCGCTATCTCGGCTCGCTGAAGCAGACGATCAACAACACGAGCATTCTGCCGCCCGGCCAGACCGGCGGCGCGACCGGCCTCTATCGCGACAATGCGGTGACCCTCGGCCTGCGGTACAGCTTCGCTTCGCCGCCGCCGCCGCCACCGCCTCCCCCGCCGCCGCCGCCGCCTCCCCCGCCGCCGCCGCCGCCGCCTCCCCCGCCGCCGCCGCCGCCTCCGGCGCCGCCGGTCTTCGAGGCCCGCGACTACACCATCTACTTCCCGTTCGATCAGTATGTGATCACGCCGGAAGCCCAGACGGTGCTGCAGGACGCGGCCAAGTACTCCACCGATGGCCATGCCACGCATGAGACGGTGATCGGCTACACCGACACCTCCGGCTCGGTGGCCTACAACCTGCGGCTCTCCGAGCGCCGCGCCAAGGCGACCGCCGACGGCTTGGTCGCCCTGGGCGTGCCGCAGTCCAACTTGGACGTCAGTTGGAAAGGCAAGTCCGATCCGGCGGTGCAGACCGGCGATGGGGTGAAAGAGCCCTTGAACCGCCGCGCCACGATCCACATCGCCTTCTGATCGCAGCGCATCAGAGTCGGAAGACGTGGAGAGCCCGGCCGAAAGGCCGGGCTCTTTGCGTTTGCGCCTTAAGCGCCGAAAAAAATGTGTGGTCAGGCCTCGGCGGCGTTGACCATTGATCAACCTTGTGACCCCATATGTGGCGGTGGTGGCCGCGGCGACCACAACATTTAGGCTCTGCCCGGAGGGGCGGAGTTGGCGGCTCTGCCGTTAGCGAAGGGGTTGGAAGCAATGGGGCAAACCAGTCCGGCGTCGGGCGAGAGCATCGCGGCGCAGCCGCTCGCCGGCCGCCGTTCCGCCGCGTCGGCCCCACGCCCGCCGTTGCGCCTGGTGCGCAAGGTCGAGATCGACCGGTCGCGCGACGAGCTCTTGACCGACTTCGGCCGGACGACGCTCGAGGATCGTTACCTCCTGGCGGGCGAATCGTACCAGGAGATGTTCGCCCGGGTCGCCACCGCCTTCGCCGACGACAGCGACCATGCCCAACGGCTCTACGACTACATCTCCAAGCTGTGGTTCATGCCGGCGACGCCGGTGCTGTCCAACGGCGGCGCCAATCGCGGCTTGCCGATTTCCTGCTTCCTGAACGCGGTCGGTGATTCGCTCGAGAGCATCGTCGGCACCTGGAATCAGAACGTCTGGCTGGCCGCCAATGGCGGCGGGATCGGCACCTACTGGGGCGGCGTCCGCTCCATCGGCGAGAAGGTCAAGGGTTCGGGCCAGACCAGCGGCATCATCCCGTTCATCCGGGTGATGGATAGTCTGACACTGGCGATCAGCCAGGGCTCGCTGCGGCGCGGATCGGCGGCCGTCTACGTCGACATTCACCACCCCGAGATCGAGGAGTTCCTCGAAATTCGGAAGCCCTCCGGCGACTTCAACCGCAAGTCGCTCAATCTGCATCACGGGGTGTCGATCACCGACGAGTTCATGGAGGCGGTGCGCGAGGGTCGAGCGTTCGCCCTGCGCTCGCCCAAGACCGGCGAGCCGGTGCGCGAGGTCGACGCGCGCGGCCTGTGGCAGAAGGTGCTGGAGTTGCGGCTGCAGACCGGCGAGCCCTACCTCATCTTCGCCGATACGGTGAACCGGGCGCTGCCGCGACACCAGCGTGAACTCGGCCTCGCGGTGCGGCAGTCGAATCTCTGCTCCGAGATCATGCTGCACTCCGGCCCCGATCACCTCGGCAACGAAAGAACCGCCGTCTGCTGCCTGTCGTCGGTGAACGCCGAGTATTTTCTCGAATGGCGCGAACATCCGAGCTTCGTCGAGGACGTCATGCGCTTCCTCGACAACGTGCTACAGGATTTCATCGATCGAGCGCCGGCGGAGATGGCTCCCGCCGCCTATGCCGCGCAACGTGAGCGGTCGGTGGGTCTTGGCCTGATGGGATTCCACTCCTTCCTGCAGAGCCAGAACGTGCCGTTCGAGAGTGCGCTGGCCAAATCGTGGAACATGCGCCTGTTCAAGCATCTGCGCCGGCAGTGCGACGCCGCGAGCCAGACGATCGCCGCCGAGCGCGGACCTTGCCCCGACGCCCGCGAACGCGGCGTGATGGAGCGTTTCTCGCACAAGCTGGCGATCGCCCCGACCGCGTCGATCTCGATCATCTGCGGCGGCACGAGCGCCGGGATCGAACCGATACCGGCCAATATCTACACCCACAAGACGCTGTCGGGCTCGTTCACCGTCAAGAACCCTTTCCTCGAGCGGCTGCTGCGGGAGAAAGGCGACGACACGCCGGAAACCTGGAACTCGATTCTCGAGCAAGAAGGCTCGGTGCAACATCTCGACTGCCTGACCGATGACGAGAAGAGCGTGTTCAAGACGGCCTTCGAAATCGATCAACGCTGGATCGTCGATCTCGCCGCCGACCGGACGGCCGACATCTGCCAGTCGCAATCGGTGAATCTGTTCCTGCCGGGCGACGTCGACAAATGGGATCTGCATATGCTGCACTGGCGGGCGTGGGAGAGCGGCCTAAAGAGCCTTTACTATCTGCGCTCGAAGTCGGTGCAGCGGGCCGCCTTCGCCGGCGGCGAGGCGCGGGCCGAAGAAGCGGCGGCCACCCTGTCGCCGGCCCGGACCGACTACGAGGAGTGTCTCGCCTGCCAGTAGCGGCGCGGGAATGGGCTCGCTGACCTCGCCGTCGCCAAGCCTGCGCGACTTCGGCGAAATCTCCTGCTAAAGATGATCGCTGGCCAAGGCGGGGCTGCCGGCGGCGCCAAGAACGGACGCGGGGCGAACCCCCGTCTGGCGCCGAGGAGCTTCCGTCGCGGCCATCGTTTCGAGCGCGCCTCGCCCCGGCGGCGGAGCGCGCCCCAGCGCGGGAACATCGAGAGTGAACGATCGCAAGATTGCCCTTCTTCGTGGCATCAACGTCGGGCGCGCCAAGCGCGTGGCCATGGGCGACCTTAGAGACGCGGTCGAATCGCTCGGCTTCACCGACGTGAAGACGGTGCTGAACAGCGGCAACGTCGTCTTCGCGGCGCCAGGAGTCAGCGCTGAAAAGGCGGCGGCGCGCATCGAGGCGGCGTTGCCGGAGGCGCTCGGCATTTCCTCGAAGGTCACTGGCTTGGCGGCCGACGCCCTCGCCGCCGTGGTCGCCGAGAACCCGCTCACCGGTCCGGCCAAAGATAGCCCATCCCGCCTGATGGTGGTGTTCCTCGCCAAGCCCGCCGACGGCGCTAAGCTCGATGGATTCGCCGGCCAGGACTGGGCGCCGGACAAATTCGGCCTCGGCCCGCGCGCCGCTTATATGTTCTGCCCACAGGGCCTTCTCGTCAGCCGCCTCGCCGAGGCGGTATCGCGGGCGATGGGACCGGGGACGACCAGCCGCAACTGGAGCACGGTCATGAAGCTCCACGCCCTCGCCTGCCGCTAGACGCCGCGAGGCCGTACCAGCCGCTCAGGTGCCGCGATCCGAGGATGTGATCGTCGTCGGCGCCGGCCTGGCCGGCGTCGCGGCGGCGTACGAACTGGCGCGGCGCGGTCGCTCCGTGCGGTTGCTCGAAGCGCTCGACGGCGCCGCGCTGGCGACAAGCTACGCCAATGGCGGCATGTTGACGCCCTCGATGGCCGATCCGTGGAACGCGCCGGGCGTGGGCCGACGCCTCGCCGCCTCGCTGTTCGATCCCGCCGCGGCCCTCAAGCTGCGTCCATCGGCCATGCCGTCACTGACCGGCTGGGGTTTGCGGTTCCTGCGCAACGCCACGCCGGCGCGCCACCGCGCGGCGACCCTGGCGGCCTTCCGTCTCGCCGAACTATCCCGGCGAACCACCATCGACCTGCGGCGAGGCTTGGCGCTCGCCTACGAACATGCCGAGCGCGGCACGATGAAGGTTTTCCGCGAGCGCGCCGTCTTCGAGAGCCAAGTCGCGCTCGCCGGGCTGATGCGGGCCGAGGGGCTGAGCGCGGAAGTGCTGGATGCCGAGGGAGTGATCGCCGCCGAACCGTTGCTCGCTCCCATTCGCGGCAAGGTCCTGGGCGGTCTGCGGTACCCACAGGACGAGGTCGGCGACGCGCACATGTTTACCCGCGAGCTGGCGGACCGGTTCGTCGCCGCCGGCGGCGTCTTCGCCACCGGCATCCAGGTGAGAGCCTTGCTCAAGCGAAGCGGCCGGGTCACCGGCGTACGCGCCGACCATGGCGACGAATTGGCCCGTAGCGTGGTGATCGCCGCTGGAACAGCCAGCCCGGCCTTGCTGCGCCAAGTCGGCATTCCGCTGCCGGTCCGTCCGGCCAAGGGGTATTCGCTCACCTACGCCGCCGGCGCGGTGCCGATCCTTCCGCGATTGCCGGTGGTCGACGAAGCGTTGCACGCCGCGGTGGCGCCGATCGGGGGACGATTGCGGGTCGTCGGCTTCGCCGAATTCGCCGGTGACGACCGCTCGATTCCGGCGGCGCGGATCGCCGCCTTGCGCGCCGTGTTCGCGGCGCTCTACCCCGATCTCGCCCGCGCGGCCGATGATCTCCGGGCGAGCGCCTGGGCGGGCCTTCGGCCGATGAGCGCCGATGGCCTGCCGTTCATCGGCGCCACGCGGCTACCCGGCCTGTGGCTCAATACCGGCCACGGGCACCTCGGCTGGACCATGGCGGCGGGCTCCGCTAGGGTGTTGGCCGATTTGATGGACGGGCGGGCCTCGCCGATCGATCCGACGCCCTATCGCGCCGACCGGTGACGGCGGAGACGACCTTCACAGCCGACATCGACGATCTCGCGCGACGCCTCGTCGGCGCCCGCCTCTTGGTGGACGGCGTGGGCGGCCTCATTGTCGAGACCGAGGCCTACGACGCCGGCGATCCCGCCTCGCACAGTTTCGGCGGACCAACGCGTCGCAACGCGGCGATGTTCGGCTCGCCGGGCCGCGCCTATGTCTACCGGATCCATGGCGCGCACTGGTGCCTGAACATCGTCGGCGGCGTTGCTCCTGGGGCGGCGGTGCTGATCCGCGCGCTCGAACCGACCCACGGTATCGACCGGATGCGCGAGCGGCGGGGCGTCGAGGCGCTCCCATCGCTTTGCTCCGGCCCTGGCAAGCTCTGTCAGGCGCTGGCGATCACCGGCGATCTGGACGGCGCACCGGTCCAGCAGGCGCCGTTCGAACTTTGCCTGTCGTCGCCGCCGCCGCCGCTGGCGAACGGCCCGCGCATCGGCCTCGCCAAGGCGGCCGACCGACGCCGCCGCTATGGCTGGCGCAACTCGCCCTTCCTCAGCCGCCCTTTTCCGCGATCACGTCCTCACGGCCCGTAGACGCCTGCCCGCTCGGTGACCCCCGGCTGCGCTGGAAAGCTCGCCGGCGCCGGCGCGATGCGGCGGTAGATCAGCGCCTCGGCGATGTGGACGCGGCGGATAATGGGGGCGGCCTCGAGGTCGGCGATGGTGCGGGCGAGGCGCAGGGTGCGGGCCCAGCCTCGGGCGGTGAGCGCCCCAGCCTCGGCGGCCTTGGCGAGCAGGGCCTTGGCCTGCGGCTCGGGGGTGGCGATCGCCTCCAGCCAGGCGCCGTCGGCCCTGGCGTTCAGCGGCGTTGCGCCCTCGCCGGCTTTGGCGGCGCGGTCGGCCTGGATCTTCCGCGCGGCGGCGACGCGGGCGGCGACTTCGGCGCTGCCCTCGGCGGCCGCCGGCAGGGCGAGATCGGCGGCGGTGACCGGCGGCGTCTCCACGGTCAGATCGATGCGGTCGAGCAGGGGCCCGGAGACGCGGCCCTGGTATGCCTGCATGCACCGCGGCGCCTTTCCACAGGCCCCGCGGCCGAGCCCACCATATCCGCACCGGCAGGGGTTCATCGCCGCGACCAGCTGCACTCGCGCCGGATAGCGGACATGGGCATTGGCGCGGGCGACGATTACCTCCGCAGTCTCCAGCGGCTGGCGCAGGCTGTCGAGCGCTTGGGCGCTGAATTCCGGCAGTTCGTCGAGGAACAGCACGCCGTTGTGCGCCAACGACACCTCGCCCGGCTTAACTTTCAACCCGCCGCCTGTCAGCGCCGCCATGCTGGCGGAGTGGTGCGGGCTGCGGAACGGCCGGGCGCGGGTGAGGGCGCCCTTGGCGATCAGGCCGGCGACGCTGTGGACCATGGATGTCTCCAGCAGTTCGGCGGCGGTGAGCGGCGGCAATATGCCCGGCAGGCGCTGGGCGAGCATGGATTTTCCGGCGCCCGGCGGGCCGATGTAGAGCAGGTTGTGCCCGCCGCCGGCGGCGATCTCCAGGGCTCGCTTGGCGCTTTCCTGACCCTTGACGTCCTTCAAATCCGGCGGAGAGGCGCCTTCGAGCATCGGCCCGGGCTTGGGCTGACCGAGAATCTGGCTGCCGCGGAAATGGTTGACGAGGCTGATCAGCGACCGCGGCGCGAGAATGTGGGTCTCGCCGGCCCAGGCGGCCTCGGGTCCGCAGGCCTCCGGGCAGATCAGGCCGAGGCCCATGGCGCCGGCAGCCATCGCCGCCGGCAGGGCGCCGGCGACCGGCGCGATGCCGCCGTTCAGGTTGAGTTCGCCGATCGCCGCCCAGCCGTCCAGCGCGTCCTGCGGGATGATGCCCATGGCGGCCATCACCGCCAGGGCGATCGGCAGGTCGAAATGGTTGCCTTCCTTGGGCAGATCGGCCGGCGCGAGATTAGCGACCACCCGCTCATGCGGCAGGGCGAGGCCGAGGCCCGCGAAGGCGGCGCGCACCCGCTCGCGCGCCTCGCCGACCGCCTTGTCCGCCAGACCGACGACCACGAAGGCCGCCAACCCGCCGACCACCTGCACCTCGACCTCGACGCGCCGCGCCTCGACGCCGTCGAAGGCGACGGAAACCACACGCGCTGCCACCGCTTGCCTGCCTCAGTCGCGACGAATGATCGGTCGCGGTTCAACCATCAATACGATCGCCGGGCAAGAACAAAATGGCAACCAGAAGGCGAAACTCGGGGGCGGCTTGCGAAAGCCGGGCGGCGTCGGCGAGGGAGGCAGCGGCAAACTTACCCGCTGATCGCGCCGGCGGGGACCTGAGTTCTCATCAGAGCAGCCCGCGCCCTGCTCGCCGGCACGCCGTGGTCAGAGCCAGGCGTCGAGCCGGCGGGCGGATCACTTAGGCGGTGGCCTTCGCCTTGAGTTGCCGCTTGATCTTCAAAGCGCGCGGCGAGAGCGTCTCGTTCTTGGCCTTGGCGAGGAAGGCGTCGAGGCCGCCACGGAGATCGAGGGTGCGCAGCGCCGCGTGGCTGATCTTCAGCCGAAAGTTCTGGTCGAGCCCATCCGAGCGCAGGCTGGTAGTCGCCAGCGCGGGGAGGAAGCGGCGTTTCGACTTGATATTGGAGTGGCTGACATGGTGGCCGACCATGGGGCCGACGCCGGTCAGTTCACAGCGGCGAGACATGCGACATCCCTCGGGTACGAATTTGGCATTTGAAAACGCATTTGGCGGACACGGCGCGCCTTTTGGGACAGGTGATCGCCGTCGCGGCCAACCCAAACCGCCGACGCCAACTTCGCGTTTAGCAGTTGCGGCCGAGCGGCGTCAAAGCTGAAAGCAAAACGACGCTCGCCGCGCTTGGAGCGCGACGAGCGCCATGAAGCAAGGCCGGTCCGCGCGCGCGGACCGGAACCTGAGCGACCTACTGCGGCGTGGACGGCGCGGGGGCCGCGGCGGGAGCCGGAGCCGCGCCGCTGGAATCCGTCGAACCGCTCTTGGCCATATGGTGCACGTGGTGGTGCACATGCATGTGCCTGTGGTGGTGCATCATGTGGCCGTGGTGGTGCTTGCCGTGGTGATGCTTGCCGTGGTGATGGCCCATCGAGCGGCCCATCGACTTGGAGCCCCCTGGCGGGTTCGGGATCGGCTGCATGGTGGCGGGCGGACCGGAGGCCGCGCCTCCGCCGGCGGTCATGCCGCCCTGGTCGCCCGCCGCCGGAGCCCCGCCGGGAGCCATGCCGCCCTGGTCGCCGCCAGACGGCGCCGACATCGACCCCGATTGACCGGCCGCGCCGGTGTCCGGGGCGCCAGCGGCTGGCGGAGCAGCGGCGCCGGTGTCGGGCGAGGCCGGCGCGGGCGTGGAGTCTTGAGCGAACGCCGTTCCGCCGACCAGCGCGGTAATGGCGCAGGCGGTCACGGCCAGTGTCGAAAGCTTCATTTTTTCAGGTCCCCTATGGGTGCGATGCGAGGAAACGCTCATAGGGCCAATAAGCTCAATTCGAAACGGTGAAAAGATGGCCTCTCGCCACTCGGTTGTTTTTGGCCGCCTCGCGGCCGGCGGGTCACACTCCAGCGTCGCGCCCGATGCTCCGATGGTCCACCTGCTCGGCATGGGCGAGCTTGTCGCGGCTATCGATTGGGTCCGCGGGCGGCGAGGCAGAGGCCGAGGCGCGGATGACCGGCCTTGGCCGCCGATCATGTCGGCCAATCGCGCTTGTCGGGAGAGCCCCTGAGACGCCCCAGGGCCCAGCGCGCCGCGTTCCGCACTGTCTCGTCGGGATCATCCGCCCGCGCGGCGGCGGCGGGGGCCAGGGCGGGGTCGGCCGAGTTGCCGACGGCGTAGAGGACGTTGCGCACGAAGCGGTCGCGGCCGATGCGCTTGATCGGGCTGCCGGCAAAGCGGGCGCGGAAGGCCGCGTCGTCGAGGGCGGCGAGATCGGCGAGATCGGGATCGCGGGTGGCGGCGGTCTCGTGCAGTTTCGTCTCGGCGGCCGCGTGGGCGAACTTGTTCCACGGGCAGACGGCGAGGCAGTCGTCGCAGCCGTAGATGCGGTTGCCGAGCGAGGCGCGGTAGCGCTCTTCCACCGGACCGGCGTGCTCGATGGTGAGGTAGGAGATGCAGGCGCGGGCGTCGAGCTGATACGGCCCGATGATCGCGCCCGTCGGACACACGTCGAGGCAGGCCTGGCAGGCGCCGCAACGGTCGTCGGCCGGCGGGTCGGGCGTCATCTCGGCGGCCGTGAGGATGGCGCCGAGAAACAGCCAGGCGCCGTGTTCGCGCGAGACGAGGTTGGTGTGCTTGCCTTGCCACCCGAGGCCGGCGCGCTGCGCCAGCGGCTTCTCCATGAGCGGCGCGGTGTCGACGAACACCTTGACCTCGGCGTCCGTGGCCAGGGCGACGAAGCCGGCGAGCTCCTTGAGGCGGCCCTTGATCAACTTGTGATAGTCGCGGCCCCTGGCGTAGACGGAGATCGTTCCCTTGGCGGGGCGTCGGAGGCTTTCGCGCGGGTCCCGATCCGGGCCGTAGTTCATCGCGAGGAGGATTGCCGTACGCGCCGCCGGCCACATGGCCGTGGGGTGGCGCCGGCGTTCGGCGGTGCGCGCCATCCACGCCATGGTTCCGTGACGGCCGTCTCGTAGGAAGGCGTCGAGATGGTCGCCGGCTTCCCAAGGCTCGGCGGCGTTTGCGAAGCCGCAGGCCTCGAAGCCGAGCGCGGCGGCGCGGGCGCGGATGGCCGACCGAGGGTCGGCGGGTTGGAGCGCCCGGTTAGCCCCCCGCGCCGCCTTCGGTGATCCCCCTCCGCCATTTGCAACGCCGGAGGATCCAGGGAGCCGCGCCGGTTCAATCCTCCCTCGCGCGGCGGGGGTGGGGGGCGGCGAGGCGATGGAGGGGGTTGGGCTGGGCGAGACCGTTGCAGGTCCTTCGCGGTGACGAGCTTCAGAAGTCGAGGTCGTCATAGTGCCCCGCCGGCGCCAGGCCCGGCCAACGATCGGTGAGCAGCCCCCGGAACGCGGGGCGGGACTTGACCCGCATGTACCAAGTCTTGGCGCCGGGATAGTCGCGCCACGGAACGTCGCCGAAGTAGTCGAGCACCGAAATATGCGCGGCGGCGGCAAAGTCGGCGAGGCTGAGGCGCCGGCCGCCCAGCCAGTCGCGGCTCTGGGCGAGACGCTCGAGATAGTCCATGTGGACGCGCAGGGCGTCGCGGCCCTGACGCATGTTGTAGAGATCGGGCGCGCCCATCTTGAGCAGGCGCTTCTCCAGTTTCTCGTGCAGCAGGAAGGCGTTGACCTCGGCATCGAACTTGCGGTCGAACCATTGCATCAGCCGCCGCGCCTCGGCGCGCTCCGCCGGCGTGTCGCCGAGCAGGCCGGGGGCGCCGTGCGTCTCCTCCAAATGTTCAAGGATGGGGCGCGCCTCACAGACCACGACATCCGCTCGGCCAGAAGCGCTCTCGATCAAGACTGGGGTGAGGCCGGACGGATTGAGGCTGGCCAGTTCCTTGGGCTGCTCCCAATAGCGGACCACCTTCTCCTCGAACGGCAGTTTGCGCTCGGCGAGCGCCAGCCGCGCTTGGCGCGAGGCCGGATCGAGCGGGAAGTGCAGCAGGGTGCGCGGGGCGGGCATGACGGTGGCGTCGGTCAATAAGCCAATTGGGCCGGCGAACAACGCCGCGCCGGCGCTTAAGCCGACGTTAACCTGACGGGGCGGCGGTTGCGGGCGATTCGGCGCCGTCGCGATCCTCCTCGGCGAAGGCGCCCCCGTGCGGCTCGGCGCGGCCGCGCGGATCGGGATGGATGATGATGTCGGCGGCGGGGAATTCGGCCAGGATCCGCCGCTCCGCCGCGACCACCGCCTTGTGCGCGGCGACCAGCGAGATCTCCGGGCTGAGCTCGGCGTGCATTTGAACGTGGATGTTCGGCCCCGAGGCGCGGGTGCGCAGATCGTGCACCGCGCTTATCGTCGGATCGGCGAGGGCGAGCGCGCGGATTCGGGCGCGCGCCTCGTCCGGCAGTTCGTGGTCCATCAGCTGATCCGCCGCCTGGCGATAGACGCGCACCGCGCCCCAAAGCAGCAGGCCGGCGACCGCCAGGCCGGCGATGGCGTCGAAGCGGGTCCAGTGCAGCAGGGCGGCGGCGGCGATGCCCGCGAGGGCGGCGATGTTGCTGGCGAGGTCGGCCAGGTAGTGGGTGCGATCGGCGGCGACCGCCACCGAGGCGGTCTGACGCAGGGCGAGGGTCTGGGCGGCGATCAGCCCGGCTGTCATGACGATCGACAGCGCCATGACCCCGATCGCCCATGGCTCGTGCGCCAGCGGCGCCGGCCAGATCAGCCGGCGGGCCGCCTCCTCACCAATCAGGGCGGCGGAGGCGAACACCAATCCGGCCTGGATCAGGCTGGCGAAAGCCTCGGCCTTGCCGTGCCCGAAGCGATGCTCGGCGTCGGGCGGCGCCTCCGCGTAGCGAACGGCGAGAAAGGTGGCGCTGGAGGCGACGAGATCGAGGGCGGAATCCGCCGCCGAGGCCAGCAGAGCGACCGAGCCGCTCGCCAGCCAGACGACCAGCTTGGCGGCGACCAGCACCAGCGCCACCGCCACGGACAGGGCGGTCACCCAGCGTTTCGACGGCGCGGTCAGGGGCATGGACCCCATCCTAGCGCAAGGGCTCGCCTGATTTCATCCTCGCCCACGCCCGGCGAGCCGTTGCGGGCGGGCGGGGGCGAACCCACCTGTGCTGACCAATGGGCGGCAAGGACGCCGCGCCGACAGCCCCCGAGTTGCAAAAATGAAGCTTTACTACGCCCCGGGCGCCTGCAGCCTCGCTGATCATATCGCCCTGCACGAAGCGGGGCTGGCGTTCGACCGCGTCAAGGTCGATCTGCGCGCGCACCAGACCGAGGATGGCCGCGACTATTTTAGCATCAACCCCAAGGGCTATGTTCCGGCGCTGACGCTGGACGACGGCGAAACGCTGACCGAGAACCTCGCCATCCTCGCTTGGATTGCCGACCAAAAGCCGGCCCTGGCCCCGGCAGGGCCGCTGGGCCGCTACCGCCTGCTGGAGACGCTCGCCTACATCTCCACCGAGGTGCACAAGGCGTTCAAGCCCTTCTTCACCCCCGGCGCGCGCGATGAGGACAAGGAGAAGGCGGGCGAGGTGATCGGCAAGCGCCTCGCCCTTCTCGCCGAGCGGGTGGGGGACGGCTACCTGTTCGGCCCCGAGGCGAGCGTCGCTGACGCCTACCTGTTCGTCATGTTGCTGTGGGCGCGGAAGAACGGAGTGGCGGTTCCCGAACCGCTGAGCGGATTAGCGGGGCGGATGCGCGAGCGGCCAGCCGTGCGCCTGGCGCTGCAGCACGAGGGGCTCGCCTGACGACAGCCCTCACGTGGTGCAGCGCGCCGCCATGCGGGTGATCGCCGCCGGGGCCGGCGCCGCCGGGGGCGGCCTGAACACGGCGAAGTAGCCAAGGCCCCCGGCGAGGGGCGCGAGGCTCGAGAGCCGGTAGCCGGCCGCCGTCAGCTCGCAGCGCAGCAGCGCCGGCGGCGTGCCGTGCCGTTCGGTCGGCCGGTCCAGCTCCTCGATCCCGAGGCGTCCGCCGGGCCTGAACGCCGGCGCCAGGCGGGCCAACAGGGCATAGGGCTCGGCGATCTCATGATACATGTGGACCATGATCGCCCCCTCGATCGAGCGGGGCGGCAGCCTCGGATCGCCAGGGGCGCCCAGCACGATGCCGACATTGGCGATCCGCCGCGCCGCCACCGCCGCGTGCAGGCGGGCGAGGTAGGCGGCGGTGACATCCTCGGCGATCACCCGCCCGGGCGCGAGGCGGGAGGCGAGCCGAAGAGTGTCATAACCATCGCCAGCGCCGATGTCGGCCACGGTCATGCCCCGTCGCAGGCCTAGGCGCGCGACAATCTGATCGACCTCGTGGGCGGCGTCCCGCGACGCGGCCTCGCCCCAGCTGGAACTGACGATCGGCGCCACCGGGCGTTTGAGCGGCGGCGCGGCGTTCGCCGCGACAGCGGCGCTCAGTCCGACGGCGAGGCCCACGAGGGACGCGATCTCACGACGCCGCATCGGCGCCTCCGGCGTTGGCGCAAGCCGGGCAGGCCGGATCGGCGGCCACGCGCACGGTGCGCCAGGCGCCCGACAGCGCATCATGGATGGTCAACCGGCCGACCAGGGGCTCGCCGGCGCCGGTGATCAGCTTGATGGCTTCCAGCGCCATGAGCGAGCCGATGACGCCCGCCAGGGCGCCGACCACCCCCACCGCTGCGCAGGTGTCGGCGTCCGGCGGCGCCTCGGGAACCCAGCAGCGATAGCAGGGCCGGCCGGTGAAGACGCCGACTTGGCCGCTCCAGCGGGCCATGGCGCCGCTGACCAGCGGCTTGCGCGCTGCGAGGCAGGCGGCGTTCAGCGCGAAGCGGGCGGCGAAATTGTCCGTGCCGTCGAGCGCCACGTCGATGCCGGCGAGGATCGGCGACAGGCTGCCCGCCGTCAGCGTCAGGGCGACGGCCTCGATCTCGACGTGCGGGTTGATGGCGGCGAGCCGGGCGGCCGCCCGCTCGACCTTGGGCGCGCCGATATCCGCATCGCAATAGAGCACCTGGCGCTGGAGATTGGAGAGGCTCACCTCGTCCGGATCGGCGAGCACGATCCGGCCGACCCCCGCCGCCGCGAGATAGAGCGCCGCCGCGCATCCGAGGCCGCCGGCCCCGGCGATCAGCACCCGGGCGCGGGCCAGCGCCTGCTGCCCCGGCCCGCCGATCTCGCGCAGCACCAGATGTCTGGCGTACCGCTCCACCTCCGCTTCGCTAAACGCCGTCATGCTTGACCAAGGGGGGCGCCGCCGCCACATGGCCGGCGATGAAAGGTTCCGACGGCGCTTCCGGCGCCCGCTTTCCCGATTGGCACGGCACCACCATTCTCGCCGTGCGCAAGGCGGGATCGACGGTCATCGCCGGCGACGGCCAGGTGTCCATGGGCCAGACCATCGTGAAGGGCAACGCCCGCAAGGTGCGCGCCCTGGCCGGCGGCGCCGTGGTGGCCGGCTTCGCCGGGGCGACCGCCGACGCCTTCACCCTGATGGAGCGGCTGGAGAGCAAGCTGGAGCAGTATCCCGGCCAACTGGCGCGCGCCTGCGTCGATCTCGCCAAGGACTGGCGCACCGACCGCTACCTGCGCCGCCTGGAAGCCCTGCTGATCGCCGCCGACGACCATTCGATCTTCACAGTCTCGGGCGTCGGCGACGTGCTGGAGCCGGAACAGGGGGTGGCCGCGATCGGCTCGGGCGGCGCGTACGCCCTGGCGGCGGCGCGCGCACTGATCGATCTCGACTTCACCGCCGAGCAGTTGGCCCGGCGCGCCATGGCGATCGCCGCCGACATTTGCGTCTACACCAACAACGCCGTGTCGCTGGAGACCGTGGCCGCGCCGGCTGGCGGCCGGTGAGCGAGTTCTCGCCCCGGGAGATCGTCTCGGAACTCGACCGCTTCGTCGTCGGCCACGCCGAGGCCAAGCGGGCGGTGGCAATCGCCCTGCGCAACCGCTGGCGCCGCCGCCGCCTGCCCGACGATCTGCGAGATGAGGTCACGCCGAAGAACATCCTGATGATCGGCCCCACCGGCGTCGGCAAGACCGAGATCGCCCGGCGCCTGGCGCGCCTCGCCCAGTCGCCGTTCCTGAAGGTCGAGGCGACCAAGTTCACTGAGGTCGGCTATGTCGGCCGCGACGTCGACCAGATCGTCCGCGATCTTCTCGAGGTGGCGCTCGGCCAGGTGCGCGACCGACGACGCGGCCAGGTCAAGGCCAAGGCCGAGCAGGCCGCCGAGGAGCGACTGCTCGATTTGCTGGTCGGCGCCGGGGCGACCCCGCCGACCCGCGAGAGTTTCCGGCGCAAGCTGCGGGCCGGCGAGCTGGACGACAAGGAGGTGGAGCTCACCCTCGCCGACACCGCCTCGCCGCTGCAGGGCTTCGACATCCCCGGCCAGCCGGGCGCCTCGATGAGCATGATCAATCTCTCCGAGGTGCTCGGCAAGGCGCTCGGCGGCCGCACCAAGGCGCACAGGACCACCGTCGCCAAGGCCTGGCCGCCGCTGATCGCCGAGGAGGCCGACAAGCTGCTCGACCAGGACTCACTGGTCGGCGAGGCGATCGAACTGGCCGAGAGCGGCGGCATCGTCTTCATCGACGAGATCGACAAGGTGGCGGCGCGCGCCGAGCGCGGCGGCGCCGACATCTCCCGCGAAGGGGTGCAGCGCGATCTGCTGCCGTTGATCGAAGGCACCACGGTGGCCACCAAGCACGGCCCGGTGAAGACCGACCACATCCTGTTCATCGCCTCGGGCGCCTTCCATGTCGCCAAGCCCGCCGACCTGCTGCCGGAACTGCAGGGCCGTCTGCCGATCCGGGTGGAGCTGAAGGCGCTCACCCGCGACGATCTGCGGCGGGTTCTCGTCGAACCGGAGGCCAACCTCATCCGCCAGCACCAGGCGCTGCTGGCCACCGAGGGCGTCACCCTCGAGTTCACGGAAGGGGCGATCGACGCGCTGGCCGACGCCGCTGAGCAGGTCAACGCCAGCCTGGAGAACATCGGCGCTCGGCGGTTGCAGACGGTGCTGGAAAAGGTGGTCGAGGCGATCAGTTTCACCGCTCCCGACCGCGCCGGCGAGACCCTCGTCATCGACGCCGAGGAGGTGCGCGCCGGCGTCGGCGCCCTGGCCCGAGACGCCGACCTGTCGCGTTTCATTCTCTAGGCGGCCGAGGCCTCAGCCGCTCTCGCCAAAAAAGAAGGGGCGGCTCGCGGTGCGAGCCGCCCCAGGGCGCCGCGCTTGGGGAGGGGAGGTTAGCGCGACGCGGTGCCGATCGCCGGCGGCGAGGCCGCGGCGGTGTTGCACTTGGCGAGGCCGGCGGCGTCCAGCGCCTTGGAGTCGCCCGCGTAGGCGGTCAGCGGGCCAACTTCGTGGGCCAGCTCCTTGCAGCCGCTGACCGTCTGGGCGTCGTCGGGAGCCACCTGGGCGACGCAGCTCTCGCCGGCGCAGTTCCACACCGAGTGAAAGGCGATGACCTGCTTGGCGCCGGAATGGGGATTGGCGAGGGTGGCGCTGATTCGACCGTCGGCCAGGGCGGCGCCGGACACCAGGCTGGCGGCCGTGACCAGGGAGATGAGAAGCGACTTCATGACAGGCTCCTTTGACGAGCGTGGGGACCGTTTGGTTCGCTCCGCACCCGAGCGCCGACCGGCCGTGCCGTCGTCGAGTCCGAAACTTAACAGTGAATAGATATCACTGATAACCTGATTGCAAGCGAAATCTGAACGCCGTTAAAATATTTTTTGGCGCTCGCCATTCGCCGGCCTTGCGGCGAGCCGCCGACCCCCTGAGCTCCCCCTTCTCGGCCGCCCAAAGGTTCCCGCGCCCGCCGGCTTCCCCTAAAGCCCGACCGATGACCGCCGCGCCCGCCGCCAGCCTCGCCGACGCTTTGGAGTTCGGCCTCAGCGAGGGGGAATTCGGCCGGATATTGGAGAGGCTCGGCCGCGCCCCCAACCGGCTGGAGCTGGGCGTCTTTTCGGTGATGTGGTCGGAGCACTGCTCCTACAAGTCGTCGCGCCGCCACCTCGCCAAGCTGCCGACCGAGGCGCCTTGGGTGATCCAGGGGCCGGGCGAGAACGCCGGCGTCATCGATATCGGCGATGGCCAGGCGGCGGTGTTCAAGATGGAATCGCACAACCACCCCTCGTTCATCGAGCCCTATCAGGGCGCGGCGACCGGCGTCGGCGGAATCATGCGCGACGTCTTCACCATGGGCGCGCGGCCGATCGCCCTGTTGAACGCCCTGCGCTTCGGCGATCCCGACCATCCGCGCACCCGCCGGCTGGTCGCCGGCGTGGTCGCCGGCATTGGCGGCTACGGCAACTGCGTCGGCGTGCCGACCGTCGCCGGCGAGACGCAGTTCGACGCAGGCTATGACGGCAACATCCTGGTCAACGCCATGTGCGTCGGGCTCGCCGACGCCGACGCCATCTTCTACTCGGCGGCGCCGGCCGCCAATCTGCCGGTGGTCTATTTTGGCTCCAAGACCGGCCGCGACGGCATCCACGGGGCGACCATGGCCTCGGCCGAATTCGCCGCCGACGCCGAGGAGAAGCGCCCGACCGTGCAGGTCGGCGATCCATTCGCCGAAAAGCTGCTGATCGAGGCGACACTGGAATTGATGGCCGCCGGCGCGGTGGCGGCGATCCAGGACATGGGCGCCGCCGGCCTCACCTCGTCAAGCGTCGAGATGGCTGGCAAGGGCGGGCTCGGCATCGACCTCGACCTCGACCGCGTCCCCCAGCGCGAAACGGGAATGAGCCCGTACGAGATGATGCTTTCCGAAAGCCAGGAGCGCATGCTGGCCATGTTGAAGCCCGGCCGCGAGGCAGAGGCGACGGCGATCTTCCGCAAGTGGGGGCTGGAAGCGGCGGTGATCGGACGGACCACGACGACCGGCCAGCTGGTGTTGCGCCACGGCGGCGCGATCGTCTGCGATCTGCCGCTCGCGCCGCTCACGGAAGACGCACCGCTCTACGACCGACCGTGGACCGCTCCGGCGCCGCGGCGGCGCCTGACGAGCGAGGATGTTCCGCCGCCGCACGATCATGCGTCCGCCCTCCTCGCGCTGATCGGCGGTCCGGATGGCTGCTCGAAGCGGTGGCTGTGGGAGCAGTACGATCGCCACGTCATGGCCGATACCCTGGCGGACTCGGCCACCGGCGCCGACTCCGGTGTCATCCGGGTGCACGGAACCGGCAAGGCCCTGGCGGTGACCAGCGACTGCACGCCGCGCTATGTCGCGGCCGACCCGCGCGAGGGCGGCCGCCAGGCGGTGGCCGAGGCATGGCGCAATCTCACCGCCGTCGGCGCCCAGCCCCTGGCGATCACCGACAATCTCAACTTTGGCAATCCCGAGCGGCCGGAGATCATGGGCCAGATCGTGCTGGCGATCGAAGGCATGGCCGAGGCGTGCCGGGCGCTCGACTTCCCGGTCGTCAGCGGCAACGTCTCGCTCTACAACGAGACCGACGGCGCGGCCATTCCGCCAACGCCGACCGTGGGGGCGGTGGGGTTGCTCGCCGACTATCGCCGGCGCGCCGATTTCGCCAGCGCCGAGGCCGGCGACGCCCTGATCCTGGTCGGCGAGACGCGCGGCGAGCTGGGCGCCAGCCTCTATCTGCGCGAGGTCCTCGGCCGCCGCGACGGCGCGCCGCCGCCGGTCGATTTGGCGGCCGAGCGGCGAAACGGCGATTTCGTGCGCGCGGCGATCGCCCGGGGGCTGGCGCGCACCGTGCACGATCTTTCCGACGGCGGCCTGGCGGTCGCCGCCGCCGAGATGGCCCTGGCCTCGGATGTCGGCCTGCGCTTGGCGCGGCCGCCCTCGCCGGCCCACGCCTTCCTGTTCGGCGAGGATCAGGCGCGCTATCTCGTCGCCGTAGCCGATGCGGAGGCGGTCCTCGCCCTCGCCCGGTCGGCGGGCGTCAGCGCCGCGAGGGTTGGTGATGTCGGCGGCGCGGCGCTGGTCGTCGAGGGTTTGGTCGACCTGCCGCTGGATCGTCTGCGCGCCGCGCACGAGGCCTGGCTGCCGAGCTTCATGCAAGGCGCCTCATGAGGGCGCGCCCGGACCGATCCACGCCACGCGCATCAGGCCGGGCTGCGCGCTCAGGCTGACTCGGGCGGCGTCCCGCAGGGCCTCGGGCGTGACCCTGTCACAACCGCCGTCGTTCAGGCTGGCGCGCAACCGCGCCGCGGCTTCGACACAGGCGATCGGCGCCGCCTCGGCGGCGATCAGGCGGCCCCGGTCGTCGCGCGCCAGATCGGCGAGGGCGATGAACAGAGATCCGCTTCCGTCGACGCCCACCTTGGCGATCAGCGGCGTGCCGGCAACGATCTGAAGCCGCGCCGCGTAGGAGCGCTCATGGGCGGAGGTCAGCGACCGGACGACCCGGGCTTCGCCGCCATTCAGCCACACCGCCGAAGCGCAGGCCGGCCAAGCGCCAGGATCGCGGCCCCGCGGCGCTTGGCACCCCGGCTCCAGCACCGCCCACAAGCCATCGGCGGCGACCGGCGGCGGATCGACGATGGCGAGCCGCGGGTCTGGCGGGCGATCGGCGGCGCAGGCGGCGAGCAGGCCCGCCGCCGCAAGTCCGACGATGAGCCGCGCCGCCAGCCGCATCCAGCCCGATCCCTTTCGTCCAACTCACCTATAGGCCATTTCTCGCCACATTGCCCAAGACCTCGAGGGACACCGCGATGAGCAAGGTGCGCGTCGGCGTCGGCGGCTGGGTGTTCCCGCCCTGGCGCGGAAGCTTCTATCCCGCAGGCCTGCGGCAGGCCGACGAGCTCGCCTTCGCCAGCCGACGCCTGTCGGCCATCGAGATCAACGCGACCTACTATTCGCGCCAGTCGCGCGCGAGCTTCGCCAAATGGGCGGCGCAAACGCCAGAGGATTTCGTCTTCACGCTCAAAGCTTCGCGGTTCTGCACCAACCGGCGCGTGCTCGGCGATGGCGGCGAGGCGATCGGCCGCTTCTTCGATCAGGGGATGGCGGCGCTTGGGTCTCGGCTGGGCCCGATCCTGTGGCAGCTGGCGCAGACCAAACGGTTCGAGGCCGACGACATGGCCCGCTTCCTCGATCTGCTGCCGCGGGAGGTGGAGGGCCGGCGGCTGCGCCATGCGGTCGAACCGCGCCACGCCAGTTTCGGCGACGACCGCTTCGTCGGGCTGTGTCGGGAGCGCGGTGTGGCGATCTGCGCCTCCGACCACCCGGACTGGCCGCTGATCCCCGAGGCCACCGCCGACTTCGCCTATGCGCGGCTGATGCGCGGTGAGGACGCCTTCGAAGCGGCCTATCCAGCCGAGGGCCTGGATGCCTGGGCCGCGCGCCTCGCCGCTTGGCGCGACGGGGCGGAGGGCGCCGCGCCGCCTCGCGATGTGTTCGCCTTCATCATCAGCGGCGGCAAGCCGCGCGCGCCGATGGGCGCGATGGCGCTGATCGAACGGCTGGGCTAGGCCTTCTTCCTCCCGCCCTCGTGGAAAGGGCGGACTCGCCGCGGAGCAGCGAGGGTGGGGATCGGTGAGGCTTGAAAACGACTTGGCGGACCAGCGGCGCGCCGGGGTGACGCCCCCACCTCGCCAGCTTTCGACGACTCGACCCTTCCCACGCGAGGGGGGAGGAAAGAGCCTTGACGGCAGCGTCCCGACACCGGCGAAGTCCCGCGCGTTAGCGGAGCGCGCCATGACCCTCGACGACCTGATGTTCAAGCCCGGCCTTATGGCCGGCGAACAAATCCTGATCACCGGCGGCGGCACTGGGCTTGGCGAGGTGATGGCCGAGGCCTGCGCCCTGCTCGGCGCCGAGGTCTATATCTGCGGCCGGCGCGGCGGGGTGGTCGAGGAAACGGCGGCCAAACTCTCCGGTGCGACAGGCGCCAAGGTGACCGGCCTCGCCTGCGACATCCGCGTGCCCGAGGCGATCGGCGAGATGATGGACAAGATCTGGTCGGACGGCGGCGCGCTCACCGGCCTGATCAACAACGCCGCCGGCAACTTCATCAGCCGCACCGAGGATCTCAGCCCGCGCGCTTTCGACGCGATCGCCAACATCGTTTTTCGCGGCTCCTTCTTCGTCACCCTCGATGCCGGCAAGCGCTGGATAGAGGAGGGCCGGAAGGCGTCGGTGATCTCCATCCTCACGACCTGGGTGTGGTCGGGCGGGCCGTTCACCGTTCCATCGGCGATGTCCAAGGCGGGCCTCAACGTCATGACCCAATCGCTGGCGGTCGAGTGGGGACCCAAGGGACTGCGGTTCAACGCCATCGCGCCGGGTCCCTTCCCGACCGAGGGCGCCTGGGCGCGCCTCAGCCCGGGGAGCAGCGCCGAGGGCACGCGGGAAATGAGCGCCAATCCCATGGGCCGGGTCGGCCGGATGCCGGAACTCGCCAACTTGGCGGTCTATCTGCTCCATCCGATGAGCGAATACGTCAACGGCCAGACGATCGGCATAGACGGCGGCGCCTGGAACGCCGGCGGCGGCTCCTTCGGCGCCCTGCGCGGCTGGACCGACGAGCAGTGGAAGGCGGCCCGCGAGATGATCCAGGGCGCCAACGCCAAGGACCGCGCCAAGCGGACGGTGTGATGCGGCCCGCGACACTCACCGCGGGGCGAAGCTCGCTGTTCGGACGGCGCGCCGCTGGACTTCGGCGGCGGCCTCGGCGATCCTTTCAGGGTGATGGCTGACGTCGCCTATCTCAATCCCGGCAAGCGCGAGCAGACCAAGCTCGCCAACCGCGCCGCCATTCTCGATTCGGCGCGGCAGGTGTTCGGCGAGATGGGGTTCGAGGCGGCGACGGCGCGCGACATCATCCGCCGCACCGGCCTATCCGTCGGAGCCTTTTACAACTACTTCCGCTCCAAGGAGGAGGTCTACGACGCCCTGGCCGACGACGGCGCGCGGCGGTTCCGGCCGATCCTGCACGAGCTGGCTAGTTCGGCGGTCGATTTCGAGACCTATCTGCGCGCCGCCGTCCGGGCCTATTTCGACTTCCTCGCCAGCGAGCACGCCAGCTGGGCGGGGCCCGCCGAGATCGTCGACACCCTGCCGCACACCCGCGGCACGCCGGAGATCCGCGCCGTCTTCGCCGAGGTTCGCGCGGTGTTCGCCGACGCCATGGAGCGCGGCCTGGCCCCCAAGGTCGACCTCGATTACCTCGTCAGCGGCTGCATCGCCGTTGCGCGCGAGATCGGCGATCGCATGCTGATGCGCCGGCCGGTCGCCGTCGAGCCGGCCGTGGAGTTCGTCGTCCAGCTTGTCCTCGGGGGTCTCGACGCGTTGCCGCCCGCTCGGGGGCCGGCCCCTCTCGTCATCGCCGACACGGACGATTGATGCGCGCCTTGATGGTCGAGGCGCTGGCGCTGGACTACGCCGGCGTCGCCCTCCGTGATCCGCCGACGCCGACGCCAGGACCGGGCGAGGTCCGCGTTCGGGTGCGCGCGGCGGCCGTCAACTTTCCCGACCTGCTGATGACCCGGGGCGAATACCAGCACCGGCCCTCGCTGCCATTCGTCGGCGGCATGGAGATGGCCGGCGAGATCGATGCCTTGGGCGAGGGTGTCGGCGGCTGGGCGATAGGCGAGGCGGTGGTCGGCGGAGCGCGAAGCGGCGCCTTCGCCGAGCAGATCGTCGTTCCGGCCGCCAGCTTGCGGCGCAAGCCCGATCGCCTGAGCTTCGCCGAAGCGGCGGGTTATGGCGCCGCCTACCTCACCGCCTATGTCTCCCTCGTACGCCGCGCCCTCGCCGAGGCTGGCGAGTGGCTGCTGGTGCACGGCGCGGCCGGTGGCGTCGGCCTCGCCTGCGTCGATCTTGGAGCGGCGCTGGGGCTGAAGGTGATCGCCGCCTCTGCTTCGCCGGAGAAATTGGCGATCGTCCGTGAGGCCTATGCGCCGGACGCCGCCATCCTCGCCGAACCGGGCTTTCGCGACCAGGTGCTGGCGATCACCGAAGGCCGCGGCGCCGACATCGTGGTCGATCCGGTCGGCGGCGACGTGTTCGACGAGAGCGCCCGCTGCGTCGCCTTCAACGGCCGGCTGCTGGTGGTCGGTTTCGCCTCCGGCCGCATTCCGACGCTCGCCGTCAACCGGCCCCTGATCAAGGGATTTTCGGTCGTCGGCGTGCGCGCCGGCGAATACGGCCGCCGCTTTCCCGAGCGCGGCGCCCATGACCGGGAGGCCATCTGGCGCCTGGCCGAGGCGGGCCGCACGCGGCCGCGCGTTCACGCCGAGTTGCCCCTGGCGCGATGGCGTGACGCTTTCGATCTGCTCGGCGAGCGGGCGGTGATCGGCAAGGCGGTGATCCGGCCAGACCTGTGAGCCTCGCCCTCGACGGCGAAATTGACTTGGCGACGCGCCTCGCTTAACTCGCCGGCCTTTCGCCACTCCCGCTCGCCGCAACCTCTGGACGTCCCGTGAAGCGCACCTATCAACCCTCGCGTCTCGTGCGCAAACGCCGCCATGGCTTCCGCCACCGCATGGCCACCGCCAATGGCCGTAAGGTCGTCGCCCGCCGCCGCCGCCGCGGTCGTAAGCGCCTGACCGCCTGACGACACCCCCGCAAGGCGCCTCGCCGATCGGCCGCCTGAAGACGCGCCCACAATTCCTCGCCGCCGCCAAGGGCCGCCACGCTGCGCGGGGCGCGGTTCTGGTTCAGGCGCGGCGGCGATCGGACGATACGACCAGCATCCAGGTCGGCTTCACCGCCACCCGCAAGATCGGCGGGGCGGTGGTCCGCAACCGCGCCAAGCGCCGGCTGCGCGAAGCCGCCCGCCTCTTCCTGCCCATCCACGGCCAGGCGGGATGCGACTATGTCTTGATCGCCCGCGCCGGAACGGTGACGCGGCCGTGGGCCGCCTTGCTTGACGATGTAAAAAGCGCGCTGATAAGGCTCGCCGCCGACCTGAGCGCCGCGCCGCCCGCCTGCTGAGCGCGAGCATGCGCGCGGTCAGCCCTTCCGCCAGCCGGCGCTGAAACTCACGAGGAGCCGACCGGGCGGACGATAAGACCGCGACGCGATCATGAACGACGACAATCGCAACCTGATCGCCTTCATTGTCATGGCGGCGCTGATGCTGTTCGCCTACGAGGCCTACAGCTACATCTTTCTGGAGCCGGCGGCGCGCCAGGCGGCGCGAGCGCATCAGGCGGCCGCCCAGGCCCAGGCCGGCCAAGCGCAACGAAGCGGAACCTCGCAGGCGACCGCGGTCACGCCGGCGCTCACCCGCGCCCAGGTCCTGGCGAGCGGCCCCCGGGTGCCTATCGACACGCCGGCGCTCGCCGGCTCGCTGTCGCTGCGCGGCGCCCGCCTCGACGACCTGTTCCTCAAGCGCTACCACACCGAAGTTTCGAACCGCTCGCCCCTCGTCGAACTGCTGCGGCCCGAAGGCATGGCGGATGGCTACTTCGCCGAGGCCGGCTGGGTGGGCGCCAATCTCGCCGGCCTGCCGACCAGCGACACCGCCTGGACCCTGACCTCGGGGAGCACGCTGGCCCCCGGGCGGCCGGTGACCCTGACCTATGCCTCCCCGGCCGGCCTGACGTTCACGCGCCGCATCGACGTCGACGCCAACGCCCTCTTCACCATCACCGACACTGTCGCCAACAGCGCCGCGGGCTCGGCGACGTTGAGCCCTTACGGCTCGGTCAAGCGGCTGGGACTTCCCGAGGGTCTTGGGCGCAGCGGCATTGTCCACGAGGGCGCCATCGGCGTGCTCGGGGTCGGCGAGGAAGCCCTGCGCCTCTCCAGCTACAAGGACATGAAGAAGAAGGGCGCGCAGGAATATCCCTCGCGGGGCGGCTGGCTCGGCATCACCGACAAGTACTGGATGACGGCTTTCGTCCCCGCGCAGGGCGAGCGGATCACCGCCAATTTCCGCGAGGGGCCGGTCGCCGGGCCGAGGGGCGCCGTCGAAGCCTACGAGGCCGCCTGGCTGGGCGCGCCGACGACGATCGCGCCAGGCGCGAGCCTCACGCGAACCACCCACCTGTTCGCCGGCGCCAAGACCGTTCCCGCCCTCAAGGCCTATGGCCGCGCGCTCGGCGTCCCGCGCTTCGACGACGCCGTCGATTGGGGCCATCTGTGGTTCCTGACCAAGCCGATTTTCCTGCTGCTCGACTTCTTCTTCCAGCAGGTCGGCAACTTCGGCGTCGCCATCCTGATGCTGACGGTCGTCATCCGGCTGGTCACCTTCCCGCTCGCCAACTCCGGCTTCGAGATGGGCGTCAAGATGAAGAAGATTCAGCCGGAGATGAAGGCGATCCAGGCCCAGAACAAGGATGATCCCGCCGCCCAGCAGAAGGCGATGATGGCGCTCTACGCCCGCGAGAAGGTCAACCCGGTGACCGGCTGCCTGCCTATCCTGTTCCAGATTCCGGTGTTCTATTCATTGACGAAGCTGTTCACCGTGACGATCGAGATGTATCACGCGCCGTTCTTCGGCTGGATCCATGATCTCTCGGCGCGCGATCCGACGACCATTCTCAACCTCTTTGGCCTGATTCCGTGGGATCCGGGCATGACGCCGGTGATCGGCGGCCTGCTCGGCGGCCTGCTGCACGTCGGGGTCTGGCCGCTCGCCTACGGCGCCAGCATGTGGCTGAGCCAGGCGATGACGCCGCAGGCCGGGGTCGACCCGACGCAGCAGGCGATCTTCCGCCTCATGCCGCTGTTCTTCACATTCATTCTCGCGCAATACGCGGTCGGCCTCCTGATCTACTGGACATGGAGCAGCCTGATCACCATCGTGCAGCAGTACCTGCTGATGCGCCGGCACGGAGTCGACAATCCGATCGACGGCTTCGTCGCCCGCTTCCGAGCGCCGGCGCGCGCCGCCTGACGTGGCCGGCGGCGGCGAGCCGATCTTCGACGCCGAGACCCTGGAGGCGGCGCGGGTGCTGTTCGCCCGTCCCGCGGACTTCGTGATGGGGGCGACGACGATCGCCGCCCTGCCGCCGGCAGACCTCCCCGAGATCGCCTTCGCCGGCCGCTCCAACGTCGGCAAGTCGAGCCTGATCAATGCGCTGGTCGGCCGCCGCGGCCTGGCCCGCGCCTCGACCGAGCCGGGGCGGACGCGCGAGGTGAACTTCTTCCTGCTCGACGGCCGCCTGCGCCTCGTCGACTTGCCGGGATACGGCTTCGCCAAGGTGTCGCGCGCGGCGGCGCGCAAGTTCCAGGATCTCGCGCGCAGCTATCTGCGCGGCCGCCCGAACCTGCGCCGGGTCTTCCTTCTGATCGACGCGCGGCATGGGTTGAAACCGGCCGACCGAGAAGCGATGGACGCGCTGGACGCCGCCGCCGTGTCCTACCAACTGGTGCTGACCAAGACCGACAAGCCGCGCGGAGGTCCGGCCGAGGTCGCCGCCAGCGTGGCCCAGGCGATCCGCCGCCGCCCGGCCGCCTTCCCACGCGTGGCGGTCACCTCGGCGACGAGTGGCGAGGGGCTCGCCGATCTGCGCGCCGAGATCGCCGCGGCAGCCTTTCCAGAGATGGCGTCCGCGTGACCGCCACACCCGCCGACGCCGACCTGCGCCATGTGGACACCTGGCTCTTCGACCTCGACAACACTCTTTACCCCGCCGAGTCCGGCCTTGGCGCGCTGATGGAGCCGCGGATCACCGACTTCGTCATGGAGGCGACCGGGCTCTGCCGCGACGCCGCCTACGCTCTGCAGAAACAATACCTTCGCGAACACGGCCTGACGCTCAAAGGCCTGATCGCCGACCACGAAGTCGACCCGGCGGCCTTCCACGCCCGCTTCCACGATGTGCCGCTTGATCTCATCGCTCCCGATCTGGACCTGCGTGTTGGACTGGCTCGCCTGCCCGGCCGCCGCCTCGTTTTCACGAACGCCGACGAGGTTCACGCCCGCCGCGTGCTCGAGCGGCTCGAGATCGCCGATCTGTTCGCCGAAATCTTTCATATCGCCTCGGCCGCCTTCGAGCCGAAGCCCTCGCCCGCCGCCTTCGCCGCGCTGTTGCGAGACCACGCCGTCGACCCTGGCCGCGCCGCCTTCTTCGAGGATTCACTCGTCAATCTGCGCGCCGGCAAGGCGGCGGGGCTGACCACCATCCTGGTTGGTGAACGCGAGGGGCCGCTCGCCGACTTCGTCGACTATCATGCGCCGTCACTGGCGCGGTTTCTCGCGGCGGCGCGGGTGGGGGAGAACGGATGAACGACGGCGTTTCCCTCGACGATCTCGAGGCAGAGATCGAAGCTGCCTGGCCCCGGCGCGCGGAGTTCGCCCCCGCCACGCATGGACCGATCCGCACGGCGGTCGAGGAGACTTTGGCGCGGCTCGACTCCGGCGAGGCGCGCGTCGCCGAGCAGGTCGGCGGCGAATGGATCGTCCGTGCCTGGCTCAAGCAGGCGATCCTGCTGTCCTTCCGCCTGTTTCCCAATCAGGTGATGCGAGCGGGCGCGCTCGGCGGCGCGCTCGGGCCCTGGTGGGACAAGATGCCAGGCAAGTTCGAGCGCTGGGATCAGCCGCGGTTCGAGGCGGCGGCTTTCCGCGCCGTGCCAGGCGCGATCGTTCGCCACGGGGCCTATGTGGCGCCGGACGCCGTCCTTATGCCCTGCTTCGTCAATGTGGGCGCGCGTGTCGGAGCCGGCGCGATGATCGACACCTGGGCGACGGTCGGCTCCTGCGCCCAGATCGGCGAGCGGGTGCATCTTTCCGGCGGCGCCGGCATCGGCGGGGTGCTCGAGCCGCTGCAGGCCGCCCCGACCATCATCGAGGATGGCGCCTTCATTGGCGCTCGCTCCGAGATCGCCGAGGGGATGATCGTCGGCGAGGGGGCGGTGATCTCCATGGGCGTCTTCATCGGCGCCTCCACCCGGATCGTCGACCGGGCCACGGGCGAGGTCCATCGCGGCCGCGTGCCGCCCTTCAGCGTCGTCGTTCCGGGAAGTTTGCCGGACGCGACGGGTGGCCCGAGCCTCGCCTGCGCCGTGATCGTCAAGACGGTCGATGCCCAGACGCGCTCGAAGACCGCGATCAACGATCTCCTTCGGGAGTGACCCCTCAGTATTGAATTCAGGGGGCCACGGCCGCGGCCGGGGCGCCCACGTGGCAGGAATGGAGAATGAGGCTTCGCTGGGCGTTCGGGCCATCGTAGGCGCCCACGGCCCAGAGGTCCGATCCGATCGCCGCCATGTCGGCGAGCAGGCTGTCGCCGGACCTCGACGGGTTGGGGCTCGCCTCGGCGACATAGCTGCCGCCCGGATCGGCGCGCTCGATCAGCGTGGACTGGCGCCCGGACGCGCGATCGAAGGTCGAGCCCACCGCCCAGCTGACGCCATCGGCCGCCGCGCCGACGCCGTAAAAGTGGTTCGGGCCTGGCGGGACGAAGGCCACCTTGCGCGTGCGGACATCGTCGCGCACGCCGATCTCGGCCAGGGCGTAGGTGTTCCGCGGATCGTCCTCCGCCTCGCCGGCGGCGTGCAGCACGCCCAGACCATCGGCCGCCACGCGATAAAGCCTTGTGGTCGCGTCGCCGTGCGAGGGCGGCGGATCGATCACCGTCCAGCCATCGCCGCCGCGATGCAGGATCAGGGCCGGGTCCGGCGACTCCCTTCCCGCCCGCTCGCCCACCGCCCACAGGCCGTCGCCCCGGGCGGCGACGCCATAGAGGATATTGCCGGTCTCCCCCGGATCGGGGCTGGTGTCGATCCGCCACGCATGACCATCGAAGTGCTCGATGAGCGTGTGGAAGCTGTCGATCGGGTTCTCGTACTCGCCCACAGCCCAGACGTCCGTGGCCGAGCGCGCCTTCACGCCGAAAAAGACGGCCGCGACGCCTGGATCGGCCGGATGCGGCACGATGCTCCAGGCCGCCCCGTCCCAGGCGAGGATGAGGCTGTGCGAGACGAACGTCTGGTCGTCGATGAAATAGCCCACCGCCCAGGCGCGGCCGCCAGGCTCGACGGTGACTTGGTGGAGGGCGTTGGCCTGACGGCCCTGGTTCGGCGTCGCCACATAGGTCCAAGCCTTGCCGTTGTAGTGGGCGACGAAGGTCTGGGTGACGTTCGGCCGGGCGTCGGGAATGTACTGGCCGACCGCCCAGACGTCGCTCGTCGCCCGACCGGCGACGGCGGCGAAGGTGTTGTCGCCCGTCTGGCTGATGTTGGGGCTTTTCACCTGCGTCCAGGCGCACGCGCCCGGCAAGGCGAGGGCTGGCGCGAAGGCGGAGAGGGTGGCGAGGCTCGCGCCAGCCAGCGCCGCTCGGACGAGACGCCTGACGGTCATTGTCCCACCTCGAAGAGCGGCGTCATCGCCGGAACATTGGCGGTGTCGCAGGCGTGGGCGAGGCAGCCGACGCCGAAGGCCGCCTCCAGGCTGCGCAATAGAGAGTAGTGGTTGTAGGCCGCGTGGTCGATCACGCCACGCGGGCCGCGGCTGGTGATCACCGCGGTGTAGACCTGACCGGTGCCTGGAACCGCGTCGCAGCAGCCGCCAGATCCATTGCCCTCGTCGAAGGTGACGACGATGGCGTTGTTGCCTTGGCTCCAGAACGCGGCGCCGGTGATCATCGCCACCAGCTGCCCGACATAGGCGTCGCCGCGCGACACCAGGGCGTTGTCGAGAGTCCCGCCGACGTGGCCGGAATCGCCGCACCACGGCGGCGAGCCATGCATGTCGGTGCAGTGGTCGGGAACGATATAGCCGAACCTCGGCGGGTCTCGGGCGAGGTCGAGGCCAAGATCGGTGATCGGGCCCATTTTGTCGCGCTCCGCCTCCGTCGCGATGTTGTGACGGAAGTAGACGATGCCGTTGTGCTTCGTGCCATAGAGGGCGCTCACGTCCGGCACGCCCTCGCAGCGGCCGGGGAAGCAGACGCCCAGGTAGCCACGGTGCGGCATGGATTGGAGATAGCCTCTCCAGCTCACCCCCGCCTGGTCGAGCTGCTGCAGCAGGTTCGGCTTGTCGAGGATATGCAGATAGTAGGCGTTGTCGTCGACGATCCCGAAGGAGTCGCCACCGAGCATGGCGATGTAGTTCGGTTCGCTGGGATCGGTGGTCGAGAAATAATGGTCGGCCAGGCCGTACTGCTTGGCGAGGGCGTTGAGATTGGGGGCGGCCGGATTGCCGATGATCTGGCTAAGGCCGTGATTCTCCTCGATGATCAGGAAAACGTGATCGTAGCGAGGGAAGGCGGCCGGGGCGGCGCTCGCGGTCGCCACGCCCAGAAGGAGCCCGAGGCTCGCCAGCCAAGCCAGCAGACGCATGCCGCCGCCTCCACCGTTCGCGTCCACCCGAAGCGACGCGCTAGGCCCTCCCGCCGGGCCGGTCAAGGCGGCCGGCGAGGAGCCGGCCGGGCCCCCTGCCAGCCCTCTCGGACCGCGCGTCCTCCCGGCATTTTGCGCCGTCGGTTCGACGCCGCCCGGCCCGGCTCGCTACAATGGCCCCATGCCCTTCGCGGTCACCATACTGACGATGTGTCCGGAAGCCTTCCCCGGCCCCTTGGGGGTCTCGGTGGTCGGGTCGGCTTGGCGCGAGCGAGCGCTGTGGACGCTGGAGACCGTGGACATTCGCGGCTTTTCCGCCGATAAGCGCGGGTTCCTGGACGACACGCCGGCGGGCGGCGGCGCGGGCCAGGTGATGCGGGCGGACGTGATCGCCGCGGCGCTGGACGGCGTCGAGACGGCCGGCCGCCCTTTAGTCTATATGAGCGCGCGCGGCGCTCCGGTCACCCAGGCGCGGGCGCGAGAGTGGGCCGGGGGGCCGGGTCTCGTGGTGCTATGCGGCCGGTTCGAGGGCGTCGATCAGCGTCTCCTCGAGGCGCGCGGCTTCGAGGAGGTGTCGGTCGGCGACGTGGTTCTGGCGGGCGGCGAGGCGGCGGCGCTCGTCGCCGTCGAGGCGTGCGTCAGGCTTCTGCCCGGAGTTGTTGGAGAGGCGGCGAGCCTCGAGGAGGAGAGTTTCGAGGGGGGGCTCCTGGAGCACCCGCAGTATACCCGGCCTCGCGTCTTCGAGGGCCGGGCCATTCCCGAAGTGTTGCTGTCGGGCGACCATCAGGCGGTGGCCGCCTGGCGGCGGTCGCGCCGGGAAGAGACTACGCGGGAGCGGCGCCCGGATCTCTGGGCGGCGCATCTCGCCAATCAACAGGCAAAGGGCGACAAAGGCCCCAAGATAAAGGAACGCGAGTGATGAACACGATCGAGACCCTGGAACGCGAAGAGGCCGACCGGCTCCTCGCCGGCAAGACCATTCCGGAGTTCCGCGCCGGCGACACCGTGCGGGTGAACGTCAGGATCAAGGAGGGCGATCGCGAGCGGGTGCAGGCCTATGAGGGCGTCTGCATCGGCCGGTCCGGCGGCGGCATTCAAGAAACCTTCACCGTGCGCAAGATCAGCTTCGGCGAGGGGGTCGAGCGGGTCTTTCCGGTGCTCTCGCCGATGATCGAATCGATCGAGGTCAAGCGTCGCGGCGCGGTGCGCCGGGCGAAGCTGTATTATCTGCGGGACCGGCGCGGCAAATCGGCGCGCATCGCCGAGCGCGCCACCCGCGCCGAGGCGAAGGGCGGGACGGGCGACGCCGAAAGCTGAGGCGAGGCGGCCGACGCCGCGGCGCCTGCCCGTTCCCGCGAGCGGCTGGCGCTCCGAGTGGCGCTCCGGCGTGGCGCGAGCGGCGCCGCTGGCGGCCGCCTACCTCGCCACCGCCGCCGTCGGACTCCTCTGTCTCCTTTGGGCGCGGCGCGTGCTGCCGGCGCCCGCCTTGCGGACGCTTCTCGGCTTCTTCTTCATCGCCGCCCTGTCGGCGGGGCTGGAGCCGGCGACCGCCCGGGCGCGAGCACTGGCGCGGCGGGCGCCGCCGCGGCTCCGCCCGGTCCTGGCGGTCTCGGCGATCAAGGCGCTGGCCGCGACACCCGCGCTCACCCTGCTCTGGCGGATCGCCGACCCGAACCCGCCGCTCATCGTCCAGCTCATCGGCGTCGCGGGCGCGGTGGTGGGCGGTTTCTGGGCCAGCGAGCTGCGCGTGCGACTGGACCTCGACGGCCGCCACGCCGCCGCCCTGTGGCTGAAGCAGGGCAGCCTTTCGCTCGCCCTCCTCGGCGCGGTCGCGGGCGCGGCCGCCGGGTGGCCGACCGCCGCGTGGCTGATGCTGGCGACCGCGCCCCGTCTTCTCGCGGCCATCATGCTCGCCGAGCGGCTGGCGAAGCCCGGCGACGCGCCCGTGACCGTCGGCGAGATGGCGCGCGATCGGGGTTGGGCGGCCATGAGCCTGATCTCGATCATGGCGGCGATCGGCGGGTCGGCCGACCGCCTGGTCGGACTGGGGACGGTTCCGCCCGCGGCGCTCGCCGGCTACGTGTTGCTGTACGAACTCCTCAGCCGCTTTTGGGCGTTGCCCTATCTGGCGGCGCCGGTGCTGTTCGCGCGTCTGGCCGGCGGTCTGGAAAGCGAGCCGCTGCGCGCCGCTCTGCGCCGCGCCACCCTCCGGCTCGGCGCCCTCATGATCGCCGGCGTCGCCCTCGCCAGCGCCCTGGCCGGCGGATGGGCGCGCGTTGCCCTCGGCCTTCCGCTGGGCTGGCCGGCGACCGCTTTCGCCGCGGCGATCGTGGCCGCGGCGCTCACGCAGCTGATCCTCGCGGAGCTGCAGGGACTCGGGGCGACCGGGCGGGCCCTGATGGTCGCCGGCGTCGGGGCCGTGCTCGCGCCGCCCCTGTTTCTCGGCTTCGCCCGCGCCTGGGGCGTCGAAGGGCTGCTCCTGGCCTGGCCGGTTAAATCGGCGGCCGAACTGGCGCTGGCGCTCGGCTTGGCGAGGCGCGGGGAGCGAGGAGTCGCGCGTGGCGCGGCCCTGTCCTAGCTGCGGCGAAACCGCCGGCGAGACTGTCTTCGCCCTGCCGGCTGGCGATCAAATGCGCCGATGCGCGACCTGCGGGACGCTCCTCCCCGAGGCGCCGCCGGCGGCCGACGGGGCTTACGAGACCTACTACACGGCGCGGACGAGGCGCGGCGGCGCGCCGGCCTGGATGCGACGACTCGCCGATGCCAGCCGCCGCGCCTACCTCGATCGCGCCCTGCCGCCGGACGCCAAGCGGGTGCTGGACTTCGGCTGCGGCAGCGGCGGCTTTCTCGATCGCCTCTCAGGGTCGGGAGTCCAGCTGTTCGGCGTCGACCGCTTCGCGCGCGAGAAGCCCGAGGTCCGCTGGGCTCGTCTGCCCGTGGCGGAGATCGAGCGCCACGCGCCTTACGACTGGATCACGCTCGGCCACGTTCTCGAGCATCTCGACGCCCCGGCGCTGGTTCTTCGCCGCCTCGCCGCCGTGCTCGCCCCGGGCGGCGGTCTGTGGCTGGCGACGCCGAACGCGGACAGCGTCCTGATCCGCGCCGCCGGCGACCTCGCGCGCGACATCGACTATCCGAGGCACCGGCAGATCTTCAGCCGCCGGGGCCTCGAAACTCTGGCGGTTCGCGCTGGGCTGGACATCCGGTTCCTGCCGAGCCCGGCGATCAACACGGCGCTCAACGCCGCTCAGACGCTGGCGCTGATCGCCACGGCGCGCTCGCCTGGCACGAGCGAGCGCGGCGCCAGAAGTCTGCGGACCGCGATGGCTGTCGCGGCGCATCTGTTCGCGTCCGGGCGGCCTCGGCGAGGCGCGCCGGAACTCGTCGCCATCCTCCGGCCCGCAGACGACCGGTAGACTCATCGACGTCCGAAAACCGCGAGACAAGACCCGAGGCGGCGGCGCACAAGGTCGCGCATGGAGATGGATCCGCAGGCCTGCTACGCCGCCATCCGCAGCCGCGATGCGCGCTTCGACGGCCGCCTGTTCGTCGGCGTACGCACCACCGGCATCTACTGTCGCCCGGTCTGCCCGGCCCGCACGCCCAAGCAAGCGAACGTCACCTTCCATCCGAGCGCCGCCAGCGCTCAGGCGGCGGGCTATCGCCCGTGTCTGCGCTGCCGCCCGGAGACGGCGCCCGATCTGGCGGCGTGGAATGGAACCTCGACCACCGTCGCGCGCGCGCTCGGCCTCATCGAGGCCGGGGCTCTGGACAGCGGCGACGTCGACGGCCTGGCCAGCCGGCTCGGCGTCGGCGAGCGGCACTTGCGGCGCCTGTTCCGCCAACACCTCGGGGCGGCGCCGATCGCCGTCGCCCAGACTCGCCGCGTGCTGCTCGCCAAGCAGCTCATCCACCAGACTCGCCTGCCGATGACCGAAGTAGCGCTCGCCGCCGGGTTCGGGAGTCTCCGGCGATTCAACGAGACGTTCCGGCAGCTCTACGATCGGCCGCCGGCGGCCTTGCGCCGCGCCGAGGCGGCGCATGGCGCGGCGACGAACAAGGCGGCCCGCAAATCCGGCGACGCCATACGACTGACGCTGTCCTATCGCCCGCCGTACGACTGGGAGGCGATGGTCGCCTTCCTGGAGCCACGGGCCATCGCCGGCGTCGAGGTGATTTCGGCGGCCCGCTACGCGCGCACCATTCGTCTCGGCGAGGCGGCCGGCGCGGTCGCCGTCGCGCCCCGCGCGGGCGACCGGATGGAGGTCGCGGTTCATTTTCCGAGACTGGCCGCGCTGCCGTCTATCCTGGCGCGGGTGCGGCGCCTGTTCGATCTGGCCGCCGATCCCCGGGCCATCAACGGCCATCTCGCGGGTGATCCCTTGCTCGCGCCGCTCATCACCGCGCGTCCGGGCCTGCGCGTGCCGGGGGCATGGGATGGGTTCGAGCTGGCGGTGCGGGCGGTGCTCGGCCAGCAGATCACGATCGCCGCCGCCACCCGCCTCGCCGGACGCCTGGCGGAGCGACACGGCGCCCCGCTCGCCGGCGAAGCGGTGGGAGGGATAGACGGGCTGGAGCGGCTGTTCCCGACGGCGGCGGACATCGCCGACGCTGACCTGACCGCCTTCGGCATGCCGCGTTCGCGCGGCGCGAGCCTGAACGCCATCGCCAAAGCGACGCGCGATGATCCAGGCCTGCTCGCGCCGCGGGGCGAGCTTGGAACCGCCATCCAGCGCCTGCGCGCGGTGCGCGGGGTCGGCGACTGGACCGCCCACTACATCGCCATGCGCCAGCTGCGCGAGCCGGACGCCTTTCCGGCCGCCGACGTCGGACTGATGCGCGCCGTCGAGCGGCTGACCGGGGCGCGGCCCACCGCCGCCGAGCTGCTCGCCCGCGCGGAGCGCTGGCGGCCGTGGCGGGCCTACGCCGCCCTGCACCTGTGGACCTTCCTCGCCGACAGCCAGCCGGAGACGCCCCGATGAACCACCTTTCTGACCGCCCCCGCCTGCGCCTCGACCGCCTGCCCTCGCCGATCGGCGACATCACGGTGGTGGTCGATGAGCGGGACAGCCTGCGGGCCGTCGAGTTCGCGGGCCACGAAGACCGTCTGCCTCGGTCGCTGCGCCTGCGCCATGGCGCGGTCGAGATCGCCGAGGGGGCGGCGCCGATCGCCGTCAGGCAAGCGTTCGCCCGCTACTTCGCGGGCGAACTGAACGCCCTGGCGAGCCTCGCCTGGAGCCTTTCGGGCACGCCGTTCCAGCGCAAGGTGTGGCTGGCGCTGACCGCGATTCCACCCGGCGAAACCTCGAGCTACGGCGCCCTGGCGGCGCGGATCGGCATGCCAACCGCCGTTCGCGCGGTCGGGCTCGCCAACGGCGCCAACCCCACGCCGCTCGTCGTCCCCTGCCACAGGGTGATCGGCGCCGACGGCTCGCTCACCGGCTTCGGCGGCGGGCTGGACCGCAAACGCTGGCTGCTGCGCCACGAGGGCGCCTGCTTCATCGACCGCGCCGCCGCTTGAGCCTTCTGGCGCTCCAGCCGCTGGGCGATTCGCCTGTCCCGGTGAAACGGCTTACGACCGACGCGCATCGGGGGTGCGACATGGTCGACCACAAGAGAGCGGCCGCCGATCCGGTCGGTCGTTCGGCGATGGCCAAGGCGTTCTGGCGCATCCTGCCGCTGATCGGGCTCGCCTATCTGTGCGCCTATACCGACCGGGTCAACGTCAGCTTCGCGGCGCAGCGCATGAACGCCGATCTCGGCTTCAGCGCGACCATCTACGGCCTGGGCGGCGGCCTGTTCTTCCTCGGCTACGCGCTCTTCGAGGTGCCCTCGAACCTGATCGCCGTGCGGTTCGGCTCGCGCCGCTGGCTGGCGCGCATCATGATCACCTGGGGTCTGCTGTCGGCGGGGATGATGTTGGTCGCGACGCCCGCCGAGTTCTATGGCCTCCGTTTTCTGCTGGGGGTCGCGGAAGCGGGCTTCTATCCCGGGGTGATCCTGTACTTCGCCCAGTGGTTTCCCCCCTGCCACCGCGGGCGCGCGGTGAGCCGCTTCTACATCGCCAGCCCGCTCGCCTCGGTGGTGATGGGGGCGTTCTCCGGCATGCTGCTGGGGCTCGGCGGACTGGCGGGGCTGCGGGGTTGGCAGTGGCTGTTCCTGGCGCAGGGACTGCCATCGGTCGCCGTCGGCTTTCTGCTGCTTCGCCTGCTGCCGGATCGCCCCGCCGACGCCGCCTGGCTCGACGATGCCGAGAAGGCGTGGATCGCCGCCGAACTCGCGGCCGAGCAGACGCGCATCGGCGAGCCGCGCCACGGCGGGGTTCTGGCGGCGTTCCGCAACCCGCGCGTGCTTCAGTTCGGCCTCTTCGGCCTGCTGCTGATTGGCGCGATCACCACGCTCATCCTTTCGGCGCCGCTGCTGCTGACGGCGGCGGCCGGACTGTCGGCCGCCAAGGTCGGATGGGTCGTCGGCCTAGGAGGGGTGCTCGGAGCAGCGGTGATGCTGTGGGCCGGGGGCTTCGCCGACCGCCGCGACGCCCGCTTTTCGGACGCACTCGCCTATTCGTCGGTCATCGCCCTCGCCTTTCTCGTGCTGGCGGTGTCCTCGTCCGCCTGGGTGACGGTGGCCGCCTATCTGGTCTTCGCCGCGGTGTGCTTCACCGCGCCGATGCTGACCTCGGCCGGCTGGACCGAGGCGATGTCGGCGCGCGAACTGGCGGTCGGCGGCGCGGCGATCAACACGCTGTCTCAGATCGGCGCCTTCGTGACGCCGTTCGCCTGGGGCGCGATGAAGGATGCCACCGGAACCTACCGGGCCGGCCTTCTTCTGCTGTTCGCCATGGCCGTGGCCATGGTCGCCCTGTGGTGGTGGATCTGCCGGGAGGTGCGAGGGCCGGCCCCGAAGGTCGCGCCAGCGGTCGCGGCATAGGCCTCAGGCCGCCTCGGCGCGGAACTCCAGGCGGGCGTAGAGGGCGCCCGCGGCTTGATCGCCGGCGTCTCGCCGGCCTGGCTGAAGACCAGCCGGCCGGAGGCCGGCGCTCCGCGGAAGTACGGCGCGAGCCGCTTCTACTTCCCCGTGAACGCCGCCGGGCGCTTCTGCAGGAACGCCGCGACGCCTTCGGCGAAGTCGTCCGTCTTGCCGGCGTGACGCTGCGCCAAGCGTTCGCGGTGCAGCTGGGCCGACCAGTCGGCCTCCATCGATGCCCACATGAGCCGGCGCGTGAGGCCGAGCGAGGCCGGCCCGCCGGCGAGCGCCTTGGCCAGCCCAAGCGCCGTCGGCATCAGCTCGGCGTCGGGCACGACCCGGTTGACCAGGCCCCACTCCAGCGCCTGGGCGGCCGGCACCCGCTCGCCCAGGAGAGTCATTTCCATCGCCCTCGCCTTGCCGATCATGCGCGGCAAGAGCCAGGTCGAGCCGCCGTCCGGCACCAGGCCGATGCGGCGGAAGGCCTGGAGAAAATAGGCGCTCTCGGCGGCGACGATCAGATCGCCCAGCAGGGCGAGCGAGCAGCCGACGCCGGCGGCCGCTCCGTTCACCGCCGTCACCAGCGGCACGGCCATGTCGCGGATGTAGGTGACCAGCGGGTTGTAGGTGGTCTCCAGCGCCGCGCCGGCGTCCGGCTTGCCATCCGGATCGCGCGCCCCGCCGCCGGGGCCGCGCTGCAGATTGGCGCCGGAGCAGAAGCCGCGCCCCTCGCCGGTAATGACGACGGCGCGCGCGCGGTTCGGCCCCTCGGCCGCGTCCTTCAGGGCCGTCATCAGTTCGACCGCCAGATCCATGCCGGCGGCGTTCATCGTCGCCGGATCGCTCAGGGTGACGACGCGGACCGCGCCATCGTCGGCGAGCTTGATCTTCTGGTAGTCCATCGGCGGTCGCCTCCTTTGCGGCCGGTGGAGAAAAGCGGCGGTTCCGCAAGGTCCGTCAAGAGTCGCAATGTTCGGACCACGGGCGCCCGGCCCATGCCGTCGGCGGCGAGACGTCCCGGCTCCAGCCGCGCGCGAGGCTCGAGGATCGGCTATCAAGCGCGACGATGACTGACGCCATCCGACTTTCCGGGCCCACCTCGCACAGTTTCGTCTCGCAGCGGCTCAAGCTGCACTATGTCGACTGGGGCAATCGCGCCGCGCCGCCGCTCATCCTGCTGCATGGCGGCCGCGATCATGCGCGCAATTGGGACTGGGTCGCCGAGGCGCTGAAGGACGACTTTCATCTGATCGCTCCCGACCTGCGCGGCCATGGCGACAGCGCGCCCTCGCCGAGCGGCGATTATTCGATGAGCGCCTTCCTCTACGACTTGGCGCAGCTGATCCATGGCCAGAAGCTGGCGCCGGTCTCCATCCTCGCCCACTCGTTGGGGGGTGCGATCGCCCTGCGCTACGCCGGCGTATATCCGGACAGGGTCAAGCGGCTGATCGCCATCGAGGGCCTCGGCCCCTCGCCCAAGATGATCGCCGAGCGGGCGAGCGTCACCGTGCAGGAACGGCTGCGCGGCTGGATCCGCCAGGAGCGCGCCCTGGCCGGCCGCTTGCCGCGCCGCTACGCCTCGATCGCCGAGGCGCTGGAGCGGATGCGGAGCGAAAATCCTCGGCTCTCCGAGGCGCAGGCGCGGCACCTCACCGTCCACGGCGTCGCCCAGAACGAGGATGGGACCTACGGCTGGAAGTTCGACAACTACGTCCGCTCCTTCTCGGCGGTCGATTTCACCCATGCCCAGATCGCCGAGCTGTGGACGAGTATCACTTGCCCGACGCTTTTGGTCTATGGCGCCGAGAGCTGGGCCTCGAACCCGGCCGAGGACGGCCGCCTCGCTCACTTCCAGAATGCGCGCGTGTCGCGTTACGAACGCGCCGGCCACTGGGTGCACCATGACCGGCTGGACGCCTTCGTCGCCGAGGCGCGGGCGTTCCTGAGCGGCGGCGACCCGTGAACCGGCTGGCCGGCGCGCTGTCAGCGATCCTGGACGAGGCGGTCGCGGACGGCGTCGCCCCTGCCGTGGTCTTCGCCTTGGCCGACCGGGGCGGGACTCTGTTCGCCGGCGCGGCCGGGCCGCGCGGCGTCGCCGATGCCCGGCCGATGAGCCTCGAGACGCCGATGTGGCTGGCGTCGATGACCAAGGCGGTGACATCGCTCGCCGTCATGCGGCTGGTCGAGCGTGGCGTCGTCGAGCTGGACGCGCCGGCCGAGCGCTGGCTGCCGGACATCGCCGAGCCAAGGGTGCTCACCGGCTTCGACGCGAATGGCGCGCCGCTCTCCCGCCCGGCGTCGCGGCCGATCACCGCCCGCCACCTGCTGAGCCACACGTCCGGCTTCGGCTATGACTTCATGAACGCCGACCTGCTGCGCTCGCGGGGGCCGGCGGGCCCGCCGCCGCCCCACGATCCCGCCTGGCGCCGCGGCCTGCTGCTGTTCGATCCGGGCGAGGGCTGGGAATACGGCATGAGCACCGACTGGCTCGGCGCCCTCGTCGAGGCCGCCAGCGGCGAACGGCTCGACGCCCATGTCACCGCCAACATCCTGGAGCCGCTCGCCATGAGCCGCACGGGCTTCTTCGCCGATCTCGCCGAACTCGCGTCCTGCCATGTGCGCGAGAACGGCGGCTTCGCGCCGACGCCCTCGCCGGCCGCGACCCCGAGGCCCCAGGGCCCGATCTCCGGCGGCGGCGGCCTCTGCGGCACGGCGCCGGACTACCTTCGCTTTCTGCGGATGATCCTCAACGGCGGCGAACTCGACGGCGTCCGGGTGATCGGCCAGGCGACGCTCGCCGAAATGACGCGGCCGCAGACCGGACCGCATCGCGCCGGCAAGCTCGGCGCCGTCGCGCCCCATCTGTGCTTGCCCTTCGACCTCTTTCCCGAACAGGCGACCGCCTTTGGCCTTGGCTTCCTGATCAATTCCGAACCGGTTCCGCGCCGCCGCGCCGCCGGCTCCTTCGCCTGGGCCGGCCTCGCGAACTGCTACTATTGGGCCGATCCGACGAGCGACCTCGCCGGCGTGCTGCTGACGCAGCTCTTCCCGTTCGGCGATGCCAGGATGCTGGCCCTGCTCGCCGAGCTCGAAACAGCCGCCTATGCGGCGAGCGGACGAGGATGACCGGCGCGCCCGGAGCGCCGGCGTTTACGCCGGCTCTTGAAAGCGCAAGCCAACCTCGAGGTCGGCGTTTCGCGGCCGTCGCCGCCTGGGCGGTTCTGCTAGCCTTCGATGGCGCCGGCGCCGCGCACGCCCAGGCGCCGCCCGATACGCTCGCGCGCCAAGCGGCGATCGTCGATGAGGCGCAGGACGAGCTGCGACCGATCCAGAAGGCCAGCTTGGCGCCGCGCGCCGACGAGGCGAGCTTGAAGGAGCGCCAGGTCGAGGTGACGCCGGTACGGGCGCGGATGAGCGGCGTGATCGCCGACCTGACGCCAAAGCTCGCCGATCTCGACGCTCGTCTGGCTCAGCTCGGTCCGCCGCCGGGCGGCGGCCAGCCGCCGGAGTCGGCGGAAACCGCTGCGGCCCGCGCCGCCCTTCTCGACTATCGCCAGAAGGTCGACGCCGAGTTGAAGCAGGCCAAGCTCCTGCAGGTGGAGGCCGATCAGGCCGGCCGCACGATCGCCGCGCGCCTGCGCGCCGACTTCACTGCCCGGCTGTGGACCCGCGGCGATTCGGCGCTCGATCCCGATCTGTGGGCCGCCGCCGCCGCCGGCCTGCCGGCGGAGCGCGCGCGCTTGAGCCAGGTCGCCGCCGAAGCGCGACCGCGGCTGGCCGCCGTCGCGGCCTCGCCAGGCCGTCTCGCTCAGTCCGCCCTGGCCGCGCTGGTCGCGCTGCTGCTTGTCGGCCCGGGACGGTGGCTGGCGAGCCGTCTCGCCGGCCGCTGGGCCGCCGGGCGGCCGGCCGATCGCCTCGGCCGCAGCGCCTTCGCGCTCGCCCGCGTGGCGGCCGCCGCCGTCACGCCGCTGCTGGCGGCGTTGGTCCTGCGCGCCGGGCTCCTCGCCGCCAGACGCGCTCACGCCGACCCTGCTGGCGCTGTTCGACGCCGCTACCCGCGCCGTGACGTTCGGCGCGTTGATCGCCGGATTGGGCGCCGCCCTCTTGGCGCCGCGACGGCCGGCTTTGCGGCTGGCGCCGGTGGGCGACCAGGTCGCGCGGCGCCTGACGGGCTTTCCCGCCGCGATCGGGACCGCCGCCGCCCTGGCCGCCTTCGTCGCCGGCGCGAGCGGCGTGCTCGCCCTCGGCTTGCCGGTGGCGATCGCCGCCGAGTGCCTGACCGTGCTGATCGAGATCGTCGTCCTGGGGGGCGGGCTCGCCGCGCTCGGCCGAGCGCGCGGCGAGCGGCTGCCTGTCGCCGAAACGGCCGCGCGCCCGCCGGCCGCCGGCGTCTGGCTGATCGCGCCGGCGCTCGCCTGGGCGGCGTTCGCCCTCGCCGCCGTCGCCCTGATCGCCGGCTATCTCGGCCTGGCCCGCTTCCTCATCCACGAGGCGGTCTGGACGGCGACGGTGCTGGCCGGGCTGCTGCTGCTGGCGCGATTCTTCGACGATCTGTTCCCGGCCCTGATGGCGCCGGAGGCGGCGGTCGGCCGCGCCACCCTGCTCGCTCTTGGCGCGCCGCCGGCGACCTTGCGCCAGATAGCCGTGCTGCTCTCCGGCGCGGCGCGCGTCCTTCTCCTGCTGCTGGGCGCGGCGAGCCTGCTGGCGCCGTTCGGAGCCAGCGCCGACGATCTCGTCAGCCGCTTCAGCGCCGCCAACCTCGCCCTACGCCTCGGCGAGGTGACCGTCTCGCCGTCGACCATTTTGGGCGCCCTCGTGCTGTTCGCCGCCGGCCTCGCCCTGACCCGCGGCGTGCGCCGCTGGCTGGAGACCCGCTACCTGCCGACGACGCGCATGGACGTCGGCGTGCGCGCCTCGCTCGCCTCGGCGGTCACCTACCTCGGCGTGGCGATCGCCGTGATCCTGACGATGGCCTTCCTTGGCCTCACCTTCAGCCAGATCGCCCTGTTCGCCGGGGCCCTGTCGGTCGGCATCGGCTTTGGCCTGCAGGCGATCGTCGGCAACTTCATCTCGGGCCTCATCCTGCTGGCCGAGCGGCCGGTGAAAGTCGGCGACTGGATCGCCATCGGCGACATGGAGGGCGACGTGAAGCGCATCAGCATTCGCGCCACCGAGATCGAGATGATGGATCGATCCAAGCTCATCGTGCCCAATACCGATCTGGTGACCAAGACGGTTCGCAACATCACCGCCGACGCCGCCGTCGCCCGCCTGCGCATCACCCTGCGCACCGACATCGCCGCCGACCCCGAGGCGGTGCGCGCGCTGATCCTCGAATGCCTGAAGAGCCACGTCGAGGTGCTCGTCCATCCGGCCCCGGCGGTCTACTTGAGCGACGTGCGCGACGGCGCGCTGGAGTTCACCACCTTCGCCTATGTGCCCTCGGCAAGGCTCGCCTATCGCATCAAGAGCGAGCTTCTGTTCCGTATCGTTCCGGCCCTGCGCGCCAAGGGCGTCGCCCTCGCCAACTCGGCGCCGGTGGTCAACATCGGCCTGCCGGACAAGCTGATCGAGCCCTCCACCGCCGCCGGTGACACTCCGCCGAGCTGAGGCCAGCGCCTCGAGCGCGGTTGCTTCTGATGGAATCGTCTGAACGTTGAATCGCGCTCTCTATCCTGCCACACCGCCGGGCGTGTTCCCGAGCGCCAAGTCGGTTCCGTGTCAACGGAACCCGCCCTAGCGCGTCGGGGTCGGGTGGTCGCCGCGATAGTCGTAGAAGCCGCGGCCCGCCTTGCGCCCCAGCCAGCCGGCTTCGACGTACTTCACCAGCAGCGGGCACGGACGATACTTCGAATCGGCGAGGCCTTCGTAGAGCACGTTCATGATCGACAGCACCGTGTCCAAGCCGATGAAGTCGGCGAGCTCCAGCGGGCCCATCGGATGGTTGGCGCCGAGCTTCAGCGCCGTGTCGATCGCCTCCACCGTGCCGACGCCCTCGTAGAGGGTGTAGATCGCCTCGTTGATCATCGGCACCAGCACGCGGTTGACGATGAAGGCGGGGAAGTCCTCCGCGTTGGCGGTGGTCTTGCCGAGCGAACGGGTGAAGGCGACGGCGGTCTCGTAGGTCGCCGCGTCGGTGGCGATGCCGCGGATGATCTCGACGAGCTTCATCACCGGCGCCGGGTTCATGAAATGCAGGCCGATGAAGCGCTCCGGCCGATCGGTCACCGAGGCGAGGCGAGTGATCGAGATCGATGAGGTGTTGGAGGCCAGCAGGGTGCCCGGACCGGCGTGCGGCGTGAGCGCCCGGAAGATCTCCTTCTTGACCTCCTCGTTCTCGGTGGCCGCCTCGATCGCGAGATCGGTGGCGCCGATCGCCGCCAGGTCGCCTTCCGGGCGAATCCTCGCCAGCGCGGCGTCCCTCTCCGCCTCGGCAAGACTACCCTTGGCCACCTGCCGCGCCAGGCTGCCCTCGATCCGCGCCAGGCTCTGGGCCACCCGTTCGGCGCTGAGATCGTGGAGTCGCACCTCGTAGCCGGCGAGGGCGCAGACCTGGGCGATGCCGCCGCCCATCTGGCCCGCGCCGATGACACCGACCGTCCTGATGTTCATGGGTGTTCCGTTTCGGCGGCGGCGGCCCGGCCCTTCGCAGAAGCCGGCGCGCGGAAGCCGCGCCTCGCAATTTTCCTCGAACCGGCTTTCTAGCACGGCGAAACGGAGCGCGGGCAACTCTTTTGCTGCATTGCAGCGCGCGACCCGGCGTTCGAAGCGCGGACTTTGAAGCCCGCCTTGTCTGTTTACGACCTAGGCCGCCCCGAGCGCGCTCATCAGCTCGGGAACCGCCGTCTTGTAGTCGGCGACCAGGCCATAGTCGGCCACCTGGAAGATCGGCGCGTCGGCATCCTTGTTGATCGCCACGATCACCTTGGAATCCTTCATGCCGGCGAGATGCTGAATGGCGCCGGAGATGCCGACCGCGATGTAGAGCTGCGGCGCCACCACCTTGCCGGTCTGGCCAACCTGGTAGTCGTTCGGCGCATAACCGGCGTCGACCGCGGCGCGGGAGGCGCCGACCGCCGCGCCGAGCTTGTCGGCGAGCGGTTCGATGACCCGGTGGAACTCCTCCGCCGAGCCCATGGCCCGGCCGCCGGAAACGACGATTTTGGCGCCCGCCAGTTCCGGTCGGTCGGATTGCACGATCTCGTCCGCCACGAAGCGCGTCTTCGCCGCGCCGGGGCCGGGATCGACGACCTCGATCGGCGCCGGACCGGCGTTCGCCTCGGCCGCCTTGAAGGCGGTGGACCGCACGGTGATCACCTTCTTGGCGTCGCTGGAGCGCACCGTCTCCAGGGCGTTGCCGGCGTAGATCGGCCGAACGAAGGTCGCCGGATCGACAACCTGGACGATTTCGGAGATCGGCGCCACGTCCAGCAGGGCGGCCACTCTGGGCGCGAAGTTCTTGCCCGCCGAGGTCGCGGGCACGACGAGGGCGTCATAGCCGGCCATCAGGGGCAGAACGCAAGCGCTCATCGCTTCGGCGATCTGGCGCCCGAGCGACTCGCTCTCCGCCGTCAGCACCTTGCGCACCCCGGCGATCCTGGCCGCCTCCCCAGCAACGCCGCCGATAGTCTCGCCGGCGACCAGCACGTCGATCTCCGGCGCAAGCGCCAGGGCGGCGGTCACCGTCTTGTGGGTGGTGTCCCTGAGGGTGTGATTGTCGTGATCGGCGACGACGAGAACGGCCATGTGTGTCGATCTTGCTTCTTGCTCGTGTTCTTCAGAGTACGCCGGCTTCGGTCTTGAGCTTGGCGACCAGTTCGGCGGCGTCGGCGACCTTGACGCCGGCGACCCGCTTGGGCGGCTCGGCGACCCTGACCAGGGCGAGGTGCGGCGCGGCGAGGCCGCCGAAGTCATCCGGCGTCTTGACATCGATCGGCTTGCGCTTGGCCTTCATGATGTTGGGCAACGAGGCGTAGCGCGGCTCGTTGAGGCGCAGGTCGGCGGTGACCACCGCCGGCAGGTCGAGCTCGAGCGTCTGAAGCCCGCCATCGACCTCGCGGGTGACGCGCGCCGTCTGGCCGCTCACCTCGATCTTGGAGGCGAAGGTCGCCTGCGGCCAGTCGAGCAGGGCCGAAAGCATCTGGCCGACCGCGTTGTTGTCGCCGTCGATCGCCTGCTTGCCCATCAGGATCAGGCCCGGCTGCTCGGCGAGAGCCACAGCCTTGAGCAGCTTGGCGACCTCCAGTGGCTCCGGGTCGGCATCCGTCTGGATCAGAATGCCGCGGTCCGCGCCCATGGCCAGCGCCGTGCGGATGGTCTCCTGCGCCTGGATGGGCCCGATCGAGACCGCGATGATCTCCTCGGCGGCGCCTTTCTCCTTGATCCGGATCGCCTCCTCGACGGCGATCTCGCAGAAGGGGTTCATCGACATCTTGACGTTGGCGAGATCGACGCCGGTCTCGTCCGACTTCACCCGCGCCTTGACGTTGTAGTCGATCACCCGCTTGACCGGGACCAGGATCTTCATCGCGTCCTTTTCCGAAGGCGGCCGCGAAACGGCCCACGCGGGCGAAGGGCATAACGGCTTGGCGGCGCATTGCAAGCCGAACGCCGCTCTGCGAGAGCCGGTGCGGATGACCCGTTGGATCACCTCCGCCAAGCTGCTGGTGCTGGGCCTGTTCCTCGCCGCCTCCACGGCGACCTTCGCTTACGAATACTTTTACGCATGGCCGGAACAGCGCTGCGAGGCGCGCGGCGCCTGGTGGGATCCGCAAGACCGCCAATGCCTGCCGCCGATGCCGATCTGGCGGATCACTGGCCGGCGGCTGGTAACCGGACCGCCGGCGGGCGCTCAGCGCGTCGCCGCTGGAACCCAGAGCACGTCCCCTGCGCCCGCCGCGGCGTTGGCGGCGCGGGCGGCGACGAACAGCAGGTCGGAGAGCCGGTTCAGATAGCGCCGGGCGGCGGCGTGCGGCTCGCCCTCCTCTGCTTCGACGAACGCCACCGCCGCCCGCTCCGCCCGACGGCAGACGGTGCGCGCCAGGTGCAGCCAGGCCGAGACCAACTCGCCGCCTGGCAGGATGAACGACGACAGCGCCGGCAGCTTCGCGTTCAACGCATCGATCTCGCGCTCCAGTCGCGTCACCTGGCTATCGACGACGCGCAGGGCCGGCGCCGCGCCGTTGTCCGTCTCCGGGGTCGCCAGATCGGCGCCGAGGTCGAAGAGTTCGTTCTGGATGCGGCCGAGCATCGCGTCGAACCCAGGCGCATCGCCGAGATTCAGCCGCGCCAGCCCGATCACGGCGTTCAGCTCGTCGACCTCGCCGTAGGCGGCCACCCGGGCGCTCGCCTTGCTCACCGCCCGTCCGTCGGCCAGGCGGGTCGAGCCCTTGTCGCCGGTTCGGGTGTAGATGCGCGTCAGGCGGACCATCGCTCGACCATAGCGGCGGACGCGGCGCTCCAGTAGGGGGAGGTTCCTTTGGCTTCGGCGGTTGGGCGCGAACATGAAACCGGCCCTGCACGTGATCATCGGCAGCACCCGTCCGGGGAGGATCGGCCCGGCGATCGCCGCGTGGGTGGCCGACCACGCCAACGCCCATGGCGCGTTCGCCGCGCGCCTCATCGACATCGCCGTGTTCAATCTGCCGCTGATCGACGAGCCGCACCATCCCGTTCGCCGGCAGTATCAGCACGCCCACACCAAGGCGTGGTCGGCGAGCGTGGCCGCCGCGGACGCGGTGGTGCTGGTCAGCCCAGAATACAACTTCGGCCCGTCGCCGGCGTTGCTCAACGCTCTCGACAGCCTCTATCTCGAATGGAATTACATGCCGGCCGGCGTCGTCGGCTACGGCGGCCCCGGTGGCGGGGTGCGCGCCCTGGCCAGGGTCATGATGACGGCTACCGCGCTGAAGATGATGCCGCCGCCCGAGACGGTCGCCCTCTACAACGTGTTCGGCCAGATCGAGGCCGGCGTGTTCAAGCCGACGGACGCCAACCGCGCGCGGGCCGACGCCATGCTCGCCGAGCTGGGCCGCTGGGAGGAAGCGCTGCGGCCCTTGCGCGCCCGCCATCGCGCGGCGATGCTGCCGCCGCTCTGATCCGCGGCTTCACGGGCAAATCGGGAGGGGTTCATGCGCCATCTGATCGCGGCGGTTTCGCTGCTCGCGGCGGCGGCCGCCACGGGCGCGGCGGCGCAAATCTTCGCCGAACAGCGGCTTGGGCCGGCGAGCGGCGTCGCCCTGGCGCCGCGCTCCCTGGCCGCCACCGACGACGCCGGCGCGAGCTGGCGCGACATCATGCCGGCCGGGGCGCGGCGGCTCGACGGCGCGGCGTTCGCCGCGCGGGCGGACGGCTGGGCGGTGATCGTGGACGCGAACGGGGCTCCGTGTTTCGCCAGAACGACCGACGGTGGCCGAAGCTGGTCGTGGGCTCCGTTGCCGCTGACGGCCGCCGACCGCGAGCGCTATGGCGACCAAGCCTGGATCGACCGCCTGGACGGCGCTCGGGGGTTCGTCATGCTGCGCCTCGCCGGTCAAGCCGGGTTCAGCCATGGGCTGCTGCTGGCGACGAGCGACGGCGGGGCGCACTGGCGGCGCCTACCCGACCCGCCGCTCGGCGAGCGCCCGGTGTTCGTCTCACGCGAGATTGGCTGGCTGGCTGGCGGACCGCGCGGGAACCAGGTGTTCGTCACCCGCGACGGCGCCCACGGCTGGACGGCGGTCGAGCCACCGCGTCCAGCGAGTATTCCGCCGGCATCGAGCGTCCGATACGAACTGGCGCCCCACGCCGCGGCGGGCGAGGTGGCGATCATCGCCCATTACGATGCTCCCCGCGGCGCGACCACGGCGATCCTGCGGGCCGCCGGCCGCGGCTGGCGCGCGCCGACCCTGTTGGCGGCGATGGCGAGAGCGGCGCGGCGGCGGTTGCCGCCTCGCGCGGCGCGAGCATCGAGAGCCTCGATTTCGTGGATGAGGCGCACGGCTGGGCGCTGACCAGCGGCGGCCACTGCGCCACCTTCAAGGCGAGTTGCGTGATCGTGACGCGCCTGCTCGCCACGAATGATGGTGGGCGCGCCTGGCGCGACATCACGCCGCCCGGCCTGGCGGTCGGCCTGCTCGCCGACGCGCGGCCAGCCGCCTCGGTCGGTCCCGGCTCGGGCGAGGGCTTCGACGCCTGCTCGCCGACCATTGGCGGCCTCTCCGCCTGGTACGCCAACAGCCCCTATCGCTATGTGAATGTCTACATCGGCGGCAACAACGCCTATTGCCCGCAGCCCGGTCTGACGACGGGTTGGGTCAATACCGTCATCGGCCAGGGCTGGGGACTGATTCCCACCTGGGTCGGACCGCAAGCGCCCTGCACCTCGGCCAGCGGCACGAGCCACTTCAGCAGCAATCCGACCACGGCTAGCCAGCAGGGCAAGCGCCAAGCGCAATTGGCGGCGGCCAAGATGGCCGGCGTCGGGCTCTCGGGAACGATCGTCTACTACGATCTCGAATACTACAACGACAACGCCAGCTGCGCCGCCGCGACCAAGGCCTTCCTCGGCGGCTGGACGCAGGGGCTGCACGGCGCCGGCTATACGGCCGGCGTCTATGGCTCGCCGACCAACGCCAACGCCGACTGGCTGAAACTGACGAGCCCGCCGGACGATGTCTGGTTGGCTTTGTGGAACGGCCAGGCGGACGTCTTCCCGCTGCCGCCGCTGCCGGATTCGGCCTGGGCCAATCACCAGCGGCTCCATCAATACAAAGGCAACATCAACCAGACCTGGGGCGGGGTGCGCTACAACATCGACCAGGATTTCCTCGACGGCCCCGTGGTGAAATGAGTTGCGGCGGCTGGCCGGTCAGCGAGCCGCGACAACGGCTTCCATCCGCGTGAACAGGCCCCGGTCGCGACTGGCGGCGATCACCCTATTAGGGCGCTGACGACGGTTCCTCGTCCAACGCCTCGACGCAGGCATCCATCCCTCGAATTTGTTCAAGACTTTCAGGCGACCGAGCGGGTCTCTGGCGATGACGGGATCGGACCAACGTAGCGCGATAGCGGGCGGATCAGGCGGCCGGTCGACGCCTGCTCGCGGGCGTGGGCGACCCAGCCGGCGACGCGCGCGGCGGCGAACAGGCCGGTGAAGGCGGCCGGCGGTATGGCGAGCGCCTCCAGCAGGATGGCGGTGTAGAGTTCGACGTTGGCGTCCAGGCGACGGCCGGGCTTGCGCTCGGCGAGCACCGCGATCGCCGCGCGCTCCACCGCCTCGACCAGGGCGAGGCGCCCGGCCGCCCCACCGGCAACGCTCGACAGAGCCCGCACGGCTCGCTTCAGTGCGTCGGCGCGCGGATCGCGCACGCGATAGACTCGATGACCAAAGCCCATCAGCCGCTCGCCGCGATCGAGCGCCGCCTCCAGCCAGACCCGGGCGTTCGCCGGCTCGCCGATCGCCTCGAGCATGTCGAGCACCGGTCCCGGCGCGCCGCCGTGCAGCGGACCCATCAGGGCGCTGAGCCCCGCGAGCGTCGAGGAGACCAGACCGGCGCGAGTCGAGGCGGCCACGCGCGCCGCGAAAGTCGAGGCGTTGAGCCCGTGATCGATGACGGTGACCAGGTAGGCGTCCAACGCCGCCACCTCGCCGGCGCTCGCCGGCGCGCCGCGCAGCATGCGCAACAGGTCGGCGGCGTGGCCAAGCTGCGGATCGGGCGCGAGGGGGAGCTCGCCGCGGCTGGCGCGCACAGCAGCGGCGAGGAAGACGGCGAAGCCGCCGACAAGTCGCAGGGCTGTCGCCGCGTCGTCGCCATCGGCGATGCGGGCGAGCAGGGCGCGGGCGATCTCCACCGGCGGCAGAGCCGTCAGGGCCGCGTCGATCGGCGCCATGGTCTCGAACGCCGCCGCGCGGGCCGCCGCCAGCGCCGGTGTCCAGCCGCCGGCGGGCTCCGCTATCCAGCCGTCCCACAGAAGCGCCAACGCCTCCTCAAACCTCCAGCCGGCGAGATCCTCGACGAAGCGGCCACGCAGGATCAGCTGGCCGGCCTCGCCGTCCACCTCGGAGAGCACCGTCGTGGCGGCGATCACGCCCTCCAGTCCATCGAAGAAATCGCTCATGGTCCGCTTCCCGAAACACCGGTGGCCGCTTGCCAGCGCCGCCGATCAATGCGACGGACGGGACATCGTCAATCTTGATCAACATAATCAACGTAACGGATGGACGGCGCTCGGGAGGATTGGATTGGCGGCGCCGAGGCGCTGGCGCGTCTCGGCGTGCGGCCGCAAACCCTCTACGCCTACGTCAGCCGGGGTCGGATCGAGGCGCGCGCCGACAGTCGCGATCCACGCCGCAGTCTCTACCGCGCCGCCGACATCGCCGCCCTGACCGGGCGCAAGGCTCGCGGCCGCCGCGCCGCCGATATCGCCTCTGGAGCGATCGACTTCGGGGAGCCGATCCTCGAGACGGCGATCAGCACCGTCGTCGGGGGCCGGCTCTACTATCGCGGCTATGACGCCGTGCGATTGGCCGACGCCGAGACCTTCGAGGGCGTCGCCCGGCTGCTGCGCGGCGGCGCCGGTCTCGCCTCACCCTGGACGCGCCGGCAGCCGCCGCCGACAGTGCCTCGACCTCGCGAGCGCCTGTTCCTGGCGCTGTCGGCGCGCGCGGCGAAGAATGAGATAGCCGCAAATGACGCCGACGAGGCGGCCAGTCTTCTCGATCTCGCCGCCGACGCGGTGATCGGCGAGCCGCTGAGCGGCGCGATTCACGAGCGGCTGGCGCGCGCCTGGGGCCTGGGCGCGGCCGGAGGCGACCTGTTGCGGCGAGCCCTGGTGCTGCTCGCCGACAACGAACTCGACCCCTCGACCTTCGCCGCCCGCGTGGCGGCGGCCAACGGCGCGCCGCTGGCGGCGGCGGCCCTGGCCGGTCTCGCCACTCTCGCCGGCGCGCGCCAGGGCGGCATGGCCGAGGCGGTGGCGCGTCTCGCCGCCGAGGCCCAGCGGATCGGGCCGCGCGAGGCGGTGGTCGCCCGCCTGTTTCGCGCCAGGGCGGAGCGGAGACCAAGCCTGCCCGGCGCGGGCCATCGGCTCTATCCAGAGGGCGATCCCCGCGCCCGCGCCCTGCTCGGCAGCCTGAAGGCGCGTTCCACCATCAGCCGCCTCGCCGACAGCCTGGAGGCCGAGACCGGCGAGAAGACCAATGTCGATTTCGCTTTGGCGGCCCTCGCCGAGGCGCTGTCGCTGCCAGCCGACGCGCCGTTCTGCCTGTTCGCCGTCGCCCGCTGCGCCGGCTGGACGGCCCATGCGCTGGAGCAGGGTTCCGGCGGCGGCGTCATCCGCCCCCGGGCGCGCTATGCGGGGCGCTCGCCCACAATCGATCGACCGCCGGGGTTGGATCGGTCGCCACGCCCCGGCGGATGAGCGCGAGGCCGAGCAGGTCGATGTGGCGGCCGATGAGGAAGCGCGAAGTCCAGCCGTAGCCCAGACGGTAGATCGATCGGTCGGTCCGGATCGCGCCGGCCTCGGCATAGGTGGTCACGAGGCCGACCGGCAGCCAGCCGGTTCCCGCTCCGGCCGCCCTGGCGGCGTCCAGCCGCTTGTTCAGCGCGCCGGCGAACCAGGCCGCCTCCAGAGATGGCGACTCCGCGGCGATGTCGATCGGCCCTGGATGGATCGCGCTTGGGAGGAAGATGCGTTGAGACTGGATCGACTGGCCAGGATCGAGCGGCCGCAGCGCGAGGCCATGGCCGCCGGGTTCAGGCGCGGGGACGATCAAGAGAGCGGCGCGGGCCGCCTGGCTCGCCGCCGCGGCGCGACTCTCCTCGCCATGCTCGCGACGCGATTCGCAATAGCTGAGGGCGGCGATCGCCACCGCCGCCACCGCCGCGGCCTCGCCGACGCCGAGCCACAGGCGCCGCCGGCGCGGCTCCGGGGCGGCCTTCATCGGCTCGCGACGGCCAGATCGGCCGACTCCCCGGCCGCCAGACCGGCGTATTGGCCGCCCGGCCGGAAGCGGTAGAGGTAGGTGGGAAGGATCGGTTCGGCCGGCGTGGCGATGACGCCGAGTTCGGCCAGCCCTGGCGCGGCCGGCGAGACGACGTTGTCCAACCTGAGCAGGCGCAGCTGATCGCGGGTCAGCGGCGGCGAGAACGGCGTGAGCGCGCCAATGGCCTCGCCGAGCGCGGCCAGGCCGCCGGCGACCCGGAAGGGCACGGGCGCGAGGAACCGGCGCCTGCCGATCACGCGCAGCATCAGCTCCATCGCCTCGCGAAAGGTATAGACGCGGGGGCCGCCAAGCTCGTGCGCGGCGCGCTCCGCGCTGGCCAGCGCGAGCGCCGCGGCGACCGCCTTGGCGACATCGCCAACGTAGACGGGCTGCAGACGCGCGCCGCCGCCACCGATCAGCGGCAGCACCGGCGAGACCTGGGCCATGGCGGCGAAGCGATTGAAGAACGAGTCCTCCGGTCCGAAGATCACCGAAGGGCGGAGGATCACCGCGTCGGGGAACGCCCGTCGCGCCGCCGCCTCCCCAGCCGCCTTGCCGCGCGCGTAGGCCGAAGCGGAACCTGGATCGGCGCCGATCGCGGAAATCAGCACGTGGCGGCGAGCGCCGGCGGCGCGGGCCGCCTCCGCCACCCGCGCGGCCCCTTCGCCGTGGATCGCCTGGAAGCTCTGCCGGCCAGTCTCATAGAGGATGCCGACGGCGTTGACGCAGGCGGTGGCGCCCTCGAGGGCGCGCTCCACCGAGGCGCGGTCGCGGATGTTGGCTTGAGCGACGGCGATCTGGCCGACATCGCCCAGCATCGGCAAGCGGTAGCCGCGGCCGGGGTTGCGCGCCGCCACCCTGATGCGCCAGCCGGCCCTGGCGAGGGCGCGGACGATCTGGGCGCCCAGAAAGCCCGTGCCGCCGAACACCGTCACCAGATCGCGCATGCGCCTCGCCGGACCCAAGAGCCGCCTCGTTCAAGGCATCGGCCGATTAGACGGGCGACCGGCATGGATGCAAACCCGACGGTCGCCGCCGTTGACGCTCACCGGCCGGCGCCCTATCGCTCCGCGCCTTCGCGCGGCGGCCCCCGCGCCGAAGCCCAGGTGGCGGAATTGGTAGACGCGCTGGCTTCAGGTGCCAGTGGCTTAACGGCCGTGAAGGTTCGAGTCCTTTCCTGGGCACCATTCCCGCGGATCTCGTGAACAATCCTCGCGAGCCGCCGTCGCCTCGTCCCGCCGCCGCTCACGTTCTCGAAGGCCTTCCGATGGCCAGTGAAAGCCGCCGTCCGCCTAGCCTCGGGCGCCGCGCGCTGCCATAGGTCGAGGAGCCGGTGACCGACAGCGAGGCTATCACTCGGGCGGCGGCCAACCGGTCGACCGATGCGACGAGGAGCGCGGTGACACACCATCTGCACGAGGGCGATCTGCCGGACGGCCTGTTCGCCGGCGTGGACGTCGTCGCGGTCGACTCCGAGACCATGGGCCTTCGCCTCGGTCGCGATCCCCTATGCCTTGTCCAGCTTAGCGCTGGCGACGGCGAGGCCCATCTGGTGCGCCCGCGACGGCCGGCCTATGACGCCCCCAACCTGAAGCGCCTGCTCACCGATCCGGCGGTGCTGAAGATCTTCCACTTCGCCAGGTTCGACATCGCCATGTTCCAGCGCGCCCTGGGCGTGGTCACGGGGCCGGTCTATTGCACCAAGATCGCCTCCAAGCTCGCGCGCACCTACACCGATCGGCACGGGCTCAAGGACGTGACCAAGGAGCTGTTGGGAGTCGATCTCTCCAAGGCGCAGCAGAGCTCCGATTGGGGAGCCGAGCGACTGACCGCCGAGCAGATGGCCTACGCCGCCACCGACGTGCTGCACCTGCATGCCTTGCGCGACCGGCTGGACGCCATGCTGGCGCGCGAGGGCCGCGCCGACTTGGCGCGCGGCTGCTTCGCCTTCCTGCCGCACCGCGCCGCGCTCGATGTCGCCGGGTGGGGCGACGTCGACATCTTTTCCCACGAATGAGGCCGGCTGTTCCCGCTGGCCGCGCGCGAGGCGGCGCGGCCGACCGGCCGCCGCGCGGCAAGGCGCGCCGTCATAGCTTGCTGGTCCGGGTGCTTCGCGTTCTGCTTCCGGCGATCATGGTCGCGGTGGTCGCGACCATCGCCGGCTTCATCGCGGTTCACGCCATCAAGCGGGAAGCCGCCGCCCAGCACGACGCCGACACGCCCATCCGAATGGTCAACCCGCGCTTCTTCGGCCGCGACAGCGCCGGCCGCGCGTATGTGCTGGCGGCGCGCCAGGCGACGCGCGAGGCGCAATCGTTCCAAACCGTGCTGCTCGATGAGCCACGCATCGATCTCGATGTCGGCGGCGTCCATCCGTCGGCGATCGCCAGCGACACCGGCGTCTATCACGAGGACAGCCGCATCCTGGTGCTGCGTGGTCACGTGACCGCCGACAAGGCGAGCCAGGGGCGGTTCGCCACGGACGAGGCGGTGATCGACACCCGGACGGGAACCGTCACGGGGCCCGCCAGCCTCGCGGGTCGCACGGCGCTGGGCGAGGTTCGCTCCCATGGCTTCGACGTCACGAACAAGGGCGACCGGGTGATCTTCCGCGGCGGCGTTCACGCGCGCCTCAATCCGCACTAGAAGTGCCGCGGCGTCGGCCTGGCCAAGAGCCGCGAGCGAAGGAGACGAGTCCTTGACGAGCGAAAGGCGGGCGATCGCCGGTCCGGTGCTTGCCCTGGCGGCCGTTGGTCTCGCCATTCCGGCCGGCGCGTCGGCGCAGATCGACACCAAGTCGAAGGCGCCGATCGATATAACCGCCAACGAGGCGGAGGTGATCAATTCCAAGTGCGTCGCCATCTGGCGCGGCGCCGCCGAGGCGGTGCAGGGCGCTTCGCGTCTGCGCGCCGACACGATCACCGTCTTTTCTCGGCCCAAATCCAGCGCCGGACACGCCGGCGAGTCTCCCGCCGGGCCCATGGCTCCGCAAGCCAGCTGCGGGGGCGCCGAGCGGATACTCGCCGACGGCCACGTCTACTACGTCAACACCCAGCAGGCGGCGCGCGGCGACCGAGCCGTTTACACTCAGGCGAGCGACGAAATTGTCATCACCGGCAATGTCGTGGTGGTGCAGGGCGACAACGTCGCCCGCGGCGACAGGCTGGTGCTGAAAATCGCGAGCCGTGAGGCCACGATGCAGTCGAACGCCACCGGCGCCGGCCGGCCGCGGCGAGTGCGCGGCGTCTTCTACCCCAGCTCGACGGATGGCGGCGGCGTCGGCAAGAGCGCGCCGCCGGGGGCGATGGCCGGACCGGGCGCGTGAGGCTGTTCGCTCCGGCCGCCGGTCGGTCGTCCGCGCGCGCCGCCTTGGTCGATGGCGCGCCGGCCGGCGAAGGGCTGGTGGTCGACCGCATCGGCAAGTCGTTCCGCCGCCGACCGGTGGTGAAAGGCGTCAGCTTGCGCTTGGCGCGCGGCGAGGTCGCCGGTCTGCTCGGCCCCAATGGCGCGGGCAAGACGACCTGTTTCTACATGATCACCGGCCTGATCGCCGCCGACTACGGCGCAATCTTCCTCGACGGCGACGACATCACCAACCAGCCGATGTACCAGCGCGCCCGCGCCGGGCTCGGCTACCTGCCGCAAGAGACGTCGATCTTCCGCGGCATGACCGTCGAGCAGAACATCATGGCGGTGGTCGAGCTGCGGGAGGCGCACCGCGATCAAGCGCGGGCGGTCACCCAGCGGCTGATGGAAGAGCTGCATATCGATCACCTCCGCGCCGCGGCGGCGGTTTCCCTTTCGGGCGGCGAGCGCCGGCGGGTGGAGATCGCTCGCGCCCTGGCGAGCGAGCCGGCGTTCATGCTGCTCGATGAGCCGTTCGCGGGCATCGATCCCTTGGCCATCGCCGACATCCGCGACGTGATCGCCTATCTGCGCGGTCGCGGCATCGGCATCTTGATCACCGACCACAATGTGCGTGAAACCCTCGAGATCATCGATCGAGCCTCGATCATCCACGCCGGCGAGGTGCTGTTCGAAGGCAGTCCCGAGGCGGTGCTCGCCAGCCCCGACGTTCGCCGGGTCTATCTCGGCGATCGCTTCGCCTGAAGCGCGAAGGCCCGAGCGCCATTGACAATCGCCGGCGCTAGCGCCGTTGTCGGCGCATGCGGGTTCGCGTTTCCGGCAAGCATGTCGATGTCGGCCAGGCGCTGCGCGAGCGCGCCCAGGCCGAGATCTCCGAAGCGATTGGGCATTTCTTCGAGCGCCGGCGGCTCCGCCGACGTGGTGGTCAGCCGTGAAGGCCATCTCTTCCGCGTGGATTGCGAAACGCGCCTGGTCTCGGGTCAGGCGCTGCGCAGCCACGGCTTGGCCGCCGAGGCGCCGCTCGCCTTCGCCCAGGCTCTGACCAACCTGCAGACGCGGGCGCGCCGGCTGAAGCAGCGGCAGCGCAGCCACGCGGACGCGGCCGGGGCCAGGGCGGCCGAAACCGCGGCTTTTTACATCTTGCGAGCGCCTGATGCCGATGGGGACGCCGGCGGCTGGGGCGAAGCCTGGGACGCGGGCGCGCACGAACGACCGCCGGAAGGGCTCGTTATCGCCGAGACCGAAGCGGCGCTGAAGACCATGACCGTCTCGATGGCGGTGCTCGACCTCGATTTGACCGATTCTCAAACAATCGTGTTCCGCAACGCGGCGCACGGCGGCCTCTCGGTGGTATACCGCCGGCCGGACGGAAACATCGGCTGGATCGATCCGCGGCTGACCGGAGCTACTGGCGCTCGCCGCGGCAGCTGAGTCTACACCCTCGGGAAACCACACGCTGGGTTCCAAGGTTGGACCGCGCGGCAGGGGCGGTGGCTCGACGGGAATCTTTGGCGCGCGACAGGTCGGGACAAATCCGATGACTGGAGATTTTCTAGCCGAGTTGGCCATCGCGCCCAGGGTCAACGCCAATGACAAGAAGCAGGCGCTCACGACGATCGCCGACGTCGGGGCGCGCGCCTTTCGCCTCGGCAGCGCCGCGATCCTCGCTTCCTTGAGCGAACGCGAGGCCGCCGGCTCGACGGGAGTGGGTCACGGCGTCGCGATACCGCACGGGCCGCTCGCGGTTCTGACCGCCGTGCGCGGTGTCTTCGTCAGATTGGAAGCTCCGGTCGACTTCGGCGCGATCGACGATGAGCCGGTCGACCTGATCTTCGCCTTGTTGACTCCGCCGGGTCGCGGACCCGAGCACCTCCAGGCGCTCGCGCGGGTCGCCCGGTTGCTCAGCCGCCGGCGTTTGGCCCAGCAGTTGCGCGCCACCCGAACCAGCGACGAACTTCTGGCCCTCCTGGTCGGCGAGGCCCGGCCGACGGCGGCCTGACCGGCGCCCGGTGCGGAGACCCGTCGGGATCGGCTCACAGCCGCGGCACGTACGCTTGCGCCCTCGACCCAGATCACGGCCTTGTCGGTCCCGTGACCGCCGGTGTCCTGCATCGGCGTGTCGGCCATGAGAATTGTCAGCTGCGACAGGCGGGTGGCGTTTGCGACCGGGGTGGCCGCGAGCCGCCACTACCTCACGGGAATGGTGGAGCTAAGCGGAGTCGAACCGCTGACCTCTTGAATGCCATTCAAGCGCTCTACCAGCTGAGCTATAGCCCCGTGAGCCATTCAGACCGCGCGCGCCAGCGCGGCGCCGGCGTCGAGGATGCGCGGAGCTTTATCCGGGCGGCGGACCGCATTCAAGGCCCGCCCGGCCGGATCAGCGATTGTCCGAGCGGCGCTCGCCGGTGAGGGTGTCGATATCCGCCTCGGGGAAGGCGTCCTCCTCGTCCTCGATGAACGGAACCGAGTCGTCCTCGCTGTCGGCGAGATCCTCGTCGGCGGTGAAGTCCACCCCGAGGGTCTCGGCGGGCACCGGGGCGGCCGCGTCGGGCTCGTCGGCGTCATCGTCGGTGATCAGCGGCGGCTCGTCGACGACCGCGTCGAGGCCCGGGGCCTCGTCACCCTCCGGCTCGAAGCCGTCCTCGGTCTCCGCCGCCGCTGGCGCAACGCCACGATCCGCCTCCTCCTCGACCTCGCCGCCGCGACCGCGCACCCGGCGGTTGCGCAGGGCCTCTTCCGGGTCGAACTCGGCGCCGCACTTTGGGCACACCGCCGGGCGGCGGTTCAGGTCATAGAACTTGGTCGTGCAGGCTGGACAAATCTGCTTGCCGCCCAATTCAGGATTGGCCACCGCGGACACTCTGGCGCTGGAAGGGAAAGGGAGCCGTCGGGCACTGAGGACGCGCGGCGGCGGTCCCTTGCCACGGGCCGACAGCGCTGTCAAAAGCGCCGCCCTCGCTCCGACGCTCGTGAAATCACGTTCCGATGCGCATGGCCCTGTTCGGCGCGAGCCGGCCCCGAGCGGACGTTCATGGCGGCCCTGAACGCTGGCGCGCCGCACCGAGCGTCGGGCTTCGCGGTCGGGTGACGATCCCGGGGGACAAATCGATCTCGCATCGCGCCCTGATCCTCGCCGCCTTGGCGCGCGGCGACAGCGAAATCGAAGGCCTGCTGGAGAGCGAGGACGTGCTTCGCACCGTGGTCGCCGTCGAGCGCTTCGGCGCGTCGACCCTGCGCGCTGGCCAAGGCCGCTGGCGCGTGCGCGGCCTTGGCGGCCTCAGCGAACCCGATGCTGTCATCGACTGCGGCAACTCAGGCACCGCGGCTCGGTTGTTGATGGGAGCGGTGGCCGGCTTCGCCATCACGGCGACCTTCGCCGGCGACGCCTCCCTGAGCTCCCGACCGATGCTGCGAGTGCTGCACCCGTTGAGCCGGATGGGCGTTGATTGGCTCGCGCGCCGTGAGGGACGCCTGCCCGTCGCGCTCCGCGGCGGCGAGCTGAACGGGATCGATCATCGACCAGAGCAGGCGTCGGCTCAGGTGAAATCGGCGGTGCTGCTGGCCGGGCTCAACGCGCGCGGCTCGACGCGAGTGATCGAGGCGCGGCCAACCCGCGACCATACCGAACGCATGATGCGGGCCATGGGCGCCGACCTGGAAGTCGTCGAAAGCCATCAGGGTCTCGAGGCGACGATCGCCGGCGGCGGCGCTCTGCGGGGCGGCCGAATCGAGGTTCCGGGCGATCCTTCGTCGGCGGCCTTTCCCATGGTCGCGGCGCTGATCACGCCCGGATCGAAGGTGTGGCTCGACGGCGTTCTGCTCAATGCCCGGCGATGCGGCCTCATCGAGACCTTGCGCGAAATGGGCGCGGAAATTTCAATCCAGCGGCGCCCTCCGTCCGGCGGCGAGGAGGTCGGCGACATCAGCGTTGGCTGCTCGGCGCTGAAAGGCGTCGTTGTCCCAACAGATCGCATCGCTTCGATGATCGACGAACTCCCGGTTCTGGCCGTCGCCGCCGCCTTCGCGCGCGGTCCGACCGTGGTGCGCCAAGCGGCCGAACTGCGGGTCAAGGAAAGCGACCGCATCGCTTCTGTCGTGAGCCTGCTGCATGCCATGGGAGCGGCCGTCGAGGAGCACGCCGATGGCTTCACCATCGCCGGACGCCGTGCGGGCGAGCCGCCGCCGCCCGGCGGCGGACAGGTTCGATCGTTTGGCGATCACCGGATCGCCATGGCCGCCTTGGTGATGGGGCTCGCGACCCGCGAACCGGTCGAGATCGATGACGGCTCCGTGATCGCCACCAGCTTTCCGGATTTCGGCGCGCTCATGCGCGAACTCGGCGCCGACATCGGGCCACTCGCGACGCAAGGCGGCTGAGGTGAGCCGTTCAGGGTTCGTCGTCGCCGTCGATGGCCCGGCGGCCTCCGGCAAGGGCGTGATATCCCGTCGCTTGGCCGCCCACTTGCGGCTGCCGGTGCTAGACACCGGGCTGCTGTACCGCGCGGTCGGCTCGGCGATGCTGCGGCGAGGACTGAACCTGGATGATCCGCGGATCGCGGCCCGCGTGGCGCGCGCCTTGGCCGCCGATGACATGACGCCGGAGGCGTTGCGGTCGGTCGAGGTCGGCGAGGCCGCCAGCCGGGTCGCCGTCCATCCCGGCGTACGCGATGCCTTGGTCGCCTTTCAGCGGGCCTTCGCGGCCCAGCCGAGCGGCGCGGTGCTCGACGGCCGCGACATCGCGACGGTGATCTGGCCGGCGGCGCCGGTCAAGTTCTTCTTCACCGCGACGCCGGAGGCGCGCGCCTTGCGACGCTGGCGCCAGCTCGCCGACCAGGGCCAAGTCGTCAGCTACGAGGAGACCCTCGCCGACCTGCGGCGGCGGGACGCGAGAGACGCCGCCCGGGACAGCGCGCCCTTGCGCCGGGCCGACGATGCCCACTTGCTGGACACCACCGATCTCGATATAGACCACGTCTTCGACGTGGTTCGCCGCATCGCCGAGAGGGCGCGCGCCCGCTGGAATGCCGCTGATGCGGCGCGGCTGGGCTAATCCAAACGCGCCCCCCCCTGAGCGCCGCGCGCCGCTTCCCGATACACATCCGAGCGCCGTCCGAGCGCTTTTTTTAAGCCCGCGGACGGCGACTGGCCGTCGGTTGGCGACGCCCCTCCCTCGTTTAACGCCACCTCCAAGGACATCCATGCCCGACGATCTCAGCCTCCATCCCACTCGCGACGACTTCGCCCACCTCCTCGACGAAAACATGAGCGGGCGAGAGTTTTCCGAGGGCACCGTGGTCAAGGGCCTGGTGGCGGCGATCGAGAAGGACATGGCCATCATCGATGTCGGCCTGAAGACCGAAGGTCGCATCGGCGTGAAGGAATTCGGCGTCGACGAGTCGGGTAAATCGACCCTCAAGGTCGGCGACGTCGTCGATGTCTATCTGGAGCGGATCGAGAACGCCCTTGGCGAGGCGGTGATCAGCCGCGACAAGGCTCGCCGCGAGGAGGCGTGGACGCGGTTGGAGGCGGTGTTCGCGCGCAACGAGCCGGTGACGGGCTCCATTGTCGGGCGAGTCAAGGGCGGCTTCACGGTCGACCTCGGCGGCGCCTCGGCCTTCCTGCCGGGCTCGCAGGTCGACATCCGGCCGGTGCGCGACGTCGGCCCGCTGATGGGCAAGGAACAGCCGTTCGCCATCCTCAAGATGGACAGGCCGCGCGGCAACATCGTCGTCTCCCGCCGCGCCATCCTCGAGGAGGCCCGCGCCGAACAGCGCACCGAACTGGTGGGGCAGCTGCAGGAAGGCGAAATTCGCGAGGGCGTCGTCAAGAACATCACCGACTATGGCGCCTTCGTCGATCTCGGCGGCATCGACGGCCTGCTGCACGTCACCGACATGAGCTGGAAGCGCGTCTCGCACCCGAGCCAGGTGCTGGCGGTCGGCGACACGGTTCGGGTGCAGATCGTCAAGATCAACCCCGACACGCAACGCATCAGCCTCGGCATGAAGCAGCTGCAGACCGATCCTTGGGACGGCGTCGAAACCAAGTATCCGGCCGGGGCCAAATTCACCGGGCGGATCACCAACATCACCGACTATGGCGCCTTCGTGGAGCTCGAGCCCGGTGTCGAAGGGCTGGTCCACGTCAGCGAGATGAGCTGGACCAAGAAGAACGTCCACCCTGGCAAGATCGTCTCGACCTCGCAGGAGGTCGACGTGGTGGTGCTCGACGTCGACTCGGTCAAGCGCCGCGTCAGCCTCGGGCTCAAGCAGGCGATGGGCAATCCCTGGGAACGCTTCCTGGAGAGTCATCCGATCGGATCAACCGTCGAGGGGGAGGTCAAGAACGCCACCGAATTTGGGCTGTTCATCGGTCTCGATAACGACGTCGACGGCATGGTCCACCTCTCCGACATCGACTGGTCAACTCCCGGCGAGGAGGCGATGGCCCGGTATCACAAGGGCGAGTTGGTCACGGCCAAGGTGCTCGACGTCGATGTCGACAAGGAGCGCATCAGCCTCGGCATCAAGCAGCTGGCCGCCGATCCCATGGTCGGCGAGGGCTTCCGCAAGGGGCAGGTGGTCACGGTGACGGTTGCCGAGGTCACCAGCGGCGGCCTGGAGGTCAGCTTCGGCGAGGAGGGCGCGCCGATGAGCGCCTTCATTCGCAAGGCCGACCTGTCGCGCGACCGCTCCGAGCAACGTCCAGAACGTTTCGCGGTGGGCGATCGACTTGACGCCCAGGTGACCAACGTCGACAAAGCGGCCCGTCGGGTGTCGCTATCGGTCAAGGCGTTGGAAATGGCCGAGGATCGTCAGGCGGTCGAGAAGTTCGGCTCCTCCGACAGCGGCGCCTCGCTGGGGGATATTCTCGGCGCGGCTCTGCGCGAGAAGGCGGCGACGAAGGAATAACGCGGAGGGCGGGCCGCGGGCGCGAAGGGCGGCGAAATCGATGCTTCGGTCCGAACTGGTCCTTGCTCTGGCGTCCGAAACGCCGCACCTCACCCGTCGCGAGGTCGAGCGAGTCGTCGCGGTCATTCTGGACGGCGTGAGCTCGGCGCTGGAGCGCGGCGCGCGGGTGGAATTGCGGGGTTTTGGCGCCTTCTCCGTGCGTTCACGGCCAGCGCGTTCGGCGCGCAATCCGCGCACCGGGGCGCCGGTGCAGGTAGCGGCCAAGACGGCGCCTTTCTTTCGGGCGGGCAAGGAACTGCGCCGACGCCTGAACACCACTTGAGGCCGACCGGCGGCGAAGGCCGAGCGGCGCGCGTTAAAATCTGCGGTCTCGCATCCTCGGAGGCGGTGGCGGCCTCGGTGACGGGCGGCGCCGCCTATCTTGGCTTCAATTTCTTTCCATCGAGCCCGAGGGCCGTTTCGATCGCCGCCGCCGCTCAGCTGGCGGCGCCGGCTCGTGGTGAGACTTCAATCGTGGCGGTGGTGGTTGATCCCGACGACGCGCTCGTCGACGCGATCGTCGCCGGTCTGGCGCCCGATCTCTTTCAGCTCCACGGAGCCGAGACGCCCGGGCGAGCCCGGGAGATTGCCGGGCGGGCCGGGGCGGGCATCATCAAGGCGCTTCCGATCCACGACGCCTCCGATCTGGCCGCCGCCGCCGCCTACGAGGCGGCCGCCGACCAGATGCTGTTCGACTCGCGGCCGCCGCCCGGCGCGGACCGGCCGGGCGGGCTGGGCGCCTCCTTTGACTGGGACCTTCTGGCCGGGCGAGCAGCCACGCCGCCCTGGTTCCTGGCGGGGGGCCTCGATGCGGCCAACGTCGCCGAGGCGATCCGTCGCTCCGGCGCGCCGGCGGTCGATGTCGCCTCCGGCGTGGAGCGGTGTCCGGGGGTCCAGGACCCAGCCTTGATCGCTGCTTTCCTGAAGGCGGTCGGCGCCCTACCGAGGAGCCGATGAGGCCGTTTCCGCCGCCAAACGATTACGCCGCCTGGCCGGACGCCGACGGCCGGTTCGGCGAGTTCGGGGGCCGCTTCGTTCCCGAGACCTTGATGCCGCTCGTCCTCGAGCTCGAACGCGCCTGGGCCGAGGCCAAGGCCGACGGCGCCTTTCAGGCCGACTACGCCGCGCGCCTTTCGACCTATGTCGGCCGGCCGAGCCCGCTTTATCTCGCCGAGCGGCTGACGGCGCATCACGGCGGCGCGCGGATCTACTTCAAACGCGAAGATCTCAATCACACCGGTTCGCACAAGATCAACAACTGCCTCGGGCAGATCCTGCTGGCCCGGCGGATGGGCAAGCGGCGGATCATCGCCGAGACCGGCGCCGGCCAACATGGAGTGGCCACCGCCACGGTCTGCGCCCGCTTCGGTCTGCCCTGTGTCGTCTACATGGGCGCGGTGGATGTCGAACGGCAGGCCGCCAATGTCGAGCGCATGCGGCTGCTCGGCGCCGAAGTGCGGCCGGTCCCCGCCGGCTCGGCGACACTCAAGGACGCGATGAACGAAGCGTTGCGCGACTGGGTCGGCCACGTCGAGGACACCTATTACCTCATCGGCTCGGCGGCGGGGCCGCATCCCTACCCGGCCATGGTGCGGGATTTGCAGTCGGTAATCGGCCGCGAAACCCTCGAGCAGTGCCGCGCCGCCGAGGGGCGGTTGCCAGACGCCCTGCTGGCCTGCGTCGGCGGCGGCTCCAACGCCATCGGTCTGTTTCATCCCTTCCTCGCCGAACCGGTGCGGCTGGTGGCGGTCGAGGCGGCGGGCGCCGGGATCATGACCGGGGCGCACGCGGCCGCGATCAATGGCGGGCGGCCCGGTGTGCTGCACGGCAACCGCACCTTCCTTCTGCAGGATCGCGACGGCCAAATCCAGGAGGCCCACTCGATCTCCGCGGGGCTCGACTATCCCGGGGTCGGCCCAGAGCACGCCTGGCTGGCCGAAGCGGGGCGTGTCGAATATGTAATGGCGACCGATGAGGAGGCGGTCGCGGCGTTTCGCCTATGCGCCCAGCTTGAAGGCATCGTGCCGGCGCTCGAATCGGCGCACGCCTTGGCGCGGCTAGGCGATGTGGCGACGGCGGCCGGGCCCGACGGCTACGTGGTTGTCAACCTCTCCGGCCGTGGCGACAAGGACCTGGCCACCGTCGCCGCCTGGACGAGCGAGCCGGCGTGAGCGCCGGTCGTCTCGAGCGCCGCTTCGAGGATCTCGGCCGCGAGAGCCGGTGCGGTTTCATCCCCTACGTCATGGCCGGCGACCCCGACCCCGGGGCGACGTTGGCGATCCTGCGAGCGCTGGTCGACGCGGGCGCCGATGTCATCGAGCTTGGCCTGCCGTTTTCCGATCCGGTCGCCGACGGGCCGAGCATCGAGCGAGCGGCCCGCCGGGCGCTGTCGGCCGGTATGACGGCGACCAAGGTTCTGGATATCGTCCGCGCGTTTCGCGAGCTGGATCCCTCCACCCCGTTGGTGCTCATGGGTTACCTGAACCCGCTGCTGGCCTTTGGGCTGGACCGGTTCGCCGAGGCGATGGCGGAGGCGGGCGCGGACGGCGCCATCGTCGTCGATTGTCCGCCAGAAGAATCCACGCCGTTGCTGACCAGTTTCGAGGCGCGCGACCTGGCGCTGATCCGGCTGGCGACCCCGACCAGCGACGATGCGCGGCTCGAGCGAATCTCGCGCGGCGGGCGTGGGTTCCTCTACTATGTATCAGTGACCGGCGTGACAGGCGGGCAAGGCGGCGAGACCGAGGCCATCGGCCGCGCGGTGGTCCGCGCGCGGCGCATCTCCGGATTGCCAGTCGCCGTCGGCTTCGGCGTCCGCCAGCCCAGCCAAGCCGCGGCGATCGCGCGCTTCGCGGACGCGGCGGTGGTCGGCTCGGCCCTGGTCGAGGCGATCGAGCGGACCGGCGAGCGAGGCGAGGATGCGGCGGTGGCGGCCGCGGCGACGGCGCGGCCGATCGCCGAAGCGATCCGTCGCGCTCGGACCAAGCTCCAGGCGGAGATTGTTTAAATGAACTGGCTTGCCGCTTTCGGGGGTCGTTACGCCGCCTTCGTCGACACCGCCTACGCGGTCGCGGCGGTCGTCTTTGCGGCGATGGTGCTCGACACCCTGCTGCGCGCCCGGCGGTGGCGGCTCGCCGCCGAGGCGGCCGAGGCGCTCAGCGATGGCTCGCCGGAAACGGACCGGCGCGGCTGAGGGCGGAAACGGGCGGCTTGCCCAGGGCCTGGCCGATCCAGCGGGCCGTCTCGACCATCGCCGCCAGGTCGATCCCGGTCTCGAAACCCCCGCGCTCCAGCATGTAGACCAAATCTTCGGTGGCGACGTTGCCGGTCGCCGCCGGCGCGAACGGACAGCCGCCGAGGCCGCCGCAGCTGGCGTCGAGCACCTCCACTCCGGTCTCGATCGCGGCGAAGGCGTTGGCGAGCGCGGCGCCGCGGGTGTCGTGAAAATGGCCGCGCAGCCGGGCGTTCGGCGCGGCCGTCCGCACCGCCTCGAACCTCGCCCGCACCGACCACGGGTCGGCGACGCCGATGGTGTCGCCAAGCGCGATTTCGCCGAGGCCGAGCCGGCCGGCCTCGCGGGCGATCTCGACTACACGGCCAAGCGGCACCTCGCCGTCGAACGGGCAGCCGAACGCCACCGAGATGGTCAGGCTGAGCGGCGGCCCGCCCTCGCGCGCCCGGCGGCCGGCGATCGTCGCCAGGGTCCGCACCTGCTCGTCGGTCGAGGCGCCCTGGTTGCGGATGCCGAAGCCGTCGCTGGCGCAGACCACCACATTGGCCTCGTCGACCTTGGTGGCGACAGCTTGGTCCCATCCGCGCTCGTTCAGCACCAGGCCGATCCGCGAGTGGCCGGGCGCCGGCGGCAGCGCCGCCATGATCGTCTCGGCCCCGGCCATCTGGGGCACGCGTTTGGGATTGACGAACGACACCGCCTCGATTCGCCGGGCGCCGCAGGCCTCGAGCCGCCGGATGAACTCGACGCGGAGTCGCGGATCGAGGGCGGTCGCCTCGTTCTGCAGCCCGTCGCGCGCGCCGACCTCGACGATTTCGATCCCGCGGCTCATGGCTGCGCCCTCCCCACTGCGGGACGATAGATGCGCAGCAGATCGCGCCGGCCGTTGGAATAGTCCAGCCCGGCCCCCTCGCCGGCGCGGCTGGCGCGGGCGCCGAGACGGGCGAGGGCCGACTGGAAGGCGGCGTCCTGGCGCGCCTCGACGATCGCCGGCCGACCCTCGGCAACCGCTTCGGCCGCCGCCCCGCCGTCGCCGAAGCGGGTGTCGGCGCCGAGCAGAAAGACCAGACTCGGCTCGGCATAGCCGGCGACGGTCACCGGCCCTGGCGTCACGCCCAGCGCCGGGCTGAGGCCAAGAGCCGCGACCGCCTTCGCGGCGCGCGTGCTCAACCATAATGGCCGCAGGTCGGGTAGAAAGAGAGAGAACAGGATCACGTGGGCGACCGCCGCCGGCGCGATCGCCGCCGCCGCCGCGCGGGTGCGGGCGCCGCGAAGCAGCAGCCAGAGACCGGCCCCGGCCGAGGCCAGGATGAGCGCCCCCGCCAGGACGGCCCAGATCGCCGGGCCGAAGTCGCCCAGCCAGCTCATCGCCACCGGTCCGGCGGCGGCCTGGGCGGCGGCGGCGAGGCCGGCCAGCGCGCCGCCGGCCCAAGCGGCCCGGCGGCCGACCGGCTCGGTAAGCGCCACGCCGATCAGCCAGGCGATCGCGGCGAACAGAGGCAAGGGGTAGTGAACGAGCTTGGTCGGAGTCAGCTCGAATACGAGCCAGCTCGGCGCCAGGCAGCAGAGCGCGAAGCGCACCCCCGCCTCGCCCCGCCGCCGCGCGGCCGCGACCAGCGCCGCCGGCAGGAAGAGGCAGGCGGGAAACAGGGTCAGCGGACTTAGCAGCAGGTGGGCGCCGGGCGGTCCGCCGTGCCCCTCCTGGCCGGCGGCGAGCTTGGCGGCGAGATCATGGCCAACCGCGCCGCTCCAGAAACCGCCATCGGTGTTGACGGTGATCGCCAGCGCCCACGGGCCGGCGACGGCCAGCAGGGCGATCGCGCCCCAGCCCCAGCCGAGCCGCGCGATCCACCGGGCGTCGCGGTCCCACGCCGCGAGGGCAAAGAGGGTCAGCAGCAGGATCATCGGCGCGATCGGTCCCTTGACCATGATCCCGAGAATGAGGCCGGTCCACAGCAGGGCTCGCGTCCGCCACCCGGCCGCCGCCCCGCCTCGTTCGGCGAGATAGAGCCGCGCCAGCGCGGCCATCATCAGGCCGACCGCGCCGGTCAGCACCGCGTCGGTCGCGGCGATCTGCGCCTCGGTGGCGAACAGCTGGCCGCTCGCCAGGAGGGCGCCGGCCGCCAGGGCCTGGCGCGGCGGCAGGAAGCTCTCGGCGCCCCAGACGCAGGCGAAGGCGGCCAACATCGCTCCCAAGAGGCTCGGGACCCGCCAGGCCCATATCTGGCGCGCCTCGACCCGCGACAGCGCCGCCACCGAGGCGGCCTGCAGCCAATGGATGCCGACCGGCTTCTTGTCCCGCGCCGTGTCCTGGAAGCGGATGTCGACGAAGTCGCCACTCTCCAGCATCTGGGCGGTCGCCTGGGCGAAGCGCGACTCGTCGCGGTCGAGCGGCGGCATGGCCAGGGCGCCCGGCAGCGCGACGAGGGCCAGGGCGGCCGCCAGCCACGGGCCGCGTCCCTCGCTCACCCAGCCGTCCAGCCGCGCCTTCCAGGTCATGGGAGAGCACTCTACCACGCTAGGCGGTGGCGATGGGTCACAGCGCGTTTTGATGAAGCCGACACGGGTTCATCGATCAGAATGGCCTCACCCGCTAGAGTCGGCCGATGCCAGCTCAGCACCCGACCTCGCCGCCGATCGTCTCGATCATCGCGCCGGTGCTCGACGAGATCGCCGCCGCCCCGGACCTGGCGCGCGAGATCGACCGCGCCTTCGCCGGCGAAGCGGTCGAGATCCTGTTCATCGACGACGCCAGCGGCGACGGCACGGCCGAGGCTCTGGCGGCGCTCGCCCGCGAGATTCCACGGCTGCGGGTGCTGCGCCACGCCCGCAACGCCGGCCAGAGCCGGGCGATCCGCACCGGCGCCCTGGCGGCGCGCGGCGACATCCTCCTCACTATCGACGGCGATGGCCAGAACGATCCGGCCGATGGTCCGGCCCTCGTCGCCGCCTTGCGGACCGGACCGTCCAGCCTCGGCATGGTCGCCGGCGAGCGGACCCGACGCCAGGATCGCGCCGCCAAGCGCCTCGCCTCGCGCCTCGCCAACGCCATTCGTCGCCGCTTGCTCGCGGACGGCGCCGCCGACACCGGCTGCGGCCTCAAGGCGATCCGCCGCGACGCCTTCCTTCGCCTCCCTTACTTCGATCACATGCACCGCTATCTGCCCGCCTTGATGCTGCGCGAGGGCTACGCGGTCGCCTTCCGCCCGGTCGGCCATCGGCCACGGCTGGCCGGTCGATCCAAGTACGACAATCTCGGCCGCCTGCGGGTCGCCGTCGGCGACCTCGCCGGCGTGCTGTGGCTGCGCCGCCGGGCGCGGTCGCCAGGTCGGGTCGACGATTTGACGAGTTCGCGGGGAGCGAGGTGAACAAGCGATGGCGCGCGAAGCGCTCGGGTCGCGGCAAGCCCCCCTCCGCCCTCTCGAGGGTGCTCCCCCAATGCGGCGGAGAGGCCATGCCCCCGCTCCTCCCCCTCCGGTGGAGAGGGATCAGCCAAGCTCGGGGGTCGCGTGTAAGGCTTCGCTTATCGGCCGTGATCGGGCAGCCTGACCGTTCCGATTCGGCCCCGTGAGAAACCAAGGGAGAGGGTCCATGTTCGCCGCCGCGCCGCTGATGGTCCTGCCGGTGGTCGCCTACAATCTGCTGGCGGTGTGGCTGGGCGGCGGCTTCTACGCGCGCGCCGCCAACGTCCGCCTGACCGCGCCGATCTTCCAGCTCGCGACCGCCGGCGGCGGCGCCTGGCCGATCAGCGCCGCCGACCTGCTGCTCGCCGCCGCGCTGCTCGTCCTATTCGTCGAGTTGATCAAGGCGGCGCGAGGGCCCAGGCTGGCTCTGGTCAACCACGGCCTGTCGCTGATCGTGTTCGTCGCCTGCCTGGCCGAGATGCTCATCTCGCCAGCCTTCGCCACCTCGACCTTCTTCCTCATCGCCCTGATGGTGCTGTTCGACGTTCTGGCCGGCTTTCTCGTCGTGCTCGGCGGCCAGCGACGAAGCGGGGCGGCGGCCTGAACACATGCGATCCCGCGACGCGCGCGGGGAGCCGATCAGGGGTGCTTTGTCTTCTTGCGCTTCTTCTTCCGGTCGAGCTTGGCGGGTTTCGCCGGCTTGGCGGCCCTGACGCGCCGCTCGCCGGGCGCGGCGGCGGACTTGATGGCCTTCGCCTTGCGGCCGGGCGGCGGCTCGCCGTCGGCGGCGCCGGCGAGCAAGCCCAGCGCCTTCAAGAAGGTCTCTTGCTTCTTGCCTGGCAGCATGGCGAGGAGGCGGTCGTCGGCGGCCTGAGCCGCCGTGGCGCTCTCGTCGAGGGCGGCCCGCCCAGCCGGCGACAGCCTCACCGTCTTGGCGCGGGCGTCGGTCTGCGACCGCTGGCGTTCGAGCAGGCCCTTGGCCAGCAGCCGCGCCACGAGATCGGCGAGGGTCGAGCGGTCGATGCCGGTGGCGCGCACCAGAGCGTTCTGCGTCTGACCCTCGCTGGCGGCGGCGGCGGCCAGCACCGTATGCTGGCGCTGGGTGAGAGCGCCCACGCCGCTCGCTTGGGCGTGCAGATCGAGCGCCAGCTGAAGGGCGCGGTGCAGCAGATGGGTCGGCGATTCGCCGAGCCGCCGCGCCCGGACATCGTCACGGAGCGGCTTGCTGGTCTTGCTCATGAACTCCCCCCCTCGGCGGCGGCATGCGCCGGACCGCGCCGAGGGGTAAAACGGTTTTGCGTCGATTTGAAGACAGACCGTCCGTGGACGGCGTACCCAATCCGAGAGCGCGAGGCTCAAGGTCCGCCGTCCGGCGGCTCGGCCATGACGGTCCGATCGATTCGACGGTTGTGCTTCAGCAGGAATGGCGTCTGCGCGAGGGCGAATACCACCGCTGCCACGATGGCCGCGACGCGGAATGCGGCCCAGGTGGCGTCCGTCTGAGTTCGACGCACGATTTCGTTGACGACCGCGCAGCCCCACCAAAAGGCGCCGTAGCGGATCGCCAATGTCGCCCACGCCCGGTCGTCGAGATCGAAGGCCCCGCCGAGGAGGCCCTTGAGCGGATTGCGTCCGATCATCAGGCCGCCGAACAAAACCGCTCCGAGCAAGCCATCCACGATGGTCATCTTCATCTTGAGGATGTCCTTGCTGTGCAGAGCGAGGCTGACCCCCCCGAACACCAGCGCCATGGCGGCGGTGATCACCGGCAGCGGCCGCAGCCGCCGCTCCAGAGCGTAACCGGCGATCAGCGAGACCAGCGCGCCGCCGACCACCACCCAGGTCGCCAGGCGGAAGTCGCGGGTGATCAGCAGCACCGCGAGGAAGAGGATGGCCGGCGCGGCGTCGAATCCGTGTCGCAGGGCGGATCGCTGGCCGGCGGTCACGCGGCGGTGTCCAGGCCAACCAGGGAGCGGGCGAAGGCGCGCGCGTCGAAGGGCTGCAGATCGTCGATTTCCTCGCCGACGCCGATCAGCTTGATCGGCAAATCCGACGCCTCCGCGACGCTGACCAGCACCCCGCCGCGCGCCGTGCCGTCGAGCTTGGTCATCACGAGGCCGGTGACGCCGATGGCGTTGCCGAACACATGCTCCTGCGCCACGGCGTTGCGGCCGACCGTGGCGTCGAGCACCAGCAGCACCTCGTGTGGCGCCAGCGGATCCAGGCGCCGCAGCACCCGGACGGTCTTGGTGAGTTCGTTCATCAGATCCTGCTTGTTGTGCAGCCTGCCGGCGGTGTCGATCAGCAGGACGTCGTAACCGTCGCGCCGGGCCCGCTCGAGGGCGTCAAAGGCGAGGCCGGCGGCGTCGGCTCCCGGGGGGCGGCTGATGAAATCGGCGCCGGCGCGGCTTGCCCAAACCTCCAATTGCTCGACCGCCGCAGCGCGGAAGGTGTCGCCGGCGGCGATCAGCACCCGGGCGCGGCGGCGGACCAGATCGGCGGCGATCTTGCCGAGCGTCGTGGTCTTGCCCGAGCCGTTGACGCCGACGAACAGCGCGACGAACGGCCGCGGGCCGGCGAGCGGCTGGAAGCGGCCCTGGCGCGGCGCCAGGCTCGCCGACACCGCCTCCGCCAAGGCCTCCTTGATCTCCTCTTCCGAGCAGGCTCGCCCAAAACGCTTGGCGGCGAAGTCGCCGGCGATGCGGGCGGCGGCGCCCGGCCCAAGGTCGGCTTCGATCAGCATTTCCTCCAGGGCGTCGATCCGCTCCTGGTCGAGCGGCCGGGCGGTGAAGGCGCGGGCGATCTGGTCGCCCACCTCGCGCGAGGACTTGCCGAGCCCCTTGGTCAGGCGGGCCAACCAGCCCGACGGGCCTTCGCCGCGCGTCTCGGCCATGCCTTAAAGGGTCCTCGCGCCGAAGAGGCGCGCCGCCCGTCCGTCGTGATCGGCTATCCGGCCCTCGACGATGTCGCCGGCGGCGAGGAGCTCGCCCGCCCGGGGCAGGACGCGCGCGTCGTGGAAGTCCTCGGTCTTGCCGAGCCAGCCGCCGTCGGCGAGCCCCGGTCGCTCGAGGAGCACGCGGGCGGGACGGCCGACAAGAGCGCCGAGACGGCGGCGACGCAGCCGTATCGGCGAGCGCCCGCAGGCGGCTGGCGCGCGCCTTGATCGTCCGCCCCACTGACCTGCGGCATGCGGGCCGCCGGCGTTCCCGGTCTGGGGCTGAACGGAAAGACGTGCAGGAAGGCGAGGCCGGCGCTCTCGGCGAAGTCGAGGGTCGCGGCGAAGGCCGCTTCGCTCTCGGTCGGGAAGCCGACGATGAAGTCGGCGCCGAAAGCCGTCTCGGGGCGGATGGCGCGCACCTTGGCGATGGTCGCCAGCGCCTGGGCGCCGCGGTGGCGGCGCTTCATCCGCTTGAGGATCAGATCGTCGCCCGACTGCAACGACAGATGCAGATAGGGCATCAGCCGCGGCTCGGCGAAGGCGGCGAGCAGATCGGCATCGATCTCGGCGGCGTCGATCGAGGAGAGGCGCAGGCGCGGCAGTTCGGGGACCTCGGCGAGGATGCGCCGCACCAGGCGGCCGAGGGTCGGCGCCCTCGAAGCGCGACGTCCCCGACGATCGGCGTTCGCCTGGCCGAAGCTGGTGATGTCGACGCCGGTCAGCACCACCTCGCGGGCGCCGGCGGCGACCTGGGCGCGCACCTCGGCGAGGATCATCGCGGGCGCGCGGCTGCGCGCGTCGCCGCGGCCGAACGGGATGATGCAGAAGGTGCAGCGGTGATCGCAGCCGGTCTGCACCTCGACACAGGCGCGCGCCCGGACCGGACCTGGCTGCAAGCGGAGCCTCCGGCGGCAACGCCGATTTCGCGAAGATGTCGCCGACCGACAGCCCGCGCCGCAGCAGGGCGCCTGGCGCGCGCTTGTCGCCGTTGCCCAGCACCAGGTCGACGCCTGGCAGGCTGGCGAACGACGCCGGATCGATCTGGGCGGCGCAGCCGGTGACGATCAGCCGCGACTCCGGCCGCCGCCGCGCCGCGCCGCGCACAGCTTGGCGCGCTTGGCGCACCGCTTCGGCGGTGACCGCGCAGGTGTTGACGATGACCGCTTCGGCGAGGCCGTCGGCGCGGGCGCGCGCCGCCATCGCCGCGCCCTCGTGGGCGTTCAGCCGGCAGCCGAAGTTGACGACCTCGACGCCGCTCACGCGCGGTCTTCCGGAGCGGCCATGAAAGCCGCGAACGCATCCTGCCAGGCCGGATGCCAGCGCGACAGGGCCGGCCGGTTCTCGATGATGTCGCCGGCGGCCCAGGCGATCCGCCGCTCGTCGATCCGGCGGTCGACATCGTTGTCGGGACAGAGAATGTAGAAGTCGCCGCGCGCCAGCGCCGGCAGCATGAAGTCGACCACCTGGTCGGGGGTCCAGGCGGCCGGCGGCTTTCCTCCAGCCCCAGGCCCCCTCGTCATGCCGGTGAAGGTGAAGCCGGGGATCAAGAGATGGGCGCTGAGCTGACAGCCGGGCGTCTCGCGCAGAGTGTGAGCCAGACCTTCGGTGAGCGCCTTCACCGCCGCCTTGCTGACATTGTAGGCGGTATCGCCCGGCGGCGAGGTGATGCCCTGCTTCGAGCCGGTATTGACGATGGCCGCCGGCCGCCCGTGGTCGATCATCGCCTGGGCGAAAGCCTGGACGCCATTGATCACGCCGCCGAGGTTGACGCCCATCACCCGTCGCCAGCCATCCGGATTGGCGAAGGCGTGACCGCCGCCGCCGACGCCGGCATTGTTCATCAGCACCGCGACATCGCCGAATGCCGCGAAGGCGCGGTCGCGCAGCCGTTCGACCTGCGTCAGGTCGACCACGTCGGTGGGCAGGCTCACGAGCCGCGCGCCGTCACGCGCCGCCGCCGCCACCGGCGCGACCGCCGCCGCCAGGGCCGCCGCGTCGCGATCGGCGAGGACCACGTTCAACCCCAGCTCGGCGAAGCGCCGGGCGGCGGCGAGGCCGATGCCGCTCGCCGCGCCGGTGATCACCGCCGTGCGCCCAGGGGCGATGGCCGGATGGGCGCTCATGCGGAGAGCGCTGGCGGGCCTAGCCAGCCGCCGCCTTCGACGGCGACCGCGCCGGTCAGGACCACGTGGCCATCCCCTCGCCAGGCGACCTCGAGATCGCCGCCGTCCATCGTGACCTGAACCTGACGATCGACGAGGCCGCGTCGGGCGGCGGCGACCACCGCGGCGCCCGCGCCGGTGCCGCAAGCGCGCGTCAGGCCGGCGCCGCGCTCCCACACCCGCAAGCGCAGCCGCTCACGGTCAAGCACCTGGGCGAACCCGACATTGGCGCGTCGCGGCGCGATCGGGTCGGTCTCGATCGCCGGACCAAGGTTGGCGACATCCATGGCCGCGAGATCCTCGACGAAAAACACCAGGTGGGGATTGCCCATCGACACCGCCGAAGCCGGGCCGAGGTCGATGCCGGGCGGGGCGCCGGCAGGCTGGAAGGCGAACGCCGACGGTATCGCGCTCGGCGGCCAACGGGATGTCGCGCCAATCCAACGCCGGCGGCCCCAAATCGACGGCGACCCGCGCCTCGCCATCCGCGCCCGCGTCCGCCCGCCAGGCGTGCAGCATCCGGCCGCCCGACGCCAGGCTGATCCGGCCATGGCCGCTCGCCGCCATCGCCAGCCAGGCGGCGCAGCGGGCGCCATTGCCGCAGGCGCCGACCTCGCCGCCGTCGGCGTTCCACACCCGCATCGCGAGATCGGCCTCGCGCGCCGACGACAGCACCAGCACCTGATCACAGCCGATACCGACGCGGCGATCGGCGATATGTCGCGCCTCGGCCGGCGCGAGGCCGGCCCCGCCCGGCGGGCACGGCGGCGCATCGGCGAGAACGACAAAGTCGTTGCCGAGGCCGCTCATCTTCACGAATGGGCGATCCATGTCCACGAGGCTATAGCGCCGCGACGCTCTCCGCGCACCCTGCCCCGGCCGGCGCGAGCGCCCAGGACAAAGCCTCGGCGAGCAGCCGGCCCTCGGCGGCGCGGCTGGAGCCGGCGCGCCAGCAGACGACGATCTCGCGCCGTGCGTCGGCCGCCGCCAACGGCCGCACCGTCACCCCCGAGGCCTCGGCGAGGCCCCCGGCCACCGCCATCGCCGGCAGGAAGGAGACGCCGAGCCCCGATCCAACCATGTGGGCGAGGGTGGCGAGCGAGGAGGCGGCGAAACCGCCGGGGGCGTTCAGCCGCGGCGCCGCGGCGCCGCAGGCGGCCAGGGCCTGATCGCGCAGGCAGTGACCATCGGCGAGCAGGATCAGCGCCTCGCCCTCCAGCGCCTCGGGCGCGATCGCCTTGCGCTCGCACAGGGCGTGGCCGGCGGGCAGGGCGGCGAGCAGCTCGTCATCGGCGACGTGCGCCCATTCCAGGCCGGCGCTGGGATAGGGCAGGGCGATGACCGCCGCGTCGAGGTCTCCCGACTCGAGTTCGCCGATCAGCCGGTCGGATAGGTCCTCGCGCAGATAAAGCCGCAGCCGCGGGAACGCCGCGCCGACCCGGGCGAGGGCGCCCGGCAGCAGGAACGGCGCCACGGTCGGAATGAGGCCAAGCCGGAATCGCCCGGCCAGGGGCTCGCCGGCGGCGGCGGTGGCGCGCACCAATTCGTCGACCTGTCCAAGGATCGTCCGCGCCCGTTCCGCCGCCGCTTGGCCGGCGGCCGTGAGGATAACGCCAGAGCGATTGCGATCGACCAGCGGCGCCCCGAGCTGGCGCTCGAGTTCCTGGATGCCGGCCGACAGGGTCGGCTGAGTCACGTGAGCAGCGCCGGCGGCGCGGCTGAACGACCGGTGTTCGGCGAGCAAGCGAAGGTAGCGCAGTTGGCGCAGGGTCGGCGACATGAACCGGAGATAGGCTCCCGCCGGGCCGCGCCAAAGATGCGGCGATGTGGACCGCCGGCGCGCCGGCGGCCGCGCCCGCTGCAGGCGGCCCGGCTCCAAGTCACCGTTTGCCGCTCTCGCGGCGGTGGACTAACGGAAACACCATGGCGACCGGCGCCCCCGCCTCCGCGACCGACTCCGGCGCGAAGGTCGACCTCGCCGCCGGCGAGGCGCCGCCGCCCCATCCAGTGAAACGGACCGCCGGGGTCCGCGCGCGCATTCTCGCCCTGTGGCGCCAATCATCGGCGGCGGCCGCCCTGGCGTGGCCGCGCGGCCTTTCGGCCCGGTTGCTGGTGCTGACCATGCTCATGGCGCTGCTCGCCAATCTGTTCATCCTGCCGCCGAGCCTGGCGGCGATCGAGGAGCGTTGGCTGCTGGATCGGTTGCGGGCCGCCGAACTGGCCAGCCTGGTGCGCGAGACCGCGCCGGGCGGGGTGGTCACCGGCCGGGTGTCGCGTCGGCTGCTCGACAGCGCCGGCGTCGTTTCCGTGGCTCTTCAGGTCGGCGGGGAGCGGCGGTTGATCCTCGCCGCGCCGCACCTGGCGCGCACGCCTTACCTCGTCGACCTGCGCGGCGGCGGGCCGATGTCATGGCTGACGCCGTTCCGCACCCTGACGGGCGGGAGGGGCCGCATGGTGCGGGTGATGGCCCGGCCTGGCCTGAGACAGGCGGCGTTCATCGAGGTGGTCGCCCCGGACGCGCCCTTGCGCCGGGAATTGAGCGCCCAGCTGTGGCGCCTGCTGGCCGTGGCGGTCTTCACCTCTCTTGTGGCGGGCGCGGTGGTCTATCTCGCCCTCGCCCTGGTGCTGGTGCGACCGATGCAGCGCATCACCCGCGCGATGGAGCGCTTCCGCGCCGATCCTGATGATCCGCGATCACGCCTCGTCCCTTCTGGGCGCCGCGACGAGATCGGCCGAGCCGAAGCCGAACTCGAGCGCATGCAGGCCGACCTGCGCGCCGCCCTTGCCTCGCGCGCCCGCCTGGCGGCCCTCGGCGAAGCGGTGGCCAGGATCAATCACGACCTGCGTAACATGTTGACGAGCGCCCAGCTGGCCAGCGAGCGCTTGGCCGGCTCCGGCGATCCCCGGGTGGCCAAGGCTCTGCCGCGCCTGGAGCGAGCGCTTGGCCACGCCGCCGCCCTGACCAGCAACGTCCTGACATTTGGCCGCAGCGCCGAACCACCGCCCGAGCCGCGGGCCGTGTCGCTGCGCGGCGCGCTGGAGGCGGCGGCCGAAGACGCCGGCCTCGGCGGCGCGGTCGGGCTCGCCACCGACATCGGGACCGATGAGGCGGTCCGCGCCGATCCCGAGCAACTGCATCGGATCCTCGTCAATCTGCTGCGCAACGCCCGCGAGGCCATGGAGGGCGCCGCGCGGGCCGGGGCGATCACCGCGACCTTGCGGCGCACCGCCGTCTTCGACATCCTGCGCCTCGCCGACGCCGGCCCCGGCCTTTCCGACAGAACGCGGGCGCACCTCTTCCAGCCATTCGCCGCCTCGACCCGCAAGGGCGGCGCCGGTCTTGGCCTCGCCATCGCCCGCGAGCTCGCCCAGGGCCACGGCGGCGATCTCGAGCTGGTCGAGACCGGCCCGCGAGGAGCCACCTTCGACCTGCGCCTGCCCAACGCCGCGCCCGGGTAAGGCTGCCGGACCGCCCGATCGGATTGCGCGGCGCGGCGGCGGGCCTAGAAGCGGTCGCCGACGCCGTCATGGAGCGCGCATGCTGCACAGCTGGCCGAGCGCCTTCGGCCCCGGGGAGGGGTCGCCAGAGGCGATCTGGTACGACCTCGTTTCGCCAAGCGAGGAAGAGGCCGCGACGGTCGCGGCGATGACTGGAGCTAAGCCGCCAGACCGCGCCGAATTGGGCGCGATCGAGGTGTCGAGCCGGCTGCGCCGGCAGGGCGGCCTGCTGATCATGAGCTCGCCGACGGCGGCAAGGACCGAGGCCGAAGGGCGCAAGAGCGGCCATGGCCCCGCGCCGGTCGGCTTCATGGTCTCGCGCGAGCGGCTGGTGACGGTGCGCTTTGGCGATCCGCCGGCCTTCGACACCCTGACGCGCAAGCTCGCCGCCGGCGAGGCGAGCGCCGCCAGCGGCCTCGAGATGTTCGCCCTCCTCGCCGAGGAGATCGTCGGCCATGTCGCCGACGGGCTCGAGCGCCTCGCCGAAGGCATCAACCGCCTCGCCAACGCCACCTTCCATTCCGACGACGAGGAGGGCCGCCACGCGGTGCGCGCCAACCGCCTTTTGCGCCGGCGCCTGCGCGAGGTCGGCCGCTTCGGCGACCGCCTCTCGGCGATCCGCGACGGCCTGCAGGGGCTGGCCCGCGTGGTCGCCTTTACCGAGGACTTCGCCGGGGAGGCGCCGGACGACGCCGCGGTCCAGCGCCGCCTCGCCAGCGTCCATCAGGATATCGCCGCTCTCGCCGACTACGACGAGCGGCTGGCCAACAAGGTGCAGTTCACCCTCGACGCCATCGTCGGCCTGATCGGCATCGCCCAGAACGACATCTTCAAGGTGCTGACCATCGTCTCGATCGTGGGCATCCCACCGACCCTGATGGCCGGCGTCTACGGCATGAATTTCAAGAACATGCCGGAATACAACTGGGCCTGGGGCTATCAGTGGGGCTGGGCGGTGATCCTCCTGAGCGCCCTCCTCCCGCTGGCGTGGTTCAAGTGGAAGGGGTGGTTCTGAAGGCGGCGCCTTGGATCGACGCCCGCCATTTGAGATCGGCAAGGGTGATGAAGAGCCGCCGGCGCCAGGAGAATTCGGTGACAACCAAGCATCTGACGCCGGCAATGCACCGTTCGGCGCACTTGCGGCTCACCATCGCGAACGCCACGGCCTGATGCGGGAGTTTGCGACAAGGGAAGGGCTCAAACGCGGACAACGGCAGCGGCCAGGTTCTCGATCGTCTCGGCCTCGGTGGCCCAGGAACACATGAACCGCACCGAGCCGTCGATGAAGCGATAGACGAACCAGCCCGCCTCGCGCAGGCGCACGAGATCGCCGTCCGGCATGTCGACGAACACGGCGTTGGCCTCGACCGGGTGGGCGAGCGGCCACGGCAAGGCGGCGGCCAGGCGCCTCGCCATGGCGTTGGCGTGGCCGGCGCGGCGGGCCCATGCGCCGTCTTCCAGCATGCCGATCCAGGGAGCGGCGAGGAAGCGGGCTTTGGAGATCAGCTGGCCGGCGTGCTTGAGGCGGGCGCCGAAGCGGCGGCTCAGGGCCTTGTCGAAGAGGACGATCGCCTCCGTGGGTGTCGCCCCCGCCTTTGTCCCGCCCATGACCGCCACGCCGACGCCGAGCCGCGCCAGCGAGGTCGGGTCGAAGCCGGCGGCGACCGCGTTGGCGAGGCGCGCGCCATCGAGATGCACGCCGAGGTTGGCGGCCCTCGCCGCGCCGATCAGCGCCGCGAGATCGGCCTCCGGATAGACGGTTCCGAACTCGCTCGCCTGGGTCAGCGACAGGGCGGCCGGCGCCTGCCAGTGGGGCTCGTCCGGTCTGGCCATCGCCTCGGCCAAGGCGGCCGCGTCGATCTGGCCGGACGCGCCTGGCAGTCCGACGATCCCAACCCCGGCGCCGAACAGGCCCGGGGCGCCCGTCTCGTCGGTGGCGACGTGGCTGTGCTCGTGCGCCAGCACCGCCTCGTGCGGCTTGGCGAGGGCGGCGAGGGTCAGGGCGTTGGCGGCGGTGCCCGACGCCGCGAACCACACCTCGGCGTCAGCGTCGAGAAGCTCGCGGATCAGGTCGCCGGCCCGGGCGCAGACCTCGCCGTCGCCATAGCTCGGGTGGGCGCCGCCGTTGAACCGCGCCAGGGCCTCGATCGCTTCGGGCATGGCGCCGGCGACATTGTCGGAAGCGAAGTCGTAGCGAGCCATGGCGGCGAGCTTCTGCCTTCGGTGTTCGCCGGCGCCAAGCTGGAGCGCGGGGCGCGGCCTGGCGGGAGGGTCAGATGCGAGAGCGCTTACCCGCCGGAAGAAGAGACGCCGCGCGACAGGGCGGCGGCGAGCGCGTCGATCAGCCGCCGCACGTCCACGCCTTCGCGCAGCATGCCGCTGAAATGCAGCATCAGCGGCCCGTGGATCGCGGCCCAGAACATGTGACCCAAGAGGTCGGTCTCCGCGCCCGAAGCGGGCCGGCCGCGGCGCTGGCGCAGATGCAGGGTCATCGTGGCGCGCGATCGCTCGCCGGCGCGGGCGAGATCGGGATAGCTCGCCTCGTCCGGTTGCCGGATATCGAACATCAGCTTGTAGGCTTCGGGATTGGCGAGAGCGAAGTCGACATAGGCGTTCAAAAGGGCGCGGGCGCGGGTGTCGCGATCGGGCGCCGCGGCGGCGTAGGCGCGCTCCAGGGCGTCGGCGTGCCGGTCGAAGCCGCGCGCCCGAACGGCGGCCAGAATGGCGTCCTTGTCGGCGAAGTAGCGATAGGGCGTCATCGGGCTGACGCCGAGCGCCTGGGCGATCTGGCGCAAGGTGACCGCCTCGAAACCATGGTCGGCGAACAGCCGCTCGGCGACGTCGATCAGCCGCTCGCGAAAGGCGGCGATCCTTGTTTCCGACAGGACCCTCGGCAAAATCCTGTTCCGCCCGTGAAAACCGCTTGCGCCGCTTTAGATCTTACACCATAAATTTACAAGGTAAGGGCATTGCGTTTCAAAAAGCAGGGAGAGACCTCATGGATGGCGCGGTTCGCATCGACCCATTTCTCGCCGGCAACTACGCGCCGGTCGCCGACGAACTGGACGCGCCCATGGTGGTCGCCGGCGAGATCCCCGCCTCCCTTGTCGGCGCCTTTTACCGCAACGGACCCAATCCGCAGTTTCATCCGGGTTCAGATTATCACTGGTTCGGCGGCGACGGCATGATTCACGGCGTGTTCGTCGAGAACGGTCAGGCGCGCTATCGCAACCGTTATGTACGCACGCCCAAGTGGCTGGCGGAGAACGCCGCCGGCCGGCGGCTCTTCGGACTGTTCGGCAACCCGATGACCTCCGATCCGTCGGTGATCGGAGAGGATGGCGGCGTCGCCAACACCAATATCGTCTGGCACGCCGGCCGGCTGCTGGCGCTGGAAGAGGGGCACAGGCCGTTCGAGCTGGACGCCGCCAGCCTCGAGTCGATCGGCTATGTGGATGCCTACGGCGGGAATGTCACCGCCCACCCCAAGATCGATCCGAGCACCGGCGAGATGGTCTGGTTCGCCTATGGCGTCAGCCAGGCCCAGCCATTCTCCAACCTGCTGACCTACGGCGTCACCGACCAGCGCGGCGAGGTCATCCGCCGCGAGACGTTCGAGGCGCCCTACTGCAGCATGGTGCACGACTTCCTGGTCACCGAACGCCATGCGCTTTTCCCCGTTCTGCCGCTGACCGGCAGTCTGGAGCGGGCGATGCGCGGCGGCCCGCCGTTCGCTTGGGAGCCGGACAAGGGCGGCTTCGTCGGCGTGATCGATCGCGCCGCCGGCCCGGCCAGCGTCCGCTGGTTCGAGGTCGACGCCTGCTACGTCTTCCACCCGATGAACGCCTGGGAGGAGGGCGAGGTGGTCTTCGCGGACGTGATGGAATACGCCGCCGCGCCGCTGTTTCCCAATCCGGACGGGACGATCAATCGCGACGGTGGGGCGCGGCTGGTCCGTTGGCGGATCGACTTGGGCGGCGATAGTCATCGCGTCACCCGCGAGCCGCTCGACGATCTGGCCGGCGAGTTCCCGCGCTTCGACGAGCGTCGCGCCGGCCGCGCCTATCGCCACGGCTGGTTCGCGGCGAACACCAGCGGCTCGGGCGGGGTGAGATTCAATGCCATCGCCCACCTCGATCACGCCACCGGGCGCCGCGTCCAGTTCGAGTTGCAAGCTGGCGATGCGGTCGGCGAGCCCGTCTTCGTTCCTCGTTCAGCGGAGGCGGGCGAGGGTGACGGCCATGTCGTCTGCCTCGCCCACCGGGCCGCGGACGACGTCGGCGAGTTCTGGGTGTTCGACGCCCTCGACATCGCCGCCGGCCCGATCGCCCGCGCCCGCGCGCCGCGGCGAATCCCGTTCGGGTTTCACGGCAATTGGCGGCCGGGCGCGTAAGGCGGAGTTTGGCCGCCGGTCAGCGGGCGCCAGCCTCGCGCGCTTCGGCGGCGGCGCTCTCCGCCGCGTTCTCCAGCACCTTACCGGTTGCCGCGTCGACGCCGACCTCGACCGTGCGGCCCTGGCTGCGGACATCGAAGGAGTAGCGCAAACCAGAGCCGCCCGCCTCCTTTTCAAGTTCCTGGTCGATGATATGGCCCGGTCGGGCGGCGAGCGCCGTCGCCCGCGCCCGCGCCAGGCTGACCTTCGCCTGGCCTGCGAACTCGGCGCCCTTGAGGGTGGTCGCCGCCGCGGTGGCTACGCCGCCCGCGCCAAGGATGGTCGCCACGACAATCGCAGTGATTGGTCGAGAGGAAATCATGCCGTTCTCCGTGAAAAGAGTGAACCCCAGGCGACCTTGAACAGGCCATGAGATAGGCGCGGCGGGCAGCGGTCGCCATAGGTCGCCGCGGAAAGTCTCGATCATGACGCCGGTTCGTTCATGAGCGCGGCGAGACGTTGGCGAACCGACGCCAGGCGGCGGGCGTCCGCAGGTTGGCCGAGCGAGGCCTTGCCGACGTAAAAGGCGTCGACCGCCCGCTCGCCATAGCTCTCCACATGCGCCGACTGGATCGACAGGCCGGCGTCGGCCAAGGCGCCGGCGAGATCGGCCAGCAAGCCTGGACGATCGTGCCCGGACGCTTCGACAAGCGTCGCCCCGGTCGCCTCGTCCTCGTGGATGGCGACGCTGGCCGCGACCACGAATGGCGAGGGTCGACGCAGGGGAGAGGCGGCCCGGCCGGCGGGGCGCGTCTCGCCCCGGGCGGCGGAAAGCACCGCTTCGGTGAAGCGTCCGGCGCGGACCTCCTGGTCGCCGCCGCGCAGATAAAAAATGTCCAGAGCCTCGCCAGAGCGGGTGGTGAAGATGCGCGCGCCGGCAACATCGCCGCCGGCCTGGGCGAGCGCGCGGGCGAGATCGGCGAACAGCCGTGGCCGATCGCGGGCGACCACGGCCAGTTCGATGGCGCCGCGCTCCTGCCGCCACGCTACCTGGACCGCGGCGCCTTGCTGGCCGGCGGCTTGCTCGCGCAAGGCGAAATGAGCGCGCCAGTCGTCCGGATCGAACTGGCTGAAATAGGCGTCCTCGAGAGATTCGGCCCAGGATCGAGCCGCGAGCCCAAGTCCTTGCTCGAGCTCGGCGCGCGCGCCATCGGCGTAGACTCTCTGCCGGGAGCGGGCCGCCGCGTCGAACTCGTCCAGCCGCCCGCCGCGGAAAACCGCTTCGGTGGCCATGTGCAGCTCGCCGAGCAGGCGCGCCTTCCAGGCGTTCCACACGTTCGGGCCGACGGCGCGGATGTCGGCGACGGTGATCGCCAGCAACAGGCGCAGGCGCTCCGGCGTCTCCACCACGCGAGCAAAGGCCGAGATCGTCGCCGGATCGGCGATATCTCGGCGCTGAGCGGTCTCGCTCATCAGCAGGTGATGGCCGACCAGCCAGCCGATCAGCTCGGCGCGGGCGGGGACGATCCCCAGGCGGTTGCACGCCCGCACCGCCGCCGACGCGCCGGCCTCCTGCTGCCCCAAGGCGCTTCCTTTTCCGACATCGTGGAGCAGCATCGTCAGCAGCAGCGCCTCTGGGTCGGCGATCCGCGCGATCGCGTGGGCGATGACCGGCGCCTCGGCGGCGAGCGCGCCTTCCAGCAAGGCGACCGCTTCTGCGACCGCGCGAAGGCTATGCTCGTCGACGGTATAGGCGTGATACCTGTTGAACTGGGTGCGGCCGACGATCCGGCCGAACTCCGGGAGGTAGCGGCCGAGCACGCCGGTTTCATTCATCAGCTCCAGGACCCGCGGCGCGCTGGGGCCGCGAAGGACGGCGAGGAAGCTGCGCGCCGCGCGTGGGTCGCCCCGCAGCTTGGCGTCGGCCAGATCGAGCCGGCGATGGGCGGCCGCCAACGCGTCCGGATGAGGGTCGAGGTCCGCCTCTCCCGCGATGCGAAAGAGCCGCAGCAGATTGACGGGATCGCGCTCGAACACGTCGGGGCGGGCGAGCCCCAGGCGGCCATCCTCGACGCGAAACGCCTTTTCCCGGATGCGAGCCGGCGCCCCGCCGCCGGGGAACAGCCGCAGCAACCCTCCGGGCGCGCTCTTGAGCTGACCGGCCTCCAGGCGCGCGGCGCACACGCGGGTCAGGGCGCCGACATCCCGGGCGATGAGAAAATAGCGGCGCATGAGCCGTTCGACGGCCGGGCAGGGGTCGCCATCCGCGGAGGCGTGGTATCCGACTCGGCGGGCGATTTCCGGCTGAAGGTCGAAGGTCAGGCGGTCCTGCGCCCGGCCAGCCGCCCAGTGCAAGTGGGCGCGGACGGCCTGCAGAAAGTCGCGGGCGCGGCGCCACGACCTCGCCTCGCGCTCGTCGAACAGGGCCGGCACGCCCTCACCGCGCTCCGCGAACGGCCCCGCCGCCGGGGGATCGGCCAGTGAGATGTAATGGTCGATCCAGCCAATCGTGTGCAGGTCACGCAGGCCGCCCTTGCCGTCCTTGACATTCGGTTCGACCATGAACCGGCTGACGCCGGCGCGGGCGTGGCGCGCGTCACGCTCGGCGAGCTTGGCCTCGATGAAATCCCTGCCGGTCCCTTCGGCGACCTCGGCGCGAAACCGGCGCGCGAGGGTTTCGGCGAGCCGGGGTTCGCCGGCCAGGGCGCGCGTCTCCAGCAGCGTGGTCTTCACCGTCAGGTCCGCCCGGGCGAGCTTCAAGCAATCGTCGACGGTTCGCGAGGCGTGCCCGACCTTGAGACCAAGATCCCACAGCACATAGAGGATGAACTCGATGGTGCTCTCGCCGTGGGCGGTCTCCTTGTAGGGGCGCAGGAACAACAGATCGATATCGGAAAACGGGGCGAGCGCGCCTCGCCCGTATCCGCCGACGGCGAGAAGGGAGATCCGTTCGGCCACGGTCGGGTTGCGCGCCCGGATGACGTGAACGGTGGTGAAATCGTAGAGGGCGCCGATCACCGCGTCGGCGGTCGCCGACAACATCCGGGCGACCTCCTCGCCACGCGACCCATGCTCCAGACGGCGCCGCGCATCGGCGCGTCCCTCCGCCAAGGCCTCGCCGAGCAGGTCGACGGCGGCGCGCCGCTGGCCCGACGGATCGCCTTGCACGGTTCGGGCGGCGGCCGAGAGCCGCGCCCGCAGCGCCGCGCCGTCGATTGGAGAGGCGGCCGGCGCTTCCCGCCACGGAGATCCGGCCCTCACCACCACCGATCGCCTTGGACCGCCGGGCGAGCGCGCCGGGCGAGGTCAGGCCGGGGCGAGACTTTTCTCGCGCGCGGCGCGGCCTAGCACCACGCCCTCGGCCTTCGCGCCCGCGGCGGTCATCGGGTCGTGAGCCACATCGGCCTCGGTGAACGGCCTGGTCCAGGCGGCGAACTCCAGGCAAACACCGTCGGGATCGAAGAAGTAGACGCTGCGCACGAAGACGCCATCATGCACCTCGGCGCTCACCTGCCGCTCCGACTCGTCGTGGTTGAGCACGGGGCTGAGCGCGACGCCCTTGGCGCGCAGGCGCGCGCAGTAGGCGTCGAACCGCTCCGGCGCGACATTGAAGGCGAGGTGGTTCATCGAGCCGTGGGCGCTCACCATCGAGCCTTGGGTCGGCAGGGCGGCGGGATTGCCGATGCCGGGGCGCGCCTCCGGGGCGTCGGGAAACCAGAAGAACGCCAGGCAATCGCCGTTGCCGATATCGAAGAAGAAATGCTGGCCCATGCCGCCGGGAAGGTCGATGGTCTTGACGAGCGGCATGCCGAGAACGTCGCGATAGAAGGCGACGGTGCGCGCCATGTCCTTGCAGACCAGGGCGATGTGGTTGACGCCGCGGATGTCGAATTCGCGGTTGGCGGGCCTCGGCATGACGCTCCTCCTGGCGGCCGGACGAACAAAGAGCCGGCCGGCCGAGCGAAGTCAACCGGCGGCGAAGGCGGCGACCTGGGCGCTCGACAGGGTGGTGCGCGTCCCGTGGAGGACTCGAACCTCCGACCCCCGGTTTAGGAAACCGATGCTCTGTCCGGCTGAGCTAACGGGACTGGCGCGCGCGGCGCCGACCCTAGCCGCGACCGCTGCGGCTAACAATGCGCCAGCGCCCGACCGGTGAGCCGCTCCAGGATGCGCAGGGGCGAGCGTTCGGGATCGGCCATGGCGTCGACCGGCAGGGAAAAGGTCTGCTCCAGCGCGAACTGGCCGGCGATGGCGGCGTGCACGGCGGCGTCGGTATAGACGATCCAGGAGTCGCCGGCGGCGAAGGCGACCTCCCTCGCCGCGGCCTCGCGTTGATATCGATCATCGAGCTTGGCCCGGTCGTGCAGACCGAGCATGAGCGCATCGTAGTCGCTGCGCCGCCCCCTGGTGATCCCAACAGCCTGCAACAGCCTCGCCTCGCCCGGCCACGGCCGGCGGACGTTGTCGAGCCAGCGGCGCGCGTAGGCTTCGAAGGGCTCGCCGAGGCGCCAAAGGCGCGGCGCGCCCGAAGGATTGATGTTGGTGAAGACGCGCAGGATGCGATCGCCGCCGGTCGGGGTGGACGGAAAGGCGTCGGCATGCAGCCGGCGGTCGTCCTTGCGCTCGCTGAGGGCCGGCGCGTCGGCGGCGCGGGTCCGCAGGCTGGTTCGGCGGAGTCGCAGGCTCGCCCGATAGGTGGGAGCGATCTCCAGCAGCAGGTCTTCGGCGAAGGCGGCGTAGCGGGCCAGCAGGCCGCCGAGCAGAGCCCGCTTCGCCCGCCTCGCCAACGCCGCGCACCCGCCCACTTTCGCGATCGAAGCTGATCGACTTCGCCGCGCCAAGAGCGAGTGGCCCGGTGACTTGGGCCAATTCCTCCGGTCCGATGGCGAAGGCCCGGCCGGATTGGACGATGACCTCGCCCGCTTCCAGCCGTTCCGTCGCGGACGCCATGGCGATCGCCGGCCGGGCGGTCGGTCCTCAGGCCGCCTTGCGCAACGACTGGTGCAGCAGGCCGACCGCCGCGTCGCGGTCGATGCGCTCGATGGCCGCCACCTCCCGCGCCATGCGGTCGAGCGCGGACTCATAGAGTTGCCGCTCCGAGTAGGATTGTTCGGGCTGGCTCTCGGACCGATGCAGGTCACGCACCACCTCGGCGATGGAGATCAGATCGCCGGAGTTGATCTTGGCCTCATACTCCTGCGCCCGGCGGCTCCACATGGTGCGCTTGACGCGAGCGCGGCCCTTCAGGGTCGTGAGGGCCTGCGACACGACATTGCCGGCCGCGAGGGCGCGCAAGCCGTGCGTCCGGGCGCGGCGGGTCGGAACGCGCAGGGTCATCTTCTCGTGGTCAAAGGCGATGACGTAGAGTTCGAGCGGCGAGCCGGCGATCTCGGTGGTCTCGACGCCCTGGACGACGCCGACGCCGTGGGCCGGGTAGACGACGTGGTCGCCAGTCTTGAAATCGTGCGCCTTGGCTTCGGCGGCCTTGGCGGCGGATGCGGTGCGGGCGGGGGTTTCGGCCTTCACGCTCATGATGCGATTGTGGATCCTTCGTTGCTGCGCGCCGACGGCGAGCTTCCGGTCGCGGCGACGCGCGCGGAAGCGGCGGCTTTTGCGGTTTGACGCCGGTCGCGGCAGGCGCGGGGCGGCCGTCGAGAATGCCCATACCACGAAAATGACGAGAAATGAAGCCTTTGCCGTCGGCCGGCGTCCCGAGGCTAACGCCGCTCGCCGAGCAGATTGCGCGCCACCACCCAGTGGTGGATTTCGGTTGGGCCGTCGTAGATGCGCATCGTGCGCAGCTTGGCGGCCATCAGCTGCAGCGGCAGCTCCTTGGTCATGCCCATCGCGCCGAAGCACTGCATGGCGTGGTCGACCACCGTCCAGGCCATTTCGGTGGCGAAGGCCTTGATCATCGAGATCTCCTGGCGCGCGTCGCGGCCCTGGTCCAGCTTCCAGGCGCAGTCGTAGGTCATCAGCCGGGCGGCGTGGATGTGGGTGGCGGCCTCGGCGATCCAGCCCTGGACGACGCCGCGCCGCGACAGAGGCTCGCCGAAGGTGACGCGGGTGGGAGCGAACGCGCGCATCATCGAAAGCGCCCGGCCCGCCATGCCGATCGACCAGGCGGCCATCTCCAGCCGCCGCGTGCCGAGCCGGATCTGCATCGGCGCGAAGCCCTGGCCTTCGGTCCCGAGCAGCTTCCAGCCCTCGACCCGGCAGTCCTCCAGCGCCACCTCATAGGTGAACTGGCCACCGAGCATGGGGATGCGGCGCAGCACGTTGAACCCCGGCGCGCCCTTGTCGACCAAGAAGGCGCTGATCCCGCCGCGCGCGCCCTTCTCCGGGTCGGTGACCGCCATCAGGATGGTGAAGTCGGCGTCGGCCGCGCGGGTGATCCAGATCTTGCGGCCATTGATCAACCAGTCCTCGCCATCGCGGATGGCGCGGGTGGTCATGCCCGCCGGATCGGCGCCGGCCCCGGGCTCGGAGATGCCGATCGCCGAGACCGTCTCGCCGCGGACGTAGGGGGCGAGGTAGGCCTCCCGCTGGCGTGGGCTGACCGTCGCCATCAGCATCCGCAGGTTCGGCGAGTCCGGCGGCAGGGTGTAGGGCGTCACCGTGCGGCCGAGGTGCTCGTTCACCGCGACGAGCGCCACCCGCGGCAGGTCGGCGCCGCCGACATCCTCCGGCGCGTCCAGACCCCACAGCCCCAGCGTCCGCGAGCGCTCGTCGATGCGCCGCCGTTCCTCCTCCGGCAGCGCCAGCGCCTCTCCCGCCGCCTCGGCCGCCATGACCTGCCCCTCGAGCGGCATCAACTCGTCGTCGACGAACCGGCCGACCAGGTCGGCGAGCATGCGATGCTCCTCGGCAAGGTCGAAGTTCATGCGCCGTCTTTTCCCGTCCCGCCCGCCGGCCTGTATGAGACCTGATAAGCCCTGGCCCGCGTCGGAGGAAAAGCTTGTCGCCAACAAAAGCTCTCGCCATCCAGAACACCGGGCCCCTCGCGGGGGTGCGCGTGGTCGATCTGACCAGCGTCGTGTTCGGCGCCTACGCGACCCAGATGCTGGGCGACATGGGCGCGGACGTGATCAAGATCGAGACGCCGGCCGGGCCGAAGGGCGGCGGCGGCGACGTGATGCGCTGGGCCGGGCATCCGCCGGAGGGCGCGCCGGCCGAACTCGGGCCGATCTTCATGACCATCAACCGCAACAAGCGCTCGATGCTGCTCGACCTGCGCAAGGGCGAGGACGCCGAGGCGTTGCGGCGCTTGATCGCCACCGCGGACGTCTTCGCCGCCTCCGTTCGCTACGACGGCCTGAAGCGCCTCGGCTTCGACTACGACGGCGTCAAGGCGATCCGGCCGGACATCGTCTATGCGCATGGAGCGGGCTATGGCTCGGCCGGTCCCTACGCCGGCGAGCCGGCTTACGACGACCTGATCCAGTCGGCCTGTGGCCTCGCCGACCTGCTGCCGCGCGCCGACGGCGATCCCCGGCCGCGACTTATTCCGGCGCTGATAGCCGACAAGGTCTCGGGGCTGTTCATGACGCAGGCGATCTGCGCGGCGCTCTACCACCGCCAGCGCACCGGCGAGGGCCAGTTCGTCGAGGTCCCGATGCTGGAATGCCTGACGAGCTTCACTCTGGCCGAACACTTCTACGGCCACGTCTATGATCCGCCGACCGGCCCCTGGGCCTACACGCGCATCGCCAATCCGGAGCGCAAGCCGTTCCCCACCAAGGATGGCTCATATCGGCCTGATGCCCTACACCGATCCACAGTGGGACCAGTTCTTCGCGGTGGCGGGCCTCGCCGAGACCTTCGGCAAGGACCCGCGCTTTTCCGACTACAAGACCCGCGGCCGCCATGTGCGCGAACTCTACGCCCTCGTCGAGACGGTGACGCCGAGCCGCACCACGGACGAATGGCTGGCGCTTGCTCAAGCCGCTCGAAATTCCGGTGACCAGGATGAACCGCCTGGACGATCTACCCAACGATCCGCACCTCGCCGCTGTCGGCTTCTTCGAACGCTACGACCACCCCGACGCCGGCGCCTACGTCGGCCTGAAGCCGCCGGTGACCTTCAGCGCCACCCCGGCCACCGTCCGCCGCCACCCGCCCAAGCTCGGCGAACACACCGCCGAGGTGCTGGCGGAGCTCGATGGCCGCGAGGTCCCGTCCTGATCCGGGAACCCCGTTCGCCCGCGCCGGCTTGAGCCCGCCAGAGGCACGCGAAAGCTCATGGACGAGCAAGACCCGGGCTCCCTCGTCGACCTGATCTACGAGACGGCGATCGACCCGGACCTCTGGCCAACGGTGATGGAGCGCCTCGCCGATCTGATCGGCGGTCACAGCGCCACCTTCATCCGCCAGAACCCGGTAACCGGCGAGGCCGAGGGGCTGGTGGTGCGGCTCGACCCTTCTTCCACTCAGCTTTACCGCGACCACTTCCGCCTGCTGAACCCCTTCATCCGCCGCATGGACGCCGCCAGCGCCGCCCGCCGGGCCATCGAGCCGGTGATCGTCGACGAGGACCGGGTGCCAAAGGCGGAAATGATGCGTACCGAATACTACAACGACTTCCTTCGGCCGCTCGACGTTCACGGCTTCGCCAGCATCAACCTGCCCGTGATCGGCGTCGACGACATCTCGATCAGCATCAACCGCTCGCGCCGCCAGGGCGCCTTCGCCGCCGAGGACCTGGCGCGGGCGGCGGCGATCCGGCCGCATCTCGCGCGCGCCTTCCTGCTCGGCGAGCGGCTGGCGAATCGCCGGCGGCGTCGAGGCCGATCTGGCGCGCATGGTTGAACGGGCGGCGGGAGCCGTCGCCCTGCTCGACGCCGGTTGCCGGATCCTGCACCTGAACCGCGCCATGAGGGCGTTCGTCGACCGCCGGGATGGCTTGATGGTCGCCGCCGGCCGACTGGCCGCGGCCGAGGCGCCGGCGCGGGCGCGCTTCGAGGCGCTGATCGCCCAGGCCGCCAGCGCCGACCCGGCGCGGCGGTCAGGCGCGGTGACGGCGCTCGGCGGCCCCAATCGCCGCCGGCCGCTGTCGGTCACCATCGCGCCGTTCCGGTCCGAGCGTCACGCGGTGCACGGGCGCGGCCCGAGCGTGATCGTCTGCGTCACCGACCTCGACGCCGCCGTCAGCGTCGCCGACGAGCGGCTCAAGGCGCTGTTCGACCTCTCGCCGGCCGAGTTGCGCGTCGCCCATGCCCTGTTCGAGGGGCTCTCGCCGCGCGAGGCGGCCGAGAGCCTGGGGGTGAGCTTCTTCACCGTTCGCGGCCACCTGGCCCGCATCCGCGAGAAGACCGACACCCGCGGCCAGACCGACCTCGCCCGCCTGATGATGCGCCTCGCCGAACCGGAGCGCGGGCGCGAGTGACCACCGGCGACGTGGGCCTCCAGCGACAGCGCGCCGGTTTTCTACTCCAGGCGGTCCGCCCGTCGCAGGGCCGGGAAGAGCGCGGCCCAACCGGCGGTGACCGCCAGCGCGCCGACGCCGCCGAACACCACCGCCCCGACCACGCCCAGGAAGCGCGCGGCGAGGCCGCTCTCGAACTCGCCCAGTTCGTTCGAGGCGCTGATGAACAGGGTCGAGACCGCCGCCACCCGGCCGCGCATCGCATCGGGGGTGACCAGCTGAACGAGCGTCTGGCGGACGAAGACGCTGATCATGTCGGCGCCGCCCAGCACCGCCAGGGCGATCAGGGAAACGCCGAACCACGGCGAGAGGCCGAACACCAGGGTGCCAGCGCCATAGACCGCGACGGCGGCGAACATGATCGCCCCGGCGCGGCGGCGGATCGGATGGGTGGCGATCCACAAGCCGACCAGGCTGGCGCCGATCGCCGGGGCGCCGCGCAGGGCGCCAAAGCCGAGCGGCCCGACCTTCAGCACGTCGCGGGCGAAGGCGGGCAGCAGGGCGGTCGCGCCGCCGAGGATCACCGCCGCGAGATCGAGCGAGATGGCGCCGAACACCACCCTGTTGCTCCAGACATAGACGAGGCCCTCGCGCATCAAGGCGAAACGGGACCCCGGTTGGGCTCTCGGGAGTCGTGTCGCGCCGAATGCCAAGCAGGGCGAGCGCGCCGGCGGCGTAGAGCGCCAGGGTCGCGCCATAGGCTTCGGCTGGTCCGGCGGCGACCAGCAGGCCGCCGATCGCCGGTCCGACGATCGAGGCGGTCTGCCACGCCAGCGAGTTCCAGGCGATCGCCCTGGGCAGCAGGGACCGTGGCACCAGCATCGGCGCGAGCGCCGTCATTGCCGGAGAGTAGAGCGAGCGAGCGGCGCCGAACACGACGGCGACGCACAGCAGCAGCGGCACGCTTGCCCGGCCGAGGGCGCTGGCCGCAGCCAGGACGCCGACGGCGGCGATCTCGACCGCGAGGCACAGCAGCACCAGCCGCTTGCGCTCGCGCCGATCGGCCATCGCCCCGGCCGGCACAGCGAGGATGAAGAGCGGCAGGAAGGTGACGAGGCCGATCAGGCTGACGTTCAGCGCCGAGGCGCCGATGCCCAGAGTGCGGCGGGAGATCTCATAGACCTGCCAGCCCATGGCGACGCTCTGGATCTGCGACCCGAGCGCCCCCAGCCACCGCGAGGCCCAGAAGCGGAGATAGTCGCCCTCGCGCAGCAGGGCTCGCGTCGGCGGCGGCTCGGCCAAGGGTTCGGACATGCACGGACTTAGCCCGTCGCCGGCGCCCGGAAAACATCGGGCGCCCGCGCGCCGACTGCCGGCGCGGGGCCGATCGCCAAGACCGTTGAGCGCGGTCATGCGATCCTGTCTGAGCCAGCTAGAAAGGCTCTGGACGGCGCGGCGAAAATGGTCTTATCCATGACCATAACATCGGAGGGCCCATGAGCGCCTACAGCGTCGCCGAGGCCAAGGCCGGCCTGCCCGGCCTGATCAATCGCGCCCTGGCCGGCGAGGAGGTGGTCATCACCCGCCACGGCAAGCCGACGGTGGAGCTTAGGCCCGCCAAGGCGGCCGCGCCGGCGCCCGCGAACCTCGCCGCCGCGCACGAGCGGCTGCTGGCCGGCCGTGTCAAGCTGCCGGCGGGGGCGCCGACGTCGGTCGAGCTGCTGAACCTGATCTACGACGATCCTGGCCCGTGAGCCTCTACCTGGACGCCAGCGCCCTCGTGCCGACACTGGTCGACGAGGCCGTCAGCGAGGCGATGCTCCGGTTCCTGGCGGCGGCGACGGCGCCGCTGATCGTCAGTGATTTCACGGCGGCGGAAGTCGCCTCCGCCCTCTCGCGCCTTGTGCGCATGGGCCTGCTCACCGCGCCGCGCGCCACCGAGCGCCTGCGGGACTTCGATCTCTGGCGCGCGCAGGCGAGCGAGCCGATCGATTTCCAGCCCTCCGACTTCCGCCTCGCCAACATCTTCGTGCGCGGTTTCGAGCTCGCGCTGCGCGCGCCGGACGCGGTGCACGCCGCCGTCTGCCGACGCGCCGGCCTGACGCTGGTGACCCTGGACCGCCGGCTGGCGGCCGCCGCCGCGGCCCTCGATGTGCGCACCGCCATGCCATGAGCAGGGTCGGCCAGCGGGAGCGGGAGACGCAGCGGCGGGTGGTCGCCCTGTTCGGCGATCAGCTCGGCTATCGCTATTTCGGCGACAAGTCGGACGACCTGGACAACCGCAACATCGAGGAATTCGCCGCCCCGTTGGCGCATGAGACATGGGGCGGGCCGTCGAGGACCCGCGACACTCTCTGAGGAAAAACGGGATCGCCGAGGAGACGTGTGTTGCTTTTGTTTTGCGCGAACCCGAAGGCGTCGGGGCCGCCATGGCGGCGAATGGGAGGGTCAATGTCCAACACGGGAAAAGAACTCGGCGCACGCGCCGCCCTCGCGGCCTTGGCCGCGGCCATCGTCGGGGTAAGCCCGGGCATGGCGGCCGCGGCGGCCGACCCCTACGCTCCGCTGCAGCTCTACGCCGGCAAGTGGGCGGTGAGGGACTCGGCGGGCGGGCTCGCACGCGATCGACAATCACTGCGCGCGGACCGGGCTGTTCTTCGCCTGCGAGCAGGTCGTCGACGGCAAGGCGGAGGATCTGGTGGTGTTCCTGCCGACCGGCTCGGGGCCGGAGGGCCTCGCCTATCGCACCCAGGCCCTGAGCGCCGAGGGCAAGGCGACGCATCCCTGGTACACCCTGACCATCGATGGCGAGCGCTGGGTCTACGGCGGCGAGGTCGGCGCCTCCGGTGTTTCGCACGACCGCACCCTCAACCGCTTCTCCGGGCCCGACCACATCCACTTCGACGTGCAGACCGCCAAGGATGGAAAGACCTGGACCACCACCCTGTCCGGCGACGAGACCCGGGTGCGCTGAGGCCATCGCCGGCTTGAGCGGCCGGCGTGGCGCGCCTAACTCCCCGCCATGGGCGAGCAGGACGAGCAGGGCGAGCGGCGCGGCCTCGAGGGGGTGATCGCGGCGGCCAAGGCCGCGCCGGCGCGCGGCCCGCCCCCGGTTCACCTCTGGCATCCCACCCACTGCGGCGCGATCGACATCCGCATCGCCAGGGACGGCGTCTGGTTTCACGAGGGGACGCCGATCGGCCGCGAGGCGCTGGTGCGGCTCTTCTCCACCGTCCTGCGCAAGGACCCGGACGGCTTCGTCCTGGTGACGCCGGCGGAGAAGCTGTCGATTGTCGTCGAAGACGCGCCGTTCGTGGCCGTACGGGTCGATCGGGCGGGCGAGGCGCTGCGCTTCACGACCAATGTCGGCGACGAGGTCGACGCCGGCTCCGACCACCCGATCCGCGTCGAGATCGATCCCGCCACCGGCGAGCCGCGCCCTTATGTGCATGTGCGCGGCGGCCTGGAGGCGCTGATCGCCCGGCCGGTGTTCTACGAACTGGCCGAGATGGCCCGGCGGCGCGACCTGCCCGGCGGCCCAGCCATGGTGGTCGCCTCCAACGGCGCCTGGTTTTCGGTCGGCCCGGCGGGGACGCCATGAGCGGGTGCGGGGCGTGAGCGCCTCGGCGGCGCGGCCGCTGCGCGACTGGATCGCCGATCATCTGGATCCGCTGGAGGCGGGCGGCGCCTCGCCCACGCACCGCTCCGACTTCGATCTGCAGCCCCACCTCGCGCCGCGGGGCGGCGCGCCGCTGGTCGAAGCGGCGGTGCTGATCGGTCTCGTCGAGCATGAACGCGAGCCGACCGTCATCCTCACCCGCCGCTCCGACGCCCTGCGCAGCCACACCGGTCAGGTCGCCCTGCCGGGCGGCCGGTGCGACCCGGGCGAGACCCCTTGGGCGACGGCGCTGCGCGAGGCGTGGGAGGAGATCGGCCTGGCTCCGGACCGCGTCAGCCTCGTTGGTCTGTCGACGCCCTATCGCACCGCCACCGGCTATCACGTCACCCCGGTGGTCGGCCTGGTCGAGGCGGGCGCGCCGCTGACCGCCAACCCCGCCGAGGTCGCCGAGGTGTTCGAGACACCGTTCAGCTTCCTGATGGACGAGGCCAATCACCAGTTGCTGGAGCGGGAGTGGCCGACCGGCGTCGCCCGGCGGTTCTACGGCATGACATGGAACGACCGCTTTATCTGGGGCGCCACCGCCGGCATCCTTCGCGCCCTGCGCGAGCGCCTCTACGGCGCGGCGGTCGCGTGACCGGCCGATGAGCGCTTCGCCGCTCGCCAGTCTCGACGGCCAGCCCTGGCTCACGGAGCCGCCAACCCGAGCGGTGATGGGCGCCCTGGAGGCGGCCGGCGGCCCCGGCTGCGCCCGCTTCGTCGGCGGCTGCGTGCGCGACGCCCTGCTGCGCCTCGCCGTCAAGGACATCGATATCGCCACGACGCTGACGCCGGACGAGACGATCGCTTCGCTGAAGCGCGCCGGCCTCGGCGCGATCCCCACCGGGGTCGACCACGGCACGGTCACCGCCATCGCCGAGCGGCGGCCGTTCGAGATCACCACCCTGCGCCGAGATGTCGAGACCGACGGCCGCCGCGCCGTCGTCGCCTTCACCCGCGACTGGGGCGAGGACGCCGCCCGTCGCGACTTTCGCCTCAACGCCCTCTATGCCGACCGCGCCGGCCAGGTCTTCGATCCCACCGGCGCGGGCCTCGCCGATCTCGCCGCCGGACGGATCATCTTCGTCGGCGATCCCGCGGCGCGCATTCGCGAGGACGCCCTGCGCATCCTCCGCTTCTTCCGTTTCTTCGCCCGCTTCGGCCGCGGCGAACCGGACGAGGCAGCCCTCGCCGCGTGCGCCGAGCTCAAGGGCATGACCCGCGCGCTCTCCGGCGAGCGCCTCGCCAAGGAACTGTTCGGCCTGTTCGCGGCCGACGATCCGCGCGCCGCGCTGCGGCTGATGGCGACCACCGGCGTCCTCGGCGAGGTGCTGCCCGAGGCCGACGGCCTGGCGCGGTTCGATCGTCTCGTTGCCATCGACGAGGAGCACCTGTTCGAACCCGACCCGCTGCTGCGTCTCGCCGGCCTGCTGCCGGCCGACCCGGCGGCGGCGCGTGAGGTCGCCGGCCGGCTGCGCCTCGCCAACGCCGATCGCGACCGCCTCGTCGCCGCCCTGGTCCGCGATCGGTCGCTCACCTCGTGGATGAGCCCGCGCGCGGTGCGCCGCGCCGTCTGGCGCCTCGGCGCGCCGACCTTCCGCGACCGCGTCCGCCTCGCCTGGGCGGCCTCCGACCGCCCGGCCGCCGCCATCCAGTGGCGCGCCCTGCTGCCGCTGGCCACCTGGGCGCCGCCGCCGTTACCGCTGACCGGCGACGACGTCCTCGCCGCCGGCGCGCCGCCTGGCCCGCTGGTCGGCCAAGTGCTGCGCGAGGTCGAGGCGTGGTGGGTCGACGCCGACTTCCCCGCCGACCGCCTCTCGGCTATCGAGCGGCTGAAGGCGGTGGTGCAGGGCATGGTCTATTGAAGACGATCGGCATTCTCGAGACCGGCGCGCCGCCGACGGCCCTGGTCGGGCGCTTCGGCCTCTACGACGACATGTTTCGCCATCTGCTGGGCGAGGGGACGTTCGCCTGGCGAAGTTACAAGACCCACGAAGGCGAGGCGCCCGCGCGGCCGGAGGACTGCGACGGCTATCTGATCACCGGCAGCGCCGCTGGCGTCTACGATCCCCTGCCGTGGATCGGCCGGGCGCGCGACTTTCTTCGCGCCGCCAAGGGCAAGGCGGCCCTGGTCGGCATCTGCTTCGGCCACCAGCTGATGGCCGAGGCGTTCGGCGGCGCGGTGATCAAGTCGCCCAAGGGCTGGGGCCTGGGGCTGCACCGCTACCAGGTGCGCGAGCGCGCGCCGTGGATGGACGAGGCGTCCAGCTTCGCCAACGCCGCCTCGCACCAGGACCAGGTGGTCGAGCAGCCGCCGGCGACACGTGTGCTGGCCGGCAGCGACTTCTGTCCGCTCGGCATGCTCGCCTACGACGACCAGCCGGCCATCTCGCTGCAGCTGCACCCCGAGTTCGACCCCGCCTACGCCATCGCCCTGCTCGAGGCCCGGCGCGGCAGCCGCTACACGGTGGAGCAGGCCGACGCCGCCATCGCCTCCTACGCCGCTCCCGACGACCGCGCCCGCGTCGCCGGCTGGATGGGGCGATTCCTGGCGGGGTGAGCCCCTTCCGTTTCGCGACGAAAGGGGGTAACGTTGCTACATGACGACCACCACCCTCTCCAGCCGCGAGTTCAACCACGACACCGGGCGGGCCAAACGGGCGGCGGCGCATGGCCCGGTGTTCATCACCGATCGCGGCCGCCCCGCGCATGTGCTGCTGAGCATCGAAGCCTATCGCCGCATGAGCGGCGAACGGAAGAGCATCGCCGACCTGCTCGCCGCCGAACCTGGCGCGGAGGATCTGGAGTTGGACATCCCGCCTCGGGACGAGCTGGGCGGGGGATTTGATTTCGATTGAGCCTGCTTCTCGACACCTCGCTGGTGTCCGAATTGCGCAAGGTGCGGAGCGGACGCGCCAACCCCGGTGTGGCCGCCTGGGCGCGCGCGATTGATCCTAGCGAGGCCTACATCTCGGCAATTACCGTGCACGAACTTGAAGTCGGCGTCCTGCGGATGGAGCGGCGCGACCTCGCCACGGGCGCGGTCTTGCGCGCTTGGCTGCGGGAGGCCGTCACGGCCGCTTTCGAAGGCCGCATGCTGCCGGTCGACGCCGCCGTGGCGACCAGGGCCGCGCGGCTGCAAGTTCCCGATCCATGTCCGAAGTTCGACGCCCTGATCGCCGCCACCGCCCTGGTGCACGGCATGACCGTCGTCACTCGCAATGTCGCCGACTTCGCGCCCATGGGCGTACGCCTGCTGAACCCGTGGGAGTCCTTCCCCTCGTGAAGGTGACCTTCACGGCCACGTCACCACCGGCGGCATCGAGGAGAGAATCGTCTCGATATTGCCGCCCGTCTTCAGGCCGAACAGGGTGCCGCGGTCGTAGAGCAGGTTGAACTCGACATAGCGGCCTCGCCGCGCCAGCTGCTCCTCCCGCTCGTCTCCGGTCCACGGTTCGCTCATCCGGCGGCGGACGATCTCTGGCCACGCCGTCAGCACCGCCTCGCCCACCGCCTCGCAGAAGGCGAGATCGCGGTCGAAATCGCCGCTCGCATGATGGTCGAAGAAGATGCCGCCAATCCCGCGCGGCTCGTTCCGGTGCGGCAGGAAGAAGTAGCGGTCGCACTCGGCCTTGAAGCGCGCGTACCAGGCGGGATCGAATTGATCGCAGGCGGCCCGCAGGGCGGCGTGGAAAGACAGAGCGTCCGGCGCCGCCGCCCGCCTCTGCTCGGCGAGCAGGGGGGTGAGATCGGCGCCGCCGCCGAACCAGCCGCGCGTCGTGGCGATGAAGCGCACATTCATATGCACCGCCGGCACGCGCGGCGAGCGCATGTGGGCGATGAGGCTCACGCCGGTGGCGACGAAGGCGCGATCGGCGCCGATGTGCGGCATGGCGGCCGCCATCTCCGGCGTGAAGCTCCCCGCCACCTCCGAAAGGTGCAGGCCGCACTTCTCGAAGAGGCGCCCCCGCAGCATGCCCATCACCCCGCCGCCGCCCTCTGGGCGAGTCCAGGGCGTGAGCTCGAACCGCCCGGGCTCGCCGGGAAAGAGCGCCGCCGGCGCCTCGTCCTCCAGCGCCTCGAACGCCGCGGCCAGCCGGTCGCGCAGGCCTGAGAACCGCGCGGCGGCGCGCCGCGCCTGAGCGGCGAGCTTCTGGCTCAAATTTCACTCCCCGTCGGCGCCCGCCCAGACGAGCCCCTCTCCCCGATGGGAGAGGGAGGGGCCCAGCGCGCCAGCGCTGGGAAGGTGGGGGGTTACGCCGGGCAGCCGACTGGCCCCTCATCCTCCCGGAGGCGCCCTTCCGGGCGCGGGGCCCCTCCTTCTCCCCATGGGAGAAGGTTTGCCTACCCCCCATATCGCCGCGCCAGCTTCCTCATGCCCCCGATCCAGCGGTTGTAGTCGCCGGTCTTGCGCCGCATGTAGTCGAGCACCGCCGGGTGCGGCAGGATGAGGAAGTCCTCCGCCTCGATCCCCTTGACCACCGCCTCGGCGACATCGTCCGGCTCGATCATGCCGTCGACCGAGGCGACGCCGTCCGGGTTGCCGGCGGTCATGGCGGTGCGCACCGCCTGCGGGCAGAGCACCGACACCTTGATGCCGGCGTCGCCATGAGTGATCGCCAGCCACTCGGCGAGTCCCACCGCGGCGTGCTTGGTCACCGCATAGGGCGCCGAGCCGATCTGCGACAGGAGCCCGGCGGCCGAGGCGGTGTTGAGCAGATAGCCGCCGCCGCGCGCCGCCATGCGCGGAACGAGATGGCGGGCGGCCCAGACATGGGCCATGACATTGATCTCCCAGATCCTCTGCCAGCCCGCGTCCGGCGCCTCGGCCCCGCCGCCGATGCCGATGCCGGCGTTGGAGCAGAAGAGATCGATCGGCCCGTGATCGGCCTCGACCCGCTCGATCAGGGCGGCGATATCCGCCTCGCGCGAGACATCGGTGGTGAAGCCGACGCCGCCGCACGCCTGGCGGTCGCCTCGGCGCCCTCGCCGTCGATATCGGCGCAGACGACGAGCTTGGCCCCCTCGCGCGCGAACCGAAGGGCCATCGCCCGGCCGATGCCGGCGGCGGCGCCGGTGATGACGACGATCCGGTCGGCGAGGCGCATGGCGGTGGGTGCTCTTGGGATGGCGTGATAGCTGCCGCTCGCTTAAGGAAGAGATCGGCGCGGGGGCAAGGGTGATGGGAGAGAACTCATTCGGCGGGCGTCCTTAGCGGCGCAAGACCGGAGATTCGTGCCGCGCTAGGAAAGTCACGTTCGTTCTTGCTCCGTTCCTCAAACTCGTCTACCGCGTTCAAAAGCACGAATCGGAACTCACGATGGCGACGAAACTCCGCACCCCAACCGCGAAGAAGGCCTCTAGGGCGGGCCGAGACGCCCACAGCACGAGCCCCAAGGTCCGGAGAGAGGCCATGGAGGTCCTGGCTCTCATTCCACGCAAGACAAAGGGGAAGTAGGCTCCGTCTGCGGCATCGGCCAGTTACTTCTGAACCGCACGAGTTCGTGGGAAGGCCCCTTTCACCAGCCCTGATCGGGCTCCCTAAAGCGCCGTTGGGCGCTTGGGTGTCCGGCACATGGGTTCCCGCGGGGACTGAAGCGGCCACCTCCCCGCCGAGGGCCGGGACTTAGGCATGACGATAGAACGCCAATTCGACGTCGCGCTAATCGCTTCGCTCGCCCTCCGTGAAAAGCAAATTCAACAAGTTTATCGGCCTATTATAGCCGTACACAAGTGGTTCGCTCGACGTCCAGGAACACTTTTCCGTGGACTTCTGCTGTCAGAATTTGTCAACCAGCCACTAGCGGAAAGCTATTTCAACAGTCACGATCTCGCCGGCAGGCGCATCGCCGATCCGTTCATGGGTGGCGGAACTCCTCTGATCGAAGCAAATCGGATCGGTTGCGATGTCCTGGGTCTCGACATCAATCCGATGGCCGCCTGGATCGTGCGTGAAGAAATCGAGCATCTCGATCATGTGGCCTATGCGGAGGCCGCGGTAGAGTTGGTGTCCACGCTGACAAAGCAGGTGGGGCCGCTCTATCGAACGGACTGCGTCCTGTATGGCGACAGGGACGTGCCCGTGAAATACTTCCTGTGGGTCAAGACGATCGCCTGCGATAGATGCCACGTAGACGTCGATCTCTTTCCCGGGTATCTTCTCGCGAACGACACGCGTCATCCAAAGAACGTTCTCGTTTGCGCCGGCTGCGGCGAACTGAACGAAGTCGTGGACGTCAAGCACCTGGGCCACTGTCGGGCCTGCGAAAAACAGTTGGTGATCGAAGGGCCGGCAAAGCGTGGCCATTGCAGATGCCAAGCCTGCGGTCACAGCGTCAAATTCCCGCGAAAAGGGGACGGACCTCTCGGTCGACGCCTCTTCGCGCTCGAATATGCAAATCCCGCCCGGCGAGGACACCATCGTGGCCGCTTTTTCAAGAAGCCGGATTGTAAGGACTTCTCACGGGTCGCGATGGCCGAAGCCCGCGCGAAATCCACCCCACTCCAGTTTGCGCCCGAGCAGGAGATTCCCGCTGGTGACGAGACCGACCGTCTCCACCGATGGGGATACCGGCGCTATCGCGAACTGTTCAATGACAGGCAGCTGGTGGGGCTTGAATTAAGCTGCCGTGCCATCGCGGCGATGAAAGACACCCGCGTCCGACATGCGCTCGCGACCAACCTCTCCGACCTTCTCCGCTATCAGAATACGCTATGCCGGTACGACACCACGGCCCTCAAGTCATTGGACATATTCTCGGTCCACGGCTTTCCCGTCGGCTTGGTCGAGTGCGAGTCTAATTTGATCGGCATCCTGAACGACGCCGGGTGCAGTGTTGGTTCCGGCGGATGGACCAATATTATAGAAAAGTATCAGAAGGCGAAGCACTACTGCGATGCTCCATTCGAGGTGCAATACCGCAGCGGTCGCAAGCAAAGGGTGCAAATCCAAGGCGAATGGATCGGCGAGCGTCGTTCTGGGGCGCGATCTAGGGAGGTCACGATCCGCTGTGCCAGTTCCACAGACTACCATGTTGCGCCGGAAAGCCTTGACGCAGTGTTCACCGATCCGCCATACTTTGGCAACGTTCAATACGCCGAGTTGATGGATTTTTGTTTCGCTTGGTTGCGCCGTTTGGTGGGAACCGGGGCCGAAGGGTTCGAGAGGGAATCGACGCGCGCAGCCAATGAACTTACGGTAAATGTGACCGAAGGGCGCGACCTCGTCCATTTCACTGAAGGTCTCGCCGAGGTCTACAGCTCCATGGCGAAGGCGTTGAAACCTGGAGCACCTTTGGCGTTCACCTACCATCACAACAAGTTAGAAGCTTATCATTCGGTCGGAGTCGCTATACTTGACGCTGGCCTTACTTGTTCTGCAACGTTTCCTTGTCCAGCCGAGATGGGCGGGTCGATCCATATATCGGGCACGGGTTCGTCAATCGTCGATAGTATTTTTGTCTGCCGGTCTCACGGTAGAGTGTCAAAGGGCAAGCTCTTTGACACCGTTAGCGAACTGACGAACATCGTTTGCGATGAACTCGCGCAGCTTAGGGTCGCGGGTGTGAGGCCGACCGCCGGCGACATACGATGTATTACGTTTGGCCACCTGACGCGCATGGCAATCTGGCGACTGCGGCCGAGGTGGGAGAGAAGTGCCGCGACGGGCGTAAAGCTAAGACGGTTCGCCGAAACCCTGACGGGTTTCGGTCCTTATCAGAGCGTTATCGACGCACTTGCCCCTGCTGCTGGGATGCCGCGGCTCGCGGCGGCGAACAGGGTCCTGCTCTTCCAGCAAGGAGAGCGCGATGCCGTCGCGGTTTGACGCGAACTTCTCTGATCCAACGCTCGACCTTGAGCCCTTCATCGATGAGGTCTTCAGCGAACTTAAGTCGGGGTTCCTCGAGATGCCCAAGGGCGAGGGCTTCGTCGAGTACGCCGTATTTGAGGCCGGCTATCAAGCGCTCAAGCGAGCCACGGAGGGATTCACCCGCCTGAATGAACTCGACCTAGTTGATGCCGTCTATGCGACGCCCATCGCACTGATCGTGTTGCGGACCATCCTAGGTTTCACGTCGTCGGAGTGGGCCGAGGTGACGGTGGACCGCACAGCGGTGATGCTCGATCAAGGTGCGGCACGAGCGATCGATCGCAAGGTTCGTTTTACTCCGCTCGCACCGATGAAAAATCGAGGGTCGAGGACGGACCAGCGGATCAAGGCGATGGTCAAGGCGGCTGTTGGCACGCTTGCAGAAGGAACGAACAGCGTTGACCGCGCCCTCATTCTTCACCGGCTCGACAAGGTTGACACGTTTGAGGGCCTCGCCAGCCTCCAGCCGATCGCCGATCTGGGCGTGCCATACCCGATGCTGCTCTATGAACGATTCCTTGGGCGACCCTTCGCGACGCATCGGGATTCGGTGAGCGCGATCGTTGGCGATTTCGTCGAGAGCGCGGTCGAGGACGTGCTGGCCAAGGCGGGTGTCAGCTATCGCAAGACCAAGCGAGCCGAGCGGATCGCCGGCTTCGACCAGGCGCCGGACTTCATCATACCGGACGAGTTCACTCCGGCGGTGATCATCGAGGCGAAGCTGGCGGAGGACGATGGCACGGCTCGAGATAAGGTTTCCCGAGTGCAGCGTCTGCGGACCCTTCGTGATGAGAAGGGCCTTGCTTATGAGGTGATCGCGTGCATAGCGGGCCGGGGGTTCAAGATCCGCCGAAACGACATGCGCCGCCTCTTAGTCGCCACCGATGGCCTCGTCTTCACGGTCGCTTCCATAGAGCAGGTGACCGTCAGCTCGCGGATACGAGAGTTCGTCACTCGTGAGTTGCCGAGTGTCGTGACCTAACATTCTCGAACGATCGAACGTTCCGGGAATTGGGCTCGTAAAGCCAAGCCAATGATCGCGCCCCTAGTTTCCCCTGGCCTCTCGCGAGTGGCGCCGCCTGTCAGAC
>CAVVXO010000002.1:0-948343 GCA_963752245.1 uncultured Alphaproteobacteria bacterium
CGGCTCTGGCGCATTGGCGAGACTACAAGGCCCGAAAGCAGGACAGAGCGAACAAAGTATCGGAGGATCTACGATGGCCCTGACCCGCGACTTCAAGGAGACGGTGCGGGCCCGCGCCGAGCGCGATCCGGCCTTCCGCGAAGCCTTGTTCGGCGAAGCGCTGGCCGCCCTCTTGGAAGGTGACGGCGCGTCAGGTCGATCGGCTTTGCGCGACTACATCAACGCGACGATCGGGTTCGAACGGCTGGCGGGCCTCACCGGCTTGCCCCCGAAGAGCCTCATGCGCATGTTCAGCGCGAGCGGAAATCCGACAGCTCGCAATCTCCTCCGCGTGATCGGCGCCTTACGCGAGGCGAGCGGCCTGCAAGTGGACGTGCGGGCGAGCGCCGTCGCCGCCTAGCGCGGGGCCTGAAAATCGCGTCCGCCCATGCGTACGATCTCGGCGAACCGGACCGCTCCGCTATCGCTCAGGTCCAGCGCGCACCGAGGCGTATGACCGCACGCCAGGATGGAGCATCCAAGAGAGCCTATTCAGGTCTTCGGAAGGGTGGTCTACACTGTCGAGGGCAAACCGGAGTCCATTCAGGACGTGCGCCTTATTCAACCGCTCGACCGCTCAGCCATCAAGCTCGATAGCTTCTCCGCGAAGGGTCAACAGGTCCGGATCGATCCACCGCTGACGCTCGACGTGGAATTCGGTCGGGAAACGGCGATGCTGACCGTCCGTGAGCCCTTGCTCGGAATCGATGCGTTTGGCGAGACCCGCGACATGGTGGAGGCGTCCGTTCGGGACGAATTTGACACTCTTTGGCGCTTCTACGCGAGCGCGCCGGACGCTGACCTCGCACCGGACGCCTTGGAATTGAAGTCACGCCTGAAGCGGCGACTGCGCCTCTCGGCAGATGCCGCGGAAGCGTGACGACATTCTCACGAGCTTGGCGCGCAAGGGGTTCGAGCGAAGCGAGAGCGGCGATCATCATCAGCTTGTCTACGACCGCCTCGCAGGTGGGCGCACCGCGCGGCGCACGAAGATCAGTCGCGGAAGCTCGCACCGCGACGTCAGCGACACCGTTCCCGGGCTGATGGCCCGGCAGCTCGGCGTCACCAAGGCTCAGCTTACCGGCCTCATAGACTGTCCGCCGTCGCGCGAAGACTGCCAGCAAGCGGCTGGATTGAACGATGGCTGACGCTCGTAGCGTCTTGACGTTGTCTTTCAATAACTTGCTGGCGCCCTGGCGCTCGGCGGCGTAACGTGACCGCATGACCATCACCATCACCGACGCTCTGCAATTTCTGATCGAGAACGGACCAGGACGTACGGAGGCCCAGCTCGCCGACGCCTTGTTCGGCGCGGAGGGATACCAGCAGCGCGTCAATCAGGACTGTCGCCTGCTGGAGGGACCTGGCGACCCATTTACCTATTGGCCCCGGCGCCGGGGCTGACGGAGGGCACGCGCGCGGGCGCCAACGATGTCGCAGTTCGCCTTCCTCGCCGCCGAGTTCCCCGAGGTCCATGCCCAGGCGGTGAAGGCGGAGGCGGCGGCGCGGAGCGATCCGCGCGCTGGCTGCTTCTATGCCCGACTGGCGCTCGAGGCCCTGCTCGATTGGGTCTACCGCAAGGACGGGTCGCTGAAGTCGCCCTACGAGGCGACGCTGGCGGCGCGGCTGCACGAGGCCAGCTTCCAGCGTCTGGTCGGGCGAGCGCTGCACGCCAAGGCCGACCTGATCCGCCGCCTGGGCAACCGCGCCGTCCACGAGACGCGCGCGGTGCCGGCGGCCGAAGCGATCGCCGCCACCCGCGAGCTGTTCCACCTCGGCTTCTGGCTGGCGCGCACCTACGGCCGTCACGCCAGGCCGCCGGACGACATCCGCTTCTCCGCCGACGCCCTGCCGTTCAACCGCCTGGTGACCGCCGAGCGGCTCGACCATCTCGAAGCCGCCGCCGCAAGGTTCGCCCAGACGGTGGCGGCGCGCGAGGCCGCCGAGCAGGCGCGCCGCGCCAGCGAGACGCGGCGCGAGGCGCTCGAAGCCGAACTTGCGCGCGTCCACGCCGAAATCGCCGCGCTCAAGGCGGCCAACGCGGCCGTCGCCGACAAGCACGACTACGACGAGGCGCAAACCCGCGACCGCTTCATCGACCTGCTGCTCGCCGAGGCCGGCTGGCCGCTCGACCAGGCCGGCAGGACCGCGAATATCGCGGTCGACGGGCATGCCCAACGACGACCGGCGAGGGCTTCGTCGACTATGTGCTGTGGGGCGAGGACGGCAAGCCGCTCGGCGCTGGTCGAGGCCAAGCGCACGCGCAGGGATCCGCGCGTCGGCCAGCAGCAGGCCAAGCTCTACGCCGACTGCCTGGAGCGGCAGTTCGGCCAGCGGCCGGTGATCTTCTACACCAACGGCTATCGAGCACTGGATCTGGGACGACGCGCGCTACCCGCCGCGGCCGATCCAGGGATTCTACACCCGGGACGAGCTGGAGCTGCTGATCCAGCGCCGCGTCGACGCCGCAGGCCGCTCGCCGCCGATGCCGAGATCGACCGGGCGATCGTCGAGCGCCACTACCAGCACCGCGCGATCCGCCGGGTCGCCGAGGCGTTCGAGCCGGACCAGCAGCGCAAGGCGCTGCTGGTGATGGCGACGGGCGCGGGCAAGACCCGTACCGTGATCGCGCTCGCGCGACCTGCTGATGCGCGCCGAACTGGGCGCAAGCGCGTGCTGTTCCTCGCCGACCGCGTCGCGCTGGTGCAACCAGGCGCGTCAACGCGTTCAAGGCGCACCTGCCCTGCGTCGCCGCCGGTCAACCTGGTCACCGACAAGCGCGGCGACGGGCCGCGTCTACGTCTCGACCTATCCGACGATGATGGGCCTGATCGACGAGCAGCGGCGACGGACGAGCGGCCGTTCGGCCCGGGCTTCTTCGACCTCGTCGTCATCGACGAGGCGCACCGCTCGGTCTACCGGAAGTACGGCGCGATCTTCGACTATTTCGACACGCCTGCTGGTCGGCCTGACCGCGACGCCGAAGGACGAGGTCGACCGCGACACCTACCGCCTGTTCGATCTGAGACGCGGCGTGCCGACCGACGCCTACGGCCTCGACGAGGCGGTCGCCGACGGCTTCCTCGTGCCGCCGCGGGCGGTCTCGCGTGCCGCTGAAGTTCGTCGCGCGAGGGCATCCGCTACGACGAGCTCACCGAGGAGGAGAAGGAGCGCTGGGACGCGCTCGAATGGGACGAGGACGGCGCACGTCCCGACGCGTGGTCGACGCCGCGGCGCGTCAACAAGTGGCTGTTCAACGCCGACACCGTCGACAAGGTGCTCGAGCACCTGATGACGCACGGGCCACAAGGTCGCCGGCGGCGACCGGCTGGGCAAGACGATCATCTTCGCCAAGAACCAGCGACCACGCCGAGTTCATCGCGCAGCGCTTCGACGTCGAACTACCCGCAGCTCGCCGGGCACTTCGCGCGGGTCGATCGACTTCCAGACCGAGTACGCCCAGATCGCTGATCGACGACTTCTCCGATCCGGACAAGGCGCCGCACATCGCGATCTCGGTCGACATGCTCGACACCGGCATCGACGTGCCCGAGGTCGTCAACCTCGTCTTCTTCAAGCTCGTCCGGTCGAAGACGAAGTTCTGGCAGATGCTCGGCCGCGGCACGCGGCTCTGCGCCGGACCTGTTCGGCCCGGGCCAGCGACAAGCGGAATTCTTCTACGTCTTCGACTTCTGCCAGAACTTCGAGTTCTTCAGCCAGAATCCCCGAGGCCGTCGCCGGCGTGATCGGCGAGTCGCTCGCGCAAGCGGCTGTTCGCCGCCCGCGTCGATCTGATCGCCGCTCTCGACGAACTCGAACCGGCGCCCGAGCGCGAGGGGACGCGGGAGACCGGCGGGGCGTTCGATCCCGAGACCGGCTCGTTCGCGCTGACGTCCGTCGAGCTTCGCGACGACATCGCCCGGCTGCTGCGCGAGGAGATCGGCGGCATGAGCCTCGAGGCCTTCGTCGTGCGGCCGCACCGCCGCGAGGTCGAGCGCTTTCGCGAGGCCGCCGCGTGGGCGCGCCTGAGCCTCGACGACCGGGCGGCGCTGCGCGACCATCTCGCCGGTCTGCCGAGCGAGCGAATCGACGGCGACATCGAGGCCCGGCGCTTCGATCTGCTCATCGCCCGCTGCCAGCTCGCCATCCTGGCCGGCGAGGCTCTCGATCCCTTGCGCAAGCGGGTCGTGCAGATCGCCGCCGCGCTCGAAGACCTCGTCAACATCCCGGAGGTCGCCCGCCGCCTGCCGCTGATCCAAGAGGTTCAGAGCGACGGCTTCTGGCAAGACGTGACCGCGCCGATCCTGGAAACCGTGCGCCGGCGGCTGCGGGGCCTGATCGGCCTCGTGGAGATCCGCGCCCGCGCCCCGGTCTTCTCCGACTTCGAGGACGAGATCGGCGAGGCGAGCGCCGTCGACATCGCCGGTTTCGCCCAAGCCGGAGCGGACATGGCGCGGTTCAGGTCAAAGGCGCGACAGTTCCTCGCCGATCACGAGGCCCACATCGCCGTGCTCAAGCTGAGGCGCAACGAGCCGCTCACCGCCATGGACCTCGCCGAACTGGAGCGAATATTTCTTGAGGCGCGCTGGTCCGGCCCGGAGCTGGCGCGCGCGAAGGCGAACGGCGGCCTCGGTCTCTTCGTCCGCGGGCTCGTCGGGCTCGATCGCGCCGCCGCCGAGCACGCCTTTTCCGAGTTCATCGCAGGCCGGCGGCTGACCGCCGATCAATTGGAGTTCATCGGCCTCGTCATCGATCATCTGACGTCCAACGGTCAGATGGATCCGGCCCTCCTTTACGAGAGCCCTTTCACCGATCGGCACCCCTCAGGGCCAAACGGACTGTTCGGCGAGGACGCCGCCGCGATCGTCGCCATTCTCGACGACGTACGCCAGCGTGCCGCCGCTTAAGCAAAGCGGGGCGAGTTCGAGCGAGTGAAGGTGTTCATCTCATCGGTTTACCGCGACGGTCGAGGCGCCGATGAGGAGCGGCATTCAGCCATTCGCCCCTCACCCCACCTTCCACCCCCGCGCGTCACCCCCGTCGGCCGCTTGCCCCACCGCCCTCGACGTCCTCGGCGGGGTGATCGACGGCTACATCAAGACCGCTTGACTCTGAGCTGCCGGCAGGATGCCGGCGGTACGGCCGGGCGCGGACCCGTATCGCCGCCTTCCAGGCGGCATGGGCGCGAAGGGTGCCGGCAGGATGCCGGCGGTACGGATCGAGTGTCTGGCGGAACGTGGCGGCGCGCTGGCCATTTCAAAGGCCGGGCCATGACGACAAAGGGAGCAGCGGGCCATGGGCTTGCGTGGGGTCGCCCCGATCGCGGCCATGGCGGCGGGGCTGTGCGGGGCGGCGGCGGTGGCCGCCTATCCGGTCGCGCCGAACATCGCCGCCGGGATCGCCGGCGCGCTGCGGAACCCGACGGCCGCGCCGCCCGGCGCCAACCTCACCCCCTGCCACTCCAGCGTCGATCCCTATCCGGTGGTGCTGGTCAACGGCACCTTCTCGGTGATGGAGGACGATTTCGCCGCCCTGGCGCCCGATCTCGCCAACGCCGGCTACTGCGTCTACGCCTTCAACTATGGCGAGGTGAACGGCGACGCCTTCATCGAGGCGATCGGCCCCATCGCTACCTCGGCCCGGCAGCTCGCCAGCTTCGTGGCCCAGGTGCGCGCCGCCACCGGCGCGGCCAAGGTCGATCTCGTCGGCCACTCGCAGGGCGGCATGCTCGGCGAATACTACGCCAAGCTGCTCGGCGGGGCGGCGAGCGTCCACCGGATCGTCGGCCTGTCGCCGAGCACGCACGGCACCAGCCTCGACGGCTTGCGGGTGCTGGCCGGCGCATTTCCGGGCGCCAATCAGGTGCTGAAGAGCTTCTGTCCGGCCTGCGTCGACCAGGAGCGTGGTTCGGCGGCGCTGAAGCCGCTCGATACCGGCCCGATCGCCCAGGCCGGCGTCGGCTACACCGTGATCGAGACCTTGAACGAGACGGTGGTCACGCCGGTGGGGTCGTCGTTCATTGGCGAGCCGGGCGTCGCGAATGAATATGTGCAGGACTCCTGCCCCTTCGACACCGTCGACCACGTCGACCTGCCCTATGACAATGTCGTCCTGACCCTGGTGAAGAACGCCCTGACGCCGGCGAGCGCCCAGCCGCCTAACTGCTTTCTGGAGTTCCCCGCCCCGGCTCTCTGAGGCGCCGGCTTTCGAGAACGGGCCGCAACCCTTACGGAGAGTGCGAGCGAACCGCGAAGGAGGGCGCGCGACCATGCTGACGGTTCATCATCTGGGTCTGTCACAGTCGGAGCGGATCGTCTGGCTGTGCGAGGAACTGGGGCTCGACTACGTGCTCGAGCGCTACGATCGTCGGGCCGACAACCGCCTCGCCCCCGACGACTACAAGGCGCTGCACCCGATGGGCATCGCGCCGGTGATCACCGACGGCAATCTCGTGCTCGGCGAGAGCGGCGCGATCTGCGACTACATCCGCGACCGCTACGGCAATGGACGTCTCGCGCCGGCGCCGAAGCATCCGGACTTCGCCGACCACCTGTTCTGGTTCCATTGGTCGAACGCCACCTTCATGGCGACGATGATGATGCAGCTGGTGCTCGCGATGGGCGGCGAGGGCAATCCCGCGGCGAAGTTCGTCGAGGATCGCGCCCGCCGCGGCTGGGAGATGATCGAGGCGCGCCTCGCCGCCGCGCCCTTCTTCGGGGGCGCCGATCTGACCACCGCCGACATCATGATGGTCTACTGTCTGACGACCGGCCGGGCCTTTCGCGGCACGACGCTGGAAGGCCGACCGAACGTCCGCGCCTATCTCCAGCGCATCGGCGAGCGGCCCGGCTACCAACGCGCCATGGCCAAGGCGGAGCCCGGCATGGCGCCCATGCTGAGCTAGTCCGGGCGGCGAGGGCGTGCCGGCGAGTTATTGCCATGGGACGCCATTGAATCGGGTTGAACCCGTCAGTCGTCCTTGTTGGCGGCGAGGCCTTCGGCGGTGGATTTGCGGGCGCGCTCCAGTTCGTCGCCTTCCGGTCCGTCGAGGGCGTCGGCCGCCTTGCGCGCGTTCTCATCCACCTTGCCGCTATCGATAAAGGCGCGCTCGTCGCGGTCGAAGCGGCGGGCGGCGTCGTAGTCGCCCTCGCCCTGGATTCCGCTGCCAGAACCCGTCGTCTTGCTGGTGTCGTCCATCGCGTCCTCCGTTGATGCGCCGGCAAGGAAGCGCCCCGGCGATATCGCGGTTCCAGTCGGCGACGCGGCGAACGCCTCGGCCAGGGCATGAAACTGCGCCAGGTCGAGTTGTTCGCCTCGATGTGTGGGCGCGACGCCGGCCCGCTGACAGAGAGCCTCGCCGCCCAGCGCCGCCAGCGCCGAGCGCAGCATCTTGCGCCGCTGGCCGAACGCCGCCTCGGTAATGCGCTGCAGCGCACGCAGGTGCATCTCGGAGGGCCTGGCGGCGCGGCGATCGAGGCGAACGACGGCCGAATCGACCTTGGGCGGCGGGGTGAAGGCGCGCGCCGGGACGGTGAAGGCGATCCGCGCCTCGCACAGCGTCTGGGTCATCACCGCCAGCCGGCCGAAGGCGCGTTCGCCCGGCCGCGCCACGATGCGCTCGGCGACCTCCTTCTGAAACATCAAGGTCATCGCCCCCGGTCGGAACGGGCCGAGCAGCCACTTGATCAGCAAGGCGGTGCCGACGTTGTAGGGCAGGTTCGCCGCCACCGAGGCGCGGCCCGCGCCCAGCGCAAGTTCATCGACCTTCAGGGCGTCGGCGTGCACCAGGCTCAGGCGATCCGGCCATGGCTCGGCGAGAGCTTGGAGCAAGGGCAGGAAACGCTCGTCCTTCTCGATCGCCAAGACCGTCGCGCCGGCCTCCAACAAGGCGCGAGTCAGGCCGCCAGGGCCGGGGCCGACCTCCAGGACGAGGGCGTCCGGCGCCGGGTCGGCGGCGCGAGCGATCCGCCGGCACAGATTGGGATCGAGCAGAAAGTGCTGGCCGAGCCGCTTGCGGGCGACGATGCCGGCGGCCGCCAGCCGGGCGGCCGGCGTGGCGGAGCCGTTCACCCGCGCTCGCGACGGTCGGCGATGTCGCGCGCCAGCCGCAGGGCGGCGATCAGGCTGTCGGGGCGCGCGACGCCGCGGCCGGCGATGTCGAAGCCGACGCCGTGATCGGGCGAGGTGCGCACGATCGGCAAGCCCAGGGTGACGTTCACCCCACCCCAGAAGTCCAGCATCTTCACCGGGATCAGCGCCTGATCGTGATAGAGGCAGACCACGGCGTCATGGCGCCGCCGCGCCTCGGGGTGAAACAGCGTGTCGGCCGGCAGCGGGCCGGCTATGTCGATTCCATTTCGTCGCAGAGCCTCGGCGGCCGGCGCGAGGATGTCCGCCTCCTCATGGCCGAGGGCGCCGCCTTCGCCGGCGTGCGGATTGAGCGCGGCGAGCGCCAGACGGGGCCGCCCGATGCCGAAGTCCCGGCGCAGCGCCGCCGCGGTGACCATGGCGGTTCGCTCGATCGCCGCCGTCGTCAGGATCGCCGCGACCCGCGCCAGCGGCAGGTGGATCGTGACCAGGCTGACCCTCAGGTCGGCGGCGATCAGCATCATCACCGGGAACGCTGGCGGCGATCCGGGCTCGGCCGTCAACGCGCCGAGGAATTCGGTGTGTCCGGGGAAGGCGAAGCCGGCTTGGTAGAGCGGCGCCTTGGCGACCGGGGCGGTGACCAGAGCGGCGGCTCGGCCGGCGCGGACGAGCCTCGCCGCTTCCTCGATCCAGCCGATCACGCACGGCGCGGCCGTCTCGCCGGGTTGACCGGGTGTGGGCGCGCGGGGCAGCGGCCTGTCGATCACCGGCAGGCGATCGCGAAAGGTCGACGGCGCTCGCGCCAGATCGCCGGCCTCGAGCGCGGCGGCGATGGGTTCGCTGGCCACTAAATCCAGACAACGGCGATCGCCGACCACCACGAAGGCGGGACCGACCTCGCGCAGGGCCCGCCAGGCCTTGACGACGATTTCCGGCCCGACGCCGGCCGGCTCGCCCAGGCTGACGAGCAGCGGCGCGTTCACCGCGTCTCTATCGTCGCCGAGTTCCGCAAGTCGCGCAGCGTTCGCTTGGCGATCATCGCCAGCTCCTGGCCGTAGAGGCGATTTTCGATCTGCTCGCGGGTGAGCGAGTCGGCTCCGCCGCGCCGGCGGCTGCACAGCGCGATCAGGTGCAGGCCCGCGTCGGTGCGGATCGGCGCCGAAACCTGGCCGACCTGCAGACTCTCGGCGGCCGACCGGAACGCCGGGGCGAGATCCTTGATATCGGCCTCGCCGAGGTCGCCGCTGACGACGCCCGGCGCCTTGGCGACCGTCGCCGCCAGCGTGTCGCAGCCGGTGATCTTCGGACGCAGCGCCAGGAGCTTGGCTTCGGCTTCGGCGACTTTTGCGGGGGTCGCGCCGCGCGGCAAGGCGATCGCGGCCTGCATCAGATCGACGAGAATGGCCTCGCCGCCGGCCCGGCGGTCGCGGAGATAAACGATGTAGACGCCATCCTTGACCGGGATGACGCCGGAGAGCTGGCCGGCGCGCAGATCCTCGAGCACCCGGTCGACCTCCGCCGGCATCTCGCCGGCCGCGATCCAGCCCACGTCGCCGCCGTTCGCCGCCGAGGGAGAGTTGGAAAACTGCCGCGCCACCGCCGCGAATGGCGCGCCTTTCTTGATCTGCGCGATCAGCTGCGCGGCGCCTTGTTCCGCGGCCGCCTCGCCGCCGGCGCGGGCCGCGTCGATGAAGATTTCGCTGATCTGGAAGCGCGGCTTGCCGGCTTCGGCTTCGGTGCGCTTTTGGAAGGCCTTGATCTGGTCGTCACCGATCACCAGCCGCTGACCGTAGCGGCCGCGGATCCAGCCGCGCCAGCTGATCTCGGCGCGCAGCTGGTCGCGCAACGTCTGGGCGCCGACGCCCTGGGCGGCGAGCTGCGCCAGCAGTTGATCGGCGCTGGTATTGTTGGAGCGGGCGATGTCGGCCAGTTCGTCGTTCACCTCGGCGTCCGAGGCGATCAGATCGAATTTCTGCGTCTTGGCCTCGCGCCGCAGCTCCTGCAACTCGAGGCGCTCGTCGATCAGCGAGCGCAGCGCCTCGCGCTGGATGTCTGGCAAGTTCTGCTCGGTCGGCTGGATGCCGGAGGTGACGATCAAGAGGCGCATCCGCTGCACCACGTCGTAGGTGGAGATGATCTCGTCGTTCACCGTCGCGACCACCAACTCCGAGAGGCCTTGCGCCGTGGTCGGCGCGGCCGGCGCGGCGCCGGGGTCGGCGAGTTGCGCCACCGCCGGCCCGCCGGTCCAGGCGAGAACCAGCATCGCCGCGGTCGTGGCGATCACCGCCGCTGTCTTACGCCTGGGGGCCAAGACCCATTCACTCCTTATCCAGAACCCGAGGTTTCGGCGCCGGCCTCTAATCAACGAAGCCGGCCGCGCCCTGGCGATTGTAGCCTGTGGCGCCGAAGGTGGCGAGCATGAGACGCAACACGACCGAGGTCGAGGGCCCAAGGGTGCCCAGCTGCGTGTTGTCGTGCCGATAGAGCACCTCCACCCGCACGCAATTGTCCCGGTAGACGAGTCCGACATCCTGCCGCCGCCAGGACCCTGAGTCGACGATGGCGTAGCCGGTCACGCCCCAGTGGCTGGTGAGGAAGGCCTCCCCGTGGATGTCAAGGCTCTTCAGCGGGATGCCGAGCGGCGACTGGGCTTCCTGCAGGTAGCTGACATAGCCCGAGACACGGTTCAGGCTGAAGTTCGCGCCGGCTTCGAGCCGATTGACGCCGAAGCTCGCCTCGTCCAGCCGAGCGCGGGCGAACAGGGTGATCCCGCGCACCGGGATCGCCTCGAACGCGAGAATGTAGTCGGACAGCGCCTGCTGCAGGCCAGTGCGGGCTGGCACGGCCGGGTCGGACTGCGCCGCGAGACGCTCGCCAACCATCATGCTCGCGCCCCTCCCGTCGGGCAGCAGTACGCTGGCTCGGCCGCCGAGGGTGATGCTCTGACCGCCTTCGTAGAGATCGTATCCCGGGGAGCGGTTCACCTCGAACAGATTTGTCTCGTCGAACTCCCAATCCTGGCTGTCCTCGTTGGGGATCAGCGGGTTGACGTGGGTGGTCGGCGCGATGGCGATCTGCGCCATCGGCTCCAGCACATAGGTGATGGCGCCCGACTGCTTGAACAGCGGATAGCTGATGTTGGCGCCCAGCCAGCCGATCGCCCGGCCGAGCGTGCCGCCGGTCGGGGAATTGGGCATGCCCGCGACATCGGGCAGGCCGGCGACATTGTAGAGATCGGCACGGCCGATCAGGAACGGCTGCACCCTCAGGCCATTGCCGAGGGTGAAGGTGCGCAGCCAGTCGAGACCGGCGGTGGCGCGGCGACTGTCGAGGCCGGCGAGCGGCGGCGCGCCGGGGCCCGCCTGGGTGTTGGGCGTTTCGGACCGGGTCAGCACCACGGCGCTGGCGTCAAGCCGCAACCGGCCGCCGAACACGGGCGAGGCCGGCTCGTACATCGCCTCGACCAGGGGCGCGATGATCGGAAAGGAGCTCTGATCGTCGCCGGGGATCGAGCCGTTCGGCTCGCGCAGGCCCTGCACCTCGATCGCCGCCACCGAGAGATAGGACTGCTGATCCTGCCGCACGGCGTACAGTTGCGAGATCAGCCGCCGGTCGTCGGCGGCGTACAGGCCGCGGTCGGTGAGGTTGGCGTTGGTGAAGACATTGCCGATCGAGTACTTGTCGAAGATCAGCTTGTCGGAGGTCTGTTCGGCGGTGAAGCCCCAGGTCCAGTTCTGATCGGGGCGGAAGATCCCGCTGCCCAGGATGTAGCTGCGCGAAGTCGCCGGCCCGAACTTGTCGCCGCCGGAGGTAAAGTCGCGATCGTAGGTGTAGCCCGCGCGGATATCGAGCACGCCAGAATAGAAACGCTTGCGGTAATCGACGTTGATGAAAGGATTGACGTTGGTGTTGATCTGCGGCGTGATCGTGAGGTCTTGGCTGGGATCGATCACCTGATAGTAGGGCTGTTGATAGGAAAGGCCGCGGGCGCCGGAAAAGGTGATCAACGGCAGCAGCAGGCCGGACTTGCGCGGCGCCGCCGGATCGGCGGTCTGGATGTAGGGCAGATAGAACACCCCGACGCCCTTCACCTGAACGACCGCGTGCTGAAAGGTGAGGGTCTGGCGACGATGATCCTGGATGACCCGGCGGGCGCGGATCGACCAGGTGGGCGCCGCCGGCCCGCCGTCGCCGCAGGTCTGGCAGGGCGTATAGATCACCCGGTCGAGTTCGATCACGTCCGGATCGATGCGCCGAGCCACCGCCGCCGCCAGCTTGACATGGTTGGCCATGCGCGCGGCGAAGCCCATGGCGACGCCCGCCGACATGTCCTTGTCGAGGGTGATGGCGTCGGCGAATTGCGACGTGCCGTCGGCGTTCAGGATGCGGACGTGGCCGTGGGCGCGGACCACCCCGGTGTCCGAATTGTAGTCGAGCTCGTCGGCGCGCAACACGCGGCCCTGGTAGCGCGCCTCCACCGAGCCCTCGGCGGTGACCAGGTGGCGCACGCCGTCCTGGACCAGGCGATCGGCCTCGAGATAGAAGCCGCCGCCGCGCAGGCCGTCGTCGGGAGCGGCGGTGTTCGACGAAACAGAGGGATTCGCGGCGGCGGACGCCGTGGTCGGCTGCCCGTGCGCGCCGGCGGCCAGCGCCGTCGCCAGCGCGCCGCCCGCTAGGCTCGCGCTCGCCCACCCCGCTCGCACGCCGCCTCGCGCCGTTCGCGCCAATCGCCTGTTCTCCCGCCGCCGCGGCGTCACCGCGCGAACCTATCCATCCTCGGTGTAGCAAAGCACGGCGGCGCCGAAGCAGGCCGTCAATAGCGGCGGACTCCAGCCGGCGACAAGCGGCGGCAGGATTTCCGCCGAGCCGAGGGAGCGGCATAGGGCTTCAAAGAAGAACACCGCGAATCCGGCGGCGACACCCAGAGCGATGAGCAGCGGCAGCTGGCCAAGGCGGGTCAGCCTGAGCGAGACGCTCGCCGCCAGCAGGGTCATGGCCGCGAGCATCAGCGGGGTGGCCAGGAGCTGTTGCAGCCGGACCTGGTAGCGCGCCGGCGAGTAGCCGGCGGCCCGGGCGGCGCGAACGGTGTGGGGCAATTGCCAGATCGGCACGGCGGCTGGCGAGACGAACTTCTCCATCGTCGTGGCGCGATCGAGGGAGGAGGGAATCGACAGTTGCTCGGCTCGCTCGATCTCGCCGCCACCCTCCGATGCCGCCGGCGTGGTCTCGCGCACATCGGTCAAACGCCACGCCCCCGGCGTCAATCGCGCCGCGCCAGCCTCGATCCGCCGCGACGGCATGAGCCGACCGGATGGCCCGATGCGCTGCACGAACATGGAAACACCGCTCAGCAGCACCGCGTCGCCGCGAGTCTCGTGTCGGCGTGCGTGGATGACGGTCTGGCCCTCTCCATCGCCCTGCCGCAGCCAGATATCGCTCGAACCGGTCGCCGCGCCGCCGTTTCCCAAGTTCGCCTTACGGGCGTCGAAAGCGCCTTCGAGTTGCACCGCAAGGGGTTGCAAGGCGACCACCACGAGGATGCCGGCGCCCACCGCCGCGAGCATGGTCGGCGCGAGAAACGACCAGGCCGAAACCCCCGCGGCGCGCATGACGACCAATTCGCCGCGCCGGTTGAGCGTCACCAGGGCGGCCATGGCGCCGAACAGAAAGGCGAACGCGGTCAGCTGGACGAGAATGAACGGCGTGCGCAGCAACGCCAGCTCGACGATGTCGACGAAGTCGGCGTCGCCATGGCCGCCGAGAGTTCTGGCGATCTCGACGATTTCGGTGAGCAGGACGACCCCGGCGAGTACGGCGGCGGCAAGGGCGACGCCGAGCCCCGCGCGCGCCATTACATAGAAACCGAGCCGCCCGGCCATCGTGCTCTTCTAGGCGAGCCGGCTCGCCGCGGCGGCGACCCGTGGGAGAGTAAGACGGAGGGGCCGCGGGCGCCGCCGGCGGGCGAGCAGCCAGGCGCCGGCGGCGATCGCCAGCAGCGGCGCGGCGTATTGCAGCAGGTTCAGCCGGGCATCGGCCCCGGCCGCCGCCTCGGCGGCGAAACCCAGCGTGCGATCGAAAAGGGCGGCGCCGGCGGCGATCGCCGGGCGCGCCACGCCACGAGGGGCGTACCCCTCGGCACCGACAATTCCGGCAAGACCGATGATCGCGAACGCGACGGCGTAGAGCGGCGCGGCGAGGCGCGCATGAGCCTCCGCGAGAAGCACTCGCCAGTGTGATCCCGCCCAGCGCGCCTCCGCAGGCGGGAAGAACAGCTCGTGAAGATACCGGTCCGATGGCTTGTACTCGAGCTCGATCGCGCGCCCGAGCAGGGAATGGAAGTCGAGGACGTATTCGTCAAACGCCAGGAGATCGGTCTTGCCCTTCGGATCGAAGCTTTGGTTGGCCCCGTCTCGCAAGACCAGCACCGGCAAGCCGCCGCGGCGGCGCACCTGTCCGGACCGGGCGGTGAGGGTGTTGTCGCGGCCGCGACCGGTCTCCTGGTGGATGAAGATGTTGTGGAACACGCCGTCGTCGTCGAGTGACTGGGCGAAAACGGTCAGCCCGGGGGCGGGATGGCTGAACTGACCCGGCCGAATCAGGGCGCCGGCCAGGTCGGCGCGAGCCGTCACCACCGTCTGGCGCAGGATGCGATAGCAGAAGGGCTGCGCCCACAACCCGAGGAGGAGGATCGCCAGGGCCGCCCATCCAGAGAGGCGCAGGAACGGCGCGAGCATTCGCCAGCGTCCCATGCCCGCCGATTGGCAGATGACGAACTCGCGATCGGACTCGAGCCGCGCTGCGACGGCGAGGGTGGCGAGCAGGACGGCGATCGGCAGCACCAGGCCCAGCAGCTGCGGCGTCGCGAGCAGGATCACCTTGACGAACACCCACGGGCTCTGATGCTGGTCGGTGATCAGGTCGAGCGCCGAGAGGCTTTGGCTGAGCAGGGCGATCCCGGTCAGCGCCGCCGCCGCGAGCAGGGCCGAGGCGCGCATCTGGCCGAAGAAATACCGTTCGATGAGGCGCATGCGTGGGGCGGTCTCGACCTTGCCGATCGGCGTGCGGGCGTCGCGCGGGCCGGGCTCTTTAGCCGCCCGCCGCGGCGGTGACCAATTCGCCGTCGGGCGGTGGCGCGGCGATCGTCGACCCGAACACCGCCTCGTAGGCGTGCCGCAGGGCGGCGTCGACCAGGACGAGATCCGTTTGGGCGCCGAGAGCGGCCAGACTTGTGACGCCATGTTCGGCGATGCCGCACGGCACGATGCCGGCGAAATGGCCAAGATCTGGATCGACGTTCAGGCTGGCGCCGTGGAAGCTGACCCAACGCCGCAGCCGCACGCCGATCGCGGCGATCTTGGCCTCGCCGCCCTCCAGATCGCTCACCCAAACGCCGACCCGACCCGTCCGGGTCTCGCCCACGATCCCTAGCCGCGCCAGACCGCCGATCAGCCATTGTTCCATTGCCGCGACGAAGGCGTGCACGTCGCGCGAGCGGGCCGAGAGGTCGAGCATGACATAGGCCACTCGCTGCCCCGGTCCGTGATAGGTGTATTGCCCGCCGCGGCCGGCGGCGAACACCGGCAGCCGGTCGGGTTCGAGCAGGTCCTCGCGCCGCGCGCCGAGCCCGGCGGTATAGAGCGGCGGATGCTGCAGCAGCCAGACGAGTTCACCGGCCTTCCCGGCCGCGATCGCGGCGGCGCGCGCCTCCATGGCGGCGAGGGCGGCGGGATAGTCGGTCAGCCCAGGCGACTCCGCCCAGCCGGTCGGAACCCCATCGGCCCTGGCGAAACGCGCCGCCGTCACCGGCGCGTCGATGGTGCGGTCGAGAAGACTCGAACTTCCACGGGAGTTACCCCACAGCGACCTCAACGCTGCGCGTCTACCAATTCCGCCACGACCGCGCGGGGGAAGGCTGCCCCATCGAAGGGCCGCGCGGCGTAGCAAATGGCCGCCGGCTTGTGAAGGCCGCCCGCGCCACGGTCGCCTATGGCGAGACCAGCACCTCACCTTTGGCCGAGCCCGGATGGAACTCGCCGATGAAGCGATAGGCGCCGGGCTTCAACGGGCCGATCTGAAAGGTCACCCGTCCGCCGGGCGTGACCAGCTGCTCGATCCGCAGATCGTGGCTGTCGAACTCCTCGGTGGCCATGTCGCGGTTGATCAGCTGGATGGTGATCGGCTCTCCGGCCCGGGCGGCGATCGCCGCTGGCGTGAAGCGGTGATTCTTCAATTCGAGCGTCACCTGCGCGGCGTGGGCGGCGAGAGGAGCGACAAGTGCGACGCCGGCGAGAAAGCGGATCATGCCAAAGCTGGTAGTGCAATTGACACGCGTTCGCAAGACTGCGTATCGCGAGCCATTCTCAAAAAAGGGACTCTCTCTTAGGTGCGACCCGGTTCGACCCGTCTTGTCCTCGGCTTGGCGCTCGCCCTGGCGGCGGGCGGCGCGGCCGCCGACCCGCGCCTGGACGAGGTCGTCTACAGCCCCTACGTCGAGAACGGCGTCGCCGAGTTCGAGGCGCGCGGCGCGCGGGCGCTAGGCGGGTCGCTGAACGGCGCCTCGGGGGTGGTGCTGGAACAGGAGTACGGAGTCAGTGACCGGCTGAGCCTGGCGGCGGTGGAGACCGTCACGCGTGGGCCGGGCGAGACCACCGAGCTGCGCGGGTTGGGCGTCGAAGCGATCGGCTATCTCGGCCAGATCCCGCGGCTCGGCGTCGATGCCGGTCTCTACCTCGAATACGCCAAGGGCCTTTTTGGCGCTGGCGACGTCGCCGAAGCCAAGCTGCTGCTGGCGAAGACCGCCGGTCGGTTCCAGAGCTTGGCCAACCTCATCCTGGAAGAGCCGATCGGCGCGCCGCGCGGCGCGGGCTTTGCCGCCTATGGCTACGCGATCTCGGCGACGTGGCGAACCTGGCGCGCGCTCAGGCTGGGGGCCGAAGCGTTCGGCGACCTCGGGGATGATCACGCCTTCCTGGGACGACAGGGGGCCTACGTTGGTCCGCAGCTCAAGTGGGAGGGCCGATTGGGGCGGCTGCCGGTCGATCTGGGCGTCGACGCCGGCTGGCTGACGGTGGTGGGCGCGAGCCGCGGCGAGGCGCGGAGCGAGGCGCGCCTGGCGCTCGAACTGGAGCACCGGTTCTAGCAGCCCCGAACCCGTACCGCCGCCTTCCAGGCGGCACTGCATAAGAAGATGCCGGCAGGATGCCGGCGTTACGGTTGGTCGCCAAACCCTACCACCGCCTTCCAGGCGGCATCGGCGAAACCGAAAAGATGCCGGCAGGATGCCGGCGTTACGGGCGGGAGGCGGCGCGCTTGGCGTGTAAGACCGTTTGCGCGATGCTGGCCGCCTTGCTCACGCGAAGGGGAGTTCCGCCATGAGGACCCTAGTGCTCGCCGTCCTTGCGCTCGCGGCCGCCGCCGCCGCCGCGCCGGCCCTTGCCGCCTGTCCGCCCGGCCTGCCGCCGGGGATCGCCTGCGGCGAGCGCGACGCCAATCTGGCCCCGGCCGGCGCCTACGGTCTCGACGCCAGCCACACCGCCGTCGTCGCCAAGGTGTCGCACATCGGCTACTCGCTCAGCCTGTTCCGCTTCGGCAAGGCCGAGGGAACGCTCGTTTGGGATCCGGCGGCGCCGACCAAATCGAAGCTCACCGTCTCGGTCGATCTCGCCTCGATCGCGACGCCGGTGCCGGGCTTCGCCGAGGAGCTGCAGGGGCCGAAGTATCTCAACGCCGCCGCCAACCCGAAGGCGACCTTCATCTCCACCGCCTTTCGTCAGGTCGGCGCGACCATGGGCCAGGTGGATGGCCAGTTCACGCTCAACGGCAAGACCCGGCCGCTGACCTTCGATGTCGAGCTGATGGGCGCCGGCAAGGGCTTCGGACAGCCGCGGCTGGGCGTCGAGGCGCGAGCCCGCATCAACCCCGCCGACTTCGGCCTCTCGCCGATGCTCGGAAGCTCGATCCTGCTCGACATCGACTGCGAGTTCGTGCGGCAGGGGTGAGATCAGTCAGCCGTTCGGCGCCACCAGGATCTTGATCTGGCGCTTGTCGGTCTGCAGGCGGCGGAACGCCTCGGGCGTCGCGTCGAGGCCGACCTTGCCGGTGACGATCGCCGGATAGGGCGTCTCGCCTTCCGCCAGGCGATGGAGGCAGGCGGCGAATTCATCCGGCGCGTAGCCGAGGACATAGCGCAGCTCGATCTCCTTGGTGATGAGGGCGAGCGGCTCGATGCAATCGCGCTCCATGCAGACGCCGACCACCACGATACGGGTTCCGGCCGGCGCGGCGAGGCTCAGCGCCTCGACCACGCCCGGCGCGCCGACGCACTCGAAGATCACCGGCCGCTTCGGGCTCGCGCCGCCCATCAGCGCCATGAAGCCTTCAGCGCGGGTGAGGGGCACGCCGAGGTCGCTCCAACTGGCGTGCGGCGAGGCCCGCGCCGGATCGACCAGGCGGTCCGCTCCCATGATCTCGGCGGCGGCGCGCCGCTCGGCTGAAAAGTCGCTGGCGATCACCGGCCCGAGCCCCCGCGCCTTCAGCGAGGCGATTACCGCCAATCCAACCGGACCGCAGCCGATCACCAGAAACACCTGATCGGCGGCCGGATCGGCCTTGACCACCGCGTGCTCGCCCACCGCCAGCGGTTCGGTGAGCGCGGCGTGATCGGACGACAGGCCGTTTGGAACCTCCAGCAGCAGGGCCTCGGTCAGCACCATGGCCTGGGCGAAGCCTCCCGGCAGGCGGCTAGAGTAGCCGATCGTCTCGAACCCCTCGGGAGTCATCACGCCCGGCATGGAGACGACGCGGGTCCCCGCCTTCAGTCGCCCGCGTTCGCCGGGGGCGTGTTCGATCACCTCGCAGCAGAACTCATGCCCGAAGACGGTGTCGGCGCCTTTCCGCATATGACTGATGCCGCCGATCCGCATGGAAAGATCGATCATTCGGTCGTAGTGGTCGAGGGCGTGCAGGTCGGAGCCGCAGATGCCGCAGGCCAAGGTGCGGCAGAGGACCTGTCCGGGCGCCGGAACCGGCGCGGCCATCTCGTCCACCACCAGCGTTCCCGCCCGTCGGATCGCCGCGCGCATCAGGCTCATCGCAGGTTCCTGGGCTCAGCCTCGGTTCGATGGAGGACGCGTGCGCCGCCCGCGCGCCGGTCTGGCGCGCAAAATGCGATCGCCAGTGCTAGAGGGCCGGAGGTCCGCAAACAACAAAATAACGCTCGACGCCAGGCGCTTTGCGCGAGCCGGCCATGGAGCGGTCGAGGTTGCGCCCGCCCCGTGGCTCTGCCAGGGAGCGCCGGCATGCGCGCCGCGACCGCCGGTCGTCGCCCACTCATCGGATCGGACCATGAAGGCTTGTTCTCTCGCCGCGCCCCTCGCCGCGGCGCTTCTCCTGGCCGCGCCGGCGCTCGCCGCTGGGGCCGCCCAGACGGCGGCGCCCGCCTCGCCGCTCGGCTCGCCCAAGGCCGAGGCCGGCTATGCCGTCGGCTTCAACGTCGGCTCGCAGATGCACGCCGCCGGCCTGACCCAGGACGCCGACGCCGACGCTCTGGTGCGGGGGCTGCGCGACGGCCTCTCCGGCCAACCGTCATTGTTGAACGAGGCGCAGATTCGCGCCGCCATGGTGCGGCTGCAGGCCAGTCTCAACGAGCGCCATCAGGCGATGGCCGCCCAGGCCGGGGCGGAAAACCGCGCCAAGGGCGCCGCCTTCCTCAAGGCCAACGCCGCCAGGAGGGGCGTTGTCTCGATGCCGGACGGCCTGCAGTACGAAGTGCTGAAGGTCGGCTCCGGCCCGCGCCCCAAGGCGAGCGACACGGTCGTTGTCAACTACAAGGGCACGCTCATCGACGGCACGGAGTTCGACAGCTCCTTCGGCCGCGGCCAGCCGGCCGAGTTCCCGGTGGGCCAGGTGATCCGCGGCTGGACCGAGGCGTTGCAGATGATGCCGGTCGGCTCGAAGTGGCGCATCGTATTGCCGGCCGAGCTGGCCTATGGCGACAAGGGGGCCGGCCCGAAAATCGGCCCGGGCGCGGTGCTGGTGTTCGAAGTCGAGCTGCTGTCGATCAAGCCGGCCTGAGTTCCGGCCGGAACCGGCCCGCCTCCCTCGCCATTAGCCGAACGCCCGCCGCCAGAAATCTGGCGGGCGGCCGGCCGCGAAGGCGGGAGGGCGTGAACGGATGGCGGCTGGCGAGGAGTTGGACCTGCTGCACGATGGCCGGGCCGCCGCGCGCGCCGCCGGCCTCGTCTATTTCTCGCCGGACCGCCCCGGCATCGCCCGCCGCCGCGCCGGCCATGGCTTCGCTTACCGCGCTCCCGAGGGCAAGCCGATCAAGGACGCCGAGACCCTGGCGCGCATCCGCGCCCTGGTGATTCCGCCGGCGTGGCGCGGAGTGTGGATTTGCCCCGATGCGGATGGCCACATCCAGGCCTGGGGCTTCGACGCCGCCGGCCGAAAACAGTACCGCTACCACCCTGATTTCCGGCAACGGCGCGAGCAGGCCAAGTTCCATCACGTCGTCGCCTTCGCCCGCGGCCTGCCGGCGCTACGGGCGCGGGTGCGCGAGGCGATGCGCCAGCGCGGCCTCGGCCGCGACAAGGTGCTGGCGACCGTGGTCCACCTGCTCGAGGCCACCATGATCCGGGTGGGCAATCGCGAATATGCCCGCTCCAATCACAGCTTCGGCCTCACGACGCTGGAGAACGAGCACGTCCACGCCGACGGCGCCACCCTCACCTTCGAGTTCACCGGCAAGAGCGGCAAGCCGTGGCGCCTCGGCATTCACGAGCCCAAGGTGGCGCGCATCGTTCGCGCCTGCCAGGAGCTTCCGGGACAGCACCTGTTCGAATACCGCGACGAGGGCGGGCAGGTGCACGCGGTCACCTCGACCGACGTCAACGGCTGGCTGCGCGAGGCGACCGGCGCCGACATCACCGCCAAGGACTTCCGCACCTGGGCCGGCACCGTGCTGGCGGCGCGGCTCCTGCATGAGTGCGACAAGCCGGAAAGCCCAAGCGCCGCGGCGCTGAAGCGTCAGCTCGCGGCGACGGTGAAGGAGGTCTCGGCCAAGCTCGGCAACACCCCGGCGATCTGCCGCAAGGGCTACATCCACCCCGAGGTGCAGAGCCGCTGGCTGGCCGGCGACCTCGACCTCGCGCCGCACTGGCCGGCGGATGATCTCGCCGACGCCGACGGCCTGCGCGCCGAAGAGATCGCGGTGCTCGCCTTCCTCGAGGCGATCGAGGCGAACGCCGCCGCGTCGCCCGCCGCCAGACCCAAGCGGGCCGCTTGAGGGACGACGCGCCACCACCCGCCGTACGTCGATTTTGAACCGCGTCGGCAGTTCATGGCATGGCGTCGCGGCGACGGCAGCCACTGAAGCGACCGGTCGAAGGCGCTGGAAGTGGAGCGCCCCTGCGCCTCTGCGCCTCCGCGGTTCAGGGACGCGAGCGCGCCACCTTGCCGAACCGCTTGTTCACCCGCCTAACGCCCCAGCGTCAGTTCGGCGTGCTGGCCGACGTCTGGTGTCGAGCCGGTGGCGTTGGCCTTGAGGATCTCCCAGCCGTACTTCATCGGCCCGGTATCCGACAGCCACACCTCGGCGCCCCGGGCGTCGAACCGCAGCAGGGTGAGGTTCGGGTCGGCTTTGCCGCCGGGAAACCACGCCGCGACCATAGAATTCCAGTATTTGTCGATGCGCTCGCGATCCTTGTCGATCACCAACCGCCCGCTCAGGCAGGCCTGCAGGTCCTGGCCCTTGTCCTGAAAGATGAACATGCCGGCCGCGCCCGCGACGCCGACCTTGCGCGCCAACTCGGTGGTATCCGCGGTGAAGAACCAGATCGCCGCCTCGGCTGCTTCCGGATAGGCGGTCATCGGCTGGCACACGATCGCGCCGCTCTCGGCCGGGGCGAGCAGCATGCCGAACTTGCCCTTCTTGATCTCGTCCCACAGGCGGACTTCCAGCTCGGCCTTCGAGTGCTTGTCGGTCATCGTCGTCATGTCCTTCGGGTTTGAATTTCGCCAGCCCCAAACGCCGGATCGCCACGCGGGGTTTCCCCGTCGTCTGGCGCAGCCTTGGCCGCGCCGGCCGGTTCGATCCCGACGAGAGGCGTCGGCATTCGCCGACACCCTTGCGGCGGGAGAGCGCCACGCCAGGCTTTGACTCCGCCCCGACATTGCGATTCTGCCCCCCGGCGGTTACGAGCCTCGCTCCAAGCATCGGGGCCGGCGGCTCGCGGGCGAACAACGAAGAGGCGCCATGCCGGACGGCAGTGTGAGCATCGACACCCTGCCGGGGCTCGCCCCGGCGCCGACGCGGCACAAGGGGCTGATCGCCTGGGTGCGGGAGATGGCGGCGCTCGCCCAGCCAGATCGCGTCCACTGGTGCGACGGCTCGGAGGCCGAGTGGGAGGCGCTGACGGACGAGTTGGTCCGCGCCGGCACGTTCAAGCGGCTCAACCCGGCCAAGCGCCCCAACTCCTTCTACGCCGCCTCCGATCCCAAGGACGTGGCGCGGGTCGAGAGCCGCACCTTCATCTGCTCGGAGGCGCCGGAGGACGCCGGCCCGACCAACAACTGGCACGATCCGGCCGACATGCGGGCCGAACTCGGCCGGCTGTTCGATGGCTGCATGCGCGGCCGGACGATGTATGTCGTGCCGTTCTGCATGGGCCCGCTCGGCTCGGCGATCAGCGCGCTCGGCGTCGAGATCAGCGATAGCCCCTATGTCGCGGTCTCCATGCGCATCATGACCCGCATGGGCAAGGCGGCGCTGGACCAGTTGGGCGACGACGGCTTCTTCGTTCCGGCCATGCACACCGTCGGCAAGCCGCTCAGCCCCGACGAACAGGATGTTCCCTGGCCGTGTAACGAGACGAAGTATATCGTCCATTACCCCGAGACCCGGGAAATCTGGTCGTATGGCTCCGGCTATGGCGGCAACGCTCTTCTGGGAAAGAAGTGCTACGCCCTGCGCATCGCCTCGGTGATGGCCAGGGACGAGGGTTGGCTCGCCGAGCACATGCTGGTGCTGAAGCTCACCTCGCCGGAAAACCACGTCCACTACATCGCCGCGGCTTTCCCGAGCGCCTGCGGCAAGACCAACCTCGCCATGCTGCAGCCCACCCTCCCCGGCTGGAAAGCCGAGACGGTCGGCGACGACATCTGCTGGATGCGCTTCGGCGCCGACGGCCGGCTCTACGCGATCAACCCCGAAGCCGGCTTCTTCGGCGTCGCCCCGGGCACCGGCGAGGCGACCAACGCCAATGCCGTTCATACGCTGGACGCCAACTGCATCTTCACCAATGTCGCCCTCACCGCCGACGGCGATGTCTGGTGGGAGGGCCTGACCAAAACGCCGCCCGATGGGCTGACCGATTGGAAGGGCCGCCCCTGGAGCCCCGCTTCCGGAGAGCCGGCCGCCCACCCCAATTCCCGCTTCACCGCGCCGGCGGCGCAATGCCCGGTGATCGCGCCGGAGTGGCAGGACCCCAAAGGCGTGCCGATCTCGGCCATTCTGTTCGGCGGCCGGCGGGCCAGCGCCGTGCCGCTGGTCACCGAGGCGTTCGACTGGGAGCACGGCGTTTTCCTCGCCTCCAACGTCGCCTCGGAGGGGACGGCCGCGGCCGAGACGCGCATCGGCGCCCTGCGGCGCGATCCCTTCGCCATGCTGCCGTTCTGCGGTTACAACATGGGCGATTATTTCGACCACTGGCTGAACATCGGCGAGAGGGCCGACGCCGCCAAGCTCCCTCGGATCTACTTCGTCAACTGGTTCCGAAAGGACGAGAACGGCAACTTCGTGTGGCCGGGCTTCGGCGACAACAGCCGGGTGCTGAAGTGGATCGTCGAGCGGCTGGAAGACCAGGCGGAGGCGCGCGACACCGCGATCGGCCGCGTCCCGGCGTGGGGGGCGCTGGACGTGAGCGGTCTTGCCCTGACCGAGGCCCAGCTCGCCCTTTTGCTCGAGGTCGATACGGCGGTCTGGCGCGAGGAGGCGGCCCTGATCGGCCCGGACTACGACCGGTTTGGCGACCGCCTGCCCGGGGCGCTGCGCCGCCAGCTGGAGGCGCTCGAGGCGCGGCTGGGGTGACGAGCGGCGCCGCGGCGGGGACGCTTGGCCCGTCGCCGGACCGTTCCTCGGCGATCGCGCGCCGGTTCAACCGCCGACTGAGCGGATCGGGCAGCCGAACAATCGTGTTCGCCCACGGGTTCGGCTGCGACCAGAACATGTGGCGCTTCGTCGCCCCGGCGTTCGAGCCGGACTTTCGCGTCCTGCTGTTCGACCACATCGGCGCCGGCGGCTCCGATGCCGCCGCTTACGATGTGGCGCGGCACGACAGCCTGGATGGCTATGCCGATGACGTGGTGGAACTCGCCGGCGCCAGTGGCGTCGCCGGCGGCGTCTTCGTCGGCCATTCCGTGAGCGCGATGATCGGTGTTCTGGCCGCGCGGCGAGCGCCGGAGCTGTTCGACGAGCTGGTGCTGGTCGGCCCATCGCCGCGTTATATCGACGATGGCGATTATGTCGGCGGCTTCAGCGAGCCGCAGATCCACGAGCTGCTCGAGTTCCTGGGCAGCAATCACCTCGGCTGGTCCCAGGCGATGGCGCCGGTGATCATGGGCAATCCCGACCGGCCCGAGTTGGCGGGAGAGCTCACCGACAGTTTCTGCCGGGCCGATCCGGAGATCGCCAGGCGCTTCGCGAGAGCCACCTTCCTCTCCGACAACCGCGCCGATCTCGCGGGAGTCGCCGCCCGCACCCTAGTGCTGCAGTGCAAGGAGGACGTGATCGCCCCGCCGAGCGTCGGCGAGTATGTCCACCGCATGATTCCGAACAGCCAGCTGGTGGTGCTCGACGCCACCGGTCACTGCCCGAACCTCAGCGCTCCGGAAGCGACCATCGCGGCGATCAGGGCGTTCCTTTGAGCGCCTCGCCGCCCGCACCGCCGTCGCTGGTCGACGATCTCGAGGATCTGTTCGAGAACGCCCCATGCGGCTATCTGTCGACCGACAAGGATGGGCGCATTGGCCGGGCCAACGCCACCATGTCCCGATGGCTTGGCGTCGAGGCGGCGGAGCTGGCTGGCCGGCGATTTTCCGACCTGCTGACCATCGGCGGCAAGCTGTTCTACGAGACCCATTTCGCGCCGCTGCTGCGGATGCAGGGCTCGTTCAACGAGGTGGCGCTCGATCTCGCCCTGCCGGCGGGCGAGCGGCTGCCGGTGCTGGTGAACGCGGTCGAGCGGCGCGACGGCGGCGGCAGGCCGCTGTTCGTGCGGTTCACGCTGTTCGTCGCCGCCGAGCGGCGGCGTTACGAGCGCAACCTGATGGCGGCGAAGTCCAGCGCCGAGCAGGCGATGCAAGCCGAACGAGTGACCGCCGAGTTCCGCGAGCAATTCATCGCCGTGCTCGGCCACGACCTGCGCAATCCCCTCGCCTCGCTCGCCGGCGGCGTCAGCCTGCTGCGCAAGAACCCGGCGCGGTGCGATCGGGAGCGCATCCTCGCCTTGATGGAGGCGAGCCTCGGCCGCGCCGCCCGCCTGATCGACGACGTCATGGATTTCGCCAATGGCCGGCTGGGCGGCGGCGTTCCCATCGCCCCCGAACCCGCGGTCGCGTTGGCGCCGATGCTCGAGCAGATCGTCGCGGAGTTCCGCTCGATGATCGGCGAGCCGGTGATCGAGGCGCGCATCGAGGTTCCCGATCCGGTCGAGGCGGACCGCGACCGCATCGGCCAACTGGTCTCCAATCTCCTCGGCAATGCCTTGACCCATGGCGCCGCGGGAAAGCCTGTCCAGCTCGCCGCGAGCACCGCTGCCGGCGTTTTCGCGCTCTCCGTCGCCAACGCGGGCGAGCCGATCACGCCGCTGACGATGGAGCGGCTGTTCCAGCCCTTCTTCCGCGGCGCGGCGCGCCAGAGCCAGCAGGGGCTGGGCCTGGGCCTCTACATCGCCTCGGAGATCGCCAAGGCGCACGGTGGCGCGATCACCGTCGACTCCGACGTTTCCGAGACGCGCTTCACCTTCACCATGCCGTGCCGGCGCGCCGCCTCGGCGGGCGCGGCGCCCTCGTCGTAGCCGACCCAGGCTGAGGCGGCGCGCCGATCATCCGGCTGACCGAGTGCTTTTCCATGTATTCGCTCATGTCGAGGCGGGTGATGGCGCTCTCGTCGTCGAACAGGAACTTAAGCGAACCCCTGACCGGCGCGGTGCGAAGCTCACTTGGGCCGCGAATTAAGCCGCCGTAGAATTCCCAATAGCTCTGGCGCGGCTTCGACGGCCGTTGTCTAAAGAATGTCAGGGTCGATGCGGACATACGCATGGATCAGGCGGTTGCGCATGCCGATGATCGCGGACCAGCTTGCCTCCGGGGCCGAGAGTGCGGGTTTCCTCGCTCAGGCGAGCGGCCGCCTCCCCGACGACCTCAAGCGCTCGGGCGATTGCGAAGGAGAGCATCTCGTCCGTTCCGAGATCCTCTCGATGTCGCCCGGTCACGAAGCGGTCAACCGATTCCAACGCGTCGATCATGTGCCGCAGCCGAATGCGGTCTTCAGGACTCATATGGGGGGCCGCGCTATTGACCACTTCTTCACGGAAGTAGCCGCTGAGATCCCCCGCGGTCCGCAAATCGATGCGCCGTCCGCCCGCCAGCGGGGACAGCTGCAGCTCTATCTCGCTGATCGAGGCATGGAGGCCGCTTCGGCGGTTCGAACTCGACCCAGGAGACCGAACGTCGCTGTCCGGACGACGCGCCAAGGACGAAGACTTCGGCGCGACCAAGACGGGAAGCGGCGACGCCCGCCGGTGGTCTGGCTCCGCCTGCCCAAACCGCCGAGCCGCGCGCCTCGCATGGTTCAGGAAACAGTGCTGCCATCGGCCTAGAGCGCGCATGGGCAGGACCAAGCAGCGCTCTATCGAGATCGACCGAGCCCCCCGAAATCCGCGACCTCGCCGGCCCTCAGTTCACCGTCGCCCGGCCGATCTCCAGCCCGTCCGCGCCCGCGCCGACCTGGATCACCGCGCCGTCGGCGAAGTCGCCGGCCAGCAGCTTCCTGGCGATCGGGTCGATCAGTTCCTTCTGGATGACGCGCTTCAGGGGCCGCGCGCCGTAGACCGGATCATAGCCGCGTTCGCCCAGCCAGTGCTGGGCGGCGGCGTCGAGCGCGATGGCCATGCGCCGGCTCTCCAGCAGCTTGTCGACGCGCTGGAGCTGGATGCGGACGATGGCGTCCATCTGCTCGCGGCCGAGGCGCTGGAACAGGATGATCTCGTCGATGCGGTTCAAGAACTCCGGGCGGAAGTGGCGGCGCACCACGTCCATCACCAGCGGCCGCACGGCCTCGACATCCTCCCCATCCTTCTGTGACGCGAGGAACTCCGAGCCGAGGTTGGAGGTCATGATGATCAGGGTGTTGCGGAAGTCCACCGTGCGGCCCTGGCCGTCGGTCAGGCGGCCGTCGTCGAGAACCTGCAGGAGGACGTTGAAGACGTCCGGGTGCGCCTTCTCCACCTCGTCGAACAGCACCACCTGATAGGGCCGCCGGCGCACCGCCTCGGTGAGCGCCCCGCCCTCGTCGTAGCCGACATAGCCGGGCGGCGCGCCGATCATGCGGCTGACCGAGTGCTTCTCCATGTATTCGCTCATGTCGAGGCGGGTGATCGCCGCCTCGTCGTCGAACAGGAATTCGGCGAGCGCCTTGGTCAGCTCGGTCTTGCCGACGCCGGTGGGGCCGAGAAACAGGAAGGAGCCGATCGGCCGGTTGGGATCCTGCAGGCCGGCGCGCGCGCGGCGCACCGCGTCGGACACCGCCTCCAGCGCCTCCTCCTGGCCGACGACGCGGCCCCGAAGTGAGTCCTCCATGCGCAGCAGCTTCTCGCGCTCGCCCTCCAGCATCTTCTCGACCGGAACGCCGGTCCAGCGCGACACGACCGAAGCGATCTGTTCGGCGTCGACCACCTCGGGCGAGACTGCCCCGGCGGCGGCCTTCTCGTCCTCCTCCGCCAGTTTTTTCTCCAGGGGCGGGATCTCGCCGTAAGCGATCTCGCTGGCGCGCTGCAGGTCGCCGCGGCGCTGGGCGGCGGCGAGTTCGGCGCGCAGACGCTCCAGCGCCTCGCGCGCCTGGGCCGCCTGGCCGACCTTTTCCTTTTCGGCCCGCCAGCGGCTGGTGAGATCCTCGGACTCGGCCTCGAGATCGCCAAGCTCGCCCTCCAGATCGGCGAGTCGGCGCTTGGAGGCGGCGTCCGGCTCCTTGGCCAGAGCCTCGCGCTCGATCTTCAGCTGGACGACGCGCCGATCGATCTCGTCCAGCGCTTCGGGCTTGGAGTTCGACCGCCATGCGCACGCGGCTGGCGGCCTCGTCGACGAGGTCGATCGCCTTGTCGGGCAGGAAGCGGTCGGTAATGTAGCGGTTCGAGAGGGTGGCGGCGGCGACGATGGCGCCATCGGCGATGCGCACGCCGTGGTGGGTCTCGTAGCGTTCCTTCAAACCGCGCAGGATGGAGACGGTGTCCTCCACCGTCGGCTCGCCGACGAACACCGGCTGGAAGCGGCGGGCGAGCGCGGCGTCCTTCTCGACGTGCTTGCGGTATTCATCGAGCGTGGTGGCGCCGACGCAGTGCAGCTCGCCGCGCGCCAGGGCCGGCTTCAAAAGGTTGGAGGCGTCCATCGCCCCATCGGTCTTGCCGGCGCCGACCAGGGTGTGCATCTCGTCGATGAAGAGGATGATCGAGCCTTCGGCGGCGGTGACCTCGTTCAGCACGCTTTTGAGCCGCTCCTCGAACTCGCCGCGGTATTTCGCCCCGGCGATCAGCGCGCCCATGTCGAGCGCCAGCAGCTTCTTGTCCTTCAGGGATTCCGGCACGTCGCCGTTGACGATGCGCTGGGCGAGGCCCTCGACGATGGCGGTCTTGCCGACGCCCGGCTCACCGATCAGCACCGGATTGTTCTTGGTGCGGCGGGCGAGCACCTGGATGGTGCGGCGGATCTCCTCTTCGCGGCCGATCACCGGATCGAGCTTTTCGTCGCGCGCCGCTTGCGTCAGGTCGCGGGCGTAGCGCTTCAGCGCGTCATAGCCCTCCTCGGCCGAGGCGCTGTCGGCGGTGCGGCCTTTGCGCATCGTCTTGGCCGCTTCCTCCAGCCCCTTGGCGCTGGCGCCGGCGTCTGAGAGCGCCTTGGCCGCTTGGCCGCCTTCCTTAGCGAGCGCGATCAGGAGCCGCTCGGTGGTGACGAACGCGTCGCCGGCCGCCTTGGCGTCGCCCTCGGCCTTGGCGAACACCGAGGCCATCTCCGGGCGCATGTAGAGCTGGCCGCCGCCGCCCTCGACCTTGGGCGTCTTGGCGAGCAGGCGCTCGACGGCCTCGTCGACCGCGTCCGGCCGGCCGCCGGCGGTCTGGATCAGGGTCCGGGCGAGCCCGTCACGCTCCTCGAGCAGCACCTTCAGGAGGTGCTCGGGGGCGAACTGCTGGTGGCGGCGGGCGAGCGCCAGCGATTGAGCCGATTGGATCGCCTGCTTGGCGCGGTCGGAATAGAGATCGATGTTCATGAAGCCTCGGGAGCGGGGGAGTGGCTCTCATGTAGTGTGGCGAAAAGGCCACACAAGCCTGGCCGACATGGATCGGCGACAGACTTCTTGAAGCGGACGGATCTCCCAAGCTCCAAGACCAGAGCGCGCGGTGAAGCGGTCAGGTCTCTCCCGCGGGCGCCGGCGCGGCGCTCCGTCGGCGGCGGCTGGTCGGCCGCTCGTCGGAGGCGGCGGCTTCGGGCGCGCTCGGCGCGCTCTCGGCTCCCCCCTCAGGCTCCGGAGTATCGGCCAGCGGCGGCGGACGCACGTTCAGGAATGCCGGCGCATGGCTCACCTCGCCATCGTCGGCGCGCAGAATAGGACTTCCCGGTGTCGACGTCTCGCGGTGTTCGGCGGGCGCGAACGACCCGCCGCGCGGCTCGACAACCGCCAGGGGATCGGTCGCCGCGACCGACGCCCGCTCCTCGCGGGGACGATCGTCGCGACTGCGATCGCCGCGGTAGCGGTCCTGGCGCGGATCGCGATTGCGATCGTCGCGATAGCGATCGTCGCGCGAGCGCTCGCCCCGGCCGCGATCGTCGCGATAACGCTCCTCGCGAGGACGATCGTCGCGACTTCTGTCGTCGCGAGCCCTTTCGTCGCGAACCCTTTCGTCTTTCGGCCGGTCCCCGGCGGACCGGTCATCCCGAGGTCGCTCCTCGCGGCGGCGGTCGTCGCGCCAGCGATCCTCCCCGCTCCGAGTATCCGCCTGCCGGACATCGGTCTCCGCGACGGGCTCGCCAGCGCCCTCGCCCATCTGAGACTCGCCATCCCCGCCCGGCTCCTCCTCGAAATCCAGATCATAGCCCGAGGCAAACTGGTCGCGACCGATGATCTCGGCCACCGGGCGCTGCGGCTGCATGGCGCGCAACAGCCGGAAGTAGTGTTCGGCGTGCTGCAAATAGTTCTCCGCCAGCACGCGATCTCCGGCGGTTTGCGCGTCGCGCGCCAACAGCTGATATTTTTCATAGACACTCTGCGCCGCGCCGCGCACCTTGATGCCCTCGGGCCCGTTGGAATCGAAAGCGCGATTGGCATTGTGCTGCGGCTTGTTGCCGCTGCCGCCGCGATTGCGTCCGCGCTGGCGCTTCATGCCCTTGAAGTCTCTCATGATGGTCTTTTCTATCAATTCGTGTGTTTCGCTGGGGTGACCGGCGAGTCGCCCGGATCTCGCATCTGGGGCCGCTCGCGGGTCTTGCTCGTCGAAGGCGCGCCGCCCTGCCGCGAAGATCCGCGGTGTCAGGGTCGAGGTGGCGGTCACGCCCGAACGGGCGCGAACCTTCGACTGCGGGCGTCCTTAGCCGCTCGCCAAGGTCGCGCCAACTTCTTTCTTGCGGCCGAGCAGCACGCGCTCTCGGCCGGCGAGGTCGCGTGCGGTCGTGAGGGACGCCGCCCCCGCCCCGGTCATGAGCGCGCCGACGGCGGAGGCGAGCGGGGGATCGATCTCGAACGCGAACAGCGCGCCGGGCCGGAGCACCTCCATGACCTGCCGCGCGAGGGTCCTGTAGCTGGCGAGTCCATCCATGCCGCCGTCGAGGGCCAATCGCGGCTCATGATCGCGCACCTCGGGGGCCAGGCTGGGAATGGCGACGGTGGCGATATAGGGCGGGTTGCAGACCACCAGGTCGAAAGCGCTCGCGGCGATCGACGCCGCCCACTCGGCTCGAACGAAGGCGGCGCGGCCGGCAAACCCGAATGCCTCGGCATTGGCGCGGGCGATCGCCAGCGCCGCCGGCGATAGGTCGACTCCCACGCCGAAGCCGGCCGGTCTCTCTCCCAGAAGCGCGAGCAGAAGGGCGCCGGAGCCGACCCCGAGATCGAGCATCAGGGGCGCCTCGCCAAGCTGCGGCAGGACCGCGTCGAGCACCGCTTCGGTTTCCGGCCTCGGGGTCAGGACACCGGGGGCGACCGCGAACTCATGCTTCCAGAAGCCCTTGCGGCCAAGAATTCGGCTGACCGGTTCGCGCGCGGCGCGCCGGGCGATCAGCGCTTCGTAGTCCACCGCATCGGCCTCGCTCAGCGGCCGGCGCGGCTCGGCGATGATCTCGGCCCGGCTGGCGCCGAGCGCCGCCTCCAGCAGCAGCCGCGCGTCGATCACGGGGCTGTCGACGCCCGCCGCCTCCAGCCGCGCGCGCGCCGCCTTCCAGGCGGAGACGACGTCCGCCAAGAGCCTATTCGGCGGCTTGCAGCGTCGGCGCTCGGGTCGTGGCGGCGACCGTTTGCCGTTCGATTTCGGCGGCGCGCGCCTCCACGAGTTCGACGATGTGATCGACCATTCGGTCGTTGGCGAGCTTATGATCCGCCTTGCCGGCGAGATAGACCATGCCCGAGCCGGCGCCGCCGCCGGTGAAGCCGACATCGGTCATCAGCGCCTCGCCCGGACCGTTCACCACGCAGCCGATGATGGAGAGGCTCATCGGCGTCGACAGATGCGCCAGCCGCTCTTCCAGCGCGGCGACCGTCTCGATGACGTTGAACCCCTGCCGCGCGCACGAGGGACAGGCGATGATGTTGACCCCGCGGTGGCGCAGTCCCAGCGACTTCAGGATATCGAAGCCGGCCTTGACCTCCTCGACCGGATCGGCGGCGAGGGAGACGCGGATGGTGTCGCCGATCCCGGCCCACAGCAGGCTGCCAAGTCCGATCGCCGACTTGATCGTGCCGGCGCGCAGCGGCCCGGCCTCGGTGACGCCCAGGTGCAGCGGGCAATCGATCGCTTCGGCCAGCTGCTGGTAGGCGGCGACGGTCATGAACGGGTCGGACGCCTTCACGCTGATCTTGAACTCGTGAAAGTCGTGATCTTGGAGGATGCGAGCGTGACCCAGCGCGCTTTCGACCATCGCCTGTGGGCAGGGCTCGCCGTAGCGCTCCAGCAGCTCGCGTTCGAGCGAACCGGCGTTGACGCCGATGCGCATGGAGCAGCCGTGGTCGCGGGCGGCTTGCACCACTTCTCGCACGCGGGCGGGCGAGCCGATGTTGCCCGGATTGATGCGCAGGCAGGCGGCGCCGGCTTTCGCCGCCTCTATGCCGCGCTTGTAGTGGAAATGGATGTCGGCCACGAGCGGCACGCGCGCCGCCCTGGCGATCTTGGCGAACGCCGCGGTCGAATCCTCGTCGGGACAGGAGACACGGACGATGTCGGCGCCCGCCTCCGCCAGCGCGGCAACCTGGGCGATGGTCGCTTCCGCATCGGCGGTGACCGTGTTGGTCATGGACTGGACGGTGATCGGAGCGTCGCCGCCAACCGGCACCGAGCCGACGTGGATTTGGCGGCAGGCTCGGCGGTCGATGGCGCGCCAAGGCCGCACGCGGGTATGATCCTGAATGGTCATGGGCCTTCACAAGATAGGGTGATTGCGCGCCGGGCTCAAACCGGACGCGTGGCGGGTCTGCCTTATGGCTGGCGCAGACTGGCGAGGCTGACGCGCGCGGCGGCGAGCGGACCGCGCGAGCGGCCGTCGACGAAGCGCTCCACGGACGCCGGGTTGCCGATCTCGAGCGCGAGATCGCCGGCTGGCGGGGCGCGCCACGCCTCTCCCGCCGCCAGCTGTCGGGCGAACACCACCGCGCCGCGGGCATCGCGGACGACCAAGCTGGTCGGCTTGATCGCCTGCAACAGCAGGGAAGCCGCCACGGTGTTCCCGTAGATGACGCCCGCCGGTTGAAACGCCGCGCCAGCTTGCGACGCTTGGTCACTGGCGCCGGCCAGCAGGGGGTCGGGCGTCGCCGGCGGCGGGCCAAACGGCGCCGGATCGACCCCAGGCGTGGCGTAGGTCGGCGGCGCCGACGCCTCCGGCGGCGCGGGCAGAGGCGCGCCCAGACGGGCGGCGCCCAGCGGCCCCGGCGGCAGGGGCGCGGCGAGTCTGGCGACATGACTTGGCCGCGCCGGAGCCGCCGCTACATGCCGCGCGAAGTTCCAGCCGGCGATGGCGGTGACCAGAATTCCGACACCGAACACCGCCCACCGGCCACGCTTTCGGCTGTCCTCGTGACGCAGGCCGGCGGGCGCGCGCAGATCGGCCGGATGCGGCGGCAGTTCGGCGCGCAGGCGTTCGACGGCCGTCGACGGCTCGACGCCAAGCGCCTGGGCATAGGCGCGCACGAAGCCGAACAAGAAGGCAGGGGCTGGAAGAGCGGCGAAGTCGCCATTTTCGAGCGCGGCGATCTGTGGCGCGCGAATGCGGGTCGCCTGCGCGATGTCGCTGGTGTCGAGACCGAGGGTCTCGCGGGCTCGCCTCAAGGCGGCGCCGAGCGCGCCATCGGAGGCTAGGGACAGCTGAATCGGCCGCAGCCGGTCGACAGTCGGGTCCCGCGCGATCGCGGAGTCCGAGTTCGGCGCTGCGCCGGTATCGAGCGGCATGCCTGTCCCTGACTGCATTCTTCGACGAAGGCGCCATTGCCGCGGGACGATTTCGTGTCCCGGCCAAGGCGTTTCGGCGCCCCTCGGCGAGCGCCGCCAGCCGTAACATCGGCTGGCCGCCCAAACAATCGCCTCGAAGAGCGTGCGATAAAACTCTTTCGCTACGGTCTAGACCACGATGTGGAGCTTTCTCGCCAGAGCCTCGACGTCGGCCCGCACCGATCCTGATCCACTGCGCAAAACGGTGTCGAGGCCCCGTCGCGCCGCTTCCCGATCGCACGACAGCACCATTGTCTTGACCGCTCCAAGGCCCGACGGGGGCATCGACAACTGGTCGAAACCAAGGCCGACGAGGGCGAAGGCCTCGAGCGGCCGTCCGGCCATTTCACCGCAAATCGACACGGGTGTGCCGGTCTCCACGCAGGCGCCTTGAAGCGCTCGAAGTGCGCGCAGCAGCGGCGGCGACAGGGGATCGTACCGATTCGCCACCCGCGGATTGCCTCGATCGGCCGCGAACAGGTACTGCATCAGATCGTTGGTGCCGACCGAGACGAAGTCCGTCAGCGGCAGCAGAGCGTCGAGGTGCCAGAGCAGCGATGGCGCCTCGATCATGGCCCCGACCTCCAGGACGCTCGGCGGGCTGCGGCCGCGGCGCTCGGCCCAGGCGACCTCCCGCTCCACCAGCGACCTGGCCAGGCGGAATTCGTCGAGGCTGGCGACAAGGGGAAACATGATCCGCAGGCCTCGCCCGTCGGCCGCGGTGATCAGAGCGCGCAATTGCATCCGCAACAGCGCCGGGCGGTCGAGCCCCATGCGCACCGCGCGCCAACCGAGCGCCGGATTGTCCTCGCGCTCGGCCTGCATGTACGGCAGCATCTTGTCGCCGCCGAGGTCGAGCGTGCGGAAGGTCACCGGACGCCCCGCCGCGCCATCCAGGACTCGCCGATAGAGCGCCGCCTGCGCCGCCAGCCGCGGCAGGTCCTCGGACACCATGAACTGGAATTCAGTGCGGAACAGCCCGATACCCTCCGCTCCGGTTTCGCCGAGGAGTTCCAGATCGACGGCAAGGCCGGCATTCATCAGCAGGGAGATCTTGGCGCCGTCGCGGGTGAACGCGGGCGTATCACGCAGGCGGGCGAACTCGGCGCGCCGCTCGGCGCGCACGGCCATGCGGGCGCTCACGGCCTTGATCACGTCCGGGCGCGGCCGCAGATAGGCCTCTCCCAACTCGCCGTCGACGATCACGGTGTCGCCGGCGCTCAGCCGGTCACGCAGCCCCTCGAGGCGGCCGACACATGGGATGTCCATGGCCTTGGCGACGATCACCGCGTGCGCGGCGGGCGAGCCCTCTTCGAGCAACAGACCCCGAACCTTGGCGCGGTCGTATTCGAGAAGATCGGCGGGACCGAGGTTGCGCGCGATCAGGATGGCGTCGTCGGGCAGCGACCGTCGCGCCGCGCCGGCGCCGCTCAGGTGGCGCAGCAGCCGGTCGTTGAGATCTTCCAGATCGTGGACGCGCTCGCGCAGGTAGGGGTCGCGCGCTTGGCCCAGGCTGGCGCGGTGCTCGGAGCGGACCCGTTCGACGGCGGCCTCGGCGGTCAGCCCGGAATGGACCGCCTCCTGCAGCGAATGGGTCCAGCTGCGGCTATGCGCGAGAAGCTTGTAGCTTTCGAGGACGTCATAGGAGGCGCCCAGTATGCCCTCATGGCCGTCGAGCATGGCGTCGATCTGCGCCCGCAAGGCCTCGATCGCCGTCTGCATCCGCCGCTCCTCGGCGGCGACGTCGTCGGCCAGCAGCCGGTCGCCAGCGACCGCCGCCTCGTGCAGCACCGCCGTGCCCAGCGCCAGCCCTTCGGCGAAGCGGGCGCCCTTGAGCCGCTCGGGCCGGCGCGGCGCAATCTCGACATCCTTGAGCTCTTCGCGGCCGAGCAGATCGCCGGTGGCGACCATCTCGGCGAGCACCATGGCGATGATCTGCAGATCCTCGACCTCGTCCTCGCCGTAGGTGCGCGAGGCGCGGTTCTGCACCAGCAGCACGCCGACCGTCCGACCGCCACGAAGCAGCGGCGCGCCGAGCAGGGCGTGGAAGGGATCCTCGCCGGTTTCGGGGCGGTAGGCGAACGCCGGATGGCTTGGGGCGTCGGAAAGGTTGAGGGGACCTCCGAGCCGCATGACCTCGCCGACCAGCCCCTCGCCCGGCTTCAGCCGGGTGACGTGAACCGCGCCGGGATCGAGGCCCTCGGTGGCGAACAGCTCCATTTCGCCAGAGGCGCGGCGCAGGTAGAGCGAGCACACTTCGGCGACCATCGAGGCGGCGATGATGCGGACCACCGCGTCGAGCCGCGACTGCGCCGGACCCACGCCGGCCATGGCCTCGCGAATCTGCCGCAGCAGGCTGCGCGGTCCGCGGGTGACGAGGCCAGGCGACATGAGGCGGGGAAGGTCCTTGACGCTCGCAAAGGGGGCGGCGGCGGCAGGCTATACAGCTTTTCGCCGCCGCCGGCTTTCGCCGCGCGACCGCCTCAGATCTGGTCGAGACCGTAGGCGGCGTGCAGGGCCCGCACCGCGAGCTCGGTATAAGCCGCCTCGATCAGCACGCTGATCTTGATTTCCGAAGTCGAGATCACCTGTATGTTGACGCCCTTGGCGGCCAAGGCGCCGAACATGGTCTTGGCGACGCCCGCGTGACTGCGCATGCCGACGCCAATCACCGAGATCTTGGCGACGTCGGTGTCAACGGCGACCTCGTCGAAGCCAATGATCGCGCGCGCCTCGCCAACCGCCTTCACCGCCTTGTCCGCGTCGCGCTTGGCGACGGTGAATTCCATGTTCGCCGCGCCGGCGGCGTGCGCGTGGCTCTGCACGATCATGTCGACGTTGACGTCCAGGTCGGCCAGCCGGCCAAAGATTTCGGACGAGACGCCGGGATGATCCGGTAAGCCGAACAGGCTGATCTTCGCTTCGTCGCGGCTGAACGCCACCCCGCTGACGATCCGCTTCTCCATGATTTCCTCCTCGCCACAAACCAGCGTCCCGTCTTGCGGCGGGGCGCCGCCCTCGATAAAGCTCGACAGCACGCGCAGCGGCACGCGCCTGGCCATCGCCAGCTCCACCGAGCGGGTGTGCAGCACCTTGGCGCCGACCGAGGCCATTTCCAGCATCTCTTCGTAACTGATCCGATCGAGCCGGCGGGCGCGCGCCTCGATGCGCGGATCGGTGGTGTAGACACCGTCGACATCGGTGTAGATGTCGCAGCGGCTCGCGCCGATGGCGGCGGCGATCGCCACCGCGGTGGTGTCCGAACCGCCCCGGCCAAGGGTCGAAACGCGCCCGTCCGCCGTCACGCCTTGAAACCCGGCGATGACGGCGATCTCCCCCTGGTCGAGCCGCGAGAGCAGCCCGTCGGCGGCGACGGCCTCGATCCTGGCGCGGCCGTGGGCCCCGTCGGTTCGGATGGGCAACTGCCAACCGAGCCAGGAGCGTGCCGGCCGGCCGAGAGAGCGCAGGCAGAGCGCCAGGAGCCCGGCCGTGACCTGCTCGCCCGACGCGACCACCACATCGTACTCGTCGTCGCCGGTCGCGATTGGCGGCGCGGGCGGGCCGGCGCCGTCGGTCCAGGCGACCAGCTCGTTGGTCTTGCCGGCCATGGCCGAAACGACCACCGCCAGGGATTCGCCACTGGCCGCGGCGGCGGCGAGGTGTTCGGCGACCCGCCGCAGGCGTTCCATGGTGGCCAAAGAGGTGCCGCCGAATTTCTTCACCAGCCGTGGCATTCGGGCTTCCTGCTGGTGGGAGCTCGGCCCGCCGCGCGGCGAGCGCCTCTAGCGCGCCCCTGTCGCCCGCCACAAGCACCGGAGCCGTCGGCGCTTGGCCCTATGGCCGGCGCCGCCGTAAGACTTCAAGGGCATGAGCGAACGCGCGCCCCGCTTCTCGAGCATCGACTCCGCCGAAGTCGCCCGCTTCTCCGGCCAGGCGTCTCGCTGGTGGGCGCCGCGCGGCGCCTTCGCCCCATTGCATCGGCTGAACCCGGCGCGGCTGGCCTTTATCCGCGACGCCGCCCTGGCGCGTTTCGGCGGACCGGAAGAAGCGAGCGCCAAGTCGCGCCGCGCACCCTTTGCCGGTCTGTCCTTGCTCGACATCGGCTGTGGCGGCGGGTTGGTCAGCGAACCCATGGCCCGGCTCGGGTTCGCCGTCACCGGCCTCGACGCAGACGACGCGGCGCTGACCGTCGCGCGCGCCCACGCCCAAGAGGCGAACCTGCCGATCGGCTATCGCGCAGGGCGCCGTCGAGGAACTCGCCGGCGGTCCGGCGCGCTGGGACGTGGTGCTCGCCCTGGAGGTAATCGAGCATGTCGCCCAACCCGCCGCCTTCCTCGCCGACGCCCTGAGCCTCGTCGCGCCCGGCGGGCTGCTGGTGCTGTCCACCTTGAACCGCACCTGGAGGTCGCTCGCCCTCGCCAAGGTCGCCGCCGAGCACCTGCTGCGCTGGGCGCCGCCCGGCACGCACGACTGGCGGCGCTTCCTCGGCCCCGCGGAGGTGCTGCGAATGGCGATGCCCGGTTGGCAGGCGCTGTCCGGCCCCGAGGGTCTGACCTACAGCCCAATTGGCGGGCGCTGGCGGCGATCTTCGGATCTGTCGATCAACTACATCGTCGCCCTCGTCCGCGCCGAGTCCGGCAAACCCGTTGCATCGCCGCAACAGGTGGCGGACAAGGCGGCCGATCGGGGGAGCTATGCACCTTCGGACGGGTTAATCAGGCTCGATAATGACACCGCTGTCATCATGAAGGCTAAATCCCTCGTGATGGTCTAGCCATCGATTCACTTCAACGGAGTTCCCGCCATGCGCGCCCGCGCCCTGCTTCTGCCCCTCCTGCTGTCGGCCGCCGTGCCCTTCGGCGCTCGAGCCCAGGATATGACGCCAATTACCGACCGGATACTCAGCGATCCGTCCTTCCTGCCGCTGAAGGGGCAGTTTTTTGGCGATTCGACATACACCTATCTGCAGGGGAACGGCGATCGGTTCGACGCCACCGGCGCGCAATATGCCGACACGCGCAACGTCGCCAATGAACTCTCGCAGTATTTCGCCTATGGCATCACCGACGATCTGTCGCTGAACTTCGGCATCTCAGGGTCGGTCAGCGGCTACCATGAGACGGATAACGCCGCCGGGACCACCCACATAAACGCCAGCGGGTTCTTTGACCCGACGTTCGGCCTCACCTGGCGGGCGATCGATCAGAGGGCGCACGGGGTCAACCTCGACCTGTTCGGCCATTTCTCGCCAGATGTCTTCTCCAGCCATTCGGGCAGCGCCACCCAGGACGCGACCGTCGCGCGGGGCGGCGGCGAGGGCGATTTCGGCGCGGCGATCAGCCAGGAGTACCGGTTTTTCACTCTGCGTGGCGACGTGACCGGCCGCTATTACGGCAGCAGCCGGACCACCAACTCGGTGACGGGCAACTTCAGCCAGACGAGCGGCTACTGGGCGCCGGAGCTTGGCGTGCAGACGCAGGTACGTTTTGCCCCGCGATTCTCCGCCAACGCCGGGTTCCGTTACGTTTTCAATGGCGATCCTACGGTCACCACCCCCAGCGGCCTCGTCTTTCGCAACAACGTCGGAGACGAGCAGCAGGTCAATGTATCCCTCAACTATCACATCATCCCGAACCGGCTGGTCGGCTCGGTTAATTATGGGCACACGTTCTTCAACAACAGCCAAACGGTAGTGCCTTCGGATACGGCGCTGAACGTCACTGATCACCGCACTCAGGACAGCGTCGGGGCAACTCTCCGCTATCTGTTCTAGGCGGAAGGCAACGAGCGGTCCGGAGCGCACGCGCTCCGGACCGATGGCCGCCAGCGTCAGCCGTTAGTTGATGTCGGTCGGCCTGGGCGGTTTGGGCGGCAGGGGCGCCACTGGCACCCCGTCAGCGACCAGCGACTTCACCTCGGTGGGTGACGCCTCGCCATAAATACCGCGCTTCTCCACCTCGCCGGCGTGGATCGCGCGCGCTTCCTTGGCGAAGCGGTCGCCGACATAGTCGAATGTCTCCTCGACATGGCGGCGCATCGCGCCGAGCGCCTCATGCATCACCGCCGGCAGTCCTTGGCGTTCGCGAGCCGGGGAGATCGCCGGCGCCATCATCGCCTTGCGCACGTCCGGGCTGGCGCACACCGGGCAGGCGAGACGCCCGTCGGCCGCCTGTCGGTCATAGTCGGCCAACTCGCCGAACCATCCCTCGAAGTCGTGTCCATTGGCGCAGGCCAGGGCATAGCGGATCATGGCCCGATATAGCCCCGCGCGTGAGCCAGCGCCGGGATCGCCGTCCGCGCCGCCGCGACCGCGCCGAGGTCGAGCTCGGCCATGATGGTCTGGGGCGAATCGTCGGCGGCGCTCGCGAGAATCCGGCCCCACGGATCAATCGCCATCGACCGCCCCCAGGTCGCGCGACCGTCTTCGTGCCGCCCGCCTTGCGCCGGGGCCAGGACGAAGGCGCCTGTCTCGATTGCCCGGGCGCGCAACAGCACCTCCCAATGCGCTTCTCCGGTCGGTCGGGTGAACGCCGCCGGGATGACGAGGACCTTGGCGCCCGCGCGCGCGAGATCGCCATAAAGGCCCGGAAAACGCAGATCGTAGCAGATCGAAAGTCCGACGGGGACGCCATCGACGTCGGCGATCATCGCCCGGTCGCCAGCGCGGTAGAGCGCCGACTCCCGGTGGCGCTCGCCCGTCGGCAGGTCGACGTCGAACATGTGCAGCTTGTCATAGATAGCGGCGATCCGGCCTTGTCGATCGATCACCAGGGCGCGGTTCACCGCCTCGCCGGCCTCGCCGCGCAACAGGGCCGAGCCGACCAGCAGCCATATCCCAAGTTCGCGCGCCAAGTCGCGAAACCCTTGAACCGCCACGTCAGCCTCTGGGTTCGCCAGTTCGATGCTCAAGGCCGAACGGTCACGCTGCAGCAGGTTGGCGCCCTCGGGCAGCAGCACCCAGCGCGCTCCGGCAGCCGCCGCCTCGCGGATCAGCGGCGCGGCGTGCGCGAGCCCGTCCGCCGCCGTCGATGGCGTCCGCAACTGTACGAGGCCGACGCGCAGCATGCCGCCTAGCCGGCCAGGGCCGCGTCCAGTTCGCCGCGCGCCTCCAAGGCCAGCAGGTCGTCGCAACCGCCCACGTGCGACTCGCCGATGAAAATCTGCGGAAATGTGGTCGCGCCGCCCGCGCGTTCGATCATCTCGCGCCGCTTGGCCGGGTCCATGCCCGCTTCGATCTCGGTGATGTCCGCGCCCTTGCCGCGCAGAACGCCGAGCGCCCGCGCGCAAAAACCGCAGAACGGACGCGTATAGATGGTGACCTGGGCCAAGCGATCGACTTCTCGGGGTTGGGAATGGGCGTCTGGCTATATAGCGCCGCCGCCAGCCCGTTCCACTCGCGCGACCGCGGCGAGGCAAACCCTCGCCGCGCCAGCCCGCAGCAGAGCCCGGGCGCAGGCGCTCGCCGTTGCTCCGGTGGTCACGACGTCGTCGACCAGCAACAGCCGGAGACCGGCCAGCACGCCGGCGCGCGCCGACGGGACCTTGAAGGCGCCGGCGACATTGCGCCGCCGCCCCTCGGCCGAGCGCCCCTCCTGCGAGCCGGTGGCGCGCGCGCGAATCAGGGCATCCGCCAGGTAGGGCCGTTGGATCATACGGGCGAGCGGCCGGGCGATCTCCGCCGCCTGGTTGTAGCGCCGGGCTAAAAGCCGGCGTGGGTGCATCGGCGTCGGCAGGACAGCGTCGATCTCCGCCGTCAAATCCGCCGCCGCCCTCGCCAGCCAGCGGGCGAACAGCGGCGCCAGATCGGTGCGGTCCGCGTGCTTCAGCTGAAGAATGAGCTCCCGCGAGCGGTCGTCATAGGCGCAGGCGGCCCGCACCTTGGCGATCGCCCCGCGCTCGCCGGGGCAGCCGGGACAGGAGACGCCCTCGCCCTGATCGTAAGGTAGGGGGCCGCCGCAGCCATCGCAAACCGGCGCCTCGATGAACCGCACCCTTGCCCAGGCGTGGGGGCCAAGGCCGGGCGAGAGCACCGCCGCCCGGTCATCGAGCGCTCTCGGCGGCAGCATAATGTCGAGCGCCCGGCGGGCCAGGCTGACGAGAGGCGCGGACTTGACGATGGCGACCGTGACGGGCTCTCCCGCTGTCGAGCTTTGCCGCGCCGCCGAGGCGCCGCGCGCGATTGCCGAACGCGATAGCAAGGATCGCCCCCGATGAACACGCCGGCGCGGCTGTTCGACACGCGGCTGCGGCGGGCCCGCATGATCCGCGCGCGCGATCTGTTCGGTGCCGCCGACATTCTCCACCGCCGGGTCGCCGAGGACCTCGCCGAGCGGACCCTCGAGCTCGCCGATTCAGCGACGGCCTCCTGCGACTACGGCGGCCGGCGCGGCCTGTTGCGCGCCGCGCTCGCCGAACGCGGCTGGTTCAAGCGCGGTCACAGACTGATCGAGGCGGCCAGCGACCCCGCCGACCTGCGGACCGCCGCGCTGCTCGTGGAGGCGGATCAGCCGCCCTTCGCCGACGGCGCCTTCGATCTGGTGCTATCGCCGCTCGCCCTGCATTGGGCGAACGACCTCGTCGGCGCGCTTGGCGCGGCTGCGCCGCTCGCTGCGCCCCGGCGGCGTGATGATCGCCGCGGTCATCGGCGGCGGCTCGCTGGCCGAGCTGCGCCACGCGCTGATCACCGCCGAAGCGGAAACGATGGGCGGCGCCGGGCCGCGCGTCGCGCCGATGCTCGATCCGGCGCAGGCGCCCGCCTTGTTGCGCCGGGCTGGCTTCGCCGATCCGGTGGTCGAGGTCGAGCGCGTTACCCTGCTCTATCGTCATCTTCGCGCCCTGATGACCGATCTGCGCGCCATGGGCGAGACCAATGTGCTCGGAGGCGGCGCGCGGCGGCCGCTGCGCCGCGCCACCATCGCGCGCGCCGAGGCTGTCTACGCCGAAGCGTTCGCTGGACCGGACGGCCGCCTGCCCGCCAGTTTCGAGGTCCTCACCTTGACCGGCTGGGCCGAGGGCGGAGCGGCGGCGTCAGAGCCAGTCGCGCAACCAGGCGACCAGCGGTCCATCAGCCGGCGGCATGGGATAGTCCGCCAGCCGGTCCGGCTTGGCCCACGCCAGGGCCTGGTGCTCGCGGGCGCGCGCCACCCCTTGCCACCGGCGGCACAGGTATAGCGGCATCAGCAGGTGGAACCTGTCGTAAGGATGGCTGGCGAACACGAATGGGGCGAGGCAGGCCGCCGTGACGCCGACGCCGAGTTCCTCGTCCAGTTCGCGGATCAGGCAGGCTTCCGGCGTCTCGCCGAGCTCGACCTTGCCGCCAGGGAATTCCCACAAGCCGGCGAACGACTTGCCGGCTGGGCGTTGGGCGATCAGCACCCGGCCGTCGACATCGACCAGCGCGCAAGCGGCGACCAGGAGGATCGGCATGGCGGTATTGTGTTGCTGAAGCACGGGCCGCAAATAGCGGTCCGCCGTTCGCATCGCCAGCGACCCGCTTGACGGCGATCCATTGACAAGCGCCCACGGAACGCCGACATGCGGCGCGTGCCCCGCCAAAGGTGGGGCGTGATCGCCGGCCCCTGCCCGCGTGACCGGATGCCACCCAATCGGCGGCTCCGACCCGCAGACCGGCGCGATCTCCGTCATCCGGCGCCCACCGCGTGGAGGCGCTCCCGCCCTTTAGAGAAATCCTGCCGCCGCTGGCGCGCGCATCGAAGCGCGGCGCCGGCTCGTGGCGCATGAAAGAAACGAGCACTCCCTTGAACGACTTTACTACCCTCAATCTCGACAAGCGGCTGATGAAGGCGCTGACGGCCGAAGGCTACGCCCGGCCAACGCCGATCCAGGCGCGGGCCATCCCTTTGGCGCTTGCCGGCCGCGACATCATCGGCGTCGCCCAGACCGGTTCTGGCAAGACCGCCGCCTTTGCCTTGCCGATCCTCCATCGTCTCGCCGCCGAGCGGCGTCCCGCGCCGCGCCGCGGCTGCCGCGTCCTGGTGCTCAGCCCGACGCGCGAACTGGCGAGCCAGATCGCCGACAGCTTCCGCTCGCTCGGCCGGCATCTCGGGCTTTCGGTGGCGGTGGTGTTCGGCGGGGTGAGCTATGGCCCACAGGTGCGCGCGCTCGCCGCCGGGGTCGATATCCTGGTCGCCACCCCCGGGCGCCTGCTCGACCATCTTGGCGAGAAGCTCGCCAGTTTGGCCGGCGTCGAAACCTTTGTCCTCGACGAAGCCGACCAGATGCTCGACCTTGGCTTCCTGCCGCCGATTCGCCGGATCGTCGCCCAGCTGCCGAAGCGGCGCCAGACGCTGTTCTTCTCCGCCACCCTGGCCGGAGAGATCGGCAAGCTCGCCGAGACCATGCTCGATCGCCCCGAGCGGATCAGCGTCACGCCGCCGGCGACCCCGGTCGAGACCATTGATCAGCGGGTGCTGTTCGTCGAGGCCGAGCGCAAGCGGGCGGTGCTAGGCGAACTGCTCGCCGACCAGGCGATGACCCGGGCGCTGGTCTTCACGCGCACCAAGCGCGGCGCCGACCGCGTGGCGCGCGCCTTGAGCGAGGGCGGCGTCGCCTGCGCCGCGATTCACGGCGACAAGAGCCAGGGTCAGCGCGAGCGCGCCTTGGCGGCGTTCAAGGCCGGCGAGGTCCGCGCCCTGGTCGCCACCGACATCGCCGCCCGCGGCATCGACGTCGAGGCGATCAGCCATGTGATCAACCACGACTTGCCGAACGTGCCCGAGGCCTATGTCCACCGCATCGGCCGCACGGCGCGGGCCGGGGCCAGCGGCGTCGCCATCAGCTTGGTCGCCGATGACGAACGCGGCCTGCTGCGCGACATTCAGAAGCTGATCGCCCGCATCCTGCCCGCCAGCGATCTGCGCCGCTCGCCCGCCGGCCCGGCCCGCCAAAGCGACGAGGCGCCGCCCCGCTCCGCGGCCCGCGAGGTCAAGCGCCGCCACCGCGGCGCGGCGGCGCGACACCGTTCGTCGGCGGGTTCTCGATCCGCGCGTCGTGCCGCAGGCTGAGGACGAGGTCCTTGACCGCCTGATAGCTCAGAAAGCGCACGATCGCCGGGTCGGACGGCGGCGCCGCTCCAGCCTCGGCGGCGAGATCGCGACGCAGCTTGGCCACCCGGCCCGGGTCGGCGGCCCGGCTCACCACCGCCGTCAATAGCAGGTCGCCGACCATCCGCTCGCGCGCCGCCGCTAGCCGCCGCCGCACTTCTGGCGGACGGTCGAGTCCTCGGCGGACCGCTTCGGTCGCGAGCAGCACTTCGTCGATCCGCTCGTCGAGCGCCTGGCCAAAGCGCGGGTCGGCGCGAGCGAGCGCCTCGCCGGGCGCCGCCAAGCCGAGATCCCACGCTTCCCGCCGCACGTCCGACGTCCACAGCGGTTCGCCGTTCACCCGCGCTTCGAGCCGATCACCGGGGGCCGGTGGTTCGGCGGATGGCGGCGCCCGGGCGCAGCCCGCGAGCAGCGCGAGCATCGTCAGGAGCGCCCTTGCGTTCCCCGGCGGCGCCCGTTTCAACATCACCCGCGCCATGGTCCACACACGCATGGGGCGTCAAGGGTGGCGGGAGCGAGCGGCGATCATGAGATTCTACAATTCCATCGGCCCCAACCCGAGGGTCGTGAAAATGTTCATGGCGGAGAAAGGCATCGACCTGCCGCGTGTCAGCGTCGATCTGCTTGGCGGCGAGAACCGGCGGGCGGACTATGGCGCCAAGAACCCGTCCGGCACGACCCCCGCCCTCGAACTCGACGATGGCCTGGTGCTGGCGGAGATCACCGCCATCTGCGAATACCTCGAGGAGTTGCATCCGAGCCCGCCGCTGATCGGGACGAGCCCGCGCGAACGGGCCGAGACGCGCATGTGGGCGCGGCGAATCGATCTTGGCGTCGTCGAGCCGATGGCCAACGGCTTCCGATTCTCGCAAGGCCTTGGCCTGTTCAAGGACCGCATCCGTTGCCTGCCGGAGGCCGCCGATGGTCTCAAGGCGATCGCGCAGGACAAGCTCGCTTGGCTCGACGGCCTCATGGGCGAGCGGACTTGGATCGCCGGCGAGCAATTCACCTTCGCGGACATCCTGCTCTACTGCTTCCTCGACTTCGCCCAGACCGTCGGACAGCCGCTCAAACCGGAGAACCACTGGATTGCCGCCTGGTTCGAGCGGGTCAAGGCGCGGCCGAGCGCGGCGGCGACCGCCTGAGGTCCGCCGGGCCGCCAGGGCGTGGATTTCTCGAACCCTCGCCAGCGCGCCGCCTTCTTCGCCATCCATCGCGACCTGCCGCGTGAAGGACCGGGAGACCGGCCTTCGACCCTTCGCGCCCTCGATCTTGCCAGGCCGCTTCCGGCTGAGCCGCGGATTCTCGACATCGGCTGCGGTCCCGGGGCGCAGACCCTCGACCTGGCCAGCGCCTTGCCCGAAGCGCGGATCCTCGCCATCGACGCTCATCCCCCCTACCTCGAGGCGCTGCGCCGCCGCGCCGAGGCGGCGGGCGTGGCCGGACGGGTCGAGACGCGTCGTGGCGACATGGCGCGCATCGGCTTGCCGGCGGCCTCCTTCGACCTGATCTGGTGCGAAGGGGCGGCCTATATCATGGGGTTACCGGCCGCCTTGACGGCCTGGCGCCGGTTGCTCGCACCCGGCGGCCGCCTGGCGCTGAGCGAACCGGTCTGGCTGCGCGACGACGTTCCAGGCGAGGCGCGCGCCATGTTCGCCGACTATCCGGCGATGGGCGATTTGAACTCGGCCCGAAGCGTGTTCGACCAGGCGGGCTATGCCCGACTTGGCGATTTCATCCTGCCGCCAGAGGCGTGGTGGACCTACTACCAGCCAATCGCCCAGCGGCTCGGCAGCTTGACTGCCAGTTGGCCCGACGAGCCCGACGCGGCGGCGATCTTCGCCGAAGCGCGGGCCGAAATCGCCTGCTACCGTTGCAATGGCGACTCCTTTGGCTACGCCTTCATTGTCGCCGCCGCATCCTGAACGGCCGCCGGAGCAACCCCGCCGGTTCAGGCTTTGCGTTGACACTTTCGAGCGCGCTACATAAGTCAGCCGCCGCGCTTCCACGTCGGGAAGGATGCGCCTCGACGCTGGCTGGCAGGCGGGCGGGCCGGCTGTCGCTCCTCCAAGAGCCGATCGGCGAGGCGCCAAGACTTGCGGCGCTCGGCGGCGCCGCCTTCTCTTGCCTGTATTGAACCGGAATCCCCGCCGCATGGCCCTGCTCAAGTCCCTGTTCGGCTCCTCCAACGACCGCAAGGTCAAGGCGATGATGGGCAAGGTGGCCCGGATCAACGCCCTCGAGCCCGCGATCTCCGCGCTCGCGGACGCCGATCTCAAGGCCAAGACCGACGAATTCAAGCGCCGGGTCGCCGCGGGCGAGACGCTCGATGAGCTGCTGAACGAGGCCTTCGCCGTGGTGCGCGAGGCGGCCAAGCGGACCCTGGGGCAGCGGCACTACGACGTGCAGATGGTTGGGGGCATGGTGCTGCACCGGGGCGGCATCGCCGAAATGCGCACCGGCGAGGGCAAGACCCTGGTCGCCACCCTGCCGCTCTATCTGAATGCCTTGGCCGGCAAGGGCGTCCACCTCGTCACCGTCAACGACTATCTGGCCACCCGCGACGCCGAGTGGATGGGCCGGATCTATTCCTTTCTCGGCCTGTCGGTGGGCGTGATCGTCAATGGCCTCAGCCAAGGCGAACGCCAGCGCGCCTACGCCGCCGATATCACCTACGGCACCAACAACGAATTCGGCTTCGACTATCTGCGCGACAATCTCTGCTACGAGGCGGCCGAGATGGTCCAGCGCGGCCATCCGTTCGCGATCGTCGACGAGGTCGAACTCGATCCTGATCGACGAGGCGCGCACGCCGCTGATCATCTCCGGCCCGACCGAGGATCGCTCGGAGTTCTATCGCACCATCGACGTGGTGGTGAAGGATCTGATCACCGATCCCGCCACCTTCGACCACGACGAGAAGCAGAAACAGGCGCTGCTCACCGAGCTGGGCTCCGAACAGCTCGAGGAGCGGCTGCAGGCGGCCGGCCATCTGGCCGAGGGTTCGACCGATCTCTACGATCCGGCGAACGTCTCGGTGGTGCACCACATCAATCAGGCGTTGCGCGCCAACGTGCTCTACCAGCGCGATCGCGACTACATTATTCGCGACGACGAGGTGATGCTGATCGACGAGTTCACCGGCCGCATGATGCACGGCCGCCGTCTTTCCGAAGGGCTGCATCAGGCGATCGAGGCCAAGGAAAGCGTCACTATCCAGCCCGAAAACCAAACTCTGGCGTCGGTGACCATCCAGAACTACTTCCGCCTTTACGGCAAGCTGTCCGGCATGACCGGCACCGCGGCGACCGAGGCGCAGGAGTTCTTCGAAATCTACAAGATGGACGTCTCCGAGATTCCGACTAATCGGCCGGTCATGCGGCGCGACGACGACGACGAAGTCTATCGCACCGCCGCCGAGAAGAACAAGGCGATCATCGAGCAGATCGAGGATTGCCATCGCCGCGGCCAGCCGGTGCTGGTCGGCACCGTGTCGATCGAGAAGTCGGAGCAGCTCTCCGACATGCTCAAGAGCCATCGCTGGGAGAAGGATGGCAAGACGATCACCGGCCTGCCGCACAGCGTGCTCAACGCCCGCTATCACGAACAGGAAGCCTACATCGTCGCCGACGCCGGCGTGCCGGGCACGGTGACCATCGCCACCAACATGGCCGGCCGCGGCACCGACATCCAGCTCGGCGGCAATCTCGACATGCACTTGGCCAAGTGGCGCGCCGAGCAGGCTGGCCTTGGCATCACGCCGACGGCGGAGGACGAGGCGGCGGTCAAGTCGGGGATGTCCGCCGAGATCGAAGCCAAGAAGCAGGTGGCGCTGGGCGCCGGCGGCCTCTTCGTGCTCGGCACCGAGCGGCACGAGAGCCGGCGGATCGACAATCAGCTTCGCGGCCGCACCGGCCGCCAGGGCGACCCCGGCCGCTCCAAGTTCTTCATGAGCTGCGAGGACGATCTGCTGCGCATCTTCGCCGGCGAGCGACTGGACGCGATCATGCGCACCTTCGGGGTCGAGGAGGGCGAGGCGATCACCCATCGCTGGCTCAACGGCGCCATCGCCACGGCGCAGAAGCGGGTCGAGCAGCGCAACTACGAGATCCGCAAGAACCTCCTCAAGTACGACGATGTGGTCAACGATCAGCGCAAGGCGGTGTTCGAGCAGCGGCGCGAGTTCATGGAGGCGAGCGATCTTTCGGGCGTCGTCGCCGAGATGCGCCGCGACACCATCGCCGATCTCGTCACCCGGCATCTGCCGCCCAAGGCGTACGCCGACCAGTGGGACATCGCCGGACTGAGCGAGCGAGCGCGGGAGCTGCTCGGCGTCGAGCTGCCGATCGCCGCCTGGGCGGCCGAGGAGGGCATCGCCGACGAACAGATCGAACAGCGGCTCAACGCCGCCGCCGACGCCCGCGCCGCCGAGCGCGAGGGAATGATATCAGCCGATCAGATGCGCCGGATGGAGAAGAACTTCCTGCTCCAGATGGTCGACATGCAGTGGCGCGAGCACCTCACCCACCTTGACCACCTGCGCAACGTCATCGGCCTGCGCGGCTATGGCCAGCGCGACCCCCTGAACGAGTATAAGAGCGAAGCCTTCACCCTGTTCGAGGGGATGATCGTCGACCTGCGCCAGGCGGTGACCCGCTGGGTGATGACGGTCGAGTTCCAGTTCGCGCCGCCGGAGCCGCCGCCGGGGCAGATGTTCGAAGTTCACATGGACCCGTTCACCGGCCAGAACGAACGCGCGCCCGAGCGGGTGCTGGAGTTCGCCGGGGGCGCCTTCGCCGGCGATCCGGCCGCCGCGGTCGAGCCCGCCCTCGCCGCCCAACGCGCCGCCCTGCCACTCTCCGCTCTGCCGGCCGGTTTCGAACGGACGGGGCGCAATGCCCCCTGCCCGTGCGGCTCCGGCCGGAAGTTCAAGCACTGCCACGGGGCGCTGGTTTAGAGCGTCGCGGCAAAGGGTGATCGCGCCGCTGAGCTTTGCTTGATTTTTAGGGCGGCCGCCAGAGCCTGACCCGCCCGGCCGCGACGAGCGCCACTTGGAAAAGCGCCATGCGCTCGGCCGTTTGGCGCGCGGCCAGAACCTCGTTATGCGGCGAACCCGCGCCCTGGCCATTCCGCCGGCGCCAACGGTTCAACCAAGAGGAAACCCATGCGAGCATTCTCGACGGCGGCGCTGGCCGCCGCCTCGGTCATCGCCGTGACCGCCGCCGCCCATGCCGCGCCGCAGGCGGGCTCGGGCGCCTATCACCTTTATCAGCCGCAGGTGATCAAGACGCCAGCGCTGGCGCCGGCCGGCGGCAAGACCATGCTGTATTTCGGCGGCCCGGTGATCTCCAACGTCAAAGTCGTGGCGGTGTTCTGGGGCAAGGGCGTGCCGAAGGCCACCAAGAGCGGCATCGGGCCGTATTTCCAGGCGATCAGCAACAGCACCTACATCGATCAGCTAGCGCAGTATTCGACGCACCTCACCGGCGTGAACGGCCACCCCGGCACCAATCAGACGATCGGTCGCGGCTCGTTCACCGGCAAGTTCGGCATCACCCCGGTCAACACCTCCAAGCACCTGACCGACGCCGACGTGCAGAAGGAGCTCGAGGGGCAGATCGCCGCCGGCCACCTGCCGACCAACGATCTAAACACCCTCTACATGACCTACTTCCCGGCGGACATCACCATCACGCTGGGCACGTCGCAATCGTGCCTTGCTTTTGGCGCCTATCACGAGGCGACCTCCTCGACGGTGACGCCGAACAACATCTTCTATGGCGTCATGCCCGATTGCGGCGGCGGCTTCGCCACCACCACGGTGGTCTCCTCGCACGAGTTCGCCGAAGCGATTACCGACGCGATCCCGACGCCCGGCACCCACCCGGCCTATCCGCAGGCGTGGAACGACGCCAATGGCAACGAAATCGGCGATCTGTGCGAGGGCCACGACAGCACCCTCACCGCCGCCGGCCGCGTCTATCAAGTGCAGGAAATCTTCACCAACAGCACCAACGCCTGCGCCACCGGCAAATTCACCAGCCCCTGAGCGTTGTTGCGGCGAACGCCGGAAAGACTAAGGGCCGCCCCCGCGAGGGGGCGGCCCTTCCATCGTCGTGACCGCGGAGTCGGCGGGGGGGTCACGTCGCCGACGGGCCCGCGACCCATCATTCCAAACGGGCGTCGAGACGCCGTCAGGAGCGAACCTCGTCGCCAAGGCTCCAGGCCGCATCGGACCGCGGTGAGAGACAATGAGACACTGGATCACCTCCTTTCAGCTGTTGAATACAGGGGCGCGCAAGATAACGCCGGGCGACAGGGAGGCGCAATCGCCCCCCGCGCCTTGACAGTCGTGGGGACGCGTGCGCCTTCGCCCACCGTCCCCCCGCTGACCTGGTCGTCCAAGCCGCCCACCCCGGATCGTCGATGCACGCCTTTCGCTCCCACACCTGCGGCGCCCTGCGCCTCGCCGACGCCGGTAGGACGGTGCGGCTTTCCGGCTGGATTCATCGCAAGCGCGACCACGGCGGCCTGCTGTTTGTCGACCTGCGCGACCACTACGGCATAACCCAGCTGGTCGCTCACCCCGGCGCCGCCGCCTTCGCGGCCCTCGAGCGGTCGCGCGCCGAGAGCGTCGTTCGGGTCGACGGCGAGGTGGTGGCGCGCACGCCGGAGACCGTGAACGCCAGCCTGCCGACCGGCGAAATCGAGGTGCGGGCGAGCGCCGTCGAGGTGCTGTCGGAGGCGGCCGAGCTGCCGCTGCCGGTGTTTGGCGAGCCGGACTATCCCGAGGAAATCCGCCTCGCCCATCGCTATCTCGATCTGCGGCGAGAGACGCTGCACCGCAACATCGTGCTGCGCTCGCGGGTGATCCAATCCATCCGTGAGCGAATGATCGCGGCCGGCTTCACCGAGTTCCAGACGCCGATACTCACCGCCTCCAGCCCCGAGGGGGCGCGCGACTTCCTGGTGCCGTCGCGCCTGCATCCGGGCAGCTTCTATGCTCTGCCGCAGGCGCCGCAGCAGTTCAAGCAACTGCTGATGGTTGCCGGATTCGACCGCTACTTCCAGATCGCCCCGTGCTTCCGCGACGAAGATCCCAGGGCGGACCGCTCGCTCGAGTTCTACCAGCTCGACGTCGAGATGAGCTTCGTCACCCAAGAGGATGTGTTTGCCGCCATCGAGCCGGTGATGGCCGGCGTGTTCAGCGAGTTCGGCGCCGGCAAGCCGGTGACCGCCGCGCCCTTCCCGCGCATCCCCTATGGCGAGGCGATCGCCAAGTATGGCAGCGACAAGCCGGATCTGCGCAATCCAATTGTCATGAGCGATGTCTCGGATCTTTTCCGAGCTGGCGGATTTGGCCTGTTCGCGCGCATTCTCGAAGGCTCGTCCGACGCACGCGTCTGGGCGTTGCCGGCGCCGGGCGGCGGGTCGCGCGCCTTCTGCGACCGCATGAACGGCTGGGCGCGCGACGAGGGTCAACCGGGCCTCGGCTATATCTTCTGGCGCGAGGGCGAGGGCGAGACGGCCGCTGGGCCGATCGCGCGGGCGCTCGGCGCCGAAGCCACCGAGGCGCTGCGCCGCCGACTGGAACTGGCGCCGGGCGGCGCCGCCTTCTTCGTGGCCGGCGATCCCAAGGGCTTCTATAAGTTCGCCGGCGCGGCGCGCGATCGGCTGGGCCGCGAGCTCGCGCTGCTCGACGAGGACCGCTTCGCCTTCTGCTGGATCGTCGACTTTCCGATGTTTGAGACGAACGAGCAGACCGGGGCGGTGCAGTTCTCGCACAACCCCTTTTCGATGCCTCAGGGCGAGATGGCGGCGCTCGACGGCCTGCCGCCGCTGGCGATCAAGGCGTGGCAGTACGACATCGTTTGCAACGGCCACGAGCTGTGCAGCGGAGCGATCCGCAATCACAGGCCCGAGGTGATGCTGCGCGCCTTCGAGATCGCCGGCTGGCGACGCGAGGATGTCGAGCGCGAATTCGCCGGCATGCTGGGCGCCTTCCGCCATGGCGCGCCGCCGCATGGCGGCCTCGCGCCCGGCATCGACCGCATCGTCATGCTGCTGGCCGGCGAAAGCGCCATCCGCGACGTGATCGCCTTTCCGCTCAATCAGCAGGGTCAGGACCTGCTGATGAAGGCGCCTTCGCCCGTGAGCGAGGCGCAACTGCGAGAGCTTCGCCTACGGCCGACGCCGGCGAGCTGACGCCGGCCTTAAGACAGGAGCATGCCGCGCCTGCAACGCCGGCGGCCTAGCCCGGACATCGGGCAAGGCCGCTCGGAAGTCGGCGTTCGCCTAGCGCAGGGGATCGGCTTAAGTCTTAGGCCTCGGCGGCCTTCTTCTTGCGACCAAACGGGCGGCCCAGTTCGGCGGCGAGCGCCTTGGTCCGATTCATCAACTCCTTCTTGGCGTCGTTGGCGGTCTTGGCGTGCTCGGCGGCGATCTTCGAGCGCAAGCGCAGCTCGGCGAGCTCCTTGCGTTTTTTCACCAGGGCGGGATCCCTGCCCGCGGTCTCGCCTGTCTTCGTATCGGCCATTGTGTCCTCTAGGATTGGAAGGGTCGCGCCTCATATCGCGGCGCCGCCGCGCCAGCAACGCGGGCGCCGAAAAAACGCGCATGTGGCGAGGCGCCTAGCGGGCGTCGTCCCTGCAGGGTCGCACGCTCAGGCCACGCGGCAACCGCGTGCGGGCATCGCCACAGGCGCCGCGCAGTTGGCGGCCGGTCAGGTTGCGGCCGAGCGCCAGGTCGGCGCCGTCGAGCTTCGCGCCGATCAGCGAGGCGGAGGTGAAATCGGCTCGCTCGAAGCTCGCGTTCGCGAGATCCGCGCCGACCAGATTGGCCCCCTTGAAACTGGCGCCGGTGAAGCGGCCGTCGCGCAGCGACGCGCCCTCGAGGTTGGCGTCCGCGAAGATCGCCGATTGGCCGACGACGCCGGCCAGGGTGGCGCCCGAAAGGTCGGCGCTGGTCAGATCGGCGCCTTGCAGATCGGCCTTGAGGAAATTGCCGCCGCCGCCTTCCAGGCCGGCCAAATTGGCGTCCTTGAAGCGAGCGAGCACGAAGCGGGCGGCGGTCATGGTCGCGCCGCGCACATCGGCCCGGGTCAGATCGGCGCCGGTCAGGTTCGCGCCGGCGAACACCGCACCGCGCAGGTCCGCCCCGACCAGCGACGCGCCGGCGAATTGGCAGCCGACGAACTTGGCGCCGACCAGCCGTCGCCCGGCGAGATTGCAATGAACGCAGGCGCCGCCCAGCGACACCAGGCGCGGAACGCTCTCGGTCAGCAACCGGGCGTCGGCCGCGCCCGCCGCGAGCAAGGCGAGGGCGCCGAGCAGCGGCGCCACGCGCCGAAGAGCGCCCGTCACGATGGCGCGCGAGGCAGAGTTCATGGCGGCAGACATGGGTTCTCTTGATCGCTCGCGCCAGTAAAATCGGCGTAATGCGAGCGCCGGCGCCGCCTCAGCCTTCCGCCTCGCCGAGCGGCGCGCGCGCGCCACACGTCTCGCAAATCAGCGAACGGCCCTTGCGGACCGCCGCCATGTCGCCGCAGCGGGCGCAGACCTCGGCGCGGCGGCGCGCCGCGAGCGGCAGAACCACGAGATTATCCGGCGCCGCTCCGCGCGCGAAGCCCTTGGAAACGAAATGAGTGATCGGCGGCGGCTCGCCGTCTCCGATCGCGTCCGGCTCGAAGCCGGCGGCCGGCTCCTGCGCCAAATCCTGCCGGCCGAGATAGGAGACGCCGAGTTCGCGGAAGACATAGTCGAGGATCGATGTCGCCTGGCGGATTCGATCGTTGCCGACCACCTCGCCCGACGGATCGAAGCGGGTGAAGACGAAGGCGTCGACGAACTCCTCCAGCGGCACGCCGTATTGCAGGCCGATGGAAACGGCGATGGCGAAGTTGTTCATCAGGGAGCGGAACGCGGCGCCTTCCTTGTGCATGTCGATGAATATTTCGCCGAGCTCGCCATCGCCATATTCGCCGGTGTGCAGATAGACCTTATGCCCACCGACCTGGGCCTTCTGGATGTAGCCCTTGCGTCGGTCCGGCAGGCGGCGTCGCCGGCGATCAACCTCCACGACACGCTCGACCACCGCCGGGTCCGGCGACCGCCGCGACGACGCGGCGGCTTCGGCGGCGGTCCATGCGCCGGACCATTCCGCCGCCGTCTCCGGCAGCCGTCCGCACGTGTCGCGGCGCCAGCGTTCCGCAAGCGCGACATCGGCCGGCGAGAAGCCCATGTGCGCGAGCGTGTCGAACTCTGGGTTCATGACCGCCGTCTCGTCGGCGCCCAGCACGTCGCCGACGAACCCGGCGCCGAGCACGGCGACCGAAAAGGCTGCCCGCAGGTCGGCGCCGCTGACCAGGGCCGAGTCGATCGCGGCCAGCTCATGGTCGGTGAAACCCCGCTCGCGCAGGCTCGCGACGTCAAGGCTGCGCGGCGCCGAGCGCCCATCGCCGCCCCCGACATTTGCGCCGTCGCTGCTCATGCGCGCGCCTCCATGACGCCGACTCCGTGCCGGACCGCAAAATAGTGTGGTCGTCCGTCGCGCCAGCCGCAAGATCGCCCTGTAATCCGCTTCACGCCAAGCCGGCGGATGGACCGCGCCGAGGCCACCGGCTATGAGCCTCGCCCCATGGCCAGACCGATCGCCAACCTCTTGAAGTCCATATTCACCTGGTGGAACGGCGCGACGATCGGCGCGCGCCATCAGATCGGCCGGGGCAGCGCGTGCGTCGGCGAGGACGAGTTCGGCAATCGCTATTTTGAGACTCGCCAGGCTCGCTACGAATACGATGGTCGGCCACGCCGCTTCGTCATCTATTCAGGCTATGCCGAGGCGTCGAAGGTGCCGCCCGATTGGCACGGCTGGCTGCATCACACTTTCGCCGAGCCGCCGACCCACGCGCCTTTGCCGCGCAAGTCCTGGGAACGTTCCTACATTCCCAATCTCACCGGCACGCTGGAGGCGTGGCGCCCGCCTGGCTCGATCAAGAGCGAGGGCGAGCGGCCGCGGGCCACGGGCGATTACGAAGCATGGGTTCCCGATTGACGTCCGCCGCCGGCCGGTCGCGGCTTGGCTTGGTCGCCCTGGCGATCGGCGTCGCCGTGGCCAGCTTGGCGCTCGGGCAGCCGCAACCACCCAGCGGTCCGGGGCCAGCGGCCCCGGCTGCTGAGTCGCCGGGGGGATCGCCAAGCGGCTCGCCCGGACCACCGCCGCCGCTGCCGCCGGCCGAGCTCGAACGCCAACAGGCCGCTTCCCCGACCGCCGCGCCAGACGGCGGTATCTCTGCTCCGGAGTCGGGCACCAGCCCAGCCGCCGTTCCGCCGACCGCCGCCGCGCCGTCGAGTTCCCCGCCCCCGGCGCCTCCGGGTCCACTGGCGCGCCCGGCGAAGCCGGATGAATCCGCCGCCGCGACCCCCGCGGCGCCGAGCCCGCCTCCCCCGCCGCCGCGCTCGGTCGTCGCGGTGCTGCAGGTTCTGGATAAGGTGACCGCAGAAACGCTGAGATTCACCGCTCCGATCGGCCGGCCGATCCGCTACAAGACCTTGGTGTTCACCGCGCGCGTCTGCGAGACGCGCGGAGCCGAGGATCCGCGGCCGCGCGCCTCCGCCTACCTGGTGATCGACTCCCAGTCTCCGCCTGTGGCTGGCCGCGCCGCGCCGCCGGCCAAACGGGTGTTCAGCGGCTGGATGTTCGCCGAGGCGCCGTCTGTCAATCCGCTGCAGCAGTCGCTCTACGACGCCTGGCTGGTCGGCTGCAGCCTGCAGCCGGTCGCGCCGGCCTGATGGCGGTCAGCGGCCAGCGAGCCGCCGAGCTGGCGCTGGCGCTTCCCGGAACCGTCGAGGCGCCGCACTTCGATCGCCGGGCGTTCCGCACATCGCGCAGGATGTTCGCGACGCTGGGAGCCAGCGGCGGCGACCTCAACCTGATGTTCGATCCGGAGCTGCGCGACTTCTATTGCGAGCAGGCGCCGCGCGCATTCGCGCCCGTCGCGGGCGGCTGGGGCCGGCGTGGCGCGACCCGCTGCGACTTGGCGCGCGTCGACGAGCCCACCCTGCGCTCCGCGCTGGCCGCCGCTCACGCCCTGGCCGCGCCGAAATCGGCCGCGAGCGCCACGGCCGCCGCGAGGCGCCGGCGGTAGTCCACCCGGTCGATCTCGACCGCGCCGAAGCCGGCGAGGTGGTCGGTCATGAACTGCGAGTCGAGCAAGGCGAAACCCCCGGCGCGGAGCCGGTCCGCCAGATGCACCAGCGCCACCTTGCTGGCGTCGCGCTCGGCCGAGACCATGCTCTCGCCGAAGAAGGCGCCGCCCAGCGCCACGCCGTAGAGACCGCCGGCCAGCCGCCCGTCCCGCCACGTCTCGACGCTGTGGGCGAAGCCGCGCCGATGCAGCTCGCCATAGAGCGCCCGCACGCCGGCGTTGATCCAGGTGTCGCCGTCGTCGCGCCGCGGAGCGGCGCAGGCGGCGATGAGTTCGGCGAACGCGGTGTCGATCCGGATCTCGAACCGGCCGGAGCGCACGGTGCGCGCTAGCCGGCGCGGCACGTGCAGGCCGTCGAGCGGCAGGATGGCCCGGCGCGGCGGATCGATGAGGAACAGGCGCGGATCGTCACGGCTCTGCGCCATGGGAAAGACGCCGCGGCGGTAGCAGTCCAGCAGGTCGTCGACGGTGAACGCGCGGGTCATTCTGCAAGCGGGGCTGGCGCTTCCGATATCCGCCTTAGATTCGCGGCGAACGGCTTTGCGCGACTCACGCCCGACCGGCAAGCTGGCGGGCGTGCCGAGCTTCCATGAATTCTTCGCCGGCGGCGGCATGGCGCGCGCCGGACTGGGTCCGGGATGGACCTGCCTCTACGCCAACGACGTCGACGCGAAGAAGGCGGCCGCCTATCGCGCCAACTGGGGCGGCGGCGAGTTCCAGCTCGGCGACGTCGGCGAGATCGTGGCGGCGGACGCGCCGGGCCAAGCGGATCTCGCCTGGGGCTCCTTCCCGTGCCAGGATCTGTCGGTGGCGGGGGGCGGCGCCGGACTGGCCGGGGCGCGGTCTGGAACATTCCATGGCTTCTGGAGCGTGATCCGCGCCCTGGCTCGCGCGGGCCGGGGCCCGCGCCTGGTGGCGGTGGAGAACGTCTGCGGCGCCTTGACCTCGCGCGGCGGACGCGACTTCGCGACCATAGTCCGGACCTTTGCCGAGGCCCGCTATCGCTGCGGCGCGCTCGTCATCGACGCGGCGCTGTTCGTTCCGCAATCGCGATCGCGCCTGTTCCTCATTGGCGCGCCCGCCGACGCGCCGATCGATCCGGCCTTCCTGGCGGCCGGCCCGGCCCCGCCGTTCCACCCACGCGCGCTCGCCGCCGCCGCCGCCGGCCTGCCGCCCGACCTGGCGCGCGCGCTCCTGTGGTGGCGCCTGCCGCCGGCCCCGCCGCGCCGGACCACGCTCGTCGATGTCATCGAGACGCGACCGACCGGCACGCGATGGCATACGCCCGAGGAAACCGGCCGCCTGGTGGCGCGGATGGCGGCGCTGCATCGGGGCAAGCTCGCCGCCGCCCAGCGGGAACGCCGCCCAATGATCGGCGCGCTCTATCGCCGGACCCGCCGCGACGCCGGTGGCGCGAGGGTCTCTCGCGACGAAGTCCGCTTCGACGGCCTCGCCGGCTGCCTGCGCACCCCCGCCGGCGGCTCAAGCCGTCAGACCATCCTGATTGTCGAGGGCGAGCGGGTGCGCTCCCGCTTGCTCTCGCCGCGCGAGACCGCCCGGCTGATGGGTCTGCCGGACAGCTACCGGCTGCCGGATCGCGCGACCGACGCCTATCATCTGACCGGCGATGGGGTCGTGGTCCCCGTGGTGGCGCATCTGGCGCGCCACCTTCTCGAGCCGCTGCTCGCCACTGGCGAGGCGGCCCGCCGGGCGGCGGCCTAGCTATCGTCCGGCGATGAAGTCGACGATCGTCTGGAGCGTCGGCGCGCGGCCGCGCAGCGGCGGCAACAGGGCGGTGAGCAGACCTACGTGGCCGACGCCGGGGTAGATCCGCGCCGCCGCCACGCCGCCGTGCGCCTGGATCGCCGCCGCCAGGCGGGTGCTGTTGCCCGGCTCGACCACGGTGTCGCTGGCGCCGGCCAACAGCAGCATCGGCGGACCGCGGCCGTCGAGGTGGTCGATCGGCTGAGTGTCGCGCCCCGTCGCCTCGGGTCGGAAGATCGCCTTCAGCTTGGCGTCGCGCAGCGGCAGGAAGTCGTAAGGCCCGGCAAGGCCGACGACGCCGGCGATGTCGCTCGCTGCATCAAGGCCGACCGCGCCCAGCCAGCGCCGGTCGAGCGCCAGCATGGCGACATTGTAGGCCCCCGCCGAGTGGCCGATCAGGTAGAGCCGCGCCGGATCGCCGCCCCACTCCGCAGCATGGTCGCGGGCGAAGCGCACGGCGGCGGCGTTGTCGCGCAGGAAGTCGGGCCAGCGAACCTGCGGATAAAGGCGATAGTCGGGGATCACCGTGATGATGCCGCGCGCGGCAAGCACCTGGCCGACGAAGCGGTAGAGCCCTCGATCTCCCGATTGCCAACTGCCGCCGTAGACGAAGACGGCGATCGGCGCGTGGGCCGCCGAATGACGCGGCTCGTACACGTCCAGCCGGCCGCGCGGCCCCTCCACATAAGGGATGTCGTGCCGAACCCGCGCCCCATGCGGCGCGAGAAGGCTCAACAGCCCAGCGGCGAGCGCGCCAGCGAAACTCACGCGGCGGATCGGGCAAAGCGCGGCCTCATGCCGCTTCTACGCCGCCGCCGGCCAGACAGTTCATGCCTCCCTCCCCTTTCATGGGGAGGGCGCCCGAGCCCCGCTAGGAAGCTGCCAGGCCTGCCTAGCCTCAACGCGGCGTGAGTGCCCTACTCCACCCGCCTCTGCGCATACCCCAGGTCTTCATTCAACGCCTCGACGATGGCGCTGGCGGCCTCCGCCACCACGGTCCCGGGCGGGAAGAGCAGGCGGGCGCCCGCCGCGCGCAGCCGGTCGAAGTCGCCCGGCGGGATGACGCCGCCGACGACGATCACGATGTCCGACCGGCCGAGTTTCTCCAGTTCGGCCTTCAGTTCGGGGATCAAGGTGAGGTGGCCGGCGGCCAGCGAACTGGCGCCGACGACATGGACGCCGAGGCGGGCGGCTTCCGCCGCGGTTTCGGCCGGGGTGGCGAACAGGGCGCCGACCGCGACAGAAAAGCCGAGGTCGTCGAAGCCGGTGGCGATCACCTTCTGACCGCGGTCGTGGCCGTCCTGGCCCATCTTGGCGACCAGGATGGTCGGCGGTCGGCCGTCGGCCTCGGCGAAGGCGGCGATCAGATCGCGGGCGCGGCGGGAGGCCGGTTCGTCGCCGACCTCGGCGGCGTAGACACCCTTGACCACGGCCGGGCGCGCCTCGTGGCGGCCGAACACCCGTTCAATCGCCAGGCTGATCTCGCCGACGGTGGCGTGGGCGCGGGCGGCGGCGACCGAGAGTTCGAGCAGGTTCGCCCTGCCGCGCGCGCCGCTCTCCAGCGCCGTGAGCGCCAGCTCGACCGCCTGCGGATCGCGGTTGGCCTTCAGTGTGGCGAGTTTGTCCAGCTGCTGGCGAAGCACCGCGGCGTTGTCGACGGCCAACAGAGGGATCGCGTGGTCCTCGTCCACCCGGTACCGGTTGACGCCGACGATGATCTGCCGGCCGCTGTCGATGCGGCCCTGCGCCCGGGCGGCGGTCTCCTCGATGCGGCGCTTCGGCAGGCCCTCGGCGATCGCCTTGGCCATGCCGCCGGCGGCTTCGACCTCCTCGATGTGGGAAAGAGCGCGGGCGGCGAGATCGTGGGTGAGCCGCTCGACGAAATAGGAGCCGCCCCACGGGTCGATCACCCGCGTCATGCCGCCTTCCGTCTGCAACAGAAGCTGGGTGTTGCGAGCGATGCGGGCGGAGAAATCGGTGGGCAGGGCCAGCGCCTCGTCGAGCGAGTTGGTGTGCAGGCTCTGCGTGCCGCCCGCCACGGCCGCCATCGCCTCGATGGTGGTGCGGGCGACATTGTTGAACACATCGTTGGCGGCCAGACTCCAGCCGCTCGTCTGGGTGTGGGCGCGCAGCGCCAGCGAGCGCGGGTCGCTCGCGCCGAATTTCTCCCGCATCAGCTTGGCCCACAGCAGGCGGCCGGCGCGCTGCTTGGCCACCTCCATGAAGTAGTTCATGCCGGCATTCCAGAAGAACGACAGGCGGGGCGCGAAGCTGTCCACCGCCATGCCGGCGGCGAGCCCCGCGCGCACGTATTCGACCCCGTCCGCCAGTGTATAGGCGAGCTCGAGGTCGAGGGAGGCGCCGGCCTCCTGCATGTGATAGCCGCTGATCGAAATACTGTTGAACTTCGGCATCTCGGCGGCGGTATAGGCGAAGATGTCGGCGATGATCCGCATTGATTGTGGCGGCGGGTAGATATAGGTGTTCCGAACCATGAACTCCTTGAGGATATCGTTCTGGATGGTGCCGGTCAGGGCGGCGTGGGCTACACCCTGTTCTTCGGCGGCGACGATATAGAGCGCCAGGATCGGCAGCACCGCGCCGTTCATCGTCATCGAAACACTCATCTTGTCGAGCGGAATGGCGGCGAACAGGGTGCGCATGTCGAGGATCGAATCGATCGCCACCCCGGCCATGCCGACGTCGCCGGCCACGCGCGGGTTGTCGGAATCGTAGCCGCGGTGGGTGGCGAGATCGAAGGCGACGGAGAGACCCTTCTGGCCGGCCGCAAGGTTGCGACGGTAGAACGCGTTGGACTCCTCGGCCGTCGAGAAGCCGGCGTACTGCCGGATGGTCCAGGGATTGGTGCGGTACATCGTCGGATAGACGCCGCGCACATAGGGCGGAAAACCGGGCAGGCTGCTCGTGAAGTCGAGGCCGGCGACATCGCCGGGCCCATGGCGGCGCTCGACCGCGATGCCCTCGGGCGTCAGCCAGGCATCCTGTTCCGGTGTCGGATCGGCGCTCCAGTCGAGGGCGATCGCATCGAAGTTCAGAGCGGCGATATCCGGGAACGTGGCCATGGTGTGGAGTTTTGCGGCTGCCTTCCGCCGGGCGCAACCGGCGCCGCGGCGGTTGCATCGACGCGCGAACGCGCGTCCACTGCGGGCGAAGCGCGCGGTGGTCCGGCGGGAGGGCGACGTCCATGCCTCAGACGCTGTCGATCGGCATTCTGGTGCTCGGCGCCGTCATGCTGCTGCTGGCGCTGGCTGGCGGCGGCTTCAAGATCTTTGGCCAGGAGGCGCCGGCGGCGGCCGGGCGAACGGCGCGGGTGATCGCGCTGGTCATCGGCGTCGGCCTGGTGGGATTTTCTCTTTGGCACTTCAGCGACGGCGATGGCTCGGCGTCGAAAGCCGCTTCGCGGCCGCCGCCTTCGGCCAGCGGCCCGCAAGGGCAGGCGGCGCTGATCCAAGCGCCGGCCGCGACAACCAGCGCGCCGGCCCCGCCCGCCGCGACGCTTACCGATCCCGCCACCGCCCAGGTCTATGACGACGAGGCGACGGACTTCGGCGTGCCGCCGACGAGCACCCCCATTGCGCTCGGCTTCGCCCCGACGCCGCTGACCATTCCGGGCGCGCGCACCATCACCACGGGCGAGTTGCTGGCGGCGCTGCGGGCCCGCAAGCGGATGCTGCTGATCGACGTGCTCGCCGCCGCCCACGACGGCATCCCCGGCGCGCGACACTACCCCGGCACCGGCCTGAGCCCGCCCAGCATCGATCTTGGCGACCTGTTGCGCAAGGACACCGGCGGCGACATGACCGAGCCGGTGGTGTTCTACTGCGCGGGCTCGAGATGCTGGGAATCCTACAACGCCGCCCTGCGCGCGGTGGAGGCCGGCTTCACCAACATCTACTGGTACCGCGGCGGACTTGACGCTTGGCGAGCGGCTGGCTGGCCGAGCGCGTAGCGGCTCGCGCGCGCATCCTTTCGCGCCAAGCCGCATTCTTCGGTTGGGCGAGGCGGCCCGCCGCCGCTCCCTTCCCTTCTCCTCCACCTCACTTGGAGCGCGCCACCATGGCCAGCGAGCGCAAGACCCTGTCGACCTTCACTGTCCGTCGCTCCGGCGCCGGCTACAGCCTGCATATCGAGGATAGTGTCGGAGAGTTGATCGAGTTCGAGGCGACCGCCGATCAAATCGACCTCATCGCCGAAGCGCTCGAGGACCTGCTGGAGGAAGACGACGAAGAGGACTGAGCGACCATGCGCCAATTCGGCGGGTGAGGAACCGAGCGCCGGGCCTCGCGTATTATCGCCCGACGCAAGGCATGGTTGAGGGCTGCGATGACTCCGTTCAGCAGGAAGAGGAACCTCCGCCGCCCGACGGCCGGTGACCGGCGGCCATGACGACTTGCGCGTCCACGGTCCTGGTCACCGGCGGAGCCGGGTTCATCGGCTGCAATCTCGCCGATCGCCTTGCCGGCCAAGGCCGGCGGGTGCTCGTGTTCGACTCGCTGGTTCGGCCCGGCGTCGAGCGGAATCTCGCATGGCTGCGCCGTCGACACGGGCGGGCCATCGTGCCGATCACAGCCGACGTCCGCGACGCCGCCGCGGTGGCCGAGGCGGCGCGCGGCGCCGAGGCTATCTTTCATTTCGCCGCGCAGGTGGCGATGACAACCAGCTTGGCCGACCCGCGCGGCGATTTCGATGTCAACGTCGGCGGGGCGATCAACGTGCTGGAAGCGGCCCGGGAAAACGGTCTGCCGGTGATCTTCGCCAGCACCAACAAGGTCTATGGCGATCTCTCCGACATCGCGCTGGATCGTGGGCTGGACGCCTATCGTCCGACAGACCTGGACCTGCGCGCCAGCGGCGTCGACGAGACGCGGCGGCTGGATTTTCACACCCCCTATGGCTGCTCAAAAGGAGCGGCTGATCAGTATGTGCTCGACTACGCGCGCAGCTTCGGCCTGCCTACCTGCGTATTCCGGATGAGCTGCATCTACGGACCGCGGCAAATGGGCACCGAGGACCAGGGATGGGTCGCGCATTTCCTTTTGAAGGCGCTGTCGGGCCAGTCGATCACAATCTATGGCGATGGCCGCCAGGTCCGCGACGTCTTGCACGTCGGCGACGCGGTCGACGCCTACCTCGCCGCCTGGCGCCGAATTGGCGAGGTGAGCGGGCGGGCGTTCAATCTCGGCGGCGGCCCCGCCAATGCGGTGAGCTTGCGTCAGGTGATCGCCCGCGCCGAGGCCTTGGTCGGTCGGCCGATCGCCGTGGAACGGCGCGCTTGGCGGGCCGGCGATCAGCGCTACTACGTATCGGACACGCGGGCCGCGCGGGCGGCCCTCGAACTTGGCGAGCCGCTCGGCTGGCCCGAGGGCATGGCCGATTTGGCGGACTGGCTGCTTGCCGAGCGGGGCTTGACGCCCGGCGCGACCGCGGATGTCGAGCTCACCCGTTCAGCGGCGTGAACCGGACACCGGTGGACGTGGAGGCGCCGCCGCCACGCGTGCTGATGACCGCGGACGCGGTCGGCGGCGTGTGGACCTACGCCATGGATTTGGCCCGCGGACTATCCTCGGCGGGTTGCGAGGTCATCCTCGCCGTGCTCGGGCCGCGGCCCTCGGCTGAGCAGTCGCGCGCCGCCGGCGCGGCTTCGGGCGTCACGGTCCTGAATACTGGACTCGAGCTCGACTGGCGCGCCGGCGATAGCGAGGCGATCGTCGCCGCCGGCCGGTGGCTCGAGAAAGCGGCGGAAGCGTTCGCCGTCGACATCGTCCACCTGAACAGTCCAGCGCTGGCCGCCGACGCTCGCTTCCGCGCGCCCGTGCTCGGGGTGTGCCACTCCTGCCTGGCGACCTGGTGGGCGGCGGTGAAATCCGGACCAATGCCGGCCGACTTCGTCTGGCGAACCGAGGCATTGCGCCGCGGGCTGCTCGCCTGCGGCGCGCTGATCGCGCCGAGCCGAGCCTTTGCCGACGCGACCGCCGGCGCCTACGGCATTCCGCGCCCAGGCATCGTCCTCAACGGCCGCGCCCCGGTCGCTTCATCGATCAGCGGGCGGCGAGAACCCGTGGTTCTGGGCGTCGGCCGCCTGTGGGACGAAGGCAAGAACGCCGCGGCGCTCGACGCGGCGGCGCGACGGTGGGGCGGCCGCGTGCGGCTTGCCGGCTCGACGACCGGGCCGGACGGCCAGTCGGTCCAACTTGCCCATGCGGAGGCGATCGGCGCCTGTGGCGCCGAGGCGGTGGCCCGCGAGATGACGCGCGCCGCGATCTTCGCCAGCGCCGCGCTCTACGAGCCGTTCGGCCTCGCGGTCGTGGAGGCGGCGGGCGCCGGCTGCGCCCTGGTGCTTTCCGACATCGCCAGCCACCGCGAGTTGTGGGACGGCGCCGCTCAATTCGCCGATGCGCGCCGACCGGAGGAGTTCGCCGAACTGTTCGATCGTCTGCTGGGCGACGAGGACGAGCGCCGAGTGTGGGCGGAACGAGCCCGTCGACGCGCCGCTCGCTACACGGTCGAGCGCATGACCGCCGGCGTGCTCGCCGCCTACGGCGATCTGACGCGCTCGCCGCGCGGGCTTCAGCGCGCGCAAGGGCAGGCGGCGGCGTGAGGATCGCCTGGTTCACCCACTCGCTGCGCTCGTGCTGGAACCACGGCAACGCCCACTTCCTGCGCGGCGTGCTGCGCGAGCTCCTTGCGCTCGGCCATGAGGTGCGGGCCTTCGAGCCGGTCGGGGCTTGGAGCCTCGCCAACCTGCTCGCCGACCACGGCGCCGGCGCCCTGATCCCCTTCGAGCGCGCCTATCCGGAGCTCGACTCCGAGACCTACGCGAGCCCGGACGAAGCGGTCGAGAAACTTGGCGATTGCGACCTTGTGGTCGTCCACGAGTGGACCGATCCGGAGGTGATCGCCGCGCTCGGGGCCGCCCGGGCGCGGGGCGGGCGCTTCCGGCTGCTGTTCCATGACACCCACCACCGGGCGGTAAGCGATCCGGCCGCGATGCGGCGGCTCGATCTTTCCGCCTTTGACGGCGTGCTGGCGTTCGGCGCGGCCCTCGCCGAGGTCTATCGCCGCTGGGGTTGGGGCGCGCGCGTGTTCGTCTGGCACGAGGCGGCGGACACCAGGCTATTCAAGCCGCCGGCCGAGCCGGTCGAGCGGCGGGGAGTGGTGTGGATCGGCAACTGGGGCGATGGCGAGCGCACGGCGGAGTTGGAGGCCTTCCTGCTGCGTCCGGCCGCGGACGCCGGCCTGCCGCTGGACGTTCACGGCGTCCGGTACCCTCCGGAGGCGCTTCGGCTCCTGGAGCGCTCCGGCGCGCGCTATCGCGGCTGGTTGGCCAACGCGGCGGCGCCGGCGGTGTTCGCCCGCTATCTGGCCACCGTCCACGTGCCGCGCCGCTTCTATGTCGAAGCGCTGTCCGGCGTGCCGACCATCCGGGTGTTCGAGGCGCTGGCGTGCGGCGTTCCGCTGGCGAGCGCGCCCTGGACCGACGCCGAAGGGCTGTTCCGCGACGGAGATTTCCTGATGGCGGGCGACCAAATGCAGATGACCAGCCATTTGCGCGCCTTGCGAAACGACCCGAACCTGCGAGCCGAGCTCGCGCGGCGAGGCCTCGCCACCATTCGCGCCCGCCACACCTGCGCCCACCGCGCCGCCGAACTGATGGCGATCGTCGACCGGCTCGCCGCCGGCGCGCGGGCGCCCTCGTCCAGCGGGTCCGGTCTGGAGACCGCCGCGTGAAGATCGCCTTCTACGGCTCGAGCCTGCTGTCGGCCTATTGGAACGGCGCGGCCACCTACTACCGCGGCCTGTTGCGCCAACTCGCGAGGCTGGGGCACCACATCATCTTCTATGAGCCCGACGCCTTTGGCCGTCAGGCGCACCGCGACATCGATCCGCCCGCCTGGGCCGAGGTCGTGGTCTGGCCGGCAACCGAGGATGGGGCTGCCGCCGTCGCGGCCCGGGCCGCCGAGGCCGAGGTGGTGGTCAAGGCGAGCGGCGTCGGCGTTTTCGACGACCGGCTGCTCGCCAGCGTCATGGCGGCGGCGCGGCCTGGCGCGTTGCGGCTGTTCTGGGATGTCGACGCGCCGGCCACCCTTGCCGAGCTGCGCGCCACGCCCGATCATCCGCTGCGGCGACTTCTGCCGACCCTCGATGCCGTGCTCACCTATGGCGGGGGGCCGCCCGTCGTGCGCGCCTATCGCGAACTCGGCGCCCGGGCCTGCCGGCCGATCTACAACGGTCTCGATCCGGACACCCACCACCCCGCCGCGCCGGCGGCGCGCTTCGCCGCCGACCTCAACCTGCTCGCCAATCGCCTGCCCGACCGCGAGGCGCGGATCGAGCAGTTCTTCCTCGCGCCCGCGGCGCGCCTGAGCGACCGGCGATTCCTGCTCGGCGGCGCCGGCTGGCACGACCGATCGATCCCGGGGAACGTCGAGGCGATCGGCCACGTCGCCACCGCCGACCACAACGTCTTCAACGCTTCGGCCCTGGCGGTGCTCAACGTCGCGCGCGACAGCATGGCCGAAGTGGGGTTCTCGCCCGCCACCCGGGTATTCGAAGCGGCCGGGGCCGGGGCCTGCCTGATCACAGACGCCTGGGACGGAGTTCGATCTGTTCTTCGCGCCGGACGAGGAAATTCTCGTCGCTCGCGATGGCCAGGAGGTCGCCGAGCTGTTGGCGGCGCTCACGCCCGAGCGCGCCCGCGCCATCGGCGAGGCGGCGCGCCGCCGGGCTGTCGCCGAGCACACCTACGCCGGCCGCGGGGTCGAGGTCGACCGCCTGCTGCGCGAGGCTCTCGCCGCGAAACGGCAAGGCGCTCTGGCGTGAGGCTGGTCGTCCTTGGACTGAGCCTGTCGTCGGCGTGGGGCAATGGCCATGCGACGACCTACCGGGCGTTGCTGCGCGCCTTCGCCGCGCGCGGGCACGAGGTGCTGTTCCTCGAACGCGACACGCCGTGGTACGCCGCTCACCGCGATCTGCCGGAGCCAGACTTCTGCCGGCTGGAAGTCTACGACGGTCTCGCCGGCCTCGAGCGCTGGCGCGGCGAACTCAGGCGAGCCGAGGCGGTGATCGTCGGTTCCTATGTTCCCGAAGGCGTCGCGGCCGCGCGCCTCGCCTTCGCCGCCGCCAAGGGTGTTCGCGCGCTCTACGACATCGACACGCCGGTGACACTGGCCAAGCTGGCGGCCGGCGACTTCGAGTATTTCGCGCCCGAGACGATCCGCGCTTGCGACCTCTATCTGTCGTTCACCGGCGGCCCGACGTTGGCGAGGATCGAGCACGAATTCGGCGCGCCGAGCGCCCGCGCGCTCTACTGTTCGGTCGATGACGGCGTTTACCGGCCGCTGCAGGCGGCGAGCCGCTGGGACCTGAGCTACCTCGGCACCTACAGCGCCGATCGCCAGCCGACCCTCGAGCGACTGCTGATCGAGCCGGCGCGGAGAGCGCCGAGCCTTCGCTTCTGCGTCGCCGGCCCGCAATATCCCGCCGAGATCGTCTGGCCCGCCAACGTCGAGCGCATCGAGCACGTCGCTCCCGCCGATCATCCGGCGTTCTACGCCGCCAGCCGCCTCACCTTGAACGTGACCCGCGCGGACATGATCGCCGCCGGCTTCAGCCCCAGCGTGCGGCTGTTCGAGGCCGCCGCCTGCGCCACCCCGATCGTCTCGGATGTTTGGCGCGGATTGGAAACGATCTTCCAGAGTGGGCGCGAGATCGTGCTGGCGAGCGAATCGGACGAGGTGCTCGCCGCCCTGGCGCTCCCACCGAATGTGGCGGAGAGCATCGGTCATGCGGCTCGTGGCCGCGTGCTCGCCGCTCACACCGCCTCGCATCGGGCGGCCGAACTCGAGCACCACCTGATGGGGACCGGGGACCGGCTATCCCGGGCCGCCTGACCCGGCGGGCGCGAACCTGAGGATCCCGTCTCAGGCGATCCCGATGGCGCGGATGGCGTCCAGGATCTCGGCGACCCGGACGAACTGCTCGGCCGAGGAATCAAAGCGCTCGCCGGCGGCGAGGCGAGCCGCCCAGTCCGCGGCGGCGCGACCGCCCCAGGCGTCCGGCGGCGCCGCGAGCGGCCAGTGCTCGGTCCTGGCGAAGCGGCTGGCGGCGAAGTCATGGAACGAGCCGTCCACATTGCCCATCGCCACCCCGCCGGAGGGCCCGTACAAAGCCGCGCCGATCTCGGCCGGCCGGCCCGCGTGCAGCCGCCAGGAGCAGGCGATGCGAACCATTCCGCCGTCCGCCAGGGACAGGGTCGCGGCGGCGAAGTCCTCCACCGCGTGGCCGTCGTCGGGCAGGCGCGCGCCGGCGCGGCGCAAGGTGGCGCTCGCCACCGTCGCCTCGGGGAAGTTCAGCAGCCACATCGCCAGGTCGACGAGGTGCACGCCAAGGTCGATCAGGCAGCCGCCGCCGGAGAGCGCCTTGTCCTGGAACCATGGCTTGTCCGGCCCAAACGCGTTGTGAAAGGCGAGGTCGGCGAAGAAAATCGGTCCCAGATCGCCGGTGCAAAGCACAGCCGCCATCCGCCGCGCCGCGTCGGTCGTGCGATAGGAGAGATCGACCCGAAGCAGCCTGTCGGCGCGACGCGCCGCCTCGACCACCCGCCGCGTCTCAACCGCGTCGCGGCCGAGCGGCTTCTGACAGAATACCGAAGCGCCGGCGTTCAGCAGGGCGATTGCCTGGTCGGCATGCAGGGCGCTCGGCGTGGCGATCGCCACCCCGTCCAAGCTCTCGCCGAGCAGCGACGCGAGGTCGTTGAGCCGTCGGGCGCCCGGCGCGACGGCCGCCGCCGCCGCCGCGGCCTGCTCGTTCGGCTCGACAAACGCCGCCGCCTCGACGTGGCCAGAGGCGAGCATGGCCCGCATGCGGTCGAGCCCGATCCAGCCGACGCCGAGAAAGCCGACGCGCGGCCGGCGCGGCCGGCTCACGAGGTCACCAACGCCTTGATGAAGCCGTCCGGCCGGTCGCGAGTGGCGTCCAGCGCAGCGCCGAGCGCCTCCAGCGGATAACGATGGGTGTAGAGCGGCGCCGGGTCCAGCTCGCCGGCGGCGACCAATGACACGGCCTCGCGCGCGCCGCTGACGCAGACCGCCCTGTCCCGCTCATGGGCGTTGATCACCTCGAGGCCGCGCCAGTTCCACAGCTGCATGTTAACCTGACGCGGACCGTCCTGATGATAGCCGGCGATGATGAGCCGGCCGCCCTCGGCGGTCAGCTCGGCGGCCAGGTCGAGCGGCCATTGCTTGCCGGTCGCTTCGATGACGCGCTGGCACAGCCGCCCTTCTGTGAGCGTCTTCACCGCCTCGATAACCCGCCAGTGATCGTCCATCGTTACGGTTTCGTGCGCGCCGAAGCGGCGGGCCACATCCAGTGGAAATGCTCGCCGCGAGAGCGCGATTACCTTGGCGCCGGCGCGAGACGCCAACTGGGTCAACAGAGCGCCGAGAAACCCGACGCCGACGATCGCCACCGTGTCGCCTGGGCGAATGTGCGCGCGCTTGAAAATGTTCACGGCGCAACCGAGCGGCTCGGCCGGAACCGGGTCTCGGTCGAGGGTCGCCGGCAGCGGGATCACCGCATCGGCATCGGCGAGGTCGCAGTCGGCGTAGGCATGGAACGACAGGCTGGCGACCCGGTCGCCTTCGCGAAGGCCGCTCACGCCCTGGCCGAGCGCGTCGATCACGCCCCAGCCCTCATGGCCCAGGGCGCCCGGCTCGGTCGGGTAGCGCATCCAGTCCGCGCCCGCCCACGGCGTGAGGTTCGAGGCGCAGACGCCGCAGCCCTCGATTCGCACCCGCACCTGGCCGGGGCCGGGCGATGGCGGCGGCGCATCGACAAGGCGCGCCTCGCCGGGCGCTGTCAGAACCATGGCTCGCATGAAGGTCTCCCATGCCCCGTCGAGGCGGTGAAATCGACGTGGCGCCGGCATTGTTCCACCGGGGATTTCAGGCAGCCGCGCATCCAAAAGCCACTCGACGCGATTTGGCGGCGAGGGCAAGGTGGAGGCGCATGAGGCTGATCGACGTCCTGCTGGGCCGCGCGCTGGCCAATCGCGAGCAGGGCCGCCAACGCATCGGCTGGTTCGCGGCCGTGCCGGCCATGGGCCTCGATGGGTTGGGCTCCGCGTCCTACGGCCCGGAAGCGGCGATGACCGTGCTGGCGCCGTTCGGCGCCCTTGGCCTTGTCTGGATCGGGCCGGTGACGGCGGCGATCATCGGCCTGCTGCTCGTGCTCTACCTGTCCTACCGGCAGACGGTGGTCGCCTATCAGTCGAACGGCGGCGCCTATACCGTCGCGCGCGAGAACCTCGGCATGGCCGCCGGCCTGTTCGCCGCCGCCGCCCTGATGATCGACTATGTTCTGAACGTCGCGGTCGGGATATCGGCCGGCGTCGGCGCTCTGACATCGACACTGCCGGCGCTGCATCCCTATACGGTGGGCCTTTGCTTAGCGATCTTGTTGTTGATCACCCTGGCCAATCTGCGCGGGACTGGCGAGGCGGGGCTGCTGTTCGCGCTGCCGACCTATCTGTTCGTCGCCAGCTTTTTGGCGCTGATCGGCGTCGGCCTCGTCCGCATGGCGGCGTTCGGCGGCCATCCGCACGCCGTCGTCGCGCCGCCGCTCGCGCCCGGCGCGGTGGCCGCGATCTCTCTTTGGGGAGTGATGCGCGCCTTCTCCGCCGGCTGCACGGCCATGACCGGCGTCGAGGCGGTTTCCAACGGCGTCGGCGCCTTCCGCGAGCCGGTGGTCGGCAATGCCCACCGCACCTTGACGATCATCTGTCTGACCTTGGGCGTGCTGCTGGCGGGCGTCGCCGCCCTGGCGCGCGGCTACGGCCTGGCCGCCATGGACCAGAGCCAGGCCGGCTACCAGAGCCTGCTGTCGCAGCTGACCGCCGCGGTCGCGGGTCGCGGACCGATCTACTACCTGGCCATGGCCAGCGTCCTGGCGGTGCTGTGCCTGTCGGCCAACACCAGCTACGTCGGTTTCCCGCGCCTGTGCCGGCTGGTCGCCCAGGACGCCTTCCTGCCGCGGCCGTTCGCCTTGCCCGACCGGCGTCTGATCTTCTCGGCCGGCGTCGGGTTTCTCACCGTGTTCGCCGGCGCCCTGCTCATCCTGTTCAAGGGCGTGACCGACCGGCTGATCCCCCTGTTCGCGATCGGCGCCTTTCTCACATTCACCCTGAGCCAGGCAGGCATGGTCGCCTACTGGCGCAAAAGCGCGAAGGATCCAGCGTGTCGGACGGCGGCATGGCGTCGACTCTCGATCAACGCCGTGGGCGCTTCGTTGACCGGGCTGGCCCTGGCGGTGATCGTGGCGACCAAGTTCGCCGATGGCGCCTGGATCGTGATCGTCGCCATACCACTGGCGATCGCCGGCCTGATCGCCTGCCGGCGCTACTACGAACGGCTGGACCGGCAGCTGGCGCCCGCGCCCAGGTTCGAACCGGGCGATCGCTCGCCGCCAACCGTGCTGGTGCTGTTCGACGCGCGCACGCGGATGTCGGACCGGGCGCTAGACGTGGCGATGAGCCTCAGCCCCGAGGTGATCGCCATACACCTCACTCACCTCGAGGGGCCCGACGAGTGCGAGGACGTGCGCGCCATCAAGCGCCACTGGGCGGAGGCGGTCGTCGAACCGCTCGCCGCCCGCGGGATCGCGCCACCGCGACTGGTGCTGCTGCCGGCGCCGATGCGGACGATCAACCACCCGCTACTGGAATTCATCGAAAAGCTCGACGCGGCGACGCCGAACCGCGCGGTAGCGGTGCTGATTCCCGAACTCGTGCTGCACCATCCCTGGGAGCGCATCTTCCATGCACGCCGCGCCGAACGCCTGCGCGCCGCCCTGCTCGCCCACGGCGGGTCGCGCCTCAATCTGATCATCGCCCCGTGGCGGCGCGCCGCATGACCAAGACTTGCCGCCGACAACTCGAACGGGCCTATGCTTCGCCCCCGCACCTCACCGACTACTGGAGCCCGCTCGAGACATGACGACCCGAATTCTCTCCGGTTACTACCGCTACGGCTACACGGAAAATCACGAGTTCACGGCTTTTTCGGTGACCAGCACCGGGACAATCGCCGGCGGCGGCCTGCAATCGGTGTACGGTTCGCTCGTCAACGCCGGACTGATCGAAAACGGCAACAAGGGCTCCGCCATCGGCATGGGCGGCGCCCATGACCCGGGCGCGGACATCTTCACCAACACGGCTTCCGGTTATGTGAACGGCGCCGACGCAGGCGTTCAAGCCAGCGGCGCCGCGACGATCGTCAACCTCGGAACGATCCGCGCCGGCAATTTCGCCATTGATCTGACTTATGGCGGCGCGGTGACCAACGGCGGCTATGGCGCGCGAGACGCCCTGATCGCTGGTCGCGCGATCGGCATCTCCGGCCAGACCGGCACGGTGACCAACTTCGCCACGATCGCCGCCGGGATTGACCTGTTCGACGGCGGATCGATCGACAATGGCGCCGCCGGCCTGACAACGGCGAGCATAGGCGGCGCCGGGATCTATATCGCCGGGGCCGCCGGCTACGTGAGCAATCTCGCGACCATCGCCGCCCCGGTCGCCGACGGCTACGCCGCGGTCAGCCTCGCTGCCGGCGGCGTGGTGACAAACGGCTCGGCCACCGACACCGCGGCGCTGATCAGCGGCGCCTCGGGCGCGCGGCTGGCGGGAGGCGCGACGCTACGCAACTTCGCCAACCTTGAGGGGCTCCGCGCGGTGGCCGGCGCTATGGCGTGGCGGTGCTCGGCGGCGGCGCGGTGATCAATGGCACGGCGCTGGATACCGGCGCGCGGATCACCGGATACACCGGCGTCGTCGCCAACTATGCCGCCGCCAGCGTGGTCAACAGCGGCACGCTTTTTGGCAGCGGCTTCGCGGTCGGACAGTATGGCGTGGAGCTGCTCTATGGCGGCTCGCTGACCAACGGCGGCGGCGCCGATCGCGCCGCCCTGATCGAGGGCTATGCCGGCGTCGTCGCCGTCGCCGCCGCCGGGACGGTCGCCAACTTCGGCACGATCATCGCGGCCGGCGCGACGCGCACCGGCCTCGCGCTGCGCGCCGGCGGCTCGGTGAGCAACGGCTCGGCAACAACAGCCACGCGCTGATCGAAGGCTACGTCGGCGTCGCCGTGGTTGGCGCGGCGGTGACCAATTTCGCGACCATCACGGGAACCGGCGATGCCGGCGGCGCGGCCGTCCGGCTCGGCGACGGGGCGAGCCTGGTCAATGGTTCCGGGCATGACTCCAAGGCGAGCCTCGACGGCTACGCCGGCGTGCTCGCCTATGGCGCGAATGTCACCGTCACCAATTTCGGCGCGATCGACGGCGAGGCTGGGTTGGCGCTCGCCTTCAGCGCCGCGAGCGACACGCTGCTGGTCGAGGCCGGCTCGGCGTTTGTCGGCGCCGTGAGCGGCGGGGGGGTGCTCTGGTGCTCGACAGCGGCCAGGGCACGATCGCCGGCCTGACCGGCGACGCGGCGATCACCGTCAGCGGCTCGATGGCGTCCACGCCGTTCGCCGGCTTCGCCACTCTGGGAATCGGCCAGACCGCGAGCTTCGTCGAGAGCGCCAGCGCCCACATCGCCGCCGGCCAAACGGTCACCGTCGCCGGGGCTTTGACCCTGGCAAACGGCAAGGGCGCCACGATCGCCAACGCCGGACTGATCGAAACTCTGAAGGTCGGCGCCGCGACGATCGTCGGCGGCCTCGCCAACACAGGAACGATCGAGGCGAACGGCGGCGTTCTCACGATCGACGGGTCGGTGACGGGGAAGGGTTCGGCGGTGGTCGCGGCGGGGACGCTGGCGGCGCTCGGCGCCTTTGCCGAAAACGTCACCTTCACCGGATCGACCGGCGCGCTGATGCTCGGCCAGTCGCAAGCCTATGCCGGATCGATCAGCGGCTTCTCCAAGACTGGCGCGACATCGCTCGACTTGCGCGATATCACCTTCACCGGCTCGGGCGAGGCCGCCTATTCGGGCAACGCCAAGGGCGGCACGCTGACGGTTACCGACGGAACGCACACCGCCCACATCGCCCTGAAGGGGAACTACGTCGGAGCCAGCTTCGTAACCGCTTCCGATGGCGCCGGCGGGGTTCTGGTGACCGCCAGCGGCGCGGCGCGAAAGCTCGTCGCCGCCATGGCCGCCATGGCCGCGCCGGCGGTTGCGCCGACGGTTTCCGACGCTGAATGGCGCGCGGCGTCCTTGACCCTCTTGGCATCTCGCTCGGCCCGCTGATGGGAGGTCGCCCCTGCCGCCGCGTCCGCTGATAGTCTTGGTCATTCTCGCGGCGGCGGCGCTCGCCGGCTGCCAGCGCGAGGCGCGCGATCTCGGAGCCGATCCGCCGCTCACCGCGCCGATAGGGGCGGGCGATCCGCGGGCCGCCCGTTTCGTGGTCAACGCCTATCAGATCGCCGCCGGCGGCCGACTGTTCGGGTGGCTGGGCTGCCAGGCCTGTCACGGCGAGAGCGTCCGCGGAGCCGCCGATCTCGCCGACAACCGCCGGGCCTTCGGCGGCAGTGTCGCGTCGGTCTATGCCTCGATCGCCAAGGGCCGGCCGGGCGGCATGCCGAGCTATGACGGCAAGGCCTCGCCGCAGGAGATCTGGCAGCTGACCGCCTACGTCCGCGACCTGCGCAAGAACCCGTCGGTCCAGCGCCGCCGCCAGGACCTCGACCAGGCCGGCGAGGCGCAAGGCGCCAGCTGGAAGGGACCGCTCTGGTGAGCGCCGCCCAATCCGCCCTCCACCCCGCCGGAGCCCAGGCGGCCGCGACGCTCGGCCTGTTTCATCTGTTGCTGTGGGTGTGCGCAGCGGCCTACCTGCTCGTGCTCACTTTCCTGGCGGCCGCCTTGTGGCGCGGCTCGCGGTCGGGCGATCCCAGCGAGGCGCCGCCGGTCCACCTGAGCGCAGCCTTGTGGGGCTGGACCGGCCTTATCGTCGTCGGCCTGACGGCTCTGGTGATCGGCAGCTTTGTCGTCGACCGCGGCCTGGCGGCGGCGCGCGCCCGCGAGACGCTGACGCTCCGGGTCACTGGCCATCAGTGGTGGTGGCGCGTGCAGTACCGCGACGCGACGGGCGGCTGGATCGAGACCGCCAACGAACTTCACCTGCCGGTGGGCGAGACGGCGCGGGTCGAGGTGGCGTCCAGCGATGTGATCCACAGCCTGTGGATTCCCAATCTCGCCGGCAAGATGGACGCCATTCCGGGCCGCGCCAACGTGCTCGACGTGACGCCGATCCGGATCGGCTGGGTGCGCGGCCAGTGCGCCGAGTTCTGCGGCGCGCAGCACGCCCACATGGCCCTCGATGTCGATGTCCAGAGTCCGGCCGACTTCCGGACGTGGCTGGCGGCGCAGGCCCAGCCGGCGGTCCAACACGGCGACGCGACTTTCGCGCACGGCATGGCGGTGGTGACCGGCGGCGCCTGCGCCTCCTGCCACGCGATCCGCGGCACGGCGGCGAGCGGCCGCGCCGGGCCGGATCTCACCCACCTCGCCTCGCGCCGCGAGATCGCCGCCGGCCTCGCGCCGATGTCGCGCGGCGCGATTCAGGGCTGGATCCTGCAGCCCGCGGCGCTGAAGCCCGGAACCAACATGCCGAGCGTGCCGCTTTCGCCGGCCGACGCCGACGCGGCCGCGACATATCTGGCGTCTCTCGAGTGAGCGAAGCCACGCTTCCCGTTCCCGCCGCCGAGCCGCTGGACCCCGGCGCGCGCCTGGCGAACACCTGGGGCGACCCGCCGAGCCTCTGGGGCTTTCTCACGACCGTCGACCACAAGCGCATCGCGGCGCGGTATGTCGTCACGACTCTGGTGCTGATGTTCCTGGCCGGCGCCCTCGCCGTTCACATGCGCTGGCAGCTGAGCGCCCCCGATCTCAACGAGATGGGTCCCCAGGCCTACAATCAGAGCTTCAGCCTGCACGGCTCGACCATGATGTTCCTGGTCGCCGTGCCGGTGATGGAGGCCATGGCCATGTGGCTGGTCCCCTTGATGCTCGGCCAACGCAACCTCGCCTTCCCGAGGCTGAACGCCTTCAGCTACTGGCTCTATCTCGGCGGCGTGCTCACGCTGTGGATCGCTCATGCGCTCGGGATCACGCCCGATCTTGGCTGGTTCGAATATCCGCCGCTCTCCGGCCCCGCCTACGGACCTGGCCACCGCGCCGACATCTGGGCGCAGATGATCACCTTCACCGAGGTCGCCGCCCTGGCGGTCTCGGTGAACATCATCGCCACCATTCTCAAGATGCGGCCGCCGGGCATGACCCTGGCGCGCATGCCGCTCTTCCTATGGTCGATGCTGGTCGCCTCGTTCATGACCCTGCTCGCCTTGCCGGCGGTGATGCTGGCCACCTCGATGCTGATCTCCGACCGACTGGTCTCGACCCACTTCTTCTCGCCCGCGAGCGGCGGTGACGTTCTGTTGTTCCAGCACATCTTCTGGTTCTTCGGCCACCCGGAGGTCTACATCATCTTCGTGCCGGCTGTCGGTTTCGTCTCGGCCATCGTCGAAACCTTCGCGCGGCGGCCGGTGTTCGGCTATGCCGCCATGGTGGTGGCGGTGCTGGCGATCGGCGTGCTTGGCTTCGGCCTTTGGGTGCACCACATGTTCGCCGTCGGCCTGCCCAAGCTCGGGGCCGACTTCTACACCGCCGCCAGCATGGCGATCGCCGTGCCGGCCGGGGTGCAGATATTCTGCTGGATCGCCACCCTGTGGAGCGGCCGGACGCGGCTGGCCACGCCGCTGCTCTGGGTCGTCGGCTTCATCGTCACTTTCGTGATCGGCGGCCTCACCGGCGTGATGACCGCCTCGGCGCCCTTCGACCTGCAGGTGCACGACACCCAGTTCGTCGTCGCCCACCTGCACTATGTGCTCGTTGGCGGGGCGCTGTTTCCGCTGTTCGGCGCCTTCGTCTATTGGTACCCGAAGGCGACCGGGCGGCTGATGTCGGAACGCTGGGGCGTGGTCGCCCTCATCTTGATCGTCGGCGGTTTCAATTTCGGCTTCTTCCCGCTGCACCTTCTCGGGCTGGAGGGGATGCCGCGACGTGTCTACACCTACGGGCCGCAGATGGGCTGGGGACCGCTGAATTTCGCCGCGACGATCGGGGCGACGGCCGCCTTCGCCGGCGGGCTGGTGTTCGTCGCCAACGCGGTCGCCAGCCTTTGGCGTGGCCGGGTCGCGGGACCGGATCCTTGGGGCGGCCCGACGCTGGAATGGCTGACGTCCTCGCCGCCGCCGCCGCACAACTTCGACGATCCGCCGGCGACCGCCAGCTTGACGCCGCTGTGGGACGAAGCGCCGATCCGACGTGTTGCCGGACTGTCCCTCGACCGCCGCGAGGCCCTGGTCACCGGCCTGATCGAGGGCGAGCCGGTCTATCGTCAGGAGAGCCCCAGGCCATCGCTGTGGCCGCTGATCGCCGCCTTGGTGGTCTCGGCCCTGTTCATCGGCAGCGTCTTCACCCCGTGGGCGCTGGTATGGGGCGCGCCGCCGCTGGCCCTGGCGCTCACCGGCTGGTTCTGGCCGACCGGTCGGCGCGCCGGCCGGCCCGCCGGCCCAGGGTCTGGCAGGGAGACGGTCGCGTGACTCTCGCCGAAACCCACCGGGCCTCGAGCGGGGAGACGATCGACGTCGCCGGCCTGCCAGACGCCGCCTTCGGGCCGAAGAGCCTGATCTGGTGGGGCTCGTTCGGCTTCATGCTGCTGGAAGGCTCGGGTTTCCTGGTCGCGTGCGGCGCCTACCTCTACCTGGCCAGCCAGAGCCCCGCCTGGCCGCCGCGCGGCGACCGGCCGCCCGACCTGTCATGGAGTGGCCTCTTCACGCTCGCCCTCCTCGCCAGCATGGTCCCCAACCTGTGGCTGCGGCGGCGCGTGGAACGCCGCGAGCCCGTCTCCGCGCGGTGGGGGGTGCTGGCGATGACCGTTATCGGCCTGGCGCTCACCGCCGTGCGCGCCGTCGAACTGGCTCACCTGAACGTGCGCTGGAGCTGGGATGCCTATGGCTCCGCGGTGTGGTTGTTGATGGTGCTGCACACCAGCCATCTGCTCACCGACCTTGGCGACACCGGCGTGCAGGCGGCCTGGCTGTTCACCCACGAGATAGGCGATCAGCAGTTTTCCGACGTGCACGACAACTGCGATTACTGGACCTTCGTGGTGCTGGCGTGGGTGCCGATCTATGCCCTGGTCTATTTCGCGCCGAGGCTGCTGTGAGCGCGCCGCCCCGCCATCGCCTGTGGACCGCGCTGGCGGGGCCGGCGCTCGCCTGGTTCGTCTCGCAACAGCTCGGCGGCCAGATGGCGCGCCTCGCCTGCCATGCGGCCGGATCGGCGCTCGGACCGCTGGCGAGCGCCCTGGCGCTGGTCGTCTGCGCCGTCGCCGCCGCGCTCGCCTGGCCGTTCGCCTCGGCCGCCGGCGAGGATCGCCGCGCCCGCGCCGACGCCTTCCTGGCCGGCCTGGCGCTCGGCGGCGCGGCCGTCTTCGCCCTCGCCATCGTCTTTCAGTCGCTCGCCACCCTGATCGTGCCGTCGTGCGCCCGCTGAGCTGGAGCCTGGAGCCGCCGGTCGTCGTTCCCCTGGCGGTCAGCCTCGCGGCCTATGCGATCGGACTGTGCCGCCTGCGCCTTCGCGCGCGGCACGGCGCCGCCGCTCTCTATCGCCGCGCCGCCCTGTTCGCCGCCGGCTGGCTCGCCCTCGGCCTTGCCCTCGTTTCGCCGCTGCACGAGGCCGGCGAGCGGGCGTTCGCGCCGCACATGCTCGAGCATGAGATCCTGATGCTGGTCGCCGCGCCCCTGCTGGTGCTCGCCGAGCCCTTGCCGGTGCTGCTGTGGTCGATGCCGGCGAAGGCGCGCCGCGCGCTCGGCCGTCTCGCCAACGCCCAAGGCGCGCGCGCCGCTTGGCGGGCGCTGTCCGGGCCGGTAGTGGCGACGGTCCTGCAGGCGGTGGCCTTGTGGGCGTGGCACGCCCCAGCCCTGTTCGATCTCGCTCTCGCCTCCGACGGCTGGCACATTGCCCAGCACCTGAGCTTCCTCCTCACCGCTCTGCTGTTTTGGAACGCCATGGCGCGCCTCCAGCGGCGGCCGGGCGGCTGGGCCGTCGCGACGACTTGCCTCTTCGCCACCTCGCTGGTCTCCGGCGCGCTCGGGGCGGTGATGGCCTTCTCCGAGAGCCCCTGGTACGGCGCCTACGCGCGGCTTGGCGGCGCGCCGTTCGGATTGATGCCCGCCGAGGACCAGCAACTCGCCGGTCTCTTGATGTGGATTCCCGGCGGCCTCGTTCACGCCGGCGTCGCCCTGGCGATCGTCGGCCGGGCGCTGCGGCCCGGCCAGGCCGTGGGGCGGACCAGGGGATCGGCCCTCCGATTCGACGCCGCCGGAGCGCGGACGCCCTCATCCGCATCCTCTTCGCCGCGACGATGAAGATACCCGGCAGCCTTTGGCTCGCGGGCGGCCTGCTGGCGGTCGCGGGGGCGGCGGGCGGCGCCGGCCTGTGGGTCAGCCACCTGGAGGTGCTCGCCCAGGGTCGCGCCGACGGCCTGGCGCTGAGCGGCGGCCACGTCGAGGCCGGCAAGGCGGCGATCGAGCGTTATCGCTGCGGCGCCTGCCATGAGATCCCCGGCATCGGCGATGCGCGCGGCGAGGTCGGACCTCCGCTTAAGGGCCTCTACCAGCGCGCGACCTTGGCCGGGCGCCTTTCCAACGACCCCGCCTCGCTGATCCGCTGGATTCGCGAGCCGCAAGAGATCGAGCCCGGCTCGGCCATGCCGGACTTGCGCGTCACCGACGCCGACGCCCGCGACATCGCCGCCTATCTCTACGCGGCGCGGTAGGGGCTGGATCGAAGGCGCCGGGCCGGGCGTTAGCGCGGTTCCTCGACAATTGCATTGGAGCGACCATGACCGAGCAAGCCACCACCCCGAGCCCGCTGCTGCAGGGGGTCGATCAGCCAGGCGGCGCCGGCGGCGAGTCCGGGCCGGACCGCGACATCGGCGGCGCGCATGGCCGCGACGCGGGACAGCATGAGACCGGCCCCGATCGCGACACCGGCGGAGCGCACGGCCGCGATGCCGGCGAGCACGAGACCGGACCGGACCGCGATACAGGCGGCGCTCACGGTCGCGACGGCAACAGCTGACGAAGGCTGAACGGCCAGCGACGGCCTTTCCCGTCCTCGCCGCCCTGGTCGGCGAGACCGCCGCCGGCCGCCTGCTTTCCGATGCGCTCGGTCGCGACGCCTTCCTCGCCAAGCTGGCCCCGGACGCGCCGACGCTGTTCGGCTGGGAGCGGCTGAACGCGATCATTGCCGACCACCGGTTTGACGCCGGCCGGCTGCGCCTGGAGCGCGGTGGCGCGCTGGCGCACGGCTGGCGCGACTCGGCCGGCGTGCCGCGGCCGGAACCCTTCCTGGCCGAGTTGCGGGACGGCGCCACGCTCATCGTCAACGCGGTTCACGAAACCGGCGAGCCGTTGCGCGGCCTGTGCGCCCGGCTGGCGGCCGCCTTCACCTGCCATTGCCAGGCCAATCTCTACGCGTCGTTCCGCGCGACGCCGGGATTCGACACCCACTGGGACGAGCACGATGTGCTGGTCGTGCAGATCGCCGGCCGCAAGCTCTGGCGTCTGCACGGTCTCGCCCGCGTCGCGCCGGTGCTGCGCGCCGATCCGCCGGACCACATCGGGCCAAGCGAAGTGCGTCAAGAGCGAGTGCTGGAACCCGGCGACGTGCTCTATCTGCCGCGCGGCTATTGGCACGCGGCGGTCGGCCTGGGCGAGCCCAGCTTGCATCTGACCATCGGCCTGACCCGGCGTGGCGGTTCGGAGTTTCTCCACTGGCTCGCCGATCATCTGCTGAGCGAGGAAGCGATGCGGCGCGACCTGCCGTTCGAGGCGGACGACGGCGCCGTGGCCGATCGCTTGGGCAGCCTCTTGCGCCGCCTCGGCGATCTCGATCCGGCGATGCTGGCGCGCGACTACCGCCGGGCGGTCGAGGCCTCGCTGGCCTTTCGCCCGCAACTCTCCTTGCCGAACCTTGGCGGCGATGGGACCGCCTTCTCGCCCGAGGATCGCCTGCGCCTGACCGAGGGCCCCGCCCACCTGGAGCCCGCCGACCACCCCGGCGCCGTCGTCCTCTCCTGGCGCGGCGTCCAGTTCACGATCGATGATCGGCTGGCCCCGGCTCTGCGGGCGCTCACGGAAGGGGCGAGCCTGTCCGCCCGCGAGTTGTCCGATGCCGCCGACACCACGGAAGCCGCCGGGCTCCTTGGCGAGCTAGTCGCGCGCGGCGTCCTCATCCATGAATCGCCCGTCGGCCACCCTTGGCCATGATGCGCGAGCATCGCGGTTCAGAGAGCCGGTGGCGGTGAGAGAGGGATTCGAACCCTCGTTAGGGTTTCCCCTAAACACGCTTTCCAAGCGTGCGCCTTCAACCACTCGGCCACCTCACCAGAGCCCGGACGGGGGGCGCGCATCAGATAGCCGCAAGCCCTCCCTCCGACAAGGAAACGGTGCGCGGGCGCCTGCGAGCGCCCCCGCGAGCGCCTATGTGTCAGCACTATCCAAGACGGAGAGCTTCGATGTCCTTGTCCAGCAAGATCGCTTCGGTTCCCGCCGGTCGCGACCAGCCGATCCGCACCGCCCAGCGCTCGTTCGTCAACGACAAGCCATTGGCGGGGCCTTACCCGGATGGCTTGCAACTGGCGCACTTCGCGATGGGCTGTTTCTGGGGCGTGGAACGCAAGTTCTGGCGCGCGCCCGGCGTGTGGGTGACGGCGGTGGGCTATCAGGGGGGAACCACGCCCAACCCGACATACGAGGAGGTGTGTGGAAAGCGCACCGGCCACGCCGAGGCTGTCCGGGTGGTGTTCGACCCGACGCTCACCGCCTACGAGGCGCTGCTAAAGCTGTTCTGGGAGGGACACGATCCGACGCAGGGCGAACGCCAAGGCAATGACATCGGGCCGCAATACCGCTCGGCGATCTTCTACGGCTCAAAGGCGCAGCGAGCGGCGGCGGAGGCCTCGCGCGATGCCTACCAGGCGGCGCTGCGGCATGCCGGCAAGGGCGAGATCACCACCGAAATCGCCCCGGCCGGGCCGTTCTATTTCGCCGAGGACTATCACCAGCAGTATCTGGCCAAGAACCCGGACGGCTATTGCGGCGTCGGCGGCACGGGGGTGGTCTGTCCGATCGGCGTCGGCGTCGCCGCGTGAGTCCCGAAGCCTTCCACGCCGCCTGCCTCGCCCTGCCCGGGGCGACCATGCAGATCCAATGGGGCTCCGACCACGTCTACAAGGTCGGCGGCCGGATGTTCGCCGTGGGTGGCGACGCCGGGGCCTGCTCGATCAAGATGAGCGACATCGCCTTCGAGGCGCTGACCGAAAGCGGCCGCGGCCGCCCGGCACCCTATCTCGCGCGCGCCAAGTGGGTGCGATTCGACGATCTCGCCGCCCTCGACGATGGCGAGATGACCGATTGGCTGATCGCCGCCCACGGACTGGTCGCCGCCAAGCTCACGCGCCGCGAGCGCGTGGCGCTCGGCCTCGCCTGAGGCTCCCCCGGCCTGGCTGTCAGGGCGCGTCGGCGGTGTGGCGCTCGGCGTCGCCGCGGTTGACGGCGAGAGCGTAGAGGGCGCCGATCACCGCGCCCTTGGTGCGCGGCAGCATGGCGAGCGTTATCGCCGCCAGGGGGATCAGCGCCGCCGGCACGACGATCCATGGCGAGGCCTGCCACATCAGCGGCAACAGCAGGGCCGGCGCGATGATCAGGTGGCCGACGATCAGAATGGTGAAATAGGCCGGGCCGTCGTCGGCGGGATAACGGTCGAGGTCGTGGCCGCAGGCGCCGCACGTCGCCTTGACCTTGAGATAGCGGCGGAACAGCGCGCCCTCGCCGCAGTGGGGGCAGCGGCCGCGCAGGCCCCTCGCCGACCGACTGCCAGCAGACCGCCGGTCGGCGCGATGCTATGGCTTGTCCACATGCCGGCTATATAGTCGGCGTACAGGGACGAGCGAAGGGCGGCGGAGATGGCGGCGATGCGGGCAAGATGCGTTCTGTGGGCGGGGGTGATCGTGGCGGTGGCGCTGGTCGCCGGCTGCGTCGCCCTGTGGCGGCCGGACATCCCTTACGCGAAGCTCGACGCCAGGTACGCCAGCCCGGCCAGCCGGTGGATGGACCTGCCGGGCGGCCTACGTGTTCACTACCGCGACCAGGGGCTGGCGAGCGGCCCGGCGGTCGTCCTCGTGCATGGCTTTTCCGCCTCGCTGCACGCCTGGGAGCCGTGGGTCGCCCGACTTGGCGATCGCTACCGCATCGTCAGTCTCGATCTGCCCGGCCATGGCCTGACGCGCGCGCCGGACGGCTATGCGGCGAGCATCGACGGCTATGCCGATCTGGTCGACCAGATCGCGCGGCGGCTGCGGGCGACGCCGTACGTCATCGCCGGCAACTCCATGGGTGGGGCGGTGGCGTGGGACGACGCCTTGCGCCACCCGGCCGACGTGCGCGCCCTCGTCCTGGTCGACGCGGCCGGCTGGCCCAAGAAGCGCGGCGGCGGCGAGCCGCTGATCTTCCAGCTGATCCGCCAGCCGTGGGCGCGAAGCTTCATCAAGGATTTGGACATGCGGCCGCTGGTCGAGCAGGGCTTGGACGCCGCCTACCTCGACAGGCGGCTGGTGACGCCCGCCCTGGTCAACCGCTATGTCGAGCTCTCCCGAGCGCCCGGCCATCGCGACATCCTGCTCACCATCCAGCAGCGCGCCGCCGCGCCGGCGAGCGCGGCGACCTTCGCGACGATCACCGCGCCCACCCTGGTGATGCACGGCGCCGACGACAAGCTGATCCCGGCGGCCGACGGCCGCGCCTTCGCCGCCGCGATCCCGCGCGCCAGGCTGATTGTCTATCCCGGTGTCGGGCACGTGCCGATGGAGCAGATCCCCGACCGCTCCGCCGCCGACCTCGCCGCCTTCCTTGGCGGTCTTGCCGACCCCGCCTCGCCCGGCGCCGCGGCTCAGCTGGCCAGGCGATAGCCGCCAGCTTCGGTCAGCAGCAGGCGGGCGGTGGTCGGCTCCGGCTCGATCTTCTGGCGCAGGCGGTAGATGTGCGTCTCGAGGGTGTGGGTGGTGACGCTCGCGTTGTAGCCCCACACCTCGGTCAGAAGCTCCTCGCGGCCGACCGGCTTGCCGCCGGCGCGATAGAGATACTTGAGGATGCCAGCCTCCTTGTCGGTGAGGCGCACCTTGCGGCCGCGCCCGTCGATCAGCAGGCGTGCGCCCGGCCGGAACTCGAATGGACCAAGGCGGAAGACCGCCGCCTCCGAGTGTTCGTGGCTGCGCAGCTGGGCGCGGATGCGGGCGAGCAGCAGGTTGAAGCGGAAGGGCTTGGTGACGTAGTCGTTCGCCCCCGAGTTCGAGCCCGAGGATAGTGTCGGATTCTCCCGCCGCCGCGGTCAGCATGATCACCGGCGCGACGACGCCGTCGCGGCGCAGCAGGCGGCAGGCTTCGCGACCGTTCATGTCCGGCAGGTCGACGTCGAGGAGGATGAGGTCGGGCCGCTCGTCACGGGCGGCGCGCAGGCCGTCACTGGCGGTGGTCCGCCGCATGGTTTCGAACTCCTCGTGCAGCTCCAGCTGCTCGGACAGCAGTTCGGCGAGATCGGCGTCGTCATCGATGATCAGGATGGTCTTGCGCGCCGTCATGACGGGCGAGGATGCACCGTTTGGCGAAAGGACGCCAGAGCGGGGCGAGGCGCCCCATGGCTGAGCTGATCGTCACCCCGGACGGCTGGCTGACGGCGTTCGGCCGGCCATTGCGCTGCGCTCTTGGACGCGGCGGCGTGATCGCCGCCCGCGACAAGCGCGAGGGCGACGGCGCCACGCCGGCGGGCGCCTGGCCGGTGCGACGCGTGCTGTTCCGTGCCGATCGCGAGCCTTCCCCGACCACGCGCCTGCCCACCTCGCCGATCACGCCCACCGACGGCTGGTGCGATGCGCCGGGAGACGCGCTGTACAATCAGCCGGTGAGCCTGCCCTACGGCGCCAGCGCCGAGGCGCTTTGGCGCGCTGACGGCATCTACGACCTCATCGTCGTGCTCGGCCACAACGAGGCGCCGGTCACGCCGGGAGCCGGTTCGGCGATCTTCCTGCATCTCGCCCGCCCCGACTTCGGCCCGACGGAGGGCTGTGTCGCCTTGGCGCGCGACGACCTCCTGGCGGTGCTCGCCGCCGTAACGGCGGACGACCGGCTGCTGATTCTCGGAGCCTTAGGGAGGCGAGGCGTTCCTCCAGTCGCCCAGCCTCGCCTGCCACAGCGATAGGGCCGCGGTGGCGGCGGTGTCGGCGCGCAGGACGCGGGGGCCGAGCGTCGCGGGCGCGGCGTTCGGCAGGGCTCGAATCGCCCGCCGCTCGGCCGGCGAGAAGCCGCCCTCCGGGCCGATCAGGATGGCCCATGGCCCGGGCTGGGCGGCGGCGAGGGCCTCCAAGACTGGCGGCGCCTCGCCGGCCTCGTCGCAGAATAGCAGCCGGCGGACGCCGAGGGCCGCGAGCAGCTGGCCCAGAGGAACCGGCGCTTCGATGGCCGGCACGTCCAGCCGGCCGGTCTGTTCGGCCGCCTCCGTGGCGATGGCGGCGAGGCGATCGAGCCGCGCGCCGCCAGGTTGGGAGCGCTCGGTGATCGCCAGCCGCAGGCGCGCGGCGCCGAGCTCCGCCGCCTTCTCGGCGATGGTTTCCAGCCGAGGGCGCTTGATGAGGGCCATCAAGAGGTCCAGGTCGGGCGGCGAGGCCTGGGGTTTGAGCCGCTCCTCGATCGCCAAACTCAGCGTGCGGCCGTCGGCCGCGAGCCTTGCCCGCCACTCGCCGTCGCGGCCGTTGAACACCGCCACGGCGTCGCCGGCGCGCAGCCGCATCACGGTCGAAAGATACCGCGCCTGGTCGGCGCGCGGCTCGATAACGTCTCCGGCGGCGAGGTCGGCGGCGACATGGAGGCGGATCACGCGCGCGACTCCCTGGAAATGCGCTATGGCGCCGGCATGGACCGGCATGACTACGAAACGCAGCTCGAGGGCTTGCAGATCGCTCTCGTCCGCTATCAGGCCTGGGCGATCAAGGAAGGGGCCAAGGCCCTGGTCATCTTCGAGGGCCGCGACGGCGCCGGCAAGGACGGCACGATCGCGCGGATCACCGAGCACCTCTCGCCGCGCGCCACCCGCGTCATCGCCCTGCCCAAACCATCCGACCGCGAGCGCTCGCAATGGTATTTCCAGCGCTATGTCGCCCACCTGCCGGCCTGCGGCGAGGTCGTCCTGTTCAATCGCTCCTGGTACAACCGCGCCGGCGTCGAGACGGTGATGGGCTACTGCACAGCCAACGAGCGCGAGGACTTCCTGCGTGACGTGCCGGCCTTCGAGCGCATGCTGGAGGAGGCGGGCATCCGCCTCGTCAAAATCTGGCTGGACATCAGCCGCGACGAGCAGGCCAAGCGGCTGGAAGATCGCCGCGCCGATCCCTTGAAGCAGCTCAAGACCAGCGACCTCGACGCCGTCGCGCAGAAGAAGTGGAAGGCCTATTCGGCGGCCCGCGACGAGATGCTGATGCGCACCTCGACGCCGATCGCCCCCTGGATCTGCGTCGCCGCCGACCACAAGAAGCCGGCGCGGCTCAACGTCATCCGCCACCTGCTGCACACCCTCGCGCCGCCGGCCATCCACGAGGCCGCTCCGGCGCCCGATCCCGAGGTGCTGTTCCCGTTCGAGGAGGGGGCGCTCACCGACGGCCGGCTGGCGAAGTAACCCGCGAGTTTGACTCCCCTTCTCCCGCAAGGGGAGGAGCGGATATGGAAGGTAGATAAATGAACTACGTCCGTCTCGGCCGCACGGGCTTGAAGGTATCGCGCCTGTGCCTGGGCTGCATGACCTATGGCGACCCGGCCTGGCGGCCGTGGATTCTCGGGCGCGAGGCGGCCTTCCCGTTCTTCCGGGCGGCGATCGAGGCCGGGATCAACTTCTTCGACACCGCCGACATGTATTCCCTGGGCGAAAGCGAGCGGGTGACCGGCGCGGCGCTGAAGGAATTCGGCCGCCGCGAGGAGCTGGTGATCGCCACCAAGGTCCACCATCCCATGGGCCGTGGGCCGAACGACAGGGGCCTGTCGCGCAAGCACGTCCTCGCGGCGATCGACGCCAGCCTCGAGCGGCTCGGAACCGACTATGTCGATCTCTATCAGATCCACCGCTTCGATCCGGAGACGCCGATCGAGGAGACGATCGAAGCGCTGGACGCCATCGTTCGCGCCGGCAAGGCGCGCTACGTCGGCGCCTCCTCCATGTACGCCTGGCAGTTCATGAAGATGCTGAGCGTCGCCCGCGCCAACCGCTGGACGCCCTTCGTCTCGATGCAGCCCCAGCTCAACCTCGTCTATCGCGAGGAGGAGCGCGAAATGCTGCCGCTGTGCCTGGAGGAGGGGATCGGCGTCATTCCCTGGTCGCCGCTGGCGCGTGGCTTCCTCGCCGGCGGCCGGGAGAAGCCGGGCGAGGGGGAGACGGCCCGGGCCCGCTCCGACGAGTTCTCGCCCCGGCTCTACTATCGCGAAGCCGATCACGCCGTCGTCGAGGCGGTGAGCCAGGTCGCGGCGGCGCGTGGCGTCTCCAAGATGCAGGTGGCGCTCGCCTGGGTCCTGCGCCATCCGGCCGTGACCGCGCCGATCGTCGGGGCGTCCAAGCCGCATCACCTCGACGAGGCGATCGCGGCGCTCGATCTGACCCTCAGCAATGAAGAGGCCGCCGCGCTCGAGAAGCCCTATCGTCCGAAGCGGGTGCTCGACCATCTCTGAGCCGCGGGTCTCGCTCTCCGCGCGGCAGGCGCGGCGGATCGCCCTCGCCGCGCAGCACCTCGCTTCCGCCCGGCCCGCGAGCGCCGGCTTCCAGCCGGCATGCCGCAGCGGAGGCCGGCGTCCGCGCTCCGGAAGCCTCGACCCTGCGGCTGCGGCGGCTGATCGAGGCCCTCGGCGTGGTGCAGATCAACTCGGTGAACGTGCTGGCGCGCGCCCACTACCTGCCGGCCTTCTCGCGGCTCGGGCCCTACGATCGCGGCCGTCTGGAGGCGGGCGCCTGGGGCAACCGCCGGTGGCTGTTCGAGTACTGGGGGCACGAGGCGTCGCTGATGCCGATTGGCCTGCAGCCGCTGTTCCGCTGGCGCATGGCGCGGGCCAGAGCCGGCGAGACCTGGACGCACTTGGCGCGCTTCGGCCGCGAGCGGCGCGACTACATCGACGCCGTCCTGGCCAGGGTGGCGCGCGACGGGCCCCTCACCGGCGGCGACCTCGCCCTTGGCAAGCGCGTGCCCGGCTGGTGGAGCTGGAGCGACGGCAAGCAGGCGCTGGAGTGGCTGTTCTGGGCGGGACTCCTCACCGTGCGGACGCGCAACGGCTTCGAGCGGGTCTATGACCTGCCCGACCGGGTGCTGCCGCGCGCCATCGTCGAGGCGCCGACGCCGGACGAGGCGAAGGCGCAGCGCGCCCTTCTGCGCATCGCCGCCCGGGCGCTCGGCGTCGCCACCGAGGGCGACTTGCGAGATTATTTCCGGATGGGCGTCGCGGACGTCCGCGCCCGCCTGCCGGAGCTCGTGGAAGCCGGCGATGCTGACGCCGGTCACGGTCGAGGGCTGGCGCCAGCCGGCCTATCTCGCGCCCGGCGCCCGCGCGCCGCGGCGGCTCGCGGCGGCGGCGCTGCTCTCGCCCTTCGACAATCTGATCTGGCGGCGCGAGCGCTGCGAGCGCCTGTTCGGCGCGCGGGTGCGCCTGGAGATCTACACACCGGCGCACAGGCGCGAGCACGGCTACTACGTCCTGCCCTTCCTGCAAGGCGAGGCGATCACCGCCCGCGTCGACCTGAAGAGCGATCGCGCCGCGGGAACGCTGCGCGTCCAGGCCGCGCACCTCGAGCCCGGCGCCGATCCAGCCGACGTCGCCCCGGCGCTCGCGGTCGAGCTGCGGACGATAGCGGCCTGGCTGGGCCTTCGCGACATCGCCGTCGCCGAGCGCGGCGATCTGGCTTCGCGGCTCGCCGGCGCGCTTTGATCCCTTTCCCGGAGCCGGGCGCCTCGCCCCGGTCATGCGCGGGCGAGCGGGCCCGCGCTCCAGGATTCATCCGCCCCCGGCCGCCGCGTGCAGGCGGGCGTAGGCGCCGCCGCGGGCGATCAGGTCGCGGTGGCGGCCCTCCTCGATCACCGCGCCGTCGCGGAAGACGAGGATGCGGTCGGCGGCGCGGATGGTCGAGAGGCGGTGGGCGATGACGATGGTGGTGCGGCCGGCCATCAACTCCTCGCACGCCGCCTGCACCTGCCGCTCGGTCTCGACGTCGAGCGAGGAGGTCGCCTCGTCGAGCACCAGGATCGGCGCGTCGGCGAGGAAGGCCCGGGCGATGGCCACCCGCTGGCGCTCGCCGCCGGAGAGCTTGACCCCGCGCTCGCCCACCAGGGTTGCGTAGCCCTTCGGGCAGCGCCGCGATGAAGGCCTCGGCGCGGGCCCGGCGGGCGGCCAGGGCGATCTCCGCGGGCGTCGCGTCCGGCCTCGCGTAGGCGATGTTCTCGGCGATCGAGCGGTGGAACAGGGCGGGGTCCTGCGGCACGGTGGCGATCGCGCGGCGCAGCGAGCCTTGGCTCACCCGCGCGATATCGACGCCGTCGATCAGGATGCGGCCGTCCTGGAGGTCATAGAGGCGCTGGATCAGCTTGACGAAGGTCGACTTGCCCGAGCCGGTCGGCCCGACCAGCGCCACCCGCTCGCCCGGCGCGATGCGGATGGAGAAGTCGCGATAGATCGGCGCGGCGGCCCGCTCGTAGGCGAAGGTGACGGCCTCGAAGACGATCTCGCCGCTCTGGCCGGCGAAGTCGCTCGCGCCGGCGGCGTCGCGCACCTGCGGCGCGGTCCGGGCGTAGCGGGCGACATCCTCGACGTCGGCCAGACCGCGCTGCAGCATGCGGACGTTCTCGCCGAGGTTCCTCAGATAGCCGCTCATCAGCATGAAGGCGGTCACCACGAAGGCGACATCGCCGGCGCTCGCCTGGCCCGCCGCCCAGCGCAGCACGATGAGGCCGGTGAGCCCCGCCTGCAGGGCGGCGAGCATGAGGTTATGCAGCAGCCAGGTGTCGGTGTAGCGGTTCCAGGTGACGATGGTCGCCGCGCGCCAGTCGCTCGACCACCCTGGCGATGCGCCCCGCCTCGCGCGCCTCGGCCCCGAACGCCTTGACGGTGGCGTTGCCGCCGATGGAATCGGCGAGAGCCCCGCCGATGCGCGAATCCAGCGCCACCGACCGGATGTTGGCCGGCCGGACATAGCGGGTGGCGAACCAGACGTTCGAGGCGATGTAGAGGATCACCATGCCAGCGGCGAAGGCGCCCACCGCCGGCCAGCGCAGGATCATCTGGAGCGAAAGGCCGAAGAGGATGATCAGCGCCGGTCCCAGCCAGATCACCAGGGCGTCGGCGACCAGGTCATAGCCCCACATGGCGCGCGAGAGGCGCCGCACCGTCGCGCCGGCGAAGCTCGCCGCGTGCCACTCGGCCGAGAAGCCCTGCACGCGAGCGAAGCCCTCGTTGGTCATCTCCGCCATGGTGCCGGCCGCCAGCGGCGTCCACGCGCGGATGGCGATGTTACGCAGGACGAAGAAGGCGACATAGACGGCGACGAACAGGCCCCAGGCGCTCCACGCCCGCGCCAGCTGGCCAGCCCCCTGCGAAGCGGCGTCGACCAGCCCTTGCGCGGCGCGCGGCACCAGGAGCTCGAAGCCGATCGCCGTGAGATAGAGGGCGCAGGTGGCGGCGAACAGGCGCGGCCGCCGGCGCCAATGGCCGGCGATGAACGCCAGCACCTGGGCGTTCGACAACACCCGCCCGCGGGCGGCCTCGTGGTCGTCATACTGATCCATGAGGCGGCGTCTCTTACGCCGGCGCGGCGCCGAGCGCGAGGCTCCGTGGCCGTTTCGCCGCACGGTGGTGCGCGTCGGCCACAATCAAGCGCAACTTCCTGCGATCGCCGCCTGGTTACGCTCGCTCCAGCGCCTCTTGCGCATCGGCGAGGGTCAGGAAGAGTCGGCGGGATCGGCTCGGGAAGAGCTGGAAGCCGAAGCGCGAGTAGAACTGCGCCGCGAGATCGTCCTTCGCCTCCACCACGATGGCGTGGATCGCCAAGGCGCGGCTCGTCTCCAGGCAGCGCCGAACCGCGTCGGCGAGCAGCAACTCGCCCACCGCTCGCCCGCGCGCCCGCAAGTCGCGGGCAAGGCGTCCGATCAGCGCGGCCGGCAAGGCGTCGTAGCGCGGCACCTTCTTGGCCATGCCGAAAGGCAGATCCGTCGAGGCGATCGTGAACGCGCTCAGAGTGTAGAAGCCGACTACACCCATGCCCGCATCGACGGCGACGAAGACCCGGGCGACATCGCGCTTGGCGTCTTGGCGCGCGCGACGGGCGAACCAGTCGTCGAGCTCCGGTTGGCCGCAGGAGAACCTTGCCCGATCGTGGCCGGCCGCCAGAGGTTCGATTATTAGCGCCAAGCGCGGCTCAGCCGAACAGTTCGCGATGTCGCCTCAGCGCCGTCACCAGATCTTCGGTCGGCGCCGGCGGCCGTTCCAACGCCTTGATAAAGACCGCGGCGTCCTCGGCGGTCAGCACCATTCGTTCATGCTCGTCCAACACGCGCCGGGCGCCCTCGTAAGCGAGATCGCCCGGAGTCAACCCCGTCACAGACGCCGCGCGCTGGATCAGGCGCTTGGCGGCGGGCGCAACGCGCAATTCGAGGCGAGCCGACTTCGGTTCCCCCTTGGCGGCCCTCAGGCGCGCAGCGGACTGGCTAGACATGTCGCCTCCCGTAAATGCATAATGTACGTGAGTTTGCCGTGCGGTGCAAGCCAGTCATGGCGTGCAATCACCTTCGCTCGCTTGCCAGAGTCGGGCGGACCTAGGCATCTCGACAACCATGTCAGCCCTCCTGCCGGATGCATCGCGCGAGCAACTGGGTGGACCGTTTCGCCCCGGCGGCATGGCGGCCGTGGTTGAAGCTCGGGCGCTTCGATCGGCCGACGGGGATCTGGCTCCTGATGCTGCCCGGCTGGCAGGGGGCGGCGCTCTATGCGGCGGCGCGGGGCGAGCCGCCCGATCTCCTCCTGCTCGCCAAGATCGCCATCGGCGCGGCGCTGATGCGCGCCGCCGGGTGCGCGTGGAACGATCTGGCCGACCGCGACCTCGACGCCAAGGTGGCGCGCACCGCCGGCCGGCCGCTCGCCAGCGGCCAGATCAAGCCCCGCGGCGCCATGGCCTTCATGATCGCCTGCGCGGCGCCGAGTCTCCTAATCCTCCTCAGCCTCAACATCCTCGCCGCCTTCCTCGGCCTCGCCTCCCTGGCCCTGGTCGCCGCCTATCCGTTCATGAAGCGGATCACCTGGTGGCCGCAGGCGTGGCTCGGCCTGACGTTCAACTGGCCGGCCCTGGTGGGCTACGCCGCGGCGGCGCTCGGCCCCTCGGCGCTCAACGTCATCACCCTGCTGACCGGGGCCTGGATCCACGGCTTCCATGTCGGCTTGGCGGTCAAGCCGCTGCCGGCGGCGGCCTGGCTCCTTTACCTCGGCGGGGTGTTCTGGACCCTCGGCTACGACACCGTCTACGCCGTGCAGGATCTGGAGGACGATGCGCTGGCCGGCGTGAAGTCCTCGGCGCGGCGGCTGGGCGAGAAAACCGCGCCGGCGGTGGCGGGTTTCTACGCCGGCGCGATCATCCTGGCGGTGCTGGCGGCGATGCTGGCGGGGCTGGGCGCCGCCTTCTACGCGATCGCCGCCCTCTATGCCTTTCTGCTGCTGCGTCAGCCGGGCCGGATCGACCGGCGCGATCCGGCGGGCGCCCTGGCTCTCTTCAAGTCGAACAGTCGCGGCGGGGCTCGGCTTGTTCGTCGCCCTGGCGGCGGGCGCCTGGCGGTTCTGACGCGGCGTCACGCTTCCTAAGTCGCCGGCTGGCGCGCTAGAGGATCAAGCAGCCCTTTTCCTCTTCACCAATGGAAGCCCTCCATGAAGCTCAACTCCTCCATCGCCGCGGTGGTCACCGGCGGCGCCTCCGGCCTCGGCGAAGCGACCGCCCGGGCCCTAGCCGCCAAGGGCGTCAAGGTGGCGATCTTCGACATGAACGACGTCAAGGGCGGCAAGCTCGCCGAAGAGCTCGGCGGCGACCTTCTGCCAGTGCAACGTCACCAGCGAGGAGGAGGTCGACGCCGCCTTCGCCAAGGCGCGCGCCGCTCACGGCCAGGAGCGCATCCTGGTCAACTGCGCCGGCACCGGCAACGCCTTCAAGACCGCCAGCCGCGACAAGAAGACCGGCGAGATCAAGCACTTCCCGATCGAGGGGTTCAACTGGATCATCCAGATCAACCTCGTCGGCACCTTCCGCTGCATCGCCAAGAGCGCCGCCGGCATGCTCACCCTGGAGCCGCTGGAGGACGGCGAGCGCGGCGCGATCGTCAACACCGCCAGCGTCGCCGCCGAGGACGGCCAGATCGGCCAGGCGGCCTATTCCGCCTCCAAGGGCGGGGTGGTCGGCATGACCCTCCCCATCGCCCGCGACCTGATGGGCGAGGGCATCCGGGTGAACACCATCCTCCCCGGCATCTTCGACACCCCGCTGATGAACGCCGCCCCGCCGCAGGTGAAGGAGGCCCTGGCCGCCTCAGTCCCCTTCCCCAAGCGCCTCGGCCGCCCCCACGAATACGCCCAGTTGGCCCTGACGATGATCGAATGCGGCTACTTCAACGGCGAGGACGTGCGGCTGGACGGGGCGATACGGATGGCGCCGAGGTAAGGCGCGCGAGCGGGTTGGTACCACATTAACTTGGCCGCACTCGCCGCTGCAACTTGATCGCCTCCGTTTAATGCTTCGGCAGTGGGGAATGGCGTGAGTGGTTTCTCATGGGGTCGTCGTCTCTAGGAGGGCACCATGCCCTTTCACATCATGGGTTTCGGCACCGGCTTTGTGAGGCGCCAAGCAGATAGAAAACCAGGTGACACTATCACTGAGTGGGTCATTGCTTGGTTTATTCCGCTGATACCCCTACGAAGTTATAGAATATTGTCAGAGAGTAAGCCCAAGGTGAGCGGCGTTCCTCTGATCATTATGCATTTGAGTCACCCAATGGTTCTCGCGAGAGTTCCCCTTTATTGGCGCCATGTATTGCGAGTTTACGCGGTGCTTGGCTTAATTTTGGTATTGTTAGGGGCTTGTTCTTTGTTGGCGCGTCACTCCGGATAATTTGGCCGTGTTTAATCCGCGTTAACGTTCTTTGTTGCAAGCAATTGCGACTCCCATGTAATCGAGGGTATCAACCCGTGGGCTTTAAATGCCGCAGAAGCCGATGGCAGGCTTGGGCGAGGGGTTCGAGGGCGTCGCGCAATACGCGCTCGATAATCTCGTCCTCCACGCCGTCGTAGTCGTGGCGGATGAAGTTGCCCATGCCGCGTATGGCGTTCCAATACGTTCCGGGCTCCAGGGCTTCGACCTGCCCGCGCAGCTTGGCGGCGGCTTCGGCGATGATCAGGAGCTGACGTTCGAGGGCGTCAGGATGGAGGTGGTCATCTGCTGTCAGGGCGTCGGCGCCGCCGATGTCGCGGACGAAAGGCCTCCACCCTGGCGCTCGCGGCGAGGATGTCGGCAACGCGTTTTGGCGGGAGTTCTCAGAAGGCAATCGCCGCCTCGCGCCGCAGGGCCTCGTCAAGCGCGGGATCGCGGGCCGGCAGGGAGACGACATCGAGGTCGCGGCCGAATAGCGCCGAGAGCAGGCCCGACACCCCGCAGAGGCGCATCACGTCGGCGGGGCCCTCGCCTTCAAACGTAACCGCCACGTCGATGTCGGAGAGATCGTCGGCCGTCCCCCGCGCCAGCGAGCCGAACAGCCGCGCGCCGACCACGCCATAACGCGACCGCAGCTCGGGCGCGGCGCCGCGCAGCAGATCGAGGGCGGCGTCGAGTTCCATCCGGCTGTCATATCAACACCGGCGCTTGCGGTCACCGTGGCGGAACCGATGAGACGCTGGGAGAGTCACCGATCGCCGTCGATCTCAAGACTCTCGTAGCGCGCGGCGCCGGTTGCTATATTGGACCATGATCGTAGTCAGGAGAGATGTCGTGAGCCAAGTGAATCTGGCGCAGGCGAAGGCGCAGCTGAGCGCCCTGGTGGCCAAGGCCGAGGGGGGCGAAACAGTGTGCATAACCCGGCGCGGCAAGCCGGTTGCGCGGCTCGTCGCCGCCGAGGAACCTCGGGGAAAGGTCGATATCGCGCGCCTCCAGGCGTTCACCGACACCCTGGCGCCGCAGGCTCAATCCACCGAGGCGTTCATGAGCGGGATGCGCGCCGACGCGCGCTATTGATGCAATACCTCGATACCTCGGTTCTGGTATCCGCCTTGACCGCCAACGAGGACGCGAGCGCGCGTGTCAGGGCGTGGTTCGATCGCCAGGGCGCTGGCAATCTGACGATCAGTGAATGGGCGGTAGCCGAGTTCTCCGCCGCCCTGTCTCTTAAACTGAGAACCGGCGCGCTCGTGGAGACCCAGCGCGCGCGGGCGCTTGCCATCTTCGGCGACATGGCGCGGGAGTCTCTGTTGGTGCTGCCCGTCGAGGCTGGACACTTCCGCCTGGCGGCGCGCCTCTGCGATCAATTTGCCACGGGGCTGAGGGCCGGCGACGCCCTCCACCTTGCTGTCGCCTTCGCCCACGGCGCAACTCTCCGCTCCTTGGACCGGCGGCAAGTCGAAGCGGCCGGCTCGCTGGGAGTGGTGGCCGAACTGATTTGAGGCATTGCAGGGACCGCCATCCTGCCAATCGCTCAACCGCGAGCGGTCTCGAGAGCTCTCCCCCTTCGATATCCCGAGGACCTCAGCTCAGCCGCTTGACCAGCAGCAGGGTGGTGAGGCCGCTCGCCCACTCCTGATCAGGGTATCGCTCGGCTTCCAGATAGCCGCAGGCGGCGTAGAAGGCGCGGGCCGGCGCGTTGAACGTATCCGTCTCCAGCCTCGCCTTGGCGAAGCCGGCGTCGGCGATCGCCCGTTCGGCGACATCCATCAGCGCCGCGCCGACGCCGGAGCGCGCCTGGGCGGAACGGACATGCAGCGAGTGGACGAAGTCGTCGCGCCAGAAGACGAAGCCCGCGATCTCGCCGCGCCGTTCGGCGATCTTGCAATCGCGCCAGCGCTCCTTGGCGAAGGCGGCGGGGCGATCCTCGTCGCGGAAGCGTTGCGCCGCGGCGGGCGTCACCTGCGGCGACCAGGTGCTCTCGAAGGTGTCGAACAGGATGTCGCGCAGGCTCGCGGCGTCGGCTCGGCGGGCCTCGCGGACGAGCACGGCTCCTGAAGGCCGCGGCCCGGCGCCGGTCGCGGCTCGCTGGGCCGCGGCTCAAGCTCCGCCTGGCGACACCATGGCGAAGCGGGCGCCCTGCGGGTCGGCGCCAACCACGATGCGCTGGCCGGTGGGCACCGCGTGCGGCCCCATCTCCACGGTTCCGCCGCCGGCCCGCACCCGCTCGACGGCCGCCTCGATGTTGGCGACGTTGAAGTAGAAGGTCCAGCCCGCCGGGCGATCCTTCATCTGCGCCGCCGCGCCGAGGCGCGTCTCGCCCAGATCGATGAAGTGGTAGCCGCCCATGGCCCCCATATCCATGGTCTCGCGGTTCTCCCAGCCGAACATCGCGCCGTAAAAGGCGAGCGCCGCCTCGCACATCGGTCGTCCACAGCTCGTTCCAGCCGCAGCGGCCGGGCTCGCCAGGGGCGAAGACGGTCGAGGTGCCCGCGCCGCTGGGGCGCATGACGTAGAAGGGCGCGCCTTGCGGATCGGCGAGCAGGCTGAAGCGGCCGACGTCGGGGATGTCGGTCGGCGGCACGAAGACCGTGGCGCCCAGCCCCTTGGCCTTGGCGGCGGCGGCGTCGACATCCTCCACGTTCAAATAGAGAAGCCAGCCCGGCTTCGCGCCGTTGGCGGCCATGGCCTCGTCGAGCCGCATCACGCCGCCGACCTGGCCGTCCGCGGGCCCGTCGCGGACGGCGATCATGCGGTAGTCGGGGCCGCCATCCGCCGGCTTCGGACCGATTGTCCAGCCGACGACATCGTCATAGAAGCGCTTCGCCCCATCCGGATCGGGGGTCATCAGCTCGTACCAGATCGGCGAACCGGGTGGATTAGGCATGATGACGGCTCCCATTCGACGCGCCGCGAAACCCTAGCATGGCGCCATGCGCGGGAAAGCGGAATTTGGCGGAGCGCCGCTCCTCAGCCCGCGCCCAGCAGCTCGCGGCCGATCAGGAAGCGGCGGATTTCGTTGGTGCCCGCGCCGATGTCGTAGAGCTTGGCGTCGCGCAGGTAGCGCTCGACCGGGAACTCCTTGAGATAACCGGCGCCGCCGAGCGCCTGGATCGCCTCCAGCGCGGTGCGCACCGCGTTCTCCGAGGCCAGCAGGATGGCGCCGGCGGCGTCGAAGCGGGTGGTGCGGCCGGCATCGCAGGCCCTCGCCACCGCATAGACGTAGGCGCGGGCCGAATTGAGGGCGACATACATGTCGGCGATCTTGCCCTGCATCAGCTGGAAGGTTCCGATGGGCTTGCCGAACTGCTTGCGCTCGCGGACGTAGGGCAGCACCGCGTCGAGGCAGGATTGCATAATGCCGAGCGGCCCGGCCGCCAGCACCGCGCGCTCGTAGTCGAGGCCGCTCATCAGGACGCCGGCGCCGCCGCCGAGCGGCCCAAGGACATTCTCCTCGGGAACCTCGCAGTCCTCGAACACCAGCTCGCCGGTGTCGGAGCCGCGCATGCCGAGCTTGTCGAGCTTGCGCGAGCAGGAATAGCCCTTGAAGCCGCGTTCGATGATGAAGGCGGTGACGCCGCGGCTCGCCTCCTCCGGCGCGGTCTTGGCGTAGACCACCAGGGTGTCGGCGTGCGGCGCGTTGGTGATCCAGAACTTGGTCCCATTGAGCACATAGGCCTCGCCGCGGCGATCGGCGCGCAGCCGCATGGAAATGACGTCCGAGCCGGCCTCCGCCTCGCTCATCGCCAGCGCGCCGACATGCTCGCCGCTGATCAGCCCCGGCAGATAGCGGCGCTTCTGCGCCTCCGAGCCCCAGCGGCGAATTTGGTTGACGCAGAGGTTCGAGTGGGCGCCGTAGCTCAGGCCCACCGAGGCCGAGGCGCGCGACACCTCCTCCATCGCCACCACGTGCTCGAGATAGCCGAGGCCGAGGCCGCCGAACGCTTCCTCGACGGTGATCCCGTGCAGGCCGAGCGCGCCCATCTTGGGCCAAAGCTGGCGCGGGAAGGCGTTGGTGGCGTCGATCTCGGCGGCGAGCGGCGCGATCTCGGCGGCGGCGAAGCGCGCCGTGGTCTCGCGGATGGCGTCGGCGGTCTCGCCGAGGCCGAAGTCCAGGGTCGGGCCGTGATTGGGCATCATGGCCTGGTGGTCTAGCACGGCCGATACGGAGTCGAATTGGCGCACTGGACACGCTCAAGGGTGCACAAGATCGCTCCTTCCTGGCGAGGGCGCCGGCAAGGGCGGCCGGGCGGCGGCGTGCGGCCGCCTGCCCATCAAAAGGAACCCCATCCCGGCGCGCCTTCGGCGCGCTCGCCGCCTTCCAAAGGCGGAGAGCGAGCGCAGGCGCGCGCTTCAGGCCGTCGCGCCGCCGTCGATGACGAAGGTCTGGCCGGTGGTCCACGCCCCGGCGCGGCTGGCGAGGAAGACGGCGGCCCCGGCGATATCGTCCGGCTCGCCGAGCCGGCGCAGCGGCGTGCCGGCGCTGGAGCGGCGCTCGGCGTCCGGCGTGTCCCACAAGGCGCGCGCGAAGTCCGTCTTCACCAGGCCGGGCGCGATGCAGTTGACCCTGATGTTGTCGGGCGACAGTTCCTGCGCCAGGTTGCGCGCCAGCTGCATGTCGGCGGCCTTGGAGATCGAATAGGCGCCGAGCAGGCCGCTGCCCCTCAGGCCGCCGATCGAGGAGACGATCACGATCGCCCCATCGCGGCGCTCGCGCATCTGCGGCGCGACCATCTGGATCAGCCAGTGGTTGGAAACGATGTTGTTGTCGAGGATCTTGCGGAACGCCTCGTCGGAGAGGCCGCTCATCGGCCCGAAATAGGGGTTGGAGGCGGCGTTGCAGACCAGGATGTCGATCGGGCCGAACGCCGCGCGCGTCTCGTCCACCAACCGTTGGAGATCGTCCTTCGAGGAGATGTTCGCCGGGCAGGCGATCGCCCGGGCCCCTTGATGATCCTTGCCGTGCTCGGCGTTGATCTCGCCGGCGACCCGTTCGCAGGCCTCGGCCTTGCGCGAGGAGATCGCCACCCGCGCGCCGTGCTCCGCCAGACGCCGGGCGATCGCCTTGCCGATGCCCTTGGTCGAGCCGGTGACGATCGCCGTCTTGCCGCTCAGGTCGAACAGGGTCATCCGCGGCGATCTCCTTGGCGATGGCTGGACGGCCACGATCCTTCGGCCGGCGGCCGCGGGAAGGCAATGGTGTCGCGATCGAACGTGACCTCTGGCGTTCCAAAGCCTCAATGGATTTCAAAGCCGCCAGGACGCGACCAACCTAGATCGCCGCCCGCTAGCGCCCGCCGCCCGAACTGGGGCATAGCCGTCCAGTGACCCGGTACTCGCGCGATTGGCCGATCTGGGCGCTGGGCGCGGCGCTGCTGATGCTGGCGGCGGCGCACGCCTTCGAGACATTCGGGCGCATGCTGCCGTGCACCCTGTGCCTCAAGCAGCGGGAGATCTACTGGCTGGCCGCCGCGATCGCCGCCGCCGGCATCGTCGCGCGCTTCACGCCGGCCGACCGGCCGGTGGTTCGATTCGTGAACGTGGCGCTGGCGGCGGTGTTCCTGTTCGAGGCGGCGATGGCCGGCTACCACGCCGGCGTCGAGTGGAAGTGGTGGCCGGGCCCGGCGGCGTGCAGCGGCGGGGCGACGGTAAGCGCCGCCGATCTCGCCGCCTTGCTGCACGGCGGCCCGCGCGCCCCGCCAGCCTGCGACAAGCCGGCGTGGGTGTTCCTCGGCCTCTCGATGGCGGGGTGGAACTTCCTGGCGGCCGCGGGCCTCGCCGCCTACAGCGTGGTGGCGGTGTCGGCCGGCCGTTCGCGGGCGGCGGAGGCCGAGGCGGCGGCGGACGTCGAGGCCCGGCGACGGCGGCGATGAGCGAGCGGCCCCTCCCTCCCCTGCCCGGCCCCAGCGCCGGGCGCCAGCGTCGCGCCGCCATGCTGCGCGTGGATCACGCCGGCGAGCTGGGCGCGGTGTTCATCTATCGCGGTCAGCGCGCGGTGATGGCGGCGGGCGGTCGCGCGTCGATGGCCGCGACCCTCGCCGAAATGGAGGCGCACGAACGCGCCCACCTGGCGCGGCTCGAGGCCCTGATCACCGAGGCTCGGGTCCGCCCCACGGCGCTCGCGCCGCTCTGGCGGTTCGCCGGCTTCGCCCTCGGCGCGGCCACCGCCCTGATCGGCGAGACGGCGGCGCACGCCTGCACCGAGGCGGTCGAAGAGGTGATCGAGGCGCATTACGGCGCCCAGGTCGCCGAGCTGGAGGGCCGCGAGCCGGCGCTCGCCGCCGAACTGGCCCGGTTTCGCGACGAGGAAGTCGCGCACAGGCAGGCGGCGATCGCCGCCGGCTCGGGCGCCGCGCCTGGCCATGGCCCGCTGACGGCCATCATCCGCGCCGGTTGCCGCGCCGCGATCAAGGTGTCGGAGCGGCTGTGATCGACGTCGAGCGTCTGCGTCGCGAGGCCGAGGCGCCCGTCCGCGCCACCCTCGCCGACCTGCCAACGGTCGTCGACGACCTCTCCGACGCCTTCGCCGCCGATGTCATGTTCGACTGGTTCATGCGGCCGGACGAGCGGCGCGCGGCGGGGCGCAGGCGTTTTTTCGACGAGCTCCTGCGCGTGGTCGGCCGCGACAAGATGCTCATCGATCGGCCGGCGCATGGCGGCGCGGCGGCGGTGTGGCTGCCGTTCGAGGCGGTCGGACCGGTGCCGCTGATCGACGAGATCCGCCTGGCGCCGATGATCCTGGCGGCCACCGGGCTGGCGCGCGTGGGCCGCCTGCTGGCGCTGCAGAACGCCATCGAAACGCGCCACCCGAAACAGCCGCACGCCTACCTCTGGTTCCTCGGCGTGCGCCGCGACGCCCAGGGTCACGGCGTCGGCTCGCGCCTGCTGCGCATCGCCTGCGAGCGGCTCGACGCCGCCGGCATGGCCGCCTACCTCGAGACCCAGACCGAGCGGAACGTCGCCCTCTATCGCCGCCACGGCTTCGAGGTCACCAGCGAGTTCCACGCCCGCCGCGACTCCCCGCCGATGTGGACCATGTGGCGAGCCGCGAACGTCGCTTGAGGCCGTCAGCCCGATGGCAGGCTGATCGTCTTGCCGTTCGGCAGCACCATCACCGGCGGGGTTCCCGGCTTGCACGCGCCGACCCAGCGCCAGTCCATGGTCATGTGGTGCATCTGGCCGCCCGCGCGGGCGTCGACGACAACGTGGTAGCGCGATTGGAAGTCGCCGCTCAGGCTCGCCAGAGTCTCGACGGAGCCATGCGCCGTGGCGCAGACGGTATGGATCGCCCAGCCGCCCGCCACCTTGTGCACCTCGCGCCTGGAGCAGTTCGGCGCGCCCTTCGCTCCAGGCGGTCCGCCGAGCGGGCTGGCGAAGGCGCCGCTGGCGCGGTCGCGAGCCGGATCGCTGCATTCGCGCATCGTCATGGCGCCCCCCGGCATGCCCGCCGCCGTCACGGTTGTCTGCCAGAGACCTTGCCGGCGCGCCGGCATCGGGAGGGGAGGCGCGGCGCTCGCCGCGCCGGCGGCGAGCAGCAGGCAGGCGATGATCGGTCTTGCCGGCATGACGGCTCCGCTTGAAGGGGGGTGAGCTTAAGCCTCGCCGCCGCCGGCCGCGAGCGTCAAGCGCGCTTGCGGCCGTCGCCATCGACGCTAATGTCGCGAGCGCAAGAGGATGATCGCCGGTGCGACGGCGAAGCGGGAGGCGCGCATGGCCGATTTCGGCGGATCGGAGATCGGACGCCTTCCGCGCCGAGGCGCGCGCCTGGCTGGCGGCCAACTATCCAGCGGAGCTGAAAGCGGCCAAGCCGGCCAGCGATCCGGAGGCGATCTGGGGCGGTCGCGCTTTCGCCGGCAGCGCCGATCCGCAGATCGTCTGGATGCGGCGCATGGCCGAGCGCGGCTGGACGGCGCCGACCTGGCCGGTCGAATACGGCGGCGGCGGCCTCTCGCCCGCCAAGGCGCGCGCCCTGGACAAGGAGCTGGCCGCCGGCGGCTATCGCACCCCGCTCGCCTCCTTCGGCCTGTGGATGCTGGGGCCGGTGCTGCTGGAGTATGGCTCCGAGGCGCAGAAGCGCGAGCACCTGCCGAAGATCACCCGCGGCGAAATCCGCTGGTGCCAGGGCTATTCCGAGCCGGGCGCCGGCTCGGACCTCGCCTCCCTCGCCACCCGCTGCGAGGACGCCAATGACTCGGGCGACCACTGGCTGATCAACGGCCAGAAGATCTGGACCTCCTACGCCAACAAGGCCGACTGGTGCTTCTGCCTGGTGCGCACCGACACGACGAAGAAGCACGAGGGGATCAGCTTCGTCCTCATCGACATGGCGAGCGCGGGCGTCGAGACCCGGCCGATCCGACTGATCAGCGGCGACTCGCCCTTCTGCGAGACCTTCTTCACCGACGTGAAGATCCCCAAGGCCAACATGGTCGGCCGGCTGAACGGCGGCTGGGAGATCGCCAAGCGCCTGCTGCAATACGAGCGGCAGAACATCTCCGGCGGATTCGGTCAGGGCGGCGGCGCCGGCGGCGCGGCCGGCGACCTCGGCAAGATCGCCCCGGAGCATGTCGGCGCGGACGAGAGCGGCGCCTCGCCGACGCCGACCTGCGCGAGCGGATCACCGCCAACAAGATGGGCTTCAAGGCCTTCAGCCTCACCCTGGGCGCGCATCGCCGCCGAAAGCCGCGCTAGCAACGGCCCTTCGGCCGCCACCTCGATCGTCAAATACGCCGCCGCCGCCCTGGCGCTGGAACGCTCGGAGCTGATGATCGAGGCGATGGGCTCGCGCGGGCTCGGCTGGGAGCCGGAGGGCTTCACCCCCGCCGAGGTCACCGCCGCGCGCGGCTGGCTGCGCTCCAAGGGCAATTCGATCGAGGGCGGCACCTCCGAGGTCAACCTCAACGTCGTCGCCAAGCGCGTGCTGGGGCTGCCCGACCCGGTGGTCGCGAAGGTGAGCGATGTTGAAGCCTTCCGCGGCGAAGCGCGCGACTGGCTCGCGGCCCATTTCCCCGCGGGCCTGCGCGGCAAGGCCCTGTCTCTCTATCCGGACGGTCAGGAGAACGACCCAGACTTCCGCGCCTGGAAGGCGGCGATGGGCGACAAAGGCTGGGGCGTGCCCACCTGGCCGGCGGCCTATGGCGGCGGCGGGCTGAGTCGCGAGGACGCCAAGGTTCTCGCCGAAGAGATGCGCCGCGCCGGGGCGTGGAATCCGATCGGCGGCATGGGCGTGATGATGTTCGGCCCGACCCTGCTGGAATACGGAACCGAGGCGCAGAAACGCGAGCACATCCCGCCGATCGCGCGCGGCGAGATCCGCTGGTGTCAGGGCTTCTCGGAGCCGGGCGCCGGCTCGGATCTCGCTTCCCTCCAGACGAAGTGCGAGGACCGCGGCGACCACTGGCTGGTCAACGGCCAGAAGATCTGGACCAGCGGCGCGCAGTGGGCCGACTGGTGCTTCTGCCTGGTGCGCACCGACACGACCAAGAAGCACGAGGGCATCAGCTTTCTTCTGATCGACATGCGCTCGCCGGGGATCGAGGTGCGGCCCATCCGGCTGATCAGCGGCGACTCGCCCTTCTGCGAGACCTTCTTCACCGATGTCGCGGTTCCGAAGGAGAACCTCGTCGGTCCGCTCGGCGGCGGCTGGTCGATCGCCAAGCGACTGCTGCAGCACGAACGTTCAAACCTCACCGGCGCGGGCGGCTCCGGCCGCGGCGCCGCCTTCTCCGCACCGGTCGGCAAGCTTGCCCGAAAGACGCTCGAAGCCGGTGACGACGGCCGCCTGGCCGACGCCGACCTGCGCGCCCGGATCGCCGCCCATGAGATGGAGGCCCGCGCCTTCGAACTCACCTTCGCCCGCAACGCCGCCGAGAGCCGCTCCAACGCCGGGCCGAGCACGGTCACCTCGATCCTAAAGAACGCCGGAACCAAGGTGATGCAGGATCGCGCCGAGCTCACTCTCGAGGTCATGGGCGCCCAGGGGCTCGGCTGGGAAGGTGAAGGCTTTTCAGCCGCCGAGCGCGCCGCGGTGCGCAACTGGCTGGGCGGCAAGGCGACGACGATCTACGGCGGCTCCGCCGAGATCCAGACCAACATCATCGCCAAGCGCATCCTGGGGCTTCCGGACATGGCGCCTGCGCCCGCCCGCCAAGCATGACGCCAAGGACTTTAGCCGCTTCCGCCGCGGCCGCCCCCTCCACCGCTTCGCGGTTCCCCTCCCCCGTGAACGGGGGAGGATGGATGAGGCGATCACCCCACTTCATTCTCCCCCCGCAAAGCGGGGGGAGGGCCGGCAAAGCCGGGAGGGGGGCGGCCCCAGGCGAGGCGTCCGCCGCCCGGCCCTTCAGCAACCCCTCCCCGTTCGCATAAGGATCTCTCCATGGCCGTGCTCACCGAGGAACAGACCCTGCTGCGCGACTCCGCGCGCACCTGGACGCAGGAAAAGTCACCCGTCACCGCCTTCCGCAAGGTGCGCGACGCCGGCCTGCCGCTCGGCTACGACCCGGCCGCCTTCGCCGAGATGGCCCAGATGGGCTGGGCCGGGGTGATCGTCCCGGAGGAATATGGCGGCTCGGGCTTCGGCTACGTCGGCATGGGCCTCATCCTCGAGGAGACCGGCCGCACCCTGACCGCCTCGCCTCTGCTGGCCAGCGCCCTGGCCGGCGCCAGCGCCCTGATCCTCGGCGGGAAGCGAGGCGCAGAAGCAGGCGTGGTTGCCGAAGATCGCCGCCGGCGAGGCGGTCGCCACCCTCGCGGTCGACGAGGGGCCGCATCACGCGCCGATCGAGGGTGGCGCTCGCCGCCAGCGGGCGGACGGCGGCGGCTATAGCCTCTCCGGAAGCAAGACCTTCGTTCCCGAAGGCATGGCGGCCGACCTCTTCATCGTCGCCGCCCGCACCGCCGGCTCGGCCGGGCGAGGCGGAGGGGATCACCCTCTTCCTCGTTCCCGCCGACGCGCCCGGCTTCGCACGCAAGGCGCTGAAGACCGCCGACTCGCGCGGCTGGGCCAATCTCACCTTCGAGGACGTGAAGCTCGGCGCCGACGCCGTGCTGGGCGAGGCCGGCCGCGGCGAACCGCTGCTGGAAAAGGTGCTCGACCGTGCTCGCGCCGGCCTTGCCGCCGAGATGCTCGGCTCGGCGCTGCAGGGGTTCGAGACGACCGTCGACTACCTGAAGACCCGCGTGCAGTTCGGCCAGGTGATCGGCGCCTTCCAGGCCCTGCAGCACCGCGCCGCCAAGATGTTCACCGACCTGGAGCTCACGCGCTCCTGCGTCGAGGCGGCCTTGGCGGCGATCGATGCGGACTCCCCCGACGTCCCCGAACTCGTCTCACTCGCCAAGGCCAAGGCCGGCGACACCCTCCACCTGGTCTCCAACGAAATGGTCCAGATGCACGGCGGCATCGGCATGACCGACGCCCACGACGCCGGCCTCTATCTGAAGCGCGCGCGCGCCGTGGAGACCCTCTATGGCAATTCCGCCTTCCACCGCGACCGCTACGCGAGGCTGCAGGGGTATTGATCAGCGCACCATGACGAAGGCCGGCTTCAGCCAGGGATAGGCGATCAGCCCGATCGCGGCGGCCACGGCGATCAAGGCGGGGTTGGGGATTTTGAATCGCAGCAGCAGGCCGAGCGCCGCGATCGCCAGCCCCGCGCTCAGCCAGTCGCCGATCGCCACCTTGCCGAGCAGGACGGCGGCGCCGAGGATGGTGCCGATCGCCGCGCCATAGGTCCCCTTGATGAAGCCCTGGACATTGGCGTTGTCGCGATGGCGGCGCAGGATCGGCGCCACCAGCAGGATGAACAGGAAGGAGGGCAGGAAGATCGCCACCGTCGCCGCCAGCGACCCGACGAAGCCGCCGACCAGATAGCCGACGAAGGTCGCGGTGATCACCACCGGTCCGGGGCTGACCATGCCGATCGCCACCGCGACGAGGAAGTCGCGCTGGCTGAGCCAGCCGTTCTCCTGAACCACCCCCTTGGCGAGGAAGGGCACGATGACGAGGCCGCTGCCGAACGTCAGGCTGCCGGCCTTGAGGAAGAAGAGGATCAGCTTGCCCAGCGTCGAGGCGTTGGCGGCGTGACCGATCCCCGCCGCCGCCGCCGGCGCCGCGAGGCTGAGCGCCTTGGCCCGCGGACGCCTCAACAGATCGCCCCACCAAAGCAGGCCGACAAGGCCGGCGCCGAGGAACAGCAGGGCGATCTCCGCCTTCAGCGCCACGGTCGCGACGAAGGCGAGCGCGGCGATCGCCCACTGCAGCGGGTGCTCCATGCCCATCTTGGCGAGGCGCCAGGAGGCGTGGACGATCAGGGCGATGACCACCGGGCTGACGCCGTAGAACACCGCGGTCATCCACGAGAAACCGCCGAGGCTGACGTAGAGGGCGCCGAGCGCCGCGACGATCAGGAAGTTCGGCAGGATGAAGGCCCAGCCGCCCGCCCAGGCGCCCCAGAACCCGCCCTTGATCCAGGCGACGAAGATGCCGACCTGGATCGCCAGCGGCCCGGGCAGGGACTGGCTGATCGCCACCGCCTCGCGCATCTCGTCCTTGCGCAGCCAATGGCGCTCGCCGACCAGCTCGCGCTCCATCTGCCCGACCAGCGCCGCCGGGCCGCCGAAGCCCAGCGCCCCCAGGCGCAGGAAGTATCGAGTGATTTCGCCGATGCCGACCGGCTTGGAGTCCATGTCCTTCACGCTCCCGTTTCGCCCAGGCGGGCGGGAGCGGGACTTGGACGCGGGGCGGCGTCTGACCGGGCGCCCGCGATAAGGCCCGGCGATTGGCGGATAGATCACCGCGCCGTTCCGGCGCAAGGATGCGCCGCACAAACTCGGCGCAAAGAGAAGCGGCGGCGGACATGACGATCACCGTTTTCCACAATCCGGCCTGCGGCACGTCGCGGACTGTGCTGGAGCGCCTGCGCGCCGCCGGCCACGAGCCGCGCGTCGTCGAGTATCTGAAGGAAGGCTGGACCAGGCCCCAGCTCGACTCCCTGCTCGCCGCCATGAACGCCCGGCCCAGGGACATCCTGCGCATCAAGGCCCTCGGCCCCGATCAGCAGCATCTCGCCGATCCGGACGCGAGCGACGAGGCGATCCTCGAAGCCATGGTGGCCCACCCCGTCCTCGTCGAACGCCCGATCGTCGCCGCCCCCGCCGGAACCCGCCTCTGTCGCCCGGCGGAGCGGCTAAATGAACTGCTCGGCCCAGGTGTAGCCGGCTGACTGGTCCTGCCGCGCGAAGCGCGGGCGGGAGCGGCGCAGGTGAAAAAACCACGCGAACGGCGCGCTACCAACTGATCCTCCCCCGCGACGCGGGGGAGGGGGACCGCGAAGCGGTGGAGGGGGCCGCCGCAGGTACAAAAGCTATCCGAAGGCGTACTGAAGCTCAGGAGAAACGACCATGCCCGACCACGCCCCAGACCGAACCGCCATCGAATCCCTCCTCGCCCGCCAAGCCGAAGCCTGGGCCGCCGGCGACGCCGACGCCTTCGCCAGCGCGGCCCTGGACGACGTCAGCTTCACCAATGTCATGGGCCTCTACAGCGTGGGTATCGAGCCCTTCCGCGCCCAGCACGCCCACATCTTCGCGACCCTCTACAAGGGCTCGCGCCTGAGCCAGACGGTCGAGCGCATCGCCTTCCTGCGCGACGACGTGGCGGTGGTCGACACCCTGGCCACCGTCGAAGGCGCCGATCACCTGCCCCCCGGCTTCGCCCCGGGCGACGGCCCCCCGAAAGCCCGCCTGCAGCAGGTCCTGGTCAAGCAGGCCGACGCCTGGCGCATCGCCGCCTTCCACAACGTCTTCGTCAATCCGGCATTCGCGGGCGCGGTGGCGACGGGGGGCTGAAGTGGGGGCGGCAGAGGGGTGAGCACCCGAAGCGGACACACTGATGCGCTTCCCTGAACGCAGACGCACGTGCCTTTTGCACTCTCAATCAAATCGGAGCAGCCTCAGTCGAAATCGGGAGACATTATAAAAATGTCACTTGCTGTCTCATTTGAACGCACAAAGCTTCTGCCAGGTCGCGTCGTCCGCTATCTGGGCTGCCAAGAATTCAACCCAATCTAACGAATACGTGTAAGATTTAAAAGAGGAATGATAAATACAATAGGTCTTGTTTGTCGCTGCTGGATCACTCGCACCATTCTGGGGACGAGCTTTGAACATTTTCCAAGCTCGTTGGTGCTTGTCAGTCGTAAAAGTGCGATCGCTCTTTTTTGCTACCGCTTTCACGACTTCGCTCGCCTTCAGTGGATAAAGATCGTCGGGAAGTTTATACTTGATGAGGACATTCAGGATTTCCTTTCCTTCAGCGGAGTCCGGCTGAACGAACTGGAAATGAGCCTTTGTTTTTGAGGCGCTTGTCAGCGTGTATATGACCTTAAACTGGTACTCGAGATCGTCGGCATCGTCGTCTTTGAGATTGGCGGCAAGGCTTGCATCCAAAGCCGAGATATGCTCTGGCAAATCATAGGCTTGAAGCGTCGCAATTTCTTCTGTTGTCATATTGGCAAATTGGAGCGAGAAACCAAGGTCGTGCCCTAACGTAAGTCTAGACCCAAATAAGCTTGTCAGCGCTTTCTCAAAATTCAAGCATGTAGATTGGAAGAGTGGAAGCCATTTCTTATCAAAAATTCCAATAGTCCGATGCTCTACCACGTCTCGTATTTCTTTCAGGGCGAGCAGATTTTTTTGCAGCCTTTAGACAAAGGACAGTCATCCCGTTTGACCATTTGGGATAAGAGCAGGCTGTACCCGTTTTCATCAACGATCCCTACCCCTCGGGACTCGTAGTATTGATGCATAAGGTAGGTCCATGCGACGTTCGCGAGCATCGAGAACACGCCGGCCTTGAAGGTCACACGCGGAGTGTTGAACAGCTCGACAGCTAAGATCATCGCCTCTCGAGCACGGACTAAGCGCTCGTCATCTAAGGGGCACAGGCCAGTAACATGGTCGAACAGTAGCTTTTTCCGGCGGAACGCTTCTACCTGCTTTTTAGAGGCAGGCTCTATCTTGTCGTTCGCCTTGACACCGGAGATACGTCCGAAATTGATCGACGCCGGCCTCCCAGTGTTGATCAACGTCTGAATGTCTTGGTTGCGCCAGCCCTCGTTCGCCAGTGCCTTGATCACGGACTTCTCGGCGTCGGTGAGCGCCGACTTGGAAGGGTTTTTGGGCATACGGACCTATTACCATTCATGAAGTTCCTCGTGTAGTCACCGCCTTTTGCGAGGAGCCGCGCGCCGCCGGGCCGCCCCGGTCAATATTCTAGAATTTGCAGGGCGAAAGACTGCCACGTTGGTGAACCAGATGTTGAGGGCGTCGAGCGGTGGCGGCCGGCCGCTCGGCCCCTTGCCGGCGTGCGGCAGGGCGGGGGTGACCGGCACCAAGGCCTCGAAGTTGGTGGTCATGACGATGGCGGTGAGCACGCGCCGGCCGCCCCAACCGCCGGCGTCCCGCCGGCATTGGTGAGCCGAGGAGCAGGCCAGGGCCCGGAAAGGGAGGAGGAGCCGGCGAGACGCCGGCGTTACGGCCGGTTTGCTTGCACACTTGGCGCGTGCGTCTTCTCAAGACAGCGGAGCACGCCGACGCTCCGGTGGGCTCGCGGACCGCGCCCCATACCGCGCCATGAACAGGCGCACCGCTTCGTCCACCTCGGCGGCGAGCGCGGCGGCGTCCGGCCGCTCGCCCTGGTGCAGCACCAGGCGCAGGTGGCAGTGGCCGCGGCAGAGGGAGAGGAACTGGCCGGCCGCCCGCTCGCCGTCGGCGACTTCGATTGCCCCTTCCTCGGTCTTGGCGCGCAGATAGGCGGCTAGGCGCCTCAGGCCGACCGCCGGGCCGGCCTCGTAGAAGATGCGCGCCAGCTCCGGGGTGCGGGTCGCCTCGGCGACGATGATCTGGAAGGTGCGCAGCGCCGCCGGCTCGTAGAGCATGGCGAGATAACGTCGGCCGAGCTCGCCCAGCGCCTCGGCGACCGGCGCCTCGGGATCGAAGCTCAGGGCCTCGGCGGCGAAGCGGCCGCACTGCTCGCGCACGCAGGCCTCGAACAGCGCCTCCTTGCTGGCGAAGTGGTTGTAGAGCGTGCCTTTGGAGCCGCCGAGCCTGGCGGCGATCGACGACATCGAGGCCGCCTGGAACCCCTCGGCGAGAAACACTTCGCGCGCCACCGCGACAATCGCCTGGCGTTTGGCATCGAGACGCATGCCCATCGTGGCTTTAAGCCTTCCTCCTCCGGCGCCGGTTGACAGCCCCGGCCGGCCGGCCGATATGACCGTACCGTACGGTCAGTTGTAGGGCCATGCCGCCGCCGATGTCCAGCCCGATCCACTCCATGCTCGGGCGGCGCCGCTCTCGCCGGCCTGTTGCTGGCCGGCGGCTGCGCGGGGCTGCCGCCGAAGGCGGACCTGCCGAAACCTGCCGCCGCGCAGTTCTTCGCCACTAGCGCCAGCTTCTCCGCGCCCCCACGCGCCTGGCCCGGGCGACCGATGGTGGACGGCCTATGGCGATCCGCAGCTCGATCGGCTGATCGACGAGGCGCTGGCCGGTTCGCCGGACGTCGCTCAGGCGGCGGCGCGGCTGGCGAAGGCGCAGGCCCAGACGGGCGTGTCGCGCGCGACTCTCTATCCCTCCCTGACCGCCAACGCCCAGGTCGCCGAGCAGAAGCAGAGCTACAACCTCGGCATCCCGCCGCAGTTCGTGCCGCATGGCTGGAACGACGTCGGCCAGGCCACCCTGAACTTCGGCTGGGAGCTGGACTTCTGGGGCAAGAACCGCGCCCTGCTCGCCGCCGCGACCTCCGAGGCGCGCGCGGGCGCCGCCGATCTCGCCGAGGCGCGCCTCGTGCTCTCGACTTCGATCGCCAGCGCCTATGCCGATCTCGCCCGCCTGTTCGCCGAGCGCGCGGTCGCCGAGCGCGCGGCCGCCTCGCGGCAGGAGACCCTGACCCTCGTTTCGCAGCGCGTCGCCGGCGGGGCGGCCACCCGGGGCGACGAAGCCGCCGCCGCCGCCGGCCCGGCCGCCGCGCGGGCCGACCTCGCCGAGATCGACGAAGAGATCGCCCTGGCGCGCGACCGCATCGCCGCCCTGATGGGCGCGGGGCCGGACCGCGGCCTCGCCATCGCCCGGCCCAGGCTCGGCCCGCTCGCCGGCTTCGGCCTGCCGGCCAGCCTGCCCGCCGATCTGATCGGCCGCCGGCCGGACATCGTCGCCGCCCGCTGGCGCGCCGAGGCGGCGGGCAGGCGGATCGGCGCGGCCAAGGCGCAGTTCTATCCAGACGTCAATCTGGCGGCCTACATCGGCTTCCAGTCGCTGTTCATCTCCCGGCTGTTCGACGCCGGATCCACCGTGGGGCAAGCCGGCCCGGCGCTCAGCCTGCCGCTCTTCGACGCCGGGCGCCTGCGCGCCAACCTGCGCGGCGCGCGGGCCGACTACGCCGAGGCGGTCGCCGGCTACGACAAGGCCCTGACCCAGGCGCTGCAGCAGGTGGCCGACGCCGCCGCGAGCGAGCGGGCGCTGGCCGGCCGCCTCGCGCAGAGCCGCGCGGCGCTGGCCGCCGACGAGGAGGCCTATCGCATCGCCCGCCTGCGCTACCAGGGCGGCCTCGCCGACTATCAGGGCGTGCTGCTGGCCGAGGACACCGCCCTGGCCGCCCGCCGCACGGTCATCGACCTGGAGGCGCGCGCCTTCACCCTGGATGTCCAACTGGTCCAGGCGCTCGGTGGCGGCTTCCGCGGCGCCGCCGCCGACATCGCGTCCTTGCCGGAGCCTTGATCCAAGAGATGCCCGATTCCTCTCCCGCCGCTCCGCCCAAGGCCGTCCAGGCTGCCGCCCAAGACCCCGACCAGGCGGCCGCCCCGCCCGCTCCGGCGCGCAAGGCCCATCCAATGCGCCGCCGCCTGTTTCTCGGGTTGGGTCTGGTGCTCGTCGTGGCGGCGCTCGCCTGGGGCGCCTGGTGGCTGCTGGTCGGCAGTCGCCATGTCAGCACCGACGATGCCTACGTCGGCGCCGATGTCGCCGAGATCACCGCGCAGGTCGCCGGGCCGATCAGCGCCGTCTATGTCGGCGAGACCCAGCCGGTCGCCGCCGGCCAGGTGCTGGCGACCATCGATCCCACCGATTTCAAGGTGGCGCTCGACCAGGCGCGCGCCCAGCTCGGCCAGGCGCTGCGCAAGGTGCAGGGCTACTACGCCAACGAGCAGGCGCTCGCCGGCCAGGTCGGGGCCCGCAAGGCCGACATCGTCCGCGCCGAGGCGCAGATCGCCAGCGCCAGGAGCGATCTCGACCGCGCCGCCGTCGAACTCGCCCGCCGGCGGCGGCTGGAGGCGACCGGGGCGGTCTCCGGCGATGAGCTCACCCAGGCGCAGAACAGCTTCGCCACCGCCCAGGCGGCCCTGCGCCAGGCGCTCGCCGGCCGCATCCAGGCGACCGCCAACCGCGCCGCCGCCGTCGGGCAGAAGGCGGTCAACACCGCCCTCATCCAGGGCGGCCTCGGCGGCAATCCCGAGATCGCCGCCGCCAAGGCCAATGTGCGGGCGGCGGAGCTGAACCTTGCCCGCACGGTGCTCAAAGCCCCCTTCGCCGGCGTGATCGCCAAGAAGCAGGCGGAGATCGGCCAGCGCGCCCAAGTCGGCCAGGCGCTGATGAGCGTGGTGCCGCTGAGCAGCGCCTATGTCGACGCCAACTTCAAGGAGGTGCAGCTGCGCAAGGTGCGGCTCGGCCTGCCCGCGACCCTCACCTCCGATCTCTACGGCGGCAAGGTGGTCTACCACGGCCGGGTGGTCGGCTTCTCCGGCGGCACCGGCGCGGCCTTCGCCCTCATCCCGGCGCAGAACGCCACCGGCAACTGGATCAAGGTCGTCCAGCGCCTCCCCGTCCGCATTGCCCTCGACCCGAAGGAGCTGGCCCGCCATCCCCTGCGCGTGGGCCTGTCGATGAAGGTGGACATCGATGTCAGCCGCTAGCACCTGCAGCCGGGGCGCTAACGCTTCTGAGAGATTCACGAGCGCCGGTCGGCGAAGCTTCGCCAAGGCGAGCCCCCTCCACCCCCTTCGGCGGTCCCCCTCCCCCGCTGTGCGGGGGAGGAACCGACGCGGCGCCGCCTCGATCCTCCCCCATGAAATGGGGGAGGGGGACCGCGAAGCGGTGGAGGGGGCTCGCCTGGGCGAAGCTGTGCCGCTGCGGACCGTCGCCATTCCTTCGGCGGCGGAAAGAATCGCCTTCGCACCGCTCCTGATCCGCCCGGCCTGGGCGGGGCGCCCAGGCTCCAGGATGGGCGGCGCGATCTAGACCATGTCCGACCCGCGGCCCCAGGCGGAAGGCGCGCCCATGGCGGGGGCCGCGCTGTGGATCACCGGCGTCGTCCTGGCGCTGGCCAACTTCATGGTCGTGCTCGACACCACCATCGCCAATGTCTCGGTGCCGAACATCGCCGGCGGCCTCGCCGTCTCGCCCAGCCAGGGCACCTGGGTCATCACCTCCTACAGCGTCGCCGAGGCGATCACCGTGCCCTTGACCGGCTGGCTGGCGCAGCGGTTCGGCGCCGTCAGGGTTTTCGTCGTCGCCATGACCAGCTTCGGCGTCTGCTCGGCCCTCTGCGGCCTCGCGCCGTCGCTGGGCGTGCTGGTGCTCTTCCGGGTGATGCAGGGCCTCTCCGGCGGGCCGATGATTCCGCTCTCCCAGACGCTGCTGCGGCGGATCTTCCCGCCGAGGTTGCAGAACACCGCCATCGGGCTGTGGGCGATGACCACCGTCGTGGCGCCGATCGCCGGGCCGCTGCTCGGCGGCTACCTCGTCGACACCGCCGGATGGCCGTGGGTCTTCTACATCAATGTCCCCGTAGCCTTGATCTGCGCCTTCTTCGCCCATCGGCTGCTCATCAAGCGCGAGACGGCCACCTTGCGCGTGCCCGTCGATATCGTCGGCCTGGGCCTGCTCGTCCTCTGGGTGGGCTGCATGCAGATCATGCTCGACAAGGGCAAGGATCTGGACTGGTTCCAATCGCCCGTCATCCTCGGCCTGGCGATCACCGCCGCCGTCGGCTTCGTCTCCTTCCTCATCTGGGAGCTGACCGACCCCCATCCGATCGTCGATCTGAAGGTGTTCCGCCACCGCGGCTTCGCCGCCAGCACCCTCATCATGTGCGTGGTGTTCGGCTCCTTCTTCGCCAGCGTGGTGCTGATCCCCCTGTGGCTGCAGACCAACATGGGCTACACCGCCACCTGGGCCGGACGCGCGACCGCCCTGCAGGGCGTTCTGGCGGTGGTGATGTCGCCGATCGTCGCGCGCCTGGTCGGGCGGATCGACGCGCGGGCGCTCGTCTCCTTCGGCGTCTTCCTGATGGCGCTGGTGCAGTTCTGGCGGGTCGGCTTCGCCTCCAACGCCAACTTCTGGGCGATCGCCTTACCGCACCTGGTTCAGGGCGCGGCGGTGCCCTTCTTCTTCGTGCCCCTCACGAGCATTGCGCTGGGCTCGGTCAAGCCGCTGGAGACCGCCTCGGCCGCCGGCCTGATGAACTTCACCCGCACCACCTCCGCCGCCTTCGCCGTCTCGATCATGACGACGGCGTGGGAGAACACCGCCACCGTTCGCCGCACCGATATCGCCGGAACCCTCAACGACCCCTCGGCGACGCTGAACGCCCTGACGGCCGCCGGCCAGACCTCCGCCCAAGCTCTGCGGTCGCTGGACAACCTGGTGCAGGGCCAGGCGGTGATGGCCGCGACCGATCACATCTTCGCCATCACCGCCCTGCTCTTCCTGGTGGGCTCGGCGGCCATCTGGCTCGCCCCCAAGGCGCGCCCGGTCGGGCCGGGCGCCGGCGGGCACTGAGGCCATGAGTCCCGCTTGCCTGCCCTGGCGGCGCCTGGACTATCCGACTATCTGAACTCCGAAACCGACCTTACCTACAGGGATCCCCGCCATGGCCGAAGCCTACATCGTCGCCGCCTCCCGCACCGCCGGCGGACGCAAGAAGGGTCGGCTGGCCGGCTGGCATCCGGCCGATCTCGCCGGCAAGGTGCTGGACGACCTGCTCGACAAGACCGGCGCCGATCCGGCCGCAATCGAAGACGTGATCATGGGCTGCGTCATGCAGGTCGGCGAGCAGGCGACCAATGTCGCGCGCGGCGCGGTGCTCGCCTCGCGCATGCCCGAAAGCGTGCCCGGCACCACGGTCGATCGCCAGTGCGGCTCCTCACAGCAGGCGCTGCACTTCGCCGCGCAGGCGGTGATGAGCGGCACGCAGGACATCGTCATCGCCGCCGGCGTCGAGAGCATGACCCGCGTGCCCATGGGCCTCAGCGTCACCCTGCCGGCCAAGGAAGGCTTCGGCGTGCCGATGAGCCCGGCGCAGCAGACGCGCTATCCCAACATCCAGTTCAGCCAGTTCATGGGCGCCGAGATGGTCGCCGCCAAGTACGGCCAGACCAAGGATCAACTCGACGAGTACGCCTATCGCAGCCATCAGCGGGCGATCGCCGCGACCCAGGCCGGCGCCTTCAAGAACGAGATCCTGCCCATCGAGATCACCGACGCCGACGGCCAGAGCGCGCTGCACACGGTGGACGAGGGCATCCGCTTCGACGCCAGCGTCGAGGGGATCAAGGGCGTGAAGCTCTTGACCGAGACCGGCAAGCTCACCGCCGCCACCTCGAGCCAGATCTGCGACGGCGCGTCTGGCGTCATGGTGGTCAGCGAGCGGGGCTTAAAGCGCCTCGGCGTCCAGCCGATCGCGCGCATCCACCATCTCACCCTGACCGGCGGCGATCCGGTGATCATGCTGGAGGCGCCGATCCCCGCCACCCTGCGGGCACTGGAGAAGGCCGGCATGAAGGTCGAGGACATCGACCTCTTCGAGGTCAACGAGGCCTTCGCCTCCGTGCCGGTCGCATGGCTGAAGGTGACCGGCGCGGACCCGGAAAAGCTCAATGTCAACGGCGGCGCGATCGCCCTTGGGCATCCGCTAGGCGCTTCCGGGACGAAGCTGATGACCACTCTCGTCCACGCGCTCAAGGCGCGCGGCAAGCGCTGGGGCCTGCAGACCATGTGCGAGGGTGGCGGCCTCGCCAACGTGACGATCGTCGAGCGGCTGTAGGGGGCTGGCGTCGGGGGGGGGGGTGACGCGAACATCGGTGGGGCTCGAGCGTGGCGAGTTGGACGTGGGGACCGACGGAAAAACCAGAGCAATGTCGCCAAACACGGCCTGCCGTTGAGTCTAGGCGAGTTGGCCCTCGAGGATCCCTTGTCCCTCTCGCGGCTTGACCCACATCCGGACGGCGACCGCTGGAATACCCTGGGGATGGTTGACGGGGTGCTTGTGTTTGTCGTTCACACTTGGCCGGATGACCAGCAGCCCGGTCGGATCATCAGCCTTCGCCGGGCGACGGGGCGTGAACGCAAGGCTCACGAAAGCGGATGACGCGAACCCTGACCCCTGATGAGACACAAGCCCTGGCTGCGGCGCGCGCGCTTGGAGATGCCGATATCGATCTCACCGATCGGGATGCGCCCGAGGTGCTCGATTGGTCGGGCGCGCGGCGGGGACTGTTCAGCGGGGCGGGAAATCTCGAGCCGGCGACCGCGCCCCCGACGGTGCGACTGGATGACGACGTCGCTGCTTGGTTCGCTCGTCTGGCACACGGGACGGATTTTCAGGCTGAGGTCAATCGCGTGCTTCGCCGCCACGTGGCGCGCCAGAGCGCGAGAATGTAGACGGGGCACAGCCCGCGCCCGATTCGATTTGCGCCTGGTATTTTGTATGTGCTGAGATCGTAATCATCTGACAGTCGGCCATCGAGGGCCAGTGGCGCGGACCCGATTTCGCGGACGCGCTTCGCCTGGCGCGTAGCGCGCGATCATCGAGGTTCGTCACGTTCGAACCAAAAGCTCGCCAAGCGCACCATGGGTGTGGGCGCCGGCCCGCCTGTCGAGCTGCTTGCATGACCTCGCGTCGCGCGCCACTGGGCCTCGTCTGGATGATCGCGACCGGCTGAACCAATCGTCCAACGATGACCGACCCCCTTCGCCTCGCTCAGGCGCTGATCCGCTGTCCTTCGGTGACTCCCGCCGACGCGGGCGCGCTGGACGTGGTCGAGGCGGCGGTGCGGCCGCTGGGCTTCGCCTGCCGGCGGATGCGGTTCGGCGAGGTCGACAATCTCTACGCCCGGCGCGGAAGCGCTCGGCCGCATCTGTGCTTCGCCGGGCATGTCGATGTCGTGCCGCCAGGCGACGCCGCCGCCTGGTCGCGCGATCCGTTCGCCGGCGCGGTGGCGGAAGGGATGCTGCATGGCCGAGGCGCCGCCGACATGAAGGGCGCGATCGCCGCCTTCGTCGCCGCCGTGGCGCGAGCGCCGGCCGACGTGGCGGCGGCCGGCTCGCTCTCCCTGCTGATCACCGGCGACGAGGAGGGGGTCGCGGAACACGGGACCAAGGCTCTGGTCGCCGCCCTTGCCGGCGAGGGCGAGGTCTTCGACCATTGCATCGTCGGCGAGCCGACCTCGCGAGCGAGGCTGGGCGACACCATCAAGATCGGCCGGCGCGGCAGCCTCAACGCCGACATCGTCAGCGTAGGCGTCCAGGGCCACGTCGCCTACCCCGATCGCGCCGCCAACCCGATCCCGCCGCTCATCCGCTTTCTGGCCGCCGTTCAGGCACGGCGGCTGGACGACGGCTGCGCGGCATTCCAGCCGTCGAACCTCGAGGTGACGAGCCTCGACGTCGGCAATCCGGCGACCAATGTCATTCCGGCGAACGCCCGGGCGAGGCTCAACATCCGCTTCAATCCGCTCCATTCCGGCGCCGATCTCGTCGGCTGGCTGGAGGCGGAGGCGGCGCGCGCCGGCGAGGGTTTCGCCGGCCGGCTGACCGTGAATGCGCGGGTGAGCGGCGAGGCCTTCCTGACCGAGCCCGGGCCATTCACCGATCTCGTCGCCCGATGCGCCGAGGCCGAGACTCGCCTGCGCCCCGAGCTCTCCACCAGCGGCGGCACGTCGGACGCCCGCTTCATTCGCGCCCTCTGCCCGGTCATCGAACTGGGGCTGGTCGGCGAGACGATGCACGCCGTCGACGAGCGGGTCGCGGTCGCCGACATCGAGGCGCTGACTCGCGTCTATGGCCGCATCCTCGCGGCCTATTTCGCCGCCGGGTCTTCGATGGCCGGATAGTCGACGGCGGCAAGATAGAGACCCTCGGCGGGCGCCACCGGTCCGCAGCGGGCGCGGTCGCGGGCCGCCAGGGCCTCCGCGATGCGCTCCGCCGGCCAGCGGCCGAGACCCACCTGCGCGAGCGATCCGACCATCGAGCGCACCTGGCGATGCAGGAACGATCGCGCCGAGAAGGCCAGCATGACCCGCTCGCCGTCGCGCCAAACCCGCGCCTGGTCCAGCGTCTTGACCGGGGAAGCCGACTGACAGGCCGCGTCGCGGAAGGTGGTGAAGTCGTGCCGGCCGATCAGGGCGGTCGCGCCTTCCGCCATCGCCCCTTGATCGAGCGGTCCGCGCAGCCACCACGCCCGGCCGCGGTCGAGGGCCGGCGGCGCGGCGCGCTCCAGGATGCGGTAAAGGTAATGGCGGCGCAGCGCCGAGAAGCGGGCGTGGAAATCGGGGCTCGCCCGCTCCGCCCTCAGCACCGCGATCGGCGCGGGTCTCAGATGGGCGTTCAGCGCCCTTTCGATGGTGTCGGCCGGCCAGTCGCGCGCCAAGTCGACGTGGACCACCTGCCCGAATGCGTGAACACCGGAATCGGTGCGGCCGGCGGCGTGGATGCGCGACGCCTCGCCGCTGAACGCCAGGATCGCCGCCTCGACGGCCGCCTGAACGCTGGGCTGCGCCGCCTGAGATTGGAAGCCGCGGAACGGACGGCCGTCGTACTCGAGCGTCAGTCTGTAGCGCGGCACGGCCGCTAGAGCCGCGCGCCCGGCGCGATCGCGAAACCGCGCAGGAAGTCGCCGATGTCCTGGGCGGCGCGGCCCTCGCGCTGGGCCCGTAGAAGGCGGACCGCGCCGGGATCGCAGCCGATCACCAGGCCTTCGGTCTCGGCGACCTCGCCAGGAGCGAGGTTGCTCGGCCCAGCCGTCTCGATCCGCGACAGCAGCGCCTTGACGCGCGTCGGCCCCCGCTCGCTGGGCGCCGCGAACCAGGCGCCGGGATGGGGAGACAGGCCGCGGATGCGTGCATCGACCGCCGCGGCGGGCGCGTTCCAGCGCAGTCGCGCCTCATTCGGCCGGATCTTGCGGGCATAGGTGGCGCCCTCGTCAGCTTGCGGCGCCTCGCGCGCCACGCCCGCCGCGAGCGCGGCGAGGGTCTCGACCAGAAGCGCGGCGCCGAGCTGCGCCAGGCGGTCGTGAAGGCTGCCCGCGGTATCCAGGGCGTCGATGCGGGTGGAGCGGCTGGCGAGGATCGGGCCTTCGTCGAGCCCGGCGGTCATGCGCATCACCTGCACCCCGGTCAGAGCGTCTCCGGCCATGATCGCCCGCTGGATCGGCGCCGCGCCGCGCCAGCGCGGCAACAGCGAGGCGTGCAGGTTGTAGCTGCCGAGCCTTGGCGCGCTTAGCAGCGGCTCGGGCAGGATCTGGCCAAAGGCCACGACCACCGCCGCGTCGAGCTTCAGCGACGCCAGCTCGGCGACGGCGGCGGCGTCGCGGAGGGACGGCGGCGTCGAAAGCGGCAGATCCCGCTCGATCGCCAAGGCGGCCACGGGCGTCGGCCTGGCGACCTGACCACGTCCCGCCGGCGCCGCCGGCTGGGAATAGACCCGCGCGATCTCGTGCCCGGCCGCGAGCAGCGCCGCGAGGCTCGGAAGAGCAAATACGGGCGCGCCGAGGAAGGCCAGTCGCATGCGGGCGGCTTAGTGGCTGGCGCGGCCGCTTCAAAACCGCGCGAGGCCCGCCAATCCGCGCCGCCGCCGCGCCAGCCGCTGTATAGTGTCGGCGAATCGCTCCGCTCGCCGGCGGACGCGAGGCTAGGGAGCGGATGTCGAAGATGACGACCGCGGTGGCGGCAACGATGCGGGAGGCGGCGAGCGCCATGCCGCCGGCGCCGCCGCTCGTCCGCTTCGAGGCGGTGAGGACGGGACGGGATGGGGCCGGCGCGCGAGTGTCCTTCGCGATCGCCCCCGGCGCCCTCCTCCTGGTCGAAGGGGCGCCGGCGGAGGAGGTCGACGCGCTCCTACGTATGGCCGCCCTGCGCGCCGCCCCGCCCACCGAGGGCGTGGCCTGGCTGGCCGGCCGCGACGCCCGAGGCTTTACCCGCCGCGATGCCGCCGCCTGGCGCGCCAGCATCGGCTACGTCGACGCCGCGCCCGCCGCGGTCGATCACATGAGCGTGTTCGCCAACGCCGCCCTGCCGCGCAGGCTGGCTGGCGAGCGGGCGGCCGACTGCGCCGCCCCGGTGGAGGAGCTGCTGCGCTGGGTCGGCCTGTGGCGCCGAGCGGGCGAGCGGGCGGACAGCCTGAGCCTCGCCGGCCAGCGGCGGCTGTCGCTCGCCATGGCGCTATCGCGCGGGCCGGAGCTGCTGATCGCCAACCGCCCCGAAGCCGGGCTGGACGATGTCGGCCGCGCCGCCCTGTTGCGCTTGATCGGCGAGGCGCGCCGCGCCGGGACCGCCGTCCTGATCGCCACATCGGCGGACGCCGGGACAGGGCTCCAGCCCGACGCGGTGTTGAGGCTGCGCGACGGCCGCGCCGACCTCGCCGACGCGCCCCACGGAGCGGGAGCATGACGGCGGCTTCGTGGCGGCAGCCGCTTCTGCCGCGCGGTCGCGGCTCGCGCGCCGAGTGGCTCGGCCTGGCCCTGGCCCTCGGCCTGGCGGTGCTGGCCTCCGCCCTTGCCATCGCCGACACCCGCTCAGCGGCCACATCGGCGCGCCAGGATGACCCTGTGCTCCTCGCCGTGCGCGGCGGGCCGCTCGAGCCGGCCGACGCCGCCGCCGCGCGCGCCGCCGAACGGCTGGCGATCCTGCCCGGCGTGGCGGGCGCCGAGGCGCTCGATCCCCCCGTCTCGGTCCAGAGTGTCGGGGCGGCTGGGGCGGCGCCGAGCGATCCGGGCGTGCGTCGGGTCCGGGTGACGGCCAAAACAGCCGGGTCGGTTTCCGAGGCGAGCCTCGCCGCCGTCCTGACGGCCGACGGGTTGCCGGCCGCGCCGGTCGCGGCGGGCGTGCAGAACCAACAGCGACAGCCATGGACCGCCGCCTGGGCCGTGGCCGCCGGGGGTCTCGCGATGCTGGCCATCGGCTTGGCCTGGAGCCTCGCCGGGCGGGCGCTGGACTGCGCCGCATCGGCGATCGAGCGGTTGCGCGGCCTCGGCGCGACCGAGCCGCGCCTGGCGGTTCTGCTGCTGCGCGGCGCGCCCGCCGGCGCGCTGCTCGCCGGGGCGGCGGCGGCGGTGCTGGCGGTCGGCGGGTGGCTGATGCTGGGGCGGCTTGGCGGCGCCTTCGCGCACGCCGGCCTCGTCCCGGCCGACCTCTGGCCCGCGGCCTTCGCCCTGCCGTTGCCCGGACTGCTGGCCGCCGCCGTGGCGCTCGTCCGCTTGGAGAGGTCCGGCCGCTCGTGGCCCTGAAGATCGCCGCGGGGCTGGCGGTCGCCGCTCTCGTCTGGGCCGCCGGGCTGCTGGCCTTCGCCGGGCGGATCGCCGGCCTCACGCCCGCCGCCGATCCGCCGGCGGCCGACGGCATTGTCGTCCTGACCGGCGGCTCCGACCTGCGGCTGGAGGCGGCCGCCCGCCTACTGCAGGCCGGCAAGGGCGAGCGGCTGCTCGTCTCCGGGGTCAACCGCCGCGCTACCCGGGCCGATGTCTGGGGCGTGCTCGGCGGAACCAAGGGCCTGTTCGATTGCTGCGTTGATCTGGGCTTCAACGCCGCCGACACGATCGGCAACGCGAGCGAGACAGCCGACTGGGCGCGCGACCTCGGCTATCGCCGCCTGATCCTGGTCACCGCCGACTACCACATGCCGCGCGCCCGCCTGGAGTTGCGCGCCGCCATGCCGGGGGAGGAGATCGTCCCCTATCCGGTCGCCACCGCGACCCTGGACGCGCGCCACTGGACCGCCGACGGCGTTTCCACCCGGCGGATGATCGTCGAGTACTGCAAATATCTCGTGGTCCTCGGCCAGACCGCCCTGCCGCCGGGGCTGGATCGATGGCGGAGCCGGAGCGCCTGAGCCCATGGTCGGCGCGCGATCGATCCTCTTCGCCCTAGCCTTCTACCTGTGGTCGGGGACGCTCGCCCTCCTGACGCTGCCGCTGCTGCTGCTCGCCCCGCCCAAGGCGACGGTCGCGGTCATGCGGATGTGGACGCGCGGCATCCTCGCCCTGCTGCGCGTGGTCTGCCGCATCCGCGTCGAATTCCGCGGGCTGGAGCATCGACAGGACGGCGCGGCGCTGATCGCCGCCAAGCACCAGTGCATGCTGGACACCATGGCGCCGCTGCTGGTGCTCGACGACCCGGCCTATGTGATGAAGCGCGAGCTGATGCGCATTCCGGTCTATGGTCTCTACGCCCGGCGCCTGGCGATGATCGCCATCGACCGCGAGGCCGGCTCCAAGGCGCTCCGCGCGCTGATTTCCGACGCCCGCGACCGCATTGCCAAGGGACGCTCGGTGGTGATCTTCCCCGAGGGCCACCGCACCGCCCCCGGCGCCGTTCCCGACTACAAGCCTGGCGTCGCCGCGCTCTATCGCGACCTCGACCGGCCGTGCACGCCGATGGCGACCAACAGCGGCGTCCACTGGCCGGCGCACGGCTTCCGCAGACGACCCGGCGTGATCGTCTATGAGTTCCTGCCGGCGATTCCGCCGCGCCTGCCGCGGACCCGCTTCATGACCGAGATCGAATTGGCGATCGAGACGGCCTCGGCGGCGCTGGCGCCGCTCTGACCGCCTCGCTCAGCCAAAGGCCGCGTTGTCGCCGCGGGCCAGCGGGTCGGGGAGCGTGACGCCGTCAGGGATGAAAGCGAGGGAAACGGAGTTGATGCAGTAGCGTTCGCCGGTTGGCGGCGGACCGTCGGGGAAGACATGCCCCTGGTGCGAGTCGCAGCGGCCGCAGCGGGTCTCGACGCGGATCATGCCGTGGCTTAAGTCGCGCACTTGGCGGACGTGGCCGGGCGCGAACGGCTGCGTGAAGCTCGGCCAGCCGGTGCCGCTCTCGAATTTGGTCTTGGCGCGGAACAGGGGCAGGCCGCACAGGCGGCAGGCATAGACGCCCGCCTGCTTGTTGCCGAGCAGCCCACCGCAGAACGGCGCCTCGGTGCCGTGGCGCAGCAGGACGTCGCGCTCCTCCGGACTGAGAGAGGCTTCCAGCCGCCGCCGTTCCTCCGGCGAGGGTGGGGTGAGGTCGAAGGCGGAGGCGGAGGTCTGGGCTTCCATTGGTTGTCAATCCGGCGGGCGCCGTCTAACCGGAGCGGCGCGGGGATGGTTGCGGCGGCCGGACGGGCCGCGCGGCGGTCAGGGAAAGAATGTTCGACAAGATCCTGATCGCCAATCGCGGCGAAATCGCGGTGCGCATCATCAAGACCTGCCGGCGGCTGAAGATCGCCACGGTGGTCGTCCATTCCGAGGCCGACGCCCTGTCCCTCGCCGTCGAGATGGCCGACGAGGCCGTGCCGATCGGCCCGCCGCCGGCGGCTCAGTCCTATCTGCTCGGCGAACGGATCATCGCCGCCGCCAGGCAGACGGGGGCGCAGGCGATCCATCCCGGCTTCGGCTTTCTCTCGGAGAACGCCGGCTTCGCGCGCGCCTGCGCCGAGGCGGGCGTGGTGTTCGTCGGTCCGAACCCCGGCGCGATCGAGGCGATGGGCGACAAGATCGCCTCCAAGCGCTTCGCCGCCGAGGCCAGGGTCTCGGTGGTCCCCGGCCACGTCGGCGAGATCGACGATGTTTCCCACGCGGTCCGCATCGCCGAGGAGATCGGCTATCCGGTGATGATCAAGGCCTCGGCCGGGGGCGGCGGCAAGGGCATCCGCGTCGCGTGGTCAAAGGCGGAGGTGGAGGAGGGCTTCCCGGCGGTTCGCGCCGAGGCCAAGGGGGCCTTCGGCGACGACCGCATCTTCATCGAGAAGTTCATCGACAACCCGCGCCACGTCGAGATTCAGGTGCTCGGCGACCGGCACGGGCACGTCGTCCACCTGTTCGAGCGCGAGTGCTCGATCCAGCGCCGCAACCAGAAGGTGATCGAGGAAGCCCCCTCCCCGCTGCTCGACGCAGGCGCCCGCGCCGCCATGGGCGCCCAGGCCGTCGCCCTGGCCAAGGCGGTCGGCTACGACTCGGCCGGCACGGTGGAGTTCGTCGCCGGCCAGGACCGCTCGTTCTACTTCCTGGAGATGAACACCCGTCTCCAGGTCGAGCACCCCGTCACCGAGTTGATCACCGGGGTCGACCTCGTCGAGCAGATGCTGCGCGTCGCCGCCGGCGAGCCGCTCGGCTTCTCGCAAGACGACCTGGCGATCCGCGGCTGGGCGATCGAGAGCCGGATCTATGCCGAGGACCCCTACCGCAATTTCCTGCCCTCGATCGGCCGCCTCGTCCGCTACGCCCCGCCGGCGGAGGGCGCCCTGCCGGAAAGCGACGCCCTCGTGCGCAACGATACCGGCGTGCGCGAGGGCGACGAAATCTCGATGTTCTACGACCCGATGATCGCCAAGCTCGCGGTGTGGGGGCCGGATCGCCGCGCCGCCGTCGAGGGCATGGCCCGGGCGCTCGAGGATCTGCACATCGAGGGGCCGCGCCACAACGCGCCCTTCCTGTCGGCGGTGATGGACCAGCCGCGCTTCGGCGCAGGCGCGCTTTCCACCCGCTACATCCCCGACGAGTTCCCGGATGGCTTCCACGGCCTTGCGCCCAGCCCCTTCCAGCGCGACCTGATGACGGCCGCGGCGGTGGCGATGCACCGCATCAAGGCGCGGCGGGCGACGGAGGGGCGTGGGGTCAACGGCGCGCGCAAGGACTGGGCGGTGATCGTCGGCGGCGAACGGCGCGCGGTCGAGCGTCAAGGCGGCCGAGGATCGCTCCCTGACCCTGCGGCTGGAGGGCGAGGACCGCGACCTGCACCTGGCCGAGATCGACTGGCGTCCTGGGGCGCCGCTGTTCCGCGCCCGGCTGGACGGCCGCGCCTTCACCTGCGCCGTCGGGCCGCGCCCGGAGGGCTTCTCGATCCGCCACCGCGCCGCCGAGGCGTTGGTCATGGTGCTGCCCGCCCGACTCGCCGATCTGCACGAGCGCCTGCCGGTCAAGCCGCCGCGTGACACCTCGCGCCAGGTGATCTCGCCGATGCCGGGGCTGGTGGTGTCGGTCGCCGTCGCCGCCGGCGAAGCGGTGCAGGAGGGCCAGGCGATTTGCGTCGTCGAGGCGATGAAGATGCAGAACATCCTGCGCGCCGAGCGCGCCGGCGTCGTGGCGCGGTTGAACGTCAAGCCGGGCGACAGCGTCGCCGCCGACGAGGTCATCGCGGAGTTCGGGTGAGGGTCGCGCCGCCTGGACGCCGGCGGCGCGGCTTATCCTCGCACCCCCGCCTTCCAGGCGGCGCCGGGAGGTGGCAGAAGGGCCGGCGGGACGCCGCCGATGCGAGGAGATAGCCTGACGTGAAAATCGATTTCGTCGCCCATGGGAGCGCGGCGCCGATCGGCGCGGCCATCGTGGTGTTGCGCGGCGAGGGCGCCGAAGCGGGCGCGGCCGAGCGGGCGCTGGAGCAGCGCATGGCGGGCGGCATCGCCCGGGCGCTGGCGGCGGCGCGGTTCACCGGCGCGGCCGGCCAGACCGCCGAAATGCTCGCCCCGCACGGTCTCGACGCCTCGCGCCTGGTGGTGATCGGGACCGGCAAGGACGAGCCCTCGGCGGAGCTCGCCATGGAGCAGGCGGCCGGCCTGGCGTGGAAGGCGGCAGGCGCCAGCGGCGCCCCGGCGATGCGGCTCGAACTGCCCGGCGCCTCGGCCGATCTGGCGGCCGCCGCCGCGTTCGGCCTCACCCTCGCGGGCTACCGCTTCGACCGCTATCGCACCAAGGAGCCGGCGGAGAAGAAGCCGACGGTGGTGAAGGTCGAGATCGCCGTGGATGATCCAAAGGCGGCGAAGAAGGCGTTCAAGGCCAGGGAGGGCCTCGCCAGCGCCATCGTCTTGGCCCGTGACCTGGTCAGCGAGCCGGCCAACATCCTGCATCCCGAGGAGTTCGCCCGCCGCGCCCGCAAGCTCGAGGACCTGGGCGTCGAGGTCGAGGTGCTCGGCGAGAAGGAGATGAAGAAGCTCGGCATGGGCGCCCTCCTGGGCGTCGGCCAGGGCAGCGTGCGCGAGAGCCAGCTCGCCATCCTGCAATGGAACGGCGGCGACAAGGACGCCGCGCCGGTCGCCTTCGTCGGCAAGGGCGTCTGCTTCGATACCGGCGGCATCAGCATCAAACCGGCCGACGGCATGGAGGAGATGATCACCGACATGGGCGGGGCCGCCGCCGTGACCGGGACGATCGCCGCCCTCGCCGCCCGCAAGGCCAAGGTCAACGCCGTCGGCATCCTCGGCCTCGTCGAGAACATGCCGGACGGAAACGCCCAGCGGCCCGGCGACATCGTCACGACCATGTCGGGCCAGACCGTCGAGGTGATCAACACCGACGCCGAGGGCCGGCTCGTGCTCGCCGACGCGATCTGGTACTGCCAGCAGCGGTTCAAGCCGCGCATCCTCATCGACCTCGCCACCCTGACCGGGGCTATCGTCATCTCGCTCGGCAAGGATCTCGCCGGCCTGTTCAGCAACAACGACGAGCTCGCCGATCGCCTGCTGGCCGCCGGCAGGGCAAGCGGCGATAGTCTCTGGCGCATGCCGCTCCCCGCCCAGTACGACCAGCTGCTCGCCAGCCATGCGGCCGACATGAAGAACATCGGCGGCCGCTGGGGCGGCTCGATCACCGCCGCCCTGTTCATCCAGCGATTCATCAAGGACACGCCCGACAAACTGCCCTGGGCACACCTCGACATCGCCTCGACCGCTTGGAAGCCGGACAGCAAGGTCGCCACCATCCCGAGCGGCGCGACCGGCTTTGGCGTGCGCCTGCTCGACCGCCTGGTGGCCGACCACTACGAGGACTGATGGCCGAGCAAGCGGCGGCGGCGCTCTGCGAGGTCTGGTTCTATCACCTCGAGCGCTCCAGCCTCGCCGAGGCGCTGCGGCCCCTCTTGGAGAAGGCCCTGGCGCGCGGTTGGCGCGCCCTGGTCCGCTCGCCCGACGAAGCGCGGTTGCGCGAGCTCGACAGCGACCTGTGGGCCGGCCGCGAGGACGCCTTCCTCGCCCACGGTCTCGCCAGCGAGCCGCACGCCACACGCCAACCGGTGCTGCTGACCGGCGCGACGGACAATTCGAACAACGCGGCGATGCTGGTGCTGCTGGACGACTCCGAGCCAGGCGATCTGAGCGGCTTCGCGCGCTGCGTGCTGATCTTCGACGGCGGCGAGGAGGGCGCGGTCGCCGCCGCCCGCCAGCGCTGGCGCGCGCTGAAGGCGGCCGGTCATCCGACCAGCTACTGGAAGCAGACCGCGCGGGGCTGGGAGAAGACGGGGTAGCGCCGCCCCGCCGCACCGCCGGCACCCTGCCGGCATCTCTTTCGCGCACATGCCGCCTGGAAGGCGGCGTTACGCATTCGCGCCCGGCCGCAACGCCGGCATCCTGCCGGCGCCTCTTGCGCCGCGCCGCCTGGAAGGCGGCGATACGGGATCAGACGCCTTCGAGGGCCTCGGCGGCGGCGAGCCAGGCGTGTTCAGCCGCCGCGAGGGTCTCGGCGGCCGGGGCGCGCTGACGGGCGAGGGCGGCGGTGCGGGCCGGGGCGTCGGGGGCGGCGTGAAGGGCCGGGTCGGCGAGGGCGTCGTCGAGGGCGGCGAGGGCGCTGGTCGCCTCGGTGAGGGCGGTCTCGGCGGCGTCGAGGCGGCGGCGCAGGGTGCTTGGCGAGGGCGCACGGGGGCGATTGGGGTTGGACGACGCCGGCTGGAAACCGGGGTTGCGGGGCGGCTGGAAGCCGGCGGTGCGGGCGCGGGCGAGGACGTGGCGGGCGTAGTCGGCCATGTCGCCGTCGAACGGGCGGATCGTGCCGCCCTCCGCCAGCCACAGGCGGTCGGCGACCAGTTCCATCAGGGCGCGGTCGTGGGTGATCAGCAGCACGGCGCCTTGGTAGTCGTTCAGCGCCTCGGCCAGGGCGCGACGGCTGTCGATATCGAGGTGATTGGTCGGTTCGTCGAGGATGAGGAGGTGCGGCCGCGCCATGGCGACGACGCCGAGCAGCAGGCGGGCGCGCTCGCCGCCGGAGAGGCTGGCGACGGTGGTCTCGACCTTGTCGACGGTGAAGCCGAAGCCGGCCAGCGCCGCGCGGCCCTTGGCGTCGCCCAGTTCGGGGCGGTCGCGGCGGATGATGGCGAGCGGGGTGTCGGCGGGGTCGAGCGCCTCGATCTGGTGCTGGTGGAACCAGGCGACAGCCAGGCGGCGGTCGCGGGCGAAGCGGCCGGCGAGCGGTTGCAGATCGCCGGCGAGCAGCTTGGCGAAGGTCGACTTGCCCGAACCGTTGACGCCGAGCAGGCCGATGCGGTCGTCGGCGTCGAGGGCGAGAGCGAGGCGCGACAGGACCGGCGCGCCGCCGTAGCCGACGCCGACTCCCTCCAGCCGGATCAGCGGCGGCGGCAGGGGGCGCTCGGGCGAGGGCAGCAGGAAGGGGGCGACGGCCGGCTCGATCGCCGGCGGCAGGCTGTCGAGCCTCTGGATCATCTTCAGCCGCGACTGCGCCTGACGCGCCTTGCTGGCCTTGTAGCGGAAGCGATCGACGAAGGCCTGCATGTGGGCGCGGCGCGCCTCGACGGCGGCGCGGGTGGCGGCCTGGAGGCGCAGGCGCTCGGCGCGCTGCCGTTCGAACTGGCTGAAATTGCCGGGATAGAGGTCGAGCCGCGCCTCGGTGAGGTGCAGGATATGGTCGACGGCGCGGTCGAGCAGCTCGCGATCGTGGCTGATGACCAGGGCACCGCCAGGATAGCGGGCGAGGCGCGCCTCCAGCCACAAAGCGCCCTCGAGATCGAGGTAGTTGGTCGGCTCGTCGAGCAGCAGCCAGTCGGGCTCGGCGAACAGGGCCGCGGCGAGCGCCACGCGCATGCGCCAGCCGCCGCTGAACTCGGCCATCGGCCGGGCGAGGTCTTGTTGCGAGAAGCCGAGCCCGACGAGGATCTCCGCCGCCTTGGCCGGGGCGCGCTCGGCGCCGATCGCGGCCAGGCGGGCGTAGAGGTCGGCGAGACGCCCGGGTTCGGCGGTTTCCGTCTCGGCGATCAAACGGGCGCGCTCGGCGTCGGCGGCGAGGACGGTGTCGACGAGGCTCGCCGGCGTCGCCGGATGCTCCTGATCGACCGAACCCAGCCGGGCGTCGCGCGGCACGACGATCGAGCCGCCGCCAGGGGCCAGCTCGCCCCTGATCAGGCGGAACAGGGTTGTCTTGCCGGCGCCGTTACGGCCCACCAGGCCCACCTTGGCGCCCGCCGGCAGAACCACGCTGGCGCCATCGAAGAACCGTCGCCCCCAGCCGTCGAACACCAGATCGTCGATGCGCAGCATGGGGCGGGGCGAAGCGGGCCGGGTTGGCTCGGGAGCGGCTCGCGGCTATAGGCGCGCACCTTCCCTCCCGCCAACGCTTGCCCGCGACGGACCGCCGCCATGCTCGAACGCACCTTCTCGATCCTCAAGCCCGACGCGACGGCGCGTAACATCACCGGCGAGGTCAATGCGGTGATCGAGAAGGCGGGGCTGCGAATCGTCGGCCAGCGGCGCATCCGCATGAGCCGGGCCGACGCCGAGCGCTTCTACGCGGTGCACCAGATGCGCCCCTTCTTCGGGGAGCTGGTCGAGTTCATGACCTCGGGGGCGGTGGTGGTGCAGGTGCTGGAAGGCGAGAACGCCGTCGCCCGCTATCGCGAAGTCATGGGGGCGACCAACCCGACCGAGGCGGCCGAGGGCACCATCCGCAAGCTGTTCGCCCGCTCCATGGGCGAGAACACGGTGCACGGCTCCGACAGCGTCGACAACGCCAAGACCGAGATCGCCCAGTTCTTCGAGGCCGCCGACATCGTCGGCTAGCGCCGGCCGTACCCCCGGCATCCTGCCGGCATCCGTTGCGCACATGCCGCCTGAAAGGCGGCATTGCGAGTTCGGGCCCTTACGCTCGCGCCAGCTCGCCGCAGATCCAGGCGGTTTCGCCGGCGTCGAGGAGGGTGGCGAGGAGACGGTCGGCGTCGGCCGGGCCGGCGATGAGAATGAAGCCGGCGCCCATGTTGAAGGTGCGGCGCATCTCGCCTTCGGCGACGCCGCCCGTTCGCGCCAGCCAGTGGAACACCGGCGGCGGCGCCAGCGCGGCCCAGTCGAGGCGCGGGACCAGACCTTGCGCCACGGCGCGCGGCGGGTTCTCGACGAGGCCGCCGCCGGTGATGTGGGCGGCGCCCTTGACGAAGCCCGCCTTCATCGCCGGCAGCACGCCTTTCACATAGATCCGCGTCGGTTCGAGCAGCGCCTCGGCGAGCGGCCGCGCCGGCTCCCACGGCGCCGGCGCGTCCCACCGAAGGCCGCTCATCGCCACGATGCGCCGGATGAGCGAATAGCCGTTGGAATGCGGGCCGGCGCTGGCCAGCGCGATCAGCAGGTCGCCCGGGCGCTGAGCGGCGAGATCGGGCAGCAGGGCGCCGCGCTCAACCGCGCCCAGGGCGAAGCCGGCGAGGTCGAAGTCGCCTTCGGCGTAGAGGCCCGGCATCTCGGCGGTCTCGCCGCCGGCGAGCGCCGCGCCGGCCATCCGGCAGCCCTCGGCGATGCCGGCGACGATCGCCGCGCCGGCGGCCACGTCCAGCCGGCCGACGGCGTAATAGTCGAGAAAGGCGAGCGGCTCGGCCCCCTGGGCGAGCAGGTCGTTGACGCACATGGCCACGAGATCGACGCCGATGGTCGCAAGGAGGCCGGTCTCGATGGCGATCTTCAGCTTGGTGCCGACGCCGTCGGTGGTGGTGAGCAGCAGCGGATCGTCATAGCCGGCGGCCTTCGGATCGATCACCGCGCCGAAGCCCCCGAGGGAGGCCTCGGCCCCTGGGCGGCGGGTGGCTCTCGCGAGCGGCTTGATCGCCTCGACGAGGGCGGCGCCGGCGTCGATGTCCACCCCGGCGGCGCGATAGGTGAGGCCGTTCATTCTGGTATAGCTAGCCCATGAGTCCGATCACCACCAACAATGAGCTGGCGCGCCTGTGCGAGGCCTGGCGCGCGGCGCCCTTCGTGGCGGTCGACACCGAATTCATGCGCGAGACCACCTACTGGCCGAAGCTGTGCCTGGTCCAGGCGGCCGGGCCCGGAGCCGAGGCGCTGATCGACCCCCTGGCCGACGGCCTCGATCTGTCGCCCTTCCTCGACCTGCTGCGCGACGAGCGGGTCGTAAAGGTGTTCCACGCCGCCCGGCAAGATGTCGAGATCTTCAACAACCTGGGGGCGATCCCACGACCGCTGTTCGATACCCAGATCGCCGCCATGGCCGCCGGCTTTGGCGAGCAGGTCGCCTACGACGCCCTGGCGCGCAAGCTGCTCAAGGTGGAAATCGACAAGTCGCACCGCTTCACCGACTGGGCCAGGCGGCCGCTGAGCACCGCGCAGCTCGCCTATGCGCTAGCCGATGTGACGCACCTGGCGGCGGTCTACCCGATGCTGCGTGGCGATCTGGAGGCGAAGGGACGCCTGGCCTGGGTGGCCGAGGAGATGGCGGCGCTGACCGATCCGGGCCTCTACGACGTGACGCCGGAGAACGCGTGGAAGAGGCTGAAGCCCAAGCGCCACGGCGCCAAGTATCTGGCGATCTTCCGCGCCGTCGCCGCCTGGCGCGAGCGCACCGCCCAGACCCGCGATCAGCCGCGCGGCCGGATCTTGAAGGACGAGGCGATCGATGATGTCGCCGGGCACGCGCCCGCCAGCCCGGCGGCGCTGGAGGCGCTGCGCTCCCTGCCGCGCGGCTTTTCCGGCTCGCGCTTCGCCGGCGAGCTGCTGGCCGTGGTGGCCGAAGCCGCGGCGGCGGCGGCGTCGGAGCCGGCCCAGGGCCCCCGGCCGCCGGCCCCGGCCCGTCCGCCGGCGGCGGCGGCGGTGGTCGAGCTGCTGAAGGTCCTGCTCAAGGCCCGGGCGGACGACGCCGGCGTCGCCACGCGCCTGCTGGCGACGGTGGGCGACCTCGAACGCATCGCCCAGGACAGCGAGGCCGACGTGCCGGCGCTGCACGGCTGGCGCCGGGCGGCATTCGGCGAGGACGCCCTGCGATTGAAACGCGGCGAGATCGCCCTGGTGCTCGACGGCGACAAGGTCGCGGTCGCGCCTGTTCGCCGGCGGAGTCCGTAGCGCCGATCTGAGGAGGCCATGCTGCCTGAATGGCGGCGGCGGGGGAGGGGTTCAGGTCTCGCCAAGTCGATGGAGCCCGGGCGTCTCGCCGGGGCGGGACGGACCGGGTCCAGGAGCCGCTGGATTACGGCCAACCGATGGTCGGGGCGCGTGCGAAAATACGCGGCCTGGTTGTGACTTTTCACACAGACATCGTGCGCGGCACGCCTCAACCTGACCTCGCTGTTCCACCGGAACGGCGCGCTTCGCCCGAGGGCGGACGCCTGAGAGACGGAGGACTCGCCATGAAATACCCATTCACGAAAACCCTCGTCGCGCCCTGTTTCATCTGCGCGGTCGCGATCACCGGCGCACATGCCGAAGGCCACTGGGCGAGCAAGGCGCCCATGCCCATCGCCCTCGCCTACTCGGCGTCGGGGGCGCTGCACGGCAAGCTCTATGTCACCGCCGGCAACAACTCCTCGCATAACCTGTCAACGGCCACCCAGATCTGGGATCCGGTCGCCAACAGCTGGTCGGCCGGGGTGCCGATCCCAACCCCAGTCTCCTCGCCCCGCGGCGCGGTGATCGGCGACAACTTCTACGTCGTGGGCGGATGCCTTGGCAGCGACTGTCGGATTGGCACGACGGGCCTGACGCAGGCGTTCAACTTCGTCACCCAGAGCTGGACCACCAAGGCCTCGATGCCGACGGCGCGCTATGCCTTTGGCCTGAGCGTCGCCGGCGGCCATCTCTATGCGGTCGGCGGCACCGGCCCCTGTCCGCCGTGCACGCCGCTGAACGTGCTGGAGGAATACAATCCGGCCACCGACAGTTGGACCACCCTTGCTCCGATGCCAACGGCGCGCCGGGACCTGGCCGCCGGCTTCGCCAATGGCCAGCTGTTCGCGATTGGCGGCGATGACGCCGCCGGGACCACCGTGTTCAAGACGGTTGAGGCCTACTCCCCCAGCACCAACACTTGGGCGACCAAGGCCTCCCTGCCGACCGCGCAGGCCGACCAGGGCGTGGGATTCGTCGACGGGCACCTGTTCTCGATCAGCGGGACAAGCGCTCCCGGCGTCAACACCAACATCGTCCAGGCCTACGATCCCCTGGACAATGGTTGGTTCGCCGCCGCGACCATTCCGATTGGTCGTTTTTTCGCCGACCCGGTGACCATCGGCGGCAGTCTCTACGTGGCTGGCAATAGCGAGGGCAATGTTGGAACCTCGTCGCTGGAGAAGTTCACGCCATGATCGTGCGTCGGCGAGGGCGCCTAAGCCCTCGCCGACCGCGACCCCCGCCCCGGGGCGGCGGCGGGACGGCCCAGGTCCGCCCCGTCCGACGGGCGCGGGGCGTCTCGCCCGGTTCGCCGGGGCCGGACGGCCCGGGTCCAGGAGCGGCGGCGGTGCGGTGGGGAGCGGACGGCGTCAGGCCGCCTGGAAGGCGGCGGTACGCACGGGAACGTCGGTGGCGGCGCGGAGGATCGGAGCGCGGCCGAGGAGCGTGGCGAGGGTGGCGGCGCGCTTGGCGGTCTGGTCGCCCAACAGGACGCTCGCCCAGTCTGGATCGGCCTCGACGACCACCGCCTCCGGCGTGATCGCCAAGCGGGCGTGGGCGAGGAGTTCGGCGCTGCGGCCGCCGATCTCGCAGCCGAGCCGCACCGCCGAGCCTAGGGCGCGGGCGCGCAACAGGCGCTCGGGGCTGAGCAGGCCGGCGAGCGCCGCCGGAGCGCGGCTGGGGCCGGCGGCCGTGTGGCGGGCGAAGGCGGCGTAGGCGAGGAAGGCGCGCTCGGCATGCGCGAGGCCAGCCACCGGGGCGCGCAACACCTGATCGAACACCAGGTCGGCGCGGTGATCGGGATGCAGGTGGGCGCCGAGATCGGCCAGGCGGCACGCCGCGGCGAGCAGGATGCCGTCGCGACCGCCGAACAGCGGTTCGAGGCCGGCGAGGGCGGCGGCCGACCAGCGCTCCAGCGCGGCGCCGAGCGCCTCGGCGATCGCCGGCCGGGCGCCCAGCGCCGCGCAGCCGGCCGACAGCGGATCGCGTCGGCGAACGGCCTCGGGCAGCGACTCGAACACCAGCCCCTCGCGCAGGCCGTAGGCGGAGACCACCACCCGGCGCAGTCCCAGCGTTTCGACCAGGGCGTCGAGCACGGCGGCGGCATGCGGCAGCGTCTCGGCCCGTCGTCGGGAAAGGCCCGGGATGCGGTCCAGCGACGGCTTGCTGAGGCGCGAGACCAGCCGGGCGACATCACCGACCTGCGCCCGGCTCATCTCGTACTGCTGCACGATGCGCAGCGGATAGCTGGCGATCCCCATGTGCAGCAGGGCGAGGTTGCGCCACGCGCCGCCGACCGCGTGCAGGGTGTCGTGGCCGGCCAGCCGCGGCAGGCGCTTGACCGCCGCGCGGGTGGCGGCGCGCACCGCGAGCGGATCGAAGCGCGCCTTGGCGGCGAAGGCGAAGGGGCCGAGCGGCAGGGTGTGGCCCTCCTCCGGTCCGTCGGCGCCAAGCGGGGTCAGCTCCAGGCTGCCGCCGCCGAGATCGCCCACCAGGCCGACCGCGTCCGGCGCGCCGGCGACGACCCCGAGGGCGGCGTAGCGGGCCTCCTCGACGCCACTCAGCACCCTGAGGCTGACACCGGTCTCGGCGGCGGCGCGGGCGGCGAAATCGGCGCCGTCGTCGGCGTCGCGCACCGCCGCCGTCGCGACGGCGAAGGCGCGCGCCGGCTCGGCCGCCTCGATCAGGGCGCGGAAGCGGCGCAGGGCGATCAGCGCCTCGGCCTTGCCCTCCGGCGAGAGGCGTCCGGTGGCGGCCAAGTCGCGGCCAAGACCGGCCAGCACCTTCTCGTTGTAGACCGTCCAGATCGCCCGGCCGTCCAGGCGATAGAGCACCAGGCGCACCGAGTTGGAGCCGACGTCGATCACCGCGACATCCGCCTGGTTGGGCTTGGCGATGGTCACCGGCGCTCCTGGTCTCCCCGCGCCGCGGGGGCGGAGCGGCGCCCGTCAGCCCGCCAGGCCGACATGTTCGAACGCGCGCGGCAGGTCCTTGACCTTGTGACCGCGGCCCGAGAGCGAGGGATTGTGCATGAAATAATCGTGGGCGGAAAAGGCGTTCTTGCGGCTCCAGCCGGCCGGCCGGCGATAGCCGCCGTCAGCGTCCATGAACCAGCTCTGCGCCACGTCGTTCAGGTTGGCGACCATGATCTGTTGCAGCACCTGCTGGTGCACGGTCGGGTTCTCCACCGGGACCATGACCTCGACACGGCGGTCGAGATTGCGGGGCATCCAGTCGGCCGAGCTTATGAACACCCGCGCCTCGGTGGAGGGTATCGGCGCGCCGTTGGCGAAGACAACGATGCGCGCATGCTCGAGAAAGCGGCCGATGATGCTCTTGACACGGATGTTCTCCGACAGCCCACGGACGCCCGGCCTCAGGCAGCAGATGCCGCGCACGACGAGATCGATCGCCACCCCGGCGGCGCTGGCGCGATAGAGGGCGTCGATCACCTCCGGATCGACCAAGGCGTTCATCTTGGCCCAGATCGCCGCCGGCTTGCCGCCGCGGGCATTCTCCGCCTCGACGCTGATCAGCCGCAGGATCTCGGCCTTCAGAGTCACCGGCGAATAGGCCAGCTTTTCGAGGCCGCCGGGCTGGGCATAGCCGGTGATGTAGTTGAAGAGGCGCCCGGAATCGCGCCCCAGCGCCGCGTCGGTGGTGAACAGCGACAAGTCGGTATATATTTTGGCGGTCACTGGATGGTAGTTGCCGGTGCCATAGTGGCAATAGGTGCGCAGGGCCTCGCCCTCGCGCCGCACCACCAAAGACAGTTTGGCGTGCGTTTTGTATTCAACGAAGCCGAAGACCACGTATACGCCGGCGCGCTCGAGATCACGGGCCCATTTCAGGTTGGCTTCCTCGTCGAACCGCGCCTTAATCTCAATCAGAGCGACGACGTTCTTGCCGTTTTCGGCCGCCTCGATCAAGGTGGCGATGATCGGGCTGTCCGGCGAGGTGCGATACAGCGTCTGCTTGATGGCGATGACGTTGGGGTCGCGCGCCGCCTGCCGCAGGAATTGCACCACCACGTCGAAACTCTCGAACGGGTGGTGGACCAGGATGTCCTTCTCGCGGATGGCGGCGAAGCAATCGCCGCCGTGATCGCGGATGCGCTCGGGGAACCGCGCCTGGAATGGCGGGAACTTCAGCTCCGGGGTGTCGGCGGGGATCAATTGGGCGAGCTGGGCGAGGCCGAGCTTGCCGTCCATCCGCACCACGTCGTCCGCCTCGGCGCGCAAGCCGTCGAGAATGAACTCGCGCAGATCGTCTGGCATCGAGGCCTGGATGGTGACCCGCACCACCTCGCCGAGGCGGCGGCGCTTCAGCCTGGCCTCGAACTCGCGCACCAGGTCCTCCGCCTCCTCCTCGATCTCGACATCGGAATCACGGATCAGCCGAAAGAAGCCGCAGCCCCGCATGTCGCAGCCGGGGAACAGGCGATCCAGAAACAGCAGCAGGAAGCTTTCCAGCGCCACGAAGCGGCGGGCGGCGGGCCGCCGGGCGCCTGGGCGACGAGACCGGACCGGCGGCGGCAGCTCCCAGAAGCGCGCCACCTGGGTCGGCAGCGGGGCGAGAGCATAGAGTTCCTTGTTGTCGCTCCGGCGCCGCAACTTCAGCGCCAGGGCGAAACCGAGGTTGGGAATGAACGGGAACGGGTGCGCCGGGTCGATGGCGAGGGGGGTGAGCACCGGCAGGATGCGGGCGGTGAAGATCGCCAGCGCCTGCTCGCGGTCGGCGGCGGTGAGCTCGCGCGCGTCCATGAGGCGAAGGCCGTTCAAGGCCAGCTCGGCGCGCAGCCTGCGCCACAGGCCCTGTTGCTCGGTCATCAAGCGGTTGGCCTCGGCGTTGACGGCGCGAAGCTGTTGGATCGGGGTGAGCCCGTCCTGGCTCAACACCCGGACCCCCTCCTTCACCTGGGCGCGCAAGCCGGCGACCCGCACCATGTAAAACTCATCGAGGTTATTGGCCGAGATCGACAGGAAGCGCACCCGCTCCAGCAGCGGGTGGCGCGGATTGGCCGCCTCATCGAGCACCAGGCGATTGAACGCCAGCCAGGCCAGCTCCCGGTTGAGAAAGCGCGCCGGCGAGGCGGCGAGGGTGAGGTCGGGGCCTGGCGCCGCGGCGGCCGAGATCGCCAAGGGGTCCTTGGCGGGCGCCGCGAGGGCGCCGCCGTCGATCGCCCGAGCCTGCTCCATGCCGCTCAGTGTCGCCGAGACCGGCCCGGGCGGCAAGAGAGCGCCGACTCTGTTCAGGGCTCGGGCGAGACCTGGATCAGCAGCTTGCCGGCGTGGTCGCCGGTGAACAGGCGGGCGACGGCGCTTTCGGCCTGCTCGAGGCCCTCGATCACGTGTGCGCGCCACTTCAGCTCGCCGCTGGCGACCAGCGGGGCGAGCTGGGCCAGAGCTTCCCCGGCGCGCGGCAGATAGTCGATCACGATGAAGCCCTGGATACGCAGCCGGCGCATGAGCACCCGGCCGAAATCACGCGGCCCGGCCGCCGGACCGGCCTCATTGTAGCTGGAGATCAGGCCGCAGAGGGCGATGCGGCCGAAATTGTTCATCCGCGCCACCACGGCGTCCATGATCGGTCCGCCGACGTTCTCGAAATCCACGTCGATCCCGCTTGGGCACAGGCTGTCGAGCGCCGGGCCGACATCGCCCGCGCGGTGGTCGACGGCGCCGGCGAAGCCGAGCTCGCCGGTCAGCCAGGCGCACTTCTCCGGTCCCCCGGCGATACCGATGACGCGGGCGCCGGCGCGCCGCGCCAGCTGGCCGGCGATCGAGCCGACCGCGCCGGCCGCCGCCGAGACCACCACGGTCTCGCCGGCCCGGGGCTGGCCGATTTCCATCACGCCAAACCAGGCGGTGAGGCCGGTGGCGCCCAGCACGCTCAGATGGGCGGTGAGCGGCACGCCCGGCAGGCGCGGCACGGGCGAGGCCAGGGCGCCGGGCGCGACACAGTGGCTCGCCCAGCCCGCGAGGCCGGGATTGACGAGATCGCCCTCCCGCCAGCGATCCGAGCGGCTGGCCTCGACCACGCCGATCCCGCCGCCGCGCATCACCGCGCCGACCGCGACCGGCGGCAGATACTGGTCGACCTCGCTCATCCAGATGCGATTGGTGGGATCGAGCGAGAGGTAGACCATCCGCACCAGGATCTCGCCCTCGGCGAGCGCCGGCATCGTCCGCTCGACCAACTCGAGATCGCCCGGGCGAATCTCGCCCTCGGGACGGCGGCGCAGCACCCAGGCTCGCATGGCGGTCATGGATAGCCCCTCCCCTCCTCGCCGCTTCGCCGGTCAGGTGGGCATGGCGGTGAAGCCGCGCAGCCAGTCGAACAGCGGCGGAATGAGGTAGCGCTGCACGCCGCCGATCAGGATGAACAGGAGGATCGGCGAGAGATCCAGCCCGCCGAGGCTCGGCAGGATGCGCCGGAACGGCGAGAGCACCGGATTGACGATGCCCTCCAGCGCCCGCGAGATGCGCCACACCACTGGATGGCGGGTGTTGACCACGTTGAAGGCGATGAGCCAGCTCAGCACCGCATAGGCGATCACCAGCCAGACGAGCACGGTGAGCCCCGCCTCCAGCAGATATTCGATGAAGTCGAGCAGCGCGGCCATCGCTCGCGCTTATCGGCCGCCGCCGCCGCCGGCAAGGCGAGACGAAGTTCGCCCCCGCCGGTAACGCCGGCATCCTGCCGGCAACTTCGCGTCCCTGCCGCCTGGAAGGCGGCGGTACGGGCCGGTCACTGGATCCGTAACGCCGGCACCCTGCCGGCCTCTTTCGCGCCCATGCCGCCTCGAAGGCGGCGGTACGAGAGGGGAGGCGCTTTCCTTGACAGCCGCCCGCCGCCGCTCCAAATGGCGCCCGCCTTGGAAGTGAAGCCCGCGCCATGCCGCCGGCCGGGGCCGTAGCTCAGTCGGTAGAGCGCCTCGTTCGCAATGAGGAGGTCAGGGGTTCGACTCCCCTCGGCTCCACCAGGGGTCCTGGCGTAATGGAAGCGTGATGGCCCTTTCACGAGGCCACGACGATGGGCGGTCTTCCGCGTTGCTCCTGGCTCCATCGGAACCTCGCTCGCGCCTATTGCCGGTGGCGGCGGTCGGAAGTTCGATTGTCTTCCTCCTGGCTTCGGCGGCGCTCCTGAACGCCGCATTCGCCTCCCGGCCCGCGCCGGCCGAATTGCGGAGCGCCTCGGTCGTGGTTCACCTCGCCACCGTGCTCCTGGCGCTGCCGCTGGGCGTGTCGCAGCTGGTCTTGCCCAAGGGCACGCTTCGCCACCGCACCGTCGGATATGCCTGGTGCGCGCTGATGACCGTGACCGCGCTCGTCAGCTTCGCGATCCACGGCATCAATCCTCATGGGTTGAGTCCGATCCACCTCTTCTCGGTCCTGACCCTTGTTCTCGTGCCGGTGATCATCTGGCGAGCGCGCGCCGGCGATGTCGCGCGTCATCAGCGCGCCGCCTTGGGATTGATGATCGGCGGCCTGGTCATCGCCGGCCTCTTCACCTTCGTGCCCGGCCGCGTGCTCGGCGTGCTGCTGGCGAGGCTGCTCTAGGCGCGGGTCGGCGGGGCGCTTCCGCGCGAGGCGATCAAGAGCGGGACGGCGCCTCCATAAAGAGGGCGCCTTTGAGAAGGGGCGCCTGGGGGGACAAGCCATAAGCCGCCGTCCGGGAGAACTTCCCGCGACTATTCGAGCGAGGAACGCCAGTCCCGCCCGATCACGCGATCGCCGCCGGCGTCGGCCGGGCGGGGGTGAAAACCTCGTCGGCGAAGGCGGCGATCGCCCCATTGTAGGCGGGCGCGTTCTCCAGAAAGCCCATGTGACCGGCGCCGGGCACGCTCAGCAGGCGCGCGCGCGGCGCCAGGCGGACGATGGTCTCGCTCGCCGCCGGCAGGGTGACGATGTCGCTCGTCCCGCAGATCGCCAGGACCGGCGCGTCGATCGTCGCCACGGTGTCGGTCGCGGCCCAGCGGAACATGGCGAGGTTGCCCTTGGCCTGCACCGCCGGAGAGCCCGTGGCCGCCAGCCGCGCGGCGAGATCGACGTCGCCGCGGGTGGCGTCTTTGCCGAAGCCCGTCAAGCGCATGCCCAGCTGGGCGGCGCCGCTCAGATAGCCCTGCCAATTGGCGAGCCACGCGAGCGGCCAGAGAACGATCGTGGTCCAGCACATCGGCTCGATCACCGGCCAACGCAGCGCCCGCCACAGGGGCCAGAGCCACATGGTCTGGAGCGGATCGCGATGGGTGGTGTCGACCAACGTCATGCCGGCGATGCGCGCCTTGAGGTCGGCGGGGCAGTCGCGCCACAGCGTCAGGGTCGTCATGCCGCCGATGCTGTGTCCGACCAGGAGGACGCGGTCCGCGCCCGTCCAGCGCACCACCTCGCCCAGGTCCGCGGCGAACCGGTCGATGGTGAACCGGCCGTCCTTTGGCGAGCCCGAGCGGCCGAGCCCCGGCAGGTCCCACGTCACCACCCGGAAGCGGTCCGCGAGAGCGCGGCGCGCGCGGAACCAGGCGGTGGAATTCAGCCCCCAGCCGTGGGTGAGGATCAGGGTCGGCGCCCCGGCCGCGCCGAAGCTCTCGACGTGGAGAGCCGAGCCATCGGCCCCGCGCACGAAGGCGCTTTCGGCCGGCGCGTTTCGGGCCTCGGACCCGGCCGGTTCGCTCTTCCTGGCGGGCAGGAGGGCGAGGACGACGAACCGGCCCAGGAACGACCAGGCGATCAACCCCGCGCCGAGATAAAGCTCGAAGCGGGGGCCGCGCACGTGATGCACCAGGCCGTCGGCGAGGCGGACGTCGAGGCCGCGCCACCACTCCCACAGGAGCCAGCCCCCAAGGCCGAGGATCAGAAGCGAAAGGGAGACAAGGAGCAGGCGCGGAAGGGTGACGACGGGCATGGCGATCGGGTCTCGGAACTTCCGGGGGCCTCGGGTAATCCGTCGCCGCGCGCGTCGTTCCTGTTCACGGGTCGCCCATTGGCGCGGAAGCCCAAGCGCTAAGGCCCAGTTCCGGCGGTAAGGTAAGGGCCTCCGCCATCCAGCATCTCCGCGGACCTGGGCGATCCGCCCGACAACCGACCTTGGCCAGGGCGGAGTTGGGTGGACCGCAGCGGTTGATCGGTGCGCACCCAACGCTGGCCCTGCCTTTTCAACCCCCCTAAACTCACAGCTAAGCTACGGGCGGAGGGCCGGTGGACATTCACAAGCGAAAACCAGTTCATGGTTTCCGTGAGTTTTTCTCTGACATTGGCGTAGTCGTCTTAGTCGTGCTCATCGCATTGGGTGCCGAGCAGATTGTGGATGCCTTGCACTGACAACATAAGTACATCAAACTGTAGAAGCGATGCGCCTCGAACTGCGCGACGAGGATGGACCGCAGGGTTTTGTACGTATCGTTGTTGAGCCCTGCCTTTCCGCTCAGCTCGACAAAATCCAGGCAGCCGTCTAGTCCGGCAGAAACCGTCAGGAGATCGGCCGGTTGGCCGCCGAGTACAGGCCTCCGCTCCGTACCTGGGACTCGGACGTATGGAAGACTGTGATCGCCTCCGATTTCGGGGCGCACGTCTCGGCCGAACAAATGTCGGACTGGTCAAAGCCCTACCGAACGCTTGGCGACCTCGCGGCGGACCTCGGCGCGGGTGGAGCGGGTGGATAGGGGTCACGGTTTGCCCAGGTGGCTTGCTGCAAAGCGGGCGCCGCGCTAGCGTGTTTCCACGATGAAGGCATTCGCTCGCCCATAAGCGCCGCGGTTTCCGCAGGCCTGCCCCCCTCGCCGAGGCTTTAGCGTCGGCGTCTCCCAAGACCTACGCGCCCCACACCGTTGAAGAACGGCGTTTGTTCGCGCCTGATCGCGAGACCTCCATGCCCTCCAACAGCAATACCCGCGTCAACCGCTACGGCGCCATCGCGGCAGAGATATACGATATCGACAAGCCGATCGGTTCGATGCCCGACACGGCATTCTACCTGGACCGATTGGCCAGGATCGACGGGCCAATTCTGGAGCCCGCCTGCGGCACGGGGCGCACGCTGTTGCCGCTCCTGGAGGCCGGCCACGACGTGACAGGCTTCGACCCCAGCCCCGATATGCTCGAACGCTGCCGGCCCAGATGCGCCGCCCGCGGCTACACGCCCGACCTCAGCCAGCAGCTGTTCGAGGACTTCCGCTATACCGAAACTTTCGCGGCGATCATCGTGCCGGTCGGGACCTTCACGCTGATCGACGACTTCGCCGTGGGCATGGCGGTGTTGCGGCGTTTCTGGAAGCATTTGCGGCCCGAGGGCTTGGTCCTGTTCGACATACAATCCCTGAACTTTCTGGCGACGCCGACAGCGGATGACCGACGCAGCTGGACGGCGGAGAACGGCGATCTACTGACGGTCGAAGGCGTTCGAGTCACGACAGACTGGGTCGGGCAAAGGGCGGCGGCGAATTTGCGGTATGAGCGCTGGCGCGACAACCTCCTGATCGAGACTAACCTGGAGCCGATGTCCCAGCGCTATTGGGGAATCGACGAGTTCACCCTCGCGCTCCGATCGACGGGGTTCGGCGACATCAAGGTTGTCGGCAATTACGATCGCCGGCGCGCGCCTCGGTCGGGCGATCGCACCTTTACGTTCGAGGCGGTGCGAATTTAGCCGCGCGGCTTGCGGGCGGCGTCCGCAAACCGTCCTTGACCAGCCACCATCCGCGGACCTCGAGCCCCTCAGAGTCTCACCTGAACAGGCTCCCGAGCATCCCCGCCGGCCCGCCACCACCGCCGGTCATGCCGCTCAAGGAGCCAAGGAGAGCGCCGAACTCGCCCTGAGCGCCACCGGGGGTCGCTTGGGCGTGTTGCTGCAAGAGCGGCAGGACATGGGGAAGAAAGGCTTGCACCTGAGATGGGTCGAGCCCCGCGCGCGCCGCGACGGCCTCGACCATGCCCTCTGCCCCGCCGCCGCCGCCGACGTGATCGGCCACGCCGCGAATCGCCGCCTCCGCCTGATTCGGCGCCAGGCCCGCCTCGCTGGCGGCGTGGGCGAGAGCGCCGCTGGAGCCGAGCCCGGCGACCATGCTTTCAATGTCCATTGTCGATCCTCCGGTTCCGAGCGGTGCGTGTGCGGTAGGCGGGAACGCACGGTGGCCCTCGGAGGTCCTTTAAGGGAAAGGCTGTCACTTCGTCCCGCGCAGCCGCGAGGGGCCTCGCGATCCATTCGCGGCATCGCCCCTAGCGACGCCCCGGATCGCCGCTCGTTGAACCCGCGCGCCGCCCTGCGCGTTTGGGCGGCCACGGGGGCGGTTGGAGATCCTCCGATGAAAGCCACTCGTTGTGCATCGGCGCGGCGGTCGCCCTGGCGGCCGGCGGCGCGGCGGCGCAGTCCGCCACCGATCAGGCCCAGGCCGACTATCAGGCCAAGCAGGCGCAGTACCAGGACAGGCGCCAGATCAGGCCAACCAGGCGGCCTATCAGGCGCAGAAACGCGCGTATCATCACGAACTGGCCCGCTGGGCGGCCGGCCAGCCGTGGCCGGAGCGCTACTGGGGCGATCGCTACGTCGTCACCGACTGGGGCGTCGTCCACCTGCACGATCCCGGGCCGGGCTACCACTGGTATCGCGACGACGACGGCAACTACGTCCGGGTCGCGGACGGCAGCCATGTGATCGAGGAAGTCTACGGCCCGTAAAGGGTAGACCCTCGCCTCAGCCCGGCGGCAGCGACAGGCAGACCCGCTTCAGGTTCATCATCACCCTGGGCGTGCTTTGCTTCATGCCCAGGCGCACGAGGAAGGCCGGCGCGATCAGCTTGGCGCCGACGTGGTTCACGTAGGTGACGCGCACCCCGGCTCCGCCGGCGAGCGGCTCGAGGCGCCAGACGCCCTCCTCCACCGCGAGATCGCCGCCGACCTTGCGGAAGCGGATCTCGCTGAAGGGCGTGTAGTCCGAACGAAAAATGTTGTGGATCGGCGGGAAGAACAGGCCGCCGCGGGTGACCTGCTCGCGCACATCCCAGGCGCCGGCCGGATCCGCCTTCAGCACCCGGCATGAGGTGACGGTGCTGACGAGACGCGCGGCATAGGCGCAGTCGGTCATCACCCGCCACACCAGCCGCGCCGGCCGAGGGATATCGACCACCGCGCGGATCACCGCCGCGCCGCGCCCGTCGGGAACGACGTCGGCCCAGGCGCCGCCGCGCGCCAGGATCGCCGCCTCGTCGGCGCCCATCGCCGCCGCAGGCGCGGACGGCAGCGACGCGGACAGCAGCACGAGGCCGACCATCGCCGTTCCGGCCAGCCGAATCGAACCAACCCGCCTCATGATCCCTTTACTACGCGATCTTGGCGGCGAAGGATCACGCCGACACGGCTGAGCGTCGGCGCGAGGGAGGGCTTTTCGAGGATGACGAAGGATGCGGCCAGGGATGGCGTGCCGCTGTCCGTACTCGTGGTCGACGACGATCCGCTGATCGCCATGTGCACCGTCGACATGCTCGAGGACCTCGGCCACCGCGTGCTGGAGGCGCACGATGGGGCCGAGGCGCTGCGGCTGCTGGCGGCCGAGCCGACGATCGGCCTCATCATCACCGATCAGGCGATGCCGGAGATGACCGGCGCCGAACTGGTCCGCCGAGCGCGCGCGCGGCGACCCGGGCTGCCGGTGCTGCTCGCCACCGGCTACGGCGGAGGCGAGGCCGACACCGCCGGCCTGCCGCGTCTCGCCAAGCCGTTCCAGCAGAGCGACCTCGCGCGGGCGATCGAGAAAGTGTTGGGGTGACAGGAAGAGCAGCGAATCCGTACCGCCGCCTTCCGGCCGCCATGCGCGCGAAAGGCGCCGGCAAGATGCCGCCATTTCGGGCGGGCGGTCGCTAGCCGCTGGCGAGCAGGCTCCGGAACAGGCGGGCGCCGTCGCACCAGCCGAGATCGGCCTCGAAGGCCCGGTCGGGGTGGGGCATGAGGCCGAGCACGGCGCCGGTCGGGTCGATGATCCCGGCGATGTCGCGTGCCGAACCGTTGGGATTGTCGTCGTAGCGGAACACCACCTGGCCCTCGCCTTCCAGCCGGTCGAGCGTCGCCTCGTCGGCGAAGTAGGCGCCCTCGCCATTGCCCATGGTGAAGGTCGCCTGGCGCTGCTCGCCGAAGGCGGCGGTAAAGCGGGTCTGCAGGTTGGCGATCTCGAGGGTCACCGGCTTGCAGACGTATTTCAGGCCGGCGTTGCGCAGCAGGGCGCCCGGCAGCATCCCGGCCTCGCAGAGGATCTGGAAGCCGTTGCAGATGCCCAGCACCGCGACGCCGCGCGACGCCGCCGCCCGCACCGCGCGCCATCACCGGCGACAGCGCCGCCATGGCGCCGGCGCGCAGGTAGTCGCCGTAGGAAAACCCGCCCGGCAGGACGACGAGGTCGAGACCGGCCGGCAGCTCGCTTTCGCCATGCCAGATCATGGCCACCTCGGCGCCGGCCGAGCGCTCCAGCGCCACCTTGCAGTCGCGGTCGCAGTTTGACCCGGGAAAGACGATCACGGCCGCCTTCACCGCGGCGAAACCTCCAGCCGCCAGCCCTCGATCACCGGATTGGCCAGCAGCCGCTGGCACATCGCCTCCGCCGCCTGCGTGGGCGGCCTCGTTCCGAGGCCGCGGCGAGATCGAACTCTATCAGCCGGCCGACCCTGACCTCGGAGACCTGAGGCCAGCCGAGGCCATGCAGCGCCGCCTCGACCGCCTTGCCCTGAACGTCGAGCACGCCCGGCTTCAGGAACACATGGACGCGGACGGCGAAGCGCGCCTCGCCTTCCGCGGCGCTCACGCCATGCCGCCTTTGATCACTGTCGGCATCTCCTTCATGATGCCAAGTCGGCGGGCCACCTCGGTATAGCTTTCGATCACGTGGCCGAGGTCGCGGCGGAAGCGGTCCTTGTCGAGCTTCTCGTTGGTCGCCGAATCCCACAGCCGGCAGCTGTCCGGGCTGATCTCGTCGGCGAGGATCACCTGGGAATAGTCGTTGTCCCACACCCGGCCGAACTCGACCTTGAAGTCGACCAGGGTGATGCCGACCGCGCCGAACATGCCGGTGAGGAAGTCGTTCACCCGAAGGGTGGTCGCCATCATGTCGTCGATGTCCTGGGTCTGCGCCCAGTTGAACGCGGTGATGTGCTCCTCGGCGACCATCGGGTCGCCGAGCTTGTCGTCCTTCAAGTAGAATTCGATGATCGAGCGCGGCAGCGCCTCGCCCTCGGTGATCCCGAAGCGTTTGGAGAGCGAGCCGGCGGCGATGTTGCGGCACACCACCTCCAGCGGAATGATCTCCACCTCCTTGATCAGCTGTTCGCGCAGGCTCATCCGCCGGATGAAGTGGTTCTGCACCCCGATCGCGTTCAGCCGCGTCATGATGTATTCGCTGATGCGGTTGTTCAGGACGCCCTTGCCCTCCAGCACCGCCTTCTTCGTGCCGTCGAAGGCGGTGGCGTCGTCCTTGAAGTACTGGATGAGCGTGCCTGGCTCGGGCCCCTCGTAGAGGATCTTGGCCTTGCCTTCGTAGATCTTCTTGCGGCGGGTCATCTTGAGCAGGTGGCCTCCTTGCCTGAAGACGGCGGCGACCGGCGCGCCGCGCGCCAACGCAAGCTCCGACTCCTCGTAAAGGGGCGCGGCCCCTCAAGTCGGTCGCGGCGAGTTGGTCGCGGCGAGTCGGTCCCGGGCCTCAAGGGTCGCGAGGCTAGAGGAAAGGCCGGCTTGACGCAAACGCATCGCCGGGGTGCACAGGCCCCGGCGGCGGCGCCGGCCGCCGGCCCGCGCGAGGGAAGCTGGGGGGCAATGGGGGGCCGATGAGCGAGCCGCGAGAGGATCCGCCCCGCGCGCGCTACCCGCGCCTCGGCCAGCGCGGCCTGCCCTTCGTCGGCCTGCCGCGCGACCGCTGGCGCGACGGCTATCACGTGCTCCTGACCATGCCGCTCTGGCGTTTCTTCGCGGTGATGGCCGGCCTGTTCCTCGCCATCAATCTGGTGTTCGGGGCGCTCTACGCCCTCGATCCGCATGGCGTCGGCGGCGCGCGGCCGGGCAGCTTCGTCGACGCCTTCTTCTTCTCGGTGCAGACGCTCGGCACGCTCGGCTACGGCGTCATGGCCCCCAGGAGCCTCTACGCCAATTCGCTGGTCACGCTCGAGGTCTTCCTCGGAGTCTTCAATCAGGCGGTGGCGACGGGCCTCCTCTTCGCGCGCATCTCGCGGCCGACGGCGCGGATCATGTTCTCCGACAAGGCGGTGATCACCGAGTTCGACGGCGCCCCCGCCCTGATCTTCCGCGCCGCCAATCGCCGCCGCAACCTGGTGGTGGAGGCGGAGGTCAGCGTCAGCCTGATTCGCAACGTCGTCACCGCCGAGGGCCACGAGATGCGCCGCTTCGAGGAGCTGCCCACCCTGCGGGCCCGCACGCCGCTGTTCTTCCTCACCTGGACGGTGATCCATCGCATCGACGAGACCAGCCCGCTGGCCGGGGAGAGCCGGGAGAGCCTGATCGCCAGCCAGGCGGAGGTGCTGGTGGTGGTGAAGGGGTTGGACGAGACCTTCGTCTCGACCATCCACGCCCGCGCCAGCTACACCCCGGAGGAGATCGTCTGGAACCGTCGCCTGGCCGACATCTTCGCGATCGACCGCCAGGGTCGCCGCGCGATCGATTTCCGCCGGTTCCACGAGTTGGCGTAACGGCGATGGCGCTCTGCCTTGCCCAGGGGCGGCGAAGGCCTAAGTCTCCAGCGTGATCTTTTCCATGGAAAGCGCCCGATGAGCGAGGCGATCGGCCCCGGCGATCTCGTCCTGTGCGTCAACGCCGCCCCGAACCATGTCACCGGACGGCCCGTGCCGCTGGTGGCCGGGGAGACCTATCGCGTCCTGGCCGTGATGGACTTCGCCTGCCCGTGCGGGCGCTCCGACGCCCTGCTCGATGTCGGCGTGGACTTCGCCTGGTGCCAGAGCCGGTTCCGTCTGCTGCCCAAGCCCAAGGCCGAAGCGATGACGCGTCGTGTCTCGGCGCCGAGGGAAAAGGAAAGGGTGAAGTGACCCGCCAGCGGCGATCTCGAGCCGCCTTTGAGGCCGGCGGCGAGCGGCGGTATGCGTCGGCGACAAAGACCGCCAAGGGAGCCGCGACAATGGACATAGAACGTCGTCGCCGAGGGGCTGCAGTTTCCCGAGGGCCCGATCGCCATGGCCGACGGCTCGGTGATCCTCACCGAGATCAAGGCCGGCGTGCTGACCCGCGTCGCGCCCGACGGAAGCAGGAGCACGGTCGCCGAAACCGGCGGCGGACCGAACGGCGCGGCGATCGGCCCCGACGGCGCCATCTGGGTGACCAACAACGGCGGCTCGTTCGTCTGGCTCGAGCAGGACGGCCTCACCATTCCCGGTCCCACGCCGCCGAGCCACGTCGGCGGCTCGATCCAGCGCGTCGATATCGCCAGCGGCAAGGTCGAGACGGTCTACGAGGCTTGCGACGGCAAGCGCCTGGTCGGGCCGAACGACCTGGTGTTCGACCGTCAGGGCGGCTTCTGGTTCACCGACCACGGCTGCTCGACCCCCGACGGGCGCAAGCATGGCGCGCTCTATTACGCCAAGGCCGACGGCTCGGCGATCGTGCGCGCCCGCGATCACCTGATCTCGCCCAACGGCGTCGGCCTCTCGCCGGACGAGCGCGTCGTCTACATGGCCGACACCCAGCTGGCCCGGCTGTGGGCGTTCGATGTCGTCGCCCCTGGCGAGCTGGCGCCGCCGGCCGGCTTCGTTACCGGGCGCTCGATCGCCAACCTCCCCGGAGTGCAGTTCCTCGACAGCCTGGCGGTCGAGGCGGGCGGCAAGGTGTGCGTCGCCACCATCTTGAACGGCGGCATCACGGTGTTCGACCCGGACGGGAGCACCGAACATGTCGCCTTCCCCGATCTCGTCACCACCAACATCTGCTTCGGCGGCGCCGACATGCGCGACGCCTGGGTGACCGCCTTCGTCCACCGGCCGGCTCTACCGCTGCCGCTGGCCGAGGCCCGGGCTGAGGCTGAACTTCAACGCCTGAAGAGGCGCGGCCGCGCCGACCAGTCGAGCGGCGCCACCCGGGGCAGGAGGAAGACCCACGCCAGCAGGCCGCAAGCCGCCACCGCCGCGGTGAACAGGAAGGCCGCGTCGAACGTGCCAGTGGCGTCCACGGCCAGGCCGGTGAGCACGGGCCCGACGATGCCGGCCAGATTGGCGATCCCGTTCTGCACGCCGATCCACTTGCCGCCGGCGGACGGGCCCGCCATGGTCTGAGCGATCGCGTAGGTCATCGTCGTGCTCATGCCGATGAAGAGCCCGATGACCAGCAGGGCGGCGAGGGTCGTCGTCCGGTCGGCGAAGGCGCAGACGAAGAGGCAAAGCGCGATGCCGCCCATGCCGATCCCCATCATGGCCTTGCGCACGATGGGCGCCGACCAGCCGGCGCGGATCGCCCGGTCCGACAGACGCCCGCCGAAGAAGGCGCTCGCCGCGTAGATCAGATAGACGAGCGAGACGAAGCCGGCCATCTGCGGCACGGTGAAGCCGCGATGCTTCACCAGGAAGAGCGGCAGCCACGAGACGACGAAGTAGACGGCGAAGTTGCCGCAGAATTGACCGAGCCCCGCCGCCCACACCGCCGGGCGGGTCAGCACCATCCCGAAGGAAGGCTCCGCCGCCTCCGTCGATGACAGGGGAGGGGTCTCGGCGGCGCGACCGCCGGTGGTCCGCAGCCACGGCCACAGCCACAGCAGGGACGCCGCTCCGAAGACGAAGAAGGAGGCCCGCCAGCCCCAGTGGGTCAGCAGCCAGCCGCCGGCGAGCGCGCCGGCGGCCGGGCCAAGCGCGAGCCCGACGGCGATGAGGCCATTGGCGCCGCCCAGGCGCTCTGGCGGCAAGTGGCGGGCGAGCAGCTGCGAGCTGCAGGGGAAGGCGACACATTCGCCCACCCCGAGCGCCACTCGGAGCGCGAGCAGCGCCGCGAATCCGCCCGCCAGACCTGTCAGGAAAGTCGCGGCCGACCAGACGGCGAGGCCGGCGGCCAACACCCTGACGGGGCCGAAGCGGTGCGCCGCCCAGGAGGCGGCGAGCTGGCCAGGGGCGTAGACGAAGAAAAAGGCCGAGATGAGAAGGCCGATCTGGGTGTTGCTGAGCCGCAGGGCGTCCTTCAACGTCGGCGCGACGGTGGCGAAGTTGCCGCGATCGACGTAGTTGATGAACACGGCCAGCGCGAGCAGCGGCACCACTGCCGTCGCAAGGCGGCGCGCCGGGCGTCCCTCGTCGATGGTAATCGCCGCCATGGAGCCCCCCGCCCGGCCGCAGCCTGCGCCTTTCGCCGGCTAACGCGCAAGAAAAAGGCGGGACGGCCTTTCGACCGTCCCGCCTCGAGGTTCTTTAGAGGCTGGAGCGCCGCCTAGGGGCGAACCCAGCGGCCATGCCAGTAGCGCCAGCCGGGGCGCCAGCCGGGCCGCCAATAGGCCCGATGCTGCCAATACCAGTAGCGGTACGGACGGTAGACCCACCGGCCGCCGTACCACACCCACGGGTGATACCAAGCCGGCGCGTAGGTCACCACCGCCGGGCCGCCCCAGTAGAACGCCGGGGCGCCGGCGCGGATGTAATATCCGGGCGGGCAGCCGCCTGGCGTCGAACTGGAGCCGATCGCCGCGCCGGTGCCGGCGCCGAGGGCGCCGCCGATCAGGGCGCCGGCGCCAGCGTTGCGCCCGCCGGCGATTCCGGCTCCGGCGATGGCGCCCACCACCCCGCCGATGATCGCGCCGGCGGCGGTGTTGTTGTTGCGCTGACTGATGCAGTTCTGCGCCGCCCAGGCGGAGTAGCGGGCGGCGTATTGCTGATCGGCCGCCGAGGCTTGGCTGTCGTAGGCGCCGCCGTTCTCATAGCCCGGAGGCGGTTCGGCGTATTGGCCGCGCGGCGGAGCGGCGTCGGAGGGGTAGCCGCCGCTGTTGTAACCGTTGCCGGTTTCATAGCCGCCGCCGTTATAGCCTGGAGGCGGTTCTTGGTCGTAGCCTGGCGGCGGGCCGTTGTTGTAGCCGTTGTTGTTGTAGCCGTTGTTGTTGTAGCCGTTGTTGTTGTAGCCGCTGTCGGGGCCGCCGTACGGCTGGGCGCTGGCAAGGCCAGCGTCGGCGAGCATGGTGGTCGCGGCGATCACCGCGACGCTGGCGCCCGCCCATTTCTTCATGGCTTTGGTCATGAGTCCTTTCCTCATCCGAAGTGTCGCTTCCGAAGCCCACCGTTCCGGATGGCCTATGCAACCGGACGTTAGCGCTTCGTCGGGCGGGAAGTTGCATCCGCCGGCCTGAACGCACCGTGAATGCGGTCGTCAGCCCCCTGGCAAGATCGGCGGCGCCGGCAAACGTCGCACCGCCTCGCGCACCCCTGGCGCGAATCCGTCCGCGCCCGCCGCTGCCGCCGCCGTGATCTCATCGGCGCATGCGGGGATCCCAGAACCTCCGCAGATGGTCTTCGACGCCGGCGATCACCGCCGCCTCGCCTTGCGCGCGGAAGAAGCCGGCCACCTGATTGGCCATGGCGATCAGCCGGACGGCGTCCAAGGCCTAAGCCGCCGCGACCGCGACCACCCGCCGATTGGCCGTGTCGCGCGCCTCGCTCTCCGCCTGCCAGGCGGTCGGTCCGTTGGTGCGCGACACCTGCACCGCCGTCACCTTGTATTCCGGGCAGCTGGTCGCCCAGTCGCTGAACTCGGTGGTGACGACGTTGGCCTGGGTGAGCGGGTGGTGGAAGGTGGTGTAGACGACGCCCGGCGCCACCCGCTCGGTGATCAGGGCGCGCAAGGCCGTCTCGCCGGCGCGGCTGGCCAGCTTGACGAGATCGCCGTCGACGATCCCGCGCTCCTCGGCGTCGTGCGGGTGGATCTCCAGCCGGTCCTCCTCGTGCCAGACGACGTTGTCGGTGCGCCGCGTCTGCGCCCCGACGTTGTACTGGCTGAGGATGCGGCCGGTGGTCAGCAGCAACGGGAAGCGCGGCCCGACCTTCTCCTCGGTGCCGATGTATTCGGTAAGGACGAACTGGCCCTTGCCGCGCGCGAAACCGGCCTCGTGCATGATCGGCGTGCCTTCGGGCGCGGCGTCGTTGCAGGGCCATTGCACCGAGCCCAGAACGTCGAGCTTGTCGTAGGTCACGCCGGCGAAGGTCGGCGTCGTCGCGGCGATCTCGGCCATGATCTCCGAAGGATGGCGGTAGGCCATGGGATAGCCGAGCGCGTTGCTGAGCGCCTGGGTGATCTCCCAGTCCTGATAGCCGTTCAGCGGCTCGATCACCTTGCGCACCCGCTGGATGCGCCGTTCGGCGTTGGTGAAGGTGCCGTCCTTCTCCAGAAAGGTCGAGCCGGGAAGGAAGACGTGGGCGTAGGCGGCGGTCTCGTTCAGAAAGAGATCCTGGACGACGACGCACTCCAGCGCCGCGAGGCCCGCGGCGATGTGCCGGGTGTTGGGATCGGATTGCAGGATATCCTCGCCCTGGATGTAGAGGCCCTTGAACGAGCCGTCGAGGGCGGCGTCGATCATGTTGGGGATGCGCAGGCCGGGCTCGGGATCGAGCGCCACCCGCCAGGCTGCCTCGAACTGGCGGCGCGTCGCCGCATCGGAGATGTGGCGATAGCCGGTCAGCTCATGCGGGAAGGATCCCATATCGCAGGAACCTTGAACATTGTTCTGACCACGGAGCGGATTGACCCCGACGCCGCGGCGGCCGAGGTTGCCGGTGGCCATCGCGAGGTTGGCGAGCGCGATCACCGCGGTGGTGCCCTGGCTGTGCTCGGTAACGCCGAGGCCATAGTAGATCGCGCCGTTGCGCGCGCCGGCGTAGAGGCGGGCGGCGGCGCGAATGCTTTCGGCCGCGGTTCCCGTCACGCCGGCGACCGCCTCTGGGCTGTTGACAGGATCGGCGATGAAGCGAGCCCACTGTTGGAATGCAGCCCAGTCGCACCGCTCACGGACGAACGCCTCGTCCACCCGGCTTTCGGTGACGACCACGTGCGCCAAGGCGTTCAGCATGGCGACGTTGGTCCCCGGCCGCAACGCCAGGTGCTGAGCCGCCGCGATGTGCGGCGAACGGACGAGATCGATGGCGCGCGGATCGATGACGATCAGCTTGGCCCCGGCGCGCAGCCGTCGCTTCATCCGCGAGGCGAACACCGGATGGGCGTCGGTGGGATTGGCGCCGCACACGAGGATGACGTCGGCCTCGTCGACCGAGTCGAAATCCTGGGTGCCGGCCGATGTGCCGAATGTGGTCTTCAGCCCATAGCCGGTCGGCGAGTGGCAGACGCGGGCGCAGGTGTCGATATTGTTGGTGTGCAGCGCCGCCCGCGCCAGCTTCTGCACCAGATAGGTCTCTTCGTTGGTGCAGCGGGAGGAGGAGATGGCGCCGAGCGCGCCGCGCCCGTGCCGGGCGGCGATGCGCTTGAACCGGGCGGCGGCCTCGGCGATCGCGACCTCCCAGCTCACCGCGCGCCACGGCTCATCGATCCGCTCGCGGATCATCGGCGTGAGGACACGCTCGCGATGATGGGCGTAGCCGTAGGCGAAGCGGCCCTTGACGCAGGAATGGCCGTGGTTGGCCTTGCCGTCCTTCCACGGAACCATGCGGGCGATCGCCTCGCCCTTCATCTGCACCTCGAAGGCGCAGCCCACCCCGCAGTAGCCGCAGGTGGTCACCACCGCCCGCTCCGGCGCGCCGACCTCCAGGACGGATTTCTCGATCAGGGCGTCGGTCGGGCAGGCCTGGACGCAGGCGCCGCAGGAGACGCACTCCGAGGCGAGGAAGGGCTCGTCCTGGCTCGCCGCGACCCGCGAGGCGAAGCCGCGCCCGGCGATGGTCAGGGCGAGGGTCCCCTGCACCTCGTCGCAGGCGCGCACGCATCGCGAGCAGACGATGCAGCGCGCCGGATCGAAGGCGAAGTAGGGATTGGAGACGTCCACCGCCGCCAGTTCGTGGCTAAGCGCCACCCGGATAGCGCACCCCCGCCACGCCGACAGCGCGCGCCTGGTCGGCGATCTCGGTCGAGATCGGCGTCGGGCGCATGGTCGCTCAGGTAGAGCTCCATCACCCCGCGGCGCAGCCGGTCCAGCCGCTCCGAGCGGGTGCGCGCGACCATGCCCTCGGCCACCGGCGTGGTGCACGAGGCCGGCGTTCCGGCCCGCCCCTCGATCTCGACCAGGCAAAGCCGGCAGGAGCCGAACGCCTCGAGAGAGTCTGTCGCGCACAGGCTCGGAACCTCGATGCCGGCCAGTCGCGCGGCGCGCATCAGCGAGCTTCCCGCCGGCGCGACGATCGCCCGGCCGTCGATGGTCAGCCGCACCGCCGCGCCGTGGGCGGCCGGCGTGCCGAGATCGGGGCTGTCGGTCAGCGGCATGGCGACAGCATACGCCCTATCCGCGGCCTCGGACATCCGCCCTTGGCGCCCTCGGCGATCGCCTCGTCCATGGCCTCGAGGCTGACCGGCGAGACGCGTCGGCGCCGCGCGGCGGGTCGCAACGCCTTCGCGGGGAGTTTCGACAGCAGGACCACTTGCCCGTCGGGGTGGAGGAAATACTTGAGCCGTCCGCCCAGCCGCAGCTTCAGATGCTCGCGAATTGGCTTGGGAATGGTCGTCCGGCCCTTGGTCCAGAGGGTGGATTCCAAAGAGCGCCTCCTTACCAAACGCCCGAGGGTAGGGTCTTAGCGGATCGAGTCAAACGGCGACTTTAACCAGCCGCTTGCCCCCCGCGCGCCTTCGGCCCAAGAGCGCGCCATGCACGCGCGGACGCTTCACCAGCACCTGATCGGCCGCCAGGGCTCGCGGCGTGATCTCAACACCCCGGCGCTCGTCGTCGACCTCGAGGTGCTGGAGCGCAACATCGCCCTCATGGCCGGACGGGCCGCCGAGGCCGGCGTTTCGCTGCGGCCGCATGCCAAGACACACAAGAGCGTCCAAGTCGCCCGCCGCCAGATCGCCGCCGGCGCCCTCGGCGTCTGCTGCGCCAAGCTCGGCGAGGCCGAAGCGCTCACCGACGGCGGGATCGACGGCATCCTCCTCACCTCGCCGGTGGTCGGGCCTCCGGCGGTCGAGCGCCTCGCCGCCCTGGCGGGGCGCGCGCCCTCGCTGATGGCGGTCGCCGATCACCCGGACGCCGTCGCCGCCATCGCCGCCGCCGTCGCCGGGGGCGAGACGCCGCTGCGTCTTCTCGTCGACATCGATCCGGGTATCCACCGCACCGGCGTCGCCTCGCCCGCCGACGCCGTGGCGCTCGCCCAGGCGATCGCCGCGGCCCCGGCGCTCGAGTTCGCCGGCGTGCAATACTATTGCGGCATGCAGCAGCACATCGAAGACTTCGCCGACCGCGAGGGCGCCATCGCCGAGCGCACCGCCTACCTCTCCGAGGTGATCGCCGCCTTGCGCGAAGCGGGCCTGCCGCCGGCGATCGTCAGCGGCGGCGGCACCGGCTCGCACGCCATCGATCTGAAGCTCGGCGTCTTCACCGAACTGCAGGTCGGTTCCTATGTCTTCATGGACAAGCAGTACGCCGACTGCGCGCCCGCACCTGGCCAGGCGCCGTTCGAGACCGCCCTGATGGTCGATTCGCGCGTGATCAGCGCCAACCACCGCTTCCTGTCCACCGTCGACGCCGGCTTCAAGGCCTTCGCGACCGACGGCGGCGTTCCGGTGGCGCTGGCGGGCGCTCCGGCGGGCGCGGTCTATCACTTCATGGGCGACGAGCAGGGCTGCGTCGTGCCCGCCAATGGCGAGCCGCCGCCGAAGCTCGGCGAAATGGTCTCCTTCGCCGTGCCGCACTGCGATCCGACGGTGAACCTCTACGACGCCTACCATATCGTGCGCGGCGACACCCTGATCGACATCTGGCCGATCGAGGCGCGCGGCCGCGGCGCCTGAAGAGGACGTTTCGCTGGTCCTCGGGCGCGACTAGTATCGGCGCCGTCGGTCAGGAAACGCCGTCGCCGCGCGGAGCGTCAATCGTGAGCCCTCCCGTCGATCTCGACGCCGTTCTCGCCGAAGCGCACTTGCCGGCTCTGCTCATGGGCCTGGTGCATCTCACCGGCGACGCCGGCCTGCTCACCGAAGAGCGGCGCGCTTCTTACGATCCGGAGCTCGGGCCCCTGGCGGCGCGCGAGGGCGGCTATTCGCCGGCCGTGCAGGCGGACATCGTCGCCCGCGCCAAGGCGGCGATCCAGGCGCGGCTGGCCGGCGCGCCGCTTCCACCGCCGCCCTCGCGCGAGACGGTGCGGCGGATGATGGACTTCGTCGCCGGCGCGTCGATCCCCGAATCCTACGTCCCCTTCCTCATGGACGAGCTGGGCCTAGGCGGCGTCGACACCAAGACGCCGCATTGGGACGCGCCGGCCCTGAAGAGCGCGGCCGCCGGGCTGCACGCGGTGATCGTCGGCGCCGGCATGTCCGGCCTGCTGATGGGTTATCGGCTGGCGCAAGCCGGCGTGCCCTTCACCATTCTCGAGAAGAACGCCGATGTCGGCGGCACCTGGCTGGAGAATGTCTATCCGGGCTGCCGGGTCGATAACCCCAACCACATGTACAGCTACTCCTTCGAGCCCAGTCACGATTTTCCCTATCACTTTTCGCCGCAGCCGGTGCTGCTCGACTACTTCCGCGCCTTCGCCGACCGGCATGGATTGCGCCGGCACATCCGCTTCGAAACCAATGTCGAGGCGGCCACCTTCGACGAGGCCGACGGCGTCTGGCGCATCGAGGCGACGGCCAAGGACGGCCGGCGCGAGCGTCTCACCGCCAACGCCCTGATCACCGCCGTCGGCCAGCTCAACCGGCCGCGCCTGCCGGACATCGAGGGGCTCGACAGCTTCGCCGGCCCCGCCTTCCACTCGGCGCGCTGGCGCCACGACGTCGACCTCGCCGACAAGCGCGTCGCGGTGATCGGCACGGGGGCGAGCGCCTTCCAGTTCGTGCCGGAGATCGCCCCGAAGGCGCGCCAGGTGAGCGTCTTTCAGCGCACGCCGCCTTGGCTCTCGCCCGCGCCGCACTATCACGAGCCGGTGCCGGCCGGCATGAAGTGGCTGCTCGAGCACGTGCCCTTCTATGACAAATGGTATCGCTTCTGGCTGTTCTGGAGCCTGACCGACGGCGTCTATGCAGCGGTCAAGGGCGATCCGGACTGGCGCGGCCCGCCCGAGGCGGTGAGCGAGGCCAACGCCGCCCACCGCGACCTGCTCGCCGAGGCGATCCGCGCCCAGGCGAGCGACCGGCCCGACCTGCTTGCCCATGTCGTGCCGGCCTATCCCTTCGGCGGCAAGCGGCCGCTGGTCGACAACGGCGTGTGGATCGCCGCCCTGAAGCGCGACAATGTCCGCCTGGTCACCGAGCCGATCGCCCGGGCGCGGCCGGAAGGGGTGGAGACGCGCGACGGCGAGACGCACCTGGCGGATGTGCTGATCTTCGGCACCGGCTTCACCGCCAGCCGCTTCCTCTGGCCGATGCGGATCGTCGGGCGCGGCGGGGTCGATCTCGAGACCGCCTGGAACGGCGACGCCCGCGCCTACCTCGGCATGACGACGCCCGGCTTTCCCAACCTCTTCATCCTCTACGGGCCGAACACCAACATCGTGGTGAACGGCAGCATCATCTTCTTTTCCGAATGCTCGGTGCGCTACATCGTCGGCGCCCTGAAGCTCCTGGCCGAGACCGGCGCCAAAACTTTGGAGGTGCGCCGCGAGGTGCACGACGCCTTCAACGCCAAGGTCGACGCCGCCAACGCCCGCATGGCCTGGGGCGCGCCCAACGTCACCAGCTGGTACAAGAACGCCAACGGCCGGGTGTCGCAGAACTGGCCCTTCCCGATCGTCGACTACTGGACCGCGACCCTCGCCCCCGATCCCGCCGACTTCATCCTCGATGGCGGCGGCGCACCAAATTCCGTCTCCGAGCGCCGAGCGGTCGCGGCTTGATCCTCGCCATCGACGTCGGCACCACCACGGCGCGGGCGGCGGCGTTCGACCTCGGCGGCGCGCGCCTCTCTCTCGCGAGGCGGCCTCTCACCACCTTCTCGCCCGCGCCCGGCCGCGCCGAGCAGGACGCCGCGGCGGTCTGGGCGGCGACCCAGGCGGTCATCGCCGAGGCCGTGGCCGGCGCCGGACGCCAGGGCGCCGACATCGCCGCCCTCGGAATCGCCACCCAGCGCGCCAGCCTCGTCGTCTGGGACCGCCGCACCGGCGAGCCGCTCGCCCCCATGGTGCTGTGGAGCGATGCGCGCGGCGCCGGCCGCGCCGACACCCTGCGCGCCGCCGGCTTCTTCGTCTCCGTCCAGCAGGCCGCCTGCAAGGCCGAGGCCCTGCTCGCCAACCTCGACGAGGCCGATCCGGCCCGGGTGGCGATCGGCGGCCTCGACGCCTTCCTCGTCCATCGCCTGACCGGCGAGAGCCTCACCGACCGAAGCCAGGCTTGGCCGCTCGGTTGGCTCGACCTCGCCAGCCTCGACTGGAACGCCGCCCTGCTGGCGCATCAGGGCCTCTCGCCGGCGCTCCTGCCCCGCCTCGTCGACACCCACGGCGCGCTCGCCGAAACCGACCGCCGCCTCCTTGCCGCCCGCATCCCGCTCGCCGCCATCATCGCCGATCAGCAGGCCGCCCTCTTCGTCCATGGCGCCGCGCCGGGGACCGCCAAGCTCACCCTCGGCACCGCCGCCGCGCTCGATGTCGACACCGGCGGCGAGATCGCCTTCAAGGGCGAGGGCCTGCCGCCGCTGATCGTCGCGCACGCCGCCGGTCGCACCCGCTGGTGCGCCGAGGCCATGATCGCCGACGCCTCCCGCGCCGACCTGCCGGCCCGCCTCGCCGAGGTCGCGGGCGCCCTGGTCCCCCCCGGCGTCGAGCTGAAGGTCGATGGCGGCCGAACCGCCGACGAGACGCTGATGCAAGCGTGCGCCGAGGCGCTCCAGCGCCCTCTGCGTCGCTTCTCCGGCGGCGACGCCACCCTCGCCGGCGCCGCGCTGGCCGCCGCTCTCGGGGCCGGCCTGATCGCCCCCGGCGAGGCCGCCGCCTTCGCCTGTTACGACCGCCTGTTCGCGCCTTGACAAGCGCGGCTTGGCGGCAAAGAACAGAAAGGCAACACAAGCGGAGAGCGCCATGCGCGAGACCGGCAAGATCGACTACATCGAGTTCCCCGCCCGCGACACCGCCTCGGTCAAGGCCTTTTACGGCGAGGCCTTCGGCTGGCGGTTCACCGACTATGGCCCGACCTACGCCGCCTTCGAGGGCGAGGGGACGGACGGCGGCTTCCAGGCCGGCGACGATCCGCCGGCGGGGCCGCTGGTGGTGCTCTACGCCGACGACCTCGAGGCCATGGAGGCCAAGGTCCGCGCCGCCGGCGCCGACATCATCCGGCCGATCTTCAGCTTCCCCGGCGGCCGCCGCTTCCACTTCCGCGACCCCGCCGGCAACGAACTGGCGGTGTGGTCGCAGACCGTGATGATCCTCCCTAGCGGCAGTGGGGGGAACTCGCGAAGTCGTGGACGGGGCCCGCATAGCCGATGCGCACCGGCGATCTCACACTCGAGCGGGCCAAATGCCTGCGCCACGAGATGACGCTTCCCGAAGTGGTGCTCTGGCAGCACGTGCGCCGAGGTCGCCTCGAAGGTCGGTTTCGTCGACAGCACCCCGTCGGCCCTTACGTGCTCGACTTTGACAGCTCCAAGGCGCGGCTCGCCGTCGAGGTGGACGGCGCGGGTCACGGTCATCCTGATCGAGTGCGGCACGACCGCGCCCGCGACTCCTGGCTGCGGCGAAGAGGGATCAAAGTGCTCCGCTTTGCCGCCGCCGACGTGCTGAACAACGATGCGCTCGAAGGCGTGCTGGCGCGCATCGCGGCGGCGGTCGCTTCGCCTGGGCGAGCCCCCTCCACCACCTTCGGTGGTCCCCTCCCCCGATAAATCGGGGGAGGATTAGATACGGCGCCGCTTCGATCCTCCCCCGCGACGCGGGGGAGGCGGGACCACGGAGTGGTGGAGGGGGCTCGCCCAGGCGAAGCGTTTCAGCCTAGGCTGTCGCGATCTTGCAGGGAGATCGCCCCATGCGCCGCCGCACCTTTATCGCCGCCGCCCCGATGGCCGCCGCCGCCGCGAGCTTGCCGGCAGGAGCGACGGGCGCCGACGCCCCTCCCATGAGACCGCCGACGTCCTCGCCTCAGCCCGTCGTGCGCGGGGGCGACCGCATCGCCGGCGCGCCGTTCGCCTCGCGCTCGGTCGCCTATGGCCTGCACGGCGCCGCGGCCACCGCCCATCCGCTCGCCACCCTGATCGCCATCGACCTGCTTGCGCGCCGGCGGCTCGGCGGTCGACGCGGCGATCGGGGCCAACGCGGCGCTGGGCTTCCTCGAGCCGGTCTCCTGCGGCGTCGGCGGCGACTGCTTCGCCATGGTCTGGGATCCGAAGGCGAACAGGCTCGCCGGCCTGAACGGCTCGGGCCGCTCGCCGCGCGCCCTCACCCTGGAGATGCAGCAGGCCCGCGCCAAGGACGGCCTGATCGCCCCCTTCGGCGCCACCTCGGTTTCCACCCCGGGCGCGGTCGACGCCTGGTGGACCCTGCACCAACGCTATGGCCGCCTCAAGTGGGCCGACCTCTTCAGCCCCGCGATCGCGCTCGCCCGCGAGGGCGCGCCCGTGCCGCAGACCATCGCCGCCTACCTCGCGGGCTCCTATCGCGCCTTCACCAAGCCGGGCGCCGGGATCGAGGAGATCGACAACTTCAAGCGCGTCTGGGCGCCCGACGGCCGCACGCCCGCGGAGGGCGAGGTCTTCGCCAACCCTTACCTCGCCCGCACCTACGAGCGCATCGCCCGCGATGGCCGCGAGGGCTTCTACGGCGGCGAGACGGCGGCGGTGATCGACGCCTACTTCAAGCGCATCGGCGGCTGGCTCTCCGCCGCCGACCTCGCCGCGCACCACTCCGAGTGGGTCGAGCCGCGCTCCACCAGCCTATCGCGGCGTCGACGTCTGGGCCCTGCCGCCCAACAGCCAGGGGATCGCCACCCTGCAGATCCTCAACATCCTCGAGCGCTTCGACCTCGCGGCGCTCGGCTTCCAGTCGCCCGCCAGCCTGCACCTGCAGGTCGAGGCCAAGCGACTCGCCTTCGAGGACCGCGCCCGCTTCTACGCCGATCCGGATTTCGCCCGCATGCCGATCGACTGGCTGATCTCCAAGGACTACGCCGCGGAGCGCGCCAGGCTGATCCGCCCGGATCGCATCCTCGAGCCGGTGCATCCCGGCGAGGCGCCCAGCCACGGCGACACCACCTACTTCTGCACCGCCGACTCGGCCGGCATGATGGTCTCGATCATTCAGTCGAACTACCGCGGCATGGGCTCGGGCCTCTCGCCCGACGGACTGGGTTTCATGCTGCAGGATCGCGGCCAGCTGTTCGACCTCACCCCCGGCCGGCCGAACACCTATGCCCCCGGCAAGCGGCCGTTCCAGACCATCATCCCCGGCTTCGCCACCCGCGCCGGTCAGCCGTGGATGGCCTTCGGCGTCATGGGCGGCGACATGCAGCCGCAGGGCCAGGCGCAGATCATCGTCAACCGCCTCGACTATGGCCTCGGCCTGCAGGAGGCCGGCGACTCGCCCCGCTGGCATCACGAGGGCTCGAGCGAACCGACCGGCGAGCCGCAACACGGCCGGGGCACGCTGCGCCTCGAGCACGGCGTCCCCGAGGCGACGCAAGCCGCCCTCGCCGCCCTCGGCTGGCCGCTCGGCAAGAGCGACGGAAGCTTCGGCGGCTATCAGGCCATCGAGCGCCTCCCCGGCCGCTACGGCGCGGCGACGGAGATGCGCAAGGACGGCGTGGCGCTGGCGTGGTGAGGGCGGCGCGTCATCGTTAATGAAGACGACGCGCTATTTCGAGGAGCAGGTCCTGCGTAAGCGCCCGTACCTCGATCTCACCATGATCCGGGAGGTGCTCGCACGCCCAGTGCGACGCGCGACCCGAGCTGACGGGCGGGTGCGGTTCTTTGGCGAGGCCGTCGACCCGCGCGACGGGAGCCGTCGCGTGCTAAGGGTCGTCACTCTTGAGGATGGCGAGACCATTCACAACGCTTTCTTCGACCGCGGCTTTCGCAAGGACCGGCCATGAAGCTGCATTACTATCCCGATACGGATAGCCTCTACATCGAGCTCAAATCGGCGCCGGGCGCCGAAACTCGCGAGATCGCCGACGGGCTGAATGTCGACCTCGATGACGCTGGCGAGGTGGTCGGGTTCGACATCGACCACGCCTCGGCTCACCTCGACCTGGACACGCTGGAGACCATCGCCCTGCCGTTGCGGCAGACGCGCGTCGCGTGAGGGGGCGTCGGGACACGCCCGCGCAAGGACAACCCGGCGCAGAAGCGGGTAAGTGAAGAGCCGAGACGGACGAAGGAGCGGCTATGCTGGCGCGCCAAGACCTTCGGAGAGTGCCGTGGAAGCCGAGGAAACGAAATGGCTCGCGCTCTTTTCGCGCGGCGAGATAACCGCTCTCGAGCTGCGGCGGCTGCTTGGCGACCCCACGTTCGGCGTGGTTCTGCAACGGCTCGGCGACGCGAACGTGCGCCTACGGCGCGCGTGCTTCGCCGGACGTGAGCACGGGCTCGCTGATCACCCTCTCAGCCGCTGGGTCGCTGGCGAGCCTCATCTTGGTCGAGGATGTCCGGGTTAACCTCCTGACAATCTAGAGAGGGCATTGGGAACGCGTTAAAGGTGAATGCATATGGATGATTGCACTAATGCAGCGGCCCTCCGAAATCTCCTGCACCGCGCGAAGACTCTCGCGGTCAAATATTATGAGCTCACTGGCAAGCCACTCGGTGTTACAGGCGAAGTTGCCGAGCTTGAAGCGGCGGAACATCTTAATTTGCTCCTTACAGCTGCACGGACGCCTTATTACGATGCCGAGCGGAGAGCGGGTGAGTTGCTGGAGCGCTTTCAGATTAAAGGTCGTGCAGTCCCTCGATCAAATCTGTACCGGGGTCGTACACCGGCGATAAAGTGTGACGCGGAATATGAATACATTCTTTTAGTTTTGCTGGACAAAGCCACGTACGAAGTGATAGAAATATGGCAGGCAGATCGAATCCAGGTTGCAGATCGGCTTGCGGCGCCGGGGTCAGGGCTCGGAACGAGCGGCAATCTCTCGCAATTAGCCAGTTTAAATCCATCGCCAGACGTGTTTGGCCCCACTCACCTGTTGGCTCACCGCCGCGGCCGTCCCAAACCTCGCCCCTACTGTTATAACACCGACTCGCGGGCAAGAGACAGGCTCCGGTATAGGACAATTGATTACTGAGTTGTTGATGGACGCTAATCTCTCGTACTCACAGATTGTGAACCGCGTTCGCACGGTTTTCCCAAATGCGAGTACGAGCACGAGATCTGTGGCTAGCACGGCTCGAGATCTGCGAAAGAAGGGCGTCGTCGTGCCGGCCAGAATCGCACCCTAAAGCATCCGCTTGCCCTTGCGCCCGGAGATATCAGGGCGTTGATCAAGATGTTGGTGTCGAGGAGAACGCGCACCGGTCAGGGCCGGGCGTAGGCTCTCGGTTCGGCGCGATGGGCGCTCAGTTCCTCGTCGATCAGCCGCAGCACCTCGGCCTCATCTCTGTCGGCATTGCGGTCGCGCACGTCGGCCACGGTCTGGCGCAGCACCTCGCGGTTCACCGCCGTCTCGACAAAGCGTGACAGGTCGCCCTTTCGTCCGCCGCGCGTCGCCAGATGCGTGCGCAGCGCCACATCTGTCTCGCGCGAGACCTTGAGACTCCAGCGCGCCAACTCGCTCACGTCGCGGTTCTCCGAGAATAGACGTCTAGGCGGATATGCGTCCAAGATCCGTATGGATCAAGCGCCGCTGCGTCGGACTACGGCGCCGGGCGCGCCAGGCTAACCCGCCCCGACCGCATCCTGGGGCCGGTGCATCCGGGCGAGGCGCCCAGCCACGGCGACACCACCTACTTCTGCACCGCCGACGCGGCCAACGGCTTCCTCGAGGAGGTTTGCCGGCCGGAGCACAACGCTAGTTCGACCGTCGCGCCCGAGGAGGAGGGTTCGGCCTTCGTTCCCTTCGTGGGCGATCTGGACGCGATCTTGTGCGCCAAGCACCGCCGCAGCGTCGGCAACGATAACACGGTGCGCTACGCCAATCTCGTCCTGCAGATCGCAGAGCAGAGCCATCGGCGGCACTATGTACGCGTCGAGGTCGAGGTGCGCGAGCACATGAGCGGGGCGATCAGCCTGTTCCATGGGCCGCGCCGCCTGGCCGATTACCGTCCCGACGGGACACTAATCGATAAGGAAAAGACAACCAGATCAGCCGCTTAAGCCCGCTCGGCGGCCGAACTGTGGATATGTGGACAAGGCTCCGCCTTGCCCACATCCCCACAGGCCCTACCACAACAGCAGCGGACATTTGATGTGCTACGAAAGACGGACATCTTCACGTGCTATCGACAACCCGCAGGGTGAGGGTGCTGAAACGCGAGACCAAGCGCGGCCAGTAGCTGTCGCGCTTCGTGGAGTTCTCGGAGAGCGACTGTCATGCCGGGCTTCAGCAACATCGCCGCCGAGTACAAACACATCGCCAAGTCGGCGACGCCGGTCCGCTGCTGCGCCTCGGCTCGGCCGAGCTCAAATGGTATGATCTAGCGGCCGATGACGGCGTCGCCGAGCCGGTGCGCGCATCGGGGCAAGCCTGTCTCGGGGCGGCGCCGCGGAGGGATCGATGGGCATGGAGGATGAGGCGGGCTTCGTCATCCTCCACCGGCCGCACCGACCGCAGCCATCACGGGCTCCGCGCCGCCAGCCAGTCGCGCTCCGCCGGTCCCGGTGCGAGGCGCATGGCGGCTCCGTAGGCGGCGCGGCTTTCGTCGAGGCGCCCGAGCCGGCGCAGCAGATCGGCCCGCACCGCGTGCCACGGCTGGAAGGCCTCGAGGCGCGGCTCCGCCAGCCGGTCGACCTCGGCCAGCGCCGCCGCCGGTCCCGCCACCTCCGCCAGGGCGACGGCGCGGTTGAGCCGCACCACCACATCGTCGCGGCTGGCCAGCAGGGCGTCGTAGAGGGCGAGCACCTGCGCCCACGGCGGCGGATCGCGCGAGCTCGCGGCGCGCGCACCACAGGCCATGGATCGCGGCGGTCAGGGCGCGCGGGCCATGGGCGCCGAGATTGGCCGCGCGATGCAGAAAGCCGTCGGCGGCGGCGATCAGCGGCCGCGACCACAGCGCCGGGTCCTGCTCGGCGAGCGGAACCATCACCCCGCGCCCATCCAGCCGCGCCGGCCGCCGCGCCTCGGCGTAGCGGACCAGCGCCGCCAGCCCGAGCGCCTCGCCCTCGGCCGGCAGCATCTCGGCCAAAGTGGCGGTCAGCCGCAGCACCTCGGCGGCGAAGCCGGCGTGGGGGCCGGCTCCGGCGGCGTCGGCGTGCGCCTTGGCGTAGGCGATCTCCAGCGTCGTCAGCACCGCCTCCAGCCGCTCGGGCCATTGCGCCGGGCCGGGAACCTCGAACGGCACGCCGGCCTCGCGCGATCTTGCGCTTGGCGCGGGTCAGCCGCTGGAGCAGCGTCGCCGGCGGGATCAGGAAGGCGGCGGCGATCTCATCGGCGGGGAGGCCGCAGACCAGCCTCAGCGTCAGCGCCGCGCGCGACTCCGGCGCGATCGCCGGATGGCAGCAGACGAAGATCAGCCGCAGACGCTCGTCGGGGATGGCTCGCGCCTCGTCGGCGAGCTGGTCTTCCGCGTTGGGCTCGGGCTCCGGCGGATCAGGCGCCAGCCGGCCGCGCACGCCGCGGGCGCGGATCTCGTCCAGCGCCGCGCGCCAGGCGACGCGATAGAGCCACGCCGCCGCATCCGCCGGCTCGCCCGCCTCCGGCCAGCTTCGCGCCGCCGCCAGGCAGGCTTCGCCAAAGGCGTCCTCGGCCAGGTCGAGGTCGCGCAAGCGGGCGGCGAGGGCGCCGATCACCCGCCCCGCCGCCGCCCGCGCCGCCCGGTCGAGCGCGCCGCTCAACCGGCGGCCTTGCGCTCGCCCTGACCCAGCAGCGGCCGGATCTCCACCGCGCCCTCGGCGTAATGCGGGATCCGCTTGGCGATGGCGATCGCCTCGTCCAGGTCGTCGGCCTCGATGACATAGAAGCCGCCGAGCTGCTCCTTGGTCTCGGCGAACGGGCCGTCGTGCAGCGTCTTCGCTCCATCCGCCCCCGTGCGCACCGTCGTCGCCGAGGCGGTGTTCTTGAGCCCCGCCCCCGCCAGCCGCTTGGCCCCCAGCGACTGGCTGAGCGCCATGTGGCCGGCGACCACCTGGTTCATCGCCTCGCCCTGCTTGTCGGGCCCATAGACGCTCTCGTCCTCATAGATCGCCAACAGATATTGCATGGTCTTCGTCTCCATCTGGCCCGGCGCGCCATGCGCGGGCTCGTCCTAAAGACGCGTGAAGGGGCGCGGATTCGACAGCGGGGCGTTCGGGAAGCTTGTCAAATCGGCGAAGCCCCGCCCGCCCAACCGCCGAGCGAGGCTCGAAGCCCGAGGAACAAGCGACTATGTTGGTCCCGCCTCAGCCTTTGGAGGGCGCCATGGACGGCGATGAGACGCAATGGCTGGCGCGCTTTTCGCGCGGCGAGATGACCGCCCTCGAGCTGCGACGCCGGCTCGGGGGCGCGACTTTCGGCGAGGTTCTGGAACGTTTGTGGGAAGCGGAGCTGCCCTTGCCCCGCGCCTCGCCCGCCGGCCGCGAGGCGCAGATCGCCCGGGCGCGCGAGTGGCTCTTCGGCCCACGTGCCGCGTGAACTTAAAGCTCTTCGTCGTCGACACAGGTCCGCTGATCACTCTGGCGGCCGCGCAATCGCTCGACGACCTCCTTCTGGTCGACGCCGATGTCGTCGTTCCCGACGCGGTGTTGCACGAGGCGACGCGCGACGCCGCCCGCCTGGGCGCGCAGGACATCGTCGATTGGGTCAAGAGCCGCCGCCGGCGCATCGAAATCGCCGCAACCAAGACTTACGAGCGCTACGACCTCGCGCGCCTGTCGGCGCCCGGCTTGCGCGAAGCGGATCTGGGCGAGCGCGCCGCTGTCGAGGTGATCGAGGAGCCCGACCGCCTGCAAGGCGCCGAGCGCGGCCTGCTTCTTTGCGAGGAGACCGCCGTTCTAAGGCGGGTTGTCGCGCGTGATCGAGAACGCATCGTCGAGCTGGGCACGCTTGATTTCCTGCCGCTGCTGGAAGCCGAACAGCGCATCCAGTCCGCCGACCAGGTCTTCGAACTGGCGGAGCAAGCCGGCCGCTCCCCCTCCCGCGTGCTCAAGCTGGCCGCGCGGGACGAGGCGACGCGCATGGCGGTGCGCGAGCTGGTCCGGCGCCGCAACGACGACGAGGCGCCGTATTGAGGGCTCGGTGCGCCCCGCCCTGTGCGGACATCGTCTCGGCAGGGTTGGCGTGCTCGGCCAGGTCGAGGTCGCGCAAGCGGACGGCGAGGGCGCCGATCACCCGCCCCGCCGCCGACCGCCCCGCTTGGCGGAGAACGCCTAGGTCGGGCTCGGGAACACGCCCAGGTAGGAAATGCACACGGTCAGCTTCACCTTGTTCACCGTCTGCACGACCCTCATGTTCGGCACCGCGAAGGTGGAAACCCCGTCGCCGCCGTATTTGGTTCCGATCAGATTATAGAGCGTGTTGTAGGTCGTGATCGAAACCAGCTGTCCGTTCGCCGGCAGCCAGCCGTTCGGGCAGAAGGAAAACGAGAATGTCTCGATTTCCCCCACGAAGGGGCTCACCGCCTGCGCGTTGGCCGCCCCGGAGGCGCAAGCCAGAAAGGTGGCGGCAACCGCGATCCGCTTGATCATCTCCATCTCCCCCAAAGGTGAAGGCCGCCGTTCCATCCGGCGCCGCCGCCAGCTTGGCGCCTTGTGGCGCGCGGATCAAACGAGGTTCGACAAGAGCATTCTGACTCTACAGGTCCGCTGATTTGACCCCCGCGAACCGCTCCCGATGATGGACCACGAAGGCCGGGTGCGGCCATAGCTTGCGGTCGTCGGGCAGCCACAGACGCTCGCCCTCCGGGCGGAACAATGTGCGCAACTCGCCCGGCACGCGATTGTGGGCGACGAGCAGGCGCCAATCCTGGTCGATCGAGATCAGGTGGCGATCGAACAGCCAGTGGACGGTGGCCGAGAGGGCGAGGCCGTTCTGCACGATGTCCGGGCCGCCGGCGGCGACCGGCTTGATGTGCGCCGCCTGCGCCTCGGCGCGGCCGCCGCCATTGATGATGCGAGAGGCCGGTGACGGCGCAGCGATCCTGGTAGGCGCGGCACACCTCCTGGCGGAAGGCGGCGTCGCGCACCTTGCGGTTGACCAGCAGGGCCTCGATGCGCCGCTCCGTAGCTTCCTCGAATCCGGGCGCGCTCAGGGGCGGCAGGTCGGCGTCGCCGAAGTCGACGCCGAGACGGACGGCGTTCTCCGGCGCCAGGGTCTCGGAGAGGCCGGCGCGCACGATGGCGGCAAAGTCCGCTTCGCAGATCGGCCGGATCGACTTGCCCTGCAGCGCGCAGCGGCGCTTCCGCGTAGCGGCCGCCGATCGCGAACGGCGCGGGCGTCGGAAAGGCGAGGAAGTCGCTCACATAGGCATAGAGATGATCGGACCGAGCGGCATCGGGCGCCACCTCCGTCACGCGCGCCGTCGCCACATAGGCCAGCCGGCCGCCGCCGCGGCGCGGCTCGCGAAACAGCGCCCAGTCGCCCACCGCCGCGCGCGCCGCCTCGATGTAGTTCCGGCGCGCCGGGAAGTGATAGCGGGAGGTGATCTCGTCATCGTATTCCGAGCCCGGCTTGACGTCGAACACCGCCTTCATGGGGCAAGACCTTTAGTCGAACAGCCGCCGAGTGTCCGCCATCGGGCGGAAAAGCATCATGGGCCGATCGGGAAGCGGCATGAAGCTCTCCCGCTCGTAAAAGCTTCGGGCGTCGTCATCCTTCGCCTCGACGATCACCGCGAAGGAGGCGATCTCGCTCCGCGCCGCCCGCCACGCGGCGTCGGCCAGCAGCAAGCGGCCGAAGCCCCAGTCGCGCCAGCGCCGATCCACCGCCAGCCGACCCAGCAGTGTCGCGGGAACGACAGGATATCTCGGCAGGTGGCGCGCCAGTCGCTCGGGCAGATCGGCCAGGCGCACCGTTGTCGCCGACAAGGTGTTGTAGCCGGCGATTGTCCCATCGGCGAGCGGCAGCACGAAGGGCGCGGCGACGCGCCTGCGGGCGTCCTGGGTCGCCTGCGTGCGAACATAGCGGTCCAGCGCCTCCACGCCGCTGTCGAAGCTCGATCGCCGGTGATGTGAAGCGAGCGGCTCGATCCGGAGCCGCTCGGCTCCCCCTCCGGTCACGTTTTCAGACGCTTATCGTCTCGCGATAGCGGCGGACCGTCTCGCGAAAACGCTTGTTGACCGGCTTGGGATCGAGCAGCGCCTCGACGAAGGCTTCGCTGTCGCGCAGCGAAAGGGTGAGTTGGCCGTGCGCCTCGATCGTCCGCTGGGCGGCCTCCTGCACGCTCGTGAGCACGAAGTCGGTCACCGTGCGCCCCTGCAGGGCGGCGGCACGCTCGATCAACCGCTTCTGATCCGCGCCGACACGGGCCTCCAGGCGCTCCGATCGCTGGCGGCCGGCGGGTTGTTTCTGGACTGCGCTAGGCACGATCGGGGCTCCTCCAAGGCTGTTGCTGTACGGCCGTTTCCCGGCCCTATCAACCGAGCCGATCCAGACGTGACCTGCTCTCGGGTGGTCAGGCTAGGTCGGCCTTGTCCCCGGTGACCAGCCGATCGACGGCGACCCGCCCCGCTCGCATCACGAGGGCTCGACCGAACCCACCGGCTCGCCGCGACACGGCCGGGAAACCCTGCGCCTGGAACACGTCTCGCCCGAAGTGACTTGAGCGCCGCTTGACAATCCGCAATTGTTCTTGTTATGTTCTGGCCAATGTCCGAACGGCCCGGCCGCGTCTTGCCTTCTGAGCCCGCGCCAAACGAGCGCGCCGACCAGATGGCCATGCTGCGTCGGCTGGCGGAGATCGGCATGGCCATGGCCGAGGGCGTGGCCGACGAGGCGGGTGAGGCGGGCGCGGTCGAATGCGCCGGCGCCTACGTCAAGCTCGCCCAGGCGATCCGCCGCGCCATCCTGTTGCAGGACTGCCTGGCGCGTGGGTTCGATCTGACGCCAGCCGTGACTCCGCCGCGGTCATCCAAAGCGCGCGACCGAGCGGTTCGCGACGAGACGCAATCACGCGCGGAAGAACGCGCGCCGGCGGCCGCCGATCGTCGCGAACCCGTCGATAGCTTGGCTGGCGATCTCACGGAGCTGCGCTCGCTCGGCGCTGACGGCGATGTCCTGCGCCGGCCGGTGTCCGAAGCCATCCAGACGATCCGCCGCGATCTCGGCGTCGAGCCGAAAATGATGGCGACCCCGGCGGGCGCGAGCGCGATCCTCCGGGCGCCCAAGCCGGCGTCCGCATCGCGAACTCCACGCAAACGGAACCGCGCTCGCCGGCAGTTGGGCGTTGCAGCCGCCGCCGCCGCTGTCCGTGCGGCCGCGACCACCCTAGCTCCGGAGCGCGAGCTTCCAGCCGCCATCCGGGCGGCCTACACCCATCGTCATGACCGAAGCCGAGATGCGCGACATCTGCCTCTCATTCCCCGGCGTCGCCGAGGGGACCCACTATGGCAAGCCGGCCTTCCTGGTCGGCAAGAAGTTCCTCACCCGCCTGCGCGCCGAGGATGCGAGCGCGGTGCTGATGGACGTCGGCTTCGACGAGCGCGAGATGCTGATGGAGGCGGAGCCCGATACCTTTCACCTCACCTGGCACTACAAGGAGTACAAGTGCGTGCTGGCGCGCATCGCCAGCCTGCATCCGGGCTCCCTGAGCGCCTTCCTCGAACGCCGCTGGCGCAAGATCGCGCCCAAGGCGGCGGTAAAGGCGCGTGACGCGGCCGGCGCCGAGCGAGGCTGATCTGGCCGGCGACGGTGCCGGACGCTCGCTTATCAACGCCCTCGCCTCTTGCTGATCGAAGGTATTTCACGCCAGGGGCTTGGCAAAGGCCACAAAGGCGTCATTGTCCGCTCCCAAGGGCGCGGCCAGGCCACGGACGCGGCGGCGCCCGGACGGGGTAGGCCATCAGAGAACGACAAGGAGAGAGGAATGGCGGACAGCGCTCCCAAGAAGCCCAATGGGCTGCAGAAAGTCTTGAAGCCGTCGAAGGAACTTTCGGCGGTCGTCGGCGACAAGGAACTGTCGCGCGGCGACGTGGTCTCGAAGATGTGGGCCTATATCAAGAAGCATGATCTGCAAAATCCGGCGAACAAGCGGGAAATCCTCGCCGACGCCAAGCTCAAGCCGGTGTTCGGCGGCAAGGACAAGGTGACCATGTTCGAGATGAACAAGCACCTGGCGAATCACCTGAAGTAGAAGCTGGGGATCCTCCCCCGCCTCGCGGGGGAGGCGGACCCCCGAAGAGGGTGCGGCCGCTTCGGCCTTCTTTCGCGCTAAAGGTGGGTGCGCACCTTGAGCAGTTCCGGGAAGAACGAGCCGGCGAGCGCCCGTTGCAGATAGCCGACGCCCTCGCTGCCGCCGGTGCCGGCGCGGTAGCCGATGATGCGCTCCACGGTCTTCATGTGGGCGTATCGCCACTGGCCGAAGCGGTACTCCAGGTCGACCAGCTTCTCGGCGAGATCATAGAGGTCCCAGCGGTGCTCGGGATCGCGATAAACCGCCAACCAGGCCGCTTCGACGCTCTCATCCGCGGCATAGGGCGCCGTGAAGTCGCGCTCCAGCCGCTCCGGGGCGATCGCGAAGCCGCGGCGGGCCAGCAGGCGGATCGCCTCATCGTAGAGACTGGGCGCCGCGAGCGCCGCGCTAAGCCGCGCGTGGATCGCCGGATCCGGTTCGTGCACCCGCAAATGGGCGGCGTCCTTGCCGCCGAGAATGAAGTCGAGCAGCCGGTACTGCCACGATTGAAAGCCCGAGCTTTGCCCAAGGTGCGGCCGGATGGCGGCGTATTCCGACGGGGTCAGCGTCGCCAGCACGTCCCAAGACTGGATCAGCTGCGCCTGGATGCGGCTCACCCGGGCGATCATCTTGAGCGCCGGGCCGAGGTCGTCGCCGCGGAGGTGGTCGCGGGCGGCGGAAAGCTCGTGCAGCGAAAGCTTCATCCACAGCTCGGAGGCCTGATGGATGACGATGAACAGCATCTCGTCGTGTTCACCGGAGCGCGGCGCCTGCGCCTCCAGCACCCGGTCGAGCCGCAGGTAGGCGCCGTAGGAAAGATCGGGCCGCAGGTGCGGCGTTGCGGGCGGCGTCGGCATCGGCACAGGGTGACGGGCGGCGGCCCGCGCGGTCAAGCGCCGCTCCCTTGACGGGGCGCCGTCCCCCGCGGAAAAGAGTGATCACAGTTTCGGCGGGGGAGGCCGGCCTTTGATGTCCGCGACGCCGACCGCCGCCCGCGCCACCCCGAAAATCGCCGACCCGCAGGAGGCGCGCGCCTTTCTGGCGGCGCACCCCGAGATCGGCTTTGTCGAGATCCTGTTCACCAACCTCTCGGGCGTGCCGCGCGGCAAGCGGCTGCGCCGGCACGAGCTGATGGCCGTCTACGAGCAGGGGCGGTTTCTGCCAGGCTCGATCCTGGTCTGCGACATCACCGGCCGCGACTGCGAGGAGACCGGCCTCGTTTGGGAGGATGGCGACGCCGACCGGGTGGCGCGGCCGGCCCCGAACACGCTGGTTCGCGCGCCCTGGCTCGGGCTCGACGCCGCCCAGGTGATCACCTCGATGTACGAGCTGGACGGAGCGCCCAACGATCTCGATCCGCGCCACGTGCTCGCGGGCGTCCTGGCCCGCTTCGCCGCCGATGGCCTGACGCCGGTGGTCGCCTGCGAGCTGGAATACTACCTCGTCGATCCGCTGCGCGGGGCCGGCGGGCGGCGTCGAGCTGGCGGCCGGGCCGGATGGCGAGCGGCCGCGGCTTCATGGCGTCTATGGCCTGCGCGAAATGGCCGATATTTCCGCCTACCTGCGCGAGCTTTGGGCCGGCGCCGACGCTCAGGGCGTGCCGCTGGAAGGGGCGATCGCCGAATACGCCCCCGGTCAGATCGAGCTCACCCTGCGCCACGGGCCGGACGCCTTGCGCGCCGCCGACGAGGCGGTGATGTACAAGCGCCTCGCCAAGGGCGTCGCGCCCCGCCACGGCTGCGAGGCCACCTTCATGGCCAAGCCGTTCGCCGAGCATGCCGGCAGCGGCCTGCACCTGCACGTCAGCGTCGACGACGCGCAAGGCCGCAACATCTTCGCCGCCGAGGATCCCGCCGGCGCGCCGGCCCTGCGCCATGCGATCGGCGGTCTGAAGGCGACCCTGGCCGACGGCATGGCGATCTTCGCGCCGAACGCCAACTCCTACCGCCGCTTCCGCGCCAACAGCTATGCGCCGGTGGCCCCGACCTGGGGGGTCAACAACCGCACCGTCTCGCTGCGGGTGCCGGCCGGGCCGCCGGCCAGCCGCCATATCGAGCACCGCGTCGCCGGCGCCGACGCCAACCCCTACCTGGCCCTCGCCGCCCTGCTCGCCGGCGTCCATCATGGCCTGACGAGCAGGCTCGATCCTGGGCCGCCGGTGGTGGGGGACGGCTATGCCGCCGCCGCCGCCAGCGGCGAGCGCCTGCCCGCCCACTGGTTCGCCGCTGTCGACGCGCTTGGCGCGCTCCCAGTGATGCGCGACTATCTCGGCGGACGGTTCGTCGACATGTTCGTCAAGGTCAAACAGATCGAGCAGGACCGCTTCAACGAAGTCGTCTCGCCGCTCGACTACGACTGGTGCCTGAAGAACGCCTGATGAGGCCGCCCGCTCGCGCTTCTCGCCGGGCTCGGAGCGGCGGCGGCCGGGCATCGCCCTCGAGGGCTGCGCCGCCCATGCGCCGCTCGGGGCCAATGGCGAGGAGCGGCTGGCTCAACTTCTACAACTGGGATACCTACACCGGCAAAACGACCCTCGCCGACTTCGAGAGCGGCGACCGGCGTGCGGGTGAAGATGAGCCTGTTCGCCACCAACGACGAGCTGTTCGCCAAGCTGCGCGCCGGCAATCCCGGCTTCGACGTCATCGTGCCTTCCAACGAATTCGTCACCCGCCTGCGCCTCGCCCGCCTCATCCAGCCGCTCGATCTCGCCAAGATCCCCAACCGCAAGAACCTGTTGCCAGCCTTCCAGAACCCGCCGTTCGATCCCGGTCGGCGCTGGTCGATGCCCTACACCTGGCTGGTGCTGGGGCTCGGCTATCGCAAGTCCAAGATCGATGGCGTGCCCGACAGCTGGAAGTGGGTGATGGACTGCGATCGCTACGCCGGGCGCATCGGCCTCTTTTCCGAGGCCGACGACCTCATCGAGCTCGGCGCCAAGTATCTCGGCCATTCGGTCCGCGACATTCCGGTGCCGGTGATCGACCAGGTCGCCGAAATGTACATCCGGCAGAAGAAATACGTGAAGATCTTCCATCATGATGAGGGCGAGGACGCTGTTGCTGACCGGCGATATCGACATCGTCATGGAATACAACGGCGACATCGCCCAGGTGATGGCCGAGGACCCCGACCTCGATTTCGTGGTGCCGCGCGAGGGTTCAGCTGCTCAATTCCGATTGCCTGTGCATCCCGGCCGGCGCGCCCCGGCCGGACAACGCCCACCGCTTCATCAACTTCATCCTCGATCGCCAAGGCCGGCGCGGAGATCTACGAGACCATCCGCTACCCGACGCCCAACGCCGCCGCCCTCGCCCTGATGCCGGCCGACTACCGCGACAACCAGGCGATCTTCCCGCCGCCGCGACCAGATGGCCAAGTGCGAATACGCCGAGTTCGAAGGCATGGCCCGCGCCCATCTGTTCGACGAAACCGTCACCCGGATCTTCGCGGCGTGAGGGGCTTGCAGATCGAGCCATGAGAACAGATCGAGCCATGGAACCCGCGTCGCCCAATCTTGGCGGTTTCGGGCGCGAGGCTAGGCGCGAGCCATGGAAGAGACCTGGAGCAAGACCAAGGGCCTGTTCGCGACGGTGGCGAGCCCGCCGGTGCTGTTCCTGCTGATCTTCTTCCTCGCGCCGATGGCGATCATCTGGGCGTTCAGCTTCGGCGACAACGCCAGCCTGACCACGATCAGCGTCGACGGCACCCTCGCCAACTACGCCCACGCGCTGAAGCCGCTCTATCTCGGCATCATCGCCAAGTCGGTGTGGTTCGCCGCTGCTGACCACCTTCCTGTGCCTGGTCGTCGGCTTCCCGGTGGCGGTGGCGATCACCTTCGCCTCGGAGAAGATGAAGGCGTGGCTGCTGCTGCTGGTCATGCTGCCGTTCTGGACCAATCTGCTGATCCGCACCTATCGCCCTGATGGCCGTCCTGCGCACCGAGGGCTACGTCAACCTCGGCCTCGCGCTGGCTGTGGAACGGCGCCAGCCACCTCACCGCCCTCGCCGGCCACCCCCTCGCGCCGTTCCAGCCTCTGCCGCTGCTGCACAACAACTTCGCCGTGGTGTTCGGCCTCGTCTATGTCCAGCTGCCGTTCATGGTGCTGCCGCTGTACGCGGCGCTCGACCGGCTCGACCGTTCGCTGCTCGAGGCCAGCCTCGATCTCGGGGCGGGTCACCTCGCCACCTTCTTCAAGGTGGTCATCCCGCTGGCCCTGCCGGGCATCGTCTCCGGCGTCCTCGTCACCCTGATTCCCTCGGTCGGCGCCTATCTGACCCCCGACCTGCTCGGCGGGCCCGACGAGCCTGATGATCGCCAACGTCATCGAGCGGCAGTTCCATGGCGCCGACGACTGGCCGTTCGGCGCCGCCCTCTCCTTCCTCCTGATGTACATGACCTTTCTCGCCATCGCCGTCCAGGCGATCGTCGTCCGGCGGCGCGCCAAGGCGCGGGCGGCGTGAGGGTCGCGACGTGACGGCGGCGGCGATCACCGTCCGGCCGATGAGGCGCCGACCGGCCCGCTCGACTATGCTCGGCGCTGGCCGCTGCGCGCCTGGCTCTGCGGCGGTGCTTCTTTATCTCTATGCGCCGCTGATCACCCTGATGGCGTTCAGCTTCAACGACAGCAAGCGCAACATCGTCTGGCGCGGCTTCACCCTGAAGTGGTACGGCGTCGCCTTCGGCGACAGCGACCTGATCGCCGCCTTCGGCAATTCCCTGACCATCGCGACGATCTCGACGCTCGCCAGCGTCGTCCTGGGCGCGCTCACCGCCGCTGCTGCTGTGGCGCTTCCGCTTTCCGTTCAAGGCGGCGCTGGAGGGCGCCCTGGCCCTGCCGATCGTCGTGCCGGAGATCTGCATGGGGGTCGCCATGCTGGTGTTCTTCACCCAGGTGCTGCCCTGGCCGACCGGCCTCGCCTGGCCGCTCAACCTGGGCGCGATCATCCTCTCGCACATCGCCTTTTCGTTCAGCTTCGTCGCCATCGTCATCCGCGGCCGTCTCGCCTCGTTCAACCGCGAGCTGGAGGAGGCGGCGAGGGATCTGGGCGCCGGCGAATGGGCGATCTTCCGCGACGTGCTCATCCCGCACATGCGGCCGGGGCTGATCGCCGGGGCGCTGCTCGCCTTCACTCTCAGCCTCGACGACTTCGTCATCACCTTCTTCACCTCGGGGCCGGACACCACCACCTTTCCGGTCAAGGTCTATTCGATGGTGCGCTTCTCGGTGACGCCGGAGGTCAACGCCGCCTCGACCCTGCTCATCGTCATGACCATCGCCCTCACCGCCATCGCCCTGCGCCTGCAGGGAACCGACATCGCCAAGACCGAGACGGGAGGGCTCTAAGAGGATGGCCGCCGAGCCGATCATCCGTTTCGAGAAGCGTCACCAAGCGCTTCGGCAAGGTGGTCGCGGTCGATGACGTCACCCTGTCGATCGGCGAGGGCGAGTTCTTCGCCCTGCTGGGTCCCTCGGGCTGCGGCAAGACCACCCTGCTTGCGCATGCTCGCCGGCTTCGAGACGCCCAGCGAGGGCCGCATCCTGATCGACGGCGAGGACGTCAGCCGCACGCCGCCCAACAGGCGGCCGGTCAACATGGTGTTCCAGTCCTATGCCGTCTTCCCGCACATGAGCGTCGCCGACAATGTCGCCTATGGCCTCAAGATCGACCGCGTGCCCGCCGCCGAACGCGCCCGCCGGGTCGAGGAGGCGCTCGCCCTGGTCAAGCTCGAGGGCTACGGCGCCCGCAAGCCCGACCAGCTCTCCGGCGGCCAGCGCCAGCGCGTGGCCCTCGCCCGCGCCCTGATCAAGCGGCCGCGCGTGCTGCTGCTCGACGAGCCGCTCTCGGCGCTCGACGCCAAGCTGCGCGAGGCGATGCGCTCGGAGCTGGCCCAGCTGCAGCAGCACGGTCGGCATCACCTTCCTCTTCGTCACCCACGACCAGGACGAGGCGCTGGCCATGGCCAGCCGCTGCGCGGTGATGAACCGCGGCCTGCTGCAGCAGGTGGCGACGCCCAGCGACCTCTACGAGTTCCCCAACTCCCGCTTCGTCGCCGATTTCATCGGCCAGGTGAACCTGTTCGAGGGCGCCCTCAGCGTCGACGAGCCCGACCACGCCGAGGTGACGAGCCCGGCCCTGCCCGCCCGCGTCTGGCTCGATCACGGGGTCAGCGGCGCCAAGGCGGCGAGCGTCTGGCTCGCCCTGCGGCCGGAGAAGATCACGCTGCACAAGCGCGGCCGAGGCGCCGCCGCCGCCGACGCTCGACGACGCGCCCGCCGGCTGCAACGTCGCGCCCGGCGTCGGTGCGCCAGATCGTCTATCTCGGCAGCGAGTCGGTCTACGACGTCGAGCTCGAGGGCGGCCGCGCCGCCCGCGCCCTTCGCTCCAACCTCACCCGCTGGGACCAGGAAGACTTCACCGCCGGCGAGCCGGTCTGGCTCTCCTGGCATGCCTGCTCGCCCGCCGTGCTGCTGTCGTGAGGCCGCCAGGCCTACCGTACCGCCGGCTTCCAGCCGGCCCGAGCCAAGATTGCCGGCAAGATGCCGGCGCTACACACCCAGGATGACGCCAATGACCGCCCCGATCCGCAACCACGACATCGCCGAGCTGCGCCGCCTCGATGTCGCCCATCACCTGCCCGCCCAGACCGACTACAAGCTCCACGCCGAGGCCGGCGGCAGCCGGATCATCACCCGGGCGGAAGGGTGTCTACATCCACGACGGCGACGGCCGTCGCATCCTCGACGGCATGGCGGGCCTCTGGTGCGTTCAGGTAGGCTATGGCCGCGCCGAGCTGGCGGACGCCGCGCGCGAGCAGATGCTGGAGCTGCCCTACTACAACACCTTCTTCAAGACCGCGGCCCCACCGACCATCCGGCTGGCGGCCAAGGTCGCCGAGCTCCTCGGCCCGCCGCTGAACCACGTCTTCTTCAACAGCTCCGGCTCGGAGGCGATCGACACCGTCATCCGGCTCGTGCGCCACTATTGGCAGGTGAAGGGCGAGCCGGAGCGGCGGGTGCTGATCTCGCGGCGCAACGCCTATCACGGCTCGACCATCGGCGGGGTGAGCCTCGGCGGCATGGGGCCGATGCGCGCCCAGGGCGGCCCGTGGCTTCCCGAGATCGAGCACGTCATGCAGCCCTACGCCTTCGGCGAGGGGCGAGAGGGCGAGTCAGAAGCCGATTTCGCCGAGCGGGCCGCGAACGCCGTGGAGGAGACGATCCTCGACATCGGGCCGGAAAGGGTCGCGGCCTTCATCGCCGAGCCGGTGCAGGGCGCCGGCGGGGTGATCATCCCGCCGGACGGCTACTGGCCGCGCGTCGAGGCGATCTGCCGCAAACATGGCGTCCTGCTGGTGTGCGACGAGGTGATCTGCGGTTTCGGCCGCCTGGGGGACTGGTTCGGCTTCCAGCACTTCGGCGTCACGCCCGATCTGGTGTCGATGGCCAAGGGGCTTTCGAGCGGCTACCTGCCGATCTCGGCGGTCGGCGTCGCCGATCACATCGTCGCCACCCTGCGCGAAACGGGCGGCGACTTCATCCACGGCTACACCTACAGCGGCCACCCGACCTGCGCCGCCGTCGCCCTCGCCAACCTCGACATCATCGAGCGCGAGGACCTGGTCCGCCGCACCCGCGAGGAGACCGGCCCGCACCTGGCGCGCGCCTTGGCCGCACTGGCCGATCACCCGCTTGTCGGCGAGGCCCGCTCCATCGGCCTCCTGGGCGCCATCGAGATCGTCGCCGACAAGCGAACCCGCGCCCGTTTCGGCGGCAAGGAGGGAATCGCCGGCCCGATCGTCCGCGACCTCTGCATCGAAAACGGCCTGATGGTCCGCGCCATCCGCGATTCCATCGTCACCTGCCCGCCGCTGGTGATCAGCGAGGCGCGAGATCGACGAACTGGCGGGGATCTTGCGGCGCGCGCTGGACGGGGCGGAGGGGGTGCTGCGAGATCGGTTCGGCTGATCCGTGTCGCCGAGCCGTGAGCGGTAAAATCGACATGGCGGGTATTGGCGGCGGCTTGACCCTCGCGCTCCTCGCCGCTGCCGCCGCCGCCCAGACGATCACCGATCCGACCGCGCCGCCGGCGGCCCCGGCGTCGGCGCCCGACAAGCCGCCCTCGCCCTGGAGCGTCACCGCCGCCTACACCGCCGACCTGCTCGCCGATGTCGCCGGCGGGGCGGCGACCGGCGGGGGCTATGTCCATCTGATCAAGCTCTCCGGCGCCTACGACGGAGCGGAGGTCGGGCGCGAGGGATGGACCGGACTCGTCAGCGTGGCGTATGTCAGCGGCGGCGATTTCACCGCGGCGCGAGTGGGGGCGGTCCAGAGCGTCAGTTCCTCCGAGGCCCTGCCGCCGGCGCTGCGGCTCTACGAGGCGTGGCTGCGCCGCTCGTTCGCCGGCGACCGCGCCGCGATCAAGGCGGGCTTGATCGACATCAACACCACCTTCGATGTGCAGGAGACCGCCGCGCTTTTCCTGAACGCCTCGCACGGCATCGGGCCGGACCTCGGCGACACCGGCGTTAACGGCCCCTCGGACTATCCCGTGCCCGCCCTGGCGGTCACCGGCGTGTGGCGGCCAAACGACGACTGGACGGCGCAGCTCGGCCTCTTCGACGCGGTCGCCGGCGACCCCGATCATCGCTCGGCGTTCATCGCCGTCAAGTTCGACGGCGCCCTCCTGATCGGACAGCTCGAACGGCGCTTCGGCGACAAGGCCCGGATCGAGGCGGGCGCCTGGACCTACACCTCCGAGTTCCCCGCGCTGGATCGGATTGGTCCGAACGGCGCGCCAGTGAAGATCGGCGGCGACGCCGGCCTCTACGCGCTCGCCGAGGGCCGGCTCATGGGCGAGGGCGGCGACAAGCCGGGCAGCCTCAGCGGCTGGCTGCGCGCCGGGCTGGCCAACGGCGACATCAATCCGGTGTCGAGCTACCTCGGCGCCGGCCTCGTCTACACCGGCCCGGTCCACGGACGCGACAAGGACGAGGTCGGCATCGCCATGGCGCGCGCGGGGTTCGGCGCCGGCGCGCGTTACCAGGCCGCCCTGGCCGGCGAACCGCTGCAAGCGGCAGAGACCAACATCGAGGCGACCTACCGCTTCGTCGCCAAGGACTGGCTCACCATCCAGCCCGACGTGCAGTACGTCATCGATCCGCACGGCGATCCCCGCCTCGCCAACGCCTGGGTGGTCGGCGTGCGTCTGGCGTTTACGTATACGCGTTGATCGCCGCCGCGCCCTAACCTTCGGAGCGCCGGCCTCCAGGCCGGCACGGAAAAAAGCCGACCTGGAGGTCGGCGCTCCGGTGTACGGATCGGGCGCCGCTACGGATGCGGCGCGGTGATCGCGGCGGGGGAGAAGGGCGCGGGGCCGGCCGGGCAGGGGCGGCCGCGGTCGAGGCAGGCGCGCAGGCGATCGCCGGTTCCAAGCGTCCAGTCGACCTTGGTCGCGTAAGGCGCGCAGGGCTGGTCGGCGCTGCGCTGGATGGCCCGCACGCGGGTCAGCGCCGTGCCGAGCACCGCTCCGTCCGCGCCGATGTGTTCGAGCCGCACCGCCGGAGGGGAAAGCGCGGTGGAGCGGGCGCGGCGGCAGACTCGGCCGGCCAGCGCGAGGCGGTCGCCGGCCTTGTAGACCGCCGGCCGGCTGACGGTGAATGCGGGCGAGCCCCACGACTCCGAGCCGAAGCCCTGAACCCCCGCGTCGGAGGCGCATCCCGTCAGCAGCAGGGCGGCGGCGAGCAACCCCTGAACCGGGCGTTTGCGTCCGGCGCGCCGGTGACCGTAGATCATGGCCACCCCATACCACGGCGCGAGAGCGGAAATGAGAGTTTCGATGATGGCGACGGCGGCGCTCGTCAGTCTCGCGTTGTCTGCCCAGGCGCAGACGCCCGCCATGGGCAGCCTCGGCGCCGTGCCGGCCGGCGCCCATCCAGCGGCGGAGGCTCAGGCGCTCGACCTGGCGGAAAAGGCGATCGCCCTGCGCTCGGTGCGCGGGCCGGGGAACATGACGCCGCAGGTCGCGGCGCTCTACAAGGCGGCCCTGGTCGCCGGCGGCTTTTCCCCCGCCGATGTCATCATCACCCCCATCGACGACACCGCCTATCTCATCGCCCGCTGGCCCGGCTCCGATCCGTCGCTGAAGCCGCTGGTGATCTCCGGCCACATGGACGTGGTCGAGGCCAAGCCGGCGGACTGGCAGCGTGATCCGTTCACCCCGGTGGTCGAGAACGGCTATCTGTTCGGCCGCGGCGCCACCGACATGAAGCTCGACGGCACCATCGCCATCGCCGCGCTGAACGAGCTGCGCCGCGAGGGCTTCAAGCCGCGCCGCACCATCATCATCGAATTCTCCGGCGACGAGGAGACGACGATGAAGACCAGCGCGCCTCATCGCCGACACCTTGAAGAACGCCGATCTGGTGCTCAACATCGACGGCGGCGGCGGCACGCTGAACGAGGCTACCGGCAAGCCGGAATACTTCACCTGGCAGGGGGCGGAGAAGACCTACGCCGACTTCCACCTGACGGTGACCAATCCCGGGCGGCCACTCCTCGGCGCCGCGCAAGGTGAACGCGATCTACGAACTATCCGAGGCGCTGCTGCGCATCCGCGACCATCCGTTCACACCGGAGCTGAGCGATCTTACCCGCGCCTATTTCGTCAGCGCCGCGAAATATGAGGATCCGACGATCGGCGCGGCGATGCGCGCCTTCGCCGCCAATCCCGCCGATCCGACGGCGATCGCGGTTCTGCGCGACAACCCCTCGACGATCGGCAAGATCGGCACCACCTGCGTCGCCACCGAGGTCGCCGGCGGCCATGCGCTGAACGCCTTGCCGCAGCGGGCCGAGGCGAACATCAACTGCCGCATCTTTCCCGGCCATCCGCCGGCGGCGATCATGGCCGAGCTCCAGGCCGATGTCGCCGATCCGGGCGTCGCCATCGCCGACGTGACGCAAGGCTCGGTGGCGACCGACGCCTCGCCGATGCGGCCCGATTTCGTCGGCGCGGTCACCAAGGCCATGGCCAAGGTCTATCCCGGCGTGCCGGTCTTCCCGTCGCTCTCCTCCGGCGCCAGCGACAGCATGTGGTTCCGCCATGTCGGCGTCCCGAGTTATGGCGCGAGCCCGATCTTCACCAAGGACTCCGAGGACTTCAGCCACGGCCTGAACGAGCGCACCCCGATCGCCAACATCCCCCCGGCCATCGCCTACTATCTGTCGATGGTCGGCGACTTGGCGCGGTAGCGTGGCGGCGGCGTTGGGATATGCTATGCATATCCTCTTGTCGTAGAGCGCGTTCACGCTGATGTCGGAGATGATCGTGGGTCGGTGGGGGCGAACGCTGGCGGTTCGGCTCCCGGCGACCGTGGCCAAGAGCGCCGCCCTCGACCCTGGCGCGCAAGTCGACGTTTCGGTGCCGGCGACCTCGTCTGGACGGATTTCGACCCCACTGTCGGACGAGAGCAGGCTGGACGGCGTCCGGCCTTGGTGGTGTCCTCGGCCGCGTTCACGCTCAACACCGGCTTGGCCCTCGTATGTCCGATCACCAGCAAGGTGCGGCGCTATCCAACGAGCGTCGTTCTCCCCCACGCGTCGCCGATCAGGGGCGAGATCCTGCTCAGCCACTTGCGCAGCATCGACACAGAGGCGAGGCCGCTCAAGTTCGCGGGCGCGGCCGTCGCCGCGAAGGTGGCTCAGGACGTCCGAGAAAAGCTGTCGCTGCTGATCGCGATGTGAGGCGTCAGAACGCCAGCACGATCTTGCCGAAGTGTTCCCCGGCCCGCATCGCCTCCAGCGCCGCGACCGCCTTGGTGAAGGGGTAGGTCCGGTCGACTACCGGGGCGATGCGGTGGGTCTCGATCGCTTGGGCCATGGCCTCGAACATCGTCCGTGAACCAACGGAAACGCCCTGAAGGCGGGCGCTGGTGGCGATCATCTGGCCCATCTGCAGCGGCTCGGCCGGACCGCCGAGCACGCCGATCACGGCGATGTGGCCCATCAGGCGGATGGCGCGCAGACTTTGCGTCAAGGTTCCGCCGCCGCCCACCTCCATGACGAAGTCGACGCCGCGGCCGCCCGTCAGCTCTCGCGCCGCCCGGCCCCACTCCGGCGTCGCGCGGTAGTTGATCGCGTGATCGGCGCCGAGCGCCTTGGCGCGAGCGAGCTTGTCGTCGGATGAGGAGGTGATGATCGTCCGGCAGCCGGCCGCCCTGGCGAACTGCAGGCCGAAGACCGACACGCCGCCGGTTCCCTGCAGCAGCACCGTATCGCCAGGCTGGAGGCGCGCGTCCTCGAAGAGGGCCCGCCAGGCGGTCAGCGCCGCGCACGGCAGGGTGGCGACCTCTTCGTCGGAGAGGAAGTCGGGGACCTTGGAGACCCCCTGCTCGCTCAGCACCGCAAGTTCGCGGCCGACGCCGGGAATGGGAATGCCCAGCGCCGTATTCAGCCCTTCCGGCTTCGGCGGCCCGGCGATCCAGTTCTGGAAGAACAGGCTGGCGACGCGATCGCCGACCTCGACCCGCGTCACTCCCTCGCCCACCGCCTCGACCACGCCGCAGCCATCGGAGAATGGTGTGAGCGGCAGCGGCGTCTGTGGACCATAGACGCCCTGGATCATCAGCAGATCGCGGTAGTTCAGCGAGGCGGCGCGCATGCGCACCAGCACCTCGCCCGGGCCAGGCGCAGGGTCGGGCAGCTCGACCACCTCGAGATTCTCGAGCCCCAACCCGCCGATCAACTGCAATGCGCGCATGAGCATCTCCTTGGTTTACGCGTACCGCCGGCTTCCAGCCGACATCCCGCCCGGTACTCGGCGTCGTGTTCGAGACGTCTCACGGCGTCGGCGGCAGGAAGAGCGAGCGGGCCTTGGCCATGGCGGCGTAGAACTCGAGAATGCGGCGATCCAGTTCGGCGTCGCCGCGCGCCTCGGCGGCTTCGTGGCAGGCGATCAGGCGGCGGCGCAGGGCGGCGTTCTCGGTGTCCAGCGCGCTCCAGGTCCGGTCGGCAGCCGGCCGCGGCGCCGCCTCGCCGGCGCCCTCGAGCAGCGCGCGAATGGCGCCGTTCTCCCACAGCCGCGCCTCCAGGCCGCGCTCCGCCTCCTGCGCCGCCAGCAGCGACAGCATGGCGATCAGGCCGAGGCGCCCGGCCATGTAGTCACCGGCCGCTTCAGGCGGCGGCGGGCTCGACAGGGCGGCGACATGGCCCATCAGGATTTGCGGCAGGCTGGGGGTCACGCCGCCTCCCAGGCGAGCAGCGCCTGGCTCAGGATCTCGTCCTGGCGCCGGGCGGTGTACCAGCCGGAAAAGGCCAGCACCGGCTCGGTCATGCCGCCGTCCAGCCAGGCCTTGGCCGAGGAGGTCCAGATCGCCTGACCCTTGACCGAGGCGAACAGCCGCCACCATGCGAGCGCCGCCGGATCGATGGAAAGGCCGCTGGCGCCCCGCCAGATCGCCAGGGCCTCGTCTAGCGGGACCATGCCGCTGATGCGCGCATCGCCGATCGGCGTCCACAACGGGTCGAGGGCCCAGGCGAGATCTTCCAGCGGATCGCCGATATGCGCCATCTCCCAGTCGAGCACCCCGGCCAGGCGCCCGGCGCCGTCGTGCAGCACGTTGCCGGTGCGGTAGTCGCCATGGACCACCGACAGGCGCTGTGCCGGTGGCGGCGGCGCACGGCGCAGCCGGCGGATGGCGGCGCGGACGATCGGCTGCGGATGATCCTCGTCGGCCTCGATCACGCCGCTCCAGTAGTCCAGCTCGCGGCGCCAGCACTGATCGGGCGCCGGCTGGTCCAACGCCTCGAGGATCGGCAGACCGTCCAGCGGCTCGGCGGCGATGCGCCCGAGGGTGGCGAAGAAGGCCCCGCCGATGGCGGCGGCATGGGCGCCGTACGGGTCGGCGGCGAACGGGCTGGCCGCCTGAGCACCGTCGATCCGCTCCATGATGAAGAACGGCCGCTCCAGCTCGGCGCCCGCCTCCTCCAGCGCCACGGCGACCGGGGCGCCGACACCCTTGCCGGCGAACGAGCGGATGGCGAGGAACTCGACCCGCCGGTCGGTGTCGATCAGGCTGCCCGGCGGGTCTCGGCGCAGAATGTAGCCCCGACGTCCGGCCGGCGTGACGGCGTCGTAGCGGTAGGTCTCGCGGCTGGCCCCGCCCGGGATGCGCGCCAACCCTTCGGCTCGCGTCTCCACCCCGCTCGTGCGGGTCAGATAGATGGCGAGCTGGTCGGCGAGGCTCATTCCATGCTCACCTCAGGGCGGGAAATCGAGCACGTCCTTGAAGGCGGACGGCGCGTGCGGCCCGATCACCAGCTGCTCCAGCACCCCCCGGCCCCGCGCCTCGAAGCCGCCGCCGCGGTAGGTGACGCGGCTCACCGCCTGCACGTGCAGATGGTGCGGCAGGCGCGGATCGACCTCGCTCAGCTTCATGTCTTCGCGCTCGACGCTGAGCGCCTCATGCGCGAAGCCGTGCCCCCACTTGGGATGACCGTAGCCGAGGCCGAGCATGTAGAACTCGTATTCCGGCTCGTACACGATCTCGCGGCCGCCGCCTTCCGGCAGGCGCACCACGGCGTGGCGGGCGTGCCGCGCGCCGCTCTTCCAGTCTATGGCGATCCGCGCCGCGCCGCTCTCGTCGAGCTTGTTGGCGGCCGCCCCCTCCGGCGCCCAGACCGAGCGGCGGTTCCAGGCGTGGCCGGCGGCATCCTCGTTGCTGTGAAAGAAAAACGAGCCGCGCTCAAAGTTGGCCGGCGCCCACATCCAATAGAATTGCGGCGCCGCCGGCGGCACGACCATCTGTGGATCGCGCGCGCCCACCGGACGGATGCCCCAGGAGCGGTCGCGAGTGCCCATCCAGCCATCGATGGCGGCGCGCCGCCCGTCCCGCTCGATCCAGCCGCTGTAGCGGCCGTTCTGTGTCAGCCGGGTATAGTCCATGAAGGCGCGCGGACCCTGGCGCCGGATGAAGCGCGGCTCCTCGACCGGAAAGTGGCGGCCCTCGAAGACGATCTCGGCCGCGAGGCCGTGCTCCGGCGCCGCGACGGTGAGCTTCAGGCGCCTGAGCGGCTCCAGCACCTCCAGATGGATCGGGCCGACCGCCAGCGCCATTCGCTCCATGCCCATCCAGCGGCTGGCGTGCAGCGCCGTCTGCGTCCCGTCCTCGACGATGCAGAAACTGGCATCGGCGATGTCGAGTTGCGGATAGACGCCGAACGCCAGGGCGAAGAAGCCATCGCCTTCCCACGGATAGCCATTGAAGAAGTAGCGATCGTAAAAATTCCGGTCCGTGCCGGCGAAGGCGATCGGCTCGGGGGTCTGGTGCAGGGGATAGTCGTCGCCGCCGGTCAGCGCCATGACGTCCGCCTCCTTCCCTCCGCCCCGCCGCGCGTCTTAAGGCAGGGTCTTGGGCGCGTGGCAACGGCGGGCGGCGGACAAGCATGGATCGGAGGCGAGACTGGGCCGCGAGCCTGGCGGCGCTGAGCGGCGCGGTCGCGGTGACCGCCGGCGCCTTCGCCGCCCACGCCGTCCGCGATCTTGCCGCGCGGGAGCTGCTGCGCACCGGCGCGACGTATCAGGCGACGCACGCGCTCGCCGCCTTGATCGCCGCCCTCGCCGGCGGGCGGCTCGGACGAGGGGCGCGCCCGGCGACTTGGCTGTTCCTGGCAGGGACCGTCCTGTTCAGCGGCTCGCTCTATGGGCTGGCGCTCGGCGCGCCGCGGCTTGTCGGCGCGATCGCGCCGCTCGGCGGCCTAGCCCTGATCGCCGGATGGCTCGCCCTGGCCTTCGCGGCGCGCCCGTTGCCGGCTAAGAGCATCGCATCCGAAAGCCGCCCCGAGACGCCATGACCATCCTCGATCGCCAGATGCCGCCGGTCGCCTACGCCGAGACAGACGCCGGACCGCTCGCCTTCTACGAGATCGGCCCCCGCCACGGCGTTCCGATCGTGTTCAGCCACGGCTTTCCCGAACTCGCCTTCTCCTGGCGCCATCAGCTGCACGCCCTCGCCGCCGCCGGCCGTTGGGCGATCGCGCCCGACCAGCGCGGCTATGGCCTCTCCGCCCGGCCCGAGGCGGTCGAGGCCTACGACATCGAGCATCTCACCTCCGACATGGTCGCCCTGCTCGATCACCTCGGTGTGGAAAAGGCGATCTTCTGCGGCCACGACTGGGGCGGCGTCGTCGTCTGGCAGATGCCGATCCTGCATCCGGATCGCGTCGCCGGGGTCATCGGCCTCAACACGCCCTTCATGCCGCGCGCGCCGGCCGATCCGATCGCCATCATGCGCCGCCGTTTCGGCGAGCGGATGTATATCGTCCACTTCCAGACGCCCGGCGAGGCGGACGCCGTGCTCGCCGCCGACACCGACAAGACGATGAACTTCTTCATGCGCAAGCCGCCGGTCGGATCGCCGCCGGCGGTCGGCGGCCTCTCTTCCAGCGTCCTCGCCGACGGCGAGGCGCGTCCCGCCAGCGCCGGCTCGACCTTCGCCCTCGTCGACATGCTGGCGGCTTACGACCCAGCCAACGACAGCCGCCCGACCTTCCTCACGGCCGACGAGATGGCCGCCTTCGTCGAGACCTTCCGCCGCACCGGCTTCACCGGGGGGATCAACTGGTATCGCAACTTCACCCGCAACTGGGAGCGCGCCGCCGGCCGGCCCGACCGCGTCGAGGTGCCCTCCCTGATGATCATGGCCGAGAAGGACGCCGTCCTGCCGCCCTCCGCCGCCGATGGCATGGAGGCCTTCGTCCCCGATCTCGACAAGGTGTTGATCAGGGACAGCGGCCACTGGACGCAGCAGGAGCAACCGGAGGCCGTCAACCGCGCCATTCTCGCCTGGCTCGACCGCCGGTTCCCGCTGTCGAGCCAATGAGGACGTTGTTTCCTATCGTCCCGCTCCCGCGCGAAGCGTGGGAAGGGGACGGCGAAGCGGTGGCGGCGGCTCGACTGGCAATGCTGTCGCGGCGGCGAGCGCCATGATGGAGCGCACCTTCCGGCGCGAAAAAGCGCCGCCCGAGCCGGCCAGCGAACGCGGCCGGCGCGGCCTCTACCCGGACATCCAGCCGTTCGCCAGCGGCTGGCTGGCGGTGCAGGGGCCGCACGAGATCTACTGGGAGCAGTGCGGCGCGCGGGCCGGCAAGCCGGCGGTGGTGCTGCACGGCGGCCCAGGCGGAGCGATCAACGCCACCATGCGGCGCTTCTTTGATCCGGCTCGTTGGCGCGTCACCCTGTTCGACCAGCGTGGCTGCGGCAGGAGCCGGCCGAACGCCTCACTGGAGGACAACGACACCTGGGCGCTGGTCGAGGACATCGAGCGCCTGCGGCGGCATCTTGGCGTCGAGCGGTGGTGCGTGTTCGGCGGCTCGTGGGGCTCGACCCTGGCGCTCGCCTACGCCATCACCCATCCCGAGCGGGTCGACGCGCTGATCCTGCGCGGCATCTTCCTGATCACGACGGCGCGAGACGCAGTGGTTCTACCAGCACGGCGCCTCCATGCTGTTCCCCGACGTCTGGCGGCGGTTCGAGGCGCCGATCCCGCCCGAGGAGCGCGGCGACATGATAGCCGCCTATCACCGCCGCCTCACGCACCCGGATCGCGCGGTGCAGGCCGAAGCGGCGGCCGCCTGGAGCCAGTGGGAAGGCGACACCCTGTCGCTGCGCGGCCCCGAGGCGCGGCCGGGCAAGTTCGACGAGATCGACTTCGCCATCGCCTTCGCGCGCATCGAGTGCCACTATTTCCTCAACGGCGGCTTCCTGCCCGAGGACGGCTGGCTGCTGACTCAAATTGGCAAGATCCGCCACATCCCCGGGTGGATCGTCCAGGGCCGCTTCGACGTGGTGACGCCGATGTCCGGCGCCTGGGCCCTGAGCGAGGCTTGGCCCGAAGCGCGGTTCAACCTCGTCTGGGACGCCGGCCACGCCTCCACCGAACCGGGCATCATCGACGGCCTGATCCGCGCCACCGACGCCGCCCTGACTCTCTGTAAGCCCTGATGGCGGGAGGTGGGCGGCTGCGCTTGCCTCGGTGAGCGCCTATTTAAGCCGCTGAACCGAGGCCCCGGCTAGGGCCGCTCGATGCGCTTGGAGAAGAGAACACATGGCCTATCGCGTGGCGGTGGTCGGGGCGACCGGCGCGGTCGGCCGCGAGATGCTCAACCTGCTGGAGGAGCTGGAGTTTCCCATCGAGCGGCTTCACGCCATCTCCTCGCGCGCCTCGATCGGCGTCGAGGTTGGCTGGCGCGATGGCGTGGTCGCCTGCGAGGACATCGAGCGGTTCGACTTCTCGCGCGTCGACCTGGTGCTGATGTCGGCTGGCTCGAAGCTGTCGCGGGAGTGGGCGGAGCGGATCGGCGCCGCCGGGCCGATGGTCGTCGACAATTCCTCCGCCTGGCGGATGGATCCGGACGTGCCGCTGATCGTGCCGGAGGTTAACCCCGAGGACGCGCCGCTCGCCCGGCGCAAGCACATCGTCGCCAACCCGAACTGTTCGACGGCGCAGCTGGTCGTCGCCCTGAAGCCGCTGCACGAGGTGGTCCCGATTCACCGGGCGGTTGTTTCAACCTATCAGTCGGTATCCGGCGCCGGGGCGGCCGGGATGGACGAGCTGTGGACCCAGACCAAGGATGTCTTCGTGCTCGGCCCCTCCGAGCCGAAGCTGTTTCCCAAGCAGATCGCCTTCAACGTCATCCCATTCATCGGGGCCGCCCGCGAAGATGGCTATACCGACGAGGAGGCCAAGATGTGGGCCGAGACGCACAAGATGCTCGACCCGTCGATCGCGCTTTCGGTCACCTGCGTGCGCGTGCCCGTGATGGTCGGCCACGCGCTTGCGGTCCACCTGGAGTTCGACGGCGCCCTCGATGAGGACGAGGCGCGCGACATCCTGCGCGCCGCGCCGGGCGTCAGCGTGATCGATCGGCGCGACGCCACCGGCTACATGACGCCGAAGGAAGCGCAGGGCGAATTCGACGTCTTTGTCTCGCGCATCCGCCGCGACCCGACGGTGGAGCACGGTCTGGCGCTGTGGATCGTCGCCGACAATCTGCGCAAGGGCGCGGCGCTGAACGCGGTGCAGATCGCCCAGCTTCTTGCCGCCGACGGCTTGCTCGGCCAGCGCGTGCTGGCTTGAGGAACCGGACTGGAGCGCGGCCTTCCAGACCGCGGGAGCCGGCGCCCGGATGCGGGCTGGAAACCGGCGCTGCTAGGGCGCGGTGACCCTCCCCGAGCCGGGGATCGACCGCCGGGCGCTCGCGGTCGGGGTGGCGTGCTACCTGTTGTGGGGTCTCGCGCCGATCCTGTTCATCGTGCTGGGCCGGCTGGGCGCCAGCCCATGGGAGATCGTCGGCCAACGCACCCTATGGTCGGCGCCGTGCGCGCTCGCCTGCGTGCTGGCGCTCGGCCAGGGCGGCGCCCTGCGCCGCGTCCTGGGTCGGCCGGCAACCCTCGCCGCGCTCGCCTGCAGCGCCCTGGCGATCGCCAGCGGCTGGGCGCTGTTCGTCTGGGCGGTGAACAACGGCCGCAATCTCGAGGCGAGCCTCGGCTATTACATCAACCCGTTGATGAACATGGCGGCCGGAGCGCTGCTGTTCGGCGAGCGGATCGGCCGCCTGGGTTGGGCCGCGATCGCCCTGGCGGCCGCCGGCGTGGCTTTGCAGACCGCCGCGCTCGGCCATCCTCCGGCGGTCGCTCTCATCCTGGCGACGACCTTCTGGATCTATGGTCTGATCCGCCGGCGGGTCAATGCCGACGCGCTGCCGGGGCTGGCCGTCGAGTGCGTGCTGATGATGGGCCCGGGGCTGGTCTTCCTGCTGTGGTTGCGCGGCCATGCGCCGCCGCGGTTCGGCGCCAGCCCGGGAATGACCGGGCTGATGCTGCTGCTCGGCCCGGTGACCGTCGCCCCGCTGGCGCTGTTTTCCTGGACGGCGCGGCGCCTGCCGTTCTCGGCCATGGGCTTCATCCAGTTCATCAGCCCGACCATCGGCTTCATCACCGGGCTGGTGCTCGGCGAGCCGCTTACCCCGCTGGCGGCGCTTTCGTTCGCCTTCATCTGGGCCGGGGCGGCGGTGTTCGCCTACGGCGGCTGGCGCGCGGCGCGGCGCGTTCAGAGGCAGGCATAGGCCGCCGCGATCAGTCGCTTGGGGCGTGGGTCGGCGACCAGGTGAACCGACTGGCGGTTCATGACATAGGCGCCCGAGAGGCCGCGGCTCGGATCGGCGAAGGCGCAGCTGCCGCCCCAGCCGGCATGGCCGACCGTCGCCGGGTTCGGTCCCCAGGCGAGGATGCGATCGTTGCGCAGCAGGCCGGCGGCCCACGAGACGTCGAACGGCAGGACGAGGTCGGGGCCGGCGATCCGCTCGGCCGAGGCCAGGGCGGCGGCGCCGGGCGCCAGCACCCGCGCCCCGCCAATCCGGCCGTCGCACGCCAGGGCGGCCATCGCGCGCGCCAGCGCCGCCGCCGTCGCCTGGCCGCTCACCGAGGGGATGGCGGCGCGCAGCCGCGTCGCGTCGTCGACGCCGCCGGGCGAGGAGCCGGGGGCGAGAAAGGCCAGGCGGCGCACCTCGCTGGCGGCGCCGAGATCGGGCATGGCCGGCGGCCGGCGCACCTCGGCGACGCGGGCGTGCTCGCTGTCGGGCAGGCCGATCCACAGATCGAGGCCGAGCGGCCCGGCGATGTCCGCGCGCAGCGCCTCGCCGAGCGGCCGGCCGTCGACGCGGCGGAAGATCTCACCGGCGAGATAGCCGAAGGTCACCGGGTGATAGCCGCTGGCGCTGCCCGGCGGCCAGAGCGGCGCCATGGCCGCGAGCCGCGCGCAAATCCGATCCCAGTCGAACCAGTCGGCGGGGCGCGGCGGCGGCGCGAGCGCGGCGAGGCCGGCCTGGTGCGACAGCGCCTGGCCGACCGTAACCGCCGCCTTGCCGGCGGCCGCGAAGGCCGGCCAAACCTCGGCCACCGGCATGTCGTAGGCGAGGCGGCCCTCGCCCACCAGGCGGGCAATCATCAGGGCGGCCAGCGCCTTGCTGGTCGAGAAGATCGGCGCCAACGTCTCTTCGCCGAACGGCCGCGCGCCGGCGCGGTCGGCGAAACCGCCCATCAAATCGACGACGACCTCGCCGTCGATCGCCAGGCAGAACCGCGCGCCGAGCTCCAGACCCTCGGCGAAGTTGCCCACGAACGACTCGCGCACCGTCGCGAAGCGCGGCGGGCAGACACCGCGCGGAGCCGCCAAGCTCACGCCAACCGCTCGAGCCTCGGCGCCCCGCCTATGCCAAGGCTCTCCATCACCCCCGCGACAGCGGCGTGCAGGCCGCCACGCCGGGCGCGACCCTCGATCAGGCCGGCGGCGTAGAGGGCGGTCAGCCGGTCGCCAGTCCCGCGCGGCGGCTCGGCGAGGCGCGGATGCGCGGCCAGCCAAGCGCGGCCGCCGTCGCAGTGCAGGACGCCGATCTCCTCGCCGACCGGCACGGAGGAGACCAGGATCGGGCGGTTCATCCCCCGCGCCAGGGCGAGCGCCTCGCCGCTATCGTCGCGGGCCAGCCGGCGCAGCTCCCACAGGTTGGGGCACAGCAGGTCGGCGCGGCCGACCAGCTCGCCCGCGATCGCCTCGGCGACGGCGGGCGCGACATAGAGGCCGTCCGGCGCGTCGCCCATCACCGGATCCACGAGGATCGGCGCCGCCGGTCGGACGGCCCTGACCGCGTCGATGAGGCGCGCGGCGCGCGCCACCTGACCGGCGCTGGCGAAATAGCCGGCGATTACCACTTCGACCGTGGCGAAGGCCGGGTCTGCCTCCAGGCCGTCGATCATGCCGGCGAAGACCTCGTCCGGCACGGGTCGCCCGCCGGGCGCGCCTCGCCCCGGGTGGCGGCCGAACAGCACCGTCGGCGCGAGGGCGGCGTCGATGCCGCGCCGCGCCAGCACCTGGACCTGCAGGCTGCCGCCGACATCGCCGGCGCAGACGTGGCTGGAGAGAATGAGGATCATGGGACGGGATCCTCTTTCCTAGCCGAGCGGCGGTTCCTGGCCGCGCGCCTTGGCTCCGGCGAGTCCAACGCCCAAGGGATCGCCGTCGGCGGACAGCAGGGTGGCGATCCACAGCGAGCCCTGGAACTGCGCAAGCACCGCCATGGTCAGCACCGTAAGCGGGGTGGAAAGGAACATGCCGGGCAGGCCCCAGATCGCCCCCCAGAACCCCAGGGACATCAGCACCACCAGCGGATCGAGGTTCAGGCTGTCGCCCTGCATGCGCGGCAGGACGATGTTGCCGATCAGGAAGGTGATGGCGAACAGGCCGCCAAACAACAGCAGGCCCCACATCGGCCCGTTGAATTCCAGCAGGGCGAACAGCGACGGCAGGATGATCCCCACCGCCGCGCCGACGATCGGGATGTAGTTGAGGCTGAAGATCAGGAAGGCCCAGAAGAACACGTTGTCGACGCCGATCACCAGCATCAAGGCGGCGCTCAGGCCGGCGATCATCGCGCCGGTGACCGTCTGGATCCACAGATAGCGCTCGACCCCGTCGCGGATGTGCAGGAACACCTTGAGCGCCTCGTGGCGCTCGTCGCGGCCGTGGAACAGGCGCACCGCCTTGCGCTCGAACGCCCGCCGCGAGGCGAGCATGAAGCCTAGATAGACGAGGACGAGCACCGCGCTGGAGGTGAATCCCTGCAGCGTCTGGGCGACGACGCCGAGATATTGGCTTGGATCGAATTGGTTGAGCATCTCGCTCAGGGTCGGCGGTGGACGCATCCCGAAGCGGGTGGCGGCGCGCACGCCCAGATGTCCGATAAGGGTCTGCAGGCGCGGCGCATAGGCGGCCAGCTTGACGATGAACTCGCTGGCGTTCTCGGCGACCACGGCGGCGGCGACGATGAACACCGCGACCGAAACACCGATCGCCAGCCCGACGGCGGCATTCGGCGGCACCGCCGGGACCCGCCGGCGGATCAGCCGGCTGAAGCCGTCGATCATGATCGCCAGGAACACCGCCAGCAGCAGCGGGGTGATGATGCCGCCCATCCAGTGCAGCACCGCGCCGACCACGATCACGGCGATGACCACCAAAGCGTTGCGCGCGGTGACCGGCGAGATCGCCCGCGCCGCTGAGGGGGCGGCCGGGTCGTTGGCGAGCGGGACCGGTTCGGCGCGCGTCATGGCGCCCTGTTCGCGCGGCTGGGCGGCGGAATCAACCGCTGGCCACTCGGGCCGGATGAGCGCATGAGGGCGGCGCCGATGATCGCCCTCGTCGCCACCACCGATCTCGTCAAGCTCTCGGCGATCGAGGCGCTGCTGCGCGCCGATGGCATCGCGGCCGAGGTGTTCGACGCCGCCGCGGCCAGCGTCTACGCCGGAGTCATCCCCCGGCGGCTGATGGTCGAGGACGGCGACGCGGCGCGGGCGAGGCGGACGCTACGTCAGGCGGGCTTCGTTGGCGGCGACCATGGCGAGTGGGATCTCCTCGAGGCCGCCTCCGCGCCGCCTTCGGCGGCCTAGAGGGGACAGAAGCGGACATATGCGGGCATCAGTCCATATGGACCTGTTCGCGGCGCGCGGAGATCGGCAACAAGGGCCGGTGGCGGCGATGTCGCCGGCCGCGCCTGACAAAAAACCATTTGGAAAGCCCCCATGAACCGCATCGCGATCACCGGCGCCGCCTTGGCCGCGCTCTTCGCCCTTCCCGCCGCCGCCCAGGTGGCGGGCACCTACTCAGGCGCCTCCGCCAACGGTGACGGCGTCACCTTTACCGTGGGCACCGACACGGGCACCGGCGTTCTGGCCGTGCAGTCGGCCAGCATCGGCTTTTCCGCCCTGTGCCGCGACGGCTCGACGCTCAACAGCGGCTGGGGGTACGGCATGAACCAGGACATCGCTCACAAGCGGGTGAGCAACACTACCTATGGCCCCTATTTCACGATCAAGTTCACCCTGAAGTTCTCGGCGGACAATCAGTCGGCCACCGGCACGGTGTCGACCGTCACTTCCAGCCTTTCGCCGATCGGCCCGGCGCCGAAGAAGGTGTTGCTGTGCAGGTCGCCGATCCAGGCGCTCAACGTCACGCTGCAGCCGGCGACCAGCCGCGTCACGCCGCCGCCGGCCAAGGGCGCCGTCTGGCTGGGCGGGCACGACTAGCCGATCGCCGATGGAGAGGGCTCGTCGCCGCGAGCCCTCTACCTGCTGAAAACCGCGGCGGCGGGCGAGTTCCGCCCGTCAGGTCGGTCAAAGTCAGATCCTGGCCGATCGTTGTGCGCCGGCGAGGACTTGACTTGCCGCTCCGGCGCGGCGCGTATCGCGCTCGATTGCGGACGCGAAAAGTGAGCCTCGGCCTTGGAAATGAGCCACGACGCCCGCGCGCCCGACCCCGTCGCCGCCCGCGCTACGGCCTTGTCGCGCTGGGACGCGGAAGGCGGAGCGCTGCCGGACGGTCCAGCCGAAGGGACCGGCGAAGGACCGGCCTCCGTCGCCGCTGCCGAAGCTCAGCAATGCCGAGCTGGTGCAATTGCGGGTGCGGGTGATCGCGCTGGAGAACCTGGTGATCGCCTTGTTGGCCGAAGGATCGGAGCGGCAAAGGCGGATCGCCCGCGACATGGCCGCGCATATCGCGCCGCGGCCCGGCTTTACGCCCCATCCGCTGACGGTGCACGCTTCGCATCGCATGGTCGACCTGGTGGAGCGGGCGGAGCGGTTCCGCGAGTAGAATCGCGATTGCGAGGGCGAGGACGGCTCGCGCTCGGTCGGCGATTGCGCGGCGGTCACGAAGCGTTCATGAGCCCGACGCATATTGGGCGGAACCACCTCGAAAGGGAACACCAGCGATGACCGCGACCGATCACAAGCGCCTGGCCCTGGCCGCCGGCGCCGCTTTGGCTCTCGCCGCCGCCGGCGTCGCGCACGCCGCCAGCGAGGCGGAGCTGCAGGCGATCTGGCGGGCGGCGATCGCCCACACGCCGGCGCCAAAGGACGGCTGCTTCACCGCCGCCTATCCGACCGTGAAGTGGACGCCGACCGCCTGCACGGTCGCGCCGAACATCCCGTTCGTGCCGCGCCACGGCGCCGCCGGCTGGACCAATTCCAACGGCGCCGGCAACGGCAACGACTATGCCGCCGAGGTCTCCGGCCTCATCGCCCAGGGCGACGGCTCCTTTCCCAAGGTCACTGGCGTGCGCAGCGAGACCGACGGCGGCCGCAACGTCTATTCGATCCAGCTCAATTCGCAGTTCTTCGCTTCCCCAGCATGCAGCGGATCGAGCAATCCGGCCAATTGCCTTGGCTGGGAGCAGTTCGTCTATTCGAGCAGCAGCCGCGCCGGGTTCATGCAGTACTGGCTGATCAACTACAAGGCGACTTGCCCGGCGGGCGGCTGGATGGCCTATAGCGGCGACTGCTATCGCAACAGCGCGGCGGTGAGCATTCCGCAGGAGCCGATCACCCAACTCGCCAACCTCAACCTCTCCGGCGCGGCAGTGGCGGGCGGCCGCGACACCCTGACCTTCACCACCGCGACGCGCGCCTACAGCACCACCGGCGCCGACACGGTCGTCACCCTCGCCAAATATTGGAATGGCGCTGAGTTCAACGTCATCGGCGACGGCGGCGGCTCGGAAGCCAGGTTCAACACCGGCTCGTCGGTGACGATCAACATCGCCCTACAGGACGGCTCGACCAACGCGCCGACCTGCAAGCCGCACGCCGGCACCACCGGCGAGACCAACAACCTGACGCTCGGCAAGTGCACGACGGCCGGCGGCTCGAACTCCCTCGGTGACGTTCAGCGAATCGAACTAGCGGCGGCGGGAGTCGGCCGGCCTGGGGACCGATTTGACGGCAGGGACGGTGGCGCGCGCCGTCTCGGCGTGAACGCGAATTCACTTGGATGATCGGCGGCGGCGTCGCCTGATCGGCGGCGAGTCGTCCGCTCCCAGGGATAGAAGACGAATGACCGGACCGCGCGGGTTCTGGGGCGCCGCGCCGACGCGTCTCTTCGTGTTCTTCGTGGTGCTGGTCCTCGCCTACGCGGCCGGGCAGCTCTCCCTGATGACCATCGCCGGTCGGGCGCCGCCGCCAGCGCGATCTTGGCTGGTCGTCGCCGCCCTCGCGCCGCTCGCCGCGACGGTGCTCGCTCTCTATGTCGGCCTCGTGCGGCTGTTCGAACGCCGCGCCGCCTCGGAGCTCGCGGCGCGGCCGGGCGGAGCGCTGGCCGCCGGCGGATTGCTGCTCGGCGCCGCCCTGTTCTTCGCGGTCTATCTGGTGCTGTGCGCCCAGGGCGTCGCGCGGTTCGAGGGGCTCAACCCCTCGCGCGACGTCAGCCTGCCCTTCGCCCTGGCCGTCCTGGCCGGCGTCGGCGAGGAGGTGATTTTCCGCGGCGTGGTGTTCCGCATCGTCGAGGAAAGCTGCGGCACGCTCGCGGCGCTGGCGATCTCCGCCGGCTTCTTCGGCTTCGTTCACCTGACCGCGCCACACGCGACCGCGACTTCCGCCACGGCGATCGCGGTCGAGGCCGGGGTGCTGCTCGGCGCCGCCTATCTCGTCAGCCGCAATCTGTGGTTTCCGATCGGTTTGCATGCCGGCTGGAATCTGGTCGAGGGGTGCGTCTTCGGATCGGCGGTTTCCGGCCGGACAGTCGCCGGCCTGGTGCGGGCGCCGCTCGCCGGACCCGCGTCGATCACCGGCGGCGCCTTCGGCCCCGAGGCCTCGCCAGCGGCGGTGGCTGTCTGCCTGGCGGCGGCGGCGGCGTTGCTCGTCTTGGCGGCCCGACGCGGCCACTGGCGAGCCTTCCGTCTCCGCCTGTATCCCCGATCAGCCGCCGCCGGGCGCTGACCGCGCTCGTCCCGCCTTTCCCTGTCGTTCGAGAACCGCGCCGAGGCCGTCGACCAGCCGATCGACCTCATCGGCCGTATTGTACTGGGCGAGGCCGACGCGGACGACGCCGCCCTTTTCCAGGAGGCCGAGGCGGGCGGCCGGCTCGATGGCGTAGTTGTGGCCGTGCCACAGGCGGAAGCCGTCGGCGGCGAGGGAGCGGCAGATCGTCTCCGGATCGAGCCGCGCGTGGGTGAAGGAGACGGTCGGCACCCGGCGCGACAGTGTCTGGCTGGCGCTCAGGCCCTGGATCGTCACGCCGGCGATGCCGCCCAGCCCATCGATGAGCCGCTCAGTCAGCGCCGCTTCATGCGCGCCGATCGCGCGCCACGCGGCCAGCAGCCGTTCGCGGCGCGGGGCGGCGGCGGGCGCGCCGCCGAACGCCTCGCCGAGCCACTCGAGATGCTCGATGGCGCCATGCAGGCCGGCGATCGCCTCGCGGCTCGAGGTGCCGGTCTCGAACTTGCCGGGCGGCGCGGTCGGCGCCGGCCGCGCCTTCCAGGCGGTCAGCCGCTCCAACACCTCGCGCCCGCCCCACAGCGCGCCCAGATGTGGGCCGTAGAGCTTGTAGGCGGAGACGACGACGAAGTCGGCGCCGAGCGCGGCGACGTCCATGGCCGCATGCGGCGCGTACTGCACCGCGTCGACGAAGACGAGCGCGCCGGCCGCCTTGCACATGGCGGCGATCGCGGCGACGTCGTTGATCGTCCCGGTGAGATTGCTGGCCTGGCCGATCGCCGCGACCTTCAGGCGGTCTGTCACCAGACCCTCCAGGGTCGAGAGATCGAACTCGAACGCCGACGGATCGAAGTCGAGCCAGCGGACCACCAGCCCCTTCTCCTCCGCCAGCATCAGCCACGGCGCGACATTGGCGTCGTGATCCATGCGGGTGAGCAGAACCTCGTCGCCGGCGACCAGTTCGCGGCCGATGGCGCGGGAGATGGCGAAGGTCAGGGTCGTCATGTTCTGACCGAACACCACTTCGTCCGCCGCGCCGCCGAACAGATCAGCGGTCGCCGCGCGCGCCTCCTCGATCAGAGCCTCGGCGGCGATCGAGCCGGCGAAGAGGCCGCCGAGGTTGGCGTTGGCGCCGACCATGGCGGCGCGCATGCGTTCGAGCACCCGCTCGGGAACCTGGGTCCCGGCTGGATTGTCGAGGAACACCGCGCTCCCCCGCGCCTCGGTCAACGCCGGAAAACGCGCCCGGACAGCCTCGATGTTCATGACCACCGGTCCACCACCGGCTCGACCACGACCTCGGTCGTCACCGAATTGGCGATGAAGCAGGCCTCGTGCGCCGCCGCGTGCAGAGCGGCGAGGGCGGCCGATCCAGGCGCGGCGCCATCGAACTCGATCCTTGGGCGCAACACGACCCTTGTCATGGCCATCTTGGCGGCCGCGACGCGGCCCAGTGTTCCTTCGGCCTCGTCACGATAGGCGCGGACCACCAGGCCGGCCCGGCGCGCCAGATCGAGAAACCACAGCATGTGGCAGGCGCTGAGGGCGGCGGTGAACATCGCCTCCGGGTCGAGAGCGTCGGCGCGGGCGAGCGGCGGACGCACCACCTGCGGCGAGGCCGAGCCGGCCACCTCGACGCCGCTGTCGAACAGCAGGCGATGGACGCGGCTGTAGCGGTTGGCGGCGAAGGCGGCCTCGTCTCCGCCCTCCCAGATAACGGTGGCGCGATGCGTGCTCAGAACGCCTCCGCCGGCAAGGCCATCACGGGGGCCGCGCCGCTCTTCAGCTTGGCGAGGCAGGCGCCGGCGTCGGGCAGGACCCGCGCGAGGAAGTAGCGGCCGACCGCGAGCTTGTGCGCGTAAAACGGGTCGACATCGCCGCTCGCGATCTTGACCAGCGCCGCCTTGGCCATCAGCGCCCACATCCAGGCGAGGCCGGTCAGGCCAAAGAGCTCGAGATAGTCCTTGGAGGCTGCTCCGGCGTTGTCGGGGTCGGCGGGACCGTTCTGCATCAGCCAAAAGGTCGCGTCCTGCAGCTGCGCCTTGGCCTCGGCCAAGCCGGTGACGAACGCGGCGAGTTCGCCCTCGTGCGAATGGCCGGCGACGAAGGCGTCGATCTCGGCGAAGAAGGCCATGACGGCGCGGCCGCCGTTGGCGGCAAGCTTTCGGCCGACCAGATCGAGCGCCTGGACGCCGTTCGCGCCCTCGTAGATCAGGGCGATGCGGCAATCGCGCAGGTACTGGCTGACCTGGAAGTGCTCGGTGAAGCCGCTGCCCCCGTGCACCTGCATGGCGTCGGAGCAGATGCGAAAGCCGCGGTCGGTGAGGAAGGCCTTCAGCACCGGGGTCATCAGGCCCATGACGTCGTGGGCGCGGGTCCGCTCGGCCTCGTCGGGATGGTGGCGGGCGAGATCGCCGTTCAGCGCCGTCCAGAACAGAAAAGCGCGGCCGGCCTCCAGCACCGCGCGGGCATCCAGCAGCATGCGGCGCACGTCGGGGTGAACGAGGATCGGGTCGGCCGGTCCGTCCGGGTTCTTCGCCCCGGTGAGCGAACGGCCCTGCAGCCGGTCCTTCGCGAAGGCGGCGGCGGCTTGGTAGGCCGCTTCGCCCTGGGCGAGGCCCTGCAGGCCGACGCCGATGCGCGCCTCGTTCATCATCACGAACATCAGGGCGAGGCCGCGGTTCTCCTCGCCGACCAGCCAGCCGGTCGCGCCGTCATAGGCCATGACGCACGTGGCGTTGCCGTGAATGCCCATCTTTTCCTCGAGACCGGCGCAGACCACGGCGTTGCGCGCGCCGAGCTGGCCATCGGCGCCGGGCATGAACTTCGGCACGATGAACAGGCTGATGCCACGCACGCCCGCTGGCGCGCCGTCGATCCTGGCCAGCACCAGGTGGATGATGTTTTCAGTGAGATCCTGTTCGCCGCCGCTGATCCAGATCTTCTGACCAGTTATTCGGTAGGAGCCGTCGGCCGCCGGAACAGCCTTGGTGCGCAGCAGGCCGAGGTCCGTGCCGCACTGCGGTTCGGTCAGGTTCATGGTGCCGGCCCAGCGGCCGGAGGCGAGGCGCGGCAGATAGAGCGCTTTCTGTTCCTCCGACCCGCCATTCAGGATCGCCGAATAGGCCCCGTGTGTGAGGCCCGGATACATGGAAAAGGCCATGTTGGCCGACGAGCTCATCTCGCTGAAGGCGAGGCCGATCACCGCCGGCAGACCCTGGCCGCCAAACTCTGGCTCGGCGCTCAGCGCCGGCCAGCCGCCCTCGACCAAGGCCTGATAGGCGTCGCGGAAACCAGGCGGGCGTGACGACGGTGTTGTCGGGATTCCAACGGCAGCCGACTTTGTCGCCGACGGCGTTCAGCGGCGCGAGCCGCTCGGCGGTAATCTTCGCCGCTTCCGCTAGGACCTGGTCGACGACATCGAGCGGCGCCTCGGCGAAGCCGGGCAGATTGGCATACTGCTCCAGACGCAGGACATCGCGTAGCAGGAAGCGGTGCTCGCGGAGCGGCGGCTGGTAACTCATCGCATTCTTCTCCTGGCGCTCGTCAGTGGGCCCGGCCCGGCAGCGACTGCTCGACCCGCGGGCGGATCGCCTCGTCGTAGGCGCCGGCGTGCGCCAGGCGATCGGGCGGGGCGGCGGCCAGCGCCGCTTCCAACCGCTCGCAGGCCTCGCGCAGCACCGCGATCGCCTCCTCGATGTCGCGCCTCTGCCTCTCGAGCGCGACGATTCGTTCGCGGAATTTGCTCAACGCCTTGGCGTTCTGGGCCACGCCGCCGTCGCCGAGATCGTAGAGCTGCAGGATTTCGCCGATCTCGGCCAGGCTGAGCCCGACCCGCTTGCCGCGGAGGATCAGCCGCAGCCTGCCGCGGTCGCGATGCGAATAGATCCGGTTCAGCCCCTGACGGGCCGGCGCGAGCAGGCCCTTGTCCTCGTAGAAGCGCAGCGCCCTGGGCGTGCAGCCGAACTCCTGGCACAGCTGGCGAATGGTGAAGGTGCGCTCCGGCCGGCGCAGGCTCCCGGGCATGGCGGCGTCTCCTCGAAAACTGGACTGTTAAATGCGAGGGTTCCGCAAACGTCAACGGAAGGCGCCAGCGCGCTTGGCCGCGCCGCCGCGCCTCGCCTAAGATCACCGCATGGAACGCTTCATCGTCCAGGCGCTCGCCGCCGCCTTCGGCTTCTGGCTGTCATCACGGATCGTGCCCGGCGTGCGAGTCGGCGGCTGGGGCAGTTTGATCGCCGCCGGCGTCATCCTCGGGATTATCAACGCCCTGGTGCGGCCGATCCTCATTCTCTTCACCCTGCCGCTGACGATCGTCACCCTCGGGCTGTTCCTGCTGGTGGTGAACGGACTCACCGTGTGGCTGGCGACGGTGTTCCTGCGCGGCGTGAAGATCGACGGCCTGTGGCACGCCACCTTCGCGGCGATTGTCATCAGCCTCACCAGCTGGCTGGCGGCGGCGGTGTTCCTGCGCCGTTGATGGATCGCAACCGACGGATGCATTCCATCGATTTTGAGTCGCACCGCCATCGACACATCGATCCGCGGGTCCGACAGGAGCGCCGAGAAGAATTGATCGAAACGTTTAGGCCATGGCGCCATTTTGGCCCGCTGCATTTCCGAAGAGATCAACAGCGTATGCGCTGGCAAGGCGCGCCAGTGGGCGGCGAGATCGTCCATCGAGCGCAAATCGGCGTCGAAACGCCCGCCGCCACGCCGCTCGAGGGCGATGTCGGCGTGCTGCATCCACCCTTCCCGTTCGCGGGCGCCCACGCGCGGGAAGTCGACGCCAAGCTCAGCGAGGGCCTGGCGATTGACGCTGAAGAAGTTCTGAATGGTCGAAGAGCCGGCCTTGCGCAATCTGGCCACTAACCAGCTTTGCGCCGGCCGATGAGGTCAAGCCCGTCACCCACCCTCGACGCCCCCAGTTCATCCGTGCAAGGTAAAGCAAGGTCAGCTAAACGCGAGCGGCGGCCGCTTCCCACATCCGGTCAGCCCTGACATAGCGCGTCATGGCCGCCGAATCGACGCTTGCCCGCGACGTGCTGCGCCGCGTGTTCGGCCACACGGAGTTCCGCGGGCTGCAAGGCGAGGTTATCGCCGAAATCCTGGCCGGCCGGGACGCGCTGGCGGTGCTGCCGACCGGCGGCGGCAAGAGCCTTTGCTATCAAATTCCGGCCCTGATGCGCGACGGCGTCGGCCTGGTGATCTCGCCTCTGATCGCGTTGATGAGCGATCAGGTGGCCGCCCTGCGCCAAGCGGGCGTCGCGGCGGCGCGGATTGATTCGGCGCTGCCGCCGGAAGAGCGTGACGAGGCGTTGCGCGCTCTCGCCGCCGGCAAGCTCGATCTGCTCTATCTCTCGCCCGAGGGCCTGGCGCAGCCGAGCGCGATAGAGCGGCTGCGCGGCCGCCCCTTGGCGCTGATCGCCATCGACGAGGCTCACTGCGTCAGCCAGTGGGGGCACGACTTCCGCCCGGAATACCGCGAGCTTGGCCGCCTCGCCGACCTCTTCCCCGGCGTTCCGCGCCTGGCGGTGACCGCCACGGCCGATGCCCGCACACGCGCCGACATCCGCGCCCAGCTGCGCCTCGGCGAGGCGCGGGAGTTTGTCGCCAGTTTCGCGCGGCCGGAGCTGACCTTGGCGGCCGAGCGCAAGCGCGGCCGCGGCGCGCGGCGGGTGGCCGAGCTCGTGGCCGCTCGGCCCACGCGGTCAGGCATCGTCTATTGCGGCAGCCGCGCCGGCGCGGAGGACCTTGCGGCGCGGCTCGCCGACAAGGGGCGCCCGCCCGGCCCTATCACGCCGGGCTCGATGCGGCCGTCCGCCGCGACGCGCTGGATTGGTTCCGCGGCGAGGAGGCGGCGGTGATGGTGGCGACAATCGCGTTTGGAATGGGCATCGACAAGCCCGACGTGCGCTTCGTCATCCACGCCGACCCGCCATCCAGCCTGGAAGCCTACTGGCAGGAAGTCGGCCGGGCCGGTCGCGACGGGGCGAGCGCCGAGGCGATCACCCTATACGGCGCCAGCGACCTCGGCTGGGCGCTGGAGCGCATCCGCCGCCGGGCCCTGCCGGCGGAGGTCGCCGCCGGTCAGACGGCCAAGGTCCGCCAACTCTACGCCATGCTCGACGGCGGCGGCTGCCGGGCGGCGGCGGTGCGCCGCTACTTCGGGGAAGTGGACGCGGCGGCGTGCGGACGATGCGACGTCTGCCAGGAAGCGCGGCCGATGCGCGATGTCGGCGAGGCGGCGCGCAAGCTGCTGTCCGCCGTCCACCGGCTCGGCGGCCGTTACGGCCGAGGGCGGTTGGTCGACCACCTGCTCGGCCACAGTCAGGGCCCCGGCGTCGAGGAGGCGTCGCTCTCGACCTTCGGGATCGGCCAGGACCTCTCCGTCGGCGCGTGGCGCGACACCATCGAGCGGTTGCTGATCGAGGGGCTGCTGGAGGAGGATCACAATGACGGCCGCCCGCTGATCCGCCTGGGCGACATGACGGCGGTGCGAGCGGTGTATCGCGGCGAGCGACCGGTGTGGGCGCCGGCGGCCTCGACGCGCGCGCCTCGGAAGGCGGCGGGCCCCCGCCCCGCCGACGCGCTCGCCGGCGCCGAAGCGATCCGCTTCGCGGCGTTGCGGGCCTGGCGCAAGGCCGAAGCGGCCCGTCAGCGCGTGCCGCCCTATGTCATATTCCCAGACAGCGCCCTTGCCGAGATCGCCCTCGCCCGCCCATCCGACTTCGCGGCTCTGGCGCTGGTCAATGGCGTCGGTCAGGTGAAACTGGGTCGTTATGGCGAGGCGGTGCTGCGGGTCGTGCAGGGTTCCTGATGGCCCGCCGATTCGCCGCCGACCGCCCCGCGCGGGCCAGGCTTCCCGCAAGAGCGCGGTAAAAGGCGCGCAGTTCGTCCGGCGCGATTTGCTCCGCGCTTGGCGCGGGTCCGTGGCGGTAGTCGACGTTCGGCCCGCCGTTCGATCGCGCGGCGATCGTCTGGGCGGGGGCGCCGCTCCCCGACCCCTCCATGGCGATCGCCTGAGCCAGGAGACAGGCGCGCGCCTGCTCGCGGGTCAAATACTCCTCGGCGCCGGCGCGCTCGTTCCAGCCGCGATCCGCTCCGACCCGCAGCGCCGCGCGGCTGAGACGCAGCCTGGCCGCGGCGTCCTGCTCGACGGCATCGGCGAGAGGATGGCGCGGGCCCAGGCCGTGGCGCTCGTCGTAAAGCGCTCGTATCGCCTCGAGCACGCGCCACCCGGGCGTCAGCCTCCGCCCGACGGACGGCCGCGGCAGGCCGGCCAAGCCGGCGGCGCGGTCCAAGCCGAGGCGCCGCAGAACCGCGTCCACCGGTTCGCCATCGGGGGCCTCTTCGCGCGAGACCACCTCGACCTGATCTCGCCCGAGCGCCTCGACCCACCGACGGATGATGGCGGATACATCGATCTTGCCGGTCTGCTGGCGGTGATCGAAATAGTTGTCGAAGTCGAGCAATTGTTGGCCGAACGCCACCTTCTGCACATAGCCGGAATAGATCGCCTCGATCGGGTCGCTGACCAGGATCACGGCGCGCATCGATTCGCCGCCGCGGCTGAGCCGTTGGTAGAGCAGGCGGATGTGATGTGGCTCGAACTCCTCGAACAGGTCGCAGGACAGCAGCAGCCGAGTCGCCGCGCTGCGCCGCCACTCCTCGGCCGCCTGCGCCAGGGCGCCGAAGGCGGGGTCGAAGCGCTGTGGCCGGCGCAATTCGCGGGCGAGGTTGACGTGGCCATCGGCGCGCAGCAGGCCCCAGCGCCCGGCGCGCGGATAGAGCAGGCCGAGGGACTCCAGCGCCGCGTCGTTCTCGGCGAGGAATCCGCGCACCGCCTCGCCGCCCGATTGCCGAAGGCCAGCATGGACGATGATTTCCGCGACGCCCTCACCGCGCGCGTGCGGAGGGATCCAGGCCTCCTGTTCGGCGGCGGCGCGCGCGCTGCCCCCCCGTCCAGCCCCTTCGGCGCGGGCCCGCGCATTGTGCCTCGCGTCGGTCGCGCGCTGGATCGTCGCGGCGGCCGCGTCGGCCAGCCGCTCATAGAACGATGCCAGGGCTCGAGGGTCGATCTGGTCGGCGCTCGGCGCCTCGGCCGATCGGAACGGGCTGCCGCCGGGCTCCCACTCGCGCGCATAGGGCAGCGGAGCGGCCAGCTTGCCATTCAGCCGCTTCATCGATCGTCGGTGAATGAAAAAGCAGCGCTTCGCCTGGGCGCGGGTAAGATAGAGCCCGCGATCGACGTTCCAGCCCATCGCCTCGCCGACCTCGCCGGCGGCGCGGCCGACCCGCTTGCGCAGGACGCGGTCATGGTCGGAAGCCTCGGCGAGCGGATGGGGCGCGGCGAAGCTCCGCTCGCCCGAATAGAGGGCGCGGATCGCCTCCAGGACCCGCCAGCCGGGCGTGACATTGAGGACGCCCGGCCGGTCGAGCGCCCGGACGGCCGGCGACGCCGGATCGAAGCCCGTGAGAGCCAGCAGCTCGTCGATCAGATCGCCATTGGCGAGCAGCGCCGGCTCCAGCAGCCGAACGTGCAGCCGGTCCCAGCCGACCGCGGCGGCCCAGCGTTCGGCGGTCTCGGCATAGTCGACACGCTCGTCGGTCAGCCGCGTCTCGAAGAATTCGTCGAAGTCGTGGGAATTGCGGCCGTATTTTACCTTCTGGCCGTAGCTCGAGACGATCAGATGCGCCAGGTCGCGAAGGATCAGAATGACGCGGATATCGCCGTCGGCCTCGCGCAGTCGCCCGATCAGGCGGCCGGCCTGAGCGGCGCTGCAATCCTCGAACATTTCCGAAGACAGGATCAGGTTGGGAGCGCCGCTGGCGCGCCACTCCGCCAACACATCGTCGATGCCGCCGCGGCCGGCGGTGAAGCGCCGTCGGGACCTCAATTCGCTCGCCAGATTGTGATGGGCGTCGCGTTCGAAACGGCCGGTTCTGGGATAGAGCAGGCCCAGCTGGGCGAGCGGCTCGGCGTTGGCGGCCAGGAACGCCTGAATCGACGCCGAGCCCGCCTTGCGCAGGCCGATGTGCACGAAGATCATCGGCGCCGTCCCTTCGCCCGCCGTCCGAATACCTTGATCCGCGCCCCTCCCCTTTTGGGCCGCGGAGTCGCCTAGCCTTACTTACGCGCGCTGAGCGCTTCCAACTGCGCCTGCATCGCCGCCATCTGCTTCTTCAAATCCGCCAGTTCATCCGGGCGCGAGCCGCTCGTCGCGGGCGACGGGACGGCCGCGACCGCCTCCTCGCCCCGAAAGGCGAACGGGGTGAACATCTTCACCGCCCGATCGAACAGCGCCATGTTCTGGCGGATCTGCTCGTCGAAGACGCCAAGACCCGGCGTTCCGAGGTGCGACCACTGATCGCGCATGCGCGCCTGCTGGCGCATGAAGCTGTCGAGCGACAGCTCGAGGAAGCTCGGCAGAAACGCCTGCATCCGATCGCCGTAAAACGAGATCAGCTGGCGCAGGAACTGAATTGGCAGCAGGTTCTGACCGCGGCCTTCTTCCTCGAAGATGATCTGAGTCAACACCTTGCGGGTGATATCCTCACCGCTCTTCGCGTCATGGACGGCAAATTCGATGCCCTGGCGGACCATCGCGGCGAGATCGTCGAGCGTGATGTAGCTGCTGGTCGACTTGTTGTAGAGCCGGCGATTGGCATACTTCTGGATGGTCACCTTCGCCGCCGCGGCCCCGGGCTCTTTGGCGTGGCTTGGCTTCTGGTCAGCCATCGGTGGCGCGCCTCCTGAAATCAACGTTGCTTATCGCCCATGTTGCGCCGCGGCGCCAGCCTCGCGCTCCCGCGTGCGGCCGGCGGCCGAGGCGTGACGAACGGCGCGAAATTGGGCATGGGAGAGGATAGGTCCTTTCGCCCGCCTTCCGGAGTCTCGCATGTCCGCCGTTTCCGATGTCGTCATCGTCTCCGCCGCCCGCACCCCGGTCGGCTCGTTCAACGGCGCCTTCGCCGCCCTGCCGGCGCATGAGCTCGGGAAGACGGCGATCAAGGCGGCGGTGGAGCGCGCCGGCCTGCAGCCTTCGGATGTCGACGAGGTGATTCTCGGACAGGTGCTGCAGGCCGGCGCCGGCCAGGGCCCGGCTCGTCAGGCGGCGATCGGCGCCGGGATCCCGGTGGAGAGCCCGGCCTGGAGCCTGAACCAGCTGTGCGGCTCGGGCCTGCGGGCCGTGGCGCTCGCCGCGCAGCAGATCGCCGACGGCGACGCGGCGATCGTCGTCGCCGGCGGCCAGGAGAGCATGAGCCAGTCGCCGCACGCCGCCCACATGCGCTCGGGGCAGAAGATGGGCGACCTCGCCTTCGTCGACACCATGATCAAGGACGGGCTGATCGACGCCTTCAACGGCTACCACATGGGCCAGACGGCGGAGAACATCGCCACGCGCTGGCAGATCACTCGCGAGGATCAGGACCGCTTCGCGGTCGCCTCGCAAAACAAGGCCGAAGGCGCGCAGAAGGCCGGCCGCTTCAAGGACGAGATCGCCCCGGTGACGATCAAGACCCGCAAGGGTGAAACGGTGATCGATGCCGACGAATACATTCGCCACGGGGTCACCTATGAGAGTGTCAGCGGCCTGCGCCCTGCGTTCAACAAGGAGGGCTCGGTCACCGCCGCCAATGCCTCCGGCATCAACGACGGCGCCGCCGCCCTGGTGCTGATGAGCGTGGAAGAAGCCGCGAAGCGGGGCCTGAAGCCGCTGGCGCGCATCGCCTCGTGGGCGCACGCCGGGGTCGATCCGGCGATCATGGGCACGGGCCCGATCCCGGCGGCGAAGAAGGCGTTGGCCAAGGCCGGCTGGTCGGTCGGCGATCTCGATCTCGTCGAGTCCAACGAGGCGTTCGCCGCCCAGTCGATCGCCGTCGTTCGCGACCTCGGCCTCGATCCGGAGAAGGTCAACGTCAATGGCGGGGCGATCGCCATCGGCCATCCGATCGGCGCCTCGGGCGCGCGCATCCTGACCACCCTGGTGCACGAGATGAAGCGACGCGGCGCCAAGAAGGGCCTCGCCACCCTGTGCGTCGGCGGCGGCATGGGCGTCGCGGTCTGCGTCGAGGCGGCGTGACCGACCGAGGTTGCTCCCCCGCGACGGGGCGGAGGGTGGCGCGAGGCGGTGGAGGGGGCTCGCCAGGCGAGCCATTTCCGCGATACCAAACAGGTTGAACGGCCAAACAACGACTGGGAGGACACCATGAACCGAGTGGCTTTCGTCACCGGCGGCACCCGCGGCATCGGCAAGGCGATCAGCGCCAGGCTCAAGGCCGCCGGCTACAAGGTCGCGGCCGGCTATGCCGGCAACGAGGTCGCCGCCCAGGCCTGCGCCGACGAACTGGGCGTCATGGTGGTCAAGGGCAACGTTTCCTCGTTCCAGGCCTGCGCCGAAGCGGTCAAGGCGGTGGAGGCGGCGTTCGGGCCGGTGGATGTGCTGGTCAACAACGCCGGCATCACCCGCGACGCCATGCTCCATCGCATGACCGAGGAACAGTGGGGCGAGGTCATCCGCGTCAATCTCGCCTCGATCTTCAACATGACCCGCAACGTCATCGAGGGCATGCGCGAGCGAAATTTCGGCCGCATCGTCAACATCAGCTCGGTCAATGGCCAGAAGGGGCAGATGGGCCAGACCAACTATTCGGCGGCCAAGGCCGGCATGATCGGCTTCACCAAGGCCCTGGCGCAGGAGAACGCCAAGAAGGGCATCACGGTGAACTGCATCGCGCCGGGCTACATCGACACCGAGATGGTGCAGGCGGTGCCCAAGACCGTGCTCGACCAGATCATCGCCGGCATCCCGGTCGGCCGCCTCGGCATGGCCGACGAGATCGCCCGCGCCGTCGCCTTCCTCGCCTCGGAGGACGCCGGCTTCATCACCGGCGCGACGCTCAGCATCAACGGCGGCCAATACATCACGGGGTAGGCGCGCCGATGGGCGAGCCGCGACATCGGCTCCGTCGCTTGGGTAAACAACCCGCAGCGCTGGCCGCGCCGCCTTCCCCTCAAGCCCCCTTCCCACCACGGCCGTCGCCCGGCGCTCCAGCTTGTTCCAGCCGACGCGGTAGCCGCGGATGGCGGTGGCGACGCTCTTGACCACGACGAAATACATCAGCTGGCGATAGCCGAAGCGCTGGATCGGCAGCCAGATCGAGGTCGCGCCAGGGGGCCTTGCGCTCCAGCGCCATGCCGAGCGCCCCGGCCGACAGGTCGAGGAAGATGAAGGCGGCCCAGTAGAACAGCGAGCGCAGGGTGTCGTCCGGCGACCACTCCACCGGATGATAGGCGCGGCTGTAGAGCGCCCAGGCGAGGCTGGAGACGATGGCGAGGTCGACCAGCGGCGCGGCGACGGTCAGCACGATCTGGAAGAGCCAGATCTGCGGCAGGGCGACGAAGCCGAGCACCGGCTGGCGCGGGTTGAAGAGGCCCCGCCGATGCTTCCACAGGCACTGCAGGGTGCCGAACGACCAGCGGAAGCGCTGGTTCAAGAGGCCCTTCACCGTCTCCGGAGCCTCGGTGTAGGCGCGCGCCGAGGAGTCGAACTCCACCCGCCACCCGGCGCGCTGAAAGGCGAGCGTGAGGTCCTGATCCTCCGCCAGGGTGTCGGCCGGATAGCCGCCGAGCGACGACGAGCGCCTCGCGCCGCCAGGCGCCGACCGCGCCCGGCACCACCGTCACCGCGCCGAGCGCCGCCAAGGCCCGCCGCTCGAGGTTCTGCGCGGTGACATATTCCAGCGCCTGCCAGCGGGTGATCAGGTTGCGGCGGTTGCCGACGATGGCGTTGCCGGCGACCGCGCCGACCTTCGGGTTGGCGAACCAGCGCACCAGGCGCGGCAGGGCGTCCGGCGGAAAGAGGGTGTCGGCGTCGAGCGCCACGACGATCTCGCCCTTGGCGTGCACCATGCCGCGATTGAGCGCCCGCGCCTTGCCGCCGTTGGGGAAGCTCAGCAGGGTCACCCGCGGCTCGCCGACGAAGGCGCGGCGCACCACATCGGAGGTGCCGTCCGACGAGCCGTCGTCGAGCACGATCACCTCCAGCCGCCGCCAGTTGGAGGCGAGGATGCGCTCCACCGAGGCGACGATCACCTTGGCCTCGTTGAAGCAGGGGATCAGCACGCTGATCAGCGGCCCGGTCTCGGGGTCCAGCATGGCCGGCGCGCGGCCGCGGGCGCGCAGCCGGTGCCAAAGCGACAGCACCGCGAGGAACACCAGGCGCGAGAGGCCGAGCACGATGGCCACCGCGAACAGCGCCTGCATGGCGTCGTAGAGGTAGCGGAAGAAGCCGAAGCCCAGCCGGTCGAGCATCAGCTCCAGCGAGCCGCGCGACGTCGGCGGCAGGGCGTCGGCGCGCGCCATGCCCGCCAGCTGGTCGACGGTGACCAGGCGATAGCCGTGGGCGCGCAGGGCGTCGATCAGGTCCGGCAGGGCGGCGACGGTGCGGCTGCGGTCGCCGCCGGCGTCGTGCAGGAGCACCACCTGGCCGGCGGTCGGGCCGGTATCGGCCAGGCGCGTCAAGGTGCGCTGAATGATCTGCGCCGGGGTCGGCTTCTGCCAATCATCGGTGTCGATCCGCAGGCCGGCGATCAGATAGCCGAGGCCCTGGGCGATCAAGAGCGGCTCGACCTCGCCCGGTGTCGATGGCTCGGCGTCGCCGAAGTAGGGCGGGCGGAAGAAGCGCATCGACTTGCCGGTCAGCACCTCGAACAGGCGCTGGGTGGTGTTGATCTCCAGATCGGTCTGGGCGAGCGAGGTGGCGCTGATGTTGGGGTGGGTCCAGGTGTGGTTGCCGACCATCATGCCCTCGCGCACCTCGCGCTGGACCAGGCCGGGGCTCTCCTGCATGTTCTGACCGATGACGAAGAAGGTCGCCGCCGCCTTCTTGTCGCGCAGAATGTTCAGGATCTTCGGCGTCCAGCGGCCGTCCGGGCCGTCGTCGAAGGTCAGCGCCACCCAGCCCGGATGGGCGCCGTAGCGGTCGATGACATAAGAGGTCGGCATCACCTGATAGGCCTCGCCGCTGATCAGCCCGGTGTCCTTGTCGACCTCGATGGTGCGCGAGCCGCCCTTGGGCCGGGCGTCGACGTGCAGGATCTCGCCCGTGCCGTCGAAATCGACGCCGACGCCCGGCGCGATCGCCTCGAGGCCGGTCGGCTGGGCCGAGCCGTAGGGCTTGTAGAAATACTTCCACACGGCCGGATCCTCGCCGCCCATCCGCCAGACGGCGTAGCCGCGCGGCCGGTAGGCGTCGGCGATCTTCAGCTGGTTGTAGAAGGTGGCGGCGTCCAAGAACCAGACGACGTGCTTGCGGCCGTTGTCGTCGACATAGGCATAGGTCGGATTGAGCGCGTCGTCGTCGAGCTGGACATCGGCGTTGGCGTCGTGCGCCGTCTGGGTGGCGTCGTAGAAGGTGACGGTATCGGCGCGGCCGGGACCCTTGGCGTCAGCGATCGTCCAGTCGTAGCCGTAGGCGCCGAAGGTGATCACCGTGCGGTTCGGGTCGAGACCGTACATGTCGCGGTCGAGCGTCTTCTCGAACCAGTCCTGCGAGGCGGCGGGGCCGGGATCGCCGGTCGCCCAGTGCTCGTCGTAGGCCATCAGCACCACGGTGTCGGAGACCTGCTGGAAAGCCTTGAGATCCCAGTCGTTGTCGCCGAACGGGGTCGAAACCCAGCTCTCGCGGCCGACTGCCTTCAAGGCGGCGCGGGCCTTGGCCAGGAAGGCGGGGTAGGCCTTCAACGCCGCCGGCGAGAGGTTCTCGAGATCGAAGACATAGCCCGCCCAGCCATGCTGCCGGGCCAGGACCACGAGGTTGTGGATCAGCGCGTCCTGCGCCGCCGGATAGAGCAGCAGATTGTTGGCCAGGGCCCCGTCGGAGATGCGGTCATGGCCGTTGTGCACCATCGGCAGGATCGAGGTCGGCGTCTTGGAGCCGGCGATGATCGCCTCGGCCTGCGGGTCGGAGGTGACGGAGACGCGGCCGAGCGAGCCGTTCAGCAGCACCCACTGCGGCGAGACCACGTCCAGCTGGTCGACATGGCGGCGCAGCGACACGCGCGAGGCCTCGTCCCAGCTGACGTAGAAGCCGACCGAGAGGGCGCGGGCCTTGCCGCCCGTCGTCCGCCGGACGATCTTCGTCACCTTGCGCCAGCCGGGCGGGCGCTTCAGCCGATGGGCGGTCTCGACATGCAGCGCCTGCAGCACCTGCGGATCCTTGAGGGACAGGCGCGGCAGGATCGGCGCGAACGCCAGGGTGGCGAAGAAGGCGGCGACCACCAGGGCCGCGAAGGCGATGACGAGGCCGACGCCGAGATTGGCGCGCTTGGCCCGCCGCCCGGTCGGGTCATGAAAGACGAACTCGTCCATCGCCGCGCCGCTTGGTCCCCCTGCCCGGCCCTTTCAAGGCGCCGGCTGTCTCGCCCGCCAACCCTCGCCGGTCGAGCGAGCGACAATGCCGTCCGCCGCGCCGGTTGCAAGGGGAAGTTGACGGCAGGGCGGCGATGACCGCGGCGGCCGGCGATTTCACGTTGGACTCGGCCTTCGCCGCCAGCTCGGTAGATGTCGGCGAGCTGGCGCTGTGCCACGTTCGGCTGCAGCGCGACGCCCGCTTTGCCTGGCTGATCCTCGTCCCCGCCGCGCCGGCGCGCGCGAGATCGAAGATCTCGCGCGCCGAGGAGCGCGCCTTGCTGCTGGAGGAGATGCTCGCCGCCGGCCGCGCCTGCCGCGCCGTCGGAAGGGCGATCGGGCCGCCCGGTGGCCAAGCTCAACATCGGCGCGCTCGGCAACGTCACGCCGCAGCTGCACGTCCACGTGATCGGCCGCCGGCCGGACGACGCCGCCTGGCCGGGGCCCGTCTGGGGCGTGCCGGGCGCGATCGACTACGCGCCAGACGCCTCGTTCGTGTTGTCGCGGTTGCGCGGCGGGCGCTGGGGATGGAGCCGCTAAGCCAAGCCCTTCTCCCAGGAGTGCGAGACGGAAAGGGTCCACGCGTTCAAACTCTATGGCGCCACCCGCACCGCCGGCTTGGTGGCGGCGGCGCCGCCGTTCATCGCGCACTTCGGCGGCAGAGGGATATGGGGGAAGCCGATCACCCCGGCGGCGCTGACGCTCACCGGCACGTCGCGCGCCGCGCAGTCGCCGAACAGGCCGGAGTGGACGGCGACGAGGCTGATGACTCGCCTTGCCCGGCGGCGACGGCGCGCATGGTCCACGGCAGGCCGACACCGTGCATGCCGCCGCAGCCGCCGAGCGGCCCGCCGGAAAACGCCGCCTCGCTGATGTGCCCGACGCCGGCCGCGTCGGTCCGCCCGGCGAAGCGCACGACGCAGTTGGCCGATAGGGCGCCGGTCGACACGGCCGCGTGGCCGCTGCTCACGAAGCTGGTGTTGGCGGGGGCGAGGGAGAACGCGAGGGCGGGGGTAGCGGCGAAGCTGACAAGCAGGCCGGCGCTCCGTCGCATGGCGTCTCGCCTCTTGTTGAGGAGCCAATACAACGGCGGCGGCCAGAAGGCCGCCGCCGGAAAGCTTACTGAACGGAGTGGCTTACGGGACGATAACCACCGACGGCGTGGTGGTGACGGTGCCCATGACCTGGCAATTGCCGCCACCGGTGATGGTGCCGTTGAAGGTGACGACGCCGCCGCTGTCCTGTGGCGTTGATGCTGCCGCCCTTCGTGCCGCCGCAGGAGATGCCGGCGGCCGGGATGCCGACGCGCACCCGCGAGAATTTGATCGTCGTTGCGTTGATGGCCTTGGCGCTCCACGGCAGCGTCGCCTGGACGAGGCTGCAGGCCGGGTTCGTGCCTGTCGCGGAGAACGAGGTCACCTTGCCGAGGCCGGTGGCGCTGATCGTGCCGCCGAAGTTCGACGTGCAGGCGATCGTCGAGCCGTTGGCCGTCAGGCTGGTCGGGCCGGTGCCCGTCCAGTTGCCGGGTGGGCTGAGCTTAAAGGCGTCGGCCTGGCCGGCGAGGGCGACGGTGGCGGCGGTGAGGGCCGTGAGGCCGATCATGGTCTTCATGGGGTTTCTTCCTTTGGTGGATGGGTGGCGCTTACCGCCGGTGGGTGGAACAGCCTTGCTCCCCCAGCCTTTGATGGGCCGTTCCAGTTAGGGACGGCTGGGGGGACGGAGTCAAGAGGCGGGCGGGTCGCGGTCATCGGTCTAGAACCGCTTGGTGACCGCCACCGCGACCACCCTCGGATCGAGGGTGAACACGTTCGTCGTGAGCGCGGTGTTGTCGCTGTTGATGAAGGCGCCGGTGATCGGCGTGCTGTTGAGCAGGTTCTTGACGTAGATCTCGACGGCAAGGCCCGACAGCGGGCGAGCGACCGTCAGGTTGAGATTGATGTTGGTCCAGCCCTGCAGCTTGTCGATCGGATCCTGGTAGACGCGCGCCCAGGACGAGGCCTGGTGATAGATGTCGCCGTGCAGGGTGGCGTTCCAACCGGCCGGGAGGTCGATGTTGTAGTCAGCGCCAAACGAGATTGTTGTGTGCGGCTGGTTCGGCAGCTGGTGGCCGGAGATATTGGCTGGGAAGCCCACACCCCCGTTCGGGTATACCTGAGCCGGATCGAAACCCGGCGGCACGGTGACACTGAGGAACGTGCCAGGGCAAATTCCGGGGAAGCGCGACTGCTCACCCTGGCCGTTGGCAAGAGACTGCTCGATCTCGTAGGCGACAAAGGCTTCCGACACGACGCAGTTGTTCGGCGCTATCGGGTTGGGCTTGAAGACGATGTAGCCCGGCATGCCCTGGGTGCGGTTCATAACGTCGATCGAATAGGTGCCGTCGGCGATCGAACTGCCCTGGTACCCAAAGGCGGCGTTCAGCCGCAGGTGATGGGTCGCTTGGAAGATCAATTCCAGTTCCGCCCCCCAAATGTTGGCGTTAAAATTTTCGTTTATCGCCGTGTTCGATTCAATTTGCGAAACCTGATACCCCTTGTATTTGTAGAAAAAGCCATCCGCGTTGAGAACCAACCTACCGTCCAGCATGGTGTTCTTCGTCCCGATTTCAAACGCGTCGACATATTCCGGCGCAAAGGTGGGGGAGAAAGACTGCGGCACCACTACTGGATTTCCCGGCGCGTAGCCGATGCCGGGCGGATTCGCGCCGCCGCCCTTGTAGCCACGGTTGTAAAAGGCGTAGAGGAGCGTCTGATTTGTGAACGAAAGCTTCGGCGTCCAATCGATCCCGAGACGTCCGGTGAACACGCCCCAGTGCTGGCGGATGTCCGGTTGGGGGGTCAATCCACCATCCGTGGTGCCTCCCTCCCGTGAATCCAACAGAACCTCGGTTGGGATGGGCGTGAAGATTTTGTTGTCGTCCGTGTAACGCAAGCCGGCGGTTAGCTTGATATCGCTTGTTATTTTCTGATATAGTTCACCAAATAACGCAGTCGAGGCCACCCTGTAGGGATTGGAGTTCAAGTAATAGTTATGACCCTGAGAATTTATTTGCCCAAGCGAGTTTGGGTCGATATATATGCAACCGAAATTAGAACTGGGGGTGACTGGCTGACCAAATCGACAGTCATTGTACCCTTGCGCGTAATTTGAAAATCCAGATTGTGCCAGCGCAGATAATACGTTAAAAAATACATAGTAATTTTCAAGAGTCTTGTAGTAAAGATAGTTGCCGCCAAGACTGAAATTTGTGGGACCACTAAAGGAAGAAGATAGTCGAATTTCCTGAGACCATTGGCGACTATGCGCACTAGACTGGTCTAGTCCGACAATTGAGCTAGAACAACCAAGTTGCGGGTCGCAGTATACGCCATCTGGCGTGATATTAGGGGCTGGTCCGGAGCCAATATAACTTTTCAGATTTTCACTATTATTGAAAACTCCTGGAAATGTATTAAATCGATTGTAGTCTTCCTGTGAGAAATATTGGTCTTGATTATAGGCGGATTGCGAGGTGAGAGTAAGATGGTCGCCAACATTGAAGTCGACATTAAGCTCCAGCACGTCAGCCCGAGCGCGGTATACCGGATCGAACTGCGAGGCGATCTCACGTAGGTTCGGCGACTGCATCGCGTCGCCATAAGGATCGATAGGGTTCAGCAGCGGGACGGGATTACGACCCCGTTGCCCAAGAGGCGCGAGAGCGCCGCCCAAGATAAACGGGATCGACAGGCCGTTGGGCGTGCCATAGGCGCTCGGCGAATACAGCGACGCATCCTGGCAGCCTTGGCTGGTGAATGCCTGAGCGACCGCGTTAGTCAGCGGGATGCCGCCTATGCTGGAGAGCCCAGGATCGTGGGTGCACAGCTGCTTGGTGCTGCGGCTGCGGTTGTCGTCCTCGTTGAAGTGCTCCCAGACGAATTCGGCCTTGATCCGATCGGAAGGCTTGAACTGCACCGTCGTGCGGAAGGAGTAGAGATTGCGACCGTCGATGTTGTCGCCGGTGATCGAGTTGTAGGAAAAGCCATCGCGCTTGGTGTAGGAGCCGGCGAAGCGCACCGCCAACTTGTCCTCGTCGATCGGCAGATTGAGAAAGCCGCTGAGGCGCCGGTCGCCATAGCTGCCGAGCTCGCCCCTCACCTGGCCGGCGAATTCACCGATCGGCTTGGCGGAGATGACGTTCACCGCGCCGGCGGTGGCGTTGCGGCCATAGAGGGTGCCTTGCGGCCCGCGCAGCACCTCGACCCGTTCGACATCAAAGAATTCCTGCTCGAACAGGCGGTTGCGGATCAGCGCGGTGCCGTTGAAATTGATCGACACGCCCGGGTCGGTGGTGGCGGAGATCGCCTGGGTGCCGATGCCGCGGATGGTGAGGTTGTAGCCGCTGAAGTTGGTCTTGGTGAAGCTGACGTTGGGGATGGCCTTCAAGAGATCCGGGCCCCCCTCGATCTTGGCCTTCTCAAGCGTCTTTTCCGAGAAGGCGGAAATGGCGATCGGCACCGTCTGGGAACGCTCGCTCCGGCGCTGGGCGGTGACCACCACCTCCTCCACCGCGGTCGCGCCCGAGCCCTTGCCAGAGGCATTGCTCGCCGCGTTGCCGGCCGGCGCCGCATGGCCGATCCCGGCCGCCGCCGCCAGCGCCGCCAGGGAAACGCCCACGCCGGCCCAATTCGGCCGCCTACCCATCCAAGCCATGTCCCCTCCAAGGAACCTTCAAAGCACCACCACACACCCGCCGCGGTCTAGACACAATGGAATTCACGGCCCTGTCAATAGCGCGACCTAAAGCAGCTGCGGCAGCAGCCTCGCCGCCAGGCGGCGCATGGAGTCGCGGTCGCGGCCCAGCATGTCGCGCAGCGGCGGCCCGATCAGGGCGTCGCCGAAGGCGGTGAGCGTGACGAGCAGCAGGGCCGAGGGTATGTGCCGCGGCGCCTCGCCGCCGGCGGCGCGGACTCGCTCGTCGACCGCCTTGACCAGATCGCTGACCGCCTCGCGCACCGGCTCGAGGTGCTCGTAGCGGTTGGAGAGGGCGATCCATGCCGCCAGGGGAGCGGCGCCGCCCTGATCGAAGGCGTCGAAGACGATGTCGACCAGGCCGCGCACCGCCTCCTTGTCAGAGCGTACGCGGGCCACCGCCTCGTCGATCGCCGCCGCCAGGTCGCGCACCATGGCGCCCATCAGCGCCGACTGCAGCCGCGCCGCCGAGCCGAAGTGGTGAATGAGGTTGCCATGGGTAATGCCGACGCAGCGGGCCACCGCCTGGAGCGTGACGCCGTCCGGCCCCTCGTCGATCAGCAGCCGCCGGGCGCAGGCAAGCGCCTCGCGCTTGGCTTCCTCGGCCGAACGGCGCCGCCGGCGCGTCGGCCGCTCGAGCCCCTCGCCGACATCGCCGTCCATGCCGCGCCCCGCCGAAGCCTACTGACAGAAATTACAGCATGGCGCGGCGGCGGCGGCGGCGCAACCGCCGGGCGAGGGCCACTGGCGCGGCGGCGCGCATTCGTCGCGACAAGCAGCTAAAGAGGGCGGCGATGAACGATTCCGAGGATTCCGCCGCCACGCCTCCCCGCGCCCGCCTGTTCGCCGGCTACCCGGGCCTGGTGCTGGTGCTGCTGGTGCTGGCCTATACCTTCAACTTCATCGATCGTTCGATCCTCGGCACGATCGGCCAGGCGATCAAGGTCGATCTCAAGCTCAGCGACACGCAGCTGGGCCTGCTCGGCGGCTTGGCGTTCGCCATCCTCTACACCGTGATGGGCGTGCCGATCGCCCGCCTCGCCGAACGGCGCAGCCGGGTGACGATCATCGCGTTCGCGATCGTCGTCTGGTCCGGCTTCACCGCGGCCTGCGGCGCGGCCGGCAACTTCGCACAACTGCTGCTGCTGCGGGTCGGAGTCGGGGTCGGCGAGGCCGGATGCTCGCCGCCCGCTCATTCGCTGATCAGCGACTATTTTCCGCCGCGGCGGCGGGCCAGCGCCCTGTCGGTCTATGCCTTCGGCATACCGCTCGGCACCATGATCGGCGCGGCCGCCGGCGGTTGGCTGGCGAAGGCATACGGCTGGCGCGTCGCCTTCATGGCGGTCGGCCTGCCGGGACTCTTCCTCGCCACCGCCATTGCCCTTCTGGTGCGCGAACCCCGGCGCGAAGGCGCGGCGGCCGATCGGCCGGGCGGCGGGCTGGCGCACGAGCTGGCCGAGCTCTGGGCGGTGACCAAGGGCCTGTTCGGCCGCTGGCCGATGGTCAACATCGTGCTCGGCGTCACCATCGCCTCCTTCACGGGCTATGGCGCGGGCCAGTTCGCCGGCCCCTATTTCGTCCGCGAGTTCGGGCTGGACTACGCGACCGTCGGCCTGATCCTCGGCCTGATCGTCGGCGTCTCGGGCGGAATCGGCACCCTGGCCGGCGGCTTCATCGGCGACTGGGCGAGCCGCCGCGGCGCGCGCTGGTACGCCCTGACCCCGGCGATCGGCCTGGCCGTCGCCGCGCCGATCTACATCCTCGGCTACCGCCAGCCGGACTGGCGGACGGCGGCGGCGGTGCTGCTGATCCCGGGGGTCTTCGCCTACACCTATCTGGGCCCGACCTTCGCGGTGGTTCAGAACGCCTTTCCGGCCCGGCGGCGAGCGACGGCGGCGGCGATCCTCTTCCTCTTCCTCAACATCATCGCGCTCGGCGGCGGGCCGCTGTTCACCGGCTGGATCATCGATGCCTTCGCCGGCTTCAACTTCGCCCACCCGGGCCACGCCCATCTGCTCGAAGGCCTGGCGGGGATGGCGCGGGGCGGCGCTCGCCTTCGCGCGGGCCTGCCCCGGAGGACTCGCCCCGCCGACCGCGCCCGAGCTGGCCGGCCGCTGCCACGGCGCCCTCGCCGCCGCCACCCGCGAGGGCATGGTCCTGACCCTCGCCTTCCTTCTCTGGGCGGCGATCCACTACCTGCTGGGCTCGATCGGCTTGGCGCGGCTGCTGGCCGCCTCGGCCGAGCCCGAGACCCCCGCCGAGCCTGGAGCGCGCGCTCGATGATCCCTCGCTACACGCGCCCCGAGGCGGCGGCGATCTGGGCTCCGGAGACGCGCTTTCGCATCCTGTTCGAGATCGAGGCGCACGCCGCCGACGCCATGGCCGAGCTCGGCGTCATTCCACGCGAAGCGGCGGCGGCGATCTGGGCGCGCGGCGGCGAGGCGCGCTTCGATCCCGACCGGATCGACGCCATCGAGCGCGAGACCAAGCACGACATCATCGCCTTCCTGACCCACGTGGGCGAGATCGTCGGGCCGGAGGCGCGCTTCCTGCACCAGGGCATGACCTCCTCTGACGCCAACGACACGGCGCTGGCGGTGCAGCTGGCGCGCGCCGCCGACCTGCTGATCGCCGGCGTCGACAAGGTGCTGGCGGCGCTGCGGCGGCGGGCATTCGAACACAGGCTCACCCCGACGGTCGGCCGCAGTCACGGCGTGCATGCCGAGCCGACCACCTTCGGGCTGAAGCTCGCCGGGCATTTCGCCGAATTCGCCCGCGGGCGCCGGCGGCTGGAGGCGGCCCGCGCCGAGATCGCCACCTGCGCCATCTCCGGCCCGGTGGGGACCTTCGCCAGCGTCGATCCGAGGGTCGAGGCGCACGTCGCCGCCGAGCTTGGCCTCGCCGTCGAGCCGATCTCCACCCAGGTGATCCCGCGCGACCGCCATGCCGCCTATTTCGCCGCCCTAGGCGTGGTCGCCTCGTCGGTCGAGCGGCTGGCGACCGAGATCCGCCACCTTCAGCGCACTGAAGTTCTCGAAGCGGAGGAGCCGTTCGACGCGGGCCAGAAGGGCTCCTCGGCCATGCCGCACAAGCGCAATCCGATCCTGACCGAAAACCTGACCGGCCTCGCCCGCCTGGTGCGCTCGGCCCTGACCCCGGCGCTGGAGAACGTGGCGCTGTGGCACGAGCGCGACATCAGCCACTCCTCGGTGGAGCGCGGCATCGCTCCGGACGCCACCGTCCACCTCGACTTCGCCCTCGATCGCCTCGCCGCCGTGGTCGAGCGCCTGGTGGTCCATCCCGAGGCGATGGCGCGCAATCTCGAGCGGCTGGGCGGGCTCGTCCACTCGCAGCGGGTGCTGCTGGCGCTGACCCAGGCCGGTCTGTCGCGCGAGGCGGCGTACGCGGCGGTGCAGCGCAACGCCATGAAGGTCTGGGGCGGCGAGGGCGACTTCCGCGCCTTGCTGGCCGCCGATCCGGAGGTTTCCGCGCCGCCTCTCCGGCGAGGCGCTCGGCGCCCTGTTCGATCCCGCCTGGCATTTCCGTCACGTGGACGCGATCTTTGATCGGGTGTTCGGTCAAACCACCTAGCCAAGGTTCAACATCGGGAGCGCGGCCCTGGCGGCGGCATTGCCGCCGTCGCGCGTTCAAGGCGGGGGCTGGAAGCCGGCGCTCCGGAAGCGGCGCGAACGATCATCCGCCGCGGCGGATGATCGCCGCCATCAGAACATCGAGCGGCCGGCGACTCTGAGGTCGTAGCGCTGCTGGCCGGAGCGGAAGTCGGCGTCGCCTTCCAGCGCGACATAGCTGTAGGGCGTGCCGCCCTTCAGCGAGAAGCCGACCGTCGCCCACCCGCCGGTTTCCGGGTCGGCCGCCAGGGCGAAGGGCGAGCCGTTGGTGAAGTTGGCCACGGTGTCACCGATCTGGCCGGCGAAGATGTCGCGATAGCCGCCGCGAATTTCCGAGCGCAGCCAGGTCACCTTGCCCCATTGGGCGCCCAGCACCATCACCGCCTCGCCGCTGAAGCGGGTGCTGGTGCGCGCGCCATAGGTGAGGTCGAAGCCGGGCGTGCCGCCGGTCTCGGCGTGGCCGCCCTCGGCGAGCCGCAGATAATCCACCGACAGTTCCGGCCGGACATAGTAGCGGCCGAGCTTGACCTCGTAGCCCGCCCCGGCGTGGGCATCGACGAAATAGGCGCCCCAGTCGGAGTTGGCGGTGACATCGGCGCCGGGCGCGAGGAATCGCCGCACGTCATTGAACCAGGCATAGCCGCCAGCCCCGCGCGCCGAGACAGTCAGCGGCCCGGCGGCGCGGCGATAGTACAGCCCAGCCTCGACCATCGAGGCGACCACGTGTTCGCCGACCGCGCCGCCGTCGACGCTTTCCTGGGCGTTGAGATAGGCAAGGGTGGCGCCCAAGGCGCCGCCGCGCTCGCCCTCGTGCTCGGCGCCGGCGACGACGCCGATCAGCTGCGACTGCGAGCCGAGCGAGGTGATGCCGCTGCGGTCGACCCGGGTGTTCACTTCCTGCAGCCACAGGCTGGTGCCGGGCGCCCGCACGCCGGCGTCCGGGCTCGCCGCGGTCATGCTGGCGACCGACTGGGCGGCGGCGTCGAGCGATTCGAAGATGCCCTGGCCCTGGTCGGGCAGCAGTTGGTCGTAGACGCTTTTCAGCCCCGCCTCGGTGGTCTGCGCCAGAATGGTCGCCTGGATGTTGGCGTCGTTGGGGATGGCGTTGAGGATCGGCTCGAGGGCGCCGGCTTCCGAGGCGTTGAAGCCCAGCTCGGCCGCCGTCTTGCGCGTGACGGTCAGCTGCACCTCGGCGCCCTGGCCGCCGGTCGCCGGCACATAGGATGGCGCGGCGGTGTAGAGGTAAGGGGTGATGGTGGTGGCGCCGGAGCCGAAGCCGCCGACGCTCAGGGTGCCGGACCCGGTCGTCTCGAGGATGGTGTAGGTCTGGACCGGGGCGATCTGCACGCTGGCGAGGGTCAGCCCCACCTGCGCCCCCTGGGCGAAGGTCGACGGGCCGCTGGTCAGGAACAGGGTGTTCGTTCCGTGCACCGGGTCGGCGGCGACCTCCAGCACTCCGGCCGCGCCGACATTGACGCTGCCGGCGTTGACCGTCGCCGGGTTTGTGTCGCTGAGCGTGCCGCCCTGGGTGACGCCGACGTTGAGGCTCAGCGTGCCGCCGGTCGGCGGTTGCAGGCTGCCGCTCAGCACCGTGCCCGGCAGGGGGATGCCGTTCAGCGTCGACGGTCCCGGCCCGTCGACGGTGACGGTGTTGGCCCCGCCGGCGAAGGTGATCTTGCCGGCCAGCACCGTGCCGGCCGTCACGTTGATCGTCGAGCCGCCCGAGCCCAGGTAGATATCGCCGACGATGGTCGGCGTCTGGGTGCCGATCGCCTTCCACAGGGTCGGGTTGCTGGCCGGATCCTGGCCGGGCGTCACCGCCACCAGCGCCTCGTAGACCTCGACGTTGTTGGTCACCACGCCGGAGGTGCTGGTCACCGAGGAGACCAGGGCGGCCGTCTGGCCCGCCGTATAGCTGTTCGCCGAATTATAGAGTTGCGCCCCCGCCACCGCCTGGGAGACGAACTGGTGCAGCGTCTGCGGGGCGGTGGCGGCGGCGGCATTGATCGCCACGGTCGGGCCGGTGATCGGCGTGGCGACGAATGTCTGGTTGAGCGCCGCGGTGATGCTGCCGCTGTTCTCGACGTCCGTGAGCGTGCCGGACTTGTCGAGGACCGCCGAGACCGTGCCGCCGACGCCGCCGGCGCCCGACAAGGTGGCGTTGATGGTGTTGCTGTTGGTCAGGGTCGGCACGTTGCCGCCGGCGTCGATCAGCACGCCGGTGACGTTGACCGCATTGGGCGTCGGCACGGTGACCGTGCCGGGCCCGAGGCCGACCGTCTCGGTGGTCGGAGCGGTCGCCGAATTGATCTGGTTGGAGATGGCGAAGATCGAGCCGTCGTTTGCCAAGGTCGGCACGCTGGCCCCAGGGCCGACGTGGATCGCGGTGGCGTCGCCCTGATAGGCCGTGGCGCTCACCGAGCCGGTGTTGTGCAGGCCATTGTCGAGCAGCACGCCGCCGCCGAAGCCGCCGATCTGGATCGCCGTCGCCGACAGCTGGCCGGTCGGGTTGCTGGCGGTGATCAGCACCGGCGTCAGCAGCGGATCATAGACGCTGTTGGCGGTGACCGAGCCCTGGATCACCAGGCCGTAGCCGCTGGTCAGGGGATTGCCGACCAGGCCGAGTTCGACGGAGCGGGTCGCCGAGCCGATCTGCAACGCCGGCGCCGAGCCGTAGCTCGCCACCGAGCCGGAGCCCTGCAGGCTGTCGGGCACGCCGTCGGCGTCCTGGTCGAGGTTGGTGGTGCTCAACGGGAACGGCGGGGCGCTGATGATCAGGCCCTGGCCGAGGTTGGCGGCGATGCTGACCGCCGGGCCGCCCTGGTCCAACTGGTCGGCGGTATACTGCGTGGAGATGATCGGGCTGGTCGGCCGGTTGACGCTGCGATATCCGGAGGCGCTGATCGCCGACGAGAGGTTGACCTCGCCGGCGACGTCGCCGGAGATCTGCACCCCTTCCGCGCCGATGCCGCGAGCCGTGACGCTGGTGATCCGGAAAACGCCGCCAAAATTGTTCACCGATCCGTTCGGCGACACATAGACGCCGATGTCGCCGTTGCCGGTGACGTTGATCGAGCCATTCTGCACGCTCGCCGGCGTCGAGCCGTTGACCGGCGTGACGTTGAGCATCGTGATCTGCCCATTCACCGGCGCATCGACCAGGAGCCCGTAGGAGCCGTTGCCCTGGATGGTGATGGTGCCGGTATCGGTGAGATTGCCGGTGAACGCCAGCGGTCCGCCGACCAGGATGCCAAAGCGGTTGCCGCCCGAGGCCCAGTCGCCATAGGCGAGGCCGGTGTTCGGATTGATCGGCGCGGTGTAGGATTCGCCGAGCGTGATCGAGCCGGTGTTGCTGAGGCTGCCGGTCACGCCGCCGGTGATCAGCATGCCGATGGCGTTGTCGATGTTGCTGAAGGTGATCGCCCCCTCGCTGGTCAGCGTATTGTTGCTGTTCAGCGTCAGGGCGGCGGCCGAGGCGGTCGGCGCGAGGGTGGCGCCCAGCTGCAGGTCGACATTGTCCGGCTGGCCGTTGTTGGCGGTGGCGGTCGCCACCGGCGTGGAGGTGTTGCCGGTGAGAGTCGTGGTCGCCCGCGCCGGCTCGAAGGCGGCGAGCAGCAGGGGAGCGACCGCGGCGGCGGTGGCGAGGAACGCGCGATTCATGACCCGGACCAGAACACTGTTTGACGGCGTGACGCCCATCACCATCGGAGCCGCCTTTTACGACCGCAATTGGGCGGCCAGCAAGGCGATCTCCGGCCGGCGGGGCGGTGTCATCGCCGGGACACAATGGCGAGCGCAAGACGCTGGCGTCCACCCCTTCTTCAAAGCGATTCGCTTGCCACGCACCCATGCCGCCGCCCGAGCCTGACGGCGCCCCTCCCCGCCCCGGCCTCGCGGTCCTCGCCCTGACCGGCTGTCTGGGCGCCGCCATGCCCGTGGCCCTCGCCGTGATCGGCTTCGCGCGGCTGGGCCCTGCCCTGGCCGCCGCCGCGTTGCTCGCGGCCGTGACGGCCGGATTTGTGTGGCGCGGGTTGACGACGAGCCGCCCAGCGGAGCGCCACAAGGGGCGCGAGGCTCACGGACGCCGCGCCGGCGCCGTCGCGGTCGCAAGCCGCGCCTTTCGCCAAGCGCTCGACCAGTTGCCGCAGCCGCTGCTGCTGGTCAGTGGCGGCCCGCGCGGCGATCCGGACGCCCGACGCTACCTGTTCGCCAACGCGGCGGCGCGCGAGGGCCTGCGCCTGGCGCGCGACGAAGGCCCGCTCAGCACGGCAATTCGCGCCCCGGATGTGCTGGCGGCGGTCGACGAGGCGCTCTACGAGAGCCGGATCGCCGCCGCCCCCTATCAGCCCGCCGCCGGCCAGGACCGCCTGTGGCGGATTCGCGCGGCGCCGCTGACGCCCGCCGACGACGGCGCCGACCCGCTGGCCCTCGTCACCCTCGCCGACGAGACCGATATTCGCCGCGGCGAGCGGGCCCGCGCCAACTTTCTCGCCAACGCCAGTCACGAGCTGCGCACGCCCCTGGCCTCGCTGGCCGGCTTCATCGACACCCTGCGCGGCCACGCGCGCGACGACGCCGAGGCGCGCGAGCGCTTCCTCGCCATCATGCACGCTCAGGCCGAGCGCATGCGCCGGTTGATCGACGACCTGATGAGCCTGTCGCGCATCGAGCTGGCCGAACACATCGCGCCCTCCGGCCGGGTCGACCTCGCCCTGGCGGTGATCGACGTCGCCGACGCGCTGCAGCCGCTGGCCGCCGAACGCGGCGTTACCCTGGAACTCGACCTGCCGCCGCCGGGCGCGGCCATCCTGGCGGCCGACCGCGACCAGGTGCTGCAGGTGGCGCAGAACCTGATCGAGAACGCCGTCAAGTTCAGCCCGCCGGGCGCGCCGGTGGCGGTCGCCGTCCGGCTCCCGAGCTCCGAGGCCGATCTGGCGCGGCTGGCCGGGCCGCTCGACAGCCTCGGCCGCCGCGTGGCCTTGCTGCCGCCCGAGCGCGGCCGCGCGCCGCGCGCCATCCTGGCGGTCCGCGATCTCGGGCCGGGCATCTCGCGCGCCGAGCTGCCGCGCCTGACCGAGCGCTTCTACCGCATCGAAGGCCGGCGCACCCGCGATTACCCGGGCACCGGCCTTGGTCTCGCCATCGTCAAGCACATCGTCAATCGCCACCAAGGCGGCCTGTGGGTCGAAAGCATCGAGGGCGAGGGCGCGCTGTTCGAGGTCGCCTTGCCGATCGCGCCGGCCGAGGCGGCGCCCAGCGAGCCGGACTCCGCGGCCGAGAGCGGCCAGCCAGACTTGACCGTGACGCCGCCGCGCGGTTCTTGCCGTCGCCTCATGAACGTCCTGGTGGTCGGCGGCGGCGGCCGCGAACATGCCCTCGCCTGGAAGATCGCCGCTTCGCCGCTGCTGACCCGCCTGGTCTGCGCGCCCGGCAATCCGGGCATCGGCCGAGTGGCGGAGATCCGCGCGGTCGCCGCCGCGGACGTCGCCGGCCAGCTCGCCCTGGCGCGCGAGATCGCCGCCGACCTCGTGGTCGTCGGGCCCGGAAACGGCGATCGCCGCCGGACTCGCCGACGCGCTCGCCGCCCAGGGAATCGCCTGCTTCGGCCCGAGCGCGGCGGCCGGGCGGATCGAGTCGTCCAAGGCCTTCGCCAAGGATCTGGCGCGCCGGCACGGGCTGCCGGCCCCACGATTCGCCGTGTTCGACGACGCCCAGGCGGCGCGCGGCGGCCTCGCCGATTTCGCGCCGCCCTACGTCATCAAGGCCGACGGTCTCGCCGCCGGCAAGGGCGTGGTCATCGCGCCCGACCGCGCCGCCGCGGACGCGGCCATCGTGGCCGCCTTCGCCGGCCGGTTCGGCGCGGCCGGCGCGCGGGTGCTCATCGAGGAGCACGTCGCCGGCGAGATCGCCTCCCTGTTCGCCGTGAGCGACGGCGAGGCCTTCGTCCTCTTCGGCGGCGCCCAGGACCACAAGCGCGCCTTCGACGGCGACGCCGGTCCCAACACCGGCGGCATGGGCGCCTATTCGCCCGCGCCGGTGCTGAGCGAGGCGGTGGTCGCGCAGGCCCGCGACCGGCTGATCGCCCCGGCCCTCGCCGCCCTCGCCGCCGAGGGCGCGCCCTTCCGGGGCGCCCTGTTCTGCGAGATGATGGCGACGGCCGATGGGCCCAAGCTGATCGAGTTCAACGCCCGCTTCGGTGATCCCGAGTGCCAGGCGCTGATGCTGCGGCTGGAGAGCGACATCGTCCCCTATCTGCTGGCGGCGGCGCGCGGCGGCCTCGCCAGCCTTCCCGCGCCGGGCTGGCGCGACGAGGCGGCGATCTGCGTCGTCCTCGCCGCCAGGGGCTATCCGGACGCGCCAGCCAGTGGCGGGGTGATCGAGGGCGCCGAGGCCGATTTCGGTCCGGACGTGATCGTCTTTCACGCCGGCACGGCCCGCCGCGCCGACGGCGCGCTGATCGCCGCCGGCGGTCGCGTGCTCAACGTCTGCGCCCGCGCCGCCACCCTCGCCGCCGCCCGTGACCGCGCCTACGCCGCCATCGACACGATAAACTTCGAAGCCGGCTTCCACCGCCGCGACATCGCCGCCCGCGCGCTGGAGTATTCCACCTGCCTCCCCTAAGGGGATTTCGGCATTCACATCGTTTTCGCGAACGCGCCTCAAATAACCCTCTCCCTCAAGGGAGAGGGAGGGGCCCGCCCGCGGAGTGGGTGGGAGGGTGAGGGACCTCTCCGACGCCGTGCATCCCCTCATCTCCCTCCGCCTGTCCGCGGCAAGCCCCTCCTCCTCCCGACGGGAGAGGGCGTTTTTGATGGCCGATCCGTGTAAGGAAATCCGGCCGCGAGTTGTCGGAGGAGAGTAAAGGACCGCACGCTTGCCCGACATCGAACCCACCCCCGAACAGCTGCGCGAGCAGCTCAACACCGGCGTCAAGCCGGTCGATCCGCGCAACCGCTTCGACGAGCGGCGCCTCGCCGAGTGGATGACGGCGCACGTCGAGGGCTTCGCCGGACCGCTGAGCGATCGAGCAGTTCAAGGGCGGCCAGTCCAACCCCACCTTCCAGGTCTCGACCCCGAGCCGGACCTATGTGCTGCGGCGCAAGCCGCCCGGGCCGCTGCTGCCTTCGGCGCACGCGGTCGATCGCGAGTTCCGCGTCATCGCCGCCCTGCATCCCACCGGCTTTCCCGTGCCGCGCCCCTATGCCCTCTGCGAGGACGATCAGGTCATCGGCGCGATGTTCTACGTCATGGAAAAGGTCGAGGGTCGGGTGCTGTGGGACCTGACCCTGCCGGCCTCGCCGCCGGCCGACCGCCACGCGATCCACATGTCGGCGTGCCGCACCCTCGCGGCCCTGCACACCACCGATTGGCGCGCCATCGGCCTCGAAGGCTTCGGCCGGCCGGGCAACTACATGCTGCGGCAGATTTCCCGCTGGACCAAGCAGTACAAGGCCTCGGAAGACCGCCACATCGAAGCGATGGAGCGGCTGATCGACTGGCTGCCGAAGAGCGCGCCGCCGGACGAGGAGACGACCATCGTCCACGCCGATTTCCGGCTCGACAACATGATCATCCATCCGACCGAGCCGCGCGTGGCGGCGGTGCTCGACTGGGAGCTGTCGACGCTGGGCAACCCGCTGGCCGATTTCAGCTATGTGCTGATGCAGTGGGTGAACGGCGGGCTCTCGCAGGTTCCCGATCTTGCCGCCCGCGGCTTGCCGACGATGGAGGCGTATGTCGACGAGTATTGCCGCCTGACCGGACGCGCCGGCCTGCCGGACCTCAACTGGTACTTCGCCTACAACGCCTTTCGCCTCGCCGGCATCCTCCAGGGCATCCTCGGTCGGGTGCGGGACGGCACGGCCAACAGCCCGCACGCCGCCGAACAGGCCGCCCGCGTGCCGCTGCTGGCCGAAACGGCCTGGAGCTTCGCGGTGAAGGCGGGGGCGTGATCGACGGATCATGGCGTCAGCGCGACGGCTGATCCTGCACATGGGCTTGCCCAAGACCGGCAGCACCAGCGTTCAGAGTTTCCTCAGAAGTCGCCCCGATCTGCTCGCGCGAGCCGGCGCCTGCTATCCGAGGGCCGCGATGCGCGACGAACCGCCGACCGTGAGAGGCGATGAACCCTATATCGAAAACGAGATAAGTCACGCCGTCCTCGCCCGTGAGATCAAGCCGCGTGGCGCGGATGCGTCTTGGGCGACGACGCCCCTTTGGGATCGAGCGCTGAACCGCATCGAGGAGAACGGAGCGCAGCTGGGGCTTATCTCCTACGAGCACTTCGCCACCCAGCCCCTGCTGTATCGGTGGGAGATGGTGCGCGAACGGCTGGCGAGGTTTCACGTGACGGGGCTGGTATATCTACGCGAGCCCGTCGCCTGGGCGGTGTCCCTCTACGGCCAGGCGCTCCGTCGCCGCTCTCAACCACGGTTTTCGTTCGGTGAGTTCGTTGAAAACAGCGGCATCAGCGTTCGCTTCTCTAATCTTCTCGATCACGTGCGCGCCCGTGCGCCAGTCGACGATCTTCGCGTTCTCAATTTCCATGAAGCCGCGGAGAAAGGGCTCGTGCCGCATTTCCTGGCGAGCGCGGGTTTGAACGGTGAAATCGTCGAGGCCGGCGCGGCTCACCCGATCCGCAATCAATCCGTGTCGGTCGCCGCGTTGCTCTTCATCCGGCGCTGCAATCGGGCGGGCCTGAGCCACGCGGCCGGCGAGGAGATGAGGAGGGCCCTGGGCCGCGCGGAGGCGCGCGGAGAGATGCCGCGTCTGCCGCCGGGACTGGCGATCGTCGCTCCTGACCAGCTCGCCCGCTTGCGCGCGGAGGCGGTCGACGACGCCCAAAGGCTGGCCGGTGACTGGGGTGTCACCTTTCCTGAAGGGGAGGCGCCGGCTGAACAATACCGACGGTTCGACGACGACGACTTCTACCGGATTCGCGTCGCGATCCAGCCGAGGCTTTCGACCGACGTCCGCGTCCGGCTTACCGCAATCTGATGGCCTCGACCGATCTCGAAGCCGAACCCGTCCGGCTGGTTATCTGGGACCTGGACGAGACCTTCTGGCAAGGAACCCTCACGGAAGGCGGAATCACTTGGCGGGCCGACAACGCCGAGATCGTGCAAGAACTGGCGAGGCGGGGCATCATCAGCACCATCTGCTCCAAAAACGACGAACACCAAGTACGCAAACTGCTGTGGCGCAAGGGGCTGTGGGACTATTTCGTCTTCCCGAGCATCGACTGGAGCGCCAAGGGCCCGCGCATCGCCCGGCTGATCGAGACCATCCAGCTGCGCGCGGCCAGCGCGCTCCTGATCGACGACAATCCGCTCAATCGCGAACAGGCGCGCCACTTCGCCCCTGGCCTGCAGGTGACGGACGAGGCCATCATTCCCGACCTGCTCGCCGATCCGCGCTGCCAAGGGAAGCGCGATCCGGAGCTCACCCGGCTCAAGCATTACAAGGTTCTGGAGCGTCGCAAGACGGACGAGGCGTGGCTGGCCGCAGACTCCGATGACGCGACCGCCTTCCTGCGGGCCAGCGACATTCGCGTCCGGATCGAAAACGACGTCGAGGCCAATCTCGACCGCGCCATCGAGCTGATCAACCGCACCAATCAGCTGAACTTCACCCGCTGGCGATTACCGGAAGACCCTGATTTGGCGCGGGCGGAGCTGCTTGGACAGATTCGCCATTTCGCCACCCAAGCCGGATTGATCGCGGTCTCCGACAAGTACGGCGATTACGGATATTGCGGCTACTTCCAGGTGACCACCCGACGCGAGGTGGCGCAGCTGAAGCGCTTCTGCTTTTCGTGTCGCATCCTCGGGATGGGGGTGGAGGCGTTCGTCTATCAGCGGCTCGGCCGTCCAGCGCTGGAGATCAAGGGCGCGCCCTTGTCCGACCCGACGACGGCGGCGCGGGTAGACTGGATCGCCGTTCAGCCGGCGACCGCCGATGGAGGCGCGGCTGAAGCTGCGCCGTCGCTCGGCTCAATGGCGGCGCGCGGCGGCTGCGTCCTCTGGCCGCTCACTCACTATTTCCGTCTGAGCGCCTCGACGGTCGTCGGCGAGTTCAACACGGTGCGCGATGGCAAGCTCATCCGCCTCGATCATTCCCTGTGCCTGCGGCACGCAATCCTTGGCGTAACGGCCGACCAGCTGGAGGCCGTGGCCCCACTCGGCTATCGGGCCGAGGATTTCCGCACCCGCTTCTTCGATCATGAGGGCGACAAGCCCATTTTTGTGCTGAGCAGCTGGGTCGACGCCGGGCTGCCGATCTGGCGCCACAAACGAACGGGCATGACCATCCCCTTCGAGCGGCCAAAAATGGGCGACGAGGTCGAAGCCGATCCCCTCGCCGAAGCCTACATCGCCGCCGAGTTCGAGCGCGTTCACTACGGCGAAGCCGAGTATCTCGAGACGCTCGAGCTGATCTTCTCCCGCCTGCCCAGTCATGGTCTGATGTTCATTCTCTTGAGCGACACGCCCAACCTCCGGCGCCAGGAGATGAACCGCTGGTGCGCGGCGGCGGCTGCGGGCAGGGGAAATGTCCGTCTGCTGCGTCTGACCGATTTCGTCTCCAACCCGGATGAAATCATGAATGCCCAGCAGACGCACTTTGATCGCAAGGTCTATCACCGGCTGTATGAGCATATCATCGCCGAAGCCGAGATTTCGCTTTTGTGTGGCGCCGGCCTCCGGCCGGAATCTCCCCGCACATGATTTTTCTCGCGCCCAGCTGAGGGACCGGGGCAGCAAGAAAAGAGCCGGCTGGAAGCCGCCGGCACGGTCATGGCGATTCCTTCGCGGCCTATCCCGGCGGCTCCGGCGGGAGTCGATCGTCAGCGCGCCCGCTCGGCGATGATCGGCTCGACGCGGCGCCAGGCGTCGGCGAGAGGGTCGATGAGGTCGAAGTGGCCGGCCTTGGGGATCGTCACCGCCTCGACCGGGTCGCCGGCCGCCTTGGCCTTGGCGGCGTAGATCGAGCCGAAGATCGGCGGCACGATGAGGTCGTCGGCGCCCGAGACGATCGTCTGGGGAACGCCGATGGGGACCATGGCGGCGGGCGAGGTGTCGGCGTAGGGATCGGCTCCCGGCGGATGGCCGTGCACCAGGGTGTCGATGGTCGCGCGTCCGCCGCAGGCGTCCGGCCCGGCTCGGCGATAGGTCTCGAGGTCGTCGATGCCGCCCAAGGTGACCACCGCGGCGACCGCCAGCGGCTTGGCCGGGCTTGCCAGCGGGGCCCGCGACGGCAGCCGCGCCCGCGCCGCCGCCCACAGGGCAAGCTCGCCGCCGGCCGAATGGCCGACCAGCACCACGTGCTTCAGGTCGAGGTCCGCCTTGGGCGCCACGGCGCGCAGCGCATCGAGACCGGCGGCGATGTCGCGGAAGGTGTTGGGATAGCCGCCGCCGTTGCCCAGGCGGCGATACTCCAGATTCCACACCGCGAAACCGCGCTGGGCGAGATCGTCGGCGGCGTAGTTCATCAGCTCCAGCCCCGGCAGGCTGGCCTGCCAGCAGCCGCCGTGGATCAGCACGACGACGGCGTGGCGCCCGGGCGTGGCGGGAAGCCACAACTCGCCGAACTGCGCGCGGTCGGATCCGTAAGGGATATGCCGCGTCGCCTTCAGCGGCGGCCGGGCGAGGATCTCCGCGGCCGTCGACTGGCCGGCGAGGACCGGCCGGGCGGCGAGCGCGAGGGTGATGAGAGCAAGAAAGTGCCGCACGGTCTCGCGACTACATCATCCCTCCCATTCTGGGGAGGGTCGCGCCCGCCAAGCGCCCGGCGCAGAACGGCGCTCTTTGTCGAAAGAGCCCCGCCGCGCTGGCGCCCGCGGCTCCAGTCGCGCCGCCCTGATTGGCGGGAAGACGGCTTGTCGAGAACGGGCGAGCGAATACAACAGCTTGTATCGAACAAATCGGGAAAGTGGGCCGATCAGCGATTCGGTCGCGATTCGTTTCGCCGGCGTTCACGCGCGCCGCTCGGCGCCGTTAACCCGATCCCCGCTTGCGCCGCACCGCCTGGCCGACCACATTCGGCGCTGGCATGAGTCACCGCCCCATCGGAGCGGCGCCGGCGCGCCTCGTCGCGGTTCTGGGGCCGACCAACACCGGCAAGACGCATCTGGCCGTCGAGCGCATGCTCGGCCACGCCTCCGGCATGATCGGTCTGCCGCTGCGGCTGTTGGCGCGCGAGATCTACGATCGCGTCGTCCAGGCGCGCGGCGCCCGCGCCGTCGCCCTGATCACCGGCGAGGAGAAGATCGTCCCGCCGCGCGCCCACTATCTCGTCTGCACCGTCGAGGCGATGCCGGTGGAGCGCGAGGTCGAGTTCCTGGCGGTCGACGAGATTCAGCTGGCCGCCGATCCGGAGCGCGGTCATGTGTTCACCGATCGCCTGCTGCACGCCCGCGGGCGGCTGGAGACCATGTTCCTGGGCGCCGCCGGCATGGCGCCGCTGATCCGACGCCTGGTTCCCGGCGTCGAGATCGCCATGCGCGAGCGCCTCTCGACGCTGTCGTTCAGCGGCCGGCGCAAGCTCACACGCCTGCCGAAGCGCTCGGCGGTGGTCGCCTTCTCGGCCGAGGCTGTCTACGCGATCGCCGAGCTGATCCGCCGCCAGCGCGGCGGCGCGGCGGTGGTCATGGGCGCCCTGTCGCCCCGCACCCGCAACGCCCAGGTCGCCCTCTACCAGGGCGGCGAGGTCGATTTCCTGGTCGCCACCGACGCCATCGGCATGGGCCTCAACATGGATGTCGGCCATGTCGCCTTCGCTGGCCTCGCCAAGTTCGATGGCAGGCGCAACCGGCCGCTGACCGCCGCCGAGATCGGCCAGATCGCCGGCCGCGCCGGCCGCTTCCAGCGCGACGGCGCCTTCGGCCTGACCGGCGAGGCGGAGGATCTCGATCCGGAGGTGGTCGAGCAGGTCGAGGCGCACGCCTTCGCCGCCGTGACCGCTCTTCAATGGCGGGCCCGGAATCTCGAGTTCACCTCGCCAGCGGCGCTGATCGGCTCGCTCGGCGCGGCGCCCGGGGCGACAGGGCTGGCCCTCGCGCCCATGGCCGCCGACGAGGCGACCTTGCGGGCGCTGGCGGCCGATCCGGCGGTCGTCGCGCGGGCCGGAGACCGCGGCGCGGTGCGGCGGCTGTGGCGGGCCTGCCAGCTGCCCGACTTCCGCAAGCTCGGGGCCGGCGAGCACGCCCGCCTGGTCGGCGACCTGTTCGCGCGCATCGCCGGCGAGGGCGAGCGCGCCGGCGATGACTGGATGGCGGCGCAGATGCGCGGGCTCGATAGGGTCGAGGGCGAGATCGACGCCTTGCAGGCGCGGCTCGCGGCGATGCGCACCCTGGCCTACATCGCCCAGCGCGGCGACTGGCTGGCCGATCCGGCGCCCTGGCGCGAGATTACCCGGCAGGTGGAGGATCGCCTCTCCGACGCCCTGCACGAAAAGCTCGTGGCCCGCTTCGTCGACAAGCGCACCAGCGCGCTCCTGCGCGGACTGGAGCGGCGCGACACCCTGCTGGCCGGCGTCGCCGCCGACGGCGCGGTCACCATCGAGGGGGCGCCGGTCGGTCGCCTGGAGGGAATCGCTTTCCGCCGCGCCGCCGTTTCCGGCGAGGCCGCCAGCCCGCTGGCCGAACGCACCCTCCGCGCCGCCGCCGGGCGGGCCCTTGTTCCGGAGATCAACCGGCGCCTCGGCGCCTTGGCCGCTTCGGCCGATGCGGTGTTCGCCCTCGCCGGCGACGGAGAGGTGCTGTGGCGCGGCGAGGCGGTGGCCAGCCTCGCCAATGACCGGCCCTTCGCGCCGCGCGCGCGCTTGCACGGCGAGCTCGGCGCGCCGGTCACGCGCGAGCGGGCGGCTCGGCGCATCGAGGCATTCCTCGCCGCCGAGGCCGGCCGGCGTCTCGCCGCTCTCAAGCGGCTGGAGCACGCGGTCGGCGACGGGCGCCTGACCGGCCTGGCGCGCGGCCTCGCCTTTCGCATCGCCGAGGCCGGCGGGGCGATCGCCCGCGCCGACTGCGCCGACGATGTCGGCGCTCTGAGCCAAGCCGAACGGCGCGCCCTGCGGGAGCTCGGGGTGCGGATCGCCGCCTTCAGCCTGCACCTGCCGGCGCTGCTGGCGCCCGGGACGCGCATCTTCGCCGCGCCCTTCGCGGTCGCCGCCGAGCCAGGCTGGCGGCCGGCCGGCGGCATCGCGCGCCTGGGCGATCCCGCGCCGTCGCCGCGCGCGCTCGGCTTACGCGGGCTGATCGCCGCGCCGCCGCTGGCGCTCGATGTCGAAGCGCTCGCGCGCCTGGAAGTGGCGCTGCGCGAAACCCCGACCCTCGCCGCCGCCCAGGCGGCGCTCGGGTGCGGCCAGGCGGAGGCGGCAGGCGTGCTGAGGGCGCTCGGCTATCGGCCCGCCAGAGGCGGCGAAATCGGTCCGTGGCGGCGCGGGGCGCGGCCGGCGCCGTCGCCCAGGGCGCCCGCTCATTCAGTGTTCGCCAGCCTCGCGACCTTGAAGGCCCCGGCCACGCGCCGGCGGCGGCGCTCCAGCCAGACGGCGGCGCGTGGCTGAGGGCGAGGCGCGCTGCCGCGTCGATGTTTGGCTGTGGCGCGCCCGCCTCGCCAAGACCCGCGCCGACGCCGCCCGCCTGGTCGACAGCGGCCGGGTGCGGCGACTTCGAGCCGGCGCCGGCGAGCGCCTCGACAAGCCCTCCCGCACCGTTACGGTCGGCGACGGGCTGGTCTTCGCCCTCGCCGGCCGCCTGACGGCCGTCCGCGTCGCCGGGCTCGGCGCCCGCCGCGGCCCGCCGGCCGAAGCCCGCCTGCTATACGCCAGCCTCGACGAAGGTTCGGATCCACCATCGGATCCGAAACATCGGAGCGCGGACTCGTAGCGTGCCGGCGGCCTGGAAGGCCGCCCTCCGCGACGGCCTGGCTACATCAGCCCGAGCGCCTTGAAGCTGGCGACGCCGTCGCGGCCGACCACCAGATGATCGTGCACGGCGATGCGCAGCGGCCGGCCCGCCTCGATCACCTGGCGAGTCATGTCGACATCGGCGCCGGACGGCGACGGATCGCCGGAGGGGTGGTTGTGCGCCAGGATCACCGCGCTGGCCGCCAACTCCAGGGCCCGGCGCATGATCTCGCGCGGATAGACCGGCGCGTGATCCACGGTGCCGTGATTCATCACCTCGTCGGCGATCAGCTGGTTCTTCTTGTCGAGAAAGATGACGCGGAACTGCTCGCGCGTCTCGCCGGCCATGGCGAGCCGGACATAGTCGAGCAAGGCGGTCCAGGAGGCGATCACCGTGCGCCGCCGCGCCGCGCTCTTGAGCGTCCGCGCCTGCGCCTCATGGATCAGCTTCAGATCGAGGGCGACGCCCTCCCCGACGCCCGCGACACCGGCGAGCGCGGCCGGTTGGGCGGCGAACACCGAGGCGAGATCGCCGAAGCGGGCGATCAGCGCCTTGGCGATCGGCTTGACGTCGCGACGCGGCAGGGAGCGGGCGAGGATCAGCTCCAGGAGTTCATAGTCGGGCAGGGCCCCGAGGCCGGCGGCGGCGCGCTCGCGCAGGCGCGCTCGGTGACCGGCATGCGGCGAGGGCGCCGCCTCGGCGCGCGCCGGGTCCGAGCGCTTGGCGGACGCCCCGAATGGCTGAAAGGCCGCGCCGTCGTAGGCCACGCCGTCATATCGCAACATCCGCGCCCTCGCATCGCGCCTCGATGCGAACAGACTATGAACATCGGCGCGTCCGCGCAAGAGCGCCGCGAGCGCCTCAGTCCGGCTTGAACAGCCCGGCCGGAGAGAGGGTGAAAACCTCGCAGCCGCCTTCGGTGACGCCGATGGTGTGCTCGCACTGCGCCGAGAGCGACTTGTCGCGCGTCACCGCCGTCCAGCCGTCGGCCAGCACCTTCACGGCGAAGCGGCCGGCGTTGATCATCGGCTCGATGGTGAAGATCATGCCCGGCCGCAACGTCTCGCCGGTTCCCGGACGGCCGAAATGGACGACGTTGGGCGGCTCGTGGAACACCCGCCCGACCCCATGACCACAGAAGTCGCGCACCACGCTGAAGCGCTGCGCCTCGACGAACGTTTGAATGGCGTGGCCGATGTCGCCTAGCCGGGCGCCCGGCCGCACCTGCGCGATGCCCCGCTCGAGCGCTCCGTAGGTCACGTCCACCAGCCGGGCGGCGCGTGGACCGACTTCGCCCAGCTTGTACATGCGCGAGGTGTCGCCATGCCAGCCGTCGACCACTACCGTGACATCGATGTTGGCGATGTCGCCCTCGCGCAATGGACGCTCGCCGGGAATGCCGTGGCAGACGACGTGATTGGGCGAGATGCACAGGGTGTGGCGATAGCCGCGATAGTGCAGGCAAGCCGGCAAGGCGCCGTGATCGAGGATGAACTCCCGCGCCAGATGGTCGAGAGCGCCGGTGACCACGCCCGGCTTCACGTGCGGCGTGAGCATGTCGAGACATTCCGCGGCCAGGCGCCCGGCGGCCCTCGCGCCGGCGAAATCCTCCAGGGGATGAACGGTGATCCGCTCGCGCCGCGGATCGCGGATCGCCAGCCTGTCTTCGACCAGGGTCATGCGGTGAGTATCGTTTCCTTGCGACGCGGGGCCGGGCCCCGGTCGCGCGCCGGCCCGCCGATCCAGGGCAGCGCGCGGCCGATGCGGATGCGGATCTCGTCTATGTCGCAAGCGTGCACGAGGATTTCAACGCCGGCGCGGTGCGCTTCGTCGAGAGCGGCGGCGTAGGCCGGATCGAGGTCGGCGCAGGCGGCGAACCGCGCGCAGTCGCCGCGCTGCACGACGAACAGCTGCACGGCCCGTTCGCCGGCGGCGACGCGGGCGGCCAGCTCGGCGAGATGCCGGCGCGAGCGGGCGGCGAGGCAGTCGGGAAACTCGGCCAGGTCGCTGCGGCGGCGCAGGTGGCAGTTCTTGACCTCCAGCCAGCAGGGCGCCCGACCCGCGCCCTGCAGCAGGAAATCAACCCGGCTGGCGGCGCCGTAGCGCACTTCGCGGCGCACGCAGTCGTAGCCGGCGAGCGCCGGGATCGCGCCCGCGGCGAGCGCCTCGGCGACCAGCGCGTTCGGCCGCAGGGTGTTGACGCCGACGAGGCCGCCATCCGCCTCGACCATCTCCAACGTCCAGTCGAGGGAGCGTTTGGGATTGTCGGCGGCGGAGAGGAAGGCGCGCAGCCCCGGCGCGTTCAACCCGAGCATGGCGCCGGGGTTGGGGCAGTGAGCGGTGACCTCGCGGCCGTCGTCCAGCGCCACGTCGGCGAAGAAGCGCTTGTAGCGGGCGATCAGGCGGCCGCGCGCCAGCGGTTGCGGCCATAGCATCGCCCTCCTATGCCCCGGCTCACCGGTGCGCGTCCATCTCAGGGGGACATCATGGCCGACGAGACTCGCGTCACCGCCGCGGTGCTGATCATCGGCGACGAAATCCTCTCCGGCCGCACCCAGGATACCAACCTCAACGCCATCGCCCGCTACCTCACGCCGTTCGGGGTCGACGTGGCCGAGGCGCGGGTGGTCGGCGACAGTCCCCCGGCGATAATCGCGGCGGTGAACACCCTGCGCGCGGCCCACGACTATGTCATCACCACCGGCGGCATCGGGCCGACCCACGACGACATCACCGCCGATTGCATCGCCGAGGCATTCGGCGTTCCCTTGCGCGAGCATCCCGAGATCCTGGCGATGATGGAGCGCCGCTGGGGCGGCGAGCTCAACGCCGCGCGCCGGCGCATGGCGCGCGTCCCCGAGGGCGGCGCGCTGATCGCCAACCCGGTGCAGGGTCCGCCGGGCTTTCGCATCGGCAACGTCTTCGTGCTCGCCGGCGTGCCGCAGATCATGCGCGGCATGCTGGAGGATGTCGGGCCGCGCCTGAAGACCGGCGCGGTGGTCGTCGCCCGCACGGTGAAGGTCGACGGCGCGCCCGAAGGGGCGATCGCCGCCCCGCTGGAGGCGGTGGCCCGCGCCCACCCGTCCCTGTCGCTCGGCAGCTACCCCTACTTCGGACCGGACGGCTATGGCGCCCACCTGGTTATCCGTGGCCGCGACGCCGCCCAAGTGGAGGCGACCGTCGCCGAGCTGATCGCCGCCCTGAGCAATCTTCCCGCCCGCTCGATCGCCGCCCTGCCGCGGGACCCTTGATGGTTCCCTCGCCGGCGGGGCGCGGCTAGACTGGCCGACACGCTTCCGAGGGAGGGTCGGCCATGATGGACGACGCCGTTTCCGCCAACTTCCTGCGGCTCGTCGCCGACTCGCGCGCGAACGGCGTGCCCGAAATGCACTTCCGCCTGTGGCGACGCACGAGCGAGGCGGTCCGCCAGAAGTACCTTGGCCGCTTTCGCGCCGATCCCGCCGCGGTCGCCTGGTTCGACGCCGGCTACCTCGCCGACGATCCCGATTTCGACGCCCTGCTCGGCCTGCCGCCGGACTCGCTCGGCCACCGCTACGCCCCGCCACGTGGTCGACAACGGCCTGATGAAGACCCTGGCCAGCGACTATCGCCGCGCGCACGAGCGGATGGACGCCGAGGGCAAGCTCGCCGGCATGCCGGACGAGGTGAAATACGCCACCCTGCGGGGCTTTCAGGTCCACGACATCTTCCACGTGCTCACCGGCTATCTCACCGACGGCTGGGGCGAGATGGCGCTGCAGGCCTTCACCCCTGGCCCAGCGTCAGCTGCCCTACGCCTCCATCTGGATGGCGGTGCTGACCACGCAGATGACGTTCAACGATCCGGACATGACCGTGCCGGTGATGGACGCGCTCAGCCATGGCTGGACGCTCGGCCGCCAAGCCCGCAACCTCAACCACGAACGCTGGGAGGACCGCTTCGCCGAGCCGATCGAGGCCCTGCGCCGCGAGTTCCGCCTGCCGGAGGGCGGCGCACGCCGTCCGCCGCGCCAGCCGGCGCTCGCCCAAGCCGCCTGAGGGGAGGCCCGCGCCGGCGCGGGCCGAGGCGACACTTGCCGCCTCCCGGCCCATGGCGACAGGGGTCGACGGGGACGTGGCCAACCGCGGATCGGGCGGACCTGATCACAGCCTTGGGCTCACCCCCGCGGCCTCCATTTTGGGGGGGCCGTTCAAGGTGATGCAACAAGACGGCCTCGCCGGTCCCCTCATTCAACAAAGGGCGCACTTGCTGACACTGCTCAACGACAAGGTCGCAGCAGCGCCAACACCGTAAGTGACGCGGTTACGCCCGGCGCGCCTGCTTAAGCGAAGCCAGCATTTCTCGCCGCAGAATGGCGTTCAGGCGGCCCTGATAGCCCCTCCCCTGCGACTTGAGCCAATCCAGCACGTCGGCGTCGACGCGGGCGGTGATTTGCTGCTTTACGGGCCGGTAGAAGCGCCCACGGACGGCAGCGCTCCACGCCTCGTCGGACAGCTCGGGGATGTCGCTGGTGTCGATCGACTCGTCAGGCAGCGCCGCCAGCTCGGCCAGGTGCTCGCGCTGCGCGTCGGTCAGCGCCGGCGGGGTTTCCAGGGTGTGGCTAACCATTTTCATTTTCATAGCGTCGCCTCTCTCGCGGCGTGGCTCGTCGCGCTGAAATGATGCGGAGGATCTCAACCGATCCGCCGTCGGCGTCTTCCTCTGTGACTGTGTGCGCCACCAATAGGATCACGACGCCCCTGGACCGCCCCAACGGTTTGCCACCGCTGTTCGCCACCCTCGATGCGATCCTGCACCGAGACGTGCAGCGGGTCCTGAAATACCTGCCGGGCTTCCTCGAAGCTCACACCGTCATGCTTGCGCTGATTTGAGAGGTTTTTAGCCTCTTCCCATTCAAATCGGACGCTCGTCACGGCTTCCGTATAATTATGGATTTGTAATTACACAAGCCGGCTGGTTCCGCTGGGAGGACCGTTTCGCCGAGCCGATCGAGGCGCTCCGCCGCGAGTTCCGCCTGCCAGAGGGCGGCGCCCGCCGTCCGCCGCGCCAGCCGGCGCTCGCCCAAGCCGCCTGAGGGGAGGCCCGCGCCGGCGCGGGCCGGGGCGACACTCGCCGCCTCCCAGCCCATGGCGACAGGGGTCGACGGGGACGTCGCCAACCGCGGATCGGGCGGACCCGATCACAGCCTTGGGCTCGCCCCCGCCCGCCGACGGACAAAGGCGGCCCTGCCAGAAAAGTCGTGGCGATTCGCCTCAATGGCCCTCCGGCGGACCGAGCTTCCGGTCGCCACGGCACTTGGACAAGGGCTGCGCGGCCCCCCCGAACACGCGGCGGATGTGATGGGTTCTCGCGGTGGTGACCACGTTCAAGCAGGCGCACCCGTAACCGTACCGCCCGCCCACCCGGGTTTCGACGTATTGGCGGCGGTCGAAGTCGGGGACCTTGTCGAGGCCTCGCGCGTCCGGCCCCAAGGCGCGCGCCTGAGACGTGACGGTCCAGGTCGATTGTCGATCCGTCAGCCAGAGATCCTGAGGCGTCAGGTTGGCGAGCCATCCGCAACGCGTTTCGACCGATCGCGCTGGCTCGGCCGCGGTGAGAAGTCCGAGAATTGCCATCGGGACGAGGCGCCTGCGGAACCCTGAGGTTGTGGGCACAGGCTCGCGATTGAATGCGAGGGGCGGCTCATGGCAGTTTGCCGAAACCAGAGGCCCTTTGAAACCGGATGCCAGACGAACAAGACGGCAAACTTGCATCGACGAGATCGACCGGGTTGGCCTCGCGCGGGCCTGGAAAGCTCAACACAATGCTCGCCGCCGCGAGCCTGGCGTTTGGGCTCGTGCCAGACCCCAGCCGCGCCTTTGCTCATCCGGCAGGCCCCTCGAAACCGACGCTCGCCTTCAAAGCCACCTTGGCATACACCAAAGAGGCGGCTCGGCGGCTGGAGAAGAGCGGCGAGGGCGTGGTCGTCGACGCCTACTGGTATGGCGCCCCCACGCCCGCCCACCGACGCGACGCCGATCAAATAGGGCAGATCGTCGTGGATCGCTTTCGTCGGGTGCTGTCGCCGCGAACCCGCGACGTTCTCATCGCGGCTCGCGATGAGCGATCACGACGCATCGAATGGCTGGTGAACCGGAGAGTGCTGGTGAACGTGAACGTTTATTCGGCGCGGCGGACTTCGCCGGACAACCTGCTGGATTGCACATTCTTCGACGACACGGTCGCCCTCGCCAGAGAGGGTGTTCATCTGCGCTGCGGCTTGTTGCCGCCACCCGAGACTCGAGTCGTCAAAAAGCCGTGACCTGGCTCACGACGTAAGCGGCGATCTTGCCGCCGACGACGCGATAGGCGAGCACGCGCAGCCGTGTTCCACCCCCCGGACCGCCGATCGTCTCCTTGAAGACCGATCCCGAAGCGCCGAACCACCTCGTCACTTGAGCGGCCGAGGCGCCGATGCCCGGCGCCGACACCACGAGGCGGGCGCGCTCGAGCGGCGCGCAGCCCGGTTCGCGACCTGGGGTCACGGCGAGACTGTTGATCGCGCGTGCGACACCGCCGAGCTCGCCGGACATCACCCACACCACCTGGTTGGAATCCAAACTGTAGCAGACCCAGGCCAAGACATCGCCGGCGTCGCCTTGGACGGTGATGTGTCCGCCCGCGATGGAGGTGACATCGGCCAGCGTGCTGCGCTCGAATTCGAAGCGCCGGCCGGCGAACTCGAAGGCCGCCGGCAGCGATCGTCGGGCCGGAAGAGCCCCAGCCATGTCGCTAGCGAGCCATTTCGCTACCCAGGTGGGCGGGGCGGCGGCGACGGTCTGAGCCGACAGGATTGCCGCCATCGTCACGATGATTGGCCCAGCCAGCCGCATTTCCCGTGTCAATCGGGTGGCGGGCTGTCCGGAGGCGTGGGTTCCGAATCCTTGGCGGCCGCTTCGGCGGCCATGCGGTTCTCCTCGTCCTCGCCCTGTTTGATCTCCGCCTGACGGTGGGCGTCCTCCTCGGCCTGCGCCTTGGCGGCCGCTTCGGCGGCCATGCGGTTCTCCTCGTCCTCGCCCCGCTTGATCTCCGCCTGGCGCTGGGCATCCTCCTCGGCCTGCGCCTTGGCGGCCGCTTCGGCGGCCATGCGGTTCTCCTGCGCCTCGCCCTGCCTGATCTCCTCGGCGCGGCGCGCCTCGTCTTCCGCCGCCGCCTGCGCTCTCAAGGCTTGACGGTTCTCCTCGGCCTCGCCTTCCGCCCGGGCGCGCGCCTCTTCCGCCGCCCGCTGAGCCGCCTGGTTGCGCTCGTAGGCCGCGCGCTGCTGCTCCTCCGTCTGGCGATCGCGCAGATCCTGCTGCAACTGCTGATTGCGTTCATAGTCGGCGCGCTGCTGCGCCTGCTGCCGCCAGGCGGCGCGCCGCTGAGCCTCGGCGACCCGCGGGTCAACGGATGGCGGATAGTAGTGACTGTAACTCGTGGTGCTCTCGTAGTGATAGACCACCGTGGGAGCGTAGGCGGGGCCGCCGTAGGTGGCGACCTCCGGAGCGCCAATGTAGAACACGTTGAAGTGGCGGATCGGTATTTCACGACCACCATAGCTGATGTCGCAGGCGCCCTGGTATATCCTGCCGGGATGCAGCCCCCCTCGGTACAGCGCTTGACAAAGGTAAAGAGGCCCGCCGCGCTCATAACCGGCGATGAATGCTCCGCCCAGGCCGTATTGAGGCGGCGCCCACGATCCGCCCCTGCCGACCAACACATCATAATCGTGCAAATAGATTTCGCGGGAGTTATAGCTGATGTTGCAATTTCCCCTCACCAGCTTGCCGGGGTAGACGCCGCCGAGATAGGGCGCCCGGCAGACGATCAGGGGCGTTCCGTCCTCCTCGCCGCCAACGTAGGCGCCGCGGGGAAGGATCATTCCGGTCCCGCTCCGGCGCCACTGAAATGCGCTCTGCGCCGAGGCGGGCGATGCCGCGAGGGCGGCCGCGACAGCCACGCCCGCGATGAACAAGCCGCCGTGTGGGAGCGAAGACCTCATGTCCGGGCTCGCTGTTCAGAAAGTCCAGAGTGGGAGTGCAAAGGAGCCTATCCTTCTTTTTTTGACGCCGGAACGAGCGATTTCTGGCGGACAAGTTCAATTGGAGAAATGTCTTGGTCGAGCTACAAGTCGCGAGTAATGTCACCTTTGGCTCGCCGGGCCCCGGCCCTCTGGCGCCGATCGCCGCGTCGCGGTCACGATGCGGTCAGCGGCGGCCTCGTCCACGATCGTCTCGCTCGCCGCCGTCGCCCTTTCGCGCATCAGTCTTCTTCCCCGACCACCACGACCAGCCCTCTCGTGGGTTCTGACCGAATCAAAAACCTGACAATTTGCCCCGGCAGGCGCCCACGCGCCGATTTGTAGCGACCCATCACCGCGAAGAGAAGTCTCGGGGTTGCGATCCCGAATGTTGCGATCAGGGCCACGGTTCGCGTGCATCGGCTCGGCACGGGCCGAGGATGCTCTTGAAGGGCGCGGCAACGTGCGAGCGAGACGACCCATCGTCGGCAACGGGAGTGCTCCAAAGGTCTGTCGCGTCAAAACCGCTTGCGGACGCCTGCCCCCGACGACAGTATCGAACATCGCGATCCAAGGATTCGTGACCCCTTCGATGAAACGCGGACCGCGACCCATTCATCCGGATGAAGGACCCGCCGCAACGAATGGAACGAGGTTGAGAGCCCTCCCACTCGCATTGGCGGCGACCCTCGCGTTGGCCGGGGCTGGTCTGCACGGCCCGGCGCACGCCGCAGACCATACGGTCGATCAATCTATCGACAGCATTCTGGGCGACCATGTCACCTTCAAACGGGTCATTCTGGCGACTCGCGCGGCGATCAAATCTCACCGCCCCCCTGATCTCGCAGCCCTCGTCAGATACCCCATTGATGTCGCCATCGGCGGCAGGAAACGGCTGGTTCGAACCCCTGCTGAGTTCGTCGCCAACTACGATGCGATCGTAACCCCGGCGATAACCGAGGCCGTGCTCGCGGAGAATTATGAAGACCTTTTCGTGAACCAATCGGGAGTGATGTTCGGGCGGGGCGAGGTTTGGATCGGCGCGACCTGTCTGGACAATTCGTGCAAGAGGCTGGACGTCAAGATCACGACAATTCAGCCGGCCCTTCCGGTGCGTCCGCCGCCCTGAGCCTGGCGCGCCATGCCCACGGTGACCTTGGCCGCATCCCCGCCTATGGTGACGGGACTGACGGGGACGTGGCGGAACCGGCAGACGCGACGGACTTAAAATCCGTTGGCCTCGCGGCCATGAGGGTTCGATCCCCTCCGTCCCCACCACCCAGTCTCTCGACTGGGTGATCTCCTTGCGCCTCTCCTGAATACCCCCGCGTTTGCGGGGGTTTAGCGCGCCGCTCGGCGCGGCTGGAGACGCCCTTTCTGGGCGCGTCGCGCCCCCAAACCGCCCCGATCTCGCCCCTTGTCTCCAGCCCCTCGCCGCCATGTCCACTTTCGCGTTCGGAGGGGCGAATTCCCTGCTAACAGGGAATTATCAGCGAATTCACCTGTTTTTGGCCCCTAAAACAGGGCCTGACCGGCGAGACCTGACGAACTTCTCTCGCAATATCAGTGCGCTTACCGGGTGCGAGGAGCCCTTCCTGTTAATGTGCGGAACAGGGAATTCAAAATCCCCGAACAGGGAAGTCATTTCGCCGTAACAGGGAACAGCTATGTCCCTGAACAGGGAACGCCTCGCGCCGAACAGCGAAGCGCCCTTGGCGAAGGGTCTTGCGCTCAGCCGAGGCGGGCGACGAGCCGCCGCTGGCCAGCCCAGGAGAGCGGCAACGGCTGAGCGGTCAAGGCCGCCAAGGTCATGGCCGCGGGCTGGCGTCCATCGAGGATCCGCTGCACGAGATCGGGCGCGAGGTAGGCGAGCGGCGCGAGCCTGCTGGCGTGTCGGTGGGAGATCCCTTCACGCCCCGCGAGCGTCTTCACGTCGGGGGCCTCGCCCAACTCCAACGCCCCTCGCCAGCGGCGGGCCAGCGCCAGGGCGCGGACGAACGCCTGATCAACGCGAGGATTTGTGGCCGGCGCTGAGCCCATCGGGAAAGGCGAGCTTGCATCCGCGCGACTTGAGGCGGATCGACAGAATGAGGGTGGCGTCGCTCCCATGAGCGAGCGCCTCGGGCCGGAAGCGGAAAATCACGCTCGCTTCGCCGAGTTCGACATTGAGAAGAGCGGCGCGCAGACGGGGCGCGATGCGGCTCCCCGGCATCCAGCTCCGCGCCAGATGACCGCCAGCCTTGTCGATCACCAGGTCGTCGAGCACGGGCGCGCTGATCCGGGGCAGCGAGCCGACGGCGCCTGATCGCCGTGCGCGAGCGCTGAGCGTGACATAGTAGTGGTACCGCCGTCCGTTCTTGACCGTGTGCACCGGCCCCATGGTTCCGCCGGCGTCGTCGCGCAGCAGGCCGGCGAGCAGCGGCTCGTGTGCGATCCTGGGCGAGGCCGGCTTGGGGATGTCGTTGTCCGCGAGCCGCTGCTGCACCGCGTCCCAGAGATCCTCCTCGACGATCGCCGGGTGAGCGTCGGGATAGAGCTTGGCCCCATGCCGGATCGCGCCGCGATAAACCGGGTTGGCGAGGAGGTGATAGAGCGCGCCTCTGGAGAAGACGGTCCCGGCGCGGCTGGCCCGTCCTTGCCGATCCAGCTCTTGGAGCGCTGGCCCGTTCGGTCGAGATCCTCGGCGAGCCGGCGCACCGAGCCAAGCTCCAGGTAGCGGGCGAAGATGGCGCGAACCTGCTCGGCCTCGGCCTCGTTGACCACGAGCTTGCGCTCCCTGGCCGTCGTAGCCGAGCGGCGGGCGCCGCCCATCCACATGCCCTTGGCCTTGGAGGCGGCGATCTTGTCGCGGATGCGCTCGCCGGTCACCTCGCGCTCGAACTGGGCGAAGGAGAGCAGCATGTTCAGGGTCAGCCGCCCCATCGAGTGGTGGTGTTGAACGCCTGGGTGACCGAGACGAAGGACACGCCCTTGGCGTCGAACGCGCTCGACGATCTTGGCGAAGTCGGCGAGCGAGCGGGTCAGGCGGTCGACCTTGTAGACCACGACGATGTCGATCCGCCCGGCCTCGATATCGGCGAGCAGGCGCTTCAGCGCCGGCCGCTCCATCGATGCCGCCGGAGAAGCCGCCGTCGTCGTATGACGTCGGCCAGCGCCGTCCAGCCCTCGCCGGCCTGGCTGAGGACGTAGGCCTCGCAGGCCTCGCGCTGGGCATGCAGGCGAGTTGAAGCCCTGCTCCAGCCCTTCCTCGGAGGACTTGCGGGTGTAGATGGCGCAGCGCAGGGTCTTCATCGGCCGTCCGCCCCTTCCTTGCCTTAGCCCGAAGAACAGCGAGCCCGCTGCGCTTCGCGCCGGTGATGTGCTGGGCCACGGCGGAGAGGGAGGCGAAGGTCTCGCCCTCGTAGGCGAAGCCGCCCTCGACCACCTTGACCTCGTGCCGCGCCCCGCCCCACTCGCGCACCAGCGAGCAGCCGATCGCCAGATGCGGCCCGGGCGTGATCCGGTAGGCAGGATCGGCGGCGAAGCGGCGGCCAAGCTCGGCGAGCCGCCGCTTCACCGAGGGGCGAGATCGCCCTCGGCCGCCGCCTGCAGCCGCCAGGCCATGGCGTGGGCCATGAGCGTGCGCGAGCGCAGCGGCGGCGGCGGTGACCGCCAGCGCCGCGTCCAGGCGGCCCTGAGGCCGGCGAGATCCAGGCGGGCGAGCGCCTGGATCTCCTCCTCGAGCGCCGATCCGCTCACGCGGCCGCCTCGGCGGCCGAGCGTCGCTCGGAGTCGCTGGGCCGCGGCTCATCGGCGACGATCCGGTAGACCCGCCAGCCTCGGTCTTCTCCGAGACGACGTCGAGTCCGCGATCCTTCTTGATCGCCCCGCTCATCGCGCCGCGCACCGAGTGGGCCTGCCAGCCGGTGGCGGCGACCATGGCTTCGAGACTCGCCCCGCCCGGTCGGCGCAGCAGGCTCTCCAGGATGGCCAGCTTGGTCGGCGGCTTGGGCGCGGGTGCGGGCTTCGGCTTGGCCGCCGTCTTCGCCGCCTTCGTCCCGGCTCCGCCGCCGGCCGCTTGGTCGCCCGCGCCTTGGCCTTGGTCCCGCCCGCCTCGGTGGTCGTGCTGGCGGCCGGCGCCTTCGCCGTCTTCGTGGTCTTGCTCATGATGGTCCTCGTCTTGGCTCTGCGGAGGACCGCGACAGCCGCGGCCCCTACCGGCGCGAGCCCGGACGAGGACCGGGCGCGGAAGCGACCACCGCTTCCTTCCGAAGAGAAGTCCAGCGGTCGCTCGGACAAAAATACCGCCTGTCGAATAAAGAAGGAGACCTCGTCGCCTGGGTCGGCCAAGCTCGCAACGACCGAAGGGTTCGGCGGGCCGCTCGTCTCATGCCGTTCTCCCCAGCCTTCGGCCTAACCTGTGGGTTGTGAGGGGCCTGGGTCTTCCACCCACTGGAAGTTGGCCTATTGTTCCTCTCCATGACTCAAGCGATTCCCTTCCCCGCCATCGAGCCTCGGCCGCCGGCCGAGCTGCGCCCCTACGCCGGCAACGCCCGGCGCCACTCCAAGAAGCAGGTCCGCCAGATCGCCGACAGCATCACCCGCTTCGGCTTCACCAACCCGGTGCTGGTCAGCGACGAGGGCGAGATCATCGCCGGCCACGGCCGGGTCGAGGCGGCCAAGCTCCTCGGGCTGGAGCAGCGTGCCGACCCTGCGGCTCTCGCACCTCAGCGCCGACCGAGCGCCGCGCCTATGTGCTCGCCGACAACAAGCTGGCGCTGAACGCCGGCTGGGACCAGGAGATGCTGGCCATCGAGCTGCAGGCGCTCGTCGATCTCGACTTCGACGTCACCCTGACCGGCTTCTCCCTGGCCGAGGTCGACCTCGCCCTGGACGCCGCCCGCGACGGCGATCCCGACGCGCCGGCCGGCCCGGAGGACGAGATCCCGGCCGATGGCCGAGGCGGCGGTCAGCCGCCGGGGCGATCTCTGGCGTGCTCGGCCGCCACCGGCTGCTCTGCGGCGACGCGCGCGAGCCGGACGACTACGAGCGGCTGCTGGACGGCGAGAAGGCCGATCTGGTCTTCACCGACCCGCCGTACAATGTGCCGATCGACGGCCATGTCTGCGGCTGGGCCGCATCCGCCATCGCGAGTTCGCCATGGGCGTCGGGCGAGATGAGCGAGGCGGCGTTCACCGCCTTCCTGACCGAGACGCCTGGGCGCCGGCGGCCAGCGTCTGCGCGCGACGGCGCCATCGCCTTCGTCTGCATGGACTGGCGGCACATGGGCGAGCTGCTCGCCGCCGGCGCGCGCGTCTTCAGCGAGCTCAAGAACCTCTGCGTCTGGAACAAGACCAACGGCGGCATGGGCACCTTCTACCGCTCCAAGCACGAGCTGGTCTTCGTCTTCAAGGTCGGCGACGGCGCCCCACATCAACACCTTCGGCCTCGGCGACACCGGGCGCTACCGCACCAACGTCTGGGACTATCCCGGCATCAGCAGCCTGGGCGCGAGCCGCGCCGAGGCGCTCGGCCATGCACCCCACCGTCAAGCCGACCGCCCTCGTCGCCGACGCCATCCGCGACTGCTCGCGGCGCGGCGACGATCGTGCTCGATCCCTTCGCCGGCTCGGGCACCACCCTGATCGCCGCCGAGACCACCGGCCGCGCAGGCGCGGCTGATCGAGTACGACCCGCTCTACTGCGACGTGATCGCTCCGCCGCTTCGAGCGCCTCACCGGCAAGCCAGGCGTGCTCGCCGGCGAGGAGGCGCGCTTCGAGGATGTCGAGGCGCGGCGCGCCGGAGCGGGCCCATGAGCCCCACCCCGACCACGACTGGTCATCCGCTCCTACGAGATCGGCTACGCCAAGCCGCCGTCCGCGCACCAGTTCGCCAAGGGGGTCTCCGGCAATCCGAAGGGCCGGCCCAAGGGGGCCAAGACGGCCAAGCCGATCTACCCCGCCTCACTGCGCAAGCTGGTGCTCGACGAGGCCTACCGGCCAGTCACCATCCGCGAGAACGACGAGGCGATCACCGTTCCCCTGATGCAGGCGGCGATGCGCAGCCTCGGGATCGCCGCGGTCAAGGGCAGCGCCCGGGCTCAGTCGATCCTCGCCGCCCTGGTCCACGAGGCGGAGGCCAAGGCCGTCGCCGACCAGATGACCCTCTTCGACGCGATGCTCGCCTACAAGAAGAAGGCCGCCGAGATCATCGACAGCCACGTGAGCGTCGGGCGAGCGCCGCCCGAACTCGTGCCCCATCCCGACGATATCCAGCTCGACTTCAAGGAGGCCAAGGTGATCTTCAACGGCCCGATGGACGAACGCGAGAAGGCCAAGTGGGACAAGTTGATCGCCTATCGCGCCGACCTCGTGGAGGAAAACAAGGAACTCGAGGTCGAGCGAAAACGCAGCCGCGGTGGGCCAAGAGAGCAACTCGCCAGCGACATCGCCCAGAACAACACCATGATCGACCTGGTCGGCGCCTTCATCCCCAGCGAGGAACTAAGGCGCAAACCAGGGTTCGACGTTCGCGAATGGCGGCTCAAGCAGCCCGCCGCCGTCAAACTGCTGGAAGAGCGAGACGCCCTCGAAGCGCGCAAAGACCGCGCTCTCGCCAAGCGATTGCGCCGTGACAGGACCTGACCGCCGAAGCGCTCGCCACAGGCGAGCAGGAAGGACGACGGTGAGTGCGTTGTCCACCAGGCCGCGAGCAGCTGCCGGCGCCGAAAGCCGGCGCAACCAAGGCGCCAACGATGAGCAAAGCCAGTCCACCCAAGACAGCGCCTTACGAGGTCGGCTACGGCAAGCCACCGGTGGAGCGCCGCTTCGCCAAGGGCCAGAGCGGCAATCCGCATGGGCGACCGCGAGCGATGGTCAAGGGTCGCGTCGGCCTTCGACCTCGTCCTCGACCAGCGGCTCAATCTGGCGGAGGCCGGCGGGTCGCGGCCGGTGATCGCCGAGGAGGCGCTGCAGCGGACGCTGCTGCAAAAGGCCTTCGCCGGCGACCGACCGGCGATCCGCAAGTGCCTCAAGATGATCGAGCGCCGGCAGGCGGCGATGAAGGCGCTGAGGGCAACAACGCCAGTCGTGCGCACCCGCACCGAGGCCAAGGACCCGGACAACGCCAACGAGGCGCTACGCCTGCTGGGCATCGGCCAGCAGGACTCCTCGTCCGACTGGCCCGGGTTCAAGCTCCACACATGGGCGGTCCAGACGGCGCTGGATCGCCGCGGGGCTCCGAAGCTCACAAAGAGCGACATGGCCCTAATCCGAAACAGCTGCCTCGAACGAGACAGCCTGCGATGGCCCAAGGCGTGAGCGGCCGCCGCCGAGGTGATCAGCCGCAGGGCGCGACCGAGGGTCCCGTGGGCTATCGGCGCCCGCCGGCTAGCGGCCGGTTCAAGCCGGGCCAGAGCGGCAACCCCAAGGGACGCCCCCGCGGCCGGACACGGGGACTGCCCTACGACGCCGCCTTGGGCCAGAGCGTCGAGATCCGCCTCGACGGGGAAAGCCGTCGGGTCACCGCGGCCGAAGCCCTGCTGGTCAAGCTGGTGAAGAGCGGGCTCTCAGGAGACACCCGCATCGCCGAACTCATCCACAATGCGCTGGAGTTCGAGCGCGCCGAGCGCGCCCAGTCAGAGGCGGACCGCGATCTCCAGATCGTCTAGGTACCCATTGCCCCGGCGATGCCGCTCCCGCCATTCGAAGGCTCGGCATGGCGATCAAGAGCGATCCTTACCGCCCGAGCACGCGCATGCTCATCGAGCCCTGGCTGGTGGAAGCCGCGCTGGGCCGCCTGGCGCCCCATTCTCTCTCGCCCGCGGAACAGCGCCAGATCCGACAGGTCACGCGCAAGGCCAACCAGGTGACGTGGCCCAGGTGGTGGGTCGCCCGGTGAGGTCGGTAAACGAGCGGCGTCACCGTCCGAGCGGGTGGCCGGTTCGAGGCTCGCGCAAGGGGCTGGGGAGTCGTCGCCCTTCCAGCCGTGCTGCTTATTCTTCTGATCGCGGCGCGACTGGTCGGCCCGCATGACCGGAGTGACTCAAGGCGGTCTTTCGCAATGACCGCTTACTGGCGGGCCGCTGCGCCTGGCAGCGGTGCAACCGCACGAGAGGTTGGGCATAGCTGATTTCTGCGCACGGCCAGATTTGCCGATTCGCCAACCCCGCCTCGTCACTGAAAGGGCCCACTGCCACATCGTACTCAAACCACACCGAACTTGTCGACAGGTTGGGAACACCGGACAGCGCAGCGTCACCGTGCACAGCCAACCAACTAACGTCGGCGGCGGCCCGCCTGCCGCCTCCCCGACCGGGATGTGGAAGGTGGCTGACGCGCCAAGAGATCCTCGTGATATGATCGAGCGCGCTCCAATCCCTCCATTATAAGTCCGGGTGCGACGCCGATGTCCTTCGAAAGAGGAAATAATCCCTCACGGCGCTTCGCCCAAAACTCGAAGTACTCAATAAGGGATACAACGATGTCTCTCTTTCGATGGGTACCAATGTCGTGATCCTCGCCCAGGTTAGACCATGCATTAGCCACTTTTTCGGCCAACGGCCTGTCGAATGTTTTCATGGTTAGCGCGCAGTTAACCGCGAATTCCATTTTGCTCATCAGCAACGTCGTATGCACGAAAGCTGACGCGTGGGCCTTCACGACATCGCTCTCTACCAACGTCCGGTCGCCATGATAGTCTGAGTCAATAAGACCGCGCTTAGCACACCAATTTAGTTCTGTCATCACGTCGCGCGGATCGTACCCCATGAGCCCCAGGTGTTCACAAAGCCGCCCGGCGTGAAAATATCCCTCCATCCCGACATCCCCGATAAATTTGCGTCGTGAGACCAAAAAACCGAGGATCTCTGTCCGGATGAAGTTATCACTCGTCTCAGTGTCATCTGAAAAGTCCCACACATTGCTCACAAACCCATGATCGTCAGCGAAGTACAGGTAATCCGTCTTCATAAGCGCGTTTAACACCGCGCGCTCTGGGATGGCACGGTCTCCACCCGCCGTTCCGACGCGGATAAAGTGACGCTCGTCAATGTGTGGAGAGTAGATCATTCTTGCGAACATCTGCAAAGCCGACCGCGCATTCTTGCCCGACAATCCTTCTGTTATCCAAGAAATTTTACGACTGGTCGATGCAAATAAGTGCTGAAACACCGTGTCGAGGAATTTAGCGACACGGGAGTTTTCAATTATTACGTTTCCCAAGCCGGCGACTGAGGTACGCAGACCGCCGTCGGGCATCACAGCCATCGCAAGCTGCAAACGCTTCCTCACGATGTCGATGAATCGCGGCCGTTTAATGTAGAAATGATTTGAGTGCACAAACGTATCGAGTGGCGGCTCGTTCTTATAACGCTCATACGTTTCATCACGGAGAGCGACCACGCAGCAAGAACGAGTCTCAGTTTTAAACCACTCGGCAACTTCGAAGAGACGAAGCTGTTGTTCGCGAGTTCCCCGATCTGTATTGTCAAACACGCAAACGATGCCAATGCGCTTGTCGCCAATCAGGTATCTGGAAGCCGATTTGGTGAAAATCCTCGAGTCTCTGTTCCAGTCTGACAACTCGGCGCTGAGCCGTCTATTGTATTCGTGCGGGTCTGCATCCTTAATTAAAAAGTTAGCGTAGTCGAAATCCTTCCTTCTGTCCGCAAACACTGATAACTGAATGGCTGGATCATCGGAATAATACTCGTTCTTGAACGATTCCAGAAACTGATCGCAGATCCATTGTTCATAGCCAGAAGGCGTCGGAGGTGCGGTGTTGAAGTTGGCGTAGACCCAGAATAGCTGCTTTCTAAGCGCCTCAGGTAGCAAAAACCTTTCAAATCGCTCTATAAAGAAGGACTTCCCGACTCCTACATCCCCTATGAGTAGCTGAATTGAGCCGCTAGGCGGCAGAAAGTGTGCGTAATCGCTGAGCGCGCCAGTTAAATGTCGTTCGCGACGCCGTTCAGTGTCAACTGGCTTCACTGAAGGTGCATAGATTGGAACATTCTTGTCGCGTAAAAAATTCTCAAAAGCCCGCGCGTAGCGTGTGGTCGCGTCGCTATCTACGTAGGCCTTTTCAAGAATATCGTCCTTCTCTTCTGGACTTTCCGTGTCAAAATATTTTCGGATGATAGGAGCGAGCGCGTCAGAGAGGCTGTTCGGCCCGAGTTGCTGGTTAAGCTTCGCCTGCCCGCCGAAAATGTATGCAGCACTGACGTATCTCTCGCGTCGCAACAAATTGGCATGTCGCGCAGCCTCTGCCTGAAGAGTTGGCCACCCGGCGTGAGCGACTATTTCAAGAGTTTCACGACCAGACTGGAGTCCACCTTTGGGGATGGACCACTGTACGATCGGTTGGGCATCCCAGGGACCGAAGAAAAGCTGCGTTCCGTTAGTACCGAGAACCCACTGAACGGGGTTAAGGCCACTGCGATAGGAAGAATTGATCTCCGCAGCATAAAGTCGGGCTTGGGCGTACGCCAACTCGACCGGCTCGTCGGGTGCCTTCGCCTCAATGGCAAAGACAGGGAGGCGGCTGGCGTAGACGAGAAAGTCCGGGATGAAACCCCTTACAAGCGCGGCACCCTTGCCGATGTCCCTCGCCGGAATGAAGGCTTTCGACGCAATCTGCGCTGACGGCACCGAGAGGTATTCGATGCCCGTCAGGAGCGGCCAAACGACGCGATTTTCGACGTCGGCTTCGGTAATTCGCTCCGCTCTGACGTGACCCGTCATTCCCGAACTCCTGTACGGCCATCGAGCCCGCTGTCCGAGATGCCCCGGGCCGCAACGCCCAGGATCCGGTCGTTATCGCCGAATGGTTCAACGACTCTCATGCGCATTCTATAGCAGAGTTGACGGACCGCGACGCTAACGGGATGGCTCCGAATGGTCCCTTCCGGAAAAACTCTCGATGTCCGCTTCGGGGGCGATTCGGGCTGCGGGCGCCGGCGTCCGTGCGAGTGACGACGGACCTTGGGAGTGGCCCTCGGCCGGCGGTACGAGCGACGGCCTCGCCGCTGGCCAACTGCGGGGGGCGATGGGTCCACTTGCCGCAAACACTTCACGCTCGATCGCCCCATGCGGTCGGGGAGGACGCATGGCCAGAACGCTGCTCCGGAAAGCCATTTACGTCATCGGCGGAGCTGCCGTCTTCCTTGCGATCATCATCTTGGCCCTCAAAGCCTACATATCCTGGCCTGGATGAGTCCAAGCTCAGAAGCGGCGCGACCTGGAACGGGAAGCTTCACGCACGCACGACCGTCCGCTGAACCCGGCAGATGCCGAGGAAAACGCCATCGAAGCCGGCGGGACGAAGGCTCTGGCGCCTGTCGGCTCTCCAGGCGCCGGATCGTACGACGTCTTGAGCTTTGTCTCCGTGCCATCATTCCACACTTGGCGCGCCGTCAGCATCTCGGTTTCGCCCGGCGTGGTCATGGCGCGCGGACAACTCGTCGGCGTCGATCAACGCGGCTACGGCTCCAAGCTTAGCTTCACCCCCGTGCGCGTCTTCTTAGCTCCAAGGGATGCCTTTCTTCGGACCTCCAAGGAGTTCGACAGAATCACGGATGGCTGGCCAGGAAGTGGAGATTGCTACGGAATGCTCGATGGAACGCCCGTCGCGTTCGAACGGATCAGAGCAGGCAGAATTACCTCAGGGACGGGGGCTGTCGAGTGCGACGGGCACTATGCGGAGATTTGGGCAATCGTCTTCGCCTTTCTCCGTCGTTACGCGCCCGATCCGCAACTGTACCAACCTTTCTCAGAGGCGCATTGGCCTTGAGCCGCGCTCGTTTACTTCCTTCCTTCTCAATGTCCTCACCTTGCGGAAGCCAAACGAACGACAGCGCCGTCCGCGCGGCCGGACGTGGCCGCCGGGAAGCCGCGGCCAAACGTCGCTTGATCGGCGAGAGGCCAACTTCCGCTGGGGGCGCGGAGCGGCTCCGGCCAACCAACGGCGCACGGAACCGGGTTCGCGGGATAGGAGTGGGTGGCTCAATAGGGATCCTCGTTCAACGACAGAACGCCGTTCAGGCTTACCTCAGTGGGTGAAGGACCCCGTCCCCTATCTTATGGCGGTGGTCTGGAGCGCCACGGTCGTCCAGCGGCCGTTGCGCCTGACGTAAACGCGCGTGAACCAATAGTCTCCGCTGTAGTCCTTTCCGTTTTCGGCTCCCTTCTGCACCGCCCGTCCGGTCACCACCGCCGCGTCGCCGTACACGCGAATATTCAGATCAGAGATCGTTCGTGATTGATACTTAGCCGCGCCGGATCGAAAGTCCCGAATGATTTCCGCCTTGGAGCGCATTTCGCCGCGGAGCGTGACGAAGGTGTAGTCGTCTGACGTCAATCGCTCGAGGACGGCGGCGTCTCCGCGCACGATCGCCTCATTGCGCTCTTCCTCGAGCTTCCTGATTTGATCGACCGCCTTTCCATGGGGCTCGCCCCTCGCGCCCGCCGCCGTCAACAAGCAGCCAACGGCGGCCGCGGCCAGAAACGCTAGTGTTCGCATTGGCGGCTCCTCCTCAATGTTCGTCGCGCCCGTCGCGCCCAAGGGAACTCTGAGAAGGCGATTTTCTTCAGCACGACAATGCGCATCGCTGCCGCTTCGTCCATGTCGAGTTTCCGCGAGAATTCAGCGACCGCCCCCGGCGCGATGCCGCGTGCCCGCAGCTCCTGAGCGGCGGCTCGGTAGCGGACATGCATCGGGTGGGAAGTTGACCTCGCTGAAGCTAAGCTTCGCGTACGATTTGAGGGGTGCGGCCTTATTGTTTGCTAGGGTCCATCGTCAGTCACACCAGGAAAGGACCGGCGCATGATCACCGTTTGGGGCGGACAGACATCGCGATCGATCCGGGTCGTCTGGGTGCTGGAGGAGATGGACCTTCCCTACTGCGTGCGGCAGGTGGACATGCTGGCCGCCGAGCAGGACCCCGAGTTTCTGGCGGTCAACCCCGCCGACTACATTCCGGCGATCCAGGACGGCGACGTCATCATGGTCGAGTTGATCGCGATCATGGAGTACCTGATGGCCCGCTACGGGCCGACGCCGCTGGCGCCCGCGCCGCACGATCCGATCTTCCCCGCCTACCAGCAATTTCTGCACCTGGGCGAAGCCGGCCTCGCGACCCTGATGATGCCCGTCGTCGTCAGCCGCTTCATCGCGCCCGACGCCGAGCGGGAGAACTGGGGCGCGACCTGGTGCCTGCAGTCGTTCCAGAAGCGGCTGAAGCTTGTCAGCCAGCGGCTTGCCGACTCGCCCTACCTTGCCGGCGAGGCTTTCACGGCCGCCGACATCTCGGTGACCTACGCCCTGATCCTGGGCCAGCGAAACTGCGGGATCATCCTCGGCGACGCTGAACAGGCCTACCGCGCCCGCACCACCGGCCGCGACGCTTACAAGCGTGCCCTCGAGCGTTCGCATGAAGGCGTGAGCACCTGATCCCAGTCTCCCGCGAAATCGAGACACGAGAGGTAAGCACTCAACGTCCGGAACATCCCGAGGCGGGCGCTCAACATTTAGCTGCGGGCTCGACATAAAACCTTTGGAGACGAAGCGCGCCGGTGGTTCGCCCCAACGTGAACGGCTAGCTGTCAGCTGAATTCAGGACCGGTTTAGTTGGCGACGCCTAGTCTGGGGTCAGCCTTAGAAAAAGCCGCCCAGTTCACTGTTGGGCGTTTGGATCAGGAGATCTTAGAATGAACAACCTATTTACTACGGGCGTCGCTGCCCTCACGCTAGCCGGGTCGGTTTTGGCCCTGGCTGCGCCGGTCGCGGCGCAGAGCCAGGCGCGGGGTGACGCCCATGCCGCCAAGGACAGTAGCGGAGGCCGCTCATTCCAGGGAAGCAACCCTGGCCAGGGAGGCGACGCTAGCCGGTCATTCCAAGGCGCCCGCGGCGAACGATCCTTCGAAACCGCGAGCCGCTTCAACGGCGGCGAGCGAGGGCGCGAAGGCGATGGCGGCCGCGAGGGGTGGCGCGGCGGAGATGATCGCGGCGGCTGGGGCTACCCCGGCTACGGCTATGGCTACCGCGGCTTTGGTTACGGGGTGGCCCTCGGAGCGGCGATCGGCGGCACCTACTATGGCGGCTATCCGTACTACGGCGCCTGCACCGGCCGCCGCACCATCTGGGATCCCTACTATGGTCGATACGTCGTGCGAGCTTTCCGATACGCCTGCTAGGATCTGAGCCCCTTATTCGGGAGCCAGAAGGATAACCCCGCGCCTTTCCCGGCGCGGGGTTTTTCGTCGGCGAGATGTGTCGCCTGTTGACGCCCGCCGGCTGATCGGCGGACCGACGCGGGCGGGCGCGGTAGCGGACCTCGGCACACGCGGACTCGGCTCGGACATTGCCGTGAGGCTACCCGCGCCAACGTCCAGTTCGCGGCGCATGGTCAATGTTCCGGTGTTGGCGCTAGCTAGCCGGCCAGCGGGTGAGCCAAGCGTCGGCCGCCAAAAGCCGACTTCGGCACCGGGCCGCATGGGTGGTTTGCGGACCCGGCGAACCTTATAACGACGGGCGGCCAGCAACTAAGGCCGCATAGTTCAGTACGCGCGCGCGGCAATCATTAATCTGGCGAGGCTCCGATGCCCCTTCCACACAAAGCCCGGACACGCCGGAGTTTGGCGCCTCTGGCGCTAGGGGCTATCGCCGCGCCGGCCTTTGCTCGCGACGAAACCCCTCAGCCGCTCGCCCGCAAGAGCGGGGTTCCCCAGATGCCGACCGGCGGGTCGGGCGTCACGCCCTGCGGTTCGGCGAACCCGCCGGCTTTCATCCCAGCAATCGGGCGCATCGCGCCAGCGCGCGAACCCGGAGAGCCGATCGAGGTGACGGGCGTGATCTACCGGGCCGATCACCGTACTCCGGCAGGTGGGATCATTCTATTCGCCTACCACACCGACGCTCGGGGCAACTATAATCGTCCCAACAGCCCTTTCAGGCCGCGGCTTTATGGCTGGGTGAAGACGGACTCCCAAGGCCGGTACGGGTTCCACACGATCAAGCCCGGCCCCTATCCCGCCCACGACACGCCTCGGCATATACATGTAAGTGTCTTCGGAGCCGGCCTGCCGGAGTATTGGATCGACGACTACTGGTTCGCCGGCGACCCGCTCATCACCGCCGCGGAACGAGCAAAGCTGACCGGCCGCGGAGGCGGAGGCGAAACTCTGCAGATGATACGGGGGACAAGCGGCGTGCTGCGTGGCCGCAGGGACATCGTGCTGGAGCATGTCGGTGTCAGCGGAAACTGCCGCGTCCTTAGAGCCTGAGCCAGGCTGGGTGAGCGCGCGGGCGTTTTCGAAACCCGAGGCGGCCCGGATATGAGGGCGCCCCTTCTCCTCGGGGAGTGCCAGCCCTCACAGTAGCGGGCGATATGCGCATCTGAACGGCGCGGCGAGGCTCAAAGCGAACCCGGCGTCGTTCCTCGTCACCCAATCGGCGCTGCATGTCGCAGGCACCTCAAACGTCAGTTCTTGAAATGCGAAGGTAGAACTCGAGCAGAGGTAGCCGTGGGGCGTTGCGCTCGCCAGAGCAGAAGTATGGAGGTCGAACTCGTCTCGCCAATTGCCCGGGAAAGCCGCGCCAAGGTCCAGTTCCCGGCATGAGGTCGATGTCGGCGATTGGCGCCAGTCAGTCCCGAGCCCCTACAGCACGTCCCGCAGGGTGAGTGTGACATAGCGATCGCGGCCGCCTGACCTCAGCGTTAAGCCGACCCCTGTGCCCACAGGGGCGACCATGATGGCGCGGATCGCGGGGCTAGTCAGGCCCACCGCGAGTTTGCCATCGATGGCGAGAACTTCGTCGCCCATACGGACTCCCGCCCGTTCGGCCGGCCCGCCAGCGCCGACGAAGACAACGCGCCAGCCACCCCGAGCGGCCTCCAGCACCATGCCGCTTCGATTGAAGACGTCGGGCTCGCCAAAGTGGTGGTTGGGCTCGAAGATGATGCGGCGCCGGCTGTAATCGAACGTGACATTAAACTGTTTGAGAATGCCGATTTCGATATTACCCGACACATAGCGGTCGGCGTCGAAGCCGCCCTTCTGCAGCGAGATTTGGGTGATGGGACGCGAGACGCGCACCACCGGGCGGCCGTCGGCCCCGTCGAGAGCGACCTCGCCGGCCCGTCCGTAGACACCGTAGGTGGTGTTTGAGGACGCGTCGCCATAGGGAAAGATGGCTTGGTAGCGCTCGGCCAAACCGAAACGACGGGCGAAAGGCGCGAGAAGAAGCAGGGACCCGCTGGCGCCGGTATCGACCGTAAAGAGGCCGGCGATGCCGTCCACCGCGCCGAAGACCTCCGGCTGGTTGTCTTGAAAGTGGAACGGCACGATCGCGCCCGCGCCGCGGTAGTCGAAGGCGTCGGGGCGCGTGAGGGTCATGGTCATGGCGTCGAAATCGAGGCGCACGACGAACCGCTGCAACACCTCCAAACCGACCAGCAGGCGTCTGGAGCCGTAGGCCGCCCACTCGAAGCTGTCGAACCGCGGGTGTTCGATGACGGCCGCGCCGATGCCGATCGAGTCGACGATGCCCTCGCTGGCGGGGACGGAACCCTCGGCGCCGCCAGTTTCCCTCAGGGTCCCGCCGGCGACCAGGCCCAGCTGCTTCAGCAGCGACGGGGGCAGGAGGAGCCCGCCGCCGGTGTCGAACTCGGCTGAGAAGGGTCCCGCGCCGTTCACCGTCACCCCGACGAGGACCTTGCCGTTCTCCAGCTGCATGGGGACCGTGACCGAAGCGACGGCGGTGGGCGCCGGGGCCGGCGGGATGGAGAAGCGAGCGTCGGCAACGAGAGGATTGACCTCGACGGTCTCGACCGTTTCGGTCTCGTCGGTGGTGGTCTCGCCGCCGCGGCGGATGGTGAACGGCAGCAGCAGGCCGTTCACCGGGCGATAGTCAATGTAGCGTATGACGCTAACCTGCTCGGCCTGCTGTTCCACGTCGCGGTCAATGAGATGGGTCGCCCGGTCGACCCATAGGGTGAAAGGTCGGCCGGCCTCCGGGGTCATCCGCACGAGGTCGAAGGCGCGGGCGCCTTCCCGGCGGCTCCCGGCGCATTCGCTGGAGGAGGGCCGCCTTTCTGGAAACCACCAGCCGCGCGCGGCGCGGAAGCTGTCATTCACCGCCCCCAGGCGCGAGTCGGCGTCGCCGTAGACATAGGGTGGAACCGTCGCGGGTTGGGTCCACACCGATACGCCGTCGAAGCCGTCGGATTGGCGGCCGGTGGGCAGAGAGACCTCGCGCACGAACCGGCCGGTGAGGTTGTCTTCGAAGGAGTCGACCACTCCCCTTCGGCCGCCGGTCGAGAGCTTGCCGCGCCGATGCAGGGTGCGCACCGAGCCCCATGCCGCCCCACCCGTGGCGGCCCGGACCTGTTCCAGCAAGGCGTGCGGATCGATGCAGGCGGCTCCCGCCGGAGCGGCCAGGATCGCGCCGGCGGCGGCGGGGCCCAGGGCGAGGGCGAGGGCGAGGGCGGCGCAAAGTCGGCGCGGGCGTTTCCTGCTCATGGCAAGGCCATCTCCCCAGCGCCAACGTCCGTCTTGCACGCGAGGAGCCTTCTGGAACAGGACGCGCCTCGCCTCATCCATTCCTTGCCTCGCGGCGGAAAGCCGCGGGGGTCACGCCATAGGCGGCGCGGAAAAGTCGGGTGAAGTGGCTCTGGTCGGCGAAGCCGCAGGATCCGGCAATCTCGGCCAAGGAGCAGGTGTCATTGGCCAGCTGGACACGCGCCGTTTCGAGCCTGAGGCGGCGAACGTAGCCGCCCACGGTCTGCCCGTGTCGCCGGCGGAACGTCCGCGCAATGTGCGCGGGATGGACCCCAGCCGCGCGCGCGAGGTCGCCGAGGGAAATCGGCTGGACGAAGTTGGCGCGCAGGAAGTCCTCGGCGCGAGTCATCCACGCAGGAGCGGCTCTCTCCTCGCGAGTTTCCCTCCAATGAGCGCCTCGGCAGCTCTCTACAATGAGTTCGAGCAGGAGCGCCTCGATGGCGAGGTTCGAGGCGGTTTCCGAGCCGCGAAACTCACGCAGCAACGCCCCAGCCAAACCGGTCATTGCCGAACTCAAGTAATCGCGAGGCTCGCTCAGCACTGGAGCGGCTTCGCGCAAGCTTTCCAAGCGGGGTCCGTCGATCTCCACCGATAGCAGTCTTACCGCAGCGCCGTGGTGGCTGTCGGCATGCTGCTCACCCGCCGGACGCACCACCACCATCCCCTCGCGGCAGACGCGATGACGAAGGCCGTAGTGTTCCTCGTAGGTTCCCTCGATGACGAAGCAGACGCTGGCCAGCTCGTGGTCATGGCGCGGTATCTGGAGCCCAGGGGGATAGCAGACCTCGGAGACAGTCATTTCGGAAACGCGCCGACAGCCGACGGTGCGCCCAAAAAACCGCCCCGGTTCACGGTGGGACGTGTGGATACCGCCAGGGATCATTGCTTCCCGCTTCGCCTCGTCGAGGGAGCGCCGAGCCTAACAGGTGCTCTGACGGCTCGCCATGGCGGGCTCCATCCGGACAACCAGACGCGCCTGCCAGTCGCCCCCGCCAGCCGCGGGCGAGGCTAACGGGACCCCTTACCCGCTAGCACAAGCGCGGTGCTCAGGGCGTCGTCGGCGCGGGTGGGCACATCGGGCGCCACGCCGCGCCCCTCCCAGTCCCATCCGGTCGCGGGATCGTAGGTTCGACCGACCGGAACGAAGGCGGCGAAGCGCTCGCCGATCGGCATGAGGCCGCCGAAGTGGCCAGCCCCGCGAGTGGTGTCGCCGACCAGCACCGCGCGGTGAGTGCGCTTGAAGGCGAGCGCCAGATGCTCCGCCGCCGAGGCGGTGCGGCCCGAGGTCAGATAGTAGACAGGCGCCTGTTGCAGCCGACGCTCCACGGCGTCGGGCGTGACCACATGGTCGCGGATGACGACGCCAGGGCCGGACGGCGCCGGGACTAGCGTCCCGGAGGTCTGCAAGGGGCCATGCTCGTCGGCGGCCGCGCGGGTCTCGGTGCGGACCAGAACGGTTCTGGCCGAGTAGAGCAGCGGCAGGATGGCGTCCATGACCGCCAGCCCCCCGCCGCGGTTGGGACGGCTGTCTATGATCACTGCCTTGGCGTCGGCATGGTCCAGGAGGAACCGGCGCGCCGCCTGGGCCGTGCCCGGCTCGTCCGGGAACTCGTTGAACCGCAGGTAGGCCACCTTGCCGATCATCTTGGCCTCCTCGAGGCCAGCAGGGCCGTGCGCCTGGGTGCTGAGCGCCGAGTTTGGGGGCGGCGGAGCGCGGCGGGCGAAGGCAGCGAAGAGTGCGAGGCGCAGATGCCGATCGCTGGCCACCGCCTGCAGATCGGCTGTGACCTTCTCGGCGAAGGCGGTCGGGTCAGACAGACTGTCGTAGACGCCGCGGGCCAAGTTGGCCCGCAGTCTCGCTGCGTAACGCCTCGCGACCGCGGGAAAGACGTATTTGGCCTCCAACGTTCGCGCGAGCTCGAGCACGACCCGCTTGCGCTCGGCGGCGTCCACGGGCGTGGTGGACGGCTGAGCAGACGACGTCACCGACGGATGGCTTAAGATGAGGGGCGCAGCTTCCACCGGACTCATTCCAAGCAGCGCCAAGACAAACATGGGTAGGAGCTTCACGGGGCATTCTCCAGGCGCGGGGTGAAGGCGGTGGCGGCCAGACGTTTCGCCAGGCTGCGGTTGGCGTTCGCCTCTTCGAGCAGGGCGAGAACCGCGGGGAGATCGACCGCGGCGTCGGCGAACAGCGAAAGATAGGCCGTGGCCATCGGCGCGGCGGCCTGCTCCAGCAGTTCGACCTCCGATCGCCCCTGCCGCGTGAGGCTGACCAATCTGCGGCGGCGGTCCTTGTCGTCTCGCCCGATCTCCACCAGCTCCAGCCGTTCGAGATCGCGCAGAGTGCGGATGATGAAGGGATGGCTGAGCCGCAGACTGGCGGCGATCTCGGTCACGGAGAGGGGTGCCTGGGTGGCGAGCAATCGAAGGGTGGAGATGGAACGCGGCGGAGCCCTGACGCCGAGGGATCCCAACCATTCGCCGCAGCTCTCCACGAAAGAGTCGGACAGCCGACGCAAACGGTGCGCTATGAAGGGGGGCCCAAGGCTGGCGACGAAGTCTTCGGGCATGGGCTCATTCTAGGCGATAGACGGCTTCGTACCTAGTTACATTTCTGTGAGGTCTCCCTGGCTGGAATCAGCCGTTCTGGTTTTAGCTCGGCGCACGCAAGCAGGCAGGGCAGCGCGGGCCGGGTCAGCTCGGGTGGCCGAGGGGAGCGGACGATGCGATGGCCGGAAGCAGGGCTTTCACGATCTCGCCCTCCGCCTCGTCGGCTCCCGCATCCTCGCCGGGTTGGCGCCGACGAGCGCGCCGCTGGGTTCGCTGGCGCAGCGCTCCAGCATCGGAGCGCTCGAGTTGATGCCGGTGACTTGGCAACAGCTCCAACAGTCGCGCGTCGAGCCTCGGGTGGCTCGAGAATGTCCCGGCGCACCCGGCGAACCGCTCACGGTGGAAGGCGACGTCCGGCAAGGCGGCGGCTGGCCTTTACAGATCGTAGCTCTGCGAGCCGATAAAGCGGTTAGAGGTTACCAGAAGATCGTGGGCATGAGGCTCTCCCGGCGCGGACCCTCTCCCCGCGGCATTCCCAACCGCCGGTGGCAAAGATGACGCGGAGCTCACCATGCCCTCCACCGCGACGCCAGAGACCCAGTTGGAAACCTGTCCGAATTGCGGACTGGCGCTGCCGCGGGCCGATAGCGCGAGACATCCCTATCTTGGCGCCTCGGCTGCTTGTTGGGCTCTCTATGGCGAGGTTCTCGCCCGGGAGTACGGCGATCCCGCCTTCATGGCCGTGCACCGCCTGACGGTGGACGCCTATGCTGCCCAGCATCCCGGCCTGCCGGAGAGACGCACCATCCAGTCCATCAATCTTCATCTGGTTGCACTGTATCTGAGCCTGGAGCGCCGCCTAAATCCCGGTTTCATTACCCGCGCCATCGCGGCGCTGACGCGCGAGACGACCAGGCTCGAGTGGCTCGAGCCGCCGCCTTCCCTGGGCGAGATGACCGTCGCCGATGTCGCGGCGGCTTCCACGCCGGAGGCGCATGGTCGACTGGTCGCCGACTGGGCCGGCTCGGTGTGGCGCGCCTGGGCCCCTCACCACAGGCGCGTGATTGGGCTCGCGGAGCAGGTGGCCGGTGTGCTGGGTTAGCGGCATGCCCAAGCCTGTCTTCCGCCTCGGTCGTCGGGCCGAGAGACCTTGAAATCATCTCGCGCCGGCGAGTGGACCCGACGATGCGATAGCCGGAAGCACAGCCTTGACGATCTCGCCCTCGGCCTTGTCGGCTCCCGCATCCTCGCCGGCGTTTGCGGCCACGAGCACGCCGCTCTGGGTTTTCGGGGCGAGCACGATCACCGCATACCAGAACGTGTTGGACCCGGCATGAGTGAGGAAAGGGCCATCATGGCCATCCAGTGTGGGGCTCACAATCCAGCCGAGCGCAAAGTCGGAGCCTGGCCGCACCTCCTTATGCAGCAAACGATAGCTTTCGATCCGCAGGAGCTTCCCGTCGCCGCGTTCGCCCTTCAGCTGGTCGATCGCGAACTTCGCCCAATCCATCATCGACAGGTGGATCTCCCCCGCCGGGGCGAGCACGGGAGTATTGTCGGCGTCAGGGCCAGTCCGAGGCTTGCCGTGATCGTGGCCGAGCGGCTGACCTCGGTGTGTGGGCCCAAACCCGGCGCTCGCCATCCCGAGCGGCTCGAACACCTCCCGCCGCATCAACTCTTCGTAACTCAGCCCGGTCGCCTGTTCGGCGACTGTGGCGGCGATGACGACGCCACTGTTCGAGTAGAGATTGCTAGTTCGGGGCGCGTAGGCGGGTTTTTGCGCCAGTACGAGCCGGGCGTAGGCGAGGCGTTGCTCATGCATCGGACGTCGATCGTTGCGAGAGGCGTCGAGCGCCGCCATATCCAGGTTGGCCTGCAGGCCCGCCTGATGGCCGAGCAAGTCCCTCAGGGTCACACTGCGATAGGCGGGCTCCATTGCCGGCCCCAGGTCTGGGAGGAGTTTCGACAAGGGCGCATCCCAGGAAAGAACGCCACGGTCGACCAGACGCGCAATGAGCGTCGCCGTCATCGCCTTTGTGTCGGAACCTATGTGCCAGACATCGTTCGCCGCCACATTATCGGATGCGCCCCTGGCGCGAAGGCCGGCGGAGGATGCAGCCGCCACCTTGCCGTCGCGGATCAGAAGCACGGACATCGCGGGAATGCTCATTCGGCTGATGGCTCGCGCGACCAAGCCGTTTAGGTCCGGGGCCGACTTTGCCGAAGGCGCTACCCCTAAAGTGAAGATCAGCCAGCTTGCCCAAGGCTTTATCATGAGGTCGTTCCTCCATGCGGGAATGGCCCGGGAGACGGGGGTGCATGAACATATAGCTAAGCGCAGGATAGTGCGCCACGCACTAAAGTGGCACAGGATTTCCCAAGGGGCAATGACGGGTTGGACCCGGAGCGGCGCGTGACCGAACTGGACCACTGCGTGTTGGGGGTAATCTGGCGCGAGGGGCCGCTGACTGCCTACGGAGTCCGCACCCATTTCTCCGAGTCGCCCACCCCCGCCTGGAGTTCGAGCACCGGGTCGGTCTACCCCGCAATTCAACGGCTGCTTCGCTCAGGCCTGGTCGCGGCTGAGCCCGTGCGTGACCGCCGGGGAACTCAGGCGCTTGGCGTAACCTCCGACGGACTGCTGGCGCTGCAGGCCTGGCTCCTCGCCATAACTCCGGCCGTGGCGGGGCCGACGCCAGACCCGATCCGCACGAGGGCGCAGTTCATTCATGCGCTGGATGCCGCCGACGCCACGAGCTTCCTGCAAAGGGCCACAGCGGAAACCCGCGCAAAGCTGGCCGCCTATCGGAACGTCGAGGGGGGATTGAAGGGGGACGAGGGCCGACGGCTGGACTACCTCGCCACGGTGGGCGCGACCTTTGAATTGCAGGCTCGGCTCAAATGGCTGGGGTTTCTCGCCCGAGAGCTTCGCCAGTAGCCGCCCGGCGCCAAGGTCTTGTTTGCGCCTGGAGACCGAGGGCCGCAGTTGGCGCGATCCGGCCTACCCGCGGAGCTGCGCGGAGGGTACGAACGCGGGCCTCGGCACCGACCGACTCGGATGGAAAGCCGACTTTGGCTATAGGCCGGGAAGCGGACGTGGTGATCGGCGGGGCTGGTTAACAGCCGTCATCAGCACACCCGGAACGGTGACGTGACTGGAACCGCCATAGCCTCGCGGCCTCCCGCCAAGCTCGACACCCGCCCCACGCCGTGTGATGATTCGATGGCCTTGCCGGCCCCGGAGGATGCAGTTGAACGCCCAGGCCAGCATCATCCCGGAAAACGAGGCACTGCGCATGGATGCCGTGCGCCGCTACGACATTCTCGATACGCCAGCCGACGGCACGTTTGATCGGATCACCGCGCTCGCGGCGCGCCGGTTCAATGTTCCGATCTCGATCATCAGCATCGTCGATGAGGACCGGATTTGGTTCAAATCGCACCACGGCGTCCCGGTAAACCAGATCGGCCGTGACCCTGGCCTCTGCGCCTCAGCCATCCTGAAGTCCGAACCATACATCCTGCTCGATGCGAAGACCGACCCGCGCTCTCTGGCCAACCCCTTGGTGGCGGGCGACTTCGGGCTGCGGTTCTATGCCGGCGTGCCGCTCCAGACTTCGGACGGGCACAACCTTGGCACCTTGTGCATCATCGACAAGGCGCCACGCCCGATTGACCAGACCCAGATCGATGACCTGAAAGACCTCGCTTCCGTGGTGATGGACCAGATGGAGTTGCGACTGTCTGCAAGGCGCGCGGTTGGTCAGGCCCAGCTTATGACCCGCGAGATCGACCATCGCGTCATGAACAGCCTGCAGTTCGTGTCGGCCCTGCTGACGATGCATAGCCGCCAGCCCGATGCGGCTGCCGCAGCGGAGCATTTGGTGCTGGCCGCCAATAGGGTGGCCGCAGTCGCGAGGGTGCACCGCCACTTCTACACCGAAGCGGCGGAGGCGGTCTCCTGCCTCGACTTCATTCGCCGGCTGTGCGCCGATCTGTCCACGATCCTAGAGCGGCCGGTCCACGTGCACGGTGATGACGTCACGGTGGCGACCACAAGCATTCAGCCTATCGGCCTCATCTTGAACGAACTGGTGACCAACGCGGCGAAGCATGGCGACGGCCGGATCGACGTCACATTGAACGCCAACCCCGGCGGTCCAGAGATCGTTGTTTGCGACCAGGGCAAGGGACTTCCTGCCGATTTCGATCCGGATCGGAGCACCAAGAGCCTTGGAATGAAGGTGGTGTCGGCCTTGGCGAAACAGCTAGGCGGCGGTCTGGCGGCTGGGGCCAACCCCCTTGGCTCGGGGGCATGCTTCAAAGTCAGCTTCTCAGCGTAGCGCCTGCCACGCGAAAGCGGACCGTTCCAAGCTTCGGCATGGGTAGATTGCGGCGTGTCTGGCGATGCGCAGGTCTTGTTTGGAGGGAGGCGCATGGGACGAGATAGGTGCGCACGGCACATCGACCCTGGCGGATCGAGCCCGGCTAGAGCAGCTCCTGGACGCGGCCGCCTTATCGCGGCTCCCGCGCCAGGGCGACCGCGTCTGCCGTTGTCCGCTCGCGCCGGCGCGGCGCCGTTGTTACCCGCTAAGGCGCCGCCGCGCGGTAATCAGGGCCCTCACCGCTTGATCGCGTTGCCGATCTTGTCCTGAGCCTTGCCCGCCTTGTTCTGGACGGAGCCCCCGGCCTTCTCCGCCGCGCCTTTGGCTTCCATCTTCCTGTCGCCGGTGAGCTTGCCTGCGCCTTCCTTAACGGCGCCCGCAGCCTTGCGAGCCGCCCCTTTGATCCGATTGTCGCTCATGTGGGCATCCCTGTTGCTCCCCCGGAGCGCGGAAGCCGGACGCACGCGGATGGTTCCGTAGCCGCCATCTCGGTTGGACCTTTAGGTCCGGGGCGGTTCATACCCTCGGCGGTTGCCGTCAGAGCGCGAGTTGCCGAAGTTCATCAACCCGGCCAAGTGTCTGATCACCCAATCGGCCGGCATGGGCTTGGGGCAGCGCGAGACCGCGCCATGACGGCTGGTGATCTCGCCAGGGATGGGCGAGGCAGTGTGGAACACCACGGCGACGCCGCGCTGGAAGAGGACGTGCGCCAGCGGTGTCACCTCTTCATCGCCCAGGTGAACGTCGAGTATCGCGCCGTCGACTTCGGGCTCGTTCGCCAGCGCGCGCAGACCCTCCGCCACCGAAGCGACCCCCAGGGGCTCGCCGTGAGCGTCCCGCACCGCCAGCTCGAGATCCAAGGCCGTGGCCGCCTCGTCCTCGGCGATGAACACGCGGCGATTGGTGAGCATGCGGGAGACCCTGCCAGCGCCCCCGGCCGCGTAAATTGAGCGCGGCGGCTTACGTTCCCCAGCGACACTCCGGCGCCGCTGGTGACTCGCGCACCATCCGGCGTCCCTGCCACAACTCCGTGGCGTGGCCATCCGCATGGTCCGTGATCATTACAATTGGCGGTTTCATCGTCGGGGCAGTCGAGTTCGACTGAGCGCGGTGAGGGTACCTTATAGGCGGGCGCACCCCGAAGCCGCCGCGTCGGCCTGGGTCGATCACGCCAAACGCGAAACAGCGGTGATGGTTCAAACACTCGTTGCGGCCATCGTCCTTGGTCAATCGTCGGCCCGGTTCACCGCGAGCGCCACGGCTCGGCCCTTCTGGCCTCCCGACACAGGTCGGTCAGGTCGCGCCGCAACACCGGTCCCGTGAGCGTCGAGCGGGGTGTCGGGTAGCCTTCCTCCTCTAGGCGCCTGATCAAATCGTCCAGGCCGACGCACGTCCCCGATCTGGCCAGCTCATAGGCCCGCTCGAGGGCGGTGCGTCGGGTATGCTCCATGATGCCTCATTATAAAGCTCGGCTGTGACCCATCAGCCCCGCCAAATGCCTGACAACCCATCCAGAGGGCATCGGCTTGGGACAGTGCGCCACCTTGCCATACCGGCCGATGATCTCCGGCGGGATCGCCGATGCCGTGTGAAAGACGACCGCGACGCCGCGTTCGAAGAGAACGTGCGCCAGAGGGGTGACCGCGACGTCGCTTAGATAAACGTCCAGGATGGCCCCATGTAAATCGCCGTTCTCGAGGGCGCGAGCGCCTTCGGCCACGGTGCCCACGCCAACCGCCTCGCCGTTGGCCTCTCTGACGGCCTCCTCCAGATCGATGGCGACAAACGGCTCGTCCTCGGCGACGAGGACGCGGTGGTCAGCGAGCATGAGACACTTCTCCCGAGAGCCCCTCCGCAACTAATCCGCCAGCTACAAGCTGCGTCCCTACCCGGAGCGAATGGCTTTGGGAGGGAAACTCACTGCCCGTGCCCCACGTGTACGAACTCGGGTCCGTCGCCAGCCAGTGCCAAGGTCCCGTTTCCGGCCAAGAGCCAAGGACGGCTTCTGGCGCGATTCAGGCGCCTGGCGCAGCGACGCGAGGGCGCCATAGCGGACCTCGGGGACGGCGGAATCGGGTGGAAAGCCGCCATTCGGGCGAGCCTACGATGGGGGCCGGGGCTTCCAGTTCGATGCTCGCGCTTTGACCAAGGCGATTTCCGACGCAGTCAAATGCAGGGCCGCCCCGTGGTCCCGGTCGTGAATTGCAACGCCGCTGGTGCTCTTAACAGGGTCTCGCGCAGCCAGTTCTAGCCAGAAGTAAGATTCCATGAAATTAGTCCGAACGCCCAACCCAAGTCCATAGCAACGTCCAAGTCGGTATTGGGCGGGTCCATCGCCTGCTTCCGCAGCCATATAATATAAACCTGTCGCCCGTGGGTAATTTACCGGAACTCCCCATCCCATCTCATACATCGTACCGAGGTCATATTTGGCCGGCACACTGCCCTTTTCCGCCGCATTTTGAAGCAGGGGCAGCGCCTTAGCGTAGTCTTTCGGCAATCCGTCACCGTATAGATATAATTTTCCTAATTCATATATTGCTGGGATATAGTTTTGTTTGGCCGACGCCTGGAGAAGTGGAACGCCCTTGTCGAAATCGCGCGGACCGACAAATCCAAGTTCATATAGGCCACCGGCAAGCCACTCTGCCTGCGTTCCCTTGGCGCGCGGCCTTCTCCGCCCAAAACAACGCCTTAGTGTAGTCTACAGGCACGCCTTGGCCATGAAAATACATACTAGCGACGCTCTCCTGAGCTTCAGGATTGCCCTGTTCTGCAAGTCCGAATACCCCGTACCCCAATTTTTTGTAGGTCTCGCGCGCGTCTTCAACCGGATAGATTCGACTGGCAACTGGCCCGCTGGCAAGACTGAAAAGAACAAGGGTGAACACGCAACGTTTGAATTCCACGGGATCCTCCTTGATTAAGACAGTTCGGTACAGCCGGAAATTTTTCGACGATCCAATGTCGCTAGGATAGTTGCAGCGTCAATCCCCGACGGATTGAATGCCGGTGGCGAACGAAAGTCTTAACGTGGGTGAGTGGCAGAATCGAAGGTAGAGTCCGCTTAGGGTCGAAGATTGCCGCTGGGCACACGAGGTGAACGTCCAGTTCCGGGCGAGAGGCCAAGTTCCGCATTTGGCGCCACCCGGCCCACCTGTGGATCAACCGAGTGGAAAAAAAGCGGCCGTACCAGCTGGGCGCCTCTTGCAAGCCGCCGAAGCGCTCGCTTTTCACTGAACCAAATGGTTCAGTCTGTAGCAGCTCAAATCGACGCGGCGTTCGCCGCGCTATCGGATGCGACCCGCCGGGGTGTCCTAGCAGGCTGCTGAAAAACCGGCGAGCAATGGCCGAACTCGGCTGATTTGGATGGCCGAGCATGGATTTGGCGGGCTGAGCGGCGGCTTGGGCGGTGATTTGGCGTTCCAGCCCGGTTGGCGGACACACTTGGGGCGTGGCGATCTCATGCTGGGGCGGCGGCGATCAGCTTGGGCAGGCGCACGAGGTTGTAGGCGGCGAGGGTGAGGGTGAACTGCCAGGCCACCCTGGGCAGGCCCCTGAGGCGGGTCTGGCGCAGGCCGGCGGCGGACTTGGTCCAGCCAAACACCTCCTCGATGCGCTTGCCCAGGATCTGGCTGGCCCGATAGCCGGCGTGGCGCGTGGTGCGCCTGTCGATGGCCGAGCTCTTGGCCTTGGCGGCCACGTGCGGAGCGACGCCCATGGAGCGCAGCTCGCCGACGAAGTCTTCGGCGTCGTAGCCCTTGTCCGCCCCGAGAGTGACGCCCGGCCGATCGGCCCGAGGTTCGATCATCGCCAGGGCGGCGATCCGCTCGGCGTGGCCGTCGGCGCGGGTCATGCAGGCGTCCACCACCAGGCCGGAGCGGTTCTCCATCAGGGCATGGCCCATGAAACACAGCCTGGCCTCCTTGCCCTTGGCCTTGCGGAACAGCCGGGCATCCTTGTCGGTGGCGCTCTGGTGCGTCTCGTTGCGTCGCCGCTCGCCGTGGAAGTCGGTCTCGCGGTTGCGCCCCGGCCCCGGCGGCTCGCTCGAGCCGTCCTTGGGACGGAAGCTCTTCATCGAGGCCCAGGCCTCGATCAGCGTGCCATCGACGCTGAAGTGATCGGTGGACAAGAGCCGCTTGACCCTTGGCTGGGCCAGCACCTGAGCCAGGAACTCATGGGCGATCGCCCCCTCCAGCAGCCGGTCGCGGTTCTTCGAGAAGGTGGTCTGATCCCAGGCCGGATCGTCGATCTCGAGCCCGACGAACCAGCGGAACAACAGATCGTGCTCCAGCCGCTCCATCAGCTGCCGCTCCGAGCGCACCCCGTAGAACGCCTGCAGCAGCAGAGCCCGCAGCAGCCGCTCCGGCGGGATCGAGGGGCGGCCCACGCCGCGCGCGTACAGGGCCTCGAACCTCGCGCTCATCGCCAAGAGCGCCCCGTTGACGATAAGCCGGATCGGCCGCAACGGATGATCCCGCCGCACCCGCTCCTCCAGGCTCACGTACGAGAACATCGCCCCGCTCGCCCCATCCGTTCCGCGCATGACCATCCCTCCGCTGGACAGAAGCCAGCATCCTCGGTGAATCATGCCCAAAGCGTTTAGGCGAGAGGGTTTTTCCTCAGCCTGCTAGAGCAGCTTGGACGCGCCGACGCTTCGATCACGGAGCTTGCCGGGACGTTCCATATGACCCTCACGGGCATAAAGAAGCACGTCCACGTCTTGGAGCAGGCTGGGCTGGTCGCCACGCAAAAGGTCGGCCGCGTGAGGACCTGCAAACTCGGCCCGCGCCAGCTGGCGGAAGCGCTCACGTCCAAGCCGTTCGGCATCAACCTCGTCCTCGCTTGGGACCAGCAAGAACGCCTGCGTCTGTGCCTGGAAGAGGGCGTTCGCGTGATCTCCTTTTTCTGGGGTAACCCGGGACCTCTCGTTCCCATGGTGCACGAGAAAGAGGGTCTGGTTCTGCAGACTGTTTCGTCGGCGGCGCAGGCAAGGCAGATGGCGGCGGCCGGCGTTGACGTTATCGTCGCGCAGGGTTGGGAGGCGGGCGGCCACGTGCTCGGAGACGTCGCCACCCTCCCGCTAACTCGCGCCGTGGTCGATGCTGTCAGTCAGCCGGTAATCGCCGCGGGGGGCATTGCCGATGGCCGAGGCCTCGCGGCCATCCTGGCGCTGGGGGCACCGGGCGCTTGGATCGGCACTCGCTTTCTCGCTACCCGGGAGGCTTCGATACACCCAGTGTACCAGGATCTTCTGATCGGGGCCCACGAAGACCAAACACGGCATACGACCTTGTTTGATCGCGGATGGCCTAGTGCCGCCCATCGCGTGCTGCGCAATTCCACTGTCCGGAACTGGGAGGCGGCCGGCGAGCCCGCGACGGGGGCCCGCCCTACCGAGGGCCGGATGCTTGCGAGCGACAAGCATGGCCAAGTGTCCCTCTACAATTCAACGACGCCAAGGCGGCAGCTCGTTGGCGATGTCGAAGCGATGTCCCTGTGGGCAGGGCAAGGCGTCAGCCAACTTAACCGAGTCGAGGGGGCCGGCGAGGTTCTGGCCGGGCTCATTGTCGAAGCTCGGGCAGCTGTGAGGCAACTGGCTAGGCAGATATGACGGCGTGGCAGGAAACGGGGGCGGCGTGACGTTTCCTTTCGCCTCACCCTTGCCTACCAACGGCGCGCGTCAGGAGGTGATGGGATGTCTGAGCCGATGGTCACTCTGCGCCGCTTCGAGGCGCCCGATACGTTGCGTGAGTTCGAGAAGGGCCACCTCGAGGTGGTCGAAATCGCCGGCATGACGGTCGGACGGGCGACTTACGCGCCAGGCTGGCGTTGGTCCAAGCACGTAGGCGCAGCGGAGGGGGCGTCCGAATGCCAAGTCGAACACGTTGGCGTTGTCCTGTCAGGTAGAGCGACCGCAGCAATGCACGACGGTACGATCATCGAGCTGAAGCCCGGGGATATCTTCCACATCCCGCCTGGGCATGACAGCTGGGTTGTCGGGGATGAGCCTTACGTCTCCCTGCACCTTCTGGGAGCGCAGCATTACGCGTCTCACGAACAACCAGAGGGGAAAGGTGCAGGTCGTGGCTGAGAAACAGCACCACTACACTCACCGGCTCGTCTGGACCGGCAACACCGGCGTCGGAACCTCGGATCATCGGTCGTACCAACGCGCCCACACGATCGAGATCGCGGGGAAACCGCCCATTCTCGGCTCTTCTGATCCAAGCTTCCGAGGAGATCGCACGCGCCACAACCCCGAGGACCTCTTCGTGGCGTCAATTTCAGCCTGTCATATGCTCTGGTACCTCGGGCTTTGCGCTTCGTCGGGGCTGGTTGTCGACGCGTACGAGGATGACGCTCAAGGTCTCATGATGGAGTCGGCTGACGGCGCCGGCTTGTTTACGAAAGTGGAGTTGAAGCCCCGGGTGGCGGTCGCGGCAGGGAGCGACCTTCTACTGGCAGAGCGATTGCACCATGACGCCCATGCGAAGTGCTTCATTGCCAACTCAGTGAACTTCCCGATCGCTGTGACCCCAACGACCGTCTTTTCGTCATAACGGCGGCCTTGTTACGCATCCTGGTGAGGACCGGAGCGACGAGCTTTTTGTGCCTGTTGGTTTCGTCACTCCGCAAGCGATATTGGGGGCGTCGAGCTGCGATGGCTGGGTTGCGCCGATGCGGTGAGACGCCGTCCAAACCGCTCCCGATATTCGCTCGGAGCCACGTTGTACCGCCGGACGAAACATCGCCTGAGGCGCTCTTCGTTGCCGAAGCCGCACTCGCCGGCGACCGTTTTTACCGGGGAGCAGCTGTTCTCCAAGGCTTGTTTGGCAGCCTCCAATCTCAGGTTCTCGACAGCCTTGCCAGGCGTCAGGCCCATGACGTCCGCGTACAGGCGCGCGAAGGAGCGAGGAGCCATTTTAACCCGCTCGGCGAGCGCAGGCACGGAAAGGTCGCGCGAGAGGTCCTCGGCAATCCAGGCGTGAAGATTTCGGATTTTCTGCGCGACTTCGCGATTTGCCGCTCTGGTCTGGGCTGACAGCGTTGAACTGAACTGGGCTTGGCTTCCCGGTCTCTGAAGGAATACAACCAATTGCTTGGCGATGGCTATCGCCATTGACCTGCCCAAGTCCTCTTCCACCAGGGCAAGGGCTAGGTCGATACCCGCGGTAACCCCAGCGGAAGTCCAGATGGGCCCGTCCCGTAGGTAGATCGGGTTTAGGTCCAAACTCACGGCCGGGTACCGAAGCCGGAATTCTGGGCCAGAGTCCCAGTGCGTCACGGCCCTGCGATCGTCCAGCAGCCCGGCACCGGCGAGCAGGAAGGCACCCGTGCAGACGCTGCATGTCCGTCTCGATTGAAGGCCAGTGCGACGGATCCAATCTATGGTTGCACGATCCTCTGCGACCGCCTGCGCGTTGAGCCCCCCAGACACGATCAGAGTATCCAGGCGCCGCACGTCACCTGCTGCCTCGCTTATGAGTGTGACGCCGGAGGCGGTTGGTACGGGGCCTCCGCTGAGAGACACAACTTTCAAGGCGTACTCGCCACCCTTCCTCGGACTGTGTCGATTGGCCATGGCGAAGACCTCCATCGGCCCAGTCACATCGAGGGCGAGGGCGCCGGGAAACGTGAACATCACGAGGTCGCGCAAAGCCGCTATCCTTTCGCAGAAAACGTGCCTTTGGCAGAAAACGTGGGGTAATCATCCTTTCCGCCAGTGTGTCAAGGCCGTAGCTGGGGCGATCAGAAGGAGCTGCCCATGATGAAACTCGCCCCTAATTGCGAATGCTGCGATCGCGATCTTCCGCCCGACAGCCCAGACGCGCGCATCTGTACGTTCGAATGCACTTTCTGCGCGTCATGTGCGGATAGCGTGTTCGGTGGCGTGTGCCCGAACTGCGGCGGCAACTTCGAGCGTCGTCCCATCCGGCCTGCAGAACTGCTCGGGAAATTTCCTCCGTTGACGGAGCGACACCTGCGTGAACAGCCCTGCGGAACTAAGCCTGCATGAGTTTCGCCTGGGACGTCACCCTCGTCACCTACGACAAGATCCCCAATCTGACACCTGACGATCAGCTGGTGGCCGACCGGTTGCGCAGTCGGGGTTTGCGGGCGAGAGCGGCCGTCTGGGACGATCGGATGGACTGGAGCTCGTCAGCGCTGGCGATCCTGCGTTCGACGTGGGACTATTTCCACAAGGTGAACAGCTTTCGTGGTTGGCTCGAACGGGTCTGTGGCGAGACGCAGCTCGTCAACGATGCTGCCCTGCTCCGGTGGAACATGGACAAGCGTTATCTGCTCGACCTGGAGTTGCAGGGCGTCGCCGTCGTCCCGAGCGTGTTCATCCCGGGTGGCACCAGCTGTTGTGTCGCCGAAATCGCGCGGTCGAGGGCCTGGGGCAAAGTGGTGGTCAAGCCGACCGTATCGGGGAGCGCCTTCGGCGCTCGCCTGTTCGACATGACTGACGCGGCTGAACAGGCCGCCGAACACATGCGTAGCTTCGGCGCGACGCGCGACATGATGATCCAGCCCTACCAACCCGAAGTGCAGACGCTCGGCGAGCGCTCCCTCGTTTTCGTGAATGGCTCTTTCACGCATTCGGTACGGAAGGGCCCGTTTAGTGCCGGCGCGGCCGGCGGAGAAAGCGCCGAGCAGGATCACACGCCGGATGAAGCAGAGCGTGCATTCGCCGCGCATGCTCTTAAAGCAGCCGGCGTCCCGACGACCTACGCCCGGGTTGATATCGTGCCGTCAGCCACGGGGCTGCTGCTGATGGAGCTCGAGTTGATCGAGCCTACCCTCTTCTTCGGCCGCTGCCCTGCCGCCGCCGAGATGTTCGCTGACGCGGTGCTGCGGCTCCGCGAGCGGTCAGGTCGATGAGTGTGGCGGGGGCGCCATCCAAGCCGCTCGAGCAGCCATGGATCTGCTAGTCCCGCTTTTCTCGTTCGCTGTTTCGACCTCGTTCCCTCCTGGTCCGAACAACCTGATCATGGCCTCTTCTGGGGCAGCGTTCGGCTTGCGCCGGTCGCTTCCCACTTTGATCGGATTTGTAATCGGGTTTGGCTTTATGAATTTAACGGTCGGCATCGGGTTGGCGGGTATGACATCGATACTCCCCCAACTGCTCCGGGTGCTGCAGTTCGTCGGGATAGCCTATTTCCTTTATCTAGCGTGGCGAACCGCGACAGCGGAAGAGGCTACTGTCAGTAAGCGGCCTTCTCGCCCTCTCATGTTCATCCAGGCCGCGGCTTTCCAGTGGGTGAATCCAAAGGCCTGGATCATCGCGGCAAGCGCGCAGGCTGCCTATGCCGGTTTTGGCGCGGGGAGATCTGTTCGGGTCGGTGTCATCGCGGCCACGTTTATGCTGATCGGGACTTTAAGCGCCGCGACTTGGCTGCTGTTTGGTCGCGGGATCCGGACATATCTGACGACGAAAAGCCGGCGCGGAATATTCGGCTGGGGCATGGCTGTGCTGATGGTGGCGTCCATTGTACCAACAGTCTTTAGCGCGATGAGCCGATAACGGTGGGCCATATGCACATAACGGCAGGAGACCTTAGCGATCCTCGTATCGTCGATCTCCTGGAAACCCATGTAGCCAGGGCGCGTGCGGAGACCGCGAGGGGGAGCGCGCACGCGCTGGATCTCGCAGGCCTGGCTCGCCCGGAAATCCTGTTCTTTGCGATCTGGGACGGAGATAATCTACTGGGCGTCGGGGCGCTCAAGCGGCTGTCCAAGACCCATGGAGAAGTGAAGTCCATGCACACGACAACCGCGGCACGCCGGCGCGGTGCCGGAACAGCCATGCTCAGACACATCATCGAGACCGCTCGCGTTCAAGGACTATCCCGCTTGAGTTCTGGAAACTGGGTCGTGGCCGTATTTTCAGCCTGCACGGACGCTGTATCTGAAGAATGGCTTTGTCGAACGCGGCCCCTTTGAGGGCTACGCCGCCGACCCAAACAGCATATTCATGACGTTGGACCTGTAGTCCCGCTGAAGCGCATCGAGAAGCAAATTGTCGACCGTGTGGTCGTAACTTTGACGCTCCAAGCGCGCGGTCACTGCAAGGTCCAAAACCTGCGGGGTGGGGTGTTAGTGGTCGTGCGATGTTGCGCGGCCCGTGGAATACCGGAGGTGCTAGCAGCCGCTGCCGGACAGACGCGAACGTTGGCCGTCCCACTCAATCTGCTAGGTAATTGTCGAACCAGATGTGTGGCAAGCGATCGGCTTCGGTCAGCCACTCACTAACTGACGGGAGATCCAGCATCGCCTCGGTCCATTTCCGGACGCGCGGGTGCTTGCTCATGTCCAAATCATGCCGAGTAAGTCTGACAATCGTCGGCACAAGAGCTAGGTCGGCCAGGGAGAGATTGCTGAAAAGGTAACTCCCGTTCTCCTGCCGCAGCAGCTCATCGAGATGTCGAACGAGGACCGCAGCCTCAGCCTGTTCCCCTGCCGTGAGATTCCGCTTGTCAGGGTAGAACCCACTTTCGAAGGAAATGCGGGAGCAGATGCCGCTTAGGCCGGCGTGTTGCCAGGCGACGATCGATCGTGCTTGGGCTCGGCGGGCAAGTGGCGCCGGGAGCAGTGCGCCACCGCAGGCGTCGTTCGCGTACTCCATGATGGCAATCGAGTCGAAGATAACGGCGCCCTCAACCAGGAGGACTGGCACCGATGCGGGTGGGGAAATTGCGCCGATCCGGGCGAGGTTGTCGAACCTCTGCGGGACCCGGATATCGACGATCTCTTCCTCAAAAACCATGCCAGCCTCGCGCAAGGCGAGCCAGGCACGCATGGCCCAGCTTGAGGCGTTTCGGGTGCCCGAAAACAATTTGATGGTCGCCATCCTAGTTGGCCTCCCGTTCGGCATTTCAACCTGCGAGCATGGCGCTAACGCCATGCACCTCACCGCCTCCGCACTTGTGGATACCGAACGGCTGGCCTAGCGGCTCGTGCGCATGCGATGGTCCCGGCGTTCAGGACGATCATTCCGAAACGCCCTGCGCGAAACGACTTTCACCCTATATTTTCGGCCAGGCGCTAAGGAACCGAGGGGCGGGAGGTGTCAGCGCAAAAATTCATGACCAGCTGACCCGCAGTCCGTAGGGCCGCCGGATGAAGGATCTCAAGGCGCCGAAAGCGCCCCCTGACCCGTTCCGCTGATTCAACTCCTCCCCCGAGGTGATCCGGCTGGTGGTGATAATGTACGTCGGAGGTGTCAGCCCAAAAATTCACGGCCGGCTAACCGTGGCTCCCGTAGGGCGGCCGGATGAAGAAGCCCCGGCCTCCCAAGCCGCCGCCTGACCCGTTCCGCTGGTTCGACTCCTCGCCCGAGGTGATCCGGCTCGTGGTCATGATGTACGTCCGCTACCCGCTGTCGCTGAGGAACGTCGAGGACCTGCTGTTCGAGCGCGGGATCGACCTCTGCCATGAGACGGTGCGGCTGTGGTGGAACCGGTTCGGGCCGATGTTCGCCGCCGAGATCCGGCGCAAGCGGGTCCACCACATGCGCCAGTTCACCCATTGGCGTTGGCACCTCGACGAGATGTACGTGAAGATCAATGGCGAGATGCGCTACCTCTGGCGGGCGGTGGACCATGAGGGCGAGGTGCTGGAGTCCTATGTCACCAAGACCCGCGACAAGGCCGCGGCTCTCGCCTTCATCAAGAAGGCGATGAAGCGCCACGGCTCGCCAAAGGCGATCGTCACCGACGGCCTGCGCTCCTACGGCGCCGCCCTGAAGGAGATCGGCAACGCCGATCGCCAGGAGACCGGCCGGTGGCTGAACAACCGGGCGGAGAATTCACACCTCCCCTTCCGACGAAGGGAGCGGGCGATGGCCCGCTTCCGCCGCATGAAGACCCTGCAGAAGTTCAGCTCGGTCCATGCCTCCCTCCACAACCACTTCAGCCAGGAACGCCACCTCATCACCAAGGACCTCTACCGCCAGAGACGCTCCGCCGCCCTGGCGGAGTGGCGGTCAGTCATGGCCTGAAGGCCGCTCGGGCTGGGGCTCACTGCGCCTTACTGGAGAAGAGTTGCCGTTGGACTGACAGCACCACCAGCGTCGCGGCCGTCCTCTTGCTCGTCGTGAACTCAACGCCGATGACGCTCAACGATCGACGACAGAAGGGTTCTGAAAATGAAGATTTTCGTCACCGGCGCGACCGGCTTCATCGGCGGCGCGCTCGTTCCGAAACTGAGAGCCGCCGGCCACGAGGTGGTCGGGCTGGCGCGCGGCGACGACGCCGCCGCCAAGCTCGAGCGCGCGGGGATCGGCGCGCACCGCGGCCGCCTCGAGGATCCCGATACGCTCGCCCAAGGCGCGCGGAACGCGGACGCCGTGGTCCATCTCGCCTATGATCACGACTTCTCCCGTTTCATCGAGAACGCCCAGAAGGACGGCCGCGCCGTCGCCGCCATGCTCGCCGCGCTGGAGGGGACAGGCAAGGGCTTCATCGTCACCTCGGGGGTCGCCGGCATCGTCGGCAAGCGCGCCGAGGAGACCGATCCGCCGCCGCGCGAGGGTTTCGGCGCGGTGCGTGGCGCCGCCGAGATCGCCACCCTCGAAGCGGCCGACCGGGGCGTGCGCGGCATGGTCGTCCGGCTGCCACAGGTGCACGACACCCGCCGCCAGGGCCTCATCAGCCCGATGATCCAGATCGCCCGCCAGAAGGGCTTCGTGGGCTATGTCGGCGATGGCGCGAGCGGCTTCCCCGCCGCCCACCTCGACGATGTCGCGACGCTCTACCACCTGGCGGTGGAGAAGGGCGCGGCGGGCGCGATCTTCCACGCCGTCGACGAGGAGCACGTCTCGATGCGCGCCATGGCCGAGGCGATCGGCGAGCGGCTGCGCCTGCCCGTCCGATCGCTGTCGAACGAGGAGGCGGCCGATTACTTCGGCCCCTTCGCCCTCTTCGCGGCGCTGGACAGCCGCGCCTCCAGCGCGATCACCCGCGCGGCGCTCGGCTGGACCCCGGCGGGGCGCGGCATCCTCGCGGACCTTCGCGAGTGCGAGCCGGACGCCCCGGTCTGACCGGCGAGGTCGGGAGCCGCATGGCGGCGGGCGAGCCGGCGCGGCTTAGCCGTTCGGAGGTCATGGGCCGGCTGGCGCGCCGCTATCTCGCGCCGCGCTGGGCGGCCCTGGCGATCTCCCTGGTGTGCGCCGCCGGATTCGCGGCGCTGTCGGGCCTGCTGCTGCGCATCCTGCAGCCGGCGGTCAACGAAATGATCGTGCGGCCGCGGGCCGGCGCCCTCGCCACCCTGCCATGGATCATCGTCGGCCTCGCGGTCGCCCGCGGCGCGCTGCAGGTGATCCAGGCGATGCTGGTCAACCGCATCGGCAACGGCGTCGTCGGGGCGATCCAGGTCGAGTTGTTCGGCAAGCTGGTGCGCGCCGATCTCGCCCGCTTGCGCGCCTCGCACAGCGGCGCCTTTGTCTCGGCGGTGCTCTACGACGCCGGCCTGGTGCGCGAGGCGGCGACCAGCGGCGTCGTCACCCTGGCGCAGCAGACCCTGACCCTCGCCGCCGCCGGCGCGGTGATGGCGTGGGCCGACTGGCGGCTATCGTTGATCGTGCTGTTCGCCGCTCCAGCCGTGGCGCTGGTCCTGCGCCGCTTCCTGCGCCGCGCCACCCGGGCGGCGCGCGGCGCGATGGAGGCGACTTCGAGCCTCTCCAGCGCCATTCTCGAAGGTCTCGACGGCGTGCGGGTGGTCAAGATGGAAACGCGCGAAGCCTATGAGGAGGCGCGGGTCGCCGCCGTGGTCGCCAAGCGCCAGCGGCACATTCTCTCGGGCGATGACGCGCGCGCGGCGGCGGCGCCGGCGACCGAGACCCTGACGATGCTGCTCGTCGCCGCCGTCCTCGCCTATGAGGGCTGGCGCGCCAGCGCCGGTCACCCGGATGTCGGCGCTTTCACCGCCTTCTTCGCCGCCCTGCTCACCGCCGCCCAGGCGCTGCGGCAGGTGGCCAATCTGCTCACCGTCGTGAGCCAGGGCCTGGCCGCCGGCCGCCGCCTGTTCGCCGCCCTGGACGTCGAGCCGGAGATACGCGACGCGCCCGGCGCGCCCGCCCTCGTGGCGAGCGGCGGCGCCTTGCGTCTGGCTGGCGTCGGCTTCGCCTACGACGAGACGCCGGTCCTCGCCGACGTTGATCTCGAAGTGAAGCGCGGCGAGGTGGTCGCCCTGGTTGGCCCGTCCGGCGCCGGCAAGACGACGGTGATCAACCTTGTGCCGCGCTTCTACGATGTCAGCGCCGGGGCGGTGACCATCGACGGGGTGGACGTGCGCGCCGTCTCCCTCGGCTCTCTGCGTCGCGCCATCGCCCTGGTCACCCAGGAGCCGTTCCTGTTCGACGACACCATCGGCGGCAACATCGCCTATGCGAGGCCCGGGGCCAGCGCCGGCGAGATCGAGGCGGCGGCCAGGGCGGCGGCGGCGCACGAGTTCATCGCCGCTCTGCCGCGCGGCTATGACACGCCGGTCGGCGAGGCCGGCGCGCGCCTCTCCGGCGGCGAGCGCCAGCGGATCGCCATCGCCCGCGCCTTCTTGAAGGACGCACCCATCCTGCTGCTCGACGAGCCGACCAGCGCCCTCGACGCGGAAAGCGAGTCCCAGGTTCGCGCCGCGCTCGGTCGGCTGATGCGCGGGCGAGCCACCTTGATCATCGCCCATCGCCTGGCAACGGTGCGCGGCGCCGACCGCATCTACGTGCTCGACGGCGGTCGGGTGGTGGAAAGCGGCGCGCACGCGGCGCTGGTCGCCCGGGGCGGCCTTTATGCCCGGCTCGCCGCCACCCAGGATCTGGAGCACCTGCCCCAACCGGCGGCGGGGTCGGCGGCGGACGCCGCGTGAAGCGGCTGCTGCGGTCGCGGGCCGTCCAGGCGCTGCTGGCGGCGGCGATCGTCCTCTACATCGAGCTGCTGATCCGCACCCTGCGCTGGCGGGTCGAGGGCCGCGCCAGCGTCGAGGCGGCGATGGCCGCGCCTTCCGGCCTGATCGCCCTGTTCTGGCACGGCCGCATCGCCCAGGGGATCGCCTGTCGGCGCCTGCTGGCGGAAAAGCCGCGCCGGGTGATGATCTCGCTGTCGCGCGACGGCGGCTTCATCGCGCGCGCCGCCGAGCGGCTGCGCATCCCAGTGATCCGTGGCTCGACCGGACGGGAGGGCGGCGGCCGCAAGGGCGGGGAGACCGCTTTCCGCGAGGCGCTCGCCTTCATCGCCGGCGGCGGAGTGATGATCCTCACCCCGGACGGTCCGCGCGGTCCCGCCGAGGTGCTGCCGATCGGCCCGCCGCGGCTGGCCGCCGCCGCCCAGGCGCCCACCTTCCTGATGAGCCTCGCCGCCAAGCCGGCGCTGCGGCTCTCGAGCTGGGACCGCGCCCGCATCCCTCTGCCGTTCGCGAAAGCCGCCGTCGTTCTCGAAGGGCCCCTGCCGCCGCCTAGCCGCGCCGACGCCGATTTGGAGACGGCGCGGGCCGACTGGCAGCACCGCCTGCGCGCCGGCCAGGCCCGCGCCGAGGCGCTGTTGGCGAAGCCGTGACGACGCCCCCCGCTCTCGCCGCCTACCGCCTGGCGACCACCGCCTTGCAGCCGCTCGCCCCTGCGTTCCTGCGGCGGCGGGCGCGACGGGGTCGCGAGGACGCTGCCCGCCTCGCCGAGCGCCTCGGTCACGCCAGCGCCGAGCGGCCGCCGGGCCGCCTCGCCTGGCTGCACGGCGTCAGCGTGGGCGAGAGTGTGTCGCTTCTGCCGATCGCGACCCGGCTGCGCGAAGCCCGCCCGGACGCCGCCATCCTGATCACCAGCGGCACGCGCGCCGCCGCCGAGGTGCTCGGCCTCCGCCTGCCGAGCGGGGCCATCCATCAGTTCGCGCCTGTCGATGTACCGTCCGCCGTCCGCTGTTTCCTCGATCATTGGCGCCCGGATCTGGCGGTGTTCGCCGAAAGCGAGCTGTGGCCCAATCTGCTGTGCGACGCGCGGGCGCGCGGCGTGCGCTTGGCCCTCGTCGGCGCCCGCCAGTCGGATGCCAGCCTGCGCCGCTGGCGGCGCGCGCCGGCCACGGCCCAGACCCTTTTCGGCGCGTTCGACCTGATCTTCGCCCGCGACGAGGCGGCCGCCGCCGGGCTCGCCGGCTTGGGCGCCCGCGTCGACGGCCGCGCCGATCCCAAGCTGGCCGCCGCGCCCCTGCCCTGCGAGGGGCTGGCGCTCGAACAGGAGCGCGCGGCGCTCGCCGGGCGGCGCCCGGTCATCCTCGCCGCCAGCACCCATCCAGGCGAGGAGGCGGCGATCCTCGCCGCCTGGGCCAGGCTCGCCGATCGGGGCCGCGCGCTGCTGGCGATAGCGCCGCGCCACGTCGAGCGAGCGCCGGCCATCGCCGAGATGATCGCCGCCGGCGCCTGGCGGCTCGGCCGCCGCTCGCGCGCCGACGAGCCGGCCGGCGCGGAGGTGTACCTGGTCGACGTCCTCGGCGAGCTTGGCCTGTGGTACCGGCTCGCCGACCTGGCGGTTCTCGGGGGCAGCCTCAGGCCCGGGGTCGGCGGTCACAATCCACTGGAACCGGCGCGGCTCGGCTGTCCGGTGGCGAGCGGCGGCTTTGTCGAGAACTCGCCGATCGTCGGCGAGATGGCGGCGGCGGGCGCCCTGACCCTCGTCGACAGCGACGCGGCGCTCGCCGCGCTGCTCGGCCGCGCCCTCGCCGATCCGGCCGCCTTCGCCGAACAGGCCGGCGCCGCCGGCGCCTTTGCCGCCGGCCGCGCCGCCGACACCTTTGCAACCCTCGACCGGGTCGTCGACCTGCTGCCGCCATGAAGCTGGCGACGCCGCGCGATTGGTACATGCGCGCGCCCCGTCGCCGCCTGGCGAGCCGCCTGCTTCTGACGCCGATCTCCTGGCTGTGGACGTGGGCGACGGCGCGACGTCTCGCGCGCGGGCGGCCGCTCTATCCCGGCGTCCCGGTGATTCGCGTCGGCAATCTGACGCTCGGCGGCTCGGGCAAGACGCCGGTGGCCCGCGAGATCGCTCGGCGGCTGCGGGCGCTCGGCATTGAGGCGGCGATCCTGAACTCGCGGCCATGGCGGGCGCTTGCGCGGGCCAGTGCGGGTGACGCCGAGCCACTCGGCCGCCGAGGTGGGCGACGAGGCGGCGATGCTGGCCGGCGATCTCGACGTCTGGGTGGCGCTCGATCGCGCCGCTGGGGCGCGAGCCGCGGCGGCGGGCGGGGCGGCGGCGATCGTCATGGACGACGGCCATCAAAATCCGACGGTTCGCGCCGCCCTGTCGCTGGTGGTGGTCGATGCCGAGACCCGGGGCGGCGAATGGCCGTTCGGCGACGGGCGGGTGTTTCCGGCCGGGCCGATGCGCGAGCCGCTGGCCGCCGGTCTCGCCCGCGCCGACGCCGTCGTGCTGCTGCTGCCGGCCGATCTGGCCGAGGTCGACGCCGAGCTGGTCGACGCCATGGCCGGCAAGCCTGTTCTGGTCGCCCGGCTCCGGCCCGAGGCGCCGCCACCAGCCGGGCCGTTGCTCGCCTTCGCCGGCCTCGCCAAGCCATGGAAAATGGAGCGGGCGCTTCGCGCCGCCGGCGCCGACTTGGTCGATTTCGCTCCGTTCGCCGATCACGCGCCGTTCACCGAGCGCACCCTCGCCTTCCTCGCCGCCCGCGCTGGCCGGCTCGGCGCGAGCCTCGTCACCAGCGAAAAGGACTGGGCCCGCCTGCCCCCCGGCTGGCGCGAGCTCGTCGCCCGCTGGCCGGTGCGGGCGCGCTTCGAGGATCGGGCGGGCCTCGACGCCTTGTTGCGACGCGCGCTCGCGCGGGGCGTCTCACCAGCGCAGCAGCCTCGGTCCGGCGAGAGCGCCCAGGCTCGCAGCGAGGCCGACGCCGAGGCTGTACCAGACGAGCACGAAGGGCGCGGCGGTTTCCTGGCAGTAGAGGCCATAGACGGCGGCGGCCAGTCCGCCGGCCGCGAGACCAGCGGCGGCGCCAGCCATCCTCGGCCGGGTCGGGGCGAGACGCCGCAGCGCCAGCATGGCGAGCGCGATAATGGGCAGGGCGAGGACCAGGATCCGCGCTGAGCAGACCCGCCAGGTCGAGCCCATGACCATCGGCGCCATCGCCCCCGGCCCGGCGTGCGCCAGGTCCCACGCGGAGCGAGCGGCCAACAGGACGATCGCCGCCGCCGCCACGCGCCAGCCGAAGCCGGGCGCCGTCGCCGGCCGCGCCAGCCGCGCCACCAGCCAACCGCCGGCGAGCGCCAGGGCCAGGGCATAGGCCGCCTTCATCCAGAAGGCCGGATCGCGGATCGCCGCCTGCATGGGCCGCAAACCCAACCAGGCGACGAGAAGCGCCGAGGCGGCGGCCGCGCCGGCCAACAACGCGCCGGCGACGAGCGGCGCCACCGGAGCTCGCCGCGCCGGCGTCTCGGCCGCCGCTTGGCCGAGCGCGGCGATCAGTTCAGCGGTCTTCATCGCCGACCTCGCGTTCCAACCGCTTCATCGCCCGGTGGACGGCGACCTTGGCGGCCGTTTCGGTCATGCCCAGTCGCGCCCCCGCCTCGGCCATCGACCACCCGGAAAGCTTCACCGCCCGCACCAGGGCGCGGTCGCGCGGGTTCAAGGCGCCGAGCAGCCGATCGAGGTCGCGGCGGACGACCCCGTCCTCGGTCTCGCTTCGCCCCATCAGTTCGCCGGCGTCCTCGAGCGGGACCTGGCGGCGCGTCCTTGTTCGGCGGAATTGATCGATCAGCTTGTAGCGGGCGATGGCGTACACCCAGGGCGTCAGCGGTTCGCCGGGGTGAAACAGGCCGCGCTTGGCGTGGATGGCGATCAGCGTCTCCTGCACCAGGTCCTCCGCGTCGGCCGGTTCGCCCAGCCGGTGGCGGAAAAAGGCGCGCAACGGGCCGGCCAGGGCGGCGAGCAGCCGCGCATGCGCCGCGCCGTCGCCGGCAAGGCCGGCGAGCATCAGCCGCTTCAGCTCCGCCTCGCTCGCCGCCACTCGCCTGATCCGCCGTTCGCGCTCCCGCGTAGGAAGGTTACATCAAGCGGCGGCGGCGCGGATACGCCGAAGCCATCGGTAACCTCGCCTCGCCCTGCCGCGAATGAGCGGTCGATCCACTCGTTCAACTCTGTTTTCCGGAACCGCCACGATGACCCCTCGCTTCGGCGCTCTTTCGGCGATGGCCGCCTCGACGCTGGCCGCCTGCGCCCCAGCCCTCGCCGCCACCCGCCTGCCGCCGGCGGCTTTCGACCCACCCGCCGCCAGCGCCAATGGCGTGGCGATCGTTTCGGGCGGATGCTTCTGGGGCGTGCAGGGGGTGTTCGAACATGTGCGCGGCGTGCGCCAGGCGCTCTCCGGCTACGACGGCGGCCCGGCGGCAAGCTACGAGCAGGTCAGCACCGGCACGACCGGCAACGCCGAGACGGTGCGCATCGTCTTCGATCCCAAACAGATCAGCTACGGAGAGGTGCTCCGCCTGTTCTTCTCGGTCGCGACCGACCCCACCCAGTTAAATCGGCAGTTTCCTGACGAGGGGCCGCAGTACCGCTCGGAAATCTGGACGACCAACGCGGCCCAGGCGCTGGTCGCGCGGCGCTACATAGCCCAGCTGAACGCCTCCCGCGCCTTCGGCCGGCCGATCGCCACCCGCGTCGACGCCGACCACGGCTTCCACCGCGCCGAGGGCTATCATCAGGACTACCTCGTCCATCACCCTGGCTCGCCCTATATCGCCACTTTCGACCTCCCGAAGGTCGGCGACCTCAAGGCCCTCTATCCCGCCCGTTACCGCGCCGCCCCCGTCACCGTGATGTAGCCGCGGCGGCGCCTCACACGCTCACCCCTTCGCTCTCGCGCTCCAGGGAAGCGAGAGCGGTCGCCTCTTCGGTGGTCGGCGCGTCGCCGGCGCGGGCCAGGGAGCGGTCGATGAGGGCGTAGGCGAGCAGCGCCGCCAGCGTCGCGGCGTTGAGCAGGAAGGGCGCCGGGCGCGCGGCGCCGTAGAGCAGCACGAAGGCCGGCGCCACCACCACGTTCAGCCCGTTCACCGCCGCGATCGAGCCGGCGGTGCGCGCCTGGTCGGCCGCGCCGACCGCCAGCGAGGCGCCCGCCGTGAAACCGGGGCGACATAGTCCGTAGCCCAGGCTCGACAGGGCATAGCCCATCACGACGGCGACATAGCTGGGCGCGAGCGCCACCAGCAGGTTGGCGATCGCCGCCACCCCCGCGCCCCAGCGCAGCAGGTCCTTCGGCCCCATGCGGAGGATTCGGATGACCCCCCACTGCGCGAGCAGGCCGGCGACCGCTCCGGCCATCATCGCCACGGCGGTGTAGCCCTGGGCGGCGAGCGGCGGCAGGCCGAGCTTGTCGATGATCAGAAAGCCGAGCGTCTGGCCCTGCGCGGTCTGGCAGGCGGAGACCAGAAAGCCATAGACGAGAAAGGCGGTGATCCGCCGATCGAGCCACGACCGCCGGCCAGGCTTGGCGTCGGGCGCCGCCGACCTCTTCGGATTAGGAGGCGCCGAGCCGGCGCCGCGATTCTCCGGCAAGGCTCGCGCGACGAGCGCCATCATGGTCGCGCCTAGCAGGGCGAAGGCGATCATCGGCCCGGCGAGACCAATCTTCGGCAGCACGAATAAGGGAGCGATCGCCGGCCCGACGATGGTGCCGAGCCCAAAAGCCCCGGCCAGGGCGGCCATGGCGTTGGTTCGCCCCTGCCTGTCGGTGCGCTCGGCGACATAGGCCTGGCTCGCCGGATTGGCGGCCGCGCCGAACAGGCCGAAGAGGGCCCGGGCCAGCAGGAACAGAACGAAGATGGTCAGCACCGGCGCCAGCCTGTGCGTTCCCGCCGCGACCACCGCCCCGCAGCAGACCATCGAAACGGTGAAGCCCGCGAGGCCCACCTGAATCAGCGGCTTGCGTCCGAACCGGTCGGAGGCCCTCGCCCAGATCGGCGAGCTGAACGCCCACAGCAGCGCCGACAGCGAGAAGATGCCGGCCACCAGGAAGTCGGGGAAACCGATCGAGCGGCCGATCGCCGGCAGCACCGACTGCATGCCGGTATTGCCGATCGCCGTGGCGGCCGAGACCGCGAACAGGATGGCGAAGGAGCGCGGCGGAAGCGGGCCGACCGCCGCTTCCTCATGCGGCCCGGGCGGCGAGGTCGGCATCCGCCGGTCTCTAGCGCGCCACCCGGCTATCACGAAAGCTTGGGAGAGGGATCACGTTTCCGTGAACTCGCCGCTTGCATCGGTCACGCGCCTGGCATACCGTGCGCGAAGCGTTCGAGGGAATCGGACGCCTCAACCCACTTCACGAGGGGAAAGGGAACCCATGACCTCCAACTTCTTCCGCGCCGCTCTGGTCGCGAGCGCCGCCGTGGCGGCTCTCAGCGTCGCCGCCTGCTCCAAGCCGGCCGACAAGACCGACGCCACCGCCGCGGCTCCGGCGGACGCGACCGCCGCTCCGGCCGCCCCGGCCGCCGACGCCACCGCCGCTCCGGCCGCCACCACCGGCGCGATGAGCTCGGGCGCCGCCACCCCGGCCGCCGACGCCTCGGCCGCTCCGGCCGGCGCCATGGCCGCCGACGCCGCCAAGAGCGCCGACAGCGCCGCCAAGTCGGCCGCCAACGCCGCCAAGAGCGCCGACACGGCCGCCAAGAAGCAATAAGCCTCTCTCACCAGAGACTTTTCGCTTACAGGGAAAGGGCCGCTCCTCAGATGAGGGGCGGCCCTTTTTCTTTGCCCTCGGAGGACGCGCCGATCCAAGCGGCGAGGGTGGCGTTCGATGGTCCGGCGCCGATCTCGACACGTTTCGGCGAGGGCTACTTCGCGGCCGAAGACCCGCTCGGCGAAGCGCGCGCGGTCTTTCTCGCCGGCTGCGGCCTGCCCGAGCGCTGGCGCGGCCGCCGTCGCTTCGTCGTTGGCGAGCTCGGATTTGGCGCCGGGCGCAACCTCGCCGCCCTGCTCGATCTCTGGGCGCGCGCCAGGCCGCCGGCGGCCAGGCTGCACGTCTTCAGCGTCGAGGCGCAGCCGCTGAGCCGCGAGGACGCGGCCCGCGCCCTCGCGCCCTGGCCCGAGCTGGCGCGCCTGGCGGGGCGGCTACTCGCCCGCTGGCCGGCGCCGACGCGCGGCTTCCATCGCCTCGATTTCCCCGAGATCGCCGCCACCGTCGATATCGCCCATGCGGAAGCGGCGCAGGCGCTCGAGACCTGGTCGGGGCGGGCGGACGCCTGGTTCCTCGATGGTTTTTCGCCGGCCCGCAACCCGGCGATGTGGCGGCCGCCGCTCTTGCGGTTGGTGACGGCGCGCTCGGCTCCGGGCGCCCGCGCCGCCAGCTTCACCGCCGCCGGCCAGGTGCGGCGCGACCTCGCCGCCGCCGGCTTCGTCGTCGAGCGCCGCCCGGGCTTTGGCCGCAAGCGACACCGTCTGGAGGCGCGGCTGCCCGGCGAGCCGCCGCCCGAACCGGCCGCGCCCAGGGTGGCCATCCTTGGGGCAGGCATCGCCGGCGCCGCGCTCGCCCGCGCCGTCTTCGCCCTCGGCGCGGAGCCGCGGGTGTTCGCCAGCGGCGCGCCGGCCGCTTCCGCCGGCCCCGCCGCTCTGGTCGCTCCCCGCCTCGACGCCGGCCTCGCCGCTCCCGCCGCCCTGTTCGCCCAGGCTTTCGCCCGCGCCGTGGACCTGTACGGCCCTCACCCGGAGGCGATCCTCGGCCGCGGGGCTCGCCTGTTCGGCGCGGGCGAACGTGACCTCGCGCGGTTCAAAAAGATCGCCGCTTCCGATCTGTTCGCCCCAGGGTCGCTGTGCATCGCCGCCGAGCGGCCGCCGGAACTCTGGCTGCGCGAGGCGTTGGTGGTCGAGCCGGCGGTTCTGCTCGCCGCCTGGCTTCGCAACGTCGAAGCCGCGCGCGTGGCGAGCATCGAGCGCAAGGGCGCCAGCTGGCGGCTCCGCGATTGCGATGGCGAGAGGATCATCGAGGCCGACGTCGTTTTCGTCGCCGCCGGCATGGCCAGCGGCGCCCTGGCCCGCCTGCCGCTCCTGCCGGTTCGCGGTCAGGCCAGCCTCGCCCAGGGCGTCGCCTGGAGCGAAGCGCGACTTTTTCCGGGGGGCTACGCCCTGCCGACCCGCGCCGGCGTCCTCTTCGGCGCCACCCACGACCGTGGCGACGACGATTCCGCGCCGCGCCAAGCCGACCATGCGCGCAACCTCAGCCTCGCCCAAGGCGCGCCGGAGCTCGCCGCCGCGGTGGCGGGACGGCCGCTTGCCGCCCACGCCGGCGTCCGCGCCACCACCCGCGACTATCTCCCGCTCGCCGGCGCGACCGGTGACGGCCTGTTTGTTCTGGGCGGCCTCGGCTCGCGCGGGTTCACCGTGGCTCCTTTGCTCGCCGAGCACGTCGCGGCCCTGGCGCTCGGCGCACCCTCGGCGCTTTCCGCCGACATCGCCCGGCTGGTCGATCCGGCCCGCGCCAGTCTCGAGCCTGGCGGGCGCCAGGTCTAGGCGCGCGCCGCGGCGATGATCGGCCCGCCCGGGCCGGACTGAAGCAGAATTGCGGTCGCCAGTCCCGGCGGCGAGGCCGGCAGCGGCCAGGCCCGCGGTTGGCCGGTCCAGACGCCCAGCACCGCCAACTGTCGGACCACGTTCTTGTGCGGCAAGGTGCGGCCGCCGTTTTCGCCCCGGCCGATCGGCACGCGCACCACGCGCGGATCGTAGCGGACCAGCCACACCGTCGCCGGACCACGGCCGGCTCCGACGCTCGCCCGGCCGCCGGAGAGGCTGACCGCCGGGCCGCTCGCGCCGCGGTCGCCGCGCGCGATCGCCTGCTCGATCGAGCCCGGCTTCACCCCGACGGTGTCTATCCGTCCATTGACCACCACCTGCGGCGTGAACACGCTGGCCCGCCGCCAGGCGCGGGCATAGTCCCATTGCCGGCTGGTGAAGCGCGGTTGCGCGAAGGTGTCCTTCCAACCGAGCTGGTCCCAATAGGTCACCTGAAAGGAGAGGGTGAGCACGTCCGGGCGGGCGCTAAGCGCCATCAGGTTGGCGTTGGCCGGCGGGCAGGACGAGCAGCCCTGGCTCTGGAACAGCTCGACCACGGCCGGATGGGCGCGATCGCTGGCGAGGGAAGCGGTGGTCAAGGCCGCGAAGCCGAGGCCAAGCGCCAGCGCCGCGAGCGGCCGGCGTCGAAAAACTGTCATCGTCAAGGCTCCCGTGGCGGTGAACGTTTTCGCCGACCTCGACTCACAGGTTCGAGCCCGCGCGCCAATGGGTTACCGATCGTCCGGGCGCCTGTCCCTTTCGGCCCGGCCGGCGGTTCGCGTAACCATCCTGGCGGTTGCGCCGAACCGGGGCTTCGCGAGCTTGCGGGCAAGGAGGGGCGGATGGTGGTCGAAGTCGCCGAAGCGGATGGCCGGCCGGCCGAGCCGCGCGTCTCGCCAGACGTGGTTTACCGCCACGCGGCCCTGGTGCGGCTGACCCACTGGCTGAACGCGCTCTGCATCTTCATCCTGATCGGCACCGGCCTCAACATCTTCAACGCCCACCCGAACCTCTACTGGGGATCGAAGGGCGCCGATTTCGATCCCCCGTTCCTGTCGATCTTCGCCGCGCCGACCGGCGGCGGCGCCATGCACGGCTTCCTAAAAGTCGCCGGCGTGACCCTCGACACTACCGGCGTGCTCGGCTGGTCCCATTCGGTCGGCCGCATGGCCCGCGCCTTTCCCTCGTGGATCACCATCCCGGGCGTCGTCGATCTGGCGGACGCCCGCCACTGGCATTTCTTCTTCGCCTGGGTTCTGGTCGTGAACGGCCTTGTCTATCTGCTCTGGAGCCTGGCGAGCCGCCACCTCGGCCGCGATCTATGGCCCACGCTCGCCGACCTGAGGGCCATCCCGCGGTCGGCCGTCGATCACCTGCGCCTGCGCCACCCCACCGGCGAGGCCGCCTTGCGGTTCAACGTGTTGCAGCGGCTTGCCTATCTCGGCCTGATCCTCGCCGTGACAGGCATGGTCTTCACCGGGCTGTGCATGTCGCCGGGGGTCAACGCCGCCGCCCCGTGGATGCTCGAGCTCGCCGGCGGCCGGCAGTCGGCGCGCACCCTGCATTTCATCTTCGCCGGCCTGATTGTCCTCTTCATCATCGTCCATCTGATCGAGGTGGTCCTGGCCGGGCCGCTGAACGAGATCGGCTCGATGATCACCGGTCGCTACCGTCTGCCGCGCGAACACGGAACCTAGCCCATGAGCCTGCTCACCCGCCGCGCGACGCTGACCGGCTCCCTGGCCGGCGGCGCGCTGCTGGCCGGCTGCTCGAAGATCACCTTCGCCGACAAGTTGACCGCCAGTTTGGACTTCCAACGCGCGCTGGCGGCGGCCGAGGGTTGGTCGCACGGGGCGCAGCGCCTCCTCCAGGGGCAAGGAGCCCTGGCCCGCGAATACCGCCTCGCCGACCTTTCGCCGGTGTTCAAGGCCAACGGCACCCTCCATCCGCCGGGCGACGACTATGCCCGTCACCTCGAGGCCGGCTTTCGCGACTGGACCGTGACGGTGGACGGCCTCGTTGCCCGGCCGCTGCGCCTCACACTCGCCGAATTGCGCGCCCTTCCCGCCCGCACCCAGATCACCCGTCATGACTGCGTCGAGGGCTGGAGCGCCATCGGCCAGTGGACCGGCCCCCAGCTTGGTCCCCTGCTGCGCGCCGCCGGCGTATTGCCCGCCGCGCGTTACGCGGTGTTCTACTGCGCCGACACGCTCGAGGGCGAGCCGGCCAAGGGCGGCCAGCAGGCGCCCGGCCAATACTACGAGAGCCTCGAACTCGCCGACGCCTTCCACCCGCAGACCCTCCTCGCCCACGCCATGAACGGTCGCCCCCTCGACGTGCCGCACGGCGCGCCCGTGCGCCTGCGCGTCGAGCGCCAGCTGGGCTACAAGCACGCCAAATACGTGCAGCGCGTGCAGCTAGTCGCCAGCCTCGCCGGCATCCACGGCGGCAACGGCGGCTATTGGGAAGACCGCGGCTACGAGTGGTACGCGGGGATCTGACCTCCGCGTCGTCCGCCGAGCGCCGGCGTCCAGCGGGCCTTGTCGCGACTCAGTGGGGCGCCCGGCAGGCGGCGCTACGGCTGTCGCAGGTTTGGTGCGGGCGGTCGGAATCGAACCGACACTCTGTCGCCAGAACCGGATTTTGAGTCCGGCGCGTCTACCAGTTCCGCCACGCCCGCGACGGCGGCCGAGTGGATGCCACAGCCGGACCGGGCGCGTCCAGCCTCAGGCGGGGGCGACGGTCTGTTCGATGGCGCCGAAGATGGAGCGGCGCTGGGCGTCGCGCATCTCGATGCGCACCACATCGCCGGCTTGAAGGAAGGGCGTCTCGGACGCGCCGTCGAGGATCGTCTCCACCGTCCGCTGTTCGGCGAGGCAGGAATAGCCAAGGCCGCCGGCGGCGATCGGCTTGCCCGGCCCGCCGCCCGCGTCGCGATTGGAGACGGTGCCCGAGCCGATGATGCTGCCGGCGGCGAGCGAGCGCGTCTTGGCGGCGTGGGCGATGAGGGTTCCGAAGCCGAAGGTCATGTCGCAGCCGGGGTCGGCGCGGCCGAACAGGGCGCCGTTCAGTTCGACCAGCAGCTCGCCCCTCAGCTTGCCGTCGGCCCACCCCTCGCCCAGTTCGTCCGGCGTCACCGCCACCGGAGAGAAGGCCGAGGCCGGCTTGGATTGAAAAAAGCCGAACGACTTGGCGAGCTCGCCCGGGATGAGGTTGCGCAGGGAGACGTCGTTGACCAGCATGACCAGCCGGATCGACCCGAGCGCCGCCTCTGACGAAATGCCTTGCGGGACATCGCCGGTGATGACCGCGACCTCCGCCTCGAAGTCGAGGCCCCAGGCTGGATCGGCGAGCGGAATTGGATCGCGCGGCCCGAGAAAGCCGTCCGAACCGCCCTGGTACATCAAGGGATCGGTCCAGAAGCTTTGCGGCATCTGCGCGCCCCGCGCCTGGCGCACCAGGGCGACGTGGTTGACGTAGGCCGAACCGTCCGCCCACTGATAAGCGCGTGGCAAGGGGCTCGCCGCCTCGCGCTCATGGAAGCGCGTCCGCGCCACCGCCCCGTGCTCCAGGCTGTCGGCGAGGCCGCGCAGCCCGGGCTCGCACGCCTCCCAATCGTCCAGCGCCGCCTGCAACGTCGGCGCGATATCGCCCGCCTCGACGCACCAGGCCAGGTCGCGCGAGACGACCACCAAGCGCCCGTCTCGCGAGCCCTTCAGCGACGCGAGCCTCATCCCGATCCTCGCGCAGGGCGCGATACTTTTGACCCTGCCGGCCGGGCGCCCGCGCCCCGGACAAGCATCACGCCGGCGTCTTCCAGCTATCGACGTAGGCCGTGTTCTCGACCGCCGTGGCGGCCGGATCGACGTCCAGCGGGTCGCGCGCATCGATCATCACGGCGTATTCATCGGTAGCCGACTTGCTCTGCACCAGCATGTTCTTCAGAGCCTTGGGATGCGGCCCGTGGGTGAAGCCGCTCGGATGCAAGGTCATCATGCCGGCGTCGATGTTGTCGCGGCTGAAGAAGTCGCCGGCGTGGTAGAACAGCACCTCGTCGTAATCGTCGTTATTGTGAAAGAACGGCACCTTCAGCGCGCCGGGGTCGGTCTCGAAGGGCCGCGGCGTGAAGGTGCAGACGACGAACCGCTCGCCGAGGAAGGTGGTGTGGACGCTGGGGGGCAGGTGGTAGCGGTGGCTCATCACCGGGCGGATGTCGCGCACGTTGAGCTTCACCGGCGCGAGATCGCCGTGCCAGCCGATCGCGTCGAGCGGATTGTACGGATAGGTGACGCAGGAGACTTGCCCGCGCTTCTTCACCTTGACGGCGCACTCGCCTTCCCGCGCCTGGTCGGCCTGGAACGCCGCGTCGATCGCCGGCGTCTCCAGCAAGGCCGGATCGAAGATCGCCGTCGGGCCGAGCAGGCCCTTGTCCGGCAAGGTGTAGTGACCGCCCGTGCATTCGATGGTCAGCAGCGCCGCCGGGCCCTCCGGCGCGAGGCGCCACATCGCCCCACGCGGCAGGTAGAGATAGTCGCCGGCCTCAAAGGCCAGCCGCCCCCAGTCGCAGAAGAGGTCGCCGCGGCCCTGATGGACGAACAGGAGCAAATCGCCGTCCGCGTCGCGCGCCAGGTCCGGCATCGCCTCGGCCAGTTTCCAGAAACGCACCTCGAGCTTGGCGTTGTGCAGGACGCGGGGCGCATTCCACGGCGAGGCGGCCGCCTCATTCAGCGCCGAAAGATCGAAGGCGCGCGGTCGAAGCGGCCCCTCGAACCGGGTCCAGCTGGTCGGCGGCCGGGCGTGATGGAAGAAGGCGGCGGGGCCAAAGAATCCCTCCTTGGACATCTCCCGCTCATAGGCGCCCTCCGGCATGTCGGCATGGGCCTGGCGGGAGTGGCGTCCCTGCGCCCCGCGCACCGGGATCCAGTTGCGCGCGCTCACGCGTCCGCCTTGGCCGGCAACACGCCGCGGCGCATCTGGTCGGCTTCGATGCTCTCGAACAAGGCCTTGAAATTCCCCTCGCCGAAGCCCTCGTTGCCCTTGCGCTGGATCATCTCGAAGAAGATCGGCCCGATCATGTTCTCCGTGAAGATCTGCAGCAGCAGCCCCTGACCCTCGGTCGGCGCGCCGTCCAGCAGGATGCGATCGGCGCGCAGGCGCTGCAGGTTCTCGCCGTGGCCGGGCACCCGCGCGTCGAGCTGTTCGTAATAGGTCTCCGGCGTATCCTGGAACTTGACGCCGCGCTCGCGCATCGTCTCGACCGCCTCGAAGATGTCGCCGGCGCCGAGCGCGATATGCTGAATGCCCTCGCCTTGGTAATCGCGCAGGAACTCCTCGATCTGCGAGTGCTCGTCCTGGCTTTCGTTCAGCGGGATGCGGATCTTGCCGCATGGGCTGGTCATCGCTTTGGAGAACAGGCCGGTCTGCGCCCCCTCGATGTCGAAGTAACGGATCTCGCGGAAGTTGAAGATGCGTTCGTAAAATTCCGCCCATTTGGCCATCTGGCCGCGATGGACATTGTGGGTGAGGTGATCGAGGTAGGTCAGCCCGACCCCCTCGACCCGCTCCGGCGCGCCTGGCAGGGGGACGAAGTCGATGTCGTAGATGTGTTTGGCGCCATAGCGGTCGACGAAATAGAGGTGGGTGCCGCCGATCCCCTCGATCGCCGGGATGTTGAGCTCCATCGGCCCGACGGGACCAATGACCGGCGTGGCCCCGCGCTCGATCGCCAGCGCCAAGGCCTCGCCAGCGTCGCGCACCCGGAAGGCCATGGCGTTGGCCGAAGGGCCGTGAGCGGCGCGGAAGCTCGCCGGCTGGCCCTCAGGCTCCATGTTGAGGATGAAGTTGATGTCGCCCTGGGCGAAGCGCAGCACGTTCTTGGAGCGATGCCGCGCCACCGCCTGGAAGCCCATCTTCTCGAACAGGCCCTTCAGCGCCTCAGGCTCGGGCGCGGTGAACTCGACGAACTCGAATCCATCCGTCCCCAGCGGATTGTCGAACAGATCGCGAGCGGCTGTTGTCGGGGCGTTCATGAGTGGAGGTCCCTGGCGGTAGGCGCTCATATAGCCGCGAGCGAGGCGGCGGGGGAAGACTGCAGCGGCGGAAGCGCTGGAACCTCCGCCGCGCGGCGGCGGGACTACTGGAGCCGTGAAGCGGGCTCGCCGGGCGCATGCTCAGGCGCCGGGAAGCTGCCGCGGCCGAAGCCCACGGACTGATCGTCGTCACCCGCAACGCCAACCATTTCGAGCCATGGGGTTTTCCGGTCCTCTCCTCGGTCCTCGGCGATCGCGGCCCAAGGCGCGCCGGTTGATCGAGGAGACCTAGCCAGCCTCGCCCTTCGCCAGCTCCCGCAACTCGCCCAGCCAGGGCTCATAGCGCCGCCAGCGTTGCGTGGCGCGCGCGTGGATCGGCTGGCGGGCCTGCCAGGCGCTGGCGGTGGCGATCGGCCGCGGGTTGCTCTCGGGCCGTAGGCAGCGGTCGTCCCAGCCGACGTCGGCGAAGGCGATCAACCGCCGTGTTTCCGCCTCCGGGCTTGCGACCAGCCGCTCGTAGTCGACTTCGATGAAGCGCTCCGCCGGCAGCACCGCGCGCCAATGGGCCATCATCCGCTGGTATTGGCGATAGACGAACACCAAGTCGGCCTGGCGCGCCGCGAAGGCGACGCGGGTGTTGAACAGCGTGGTGTGGATCGACAGGCAGGTGTCGATCGGATCGCGGCGGCAGTGGACGATCCGCGCGCCAGGCATCAGGGCGTGAACGCCGCCGAGGCGCAGGAAGTTGAACGGCAGCTTGTCGGTGACCCGCGCCGCCTCCGGCGCCAGGCTCTCCAGCCGAGCGAGATAGCGCGCCGCCGACGGCCGCGCAGCTTCCGGGTCGAACCGCCCGGTCGCCGCCTCGGCCTCCATCTCGCCCGGCCGCCAGACCGTCAGCTCGCCGCCGCCGGCAATGGACGGATGGCTGGAGAGGATCCGCTCCACCAGAGTGGTGCCGGAACGGTACATGCCGACGATGATGAGCGGCCTCTCGTCCGCGACGGCGAATGGCGCGGCGCGGGCGAACGCCTCCGGGGTGAAGGCGGCGATCGCCCGGTCGAGCCCCGCGGCAAACGCCGCGCGATCGAACGCCAGATGTCGGCCGCGCAGCCGGTTGCCCTCGTCGAACGCGGCCATGGCGGCGGCGAAATCGCCGCGATCGTCCAGCAGCTTGCCAAGAGCGAACTGCATCGTGGTCCGCTCGCCCTCGGTCAGGTCGGAGCGCCGCAACACCGCGCCCAGGCGCTCGACGAGCGGGGAATCGCGGTTGGACCAGGTTCGGCAATGAACGAGGCCGTCCCAGGATTTGGCGAGCTTGGGATCGAGCGCGAGCGCCGCCTCGAACGCCGCCGCCGCGAGGTCGAATCGTCCTTGCGCATAGAGAACTCCTCCGAGCGTTCCGTGCGCCGCGGGGCTCGAGGGCTCCAAAGCAACCGCCTCGCGCGCGACGCGCTCCGCGCCGGCGAAATCGCCGCGCAGGCCGGCGGCGTCGGAGCGATACAGCCGCGCCTCGGGGCTCGCCGGCGCGGCGTCGGCGGCGCGATCCAGGCAGTCGGCCGCCGCTTCGTTGTGACTGTAGAGCGAATGGAGCGCCGCCAGGCGGTGGTGGACCGCGCCCAAGTCCGGCCGTAACTCGACCGCGCGGCCAAAGGCGGCGATCGCCGCCTCATGCAGGCCCTGATTGTCGTAGGCGCCGCCCAGGGCGGCGTGCGCCGCCGGCGACCCGGGTTGCAGCGCCACCGCTCGCTCGAGAACGCGGGCGGATTCGGCGAAGCGGCCGCCCTGAGCCAGGGCGGCGCCGAGCGCCCGGTGCGCCTCGAAGTGGCTGTCGTCGGCGCGCACCGCCGCCAGCAGGCTGGCGGTCGCCGCCGCCGTCTGCCCACCGCGCAGCAACTGCACGCCGCGCATGAAGTGGGCCTGGGCGGCGCGTGGCTCGCGCATGGAGCCGGCGTCTCGCCGGGCCGGCCCTAGGCTCTAAAGCCGTTGGCCAATCCGGCGATGCCCAAGTCGATAGTCGGATCGGGCGCCGCCCTGCCGAGCCGCGCCGCCAGAACCGTTTCGGCCGCGTGGGTGGCGAGGTCGGCGGCGGCGGCCTTTACCTCGGCCGTCGCCAGAGCCTCGGCGACGGCGATCTTGCGTTCGGCCAGCTCGCGCATGCGCCGCACCTCCTCGCCCAACGTCTTGGCTGTTTCGGCGCGCAGGCGCTCGACGTCCGCTTCGGCGGCCGCCATCATCGCGGCGGAGTCGCGCTCCGCCTGAGCGCGCTTTGCGCTGATGTCGTCCAGCAGGGCCTTGGCCTCGGCGGTCAGCCGCGCCGCCTCGTCTAGCTGGGCGCGCACCCGGTGGCCGACGTCGTCGAGCGCCTGGCCGACCAGCGTGTGCGCGCGCGCCCGCCACAGGATGGCGACGAACACCAGAAGGGCGATGAACACCCAGAAGTGGGCGTCCTGCGGATTGGTCAGGAATGACACGCTCGCGTTTCTCGCTTCTCTTGGCTCAGGCGTGGCCGGCGGGGCGGGGCAGGGCCGACTCGATCTCCGCCGCCGGCGCGGCCTCGCCGGTCAGGCGGGTGATGATGGCCGCCGCCGTGTCGGCGGCGACGTCATGAACGCTGGCCATCGCCCGGTCGCGCGCCGCGGCGATCCGCGCCTCGGCGTCGGCGAAGCCCTTGGCGAGCAGGCCGGCCTCTTCGGCGCGACGGCGGGCGGCGGCGGTCTTCGCCTCCGACTTGGCGCGCACGGCGAGCTGCTGCGCCTCCTCGCGAGCCCGCCGCCGCTCCTCGGCGGCGGCCGCCGCCTGAGTCTCGGCCTCTTCCTTCAGCCGACGCGCTTCGGCGATGTCGCCGGCGATCCTGGCCTCGCGCTCGTCGATCGCCCCGCCGATCCGCGGCACGAAGATCCTGGCGAACAGGACGTAGAGGATGGCGAAGATCACCAGCACCCAGACGATCTGTCCGGGCCATTGGGCGGGATCGAACTGCGGCAGGCCGCCGGCGCCGCCTTGCGCGGGAGCGCCCGTGACCGCGCCCCCTCCAGGGTCGATCATCGTCGAGCGCTCAGATCTTCACGAACAGGATGATGAAGCCCATCACCAGCCCGAAGATGCCCATCGACTCGGCGAGCGCCATGCCGAGGAACAGCCAAACCCGCTCGCCGGCCGCGGCGGAGGGGTTGCGCATCGCCCCTTGCAGATAGCCGCCGAACAGCAGGCCCAGCCCGGCGCCGGCGCCGATGAGGCCGGTCATGGCGAGGCCGGCGCCGATGTACTTGGCCGCGGTGACGTCCATGGTGATCAGTTCCTTCTAGAGTTGCACGGATCGAAAGGCAGAGCGGGCGCTAGTGCCCGTGGTCGAGGTTCACCACCTCGTTGAGATAGACGCAGGTGAGCGCCGCGAACACGAACGCCTGCAGGAAGGCGACGACGAACTCCAGCGCCGTCAGGCCGACGATCATCAGGAACGACACCGCCGAGCCGAGCAGGCCGAGCTTGGCGATCCCAGCTCCGGCCAGACCGAACAGTCCGAGGCCGACGACGAAGGAGGCGAACATGTAAGTGACCACGTGGCCGCCCAGCATGTTGCCGAACAGTCGCATGGCCAGGGTCATCGGCCGCACGGCGAAGGAGATGAATTCGATCGGCGCCATCAGCACGGCCATGGCGAACGGCATCCCCGAGGGCCAGAACAGCTTGAAGAAGCGCGGCCCATTGCGCACGAAGCCGACGATGATCACCGTCGTGAAGGTCATCACCGCCAGGGCGGCGGTCACCGCCAGCTGCGAGGTGACGGTGAAGCCGCCGGGCGCGAGGCCGAGCAGGTTCAACACCGCGATCATCAGGAAGAGGGTGAAGACGAACGGCAGGAACGGCCGGCCGCGCTCGCCGATGATGCCGCCGGTCAAGGTGCCGTCCACCAAATTGTAGAACATCTCGCCGACCGCCTGGGTGCGTCCCGGGATCAGCGCCCGGCGCCCGGCGGCGAAAAAGAGCAGGCTGATCAGCGCGGCGGCGATCAGCATGAACAGCACGGAATTGGTGATGGAGAGGTCGATCGCGCCCAGGCCCGGGACCGTGACGGGCGGCAGGGTCACGATCTTCTTGACCAGGAACTGCTCCATCGGCTCGATCGCCGCCATGGCTCTCCGTCTCTCCGTCTCGCCGGCCGCACGGGCGCGGTCCGGCTAGTCCTCGTCGTCGTCGCCCGCGGCGGCCGGAGCCGCGCCGGACCTGACCGCCGACCGGGCGCTGATCGCCGAGGCGGTCTTCACCGTCGCGACGATCGACAGGGTGGCGCCGATCACCAGCCCCCCGACCACGCCCCACGGCGAGGTGTGGGCGAAACGGTCGATCAGCCAGCCAATTCCCAACCCGCCCAGCACCCCGCCGAGCATCTGGCCGAGCAGCCGGTAGCCGTCCGACGCCGCCTGGCCGACCGCGAGCGGCCCGACCCCCGCCCGCTTGCGCCCGGCGTCGAACGCCGCCAGCCGCCGATCGAGTCTGTCGATCGCCGCGCGGTCGCGGGGCGGCTCGCCGTCGTCGATGGGATTGTCGGGCGCGGGCATGGGCCTTGTCGCCGAACCGGCACTAAAAAAGCCCCGTCGGCGAAGCCGCCGGGGTTTCGCGGCGCTCTTAGCCGGGCGTCGGCCGCGAAGTCAACAATTCGTGATCGGCCGCTCGCGACGCGCCCAGCTCAGCGGGTGGCCAGCGCCTCGGCTTCGCCGAGATCGACCGAAACCAGCTGCGAAACGCCGCGCTCGCGCATGGTCACGCCATAGAGCCGGTCCATTCGCGACATGGTCAGCGGATTGTGGGTGATCACCAGGAAGCGGGTGGCGGCGCGGTGGCGCATGTCGTCCAAGAGGTCGCAAAAGCGTTCCGTGTTCGCGTCGTCGAGCGGCGCGTCGACCTCGTCGAGCACGCACAGCGGCGCCGGATTGGCGAGGAAGACGGCGAAGATCAGGGCGACGGCGGTCAGCGCCTGCTCGCCGCCGCTCATCAGGCTCATCACCGCCATGCGCTTGCCCGGCGGGCAGGCGTAGATCTCCAGGCCGGCGTTGAGCGGATCGTCCGCGCCCTCGGCGTCGACGAGCGCCAGGCGCGCCTCGCCGCCTTGAAACAGGGTGGTGAACAGCGAGCGGAAGTGGCCGTCGACGACGGCGAACGCCTCGGCCAGTCGTCCGCGCGCCTCGTGGTCGATCTCGCCGATCGCCCCGCGCAGGCGCCGCAACGCTCCCTCCAGATCGTCGCGCTCGGCCGCCAGATCGCCGGCGCGCGCCGCGAGATCGGCGGCTTCGGTCTCGGCCAGAAGGTTTACCGCGCCCAGCCCATCCCGTTCACGCTCGAGCCCCGCCAATCCAGCTGAATTGGCGGGCCTAGGCGGCCCGTCCCTTACCTCGCCCGCCGAAGGGGCCGCGCCGGTCAGACGCTCGTACTCGCCGGCGACGGTTTCCAGCCGCTCGCGCGCGGCGGCCAGCCGCGCTACCGCCGCGGCGCGCGCTTCCCGCGCCTGCGCGGCGCGCGCCTCCGCCGCTCTGGCGGTCCGGTTCGCGTCCACCCTGGCCGATTCCGCCTCGGCGAGCGCGTCGCTCGCCCGGTCCCGCCGAGCCTCGGCAAGGCCGTACTCTTCCAGCAGTGCGTTCAGTTGACCGGCGAGTCGCGCCGGCGTCGCCTCCGCCAGGGCGCGCTCGGCGGCAATCCGCTCGGCGGCGGCGGCCAAGCCGGCGCGCCGCTCCGCCGTCGCGGCCGCCCGCCGGCTCCAATCCGAAAGCTCGCCAAGGGCGGCCGCGCGTCGCCGTTTGGCCGCCTCCGCCCGCGCGGACGCCGCCTGGTGGGCGCCCCGCGCCGCCTGCGCCTCCGCGCGGCCTTCCGCCGCAACCCGCCTGGCCTCGCCGAGGGCGCCGTCCTCTACGGGCGGTGACGGCGCCGCGCTCGATTCGCGATCGATCGCGGCGACCTGCGCGGCAAAATCAGCTTCCTCCGCTTCCAGCCGGGCGAGGTTCTCGGCCAGCGTGACAAGCCGCGCTTCCCGCCGGACCGCCTCGGAGCGCAGTTCATCACGGTGTTGGCGGAACTTGGCGAGACGCCCCTCCGCCTCCCGGGCGCCATGCCGCGCCTTGGCGAGCGTCGCTTCGACCTTGGCCAGGGTCGTGGAGGCGGCGGCATGGCTGGAATGGGCCGCCTCGGCGCAGGCGCGGGCAACTTCGATCTCACCGGCCAACCGCCTCAGTCGGCCCGCCTGCTCCAACCGCACCTGCGCCGGACGCGGCGCGGCGGCGGTAGCGACGAAACCATCCCATCGCCACAGATCACCCTCGCGCGACACTAGTCTGGCGCCGGGCGGCAACTTGGCTTGCAGCCTCTCGCCGTCGGCGAGCGCGACCACGGCGATCCGCGCCAGGCGCGCCGCCAGCGCCGGCGGCGCCGACACCCTGCCCGCGATCGGTTCGGCGCCCGCTGGCCAATCGATTGGCGCGGCGGCGGCGCCGCGCCAGCAGCTGACGCCAGCGGGGTCGAGAGAGGCCTGAGCCTCGTCGCCGAGCGCCGCGGCCACGGCCGCCTCGAGCCCTGGCTCGACGGCAATCTCCGCGAGAGCGGGGCGCCCCATGGCGGCCGCATCGCTCGGGGCGATCAGACGACGTAGACCGATCGTCTCGGCTTCCAGGGCCGCCAGCCGGCTGGCCTCGGCGCGAAGGACCGCGAGGGCCGCGGCTTCCGCCGCCGCCGCCGCCTCGCGCTCGCCGTCGACCGCCTCCAGAGCGGCGCGGGTGGCTGCCAGCGCCGCCTCCGTCTCCTCGACCCGCGTGTCCGCCTCCCCGGCGCCGGTGTCCGCCGGCGGCGCGCTGGCGTAGCTCGAACGGGCGGCGTCGAGCTGCCGCCGCGTCCGCTCCAGCCGCGCTCGCGCCTCGCGCGCGCGCAAGGCCAGGGCGTCGCTGGCGGCCCGCGCCGCCGCTCGATCAGCGGCCAGTGTCTCGACGGCCGCCTCGGCCGAGGCGCGCCGCCGCTCCAATTCGGCGGCATGGCCGGCCAAGCGGGTCAGCTCGGCCGGTCCCGCGGACAGGTCGGCGTCCAGTTCGGCGATCTCCCCTCGCAGCTGGCCGCTCGCGGCGGCGGCATCCTCGGCCAGCCGCGCTTCACGCGCGTCGTCGTCGCGCAGCCGCGCCGCGTCGCGCGCCAGCCGCTCCAGATCGCGCGCGCCGCTCTCGGCGGCCCGCTCCAGCCGATCGCGTTCGATGTCGAGCCGGTGGAGCACGGCCGCGGCGACCGCTGCTTCCTCGCGCAGCGGCGGCAGGGCCGCCTCGACCTCCAAAGCCGTCGCCGACGCCGCGGCGGCCGCGCCGGCGGTTTCGGCTTCGGCGCGGAAGGCGGCGTCGTGCTCGACCCGCGCGCGATCCGCCAGACTCCGCGCCTCCGCCCAGGCGTTCCACGCCTCTGCCTCGCGGGCCGCGCGGATCTCGGCGGAGAGCAGGCGGTAGCGGGCCGCCTGCCGCGCCTCGCGCTTCAACCGGGCGAGCTGGCCGTCCATTTCGCGCGCGACCATGTCGAGTTTCGCGAGATTGGCCTCGGCGGCGGCGAGCTTCAGCTCCGCCTCATGACGCCGCCCCTGAAGGCCGGCGACGCCAGCCGCCTCTTCCAGCACCCGGCGGCGATTGCGCGGGGCGGCGGCGATCAGCTCGGAGATCTGTCCCTGGCGCACCAGGGCGGGGGAATTGGCCCCGCTGGAGGCGTCGGCGAACAGCAGCTGGACGTCGCGGGCCCGCGCCTCCTCGCCGTTGATCCGGTAGCTCGAGCCGGCGCCGCGATCGATGCGCCGCGTCACTTCGATCCACGGCTTGTCGGCGAACGCCGGCGGTCCGTCGCCGACGGTGTTGTCGATGGCGAGGCTGACCTCGGCGAGATTGCGCGCCGGCCGCTCGCCAGCGCCGGCGAAGATCACATCGTCCATGCCGCCGCCGCGCAGCGCCTTGGCCGAGCCGGCCCCCATGACCCAGCGCAGCGCCTCCAGCAGGTTCGACTTGCCACATCCATTCGGCCCGACGATCCCGGTCAGCCCCGGCTGAATGCGCAACTCGGCCGGCTCGACGAAGGATTTGAAGCCGGCGAGGCGCAGGGCGGTGAAGCGCATGGTCGCCTCGACGAACCGCCCGCCCGCGCCCTAGCGGCGCCGGGCGGCCGCGTGGATTGCCGCGGAAAGGTCGGCGAGGCTGATCTCGCCCTCATGCGGCGCGCCGCCGGCGATCACGAAGCTCGGGGTGGCGGCGATGTGGTCGGCGTTCTGGTGCCGGTCGGCGCGCGCCTGCATGGCGGCGAGCCCCTTCGGGTCCTTGAGGCAGGCTTCGAAGCGCTCGCGGGTGAACCCTTGCGTCTTGGCCACGCGCAGCATCTCGTCGACGCCGAGGTTCTCGATCTCCTTTTGATCGGCGAAAATCGCCTCGACCATGGGGAAATAGCCGGAAGGCCCGGCGCACCGCGCCAGCATGAAGCCGGCCGCCGCCATGGTGGAGTCGCCATAGAGCAGCTCGCGCAGCACGAAGCGCGCCTTGCCGGTGTCGACGAAGGTCTTGCGAAACGCCGGGAAGACGTCCCTCGCCCAATCGGCGCAGTGCGGACAACCGAGCGAGGCGTATTCCACCACCGTCACCCCCGCGCGGCGCGGCCCCAGAGCCATGTCGTCGACCTGGGCCGCCGCAAGGCTGGCGTTGGTCGCCTGCGCTCGGGCCGCCGGGACCGCTCCCCCGGCGAGCGCCAGCACGCTCGCCAGGACGGCGGCGAGCGCCGGGGTCGGCCGGTTCATGCGGCGGATCGCGGGCGCTTCATCGCCTCGGCGACGGCGGCGTCGAGATCGGCGAGCGACATCTCGCCCTTGTCGTAGACCTTGCCGTTGATCACGAAGGTGGGCGTGGCGTTGACGTGATCGTCGCGCATGTAGCGCTCCCAACGGCCGTTCAGGGCGTTCATCGCCTGCTCGTCCCCGATGCACTTCTCGAACTGGGCGTCGGTCATGCCGGCCGAGCGCGCGATGTTCAGCAGCACCGCGTGCGGGTCGCCGCCAGCGAATATCTGCGGTTGCGCGTGGTAGATCGCGTCCGTGACTTGGAAGTACTTGTCCTTGCCGGCGCACCGTGCGGTGAGAAAGCCGGCCGCGGCGATGCTCGGATCGCTGGTCAGCGCCTCGCGCGCGACGTAGTAGACCTTGCCGGTGTCGACATATTTCTTCTTGAACGCGGGAAAGACGTCGTTGTTGAAGGCGGCGCAGTGAGGGCAGGAGACGGAGGCGTACTCGATCATGGTCACGGGCGCCTTGGGCGAGCCCATGGTCATGTCATCGCCGGCGGCCGCGCCGGTGGCGGACTTCTGACAGGCGGCGAGCGCCAGGGCGCCGGCGAGGAGAGCTATGAGGATCAGGGGATTTCGCATGACGGCCTTCGAAAACGGCAAGGGCTTGAGGGCAGAGGCTTTGGCGACCGCGCGCGCCTCGCGGGCGCGGCGCGGCCGATCAGCCGTCGCGTAGCACCTCGCGGCCCAGCCGCGCCAGAGCCCGGCGGAGCGCGCCGTCCGGGAAGTCGGCCAGCTGCTCGGCCAGCGCCGCCTCGGCCGCCGCGTCGAGCGGACCGCGCGGCCGCCGCGGCCTCGCGGCGGGTTCCGGCTGCCCGCGCGACGAGGAGCGCCGGCGCGGCGCACCCTGAACGATCCTCAGGCGGTCGACCCGCTCGGGGGACAAGAACAGGTTGACGCGAGCGAGAATATCCGGCGCCTGGTGCTGCACCAGGATGGCCGCCGCCCCGTGCACGCGAAGTTCCAGGCTGGCCGCGCCGCCGCCGCGCGGCTTGACCAGCCGCACGGGTTCGGTGCGCGCCGCCAGCGCCCCGCCGGCGATCTCTCGCCAGTGGCCGATCAGCGCCTCGACCCCGCGACCAAAGCGGGCATGCAGCGGCTTCAGCACCCTGGTGAGCGCCGGGCCGACGGCGGGCGGCGGCCGCCGCGCCGGCCGTGTCCGTCGGGCGGCGAGAATGGCCCGCGCCTCCTCCATGGTGGGAAGCGTCCGCTTCATGGCCGGTCTATAGCGCCGCGCGTGGTCCAAGTCCCATCTCCCCCCGCCACCCCGGCCGGCAACTTGGACCCGGGCCGTCCCATCACGCCAGGTCGGCCTGGACGAGACGCCCAGGTTGCGGTTCGGCGTGCGCCATGCCCCCGCCGCGCCCTGCTCGCCTGGTACGACGGCAATCGCCGGGACCTCCCGTGGCGCGCCCCTCTCGGTGAGCGGTCCGCGCCCTACCGCGTGTGGCTTTCGGAGATCATGCTGCAACAGACCACCGTCGTTCACGCCATCCCCTACTTCGAGCGGTTCACCGAACGCTGGCCGACCGTCGAGGCTCTCGCGGCGGCGCCCGAAACCGAGGTGATGGCCGCGTGGGCGGGGCTCGGCTACTATGCCCGGGCGCGCAATCTGATCGCTTGCGCCCGCCGCGTCGCCGGCGGGTTTGGCGGCCGCTTCCCTTCGGAGGAGGCCCAGCTGCGCGATCTGCCCGGCGTCGGCGCCTACACCGCCGCGGCGATCGCGGCGATCGCCTTTGATCGAGCCGCCAATGTCGTCGACGGCAACGTCGAGCGAGTTGTGGCGCGGATCCACGCCCTCGAAACCCCCCTCCCTTCGGCCAAGGGGGAGTTGCGGAGGCTGGCGGCTCGGTGGGTCCGCCCCGATCGACCCGGCGACTGGGCGCAAGCGCTGATGGATCTCGGCGCCGTGATCTGCCGCCCCGCGAGGCCCCTCTGCCAGGAATGCCCGCTGGCGTTCGTCTGCCAGGCTGGCGCCGCTGGCCAGCCGGAACGCTACCCCCGCCGCGCGGCCAAGGCCGCGAGACCGCGCCGATACGGCGTCGCCTACGTCGCCCGGCGCGGCGAGGCGATAGCGGTCGTGCGCCGGCCGGACAGCGGCCTGCTCGGTGGCATGCTCGCCCTACCCGGCGGCGCGTGGACGGAGGAAGCGGCGACACCGGCTCGCAGGCTCGCCGAGGCGCCGTTCGAAAACGGCTGGCGCGAGGCCGGCGCCGTTTCCCACGTTTTCACCCACTTCGCCCTCACCCTGACGGTTCTCGTCGCCGACGCCCCGCCGGACTTCACCGCCGACTGGTGGGCCGCGGCCGAGGTCAAGTCCGCCATGCCCAGTCTCTACCGAAAGGCGCTGCATCTCGCCTTTGGCGGGGAAGCGGAAAACGCCCCCGCCCGCGTTCACAGATCGTCAAGCGCGGGGTAGAGACGACAGCACGGGCGGCGGCTCGGTCCCGGAGGGCGCGAACGTGCTGATTTCGCTGTCGTCGCAGCCCCTGTGGCTCGCCTTCCTGCTGGTCGTCGCCGCCCCGACGATTCTCGCGGTCGCGGTCGCGCTGTTGATCCGCAGAGGCATCGGCCTGGAGCGCCTCGAGATCAACAATGAGGTCGCCGGCTTCAAGTTCGCGGTCATCGGCGTGACCTATGCGGTGCTGCTCGGCTTCGCGGTGATCGTCGTCTGGGAGAAATTTCGCGATGCCGAGGCGGCGGTCACCGAGGAGACGGCGGCCGTGGTCATCCTCGAGCGCCTGTCGCTGGACATGAGCCCGGCCGTCGGGCAGGCGTTGCGGACGCGGCTGACCGGCTACATGCGCTCCGCCATCGCCGACGATTGGCCGGCCATGGCCTCCGGACGAGTGAGGACGAGCACCGCCCAGGCGCTCGACGCCCTCTACGCCGCCGCGGCCGCCAATCCGGCCGCCACGCCGCGCGACGCGGCGGTGTTCGCCGAGACGCTCAGCCGGCTCGACTCCCTGACCGAGGCGCGGCGCACGCGCATGCTGCTGGCGAGCGGCGCGACGCCGGGGGTGATCTGGGCGGTGCTGTTCGCCGGCGCGGCGGTGACGCTGGGATTCACCTTCTTCTTCGGCGTTCGCAGCGCCGGCTCGCAAGTGATCATGACCGGCATGCTGGCGGTGCTGATCTTCCTCGCCCTGTTCGTCATCGTCGAGATCGATCACCCCTTCACCGGACCGACCAGCATCGGCCCGGAGAGCCTGCGGACCGCGCTGGAGGGTCGGCTGGCCAGGCCTTGATCTGGTGTGTTCGATAAGGTCATCGCCAATGAAGGCGCCTAATGTCGGCTTGAGCGTCGAGCCCGAAGCTGCCGGGTGACAGGACGATGGATCAATTACCGCCCACCCCGTTTCCGAAACCTCGCCGCGCTCTCCGCCCTCGCCTCCGCGCGCAGCCGCTTGGGCGCCTCTCGATCGGGCGTTTCGCCGGGGGCGGTGGTGAGGTCGTTGGCGAATTCGAGGTCGAGGAGCTTCAGGCGCTTGATCTCGTCGCGCAGGCGGGCGGCGGTCTCGAACTCGAGGTTGGCGGCGGCCTCGCGCATCCTGCCTTCCAGGTCGCGCAGGGTGGCCTGGAAGTTGTGCCCGAGGAAGGGCCGCGCCTCCTCCGCCACGCCGGCGTCCACCGTCACCCGGTCGCCGCGCTCGTAAGGGCTGGCGAGCAGGTCCTTGATCCGGCTCTTGATGCTCTCCGGGGTGATGCCGTTCGCGGCGTTCCAGGCGGCCTGCTTGTCGCGCCGGCGGCGGGTCTCGGCCATCGCCCGCTCCATCGAGCCGGTGATGGTGTCGGCGTAGAGGATCACCTTGCCGTCGAGATTGCGCGCCGCCCGGCCGATGGTCTGGATGAGCGAGGTCTCCGAGCGCAGGAACCCTTCCTTGTCGGCGTCGAGGATGGCGACCAGGCCGCACTCGGGAATGTCCAGCCCCTCGCGCAGCAGGTTGATGCCGACCAGCACGTCGAAGGCCCCCAGGCGCAGGTCGCGGATGATCTCGATCCGCTCCAGGGTGTCGACGTCGGAGTGCATGTAGCGGACCCGGAGGCCCTGCTCGTGCATGTATTCGCTGAGGTCCTCGGCCATCTTCTTGGTCAGCACCGTCACCAGGGCGCGATAGCCGGCGCGGGCGATGTCGCGGCATTCGGCGATGACGTCGTCGACCTGGCTGAAGCCGCCCTTGGCGACGGGGCGCACCTCGACCGGCGGATCGATCAGGCCGGTCGGGCGGATCACCTGCTCGGCGAAGACGCCGCCGGTCTTCTCCAGCTCCCACGGCCCGGGCGTCGCCGAGACGAAGACGCTGTCGGGGCGCATCGCCTCCCATTCCTCGAACTTGAGCGGCCGGTTGTCGAGGCAGGAGGGCAGGCGGAAGCCGTATTCGGCAAGGGTGAACTTGCGGTTGTAGTCGCCGCGATACATGGCGCCCAGCTGCGGCACCGTCTGGTGGCTCTCGTCGACGAAGAGCAGGGCGTTGTCGGGGATGTATTCGAAGAAGGTCGGCGGCGGCTCGCCGGGGCGGCGGCCGGTGAGATAGCGGGAATAGTTCTCGATGCCGGCGCAGCTGCCGGTGGCCTCGATCATCTCGATGTCGAAGGTGGTGCGCTGCTCCAGCCGCTGCGCCTCCAGGAGCTTGCCGGCGCCCGTTAGGAATTCGAGGCGGGCGCGCAGCTCCTGCTTGATCGCCTTGACCGCCTGCTGCAGCGTCGGCCGGGGCGTGACATAGTGGCTGTTGGCGTAGACCTTGACGCTCGGCAGCTCGCCGGTCTTCTTGCCGGTCAAGGGGTCGAACTCGGCGATCGCCTCGATCTCCTCGCCGAACAGGCTGATCCGCCAGGCGCGGTCCTCGTAGTGGGCGGGGAAGATCTCGATGGTGTCGCCGCGCCGGCGAAAGGTCCCGCGCTCGAAGGCCTGGTCGTTGCGGCGGTACTGCTGGGCGACGAGGTCGGCCATCAGCCGCTTTTCGTCGATCTTCTGACCCTGGCGAGGGTGAAGGTCATCGCCGAATAGGTCTCGACCGAGCCGATGCCGTAGATGCACGACACCGAGGCGACGACGATGACATCGTCCCGCTCCAGGATCGCCCGGGTCGCCGAATGGCGCATGCGGTCGATCTGCTCGTTGCGGGAGGAGTCCTTCTCTATGTAGGTGTCGGTGCGCGCGACATAGGCCTCCGGCTGATAGTAGTCATAGTAGGAGACGAAGTACTCGACGGCGTTGTTCGGGAAGTAGCTCTTGAACTCGCTGTATAGCTGGGCCGCCAGGGTCTTGTTATGGGCGAGGATCAGGGCGGGGCGCTGCACCGCCTCGATGATCTTGGCCATGGTGAAGGTCTTGCCCGAGCCTGTGACGCCGAGCAGCACCTGGTCGCGCTCGCGCGCCTGGATGCCCGCGGCCAGTTCGGCGATGGCCGCCGGCTGGTCGCCGGCCGGCTGGTAGTCGCTGACCAGCTCGAACCGCCGCCCGCCCTCGCTCTTGTCCGGCCGCGCCGGCCGGTGCGGGGTCCACAGCATCGGCATGGCGTCGGCGTCATAGGCGAAGGCGCCGGACATGTCGGAAACGCCGGCCGGCGCGGCGGCGGCGAGGAACGGGGCATGAACGGCAAGGTAGGGCGGCGCGCGGCGGTTGGCTAGCGCCGGCCGCTTCGCTTTAGGCCTGGGCGCCCGGGCCGATGGCGGCGTGGGCGAGGCAGCCGCGGTCCAATGGAAGGATTAAAAGTCACGGACGCGATCCCTGGCGGGGCGGTAGGCGGGGCCCGTCGGCGGTCTGTCGAGCTCGAGGATGCCGACCATTTGGAACCAGTCGGGCTCCGGCCAGGGATTAGCCTCGACGCGCATGCCCAAGCGGCGCATGACGGCGATCGAGCGAGCGTTGTCGTGTTCGGTGGTCGCCACCACGCGGCCAAGGTTGAGGACGCGGAGCGCGGCTTTTTCGAGAGCCACTACGGCGGCGCGGGGAATGATCGAAAGGGATTGCGGATCACGAGCCGCCGCTCGATGCGGCGGCCGTCTTGCATGTCCTCGGACCAGAGGACATCGCGATCGTTGCGCAGCGCCGCGGCGACGATCATCGCGTCGTACACCGACAGCTGGTGTCGTTCGGCAAGGTCGAGACCCATCTCGTGCGTTTCGATGTCCAGTGGCGCGACGACCAGAAGCCGCTTGATCAGCTCCAGGAACGCGCGCGTGTCGCTCCACGTCAAAGCCTGCTTGCGTCGCGCCACATTGGCCATTTCGTTCAGCACCTGAACGCTGACCATCCCGCCGACGTCCACGAGCGTCTTGGCTCTGGCGGCCTTCGCGCCGTCTCGTGAGAGCAGGTATAGAAGCACGTTGCTGTCGAAGAAGCTACCGGGCATTGGCCTCCCGCCGATCGAACACGAAGTCGGCGGGCAGGCGCCCACGGAACGCATCCAGGCGCGCGAGCAGCGCCGTACGGTCGGGTTTGCGCGAAACTCCCAAGGAGCGTGCGTCCGCCAGATGGATCTCGATTTCGTCTCCGGCCGACAGGGCGAGCGCCTCGACGACGGGAGAGGGCAGACGGACCGCCAAGCTGTTCCCCCATTTCGCGACGCGCATCAATTCACTCCAATTTATGATATCCGAGGCGTTGCATTGTATATCGCGATGGCCGTCGTGTGAAGCGCTCGACGAAGGGGCGGCGTCCGGCTTCCCACCCACCGTTGCATGACCTAAACGTCGCCCATGCCTGTGGGCGCGAACGAGCGGGACGTCGTCGTCATCGGCGCGGGGCACAATGGCCTCGTCTGCGCCTTCTACCTGGCGCGTGCCGGGCTGAAGGTAACGGTGGTCGAGCGCCGGAGCGTGGTGGGCGGCGCGGCGGTGACGGAGGAATTCCATCCTGGCTTCCGCAATTCGGTGGCGGCCTACACCGTCTCCCTGCTCAACCCCAAGGTGATCGCCGACCTCGACCTCGCCGGCCACGGGCTGACGGTGGTCGAGCGCAAGGTGGCCAACTTCCTGCCCGTCGACGATCGCCAGTATCTGCTCACCGGCGAGGGGCGCACCGCCGCCGAGGTGGCGAAATTCTCGGCCTTCGACGCCGACCGGCTGCCGTCTTACGGCGAGCGGCTGGAGGCGATCGCGCGAGGTGCTGCGCGGCCTGGTGCTGGAGGCGCCGCCGAACATGGTCGAGGGCGGCTGGCGCGCCGCCATGCCCGAGTTGCTCAAGGCGGCGGGGCTCGGGCGCCGGATGTCGCGCCTTGATCTCACCGCGCGGCGCGATCTCCTGGCCCTGTTCGCCCAATCGGCCGGCGACTGGCTGGACGGCTGGTTCGAGAGCGATCCGATCAAGGCGGTGCTGGGCTTCGACGGCGTGGTCGGCAACTACGCCAGTCCGTACACGCCTGGATCAGCCTATGTGCTGCTGCACCACGTATTCGGCGAGGTGAACGGCATGAAGGGCGCCTGGGGCCACGCGATCGGCGGAATGGGGGCGATCACGGGAGCGATGGCCAAGGCCTGTGCCGCAGCCGGGGTGGACATCCGCCTGGGCGACGGCGCGCGCGAGATTTTGCTCGAAAAGGGATGCGCCGTCGGCGTCGTCACCGATGACGGTGAGCCGATCCGTGCACGGACGGTAGTGTCGAATACCCACCCGAAAGTCCTGTTCGAGCGGCTGCTCGATCCGGCCGTCATGCCGGCGGACTTCCGCGAACGCATCCATCGCTATCGCAGCGGCTCCGGCACCTTCCGGATGAACGTGGCGCTCTGCGGAGCTTCCCCGCTTCACCTGCCTGCCGGATGCCGGCGAGGCCATGACCGCCGGTATCATCATGGCGCCGTCCCTGGCCTATATGGACCGTGCGTACACGGACGCACGCGCCGGCGGCTGGTCCAAGGCGCCGATCGTCGAGATGCTGATCCCCTCGACGCTGGACGACAGCCTGGCGCCGCCGGGGCGCCACGTCGCCAGCCTGTTCTGCCAGCACGTCGCGCCGAGCCTGCCGGACGGCCGCTCGTGGGACGACCATCGCGAAGAGGTGGCGGACCTGATGATCGCCACAGTCGATCGCCTTCGCGCCGGGATTCAAGGCATCGGTGCTCGGCCGCAAGGCGCTCTCGCCGCTCGATCTGGAGCGCGACTTCGGCCTTATCGGCGGCGACATCTTCCACGGCAAGCTGGAGCTCGACCAGCTGTTCAGCGCCCGGCCGGTGCTGGGCCACGGCGCCTACCGCGCGCCGATCGCCGGCCTCTACATGTGTGGCGCCGGGACTCATCCAGGCGGCGGCGTCACCGGCGCGCCCGGGCACAACGCCGCGCGCGAGATCCTCAAGGATTTGCGGCGGCGGCCCCGACCCTGAGGGGCCTCGATCAGCCGCCCTTGGGAAGGACGCGGATGATCGCCATCATGCCGTTATCCTCATGCCCGAGGATGTGGCAGTGATAGACGAAATCGCCGACGACCGGCCCGCGGAAATCCATCAGCAGGGTGACGGACGGATAGGGCCCGGTTCCGCTCCAGTATGGCACCTGAATCATATCGAAGAACTGCCTTTCGGCCGGCGGCGCCGGCTGGCCGTTCCGCTTGGTCAGCAGGAAGTGGATCTGGTGCATATGGAACTCATGTACTTCGCCGGTGCGGTTCTCGATCGTCCACTCCTCCACCGCGCCCTGCCGGGTTACGATGGCCGGAGGGTTGTTGGGATCGAACAGCTGACGCTTGGCCCCGTTGACCGTGATGTAGAAGTTGGTCGGGCTGTTCGGATCGGTCGGGATCGACAGCACTTCAGAGAAGTGAAGCCGCCGGCGGGCGGTGATCGGCGCCGCCTCGAGCCCGGCGAAGCGTGCCGCCCCCGGCTTTGCCGAAGGGGACGGCAGAGCGGAAGGCTCCATGGCCGCGTGGGATGGCGTGATCACCGCCAGGGTGCGAGCGGTGTCGTTGTCGCCGCCCGGACCAGTGTCGATTCTGTCGGTGTCCAGTTCCGCCTGGTGGACGGCCATGGTCGGCGTGGTGAGGATGAACTCCGCGCGGCCGCCGGGTGCTAGCAGCACGTGCCTGACGGGCACGAGCTTGCCCTGACCGGAGCCGTCCTGCGAGCCGGTCGGCACGCCATCCAACCCGACCAGCTGCAGGGTCTGGGGGACGCCGTCGAACTTCACCGACAGATCGACGACCGTGTCGGCCGCGGCGTTCGCGACGCGCCAGAACTCCTTCACCCCCGGCTGAACGGAGATGGTTCCCGGCGCCGGGTGGGGGTAGGCGACGGGTGAATAGTTCAAGGTGACATCCCACGAGGGCGTCTTGCCGCCCGCCTTAGGGTTTCCGGCGACGGTCTGATCCCGCACGATGAGCACACGCGCCGGCAGACCGGCGACCGCCGGCTGCACGTTTTCGATCCCGTCGACGACGATCGCGCCGGACGCGCCACCCAGCACCGCCGCCTCGGCGATGCCGTGCACATGCGGATGATACCAATAGAGGCCGGGCGGCTCGTCGGCCGGAAACTTGAGGCTGTACCCATAGCTCTCGCCCGAGTTGACCAGGGTGTGCACCACCTCGTCGGAATGGCAGACCGGCGCGACGTTGGTCCCGTGGAAATGCAAGTTGGCCGAGGTGGCGTCCTGCGTCTTGGCGGCGCAAACCTTGGGCCCGACGCCCATGAGCATGGCGGGCGGACGGCGCACCTGATCGGCGGTTACGGCGTTGGTGAAGTTGACGTTGAGGGTGTCGCCGGGATTGACGTGCAGGGTCGGCGACTCGATCCCCCCGTCGGTCGTGATGCAGTAGAGCTGCCGCCCATCGGCGTCGACCTGGGTGCGGTAGAATAGGTCGACGTTCAGCACCCCGTCCTTGCCGTAGAGATCGGTCGGCGCGGCGATCGCGCCGCCGGCCGCAGGTCTGGGGCAGGTCGGCTTGGAAGCCGCATGGGCGCCGGCGGTCGCCAAAGCCGCCGCCAGGGTGAGAGCCCCCGCGGCCAATGATGAAACGGAGCGATTGCGGCGTGCGCTCAAGACGGCCTCCCAAAGGTTGCGACCGTCGAAGGGGAGCGATGGGATGGACCCGCGCCGGCGGCGCGCACCGGATGAACCCCAATTCGCCCGAACGCCCCCGTCCGACCGATCCGTGGCAACCCTAGCGCCGCTTCCGCCGCTAATGCAAATCGCTCTCACGTTCCGCGCGGATCGGCGCGTCACCGGCCGAGGACATCGAGCCCGGCCGCGAGAAAGCGCCGATCGTACAAGTCTCGGCGCGACCGATCGCTCGGGAGAGATCACGGCGTGGTGATCACGCACAATCGCCCTAGAGCCGGTTCCGTTTACATGGCGCCGGCTTGGCGCTCCGGAACACGCTCAAGGGTGTGACAAGATAGAGCACGAATTCAACGTTCAGACAATTCCCCTCTGAAAGCATGGGCTCTACAGAGAACGCCCAGTCGCGAGCGACATCGAGGCCGCGGTCCGTTCGCGCCATCCCACGAGCGCGCCGGCCGCCGGCGCGGCGCTCGGAGCGAACCCCGCGGCGCGTGCGGCGAAGTTCTGGACGGCGGGGTTCGGGGCGAAAGCGACGTCCACGCCGCCATGGCCGTCGGCGACCGCCTGGAAGGCGCCGCCGGTGTAGTCCCCGCCCAGGCGAAGGCGGCTCGTGTGAGTTCCGTCGGTCACCGTCAGCGTGCCCCCGCCGGTTCCCCCGGCGTAGCTGACCTGCTGGCCGCCCGTGAAGCCGATGTCGAGCAGGTCGAGCGTATCGCCGGCGGCCAGGCCGCTGATCGCCGCGAAGTAGGTCTGTGATCCCGTCAGCTCGAGGACGGCCGCCTTGCCCGCGAGGGTGACGTTTCCTTCGAAGCTCGGCGAAGCGGCGTCGAGCAGGCCGCCGACGACGTAGAGTCCCGTGCTCGAAACGGCGCCGATCGTCAGACTGGCGCCGTCGGAGACCGCCACCAGACCGGCGTTGGCGACAGATCCCGAGAGGGTGTCGGCGCCGGTTTGAAACCGTAGCGCGCCGCCGGCGCCCACGGTGATGAGCCCGCCGGTCGCCTCGTTCAGCACGCCCGTTCCGCCGCCGACGTCCAGAACGCCTTGAACCGTGAGACTGTCGCCCGCCGCCAGGGATCCGTTGCCCGTCACCAACCAGTGACCGCCGACGACTATCGAAGCGAAGCCGGAAAATGCGCCGCTGTCGGTTCCCGACATCGCGCCGCCGGCGAACAGGCCGGTGAGGCCGCCGGCGCCGCCCGCGAGATTAAGGGTTCCGCCGCCGCCGACGATGGCGCCGATGAACTGGGCGCCGGAATCGGCAATGAGGATATCCGACGCCGAGCCGAAGACCACCGAATAGGCGGGTCCGCTGATCGTCCCGGCGTTTTCGACGGTCGCCGCTCCGCCCGTCATGACGGCGACGCCCGCCCCGCCGGCCCCCGCCGGGGCGGCGACGCCCTTGCGGTTCAGCCCTCCGGCCCCCCCGACAGCGCCCGCGATCACACCTCGATTCACCAGAGCGCCGCCGCTGGCGGCGATCAGCACCCCCGCGCCGCCATCGCCGCCGGGCCCGCCGCGATTGACGTTGTCGTGACCGGCGCCGCCGACGCCGCCGGCGATGGTTCCGGTGTTCAAGGCGCTCGCGCCCGACGCCAGCGACACTCCGGCTCCGCCGGCCGCGCCCGCGCCGCCATGGTAGTAGCCGCCATCGGTGTTGCCCGCGCCGCCGGCCCCGCCGGCGATGAGCCCGCCGCTGACCAGTCCGCCGCCGGCGAGCGCCACGCCGACGCCGCCGCGCCCGGCTGCTCCCAGGGAGGTATAGCCGTAACCGGCCGCGCCCCCAGCGCCGCCGAGAACCTCGCCATAGTTGGTGATCAGGCCTCCGGCCGCCAGCTCGGCCCCGTCGCCACCGACGCCGCCTCGGCCGCCCTGGCCGGTGGCGTTGTAGGGGCCGGGGGCGCCATAGCCGCCGACGCCGCCGGCGCCGCCGGCGAGCGTGCCATGGTTGAGCACGGCGGCCGCCGCCTGGGCGACGAAGCCGGCGCCTCCGTGGCCGCCGGCGCCGCCGACATAGTAGACGAGCCCGCCCGCGCCACCCGCGCCGCCGGCGATCAGCCCGAGGTTGGTCACCGGTCCGCCGAGCGAAACGAGGCTCACGCCCGCCCCGCCGGCGCAGGCTTGGCCGAACACGCCCCCGGCGCCGCCCACGATGCTGCCGCTGTTCACCGCCGAGCCGCCGCCCGCGAGCACGACCGCGGCGCCGCCGCCGCCCTCGCCCGGAACCCCGGTGCTGGATCCGCCGACGCCGCCGTCGATCACGCCGTCGTTGGCGAGGATGGCGCCGCCGGAAAGCCGCGCCGCCGCCCCGCCCCGGCCGCTGCCGAGAGACTCATCGCCGCCCAAGCCCGGTGCGCCGCCGGCGCCGCCGACGATGCGCCCATGGTTGATCAGCGCGCCGCCGGTCACCGATGCGCCCAGGCCGCCCGCGCCGCCCGCCGCGCCGATATAGTAGCCCTGGCCGCCGCGGCCGCCCGCGCCGCCGTCGATCAGCCCGGTGTTGATCAGGGTTCCGGCGAAGGGTTCGACCCCGGCGCCGCCCGCGCCGCCCGCGCCGCCGACCTCGTATCCGGCGTTGCCCTCCCCGCCGGCGCCGCCGACGATCGTTCCGTCGTTGAGGATGCGGCCGCCGCCGAGCAACGCCACGCCGCCCCCGCCGGCGCCCCCGGGGCCGCCGGCGCTGCGGCCGGCGAACTGGGCGTAGTAGACCGGGCCCCCCAAGCCGCCCGCGCCGCCGGCGATCACGCCGGTGTTGGCAAGGGTGGCCGCCTGTGACACCGCGAGCGCGACCCCGCCGGCGCCGCCCTGGCCTCCGGCGATATAACCGTAGCCGCCGGCGCCGCCCGCGCCGCCGTCGATGGCGCCGCGATTGTGGATCGGGCCCGAGGCCAGGTCAGCGCCGAAGCCGCCGGCGCCCCCAGCCCCGCCCACCGTGCCTGGCATGTAGTAGTAGTTGGTCCCGGCGAGGCCCGTTCCGCCGCCGACCGATGCGCCCGCCGCGTTGACGAGGCTGTCCGCGCCGCCGAGCGTCACGCCGGCGCCCCCAGAATTCGTGGCGGTGAGCCGGCCTTCGTTGATCACCGCCGCGTTGAACGCCGCCAATCCGGAGCCGTCGATCTCGCCGCTCGGGCCAATCCGCAGCGCTGAAAATCTTGTCGCGAGGCTGTATCCGGCCGAATAGATGCCGGTAATGTGCTTTGTGGTCATGATTTCGTCCCCCGTGCAGGCTGCTTAGGGCATTCACGCGGTGGCGATAGTCCGCAAATGCGTGGCGACCTCCGCGGATACGGCGGCCCAGTCGCGCGGCGCCGGCGGGCGGAAGAGGCGCAGGCTCGGGTACCACGGCGTGTCCGCGCGCTCCTGCAGCCAACGCCAGTCCGGCGCGAAAGGCAGCATGACGAAAGCGTCCTTGCCGGAGGCGCCGGCGAGATGGCCGACGGAGGTGTCGACCGTCACCACCCGCTCCAACCCATCGAGCACGGCGAGCGTCTCGGCGAAGGTCTCCAGCTCCGGGCCGAGATTGACGATCGGCGCGCGGCCGAAATAGCCGCCGATCTGGCCCTGGCCCGGACCCTTCTGCAGCGAGACGAAGGTGATCCCCGGCAGATCGGTGAGCGGCGCGAGATCCTTCAGCGCCACCGAACGGTTTCGATCGTTTTTGTGCGTCGGCCGGCCGGCCCAGACGAGGCCGATGCGGCGGTGGTCCGGGGCGACCAGCTGATCGAGCCGCGCCTTCCAGCGCGCCGCCTTGTCCGGATCGGCCTTCAGGTACGGGCCGCGCCAGGGGATGGTCTCCACCCGCGTTCCATGCAGGCGCGGGAGGCCGCTGAGGGGGATGAAGGCGGCGCAGGCGGGGGCGGCTTCCCAGCGGTCGAACAGGGAATCGGCTCCGGGGATCTGGCGGATCAAGGGCTGCAGCTCCTGGCTGCAGGCGACGACCACCTCGGCGCAACGCTCCTTGACCCAGGGAATGTAGCGGGCGAACTGGATGCCATCGCCAAAGCCCTGGTCGGCGATCAGCATCAGCCGGCCGCTTTCCAGCGGCTTGCCATCCCATTGCGGAATGTCGTTCTTGGGCATGAGCGGCGGCACGCCGGGCATGCGAAAGCGCCACTCGTACTCCTCCCAGCCGCGCGCCAGATCGCCGCGCAGCAGGAGCGCCTCGGCGAGGCCGAAATGGGCGCCGGGCATGTTCGGATTGATCCGCAGGGCCCGCTCGGCGCTGATCAGGGCGTCGGTCGGCGCGCCGCGCTCGTAGTGCAGCACCGAGAGGTTGGCGTGGGCGATGGCGTCGTTGGGATCGCCGGCGACCGCCTTCAGCCCCGCCTCCAGCGCCTCGTCATAGCGACCGAGAGTGCGGAATACCTCGCACAGGTTGCGGAAGTAGTAGGGCTTGGCCGGGCCGACCGCGACCGAGCGCTCCATCAGCGCCGCGCCGGCCGGCGTATCTCCCTGGCGCACCAGGATGACGCCCTTCAGGTGCAGCGCCTCGGGGTGGTCGGGGTGATCGGCGAGGAAGCCGTCGAGCACCGTCCGGGCCTCGTCGAGCCGACCGGCGCCTTCGTGCTCGGTGGCGAGCTTCAGGGCTTCCGGCTGGGCCGCCGCGACAGTCGCGCCGGCGGCCGGCTCGATCTTCAGGCCGTCGGCGGCGGCGGCGACCGTCAACCCGCCGGCCAGAACGGCCCCGCCGATCGGCTTTGGCGCGAGGTCGCTCACGCCGCGGCCTTGTCGTCGAAATCGTAGCCGAGCCGATCCATCGCCGGGCGCAACATCGGGGCGATCGCGGCCATGTGTTTCGCATAGCGCCGATGGCGGAAGGCCGACCGGTCGTAGAGCTTCTCGGTCACCTGCGCGTAGCTGGCGGTTCGGGCGTAACGCCTGTTCTCGTGGAAGCGCAGGCAGGCCTCGTCGAACGGTTCGCCGATGAAATCGAGCATCCGGCGGATGTGGAATTCCTGATCCGCGACCATCTCCTCGTAGCGGACCGGCAGATAGCGCAGCGGCATTTCCGAGCGATAATGGGCGATCAGATCGGCGATGAGGGCGTAGTGCCGGGCGGCGCTCTCCAGCTCATAGGCGCAGTAGAAGCCATGGGTCAGCTGGTTGGAGAACACCGACAGCACCACGTCCATCGGATGGCGGATCACGTGGATGATCGGCGAGGCCGGAAAGAGCAGGGCGATCAGGCCCAGATGCGTCTCGTTGAGCGGCATCTTGTCGGTGAACCAACGCTTGCCGCTCTCCATCACGCCGGATTGCCGAGCGCGCTGGAGGTAGTAGTCGCGGAGGTTGTCCAGCCCGTCACGCTGGTCGCCCATCCATAGTTCGGAGAGGGCGTCCGGATAGATCAGCGGGCTGCCGAGCATCCGCTGCATAAGGCCGGTGATGTCGGCAATGAACGGCAGCTCGTCGCCAGCGGCGATGGCGGGGTGCGCCGAGAGCGTCTGCTCGGTCAGCGTCGTGCCCGAGCGCGGGAAGCCGACGATGAACAGCGGCTGCGGGCAGTCGGCGCGCACGCTGGCGCGCGGGGTGATGTTGAGGCGGGTGGCGGTGAAGAAGCTGGTCAGGCGCTGGGCGAGGCCGCTCGCGTGATCGGCGAGGTAGCGGGTGCCGCTGACCTCGCGGACCAGGCGCTTGCCCTCGACGAAGGCGGCCCAGGCGTCGTCGAAGCGGTCCATCTGGTCGAGCAGCCGGCCCTTCTCCAACAGCTCGTTGGGGCCCAGGCCGGCGTCGCCGCGCTGGGCGGCGACCTCGTCCAGGGTGGCGATCGCCTTTTCGTATTCACGCTCGCGACCGAACAGGACGGCGCGTGACAGCATCACCGAGGGGTTGTCCGGCGCCAGCTCGGCGGCCTTGTCGAGCAGCGCCTCGGCTGGCTTGAAGTGGCGATCGGCCTCCTCCAGCCTGGCCCAGCCGAGCACCGTCTGCAGAATCTTCGGATCGGCGGCCATCGACTCTTCGTAGAGCGCCCGGGCCTCCTCCATCTTGCCCTGGTTCTTGAGGTTCCAGGCGAGATTGGCGAGCAGCACCGCGCCGCGCTGATCGGCCAGCTCCAGGGCGCGCCGATAGTGGTATTCGCCGATCTGGGCGCGGTTGATCTCCGTCATGATCATGCCCATCAGATGATGGGCCTGGGCGTTCTGCGGCGCGATGCGCACCGCGTTGCGAGCGTGGGTCTCGGCCTCGGCCAGGGCGCCTTTGCCGAGCAGCAGCAGGGTGAGCTCGTTGGTCGCCCAGAAGTCGTTGGGATAGAGGGCGACCACCCGGCGGATCAGCGCCTCGGCGGCGGCCGGCGTCGTCGGCCGGCGGATCTGGTAGAGCAGCTTCAGCGCGAGCGGCTGGCCCGGCGCCAGCTCCAGCACGTCGAGCGCCAGCTGCGCCGCCTCGTCCTTGCGACCGGCGTCGAAGGCGGCGACCGCCTGCTCGGCCAGCGGCTGCACATGCCGCGCCGCCGCCGGCGGCGCCTTGAGGCTGATGTCCTGGCCGCAGCAGCGCATCGCCCGCAGCCCGCTGCCACAGCGGCAGAGACTGGGATCGATGGCGGCGGCTCGGCGGCTTCCTCGCTCATGATCACCCACCCGCGATATCGGACGTCCGTCTCTTAGAGCCGCCGCCGCCCGCGCGCCAGCGCCGACGCGGCCGGCCCGCCCCGCTTCCGGTTTGAGCGCGCTAGGGCTAGTCGTTCGCCCATGCATCTCCCCCAGGCCCGGCTCGATCAGGTGCGCGATCGGTTTCGCGAGGTCGAGGCGCGCATGGGCGCGGCGCGCGAAGCCGGCGAGATCGTGCGCCTGGGCAAGGAGTATGCCGAGCTTCGGCCCGTGGCCGAGGCGATCGAAGGGGTCGAGCGGCTGCGGCGCGAACGCGGCGAGCTGGCGGCGATGGCGGCCGACGCCGATCCGGAGGTCGCCGCCCTGGCGCGCGAGGAGCTGGCGGCGCTCGATGAGCGCCTGCCCGCCGAGGAGCGGGCGTTGGCCCTGAATCTCGCGCCGCGGGACGCCGACGAGAGCGCCTCGGCGATCCTGGAAGTGCGCGCCGGCACCGGCGGCGACGAGGCGGCCCTGTTCGCCGGCGATCTCTTCCGCATGTACCAGCGCTATGCCGCATCGCGCGGCTGGCGGGTGGAGGTGGACAGCGTCTCGGAAGGCGAGGCGGGCGGCTACAAGGAGATCATCGCCTCCATCGCCGGCGAGGGCGTCTTCGGCCGCCTGCGGTTCGAGAGCGGCGTCCACCGGGTGCAGCGGGTGCCGGCCACCGAAGCGCAGGGCCGCATCCACACCTCGGCGGCGACCGTCGCGGTGCTCCCGGAGCCGGAGGAGGTCGACATCGAGATCGCCGACGCCGATATCCGCATCGACACCTATCGCTCCAGCGGCGCCGGCGGCCAGCACGTCAACAAGACGGATTCGGCGGTGCGCATCACCCACCTGCCCACCGGCATCGTCGTCACCAGTTCGGAGAAGTCGCAGCACCAGAACCGGGCGCGGGCGATGAAGGTGCTGGCGGCGCGGCTGCACGACCGCCGGCGCGAGGCGCTGGACGCCGAGCGCTCGCGGGCGCGGCGGAGCCAGGTGGGTTCGGGAGACCGCTCGGAGCGCATCCGCACCTATAACTTCCCGCAAGGCCGGGTGACCGATCATCGCATCGGGCTGACCCTCTACAATCTTGCCAAGGTGATCGAGGGCGAGGCGCTGGACGAGGTCATCGGCCCCTTGATCGCCGATGACGAGGCGGCCCGCCTCGCCAGTCTGGAAGAGAATCCTGGCTAGCCTCCGGGTCTTCCGCCTTGGCCGCGCCACGCGGCGGCGTTAGCAGTGCGCCATGACCCTCGCCGATCCGGCGGCGCGGCACCTTCTGGTCGTCGATGACGACGACCGCATCCGCGCGCTGCTGAAGACCTATCTCCAGCGCCTGGGCTTTCGCGTGACCGGCGCACCCGACGCGGCGGCGGCGCGCCGGCTGCTCGATGGCTTGCGGTTCGATCTCATCGTATTGGACGTGATGATGCCCGGCGAGGATGGCCTCGCTTTGACCCGATGGCTGCGGGACCGGCCGGGCGTCGCCGCCCAGACGCCGGTGCTGCTGCTCACCGCCCGAGGTCTCGCGGAGGACCGCATCAACGGTTTGCGCGCCGGGGCGGACGACTATCTCGCCAAGCCGTTCGAGCCAGAGGAGCTGGCGCTGCGCATCGGCGCTATCCTGCGCCGCGGCCGGGTGGACCAGCCAGCGGGGGTTCTCGGCCTGGGCCTCGCCAGCTTCGATCTCGCCCGCGCCGAGCTCACCGGCGCCGACGGGCCGATCCGGTTGACCGAGTCGGAGGCGAGGCTGCTGCGCCGTCTGGGCGCCGTCGCTCCCGAGGCCGTCGATCGCGCCACCCTGGCGGGAGACGGCTCCGATGCGTCCGGCCGGGCGGTGGACATTCAGGTGACCCGGCTGCGCCGCAAGTTCGAGGCCGATCCGGCGAACCCGCGCTATTTGAAGACGGTGCGCGGCGTCGGCTACGCCCTGACGCCCGATTGACCGAGGAGGGCGGCGTGGCGCGGGCGCCAGCTTTTCTTGCGAGACCCTTCGCCGAACCATGGCGCTGGCTGAAACGCCGCCTCCCGACATCGTTGTTCGGCCGCAGCCTGCTGATCATCGTCCTGCCGGTCGCGATCATGCAGATCGCGGTCACCTGGGTATTCTTCGACGCACACTGGCAGACGGTGAACGCCCATCTCGCCGAGAGTTTCGCCGGCGACGTCGCCTGGATCGAGCAGGCGTGGCGCGCGAATCCGACGCCGGGCGGGCTGGCGCGCCTGAGCCAGAGGGCGCAGGGGTCGCTGGACCTGTCGGTTACCTATGACGAGGGCGGCGTGCTGCCGCACGGTCGTCGGCCCTCGTTCATCCTGTCCGTCGACCGCTCGCTCGGGCAAGCGCTGGGACAGCGCATCGACGCGCCGTTCTGGTTCGACGCCGCCCGCTACCCGGCCTACATCGACGTTCGAGTGAAGGTCGCCGGCGGCGTGCTGCGGATCATCGCCTCCAAGGACCGGGTGGTGGCCCCGCACGGCAACATCTTCCTCATCTGGCTGGTTGCGGCGACAGTGCTGTTCACCGCCATTTCGTTGGCGTTCATCCGCAACCAGGTGCGCGCCATCGAGCGGCTGGCCAAGGCGGCCGAAGCCTTCGGCCGCGGCGCCGACTTGCCCTTCAGGCCGCACGGGGCTCGCGAGGTGCGCCAGGCGGCGCATGCTTTTCTGGCGATGAAGGCGCGGCTGCGCCGACACGTCGAACAGCGCACCGCATTGCTCGCCTCGGTCAGCCACGACCTGCGCACGCCGCTCACTCGACTGAAGCTGGAGCTGGCCTTGGCCGAACCGGGCGCGCGTCAGGCCGCCATGAAAGCCGATCTCGCCGAAATGGAGCACATGATCGACGAATATCTCGCGTTCGCCCGCGGCGAGGCAGGCGAGGCGATGGAAACGGTCGACCTCCGCGGCCTGATCGCCGAGGTGGCTGGCGGCGAGTCGCGAGCCGGGGCGAAGGTCGAAGCGGCGGCGGTTCCGTCGCTGATGGCGCGAGGTCGGCCGCGCGCACTCAAGCGGGCCTTGGCCAATCTGGTCGCCAACGCCGCGGCGCATGGGGAGCATGTGCGGATCGGCGGCCGGCCGCTGGCGGGCGGCGGCGCCGAGATAGCCGTGGACGACGACGGCCCCGGCATTCCAGACGACCGCTTCGAGGACGCCTTCACCCCGTTCAGTCGCCTCGACGAGTCGCGCTGCCAGAACGCCAAGGGGGTGGGTCTGGGCTTGGCCATCGCCCGCGACGTCGCGCGCGGGCACGGCGGCGACGTTATTCTCGCCCGCTCCGAGCTCGGCGGCCTGAAGGCGACGCTGCGCCTGCCGGGCGTGGCGCGTGACCTGGCGGCCGCCGCCAGGCCCGCCAGCGCGCGACAGCGAACCGTGTGATCACTCAGCCGTCGGCGGCTCTTCCCGAGCCGCGGCTCGGGCGGCGGGATAATCGGCCTTGCCGTTCGCGGCGCGCAGCGGCCGGTCGGCGATAACGAAGCGTTTGGGAGCCTTGTAGCCGGCCAGCCGCTCGCGCACGTGCCGCCGGAGGGCCGCCTCGTCCAGCGCCTGGCCGGCGGCGAGGGCGATGACGGCGGTCACCGCCTCGCCCCATCGGGCGTCGGGCATGCCGACCACCAGAGCGTCCTCGATGCTCGGGTGTGTCTTCAACGCTTCCTCGACCTCTTCGGGGAAGACCTTCTCGCCGGCCGTGTTGACGCACGCCGAGCCGCGGCCAAGCAGCGTCAGGACGCCATCGGCCTCGACCCGCGCGTGATCGCCGGGGATCGAGTGGCGCACGCCGCGGATCAGCTGGAACGTGCGGGCGGTCTTCTCCGAATCCTTGTAGTAGCCCAGCGGATTGGGCGGCCCGAGCGCTACCCGGCCGACAGCCCCCGATCCAGGCGCGATCGGCCGGCCCTCCTCGTCGATCACCATGCAGCGCTCGCCCTGGACGAAGCGGGCGGTGGGAACCTCGCCGGCGACGGTCATCACCGAGGCGCCCATGCCAAGCGCCTCGGAGGAGGAGAAGGCGTCGTTCAACACGACGTTCGGCATGTGGCGCAGCAGGCCGCGCTTGACCTCCAGCGACCACATCACGCCAGAGGAGGTGATGGCCGCCAGGCTGGACAGGTCGTGCCGCCCGGGCGCGGCATCCAGCGCCGCGAGCATCGGCCGGGCAAAGCTGTCGCCGACGATGGAGAGCGCGCTGGGCCGATGATGGCCGATCGCCGCGAGCAGCTCCTCGGCGTCGAACGACGGGCTGGTCAGGGTGATGACGCAGCCGCCGGCGAGGTGCGCCCCGAGCGCGGTGAGCAGGCCGGTGCCGTGCATCAGCGGCGGCGCTGGCAGGACGCGCGGCCCCGGACCACCGGCGGCGACCTGGGCCGTCAGCTCCGGCAGCGTTTCAGCCACGGCCCCCAGGCGCCGTTGGGCGATGAGGGTGATTTCGCGCAGATCGGCGTGCGTCCACATCACGCCTTTCGGAAGGCCGGTGGTGCCGCCGGTGTAGATGAAGAACTGATCCTCGCCGGATCGCGGGATCGCCAGAGGCGCCCCGTCGCCCGATCCGGCGAGATCCTCGAAGGCGTCGGCGAACGTCGGCGGGCCCGCCGCGGGGCCGACCTCGACGAAAACCCGGGCCTTGGTCAACCGCGCCCTGATAGCCTCAATGGCCGAGCGGAACTCGGCGGCGTAGACGACCACCGCCGCGTCGGCGTTGTCGAGGATGTACCAGACCTCCTCCGGCGTGTAGCGGTAGTTGACGTTGACGTGGGTGAGTCGCGCCTTCACGCCGGCGGCCAAGGCAATCATGTATTCAGGACGATTGCGCATGTAGAGCGCGATCTTGTCGCCGCTCGACGCGCCGCGGCTAACCAGCGCCCGCGCCAGATTGTTGGACAGGCGGCGCGCCTCGGCCCAGGCGATGCGCCGCTCGCCGTGAATGAACGCCGGCGCGTCTGGCGGCAGCACCGCCTCGATGGCCTCCAGGATGTCGCCGAAGTTCCAGCCTGTCATTCTTCACCGACTATCGAACCGGCGCGCGGCGGGGAAGCGGTCACCGAGGGATTGCGGTGCGCGGGCGGCGGCGGTCGCGCCGGTCGCCGCCTATATAGCGCCGGCGGTCAGGCGATGGCGCATGACGAAGGCGTGGCGGGGCCGAGGAGGCGAGCGATGGCATCGAAGACTGTTCTAAGGACTGTGGGCGAGGAGCACGGACATTGGGTGGGCGACGGCTTTCCGGTGCGCTCGCTGTTCTCCTACCAGCGCGACGGCGCGGCGATCAGCCCGTTCCTGCTGCTGGACTACGCCGGGCCATACCAGTTCGCGCCGACGCGGGCGCGGCGCGGCGTCGGCCAGCATCCGCACCGCGGCTTCGAAACCGTGACGATCGTCTACGAGGGCGAGGTGGAGCACCGCGACTCCGCTGGTCACGGCGGCGTCATCGGACCGGGCGACGTGCAGTGGATGACCGCCGGCGGCGGCGTCATCCATGAAGAGTATCATGCGGCGGCCTTCGCGGTCCGCGGCGGGCCGTTCCGCATGGTGCAGCTGTGGGTCAATCTGCCGGGCCGCGACAAGATGGCGCCGGCCGCCTATCAGGCGATCCGCGACCAGGACATCCCAGGGGTCGAGCTCGAGGGTGGGGCGGCCATCGCAAGGGTGATCGCCGGCGAGCTGGCCGGCGCCCCCGGACCGGCCCGCACCTTCACGCCAATCAATGTCTGGGATCTGCGGCTCGAGGCCGGCGCCGACCTGTTGCTGCCGACCCCAGAAGGGCACACGGCGATGATCGTCGGGCTGGACGGGGCGATGGACGTGGGCGAGGCGCGGGTGGGCGAGGCGCGGGTGGCGGTGCTGTCGCGGGAGGGCGGCTCGGCTCGGCTGAGGACGGCGGGCCCGGCCCGCGCGCTTGTCTTGACCGGCGAGCCGATCGACGAGCCGATCGTCGGTTATGGACCGTTCGTGATGAACAGCGAGGCGCAGATCCGCGAGGCGATCGCTGACTACAACAGCGGCCGGTTCCCCCGCCCCGCGGCGGCCTGAAGGGTCATGCGGCGTGGACCCGCCTCGGTTTCCGCCGCTCGACGAGCTCGGCATAGAGCTGGAACAGCCGTGCGAAGTGCGCCGATGAGTCTTCCACCGCCGATCTGTTCAGCGGAACCGGATCGCCGAGCGCCGCCTCGATCGCGGACGCGAGCGCGCCGGGGCGTCCAAGGCGGTAGAGCCGGCCGCCGGCTCGCCTGACGAGGTCGCCGGCCCCGCCGGCGTCTGGCGCGATCGCCGCCATGCCCGAGGCGATCGCCTCGCCCACGACCAAGCCGTAGGTCTCCGCGCCCGATCCGTGCAGCAGAAGGTCGGCGCTGGCGTAGATGTCGGCCAAGCGCTCCGGCTCGGAAATCGCCCCCGCGAGGTGCACGCCATCGAGGCCAGCCGCCGCGCGGCGCACCGCCTTGCCGGCCAAACCGTCGCCGACGACCACCAGGGCGATGTTCGGCAGGCGAACGCGGGCGTGGCGAAACCCCTCGAGAATGACGCCCCAGCGCTTCTCCGGATGAAACCGGCCGACGGCGAGGAGCAACATGCCCGCGGGCCCGACGCCGCACTGGCGAAGCAAGGCCGTGCGCAGGGTGGGATCGCGGCGGCCCGGCCGAAACCATCGGCGGTCGACGCCGAACGGCACGGAGCGGACTCGCTCGACGCCGAAGTCGGTCAGGCGCTTGGCCAGCCAATCGCCGGCGACGAGGGTTGCGTCGAAACCGCACGCGAGACGGCGCAGCCGCGCCCACCAGGGCGCGGCGAGCCAGTCGATCACCTTGTGGGGCAGCCAGCGGTCCAGGGCGACGTGCGCGTAGGCCGCGACCACGTCCTGGTGGAACAGCAAGGTCCGGGGCGCGGCGCCGGGCCAGTCGCGCGCCAGCCAGCCGCTCCGCCAAGGCGAGGAGCCCTCGATCACGTCCGGCCGCTCGGCATCGATCGCGCGCCACACAGGCTCGGCGGCGGCGAAGCGGCGATACCGAGCGTCGAAGGGCATCGGCGGCCCGGCGAGCCAGGTGATCCGGCCGCCGTCCACCGACTCGATCCGGTCGCGCGAGCCTGGCGCGATGACGCTGACGTGATGGCCGGCTCGCGCCGCCGCGGCGAGCTTCTGGCGCACGTAGGCGCGCACCCCGCCGCCCGCCTCTGAATAAAAGCCGCAGACGTCGACGATCCTCACGCCTGTCTGCCGCCGAAGGCGCGCGTTGCGCCGAAGATCACGCCGCCCTTGCCGGCGCGTGAGCGGCGAGGGCTCGGTAACGGTCGAGCAGCCCGGCCATGGCCGCGTCCCAGGAGTACTCGGCGGCGCGGCGCCGGGCGGCCTCGCCCATGCGCCGCCGCAGCGCCTCGTCGCGAACGAGCCGGACCAGCGGCTCGGCGAACGCCTCGCCATCCTCGCCCTCGACCAGAAAGCCGGTAACGCCGTGGCGAACCAGCGAGCGGCTGCCGGTGGCGGCGGCGCAGATCGTCGGCAAGCCGCACGCCATCGCCTCCAGGGTGACGTTGCCGAAGGTCTCGGTGGCGCTGGGAAACAGGAAGATGTCTCCCGAGGCCATGGCGCGCGGCAGCTCGTCGCCACGCAGAAAACCGGTGAACAGCGCGTCCGGCGCCATGGCGCGGAAGGCGGCCGCGTCCGGCCCATCGCCGATGACGATCGCCTGACAGGCCTCGCCCCGCCGAGACAGGGCCTCCACGGCGCCGCTGAAGGCGGCGATGCCCTTTTCTCGCACCAGGCGGCCGGCGAACACCACCGCCGGCAGACCCGGCGTGATCCCGCGGGCCCGGCGCCACGCTTCGTCCCTCCGATCGGGCGTGAAACGAGCGGTGTCCACGCCGCGTGGCCAGAGATGCACGTTGCGCGCGCCCTCGGCCCTAAGCGCGTCGACCATCGAGGCCGACGGGGCGTAGACCTCGTCGAACGAGTCATGGAAGCGCTTCAGGCGGCGGGCCGCCTCGGCTTCAAGGAATCCGAGGCCGTAGTGCTTCAGATAGGCGTCATAGCGGGTGTGGAACGAGGCGACCGCGGGCACGTCCAATTCGCGGGCGAAACGCAAGGCGGCATGGCCGAGAAAATCTGGCGTGGCGACGTGGACAATGTCCGGAGCAAAATCACGAAGCCGCCGCCGCTGGGCTGCCGGGAAGCCGAGCGCCAGCCGATACTCCCAGCGCAGCGGCACCGGCGCCGAGGGCACCGGCTCCAGCCGCCCGGCATGCGGAATCGTTCGACCAGGCGCGAGCGGGGTGAACACCAGCACCTCGACGCCGTGCGCCTCGAGGTAGCGGACGAGACGGTTGAGCGTCAGGGCGACGCCATCCTCGATATAGGCGTAGGAACCGGTGACGAGGGCCAGGCGCAAGGGCGTAGTCATTGTTTCGGCCTGAACCAGCGCGGCGATCAGCTTGGCGCGAGGGCGTTGATCACGGCCAGGGTCATGGCCTCCACGCCGGTGCGAATAGTCGGCTCGGGCACGGGGGCGAACTGGGGCGAGTGGTTGACCGGCAGGGGCGCGCCGCCGGCGTTCGCCGCCGCCACCTGCGCCGGATCGTAGACGCCGATGTTGAAGAAGAACGAGGGAACGCCGGCGTCGACAAATTCGGAGAAGTCCTCGCTGGTGGGCACGGGCCGCTTCATCTCGATCAGTCGGTCGCCGAACGCGGTCCTGAACACTCCCGCCGTGCGGGCGGTGAGGCCGGGATCGTTGTAGACGGACTTGCCGACGGCCGTGAGCGTTACCTCCGGGGCCGGCGCGCCGGCCATGGCCGCCTCGGCGGCGGCGACGCGCGCGATGCCGTCGACCAGCTTGGCGCGCACAGCCGCATCGAAGGTGCGCACGGTGCCACGCAGCGTCACCGTGTCGGGAATGATGTTGTCGGCGCTGCCACCCTGGATCGAGCCGATGCTGACCACGCCGAACGCGAACGGATCCTTTTCCCGGGCCACGAGGCTCTGAACATCGACGACGAAGCGCGCGGCGATCACCACCGGATCTATGGTGGCGTTCGGCATCGCGCCGTGACCGCCGCGGCCATGGAAGACGATCTTCAGGAAGTCGCCGTTCGACGACTGGACGCCGGAAATGTAGTCCACCTCGCCGAACGCGGTCGGCCCGTCATGTAGGGCGAAGCCGATGTCCGGCTTGCGAAAGCGGGTGAAAAGTCCGTCGGCGAGCATCGCCTTGGCGCCGCCGCCGCCCTCCTCGGCGGGCTGGGCGATGAACATCAGCGTGCCGCGCCAGCGATCCTTCTGCGCCAGCAGCGCCTCGGCGGTTCCGACCCAGGCAGCCATGTGAATATCGTGGCCGCAGCTGTGGTCGACGTAGGTCGGCTTGCCGTTCCAGCTGGTCTGGGTGCGGCTGGCGTACGGCAGTCCGGTCTTCTCCTCCATCGGCAAGGCGTCCAGTTCGGTGCGCACCAGCACCGTGGGCCCAGCTCCGTTGCGGTAGATCGCCACCACGCCGGTGCGGCCGACATGCTCGGTCACTTGAAAGCCGAGGCCACGCATTCGGGCCGCCAGCTTGGCCGAGGTGGCCAGCTCCTGGAACGCCAGTTCGGGATGGGCGTGGATGTCCTTGTACAGGGCGTCGAGCGCCGGGTAGGTCCGATCGAGCGAGGCGTCGGTCGCGGCTCTGACCGCGATTACGTCGATCGCCTCGGCGGCGGGTGCGAGGGCGCAGGCCAGAATGGCGGACGCCAGGAGAGCCCATCGCTTCATCACCATGCGCCCGTGTTCGGCATGGAAGCCCACGGTTCAATCGGCTCGAGGGCGGCGCCCTTCTGCAGCAGCTCGATGGAGATTCCATCGGGCGAGCGGACGAAGGCCATGCGGCCATCGCGCGGCGGACGATTGATGACGACGCCGCCAGCCATCAGCCGCCCGCAGGTGGCGTGAATGTCGTCGACCTCGTAGGCGAGATGGCCGAAGTTGCGTCCGCCGGCGTACGCCTCGGCGTCCCAGTTGTGGGTGAGTTCGACCACTGGCGCGCGGTCCTCGCGAGCCTTTTCGGCGTCACCCGGCGCGGCGAGAAAGACGAGGGTGAACCGGCCGGCGGGGTTGTCGACCCGATAGACCTCCTCCAGACCGAGCTTGGCGCAATAGAAATCAAGCGCGTCGCCGAGATGGGCGACGCGAACCATTGTGTGCAGATAACGCATGGCTCACCCTAACCTTTCACCGGCTCGCCGAGAAGGGTCAAGGCCCTACGCCGCGGCGAGAGCCTCGGCTCGCCCCCCCGTCCGGGTCTGCCGCCGCCACAGGCCGGCGTACTCGCCGCCGCCAGCCATCAGGCTGGCATGATCGCCACGTTCCACGATCTGGCCGCGGCGCAGAACCAGGATCTGATCGGCGTCGACGATGGTCGAAAGCCGATGGGCGACCACCAAGGTCGTGCGCCCGGCGCGGACCTTGCGAAGGGTGGCCTGGATCGCCGCCTCGGTGCGGCTGTCGAGCGCGCTGGTCGCCTCGTCGAGGACCAGCAGCCGCGGGCGGGCCAGCAGGGCGCGGGCGAGGCCGACCCGTTGGCGCTCGCCGCCGGAGAGCTTCAATCCACGCTCGCCGACCAGGGTGGCCAGGCCGAGCGGTAGACCGCCGATAAAATCGGCGAGCTCGGCGGCGCGCGCCGCCTCCCAGACGGCCGCCTCGTCCGCGTCGGCGTCGGCGAAGGCGATATTGGCGAGGAGCGTGTCGTTGAAAAGGGCGACGTCCTGCGGCACCAGGGCGACGGCGCGACGCAGAGCGGAGATCCTCACGTCCCTCAGATTCACGCCGTCGATCGAGACCTCGCCGGCGTCCGGATCCAGCAGCCGCAGCACCAACCGCACGAGGGTTGTCTTGCCGGCGCCGGAGGGCCCGACCAGGGCGACGGTCTGTCCCGGCTCGGCCACGAAAGCGACGTCGTCCAGCCCAACGGAGCGAGTGTCGTGGCGGAAGGCGACGTGCTCCAGCACCAGCCGCGCGCCGCGCGCGCCCGCCGGCGGCAAGCTCTGGGGCGTGTCCGCTTCCACGAGGCGAGGCCGCTCGGCCAGCAGGTCGGACATCTGCTCCATGTCGACGAACGACTGCCGAATCTCGCGATAGTTGAATCCAAGGGTGAACAGCGGTGCGTAGACCTGCTGCAGGATCAGGATGCAGGCGGTGACTCCGCCCAGGCTCACCCTTCCGTGCAGCGCATCCCAGCCGGTCAACAGCGTGACGACGATCAGGCCGAGATTCAGCACTCCGGTCTGCACGGTGTTCAGCATCTGCAACGAATTGTTCGACTTCACCGCCGCGCCGACGTAGGCGTCGAGCACCGCGGCATAGCGGCCGACGATACGCCGCTCGGCGCCGAAGCTCTTGATCGTCTCGATGTTCATCAACGCGTCGACCGTCAGGCCAGCGGCGCTGGAGTCGGCGTCGTTCAGCGCCCGGCGGTGGCGGATGCGCCAATCGGAGATGGCGAAGGTGAAGACCACGTAGAGGCTCACGGTGGCGACCGCGACCATCGCCAAGCGCCAGTTGAATTGGGTGGTCAGCACCGCGGCCGCCATGATGAGCTCGAGCGCCGTCGGCCCGAGATTGAAAACGACGCTGCGCAGTAGAAAATCGGCGGAGCGGGAGCCGCGATCGATGACGCGGGCCAGGGTTCCGGTTTGCTTGCCGTGGTGGAAATCGAGCGACAATCCAAGGGCATGGCCGAACGCTTCCTCGGCGCTCCGCGCCAAGGCGCGCTGCGAGACCGGGGTGAAGATCGCGTCTCGAAAATAGGGCGTCACGCCGGCGACGAACCGCAAGGCCACCCACCCGACGGCGAACCCGGCGAAGGCGACGAACCCGGCCTGAAGATCGGCGCGACCGTGATTGATCGTGTCGATCGCCGCTTGAATCAGCAGCGGACCAAGAACGCCGGTGAGCTTGCCGGTCAGCACTAGCGCCAGCGCCAGGCTCAGCCGCGTCTTGAGCCCAGGAGCGCGGGAGCGGGCGACCAACCGCGCCAGATCGGCCATGGCGCTGAAGACGTCGAAGCGGGCGGGGGACGCCGCGATGGCGTCTGGCGTCGACATCCGCCGATTGGCCTCGGGGTTCAGCCCTCTCACCGGCTACTCCCCACCCTTGCTTCCCAAATTCGGGGAAGGTTCGGGGCGATCACGAGTCGACGCATCGCCGCGATATAGGTGACCGGCCCGGGCGCGCCACACCGCCGCCGCGCACCCACCCTTCGCGGGCAAAGTCGCGCGTTCCGCCGCATTTTGGGCGCAGATGGTCTCGATTGTGGGTTCCGCGAATCGGTTTCGTTTGGTGGGCGAAGCATTGCGGCTGGATATCGGCCAGCCTGAGTCCTCGGGACGGCGCTAACAGAGTGGCGCTCGCGGTTTTCCGCAGTGTAATCGCCGCATGAGCGTGACTTCCGCTGAAGGTTGCGTGCGACAATTTGTCTTGCCTCGGTGACAAGACGAGCCCTCTATCAATGCGTTTTCTAGAATGCCCGGAGATCCATGACGATGCCGAGAACGAGATCGGCGATACCGATGACATGCGCGGCCGCTCTTATGTTGGGATTTAGCGCCGATGTCGTAGCGCAGACAAGCGAAACTCTGCCGGCATACTTCGGCCCGAGCATGCCGCCGAGCAGCGGCGGCGGCGGGTGTCCGTCGCTGCCGCCGCCCTCCCCGAGCGCGCCGACGCGCTGGTGGCAGCAGACGCCGCCGCCGGAAAACACCGACACCTGTCAGACTTTCGCGTTCGGCCCCCTGACCGATGCGAGCGAACAACCGGTCGGCGCCTTCAGCACGTCGATGTGGGGCGGTGGCCTGTGGCCGCGCATCTGGGGGCGTCGCGGCCCACGACCGCCCGCTCTTGGCTATGGCGACCCGGCCTCGAACCCTGTCTTCCCCTACATCAACACGCCTAGCTGCGCCGACCCCGACGGCCCGGTTCAGCCCAATATGATCCTTGGCGACGACTATACTTCGGTGCCGAAGGCCAATGCGGTCACCGAAGCGGAGATCTTGCACATGCTGGGGGCCAGCCAATCGGCGTGGCAAGCGCCTTTGCTGGCCCAGGGCTTCAACATGAATACTGACGTGATCAGCTACTTGGCGTTGCAAGCTAACCCGGGAAAGTTTGTTAATTTCCGGGCCGGTTGTAACAGCCACGACGGTAACAGTTATGTGACGATCGACAAATTCATACTCCATGATCAGCCAGGCTGGGTCTACATTAACGGTCAATCGACGCCACCCTCCGGCGTCCTGATCGATTGGGAAGTGAATGACTTCCGATCACCGGCGCAAGGCGCCCAGTTTCTAGTGCAAGTGGCCAACGACGTCCATGCGCAGAAACTCAGCGGCGTCGTACCGCAGATCTATCTGTATACCAATCCGTGGCAATACATTTCGCTGAACCATGGCGTCGTCGGTGGAATGGCCGCCAACGGCTTTGACTTTAACCATATCGATCAAGTGAAGGCAGCATTTGATTTCATCAGTCTGTACCTTTTGGATGAAGATGGCGTCTGCAACGTCAACTCCGCCTATAATAGCGAGGTTGCAAATTTGTCTGGGGTAAGTGGAAGTTTCAACCCGGCGGAATTTGTTTTGACAGTCGACCTATACCGCTGCGGTGAACAAAATATGCTGGATATATACAACCTTAACGCTGTGCATGGTTTTGGCGGATACGCCATTTTCCCGAAAAACACCAACATGGGTGGGCAGCAGTTGCCGCTGACGGGAGCGAACCTGCTGATTTGGCGACTGATGTACGGCGGGCGATCACCGCCGAACCTTCATCGACCGTGACCGACACCAATCAGCCCGCGGTCGCTCTGGCGATCGTCGGCCGCGCATCATTGTCGTTGATTGCTCGTCTTGTCGTCGCGTCCGGCATTTGCCCGATGTGTTCCGCGGCAACACGGGGAACTGCGCCGCGCTCCGCTCGCTGAAGGCCTGCTGACCGTCCCCGAAGTCGGTGGGGCGGTCGGCAAGCGGCCGAGATCGTTGCAATTTTCGCGGGAACACCGGATTTCACGTTGGTCGCCCCGCGCCGCTTCAAGGTCGCCCAACCGCATGTCCGCCGATCCTCGCCGCGCCTCGATTTGCGTTTTCTGCGGCTCGTCAACCAACGCCAACCATCAGCGGCTACGGGAGGCGTCCGAGATCGGCGAGGCGATCGCCAACCTTGGTGTTCGACTGGTGTACGGCGGCGGCGGCGTCGGATTGATGGGGGTCTGCTCGGCCGCCGCGCGCAAGGCCGGGGGCGAGGTCCTCGGCGTCATTCCCGCTTTTCTTACCCACGTCGAGGCGGCGCCGGCGGGCTCCGATATCGTGGTCGTCGAGACCATGCACCAGCGCAAGAGGCTGATGTTCGAGCACTCGGATGCCTTCGTGATTCTGCCAGGTGCTATCGGCACCCTGGAAGAAGCGATTGAACTGCTGTCCTGGCGGCGTCTAGGACTGCACGATAAGCCTATTCTGTTCTTCAACCCGGAAGGCTTCTGGGATCCGTTGTTCGATCTTTTCCAGCGGTTTGTCGCGGAAGATCTTCTACCGGCTGAGTTCGACGGCTGCTGGAGGGCAGCCACAAGGCTAGACGATCTAATCGCCGCGCTCGGCGACATCGTCCGCCATGTCTCGCCGGGCGTTGTGCCCAACACGCCGATCTGATGGGCCGGCCCCTGCGAATTCTCTGCCTGGGCGGATGCAATCTGCGTCAGCCGATCCAATCGGGCGGGCATCCTGGGGAGTACCAGTTCGCTGGCCCGCCCTTCTTCACCTACGGTCTGGGCGAGATGACACAGGCCCTGGCCTGCTACCGCGGCGATCGCACCATCCCGCGGAACTTTCTTCGCCTGTGCAACATGCGACCAGATACGGAGCCCACGCCGGCGGCTTCACCGCTTGGATCGTTGGACGTCGCCTTGGTCGAGCCCAACACGTCGGTCGAAATCGTTCTCGATGGAATATACATCAACCGAGCGCCGATCTGGCGACTGCTCAAGCCCCTGCGCCAGCTTGGGCCGACCGCCGTCAAGGCTCTCGTGCGCTGGTACGAGAAAGGCCTCAGCGGTCTCGACCCGGCGGCTCGGAGGGAGGCGGCCGGGGAGCTGATTCCGCTCATTCCGCCCGACTGGCCGCGCGCCGGCTTGATGACACGGGTCTTGCGCCATGCCGAGAGCGCCACGCCGCCGCTCGCGGGACCCATGGAACGGTTAGTTGCCGACCTCGGCGTCCCGGTCGGCGTGGTGTTGTTCAACTGGGCCTACATGCCTGACGGGCGGCCGCTGAGCTGGCCGGCCGGATTCAGGGGCGAGGTGGTGGCGGCCGCCGAACGGCTCGGCCTGCCGGTGTTCGACCCCGCCGACCACATCCGCCGCGCCAGCGTTGCAGTGGCGCTCGAAAGCGATCTTCGCCACTACACGCCGGCTTTCTATCGCGTCATCGCTGGGCCGTTGATCGAATTCGCTTTCGGCGCGCGTGACCGGGGCCAGGCCATCCAACCGGCGACTGCGAAGATCCCCGCCGTGTCAGAGTCCCTCTAATCGGGGCCGGATCGCGTCCAATCGACGCATCACCGCGCGCATTCACATCGCCGCCACATTGCCCGCCAGGATCAGGGGAACAAGCGAATCAGGAGGGCTCCGTTGGCGAAACTCCCTATGGCTCTCGGCATGGCGTCGCTGTTGGCGCTGGCCACCACAACGTCAGCGCCGGCGGCGGCTCTCTTGCCCGCCTATTTCAGCCCGGCCCTGCCTCCGTTCGCCGGAGGAGCGGGATGCCCAGCCCTGCCGGCCCCATCCCCTACGATACCGCGGCGTTGGTTCCAGCAGACGCAACCGCCGGTGGCCGGCAACTCCTGCCGAACCTTCGTCTCCAGTCCGCTGACCGACGCCTCGGACCAGTTGGTCAGCCATTTTTCGACCTCGACCTGGAAGGGCGGCCTCTGGCCACGCGTCTGGGTTTTGCGCGGACCACGCCCGAAAGGATTGCACCTCGGAGACCCAGCCTCCAATCCCGTCTACCCCTATATTCACACGCCGAAATGCAACGCCCCCGGCGGGCCGATCAGCCCGACCATGTATCTCGGCCTGGACTATTCGTCGGTGGACAAGGCCAACGCCGCGACCACCGCCGAAGTCCTGAGAATGCTGGGAGTTCCGGCCGCGACCTGGCAGGCCCCACTCTTGGCACAGAAGTTCAATCTGTCGACCGACCTCGTCAATTTTAGTGCGCTGAACCAAGACCCGGCCAGGTTTGTCGACTACAAGGCCGGCTGCAACAGTCACGACGGCGCCAGCTTCGTCCTCAAGGACAAGTTTCTCGTGCATGACGATCCTCGTTGGGTCTACGTCGCCGGTAAATCTACCCCGCCGACCGGCGTGATGCTCGACTACGAGGTGAATGATTTTCGTAGCGTCGCGCAAGGATCCCAGTTTTTAGTTGGACTGGCGAAGCAAATTCATGCCACGTCGTTTGATGGTATTCACCCGCAAGCTTTCCTCTACACGAACCCGTGGGAGTACGTGCAGGTCCGCCGGGGGTTGACGGGCGGCATGGCCGCCAACGGCTTCGACTATCTCACCATCGACGCTGTGAAAGAAACCTTTGACTTCTTCAGCTTGTATCTGCTGAAAGATTTCGTCTGCGACATCAATGGCAGTTATGCTCTCGAGATTGCCAATATAAAGGGGATAAGCGGTGTTGTCGATCCGAAGAAAATAGTAGTGACCGTGGATTTGACGCGCTGCAGCGTGACGAACGCGATGACGCTCTTTCAGCTGAACGCCGCCAAACGCTTCGCCGGTTACGCGATCTTTCCCAAGGATCAGCTGATTGGCGGCCAGAAGCTGCCGCTGGCGAATGGCAATCAACTCATTTGGACCCTCCTCTACGGCTCCAAGGCGCCACCTTGAGCGGCGCTGGCTCGAGAGTCGCGAACGCGAGTGAGGCGCCAGCCAGTCTCGGCGCCCCGACCGAGGGTCGGGGCGCTCGTGGTTAGCTCTAAGCCTGGGCGGCGCGAGGATTGACCAGGGCGATCGGCGCGTCGGCGATGTGGCCGTGCCTGGCCGCGGTCAGCCAAGCGGCTCCACGGCCGCCGCCCAGGCTCGCCGCGGCGGCGACGAAGGTGGCGGCTTTCGGCGGATCGATCACCATGGTGCCGCCGTGGCCGTCGCTGCTGGCGGTGAAGGTCGAACCGAGGTAGTCGCCCGCCAAGTGGATCTGGGCGGTATGCGTGCCGTCGCTGACCGTCAGAACCCCTCCAGACGCGTTGCCGGAGAAGCTGGCCTCGTTCGCGCCGATGAAGGCGATGTCGCGAAGATCGAGCGCCGTCGAATCCGTCTTGGAAAAGCCGTACACCGTTCCGGAGTAGGACTGCGACTTTCCCAGCTCCAGTGTTCCCGCGTTATAGAAGTAAGCGTTCTGATTGAATGTCGAAGCGAAATACAGCGTGCCGCCGCGAATTTCGCCTCGTCCGGCGCCGCTGACAGCACCGTCGACGGTGAAGAAGCCGTTGATCGCGGCAAGGACGCCATCGTTGTTGACCGCGCTCGCGATGGTCGCCGTGCCGCCCTGGGCGGCATAGATGCGGCCATTATTCTGAAGAACGTTGACGCCGGTATCTATCGTCAGCCCGACCTTCGAGTTGCCGACGATCACACCCTTCGAACTCATTGATCAGGGTCAGGGTGGCATCGCCGATCAGTCCCGCGCCGACGATCGCGTTGTCGACATTATCGAGCGTCGCGGTCGCACCGGCGCTGAGAATCCGGTTCGGGCTGAAGCCAGTGAGCAGGACTCTCCCACCGCCCGAGAGAGTGACGCCGCCGCCGATCAGCAAGTCGGCGTGAAGGTTCGCCGAGCGGTATGACGAACCCACCCTGATCGACCCGCTGTTGGTGATCGCGCCAGCGATCGTCAAGTCGGCGTTTTCACTGATCCAGAGATTGCCGGTATTGGTGACCGGCCCATCGAGCCGATTGCCCTTATTGGTCGCGACGACGACATCGTGGCGGCTGGAGCCGAGGGTTCCACCGTGAATGACCGCCGTGCGTAGCGCGATGTTGCCGCCGTTGGCGTCGATCCGACCGCCGGCGCTGTCGTCGAAGGCGCCGATCAGCACGAGATCGCCGTGGTTGGTGGCTTCGAGAAGACCGTCGTTGGTGAACACGTTCTGGGCGATGATCACGAGATTTTCGCTCTGGTCGGCGTTGATGACGCCCGCCGTCTCATTGGTGAACGTCAGTCGGTGAATGAAGCCCGATCCGGCGATCGTGTTGTCGACGTTGACGAGGCTGGCGCCGCCGGTGCCGGTGATTATGTTCAGCCGCTCATTGCTCATGGTGACGTGACCGCCACCGGTCAGCGTGGTGGCGCCGACGGCTTTCAGGACGGTCGATTGATCATGATCAACCAGGCCGAGGAGGTGTGGCCGGCCGTTCAGGATGATCGAGCCAGTGTTGTCGAAGGTTCCGCCGATCTCCAGCTGCGCCGAGGCGCCCAGAAGCGTGTTGAGGATCGGCACGGTAAACACCGCGTCTTGAACCGTGATCGTTCCGGCATTCACGCCGCCGCCGGTGCCGTTCACGGCGCGGAAGTTGGTGTTGCCCGCCAGCAGATCGATGACATCGATGTCGCCGACGATGAACAGGTTGGCGTTCGAGGCGGTCTGGATGCTGTTGACGATTTCGGTGCCGCCCAGCGCCAAGCCGAGAAGGCCGCTGCGAACCTCGACCGTGTAGTTGCCGCCAGCCGCGTCCAGGATGGCGTTGTCGTGGGCCCCGGGCACCCCTTGCGGCGACCACCTCAGCGGGTCGCGAAAAAACCCGTTTTGCGCCGTGGTCCAGTGATAGTCAGCCATTGTGGACCTCTCCATTTCTTGACCGCGTCCATCCGCGATCCCGCTGGCCGAACGCGACCGAGCCCAAATGGATCGCGCCGGCCGCTGGAGCGGATGTCACAATTTCGTGAATGCCGCGACGTTATGTCGCCACATTCGGGTGTGCCGCAAGTCGCGGCCACCCATGTGCATCAGAAAACGCGGTGATTGTTGCGATCAACCCAAGATTTAGTTGAGACTGGAAAGCGACTCGCGGAAGCGATTGACGAGGGGATAACGCCGGTCCCGGCCGAAGGCGCGGCCGCCGATCTTGACGCCAGGGGCCGCCTGACGACGCTTGTATTCAGAGGCGTACAGCAGATTCTGGACGCGGTCGACGGTCGCGGCGGGATGGCCGCGGGAGGTCAGGTCGGCGAGGCTGGCCTCCTCCTCGACGAGACCGTGCAGAATGGCGTCGAGAACATCGTAGGGCGGCAAGCTGTCCTGGTCGGTCTGGTCCGGGCGCAGCTCGGCCGAAGGCGGCTTGATCAACACCCGCGCCGGGATCGGCTCGAGCGGCCCGCCAAACGGCGCATGAGCGTTGCGCCAGGCGCACAGGCCGTAGACGTCGACCTTGTAGAGATCTTTCAGCACATTGTAGCCGCCGCACATGTCGCCGTAGAGGGTGGCGTAGCCGACCGCCATCTCGCTCTTGTTGCCGGTGGTCAGCAGCATGGCGCCCAGTTTGTTGGAAAGCGCCATCAGGGCCACGCCGCGAATGCGCGCCTGCAGATTTTCCTCGGTCAGGTCGGTCGGTCGGCCGGCGAAGGCCGGAGCGAGCATCGCCTCGAAGGCGAGCATCGCCGGCTCGATGGCGATGCTTTCCAGAGGGACGCCATTGGCGGCGGCGCACGCAGCGGCGTCTTCCAAGCTCGCCGAGCTGGTATACGGCGACGGCAGCATGTAGGCGCGCACCCGTTGCGGGCCGAGAGCATCACGCGCGACCGCCAGGGACAAGGCCGAATCGACGCCGCCTGAAAGGCCCAGCAGAACCCCCGGAAAGCCAGACTTGCGCACATAATCGCCCAGACCAAGGACGATCGCCCGATAGACCTCTTCCCAGCCCCTCGGCCAGGTCGAACGGCTGGCGTCGACGCAACGCCAACGGTCCAGGCGCTTCTCCCATGTCGAGAGGCTGAGCGCGGTCTCGAACATCGGCAAGCTTTGGGCGAGAGAACCATCGGCTTCGATCGCGAAGGAGCCGCCGTCGAACACCAGTTCGTCCTGTCCGCCGACCTGGTTGACGTAGATCAGCGGCAACCCGGTTTCGGCGCACCTGGCGCGCGCGACCACCAGACGCTCGTCGTCGGCCGTGCGCCTGTAGGGCGAACCGTTGGGCACGAGCAGCAGCTCGGCCCCACGCGCGACCAGATCGGCGCAGACGGACTGACCCCAGATGTCCTCGCAGATCGGCGCGCCGATCCTGACGCCGGCAATCTCGAACAGGGCGGCGTGCTCGCCGGCTTCGAAGATTCGCTTCTCGTCGAATACGCCGTAATTCGGCAGGTCGACCTTGCACCCGCTGCCGCGGAGCTCGCCGCTGGCGATCAAGGCGACGGCGTTGCGCGGCCGACCCTTGCGGCCGGCGAGCGGCAGACCGATCAACGCCGCGCAGGCCGCCTTCGTCTCCTGGGCGAGCTCAGCGAGCGCGGCCTCGCAGGCGGCCACGGCCGCCGGCTTGAGCGCCAAGTCTTCCGGCGGATAGCCGATCATGAACAGCTCGGGAAAAACGGCGAGATCGGCGCCCAGCCGGGTCGCCTCGGCGATCGCCTCGCGCGCCAGCTTCTTGTTGCCGGCGACATCGCCCATGGTCGGATTGGCTTGAACCGAGGCGATGACGAGACGCTGGGTCATGACGCCGCTCTTTAGCAGGACAGCGGCAATATCGCCCCCTACCCGTCGCGATGCATGCGTTCGCGCCGCTCGTGCCGCTCCTGCGCCTCGAGCCCCAGGGTTGCGATCGGCCGGGCGATCAGGCGGGCCAGGCTGATCGGCTCGCCAGTCTCTTCACAGTAGCCATAGGCGCCGCTCTCCAGTCGGCGAAGCGCCTCCTCGATCTTGGCGATCAACTTGCGTTGCCGGTCTCGGGTGCGCAGCTCCAGCGACTTGTCCGCTTCGGCGGTCGCCCGGTCGAACAGGTCGGGATGATTTTCGGTGTCGGTCTGCAGGTGGAGGACGGTGCCGCGCGCCTCGCGCAGGATGTCGTCCCGCCAATCGAGGAGGCGTCGGCGAAAATAGGCGCGCTGCCGCTCGTTCATGAACGGCTCGCTGTCGCAAGGGAAGTCGCAATCGGGTTCCCGCGTCCGGGCCGTGAGCCCCGCCATCTCCGCCGACCTCGCCTCGAAGCGTTGCTTTGCCTCTCCCGCTCTTGCCGGCGGGCGGCCGGCTTATAGCAAAGGATTCCGTGGCGGCAACGGATGCACCGGAGCGATCCATCGGCCCGCCTCGCCCCACGGGTAGATCACCTCCGCGGCCGGCGCGATGAGGGGCCCGACATCCCGCATATCCATACATAATCGGCCCATCCGCCGGCGCGAGATTTCGGGCGATCTCCAGCTCCACGCCGCCCATGCGGCGGCCAGTCTCGGCCAGGGCCGAGCCAAGCCTCGGCCGGTCGTCGGGCGGGAGGCCGAGCCCGTTCCTTCTTCGTTCTTGGCAACTCGCGCGCCGAGCGCCTACATTCGGCTTCCCATTCCGCGCCCGCGGCCTTAGGCGATATGCCTCTCCTCATGTCCGACCCTAGCCGCTTCCTGCGCGTGCGCGGCGCGCGCGAGCACAATCTGAAGAACGTCAGCGTCGATATTCCGCGCGACCAGCTGGTGGTGATCACCGGCCTTTCGGGCTCGGGCAAGAGCAGCCTGGCGTTCGACACCATCTACGCCGAGGGCCAGCGGCGCTATGTCGAAAGCCTGTCGGCCTACGCCCGCCAGTTCCTCGAACTGATGAGCAAGCCCGATGTCGACCTGATCGAAGGCCTCTCGCCGGCGATTTCGATCGAGCAGAAGACCACCAGCCGCAATCCGCGCTCGACCGTCGGCACGGTGACCGAGATCCACGACTACATGCGCCTATTGTGGGCGCGGGTCGGCATTCCTTATTCGCCGGCTACCGGCCTGCCCATCGAGAGCCAGACGGTCAGCCAGATGGTCGACAAACTGGCCGCCCTCGCCGACGGCGAGCGGCTCTATCTGCTCGCCCCAGTGGTGCGCGACCGCAAGGGCGAATACCGCAAGGAGATCGCCGAGTGGCGCAAGGCCGGCTTTCAGCGGCTGAAGATCGACGGGACGTTCTTCCCGATCGAGGACGCGCCGGCGCTCGACAAGCAGACCAAGCATGACATCGACGTGGTGGTCGACCGGCTGGTGACCCGCGCCGGCCTGGAGAGCCGCTACGCCGACAGCCTGGAGCAGGCGCTGCGCCTGGCCGACGGCATCGCGGTGGCGGAATGGGCGGATAGGGCCAAGGACGAGGACGAGCCGCGCCGACTGATCTTCTCGGAGAAGTTCGCCTGCCCGGTGAGCGGCTTCACCATCGCCGAGATCGAGCCGCGCCTCTTCTCGTTCAACGCCCCGGCCGGCGCCTGTCCGGCCTGCGACGGCCTCGGCATGAAGCTGAAGTTCAGCGAGGACCTGGTCGTGCCCGATCGGGACAAGAGCCTGCACAAGGGCGCCGTGGCGCCGTGGGCGCGCGGTCCCTCGCCGCTCTACACCCAGACGCTGCAGTCGCTCAGCCGGCACTTCGGCTTTTCGATGGATCAGCCGTGGGCGACGCTGCCGGAGATCGCCAAGGGCGTGATCCTGCACGGCTCGGCCGGCGAGAAGATCAAGTTCACCTACGACGACAACGCCCGCAAATACGAGGTGACCAAGCCGTTCGAGGGGGTGCTGCCCAATCTCGAGCGGCGCTGGCGCGAAACCGATTCCAGCTGGGTGCGCGAGGAGCTCGGCCGCTACCAGGCGGAGACGCCGTGCGAGGCCTGCGGCGGCGCGCGGCTCAAGCCAGAGGCCCTGTCGGTCAAGGTGGCGGGGCGCAACATCGCGGAGATTTCGACCCTGGCGATCCGTCCGGCGCGCGACTGGTTCGCCGGCCTGGAGGATCAGCTGACCGACAAGCAGCTGGAGATCGCCCGGCGCATCCTCAAGGAGATCAACGACCGGCTGCGCTTTCTCGTCGATGTCGGCCTCGACTACCTCAACCTCTCACGCGCCTCCGGGAGCCTGTCGGGCGGCGAGAGCCAGCGCATCCGTCTCGCCAGCCAGATCGGCTCGGGCCTCACCGGCGTGCTCTATGTGCTGGACGAGCCGTCGATCGGCCTGCACCAGCGCGACAACGCCCGGCTGCTCAAGAGCCTCGAGGGTCTGCGCGATCTCGGCAATTCGGTGCTGGTGGTCGAGCACGACGAGGAGGCGATCCTCGCGGCCGATCATGTGATCGACATGGGGCCGGCCGCCGGGGTGCACGGCGGCGAGGTGGTCGCCGAGGGAAAGCCCGCCGACATCATGGCCAATCCGGCCAGCCTCACGGGGCAGTACCTCACCGGCGCCCGGCGGATCGTGGGCGGCGAGCGCCGCCGGCCAGGCCCGGCGAGCCGGATGTTGCGGGTGGTCGGGGCGACCGGCAACAATCTGAAGGCCGTCGTCGCCGAGATCCCGGTGGGCCTGTTCACCTGCATCACCGGCGTTTCCGGCAGCGGCAAATCGACCTTCACCATCGAGACTCTCTACAAGGCGGCGGCGCGCCGGCTGAACAACGCCTCGGACCACCCGGCGCCCTATGATCGGATCGAGGGGCTGGAGAACTTCGACAAGGTCATCGACATCGACCAGAGCCCGATCGGCCGCACCCCGCGCTCCAATCCGGCGACCTACACCAGCGCCTTCACCGCCATCCGCGACTGGTTCGCCGGGCTGCCCGAGGCCAAGGCGCGCGGCTATGGGCCGGGGCGGTTCAGCTTCAACGTCAAGGGCGGCCGCTGCGAGGCCTGCCAGGGCGACGGGTTGATCAAGATCGAGATGCACTTTTTGCCCGACGTCTATGTCACCTGCGATGTGTGCAAGGGCGCGCGCTACAACCGCGAGACGCTGGAGATCCTCTTCCGCGGCAAGAGCATCGCCCAGGTGCTCGACATGACGGTGGAGGAGGCGGGCGAAATGTTCCGCGCCGTGCCGGTGATCCGCGACAAGATGGAGACGCTGAAGCGCGTCGGCCTGGGCTACATCAAGGTGGGCCAGCCGGCGACCACCCTCTCCGGCGGGGAGGCGCAGCGGGTCAAGCTCAGCAAGGAGCTGTCGCGGCGGGCGACGGGGCGCACCCTCTACATCCTCGACGAGCCGACCACCGGCCTGCACTTCGAGGACGTGCGCAAGCTGCTGGAGGTGCTGCACGAGCTGGTCGACCAGGGCAACACCGTGGTGGTGATCGAGCACAATCTCGACGTGGTGAAGACCGCCGACTGGATCGTCGACTTCGGCCCCGAGGGCGGCGACGGCGGCGGCCAAGTTGTCGCGAGCGGCCCGCCGGAGGCGATCGCCGCGATCAAGGCGAGCTGGACCGGTCGCTACCTCAACGCCGTGCTCGAACGTCGCGCCGCGCCGCCGCCGGCAGCCGCCGCCAAGCGCCGGGCGCGGGCGTAGTCGGGAGCGCGGACGTTCCGTCCGCCAATCACGGAACCGTGCGGACCGGAAGTTCGCGGTCCTGGGGCATCAGGGTTCCGGCGGCGGGCGCGGGACAATAGCGGCGTAGGCGCACGCCTGGCAGGCGCAGAGCAGGGTTTGCCCGGCCATCAGGTATGCGGCGGTGAGCACCGCGAGGATCAGCGCCAGGGCAAGGACGCCGCCACGCCGCCACGCCTCGCCGTCGCCGATGCCGCCGGCTAGCGCCAGCTGGTATATCGCGCCGCTGACGCTGAGAAACAGGGCGGTAATGAAGAAGACGATGACGAAGAAGACGGCGTAGGCCCCGAGCAGATACCAGAACCGCCCGCGCGCCAGGGGCCAGTAAGCCGACAGGTGGAATCGCCGCTCGTCGAAGGTTTCGACGGCGATCAGGGAAAGGCGCACGCCCAGCCAGATTTCGACGGCGACGGTGACCCAAGCGCCGACCTCGGCGATGTCGCGGGCGGCGGCCGGCACCGCCGCCATGATCGGACTGAACAGGGCGAACAGAAGATAGGCGGGCGCTCCGCCGAGGCCGGCGAGGGCGAACAGAGCGAGGCTGATCAGCGCCATGCGCAGCTCGTCGCGGCCCAGCCGCAGATAGAAGAAGCGGCGCTCGGCCGGCTGCAGGACGGCGCGGAACACCGCGACACTGGTCACACCCCACAGCAGGAGAAAGAGTCCGACCAGGAGGGCGGTGAATGGGCCGAAGTGACTCAAGGTCTGCCAGAGCGTGCGGTGTTCGGCGGTGGTGGCGACCACCACCCGGCGACCCGAGGCGAGGGCGATTGCGGTGATCAAGAACCAGACGAGCCACAAACCCGACCAGACGCCAAAGGCGCGCGGTTCGCGACGGATCAGGCGGAAGCCTTCGCTAGCGGCGACGACGGGCGAGGCGAAGGTCATCGCGCCGGCCGCTCCAGGGCCGCTGGCCGAATGGAGCGCCAGGCCTGTGCCGCGGCGCCGGCGTGCAGGGGCAGCCAAAGGCCGATGGCCAGGGCGCCGGCCGTGACAATCCCGCAGGTGGCGATGGTCCCGCTCGTGTTCCATCGAAGCATCAAGGCGAGGGCGATCAGGGCGACGGGGGCCGCGCCGAGAAGGGCGAAGGCGGCGGCGAGCCGCGCCGCTTGGCCGCGCGTCCGCGCCCAGGTGGCGAGCACCTGTATTCGGCCGAGATCGGCGGTCGCCGCGCCGCTCAGCGACAGGCGCGCGGCGATGAACAGCACCGAGAGGACAGCGGCGAGGCCGAGCCCGCACAGCACGATCGCGCCCCGGCCCTGGGCCGCGGTCGCCCAGGTGTCCGGCCGCATCGGCGCGAAGCCTCGGCCGGAGAACGCGACTCCGTAGGCGGCGGCGATAAGGACGAGGAAGATCAGCAGCTTGACCACCGTCATGAACGCGGCGGCGAGCAGCCAGGCGCCGGCCAGCCGCCACTCGACGTGGCCGATATGCAGGCCCCGGCGGTGAAGAATCCAATCGAACGCCAGCCGCCAGAGGGCGCCCTGGGCAACCCAGATCGACAGGACGGCGAGGCCGGCGAGCACCGCATCGCGCGGCGCGCTTAGCCATAGGCCGAAGAGGATGGCGGCCGCCCCCACCGCCGGCCAGGCGGAGCGCCAGGCGCCCGGCAGGAAGCGCGCGCCGGCGGCGGTGGCGGCGAAGGCGTCGATCCCACGGGCTCGGAAGGTCACGCCCCCCTCGCAATCACTCGGCCGGCGCGCCGCCGGCGCCGAGATCGAGGAACACGCGCGCCCAGGGGGCCGACAGAATCGCGTAGAGACAGCCCGCCACCGGCGCGCCGGCGATCGCCAGGCCGGCGAGATAAGGCGCGAGGTGGCTAAACATGGTGTCGGGCGAGCTCGCCAAGCCGGCGATGAGTCCCGCCATGCCACCCACCCCGGCCAGGGCGCCGCCGCCCACCGCCAGAACCAACCCGACGATCAGCAGTTGAGCGAGGATGATCAACCCGAACAGGTAGACGCCCACCCGCAAGAGGGCGCCGGTGTGTCCGCGGGTCAACGACCAGGAGGCCGCGAGGTGCGGCTTGTCGTCGGCGACCACCAGCGGGGCGATCAGCGACAGCCGCAGCGCGAGGTAGATCACGCCGACCACCGCGGCGAGGCCGCCGACGATGTCGAGGGCGAGCGCCACGGGCCAAGCGTGTCCCAGGCTGAGCACGAAGGTCGCCACGGCGAAGATGAAGACAATGAGCGTGATCGACACGATCGCCGCGAGGTAAAAACCGAGGTAGATCAGCAGCAGGAAGAACTCCGCCATGCCGAGGCGCAAATAGGCGAACCGGCGCTCGTTTGGCCGCTGCACCGCGCGGCAGACCGCGGCGACGAGCACCGCCCGCAGGATCAGGCTGGCGATGGTCAGCAGCCAGCCGAGCCCCTGGAAGCGCAGGCCGTCCGCCGCCGGAGCGGGTGGCGCATGGCCCGGTCCATGGTTCAAGGCCGCCCGCCAGACCGACAGCATGTCGGCATAGACCGGCGCGAACAGGGCAACGCTGGCGATGCTGAAAACGGCGGCGACAAGGCCCCAGGCGAGCACCGCGAGAGGCTCGCGGCGGATCAGGCGAAAGCCGGCGAGCACCGCCGCATCGACGGCGACCCGTCGCGCCGGAGCCGCGCCCCGCGAGCCCATGTGCGCCTCGAACGGGTTGATGGTCACGTCCAGATCGCCTCCCCGCCTCGGCTTGACGGCCATTCCATAAACCGGCGCGGGGCCGCTGACCACGCGAGCATGCTTTGATTGCCGCCGCCGCGGCCCTATCCAGTCTTGGATGGCGCTGTTGCACGTGATTGGCGGCGGCTTAGCCGGATGCGAGGCGGCGTGGCAGGCGGCCAACGCCGGCGCGGCGGTGGTGTTGCACGAGATGCGGCCGGATGCGACGACGCCGGCGCACCAGACCGGGCAGCTCGCCGAACTGGTCTGCTCCAATTCGTTCCGCGCCGACGACCCCTTCGGCAACGCGGTCGGCCTGCTGCACGCCGAGATGCGGGCGGCCGGATCGCTGATCATGGCCTGCGGCGACGCCCATCCGGCCCCGGCCGGCGGCGCGATGGCTGTCGATCGCGAGATGTTCTCCGGCGAGGTCACCGCGCGAATCGAGGCTCATCCGGCGATCACCGTCGAGCGCGCCGAGGTCGGCGCGCCGGCGCCGGAGTGGTCTCACGTCATCATCGCCACCGGTCCCCTAACCTCCCCGCCGTTGGCCGCTTGGATCGGGACGCGCACCGGCGCCGACGCGCTCTCGTTCTTCGACGCGATCGCACCGATCGTCCATCGTGACAGCATCGACTTCGACGTGGCGTGGCGCCAGTCGCGCTACGACAAGACGGGACCGAGCGGCGTCGCCGACGCGTACGTCAACTGCCCGCTCGACCAGCGTCAATACGAAACCTTTATCGATGCCCTGCTCGCCGCGCCGAAAGCCGAGTTCAAAGGCTGGGAGCAGGTCCCCTATTTCGATGGCTGCCTCCCGATCGAGGTGATGGCCGAGCGCGGCCGCGAGACGCCGCGCCACGGGCCGATGAAACCTGTCGGTCTTGCCAATCCCAATCGCGGCGGCGAGCGTCCGTATGCGGTGGTGCAACTGCGACAGGACAATGCGCTCGGCAGCCTGTGGAACATGGTCGGCTTCCAGACCAAGCTGAAGCACGGGGCGCAAAGCGAGGTGTTCCGCCTGATTCCGGGCCTAGAGCGGGCGGTGTTCGCCCGGCTGGGCGGCCTGCACCGCAACACGTTCCTCGACAGTCCGCGGCTGCTCGACGGCCAGTTGCGGCTGAAGAGCGAGCGGCGCCTGCGCTTTGCCGGCCAGATCACCGGGGTAGAAGGCTATGTCGAGAGCGCCGCCATTGGCTTGCTGGCCGGCCGCTTCGCCGCCGCGGAACTTGCCAGCCAGCCGCTCGCTCCGCCGCCGGTCACTACGGCCCTCGGTGCGCTCCTCGGCCATATCACCGGCGGCCATGTTGCAGTGGGCAAGGGTTCGTTCCAACCCATGAACATCAACTATGGGCTCCTGCCCGAGCTCGACGACGCCCCGACCCTCGTGGGCCCGCGCCGCCGCGGCGACAAAGCTCGAGCCCGCAAGCGGGCGCTCGGCGAACGCGCCCTCGCGGACCTCGGCGATTGGCTATCCCCGGATTGACCCGCTCTCGAGACCCAGCAGTCTCCGGGGGTCACGAGCTTGCCCGCGACTCAGCGGGCCGCGCCCGACCCGTCCAAGAGATAAAGCACGCTCTCGGCGCGCCACGCCTCGAGCGGGCTGCCAGGATCGAAGCGTCTCGCCTGTCGAGCCGCCGTAAGCGCCGCGCAGGCGGCGACGCGGACCCCGAGGTCGGCGCACAGGCGGGTGAAATCTCGCATTGTGCAAGGATGAATGTTGGCGGTCGACCACCACGGGTCTGGGAGGGCGTCGGTGACAGGCATGCGTCCGGCCAACAGCAGGCTCAACCGAACACGCCAGTGCCCGAAATTCGGCATGGTGACGATCGCCCGCTCGCCAATGCGGAGCAGCTCGCTCAACACAGCCTTGGGTCGGCGGACCGCCTGCAGCGTTTGCGACAGGATGACAATGTCGAACGCGCGATCGCCGAAGTCCCCGAGATCGCGGTCGGCGTCGCCCTGGACCACCGCCAGACCACGCGCCAGACAAGCCGAAACCCCGGCCGGGCTGATCTCGATGCCGCGGCCCTGGACGGCGCGCTGGCGGCGCAGCAGATCGAGCAGATCGCCTTCGTCGCATCCGACATCGAGCACCCGCGCTCCGCGAGGAACGAGCTCGGCGATCGCCCGGAAGTCGGCGCGGACGCCGGTCACGGCTGCCCCCGCGGCTCGCCGGCCGCCAAGAACGCGGCCAGCGCGCCGCGCAGCACCGGTTCGTCGAGCAGGAAGGCGTCATGGCCCTTGTCGCTATCGATCTCGAGAAAGCTGACCTGGGCGCCGGCGGCGTTGAGGGCGCTCACCACCGCGCGGCTCTCCGACGTCGGGTAGAGCCAGTCGGATGTGAAGGAGAACAGGCAGCAGCGCAGATCGCCGGCGCCGCCGAATGCTTCGGCCAGGCCGCCGCCCCGACCATGGCCGAGATCGAAATAGTCCATCGCGCGTGTGATGTAGAGGTAGCTGTTGGCGTCGAACCGGTCGACGAACGCCGCCCCTTGGTGACGCAGGTAGCTTTCCACCTGAAAGTCGGCGTCGAAGCCGAACGACAGCCCCTCGCCCTTCAGCGCGCGGCCGAACTTTCGCTGCAGCGCCGCATCGGACAGGTAGGTGACATGCGCCGCCATGCGCGCCACCGCCAGACCCCTCTCCGGCCGGTCCCGTTCGGCGCTGTGGTAGTCGCCGCCGCGCCAGGCCGGATCGGCCATGATGGCTTGGCGTCCGACCTCGTGGAAGGCTATGTTCTGCGCCGTGTGCCGAGCGGCGGCGGCGATGCAAACCATCGAGGCGATCCGCTCGGGGTAGTCCGCCGCCCACTGCAGCGCCTGCATGCCGCCCATCGAGCCGCCGATGACACAGGCGAGGCGCTTGATGCCGAGCGCCTCGACCAACCTCGCCTGGGCGCGGACCATGTCGGCAATCGTGATCAGTGGAAAGGCGAGCCCCGGCGGCGGTCCGCCGTCGAACGGCGGGGTCGAAGGGCCGCTCGTACCCATGCAGCCGCCGAGCACGTTGGAGCAGACGACGAAGTGCCGCCCGGGGTCGAGCGGTTTGCCGGGGCCGATCAGGCTGGACCACCATCCTGGCCGGCCGGTCAGAGGATGCGTCCCGGCGCAATGCTGATCGAGGGATAGGGCATGACAGACCAGCACCGCGTTTGACCGCGCCTGGTTCAGCGCGCCGAAGGTGCGGTAGGCGATCGCCAGATGGTCGAGTCGCGCGCCGCCATCGAGCGCCAGAGGCTCGCCGTCGAAGCGCATCACCGCTCCTTCCGCCGCCGCCTTGACGTGAACGCTCGTCGTCATCGCGCCAAGACGAAGCAAGCCGCGCGGCTGTCAATCACGACGGACGCCAGCCGACGGTCGCGCACGCGATTTCGGCCTCGGTCTTCGACGCGCTAAGCTCATCGTCGGCGAAACGGCGGATGTGCGCGAACCCATGTGGCGGCTGATTCTTTTTCGGCACGGCAAGACGGAAGAGCGCGAGCCTGGCGGCAACGACGCCGACCGCCCGTTGACCGATCGCGGGCGGGAGGACAGCGCGCGGATTGGCGCGGCCCTCGCGGCGCGCGGATTGCGGCCGGATGTCGTGCTGGTCTCGCCGGCGATCCGAGCGCGTCAGACCCTGGCGGCCGCGCAGGCGGCGCTTGCGACAACGCCCGTCGAGGTGCGAGCGGGGCTTTATGACGCCACCGCCGAGGAGGTGGCCGCCGAGATCGACGTCGCTCGCCCGGATGACGCGGCGGTGATGGTGATCGGGCACAATCCGAGCCTGCAGGAGCTGGCGGTCAGCCTGCTGGAGGATGGCGGCGCCGCCACGGCGGAGATCGAGCGGATCGCCGGGGGCTTTCCAACCGCGACCGCGGCGGTCTTGGCGGTCAGCGAAGCTGGCGCGCGCCTCGAGGCGCTTCTGCTAGCGCGCGACTATCGGCCTTCCGACGAGTCCGGGTGAGCATCCTGCACGATCTCGCCGCCGCCGCCCTGCGTCGACTGCCGGCGGAAACAGCCCACCGCCTGACCGTGGCCGGCTTGGCGGCCGGATTGGGACCACGCGGCAAATCTCCCGCCGACCCATTGCTGGCGACGTCGGTCGCCGGCCTGACCTTCGCCCACCCGCTCGGCCTCGCGGCCGGCTTCGACAAGGACGGCGTGGCGGCGAAGGCCATGCTGGCCGCCGGATTTGCCTTCGTCGAAGTCGGCACCGTCACGCCAAGGCCCCAGATCGGCGCGGCCCGCCCGCGGCTGTTTCGGCTCGGCGAGGACGCGGCGGTGATCAACCGCATGGGGTTCAACAATGCCGGCGTCGCGGCGATGGCGCGGCGCTGGCCGTCGGGACTGGCCGGCGCCATCGGCGCCAACATCGGACCCAACAAGGACTCCACCGACCGAGCGGCGGATTACATCACCTGCCTGGAGGCGCTGTGGGGCCGGCCGGCATGGTTCACGCTGAACGTCTCCTCGCCCAACACGCCTGGTCTGAGGGGCCTGCAGCTCGGCGAGCCCCTCGATACCCTGCTTGGGCGCGTCGCCGATTCGCGGGCGCGGCTGCGCGGCGCTTCCGATCCGCCGATCTTCCTTAAGATAGCCCCCGACCTCGATGACCAGGAGATCGCCGCCGTCGTCGAGGCGGCTGTCCGGCATCGGCTCGACGGGCTGGTGGTCGGCAACACGACGCTGAGGCGGCCGGCGGGCCTGCGCTCACCCCACGCCAAGCAAGCGGGCGGTCTTTCGGGTCCGCCGCTGATGCATCTGGCGACCGACCGGCTGCGGGCCGCCGCCGCCGCCGGCGCCGGACGCCTGGCGCTGATCGCCGCCGGTGGAGTCGCCTCGCCCGCCGATCTGCTGGCCAAGATACGCGCCGGCGCCGCCGCCGTGCAGGTCTACACCGCCATGGTCTATCAAGGGCCTGGCATCGCCGTCGCCTGGCCCGCGGCGCTGAGCCGGCTGCTGCGAGCCGAAGGCTTTGGCGGCCTCGCCGGGACGATCGGGAGCGATCAGGGCGCGCCGGTCTCGATGTAGCGCTTCAGGCGGTCGACCTGCCGCTTCAAGACCGTATCCACCGGCTTGGCCCAAGTTTGCAAGCCGCCCTTGGCGTAGCCGCCGACATCGTAGGTGAGGGTGAAGGTGGTGTGACCATGCCCGTCCTCCAGCCGCCAGGCCATGTGGCCGTCAGCCCCAGTGTTCTGCAAGGGGCCGATCGCGCCCTCGAGCCGCGCGGCGGCGGGCGGCTTCACATAGACGATACGCAGGTGCTCGACGCCGGCGCCCAGCGCTCCTAGGCTTTCGCACAGGCAACCGCCAGGCTTCAGATCGATGGAGAGATTGGCGGCGACACCCGAGAAAGTGTGCTCCGGATCCCACCAGGCGCCGATCCTGGCCAGGGCCGCCCAAACGGCCGCGGGGGGCGCGGCGATGTCGACGCTCTCGCGCACCTCGAAGCCGGTGAGCCTGAGGTCGACGACCTCGGCGCGGGCGGCGGCGGCGGACGCGACGGCGGCGAAAACACAGAAGGCTGCCGCGACCCGTGTCATCATCACACGCTCTCGAAGTGCACCGGCGCGCCCCAGAAACGCTCCACCAGCCCGTTCCGCGCGCCGGCGCGACCGGTGGTGAGAAATCGCCGCGCGCCGGATGCGCCCGGATCATAGTCCGGCTTGCGCGCGAGGTAGGCCAGGACGGCGGCCGCCGTTTCGTCCGGCTGGTGAATGAGGGTGGTCGAGTCCGGCAGCGCCGCGCGGAACAGCGGCGCGACGATCTCGTAGTGCGTGCAGCCCAGCACCGCCTGATCCGGCGCCTTGCCGATGCGCGCCATCGCCGCGGCGACGTGGCCGGCGATGACGCCGCGCAAGACCTCCTCCGGCGCTTCCGCCTCGATCAGGCGCGCCAATTCCGGACAAGGCTCGCAAAACACCGCGATCTCTGGTCCACGCTTGTCGATTTCGATCTCGAACACGCGACTGGCGGCGGTCGCCGGGGTCGAGAACACCGCCAGGGTGCGCACCCGCTCGATCTTGTCGTGGGCGGGGCGCTGGTCGACCGCGTGGTCCCACGGGCGGCCGGTGGCGGCCTCGATGGTCGGCACGATGATGCCGAGGATGTTCACGGCCCGACCAAGCCGCCGCCGGTGGTCGGGAAGCCAGCTCTGCTGCAAGCGGCGCAGCGCCACGGCCGCCGCGGTGTTGCACGCCAGGATGACGAGGTTGGCGCCCTCGGCGAACAGACGCTCGCAGCCGGCTCGGGTCAATGCGACGATCTCCTCGCCCCGCCGGCCGCCGTATGGCGTGTTGGCCTGGTCGGCGAGGTAGATGAAATCGGCGTCCGGCAGGGCGTGGACGAGGGCGTGGTGGATGGTCAGGCCGCCCACGCCGGAGTCGAATACGCCGATCGCCATGCGCCGCCATAGACCAGCGCCCGCGCCTTCGTCCATTCGGCGATTTTACCCGCTTGGCGGGGGCCGCTAAGCGTCGGCGGCGCGCGAGGCTGGCCGGACAGGACTCTCATGAAGACCCGCATCACCGCGCTCCTTGGAATACGCCACCCGATCATCCAGGGCGGCATGCACTTCGTCGGGTTCGCCGAGCTGGCGGCGGCGGTCTCCAACGCCGGCGGCCTTGGCATCATCACCGGCCTCACTCAGCCGAGCGCCGCCGACCTCGCCGCCGAGATCGCCCGCTGCCGGGAGATGACGACCGCGCCGTTCGGCGTGAACCTCACCTTTTTGCCCATGCTCCATCCGCCCGACTACGGCGCCTACATCCGGGCCATCCTCGACGGCGGGGTCAGGATCGTCGAGACGGCGGGCAACAACCCGCAACAGTGGCTGCCGGCGCTGAAGGAGGCCGGCGTCAAGGTGATCCACAAATGCACCTCGGTGCGGCATTCCTTGAAGGCCCAGTCGATCGGCTGCGACGCGGTCAGCGTCGACGGCTTCGAATGCGGCGGCCACCCGGGCGAGGACGACGTGCCCAACATGATCCTGCTGCCGAGAGCGGCGGAGGAGCTGAAGATCCCCTTCGTCGCCTCTGGCGGCATGGCCGACGCCCGCTCTCTGGTCGCCGCCTTGGCGATGGGGGCGGACGGCATGAACATGGGCACGCGCTTCATCGCCACGGTCGAAGCGCCGGTGCACGAGCGCGTCAAGCAGGCGCTGGTCGCCGCCAGCGAGCTGGACACCCGGCTGGTCATGCGGCCGCTGCGCAATACCGAGCGGGTGCTGACCAACGCGGCGGTCGAACGTCTGCTGGTCAAGGAGCGTGAACTCGGCCCGGCGCTGAAGTTCGAGGACATCATCGCCGAGGTGGCGGGGGTCTATCCAAAAGTGATGCGCGAGGGCGAGATGGACGCCGGCGCCTGGTCGTGCGGCATGGTCGCCGGGCTGATCCACGATATCCCGACCGTCGCCGATCTGATCGAGCGGATCATGGCCGACGCCGAGCGGCTCATCAGCGGGCGGCTCGCCGCGATGCTGTAACAGCTTAGACAACATTAACCGCAAGTCATATTAAGCTTTCTTCATTGCGGCTTCCGACGGTTGACGAATAGGCGGCAGGCGGCGACCAAAGCCGCTCCCGTCGCCTCGACCCGGCCCTGGGGCCACTCGAATGCCGCTCGCCTCATCATCGCCCAGCCCGGGGCGGCTCGCCGCCGCCTTCGTCGTGATGGCCGCGCTGGCGGGCTGCGGCGGCAAGGCTGGCGGCGGCGCGCACGGCAAGGGCGGCCCGGGCGAAGGACCAGCCGAGGTGGGCGTCGTCACGCTGGCGCTCGCCCCCGTCGTGCTCCAGGAGACCCTGCCGGGACGCACCAGCCCCTACGAAATAGCCGAAATCCGTCCGCAGGTGGCCGGCATCATCAAGGCGCGCCTCTTCCAGGAGGGGTCGATGGTGCGCGCCGGCCAGCCCCTCTACCGCATCGATCCGGCCCCCTACCGCGCCGCCTACGATCAGGCGCTCGCCCAGCTGGCGAACGCCCGCGCCACGGTGACCGCCGCCAAGGCCAAGGCCGACCGCTATGGCGAACTGGTCAGGATCAACGCGGTCAGCCGGCAGGATTATGACGACGCCCGCTCGGCCTATCAGCAGGATTTGGCGGCGATCCGCCAGCAGGCGGCGGCGGCCCAGAGCGCGCGGATCAATCTCGGCTACGCCACCATCACCGCGCCGATATCAGGGCGGATCGGCGCCTCCAGCCTGACGCAAGGCGCCCTGGTCAGCGCGCAGCAGACCGCGGCGCTGGCGACCATCCAGCGGCTCGATCCCATCTATGTCGACATCACGGAATCGGCCGAGGACGCCCTGCGCCTGCGCCGGCAGATCCAGGGCGGGCAGCTGCGGGGCGATGGCGCCGCGGTGCGGCTGAAGCTCGCCGACGGCGGGGACTACGGACCGGTCGGACGGCTGCAGTTCTCCGACGTGACGGTGGATCCCGCCTCGGGCGCGGTCACCTTGAGGGCGCTCTTCCCCAATCCCGCCGGCCTGCTGCTGCCTGGCCTCTACGTCCGCGCCGTGGTCGACGAGGGCGTCATCCCGTCGGGCCTGCTCGCACCGCAGCAGGGAATCGGCCGCGACGAGCGCGGCCGGCCGACCGCCCTGGTGGTCGGTGCGGACGGCAACGTCCAGCTGCGCCAGGTGACTGTCAGCCGACCGGTCGGGGACGCCTGGCTGGTGACGAGCGGCCTCTCCCCCGGCGACCGGCTGATCGTCGAGGGCACGCAGAAGGTCAAGCCGGGCGACAAGGTCCGCGTCGTCGCGGCCGGCAAGCCGCCGCCCCCCGCGCTCAATCCGGCGGCGCGGTAAGTGCGACCCGCCGAGATGATCCCGCCACGCCCCGCCCGGTCCCCGCCGACCGCTCGGCCGAGAGCGCTTGGACTTTAGCGGCCCATGTCCCGCTTCTTCATCCGCCGGCCGATCTTCGCGGTGGTCATCGCTCTCGTCATCATGCTGGCGGGCATCCTGGCCATCCGCACCCTGCCGATCGCCCAGTATCCCACGATTGCCCCGCCGGAGATCTTCATCGGGGCCAACTATCCCGGAGCGGACGCGCAGACCTCCGAAACCTCCGTCACCCAGGTGATCGAACAGGCGCTGAACGGCATCGATCACCTGCTCTACTTCTCGTCCACCAGCGGCTCGGACGGCTCGGTCAACATCACCGCCACCTTCCAGCCCGGCACCAACCCGGACATCGCCCAGGTCCAGGTGCAGAACAAGCTGGCCCAGGCCAACCCGCTGCTGCCGACCGAGGTGCAGCAGCAGGGCCTCTTCGTCGGCAAGTCCGGCGCGAGCTTCCTGATGATCGTCGCCCTCTACGACACCAGCGGCCGCTACACCGACGTCGACATCTCCGACTTCCTCAACAGCCGCCTGCGCGATCCGCTGTCGCGGGTCGACGGAGTGGGCAACATCAACGTCTTCGGGCCGCAGTACGCCATGCGCATCTGGCTCGATCCCTACAAGCTCAAGAACTTCAGCCTGATGCCCTCCGACGTGCGCAACGCCGTCCTGGCGCAGAACGTCCAGGTGCCGGCCGGCCAGATCGGCGCCCAGCCCTCGCCACCCGGCCAGGCCCTCAACGCCATCGTCACGGCCCAGTCGCGGCTGCACACCGCCGAGGAGTTCGGGAACATCGTGCTGAAGGCCCAGCCGGACGGCTCGGTCGTGCGCCTCGCCGATGTCGCCCGCGTCGAACTGGGCGCCGACGGCTACGGCTTTCTGGTGCGCCTGAACGGCCACGCCGCCAGCGGCATGGGCATCCGCCTCGCCCCCGGCGCCAACGCCCTCACCACCGCCGAGGCGGTCAAGAAGCGCGCCGCCGAACTGGCGAGCAGCTTCCCGCCAGGCGTGAAGCTCTCCTTCCCGGTCGACACCACCACCTTCATCAAGCTGTCCATTCAGCAGGTCGTCATCACCCTGATCGAGGCGATCGCCCTTGTCGTCGCGGTAATGTTCATCTTCCTGCAGAACTGGCGGGTGACGCTGATCCCCGCCATCGCCGTTCCGGTGGTGCTGCTGGGGACCTTCGGCGTGCTCGCCGCCTTTGGCTATTCGATCAACACCCTCACCCTCTTCGCCATGGTCCTGGCGATCGGCCTGCTGGTCGACGACGCCATCGTCGTGGTCGAAAATGTCGAGCGGATCATGAGCGAGGAACACCTGCCGCCGCGCGAGGCGACGCTCAAGTCGATGGGCGAGATCACCAGCGCCCTCGTCGGCATCGCCCTGGTGCTCTCGGCGGTCTTCCTGCCGATGGCCTTCTTCGGCGGCTCGACCGGGGCGATCTATCGCCAGTTCTCCGTCACCATCGTCTCGGCCATGGTTCTCTCGGTGCTGGTCGCCCTCATCCTCACGCCGGCGCTCTGCGCCACCCTGCTGCGGCCGACCCATCGCCGGCGGGAGACCGGCGGCCTCTTCGGCGGCTTCAACCGCGGCTTCGCCGCCCTGAGCGCCCGCTATCACGCCGGGGTCGTGCGCTTCATCGACCGCCGGCGCCTGGCGCTGGTCGGCTACGGCGCCCTGCTCGCCGCCATGGTCGCCCTCTTCGTCCTGCTGCCCAGCGGCTTCCTTCCCGACGAGGATCAGGGGGTGGTGTTCGCCACCTACAGCCTGCCGCCCGGGGCCCTGCTCGCCCGCACCGTCGCGGTCGGCGAGCAGATTCAGCACTACTTCCTCGACCGCGAGAAGGCCGATGTCGACAGCCTCTTCCTCGTCACCGGCCAGAGCTTCTCCGGCACCGGCCAGAACCAGGGGCAGGTGTTCATCCACCTGACCGACTGGAAGCAGCGGTCGGCCGCCCGCGACCGCGCCAAGGCGATCGCCGAGCGGGCCAATGGCGTGCTCTCGCAGATCCGCGACGCCCAGGCCTTCGTGCTCGTGCCGCCGGCGGTGCAGTCGCTCGGCAATTCCTCCGGCTTCGACCTGCAGCTCGAGGACCGCGCCGGCGCCGGCCACGCGGCGCTCACCGCCGCGCGCGATCAGCTGCTCGGCCTGGCGGCCAAGGATCCGCTGCTGGCCCAGGTGCGGCCCGGCGGTCTCGACAACTCGCCGCAGCTGCACATCGATGTCGACACCGCCCGCGCCGGCGCGCTGGGGCTCAACCAGGGCGACATCAACGACACCCTGAGCGCCGCCTGGGGGAGCGCCTTCATCAACAACTTCATCGATCGCGGGCGGGTCAAGTCGGTCTATATGCAGGGGGACGCCCCCTACCGCGCCAGCCCGGACGACATCGGCCGCTGGTTCGTGCGCGGATCCGGCGGGGCGATGACCCCCTTCTCCACCTTCGCCACCTGGCGCTGGACAGCCGGCCCGGCGCAGCTGGAACGCTACAATGGCGTCGCCTCGATGGAAATCCAGGGCGGCCCGGCCCCGGGAAAGAGCACGGGGGTGGCGATGAACGAGATCGCCAAGCTGGTGGCGCGCCTGCCGACCGGCGTCAGCTATGAATGGACCGGCCTTTCCCTGCAGGAGCGCGAGGCTGGGGCGGAGGCGCCGCTGCTCTACGGCCTCTCCATCCTGGTGATCTTCCTCTGCCTCGCCGCCCTCTACGAGAGCTGGTCGATTCCCATAGCGGTGATGCTGGTCATTCCCTTGGGGGTGGTCGGAGCGTTGGCCGCCGCGTTCCTGCGCGGCTTTCACAACGACATCTATTTCCAAGTCGGCATGCTGACGACCATCGGCCTTTCGGCCAAGAACGCCATCCTCATCGTCCAGTTCGCCCATGAAGCCGAAGCGAGCGGGGCCGCGCCGCTGGCCGCGGCCATGGAGGCCGCCCGCCTGCGCCTGCGGCCGATCCTGATGACCTCGCTGGCATTCATCGCCGGGGTCGCGCCGCTCGCCATCTCCAACGGGCCAGGCGCCGGCAGTCAGAACGACATCGGCACTGGCGTGATCGGCGGCATGCTGTCGGCGACTCTCCTCGCGATCTTCTTCGTGCCGCTCTTCTACGTCGCCGTCCGCACCCTCGCCCGCCGCCGCCGCCCCCTCGTTCAGGAGGCGATCGCGTGAGGTCGGCCTCGGTCCTGGCGAGCCTGTGCGTCGCGCTCGCCGGATGCGTCGACCTCGCCCCGAAATACCAGCGGCCGGCCGCGCCCGTCCCGGCTGCCTTCCCCAATGGCGAAGCGGCGGCTCGGCCGATCGTCGGCTGGCGCACCTTTTTTAGCGATCCGAAGCTGACGGCGGTCATCGACGGCGCGCTCGCCAACAACCGCGACCTGCGGATCGCCGCAGCCAACGCCGCCGCCGCCTTGGCTCAGTACCAGGTGCAACGCTCGAATGAACTGCCGCATTTGGGCGCGAGCCTTGGGGCGAGCTTCGGCCAGACGCCGGCTTCGGTGGCCGGCGTGCCCGGCGGCAGCCCCGTCACCGAGCACCTCTACTCGGCCAACCTTGGCGTCAGCGGCTTCACGCTCGATCTGTTCGGACGCCTGCGGAACCTCTCGCGCGCGGCGCAGGACAGCTACTTCGCCAGTCAGGAAGGGCGCGAGGCGGCGCAGATCAGCCTGCTTCAGGCGGTCGCGGCCAGCTTTGTCCAGCTCGCCGCCGACCGCGCGACGCTGGCGGTCGATCGCCAGACTTTGGCGGCCGGGCGCCAGAGCCTCGACCTTACCGCCGCGCGCCTGAACGCCGGCGTCGCGTCGGGGCTCGATGTCAGCCAGGCGCGCACGATCGTCGAACAGGCCGCCTCGGACGTGGCGCGGATGATCGCCCAGGTGCGGCAGGATCGGGACGCCCTCGATCTCTTGGTCGGAGCGCCTGTCGCCGACGCCCTTCTGCCCGTCGATCCCGCCACGCCGATCGCCGCGCCGGATCGCCTGCCCGCCGGCCTGCCATCCGCGGTTCTGTTGCGTCGGCCTGACGTCGTTCAAGCGGAAGATCAGCTCCGGGGCGCCAACGCCAACATCGGCGCGGCGCGGGCCGCCTTCTTCCCGACGATCAGCCTGACCGGCAGCGGCGGGTTCGCGAGCACGGCCCTTTCCGGTCTGTTCGCCGGGCCGGCGGCGGCGTGGAGCTTCACGCCGGCGATCACCCAGCCGCTGTTCGACGCCGGTTTCAACCGCGGCAACCTGGCCCTTGCCAAGGCGCAGCGGGACGCTGCGGTGGCGACCTACGAGAAGGCCATTCAATCGGCGTTTCGCGATGTCGCCGACGCCTTGGCCGTTCGCGCGACCATCGAGGCGCAGGTCGGGGCTCAAACCGCCCTGGTCGCCGCTTCCGCCGACGCCCTGCGCCTGGCCCAGGCGCGCTACGCCAGCGGCGCGGACACCTTCCTCAACGTGCTGATCGCCGAACGGACGCTCTATGCCGCCCGGCAGACGCTGATCGCGACGCAGGCGGCGCGAAACCTCAACCTGGCCAGCCTGTACGCCGCGTTCGGCGGCGGACTCGAACTCGGCGCCTTAGCGACGAACGCCGCTGGCGAGCGGACGGAAAATCGGGCAAGCTCACGGTCATGGCTCTGCTGGACTGGATGGCCCCCGACCAGCATCTGAAGCTGGAGGGCGAGGGCGTGCGGCTGCGGCCGCATCGCATTGGCGATCACGCCGCCTGGGCCGCCTTGAGAGAAGGCTCGCGCGGCTTTTTGCAGCCCTGGGAGCCGATCTGGCCCGAGGACGACCTGACCCGCTCGGCCTATCGTCGGCGCCTCGCCGCTTACGCCAGCGACCTCGAGCGGGGCGCGGCCTATCCCTTTCTGGTGTTCCGCAAAGCCGATGGCGCCTTGGCGGGAGGCGTCACCCTGTCGAACGTGCGCCGCGGGGTCGCCCAGATGGCGTCGGTCGGCTACTGGGTAGGCCAGCCCTATGCCCGGCAGGGCGTCACGACGGCGGCGGTGCGGGCGGTGACCGCATTCGCGTTCCGCGAGCTTGGCCTGCACCGCATCGAGGCCGCCTGCCTGCCGGCAAACCACGCCTCGCGCGGCGTGTTGCGCAACGTCGGCTTCCACGAAGAGGGCCTGGCGCCCACCTACCTGAAGATAGACGGCGTCTGGCGCGACCACCTGCTGTTCGGATTGACCACCCCGTTCCCGGAACGATGCTGACCGGCTTTCAGGCTGGCGCCACGTCCGCCACCTTGTAGGTCAGCGGCCGGCCGTCCTCGTCGGCGACGGTGACGTAGTCGCCGATCGTGAAGCGGTGTTCCCCCAGCCGATAGACCGGTTCGTCGCCGCGATCCGCTTCGGCGTCGGGCAAGTCTTCATAGTCGAAGAACCATCGCTCTCCGCGACGGACGAGGTGGCCATCCTGGGGGTCCTCGTTTGGACTGAAGCGGCGCACGACGCAGGCCTCGCGGGCGCGAGCGAATGCGGCCGCGTCGATATGGCCTTCGCCGGTGAGCGGCGCCGTCAGGGCATAGCCGCGGTGGTCGTCACCGTTGGCGAACTCGGTTCCCGGATTGCGCGCCAGGCGCAGCACTATGCGGTTCAGGCTCATGAAAAGGACGCCTCCATCATGCGACACGCGGGCTTTCACGCGCTTCAATGCGAAAGAAAGAGCGAGGGTCCCTCGGCGCAGAGAAATGTGCGGGTCGCCCCGCCGAGGATATACTCCCTGACCCGCGGATGCCCGAAGGCTCCGGCAGCCAGAACATCGGCGTGGGCGGCGCGAGCCGCGGCGAGAAGCAGGGGGGCCGCCTCTCCGGACGCGACGATCCGCTCGACATCGCAGGCGATCCCTCGCGCATCGAGAAAGCGGGCGAGCGCGTCGAGATCGAACCGGCGATTGGACGCGTTCGGCGCGGCGAGCACCACCACCTGACGGGCGCGCGCCAGCATCGGCAGGGCGGTGCGCATCGCCCGGCTCGCCTCCTTGCCGCCGTCCCAGGCGAGCGCGATCACGCCATCGATCGTCGCGGCGCTCCTGCACACGAACACCGGCCGCTGCTCGCCGATCAAAACATGGCGGAAGGCCTCGGCGAGCGGACCGCGGCCCCGGCCGGCCGCGTCGTCGAACACCACGACATCGGCCAGCCGGCACTCGGCCGCCAGCGATTGGGCGACCGGCGACGCCAGAGCGACGAAGGCGGCTCGGTTGTAGCCGCAAGTCTCCAGGCGTTGCCGGGCGGCGGCGGCCCCATCCTGGGCGGCCTGGCGAATGCTGTCGATGGCCGCCGCCTGGACGCCGCCCATCAGGCTGTCTCCCATCCACGGCATCAGCTCGGCGAGGTCGGCCGGGACATGGACGCCCGCCAGCTCCGCCTCGAAATTGGCGGCCAGGGTCGCGCCGGCCGCCAGAACGCCGACGTCGCCCTCGCCGCCGGTCAGCGGCGCCAATATGCGCTTCCAGTCCATTGGCGGCGATGCAGCGCGGCGCGTTGATCTTTGTCAAGGGATGCGCCAAGCGCCAGGACATGGCCGGCCGCTCTCCAACCGGATCGGCTCGCGCGCGAGCCGCGACGCCGCGCGCCTGGCAACGAATGTTGTCCGGCCGACGGCTCGACCTGCTCGATCCCTCGCCGATGGACATCGAGATCGAAGACATCGCCCATGGGCTGGCCCGGGTGGCGCGTTGGAACGGCCAGACGCTCGGCGAACACCCGTTCAGCGTCGCGCAGCACTCGCTGGTGGTCGAGGCGATCGTCGGCGAGCTTTCTCCGGCGATCGCGCCGTGCTGGCGCCTCGCGGCGCTGCTCCACGACGCGCCGGAATACGTGATCGGCGACATGATCTCGCCGTTCAAGGCAGCGCTGGGGCTGGACTACCACGCCTTCGAGGCTCGCCTGGAAGCGGCGGTGCATCTGCGGTTCGGGCTGCCGGCGCGCCTGCCGGTCGACGCCAAGCGGCTGATCAAGCGCGCCGACCGGGCGAGCGCCTTTTTCGAGGCCACCCAACTCGCCGGCTTCGCGGCCGCCGAGGCGGCGCGGCTGTTTGGCCGCCCGACCGGGTCACGGCCGATGGCGCTCGAGCCGCTGGCGGCGACCGCTTGCGAAGCGGCCTATCTGCACCGCTTCGAGGTGCTGGCGGCCGGCGCTGGGACCGCTGGTGGCGACCAGGCCTTTGCCACCGAATGAGGCAGAAGGCTCGCGGGGCGCGATGACCAGCCCGCCCAGAGCCGATCTCTCGGTGGTTATCGGCCTGTCGGCGGTGATCGTCGCGCTCCGCGCCCGCGAGGCGGTCGTCCTGACCGTTCGTCCGCGGGACGGCTCGACCGACCGGGCCTCCAGCCTGGTTGGCCTACCGTTCGGACCCTTCGACCCGGAAGCCGACCGCACCTTCGAGCTGGCGATGCGCGCCTTCGTCGCCGCCCAGACTCGGTTCGATCTCGGCTACGTCGAGCAGCTCTACACCTTCGGCGACAAGGGCCGCGACGCGCCGCGCGCCGAAGTGGGCGCCGGGGCCGCGCGGGTGATCTCGGTCGGCTATCTCGGGTTGGCCCCCAAGGCGCTCGATACGCACGCTCCCGACGCCGCCTGGCTGCCGATGTCGCGCTTCTTCCCTTGGGAGGACTGGCGCGCCGGCCGTCCCAAGGCCATCGACGCGGTGATCGCGCCGGCCCTGAGCGCCTGGGCCGGGCGCTCGCAGGCCCGGCTCGCGCGGGCGCGCCTGCTGTTCGCCCTGGACGGCGCTCCGTGGAACGACGAACGCGTGCTCGACCGCTACGAACTCCTGTACGAAGCCGGCCTCGCGCCCGAGGCGGCGCGCGACCGCGAGCGGGCGGACGGCGGCGCGCCGGAGGAGCCTGGTCCGGCCGAGCCGGGGCTGGGCGCCGCCGATGGTTTCCGATCACCGCCGGATCCTCGCCACCGGGCTCGGCCGCCTGCGCGGCAAGCTGCGCTACCGGCCCGTGGTGTTCGAGTTGATGGGCGAGGCGTTCACCCTTCTGGCCTTGCAGCGCGCCGTCGAAGCCATCGCCGGCGTTCCGCTGCACAAGCAGAACTTCCGCCGCGCGGTGGAGCGCGCCGGCCTCGTCGAGGGCCTCAGGCGGATGGATACCGAGACCGGCGGCCGACCCGCCGAGCTCTTCCGCTTCCGCCGCGAGCGCCTGACCGCCGGGCCCGCTCCCGGCTTGGCGCTGCCGCTGCTGCGCGACTGAACCGTCTGGCCGCTGGCGGCCGGGCGCTACTGAACGGTCAGCGTCGCCGGCTTGGACGCGATCCCATTGGCGACAACAACGAGGGTGCTGGGGCCGGTCTCCGCCGCGGCCGGAACATCGAAGTTGGTGCTGACTCTCGCCGCTCCCGTGGCCACGCCCATCGAGCTGTGCCCGTGGGTGCGGGCGTAGACCACATGACCCGTCGCCGTGTTGGTGACCCGCACCAGCGGATAGTTGGTGTTGGTTTGGTATTCGTCGCCAAAGGCGTTCGCCTGGCTGAGGCCATTGAACTGGGTTCCGGCGATCGCATAGGTCGAGCCGCGGGCCACCGTCTTCGGAGCCGAGGTGATGGTCGGCGCCCACGCCGGATTGTCGGCGCCGGCCGGCTTGTAGACGGCCGTGCCGTTCAGCAGCACCTCGCCGCTCGGCAGCACCAGCAGCAGGCCGCTCGAGGTGACGCCCGTTGCCTTCAGAGTCGTTCCATCGAACTCGAAGAGCTTACCGCTCTCGGCCTCCACCAGAACATTGCCGGTCGGCAGCAGGGAAGCGAAGCTGTCGGCGGCGTCCTCGCCGTTGGGGAAGTCCGGCCCCTTCGCCCAGCTCCCAACTCCCGAGCCGCCCGGTGGAGGCGTATAGATCGCCGTGTGGCCGAAACTGCCGCCGGCCGGCGTGCCGCCGGTGGCGAACACCGTTCCGTCGGGCCGCAGCACGCCCGGTCCGACCTCACCGGGCGGGTGATAGACGTGCCCGTGGCCGTAGCGGATCCGCTTGACCGAAGGCGGGCTGTGCAGGTCGACGATCGTCGAGCCGGCGCTGGTCCACGCCTGCGTCGCCGGATCGTAGATCTCCGAGTTGGGCGCGTTCTTCACGTCGTAGGTCAGGATCTGGCCGCTGGGCAGCAGGGTCCAACCCTCTTCGGCATTGAAATCAGCCTTGCCCGTCGACTTGGAGATCGTCCACGTCAGGGTTGTCGGATCGAGATCGGCGACGCTTTCATCGATCTTGTCGCCGATCACAACGTGGCCGTTCGGCAGGATGCTCGACGGCGAATCGCCGATAAAGCCCCAGCCGGGCGGCGGCGAGACCGGCGTCCAGCTGTTGGCCACCGGATCATAGACCGCGCCCATGTTGGTCAGCGTGAACCTGCCGAAATTGTACTCGCCGCCCTCGATCAGCACCCGGCCGTCGGCCAGGATCGTGGAGGCGAAGGCGTCCGGCTGATAGTTCGGGGGCAGCTTGGCGACCGCGCTCCATGTGCCATTGACGTAGCTGCCGGTGTTGTCCGGCGTCAGCTTGTACCAGTCGGTCAGGCTGGAGCCCTGCGCCAGCACCGAGCCGTCGGTCAGCACGAACGCCAGGATGGCGCCGGCTGGCGGCGCGTGCTTCAGCCTGGTGACGGTCTGCGCCTCGACCGCCGATCCGCCGAGGGTGGCGGCGGCGAGCAGAGACAGGCACGCGCGGGCGGGCATCTTCGGCATTGGACGGCTCTCGTTGAGTGAATGTGGCGCGCCGGTCTCCTCGGTGCGCCTCGCTCGGCGGGGTTACAGGCCGGCATCGCCGCGATCAAGCGAGCCCAGGCGACCGCCTTTGAGCGGCTCCAAGAGCGGCGTATCAGCTTGACGGTCAGACCGTCACCGGAGCCGCTCCCCTGAGCCAAGCCGTCATCGCCGCCACCGGCCTCTACACACCGCCGCACAGCGTCACCAACGCGGAGCTGGTCGCCGCCTTCAACGCCTTCGTCGATCGCCACAACGCCGCGAATGCCGCCGCCATCGCCGCCGGCAAGGCGAGCGCCCTCGAGCCATCCAGCGAGGGGTTCATCGAAAAGGCCTCCGGCATCAAGTCACGCTATGTCGTGGACAAGGATGGCGTGATCGACCCGGCGCGCATGCGACCACGCATCGCCGAACGGCCCGACGAGGACATCAGCATTCTCGCCGAAATCGCCGTCGCCGCCGCCCGCGACGCCCTCGCGCGATGGGGCAAGGGGCCCGAGCGCATCGAGGCGGTGATCTGCGCCGCCTCCAACATGCAGCGCGCCTATCCCGCGATGGGCGTCGAGGTGCAGCAGGCGCTCGGGATCGAGGGCTTCGCCTTCGACATGAACGTCGCCTGCTCGTCGGCGACGTTCGGCATCAAGACCGCCGCCGACTATATCGCCGCCGGCGCCGGCGCGGTGCTGATGGTCAATCCCGAGATCACCTCGGCGCACCTCAACTGGCGCGATCGCGACAGCCACTTCATCTTCGGCGACGTCGCCACCGCCGTGATCCTAGAGGCGGCGGACAACGCCGAGGGTGGCTGGGACATTCTTGGGACGCGGCTGAAGACTCGCTTCTCCAACAACATCCGCAACAACTTCGGTTTCCTCAACCGCTGCGCGGACAAGACGGCGCCGCCGCTGGACGAGCCCGCGAACGACCGGCTGTTCGTCCAGGAGGGCCGCAAGGTCTTCCGCGAAGTGGTGCCGCTGGTCTCGGCGATGATCCTCGAGCACGCCGCCGACATCGGCATCGAACCGGCCAGTTTGAAGCGCCTTTGGCTTCACCAGGCCAACATCAACATGAACGAGCTGATCGCCCGCAAGGTGTTGGGCCGCGAGCCCACGGCGGAGGAGAACGTCATCATCCTCGATGAATTCGCCAACACCAGCTCGGCCGGCTCGATCATCGCGTTCCACCGCGCCAACGCGGACTTCGCCCGCGGCGAGACCGGCCTCATCTGCTCCTTCGGCGCCGGCTATTCCGCCGGCACGGTGTTCGTGCGGAAGCGGTAGACCATGTCTTTGCCAGCATCGTCGGCTGGGCTCCCGTGAACCGCCCCGAACAGCTGCGATCTCCGAGGCTGCAAGGCGGTCGGCTCCGTCAGAGCCCGCCGGGCGCGTTCGTCCTCAATGCCCCACGCCTTTCCAGATGCGGCGGTAGCTCATGTACGTCACCCCGGCGAAGCCGATCAGGAAAAGCAGCACGGCGAGGCCGCCCTGCTTGCGCTCTTCCATCTTCGGGTCGGCGGCCCATTCGAGGAAGGCGGCTACATCCTTGGCCTCCTGCTTCAGCGTCGCCCGCGTCCCGTCGTCGAAGGTCACCTTGTTCGCCGTCAGCGGCGGCGGCATGGCGATGAAGCCGCCTTGCGGCATCTGGTCGTGCGCGCCCTTCCAATAGGGTGTCATGTCCCCGGCGATGAACGGGTCGTAGTATTTGCCGGCCGGCACGATCAGCCCGTGCGGCGCCGTCGCACGGTCGCCGACGACGATGGAGTAAATGTAGGCGGGACCGCCCTCGCGCGCCTTGGCCAAGAGCGACATGTCCGGCGGCAGGGCGCCGCCGTTGCTGGCGCGGGCGGCCGCCTCATTGGCGAACGGGTCGGGGAAGTAGTCTGCGGTGATCCCCGGCCGCTTGATCGCGTCGCCGGTGTCCCGGTCGATGTCGGCGATCCGATAGTCCTTGGCGATGGTCTTCACCACCGGGTTATCGTTGGAATTGGGATATTTGGGATTCCAGAACGGTCCACCGGGATCGCCGAGGTTGCGGAACGCGACCATGTTCATCGAGTGGCACGAGGAGCAGACCTCCCGATACACCTTGTAGCCCCGCTGCAGCTGCTCCTGGTCGTAGGAGCCGAATGGCCCCTCGAACGACCAGTGCACGTCCATCGGCGCGACCTGCGTCGTGTCGGCGCGCGCGCCGCCGGCCCACGCCGCGGCGGCCAGGGCGAGCATCGCGGCCGTGGCGATCGTCTTCAGCATCGGCGGCCTCACTCGGCGACCGCCGGACTGGGCAGCACCGGGGTGTAGATCGTGTCCGGCACCGCCAGCGGCGTCTCGCGCAAGCCGAGCAGCGGGGTGATGATCAGGAAGTAGACGAAGTAGTAGGCCGCGGCGATGCGGCTCAGCCAGGTGACGCTGTTGATGTCGTAGTCGATCAGCACCGGACCGTCGACGCCGGGGATGACGTGGCCCTGCGGCTCCTGCGAGCCGCACCAGCCAAGCGCCAGGGCGGCGACGATCCAGATGAAGAAGTAGAGCCGCGCCGTCGGCCGGTAGCGCATCGAGCGCACCTTGGAGCGGTCGAGCCAAGGCAGGGCGAACAGCACCGCGATCGCGCCGCCGAGCGCCAGCACCCCCATCAGCTTGTCGGGGATGGCGCGCAGGATGGCGTAGAACGGCAGCAGGTACCACTCGGGCACGATGTGCGCGGGGGTCACGAGCGGATTGGCGGGAATCTCATTGTCCGACTTCACGAAGGCGTCGGGCAGGTAGAAGACGAACACCGCGAACAGGATCATGAAGAGGACGATCGCGAAGCCATCCTTCACCGTGTAAAAGGGATGGAAGGAGACAGTGTCTTCCTTCGAGCGGATGTTGATTCCGACCGGATTGCTGTTGCCGGGCACGTGCAGCGCCCAGATGTGCAGGGCGACGACGGCGGCGATGACGAACGGCAGGAGGTAGTGAAGCGAGAAGAAGCGGTTCAGCGTCGGGCTGTCGACCGAGAAGCCACCCCACAGCAGGCTGGTGATGGTGTTGCCGATGATCGGGAAGGCGCCCAGCAGATTGGTGATCACCTTGGCGCCCCAGAAGCTCATCTGCCCCCAGGGCAGGACATAGCCCATGAAGGCGGTCGCCATCATCAGCACGTAGATGACGCAGCCGAGCAGCCACAGCACCTCGCGCGGCGCCTTGTACGAGCCATAGTAGATGCCGCGCAGAATGTGGATGTAGACGGCGAGGAAGAACATCGAGGCGCCGTTGGCGTGCAGACCGCGGATAAGCCAGCCATAGTTCACGTCGCGCATGATATGGCGCTCGACGCTGATGAACGCCCCGGTTCCGCTGGCGTCGTAATGCATGGCGAGCACGATGCCGGTGACGATCTGCACGGCGAGGCAGAAGGCGAGGATGCCGCCGAAGGTGTACCAGTAGTTGAGGTTTCGCGGCGTCGGATAGTCCATCAGATCGGCGCCGAATTGCACGATCGGCAGCCGGGCGTCGAGCCAGCGCTCGAAACCGCTCTTCGGTTCGTAGGTGGAAGGTCCGCTCATTTCAGTGTTCTTGGAAATTCCCGCCTTAGCCGATCTTGATCTTGGTGTCCGACAGGAAACTGTAGTCGGGCACGACCAGGTTCTTCGGCGCCGGGCCTTTGCGGATGCGCGCCGAGGTGTCGTAGACCGAGCCGTGGCAGGGGCACAGCCAGCCGCCATACTCGCCCTGGGCGAACGCCGGCACGCAGCCGAGGTGCGTGCAGCTGGCCAGCACGATCAGCCATTGGTCGTGGCCAGGCTTGACCCGCGAGGCGTCGCTCGCCGGATCCTTCATCGCGGCATGATCGTCGGCCCGGGCCTTGGCGATCTCCGCCGGTGTGCGATGGCGCACGAACACCGGCTGCTTGCGCCAGGCGATGGTCACTTCCTGGCCGAGCGCCACCTTGGAGAGATCGAACTCCAGAGAGGCCAGCGCCAGGGTGTCGGCGGCCGGGCTCAGCTGGTCGATCAGCGGCCAGGCGACCGCCGCCGCGCCGCCGGCCGCCGCGCCGACCGCCAGGATGTTGATGAAATCGCGCCGATTGGCGCCAGGCTCCGCCTCGGCGGCGGGAGCGGTGGAGGGCGTCACGCTATCGGCCACGATATCTCTTCACTTACCCCAGGTCGTCCAAAGGATCGCCGCGCCGACGCCGTGGGGATTTGCCCGCGCCGGCCGCCGCCGCGCGGATCGCTTAAGAGAGCCCCGACGCTTTTTCAACCCGCGAGCGCCTTGGCCAGGCGGCGGCGGCGGTGCTAGCGCCGCGGCCGATGGCGAAGTGGCGATGCTTTGAGACCCGGCAGGCGCTCGCGGGCGCCGCCGCCGAGGCGCTCGCCTCCGCCATTCGTGCGGGGATCGAGACCAACGGGAGGGCGGCGGTCGCGCTCGCGGGCGGATCGACTCCTGGGCCCGTCTACGATCGGCTCGCCGAGATCGATCTCGACTGGGCGCGGGTGACCGTCACCCTTACCGACGAGCGCTGGGTATCGGCCGACTCGCCGCTCGCCAACGCCGGCCTGATTCGCCGGCGGCTGATGGCCGGCCGGGCGGCCAGCGCGAACTTCGCACCCCTGATGGCCGAGGCGGGGTCGCTGCAGGGGGCTGCGCGGGAGGCCGAGGAACGTTTGCGTCCGCTCCTGCCCTTCGCCGCTGTGCTGCTCGGCATGGGCGAGGACGGTCACATCGCCTCTATGTTCCCGGGAGCCGCGGAATTGGCTGACGGCCTGGACCCGCATGGTCCGCGCCTATGCCTTCCGGTCCCGATGTCCCGCCAGCCGCCGTTCACCCCCCGCCTCACACTGACGCTCGCCGCCCTGGCCGCCACGGAAAACCTGTTGTTCCTGATCACGAGTTCCGCCAAACGTGACCTGGTCGAACTAGCCGAGGAGGGCGATGCGCCCAGCCTGCCGATCGCGGCGGCTCTCGATCAACGCCTTGCGGCAGTGACCGTGCTCTGGGCTCCATGACCGCGTCCGCGACACTGTCCCGCTGATCGCGGCCCCTCCGCGAAAGTAATGATCGTGGACCGACGCGCGTCTGGTCGCTCGTGACCCGCGATTGACTGCCTGCAGTCCCCGATCTCGCTCCAACACGCGTGACGAGCCGCCTTGGACCCGGCAATGGCGCCGTGAGCTTGATCAGACAAGCTGGTCTTCTTGAAATCAATATGTCTGGGCCGCGCGCTGCGCCATTCGGTCGCATTGCCGCATGCCGCAGTTTCCTTATGGACTGAGGCGTCGGGTTTTTTATGAGTGGGCGGGATCGACATCGACGCAACTGAGGCGAGATAATTATACATGGCCACGGCAACGAACAAGACAAGAATACTGACCGGCATCTACGCTTCCGGTTATACTGTATCCGCCGCGTACCATTCTCTGAGTGTCGCCGCCACGGGTTTTCTCGGCGGGATTGGTCTTGTCGCGCCAGGCTCGTGCTCGGTGAGTAACAGCGGGACGATCCAGTCCAACGGCGCCATCGGCGCCGATGGCGTTTGGCTGCAGGCGGGCGGCGCCGTCACTAACCAGGCAACCGGGCTCATCCTTGCCGGTCGCGGGCGCGGTGGGGCGGGCTCGGCCGGCAATGCCGGCTATGTCGGCGGCGCGGGCATCCTGATGGCTTCGTACGGTCCGGTGGCCAACTATGGCGCGGTCGGCGGCGGACAGGGCGGAACAGGCGGCGTCTCGCAGCCTGGCGGCGGCGCGGCCGGCGGCGTGGGCGGCGCGGGGATCGAGCTGCTGTCCGGCGGCGCCATCGTGTCCAGCGGATATATCTACGGCGGCCAAGGTGGCGTTGGCGGCGCTGGCAATGGCGCGGCCGGCGGCGCCGGCGGCGCCGGCGGCGCGGCCGTGCTGATCATCGGCGGCGGATCGGTTACCAACAGCTATGTTCTCGCCGGCGGCCAGGGCGGAACAGGCGGCGCGGGCGATACGGGTTTCGTGGGGGGGATGGGCGGCCAGGGCGGCGCCGGCGTGGCGATCAACGGCGGCGGCACGCTCATCAGCAGCTACCAGATCCTCGGAGGCCAGGGCGGCGCCGGCGGCGCCGGGGCGGGCCGAGGCGCCGTCGGCGCGCAGGGAACGGGCGTGATCCTCAATGGCGGCGGACTGGTGACCAATGGCGACACGGCCCACGGTGGCGCCCTGATCGCCGGCGGCGTCGGGGTCAGCATCACAGGCGCGGTTGCGGCGACAGTGATCAATTTCGGCGTCATCGATGGGTACGGCGGCGTCGCCGTCAGTCTGTCTTCCACCAATGACTTGCTGGTCGCCGAAGCGGGATCGCGGTTCGTGGGCGCGCTCACCGGCGGCCGTGGAACGTTGATGCTGATGGCCGGCTCCCTCGAAGGCGTCGTCGACGGAATGAGCAACTTCGGCGCGGTCAGCTTTGCCTCTGGCGGCTACTGGGAGTTCGATGGCGCGAACACGATCGCCGGCGGACTGACCCTCGCCAGTGGCACGGTGGCGCTTGGCGGCGCCTTGGGCAGCGACGGAGGCGGCGCGCCGGCGATCGCCTTCACCAGCCCGGCCGGTCGGCTCGTCATCGAGCAGGGCGCAGCGCTGGTCGGCGCCGGCGCGGTCGGCGGCGGCGGCGCCCTCGAGTTGGCAGGTGGCGCGGGCGTGGTCACCGCGCTCGGCTCCGTCGGCACACTCTCGGGCGGCGCGACGGGATCCTTCTCAGCCTTCGGCTCCTACGTGATCGACAGTGGCGGTTCGTGGACCCTGTCGGGAGGTTGCACCCTTGGCGCCGCGCAGCAGCTCACCACCGCTGGGACCCTCACTTTGGCCGGCAGCTTGGCCGACAGCGGACAGATCAACGGCGCCGCCGGGGCGGCGGGCGGCCGCGCCTACGGCGGCGCAGGCATGTCGGCGCTTTATCTCGCAAGCGGCGGCGCGCTTTCCGCGGTCGGGGCCATATCCGGCGGGCAGGGCGGCCTGGGCGGCGGGGCGAATGGCGTCGCCTATGGCGGCGGCGCTGGCGGAGTCGGCATGGTGCTGACCACCGGCGCCTCCGCCGCCGTGAGCGGACTGGTCGCTGGCGGCCTTGGCGGCGCGGGCGCGGGCGGCGTCGGCTACCTTTTCGGAGCCGGCGGCGGCGCGGGCGGCTATGGCGCGCGCCTCCTTGCAGGCATCGTCGCCAACACCGGAACAATCAAGGGCGGCCTCGGCGGGTCGGGAGGGTACGGCGCCGACGGCGGCGGGGATGGGGCGTACGGCGGGGCCGGACTCCTGGTCGCCGGCGGCTCGCTCGGCAGCGGCGGCGTTGTCATGGGAGGACAAGGTGGCCAGGGCGGCGGCGGCGGCGCGCTCGGGCGGCGGCGGCGGCTACGGCGGCGCCGGGATCCTGCTCGATGGGGGAACCCTCGCGAACAGCGGGTCGGTGGTCGGCGGCGCGGGCGGAATCGGCGGAGCGGCGCTTTACGCGGGCGGCGGCGGCCTGGGCGGCATGGGCGTGCTGCTTGGCGGTGGCCAGATGAGCAACCAGGGCGTGATCATCGGCGGTCACGGCGGCAAGGCGGGGGGCAAATCAGGCGGCGCCGCCGGCAATGGCGGCGTCGGAGTTGTCGTTCTCGGCGCGGCGACGTTTGAAAACGATGGTTCGATCCTCGGCGGCGCGGCGGGATCAACGTCGGCGACCGCGGGCGATGGTGTCGATCTTCGCGGGCGAGACCTGCTGACGAATGGCTCGTTCGGCGATCAGACGGCGGTTATCCAGGGGCAGGTCGGCGTGAACGCCTATGGGTCCGGCGTGGCCACCATCGTCAATTTCGCGACGATCAGCGGCGCCGCCTATGCGGTCGTTCTCGGCGCGAGCGCCGATCGCTTGATCGCCGAAGCGGGCGCGGCCTTCGTCGGCGAGGTGATCGGCGGCGGCGGCGCGTTGGAACTGGGGGGCGGAGCGGGATCGATCGCCAGCCTTGGAGGCGCGGCGACCCTGTCTGGGGCCGTGTCTGGCGGGGTGACTGGGTTCGCCAACTACCAGATCGACGCCGGAGCATCGTGGACCTTGTCCGCCTCGGGAACGCTCGGCGCTGGCTCCACTTTTGTCGACGCGGGCTTTCTGACCCTGGCAGGCACACTCGCCAACAAGGGGGTGATCCTCGGCCAGTCAATGGCGGGCGTCGCTCTGACGGTGGCCAGCGGCGGCGTTCTCTATGATCTCTTCGGCGCGACGGTAACCGGGGCTCAAGGGGCGCTAGGATCGAAGGGTCGAGCCTTCGGGGGAGCCGGCGGCGTCGGCGGCGGCGCGCTGGCGTCTTCGGGGCTCCTCAACGACCATGCGATCGTCACCGGCGGTCAGGGCGGCGCAGGCGGCGCAGGCAACCTCGGCGGAGCGGGCGGACTAGGGGGCGTTGGCCTGTTCTCCACGGGCGGAAGCATTCAGTCGATTGGCCTGCTGCTCGGCGGCGGGGGAGGCGGGGGCGGGGCCGGTCGCAATCTCGGCGGAGCCGGCGGCGCCGGCGGCGTGGCCCTCTATGTCGCGGCGTCCCTCGCCATCTCCAGCCTTCCCGCGCAGATCACCGGGGGCCAAGGAGGTATCGGCGGCTACGGCATCATGACCGGTGGGGCGGGCGGCGCGGGCGGAAACGCGATCGTTCTGGCGACGGCGGGGCCGGCAATCATTCGCAATGGCGCGATCACCGGCGGCGCCGGCGGCATCGGCGGCGGCGGCGGGACAGCCGGCGCTGGCGGGGTCGGCGGCGTGGGGGGAGTCGGCGTGGCGATCACCGGCGGCGGCTCGTTCACCAATTTCGGGCAGATCGCCGGCGGCGCCGGCGGCGCGGGTGGCGGCGGCGCGACCCATGGATCGGGCGGGGCTCAAGGAAACGGCATTGTACTCACCGGCGGCGGGGCGGTGGTCAACGGCGGCTCGGGACAGGCGACGGCCGTGATTACCGGTGCGATCGGCGTCTACGCCATGGGAGCCGCCCCCGCGACGGTGATGAACTTCGGCACGATCCAAGGCTCGAGCTATTCGGTGCTTCTTGGAGCCGCGACCGACCGGGTGCTGGTGGAGCAGGGCGCCCTCTTCACCGGCCAGATCGGCGGGGGCGGCGGCTCTCTCGAATTCGATACCGCGAGCGGGACGGTGACACGGTTGGGGAACGGAGGAAGTTTCTCTGGCTCCGCAACCGGAGTTTTTGCCGGCTTTGCGTCTTACTACTTCGATCCCAACGCCACCTTCACCCTCCTGGGCCAGAGCTTGCTGGGGGCCAATCAAGTTCTCAATGACAATGGCGCGCTGACGGTCGCCGGCTCGCTCACCGAATCGCCGACCGGCGCGATCATTATCAATGGCAACCGCACGCTCGTTTTCGGCGGGACCGAAAACCTGGGCGGAACGGTGGCCGGGGCCGGCGCGATCGCTGTCAGCGGCGGAACCCTGACCTTCAACAACTCGGCGAGTTTCAGCGCCACGGGCGCGCTCGGTCAGTCGGGCGCGTCCAGCGCCGTGAACGTCAACACCAGCCTAACGATTACCGGCGGCGTCGCGCAGGCGGCGGGCGTGATGACCGTGGCCGCGGGACAAGTGCTGACCCTCGCGGGCAAGCCGGACAGTTTCGCCGGAATCGTGGCGGGCGCGGGAACCCTTTCGCTCACCGCTGGCGCGGTCAGTCTGGGGGCCGGGGCGGCCGTTACCGTCGCCAACCTGGCGCTGGCGAACCGACCATCGACCCTCACTCTGGCGAGCAGCCTCTCCTACAACGGTTCGTTCACCCAGAGCCTCGGCGCCTCTGTCACCATAGCTAGCGGCGCCACCCTTACCCTTGGCGGTGTTTCGACGCTGGGTGGTGCGATCAGCGGCGGTGGTGGCTTGGTGCTCGCTGGCTCCGCGGTGACCGTGGGCGATGGGACGGGCCTGCTGGTGTCGCAGACGACGCTGAGCGCCGCTTTGGCGACCCTGCAAGGCTCGATCACCAACACGGGCGCCTTGCTGGCGCTCGCGCCGACCCTGACCATCGGCGCGCAAGGGGCGACCCTCGCGGGCGGCGGCACAGTGAGCCTGTCCGACAAACTCGCGATCCGCATCCAGGGCGCCAACGCGGCGGCGACCCTCACCAATGTCGACAACACCATCGCCGGCGCCGGTTTGTTCGGCAGCGGGCAGATGACCTTCATCAACAAGGCGTCGGGGGTGATCGAAGGCCAGGGCGCGGCGGCTCTCACCATCGACACCGGCCAGAACACCATCATCAACGGCGGTCTGATCCAAGCCAACGGCGCGGCCGGAACGGTGGTGCAGAGCGCGATCAACAACACCGGAACACTTGCCGCCGTGTCCGGCGCCCTCACCCTGAACGGCTCGGTCGGCGGCGTGGGCTTGGTGCAGGTTGCCGGCGGCACGCTGGTGCTGAACGGCAGCCTGAACGGTCCTCAGCCGCTCTCGATCACCTCGGGCTCGGTGGTCTTCGACGATGGCTCTTCGGCGCGCTCGACGGCGATTTCGCAGACGGGCGCGAACACGACTGTCACCAGCAACGGCGCCGTGACCGTGACCGCCGCCTGGACCCAGACGGCCGGTTCGCTCGGCCTGTCACGGGCGGAACCCTGACCGTCTCCGGATCCGACAGCTTCGCCGGGCTCGATCACGATTGGCGGCGGGATGGTTTTCAGCGGCGGCGCGCAGCGTTCTGTCGGGCTCGATCAGCGGCGTCGGCACGATTACCTTCGCGGGCGGGTCGCAGACCTTGGCCGCCGGCTCCGGCCTCTCCATGGCCGGCTGGGTCGCCTCCGGCGGGTACGGTCAACATCAACACCAACCTGACGTTCGCCGGAACCTTCAGCGACAGCGGCGCCAGGCTCGTCTTGGCGGCTGGCAGGACGCTCAATTTCAATCACGGTGGAACCATCTCGGGATCCGTGAGCGGGCCGGGAGCTCTGACGTTCAGCGGCGGCCCGGTCATTCTCACCGACGGATCGGTGCTGGCCGTCGCCTCGGTCGCGATCTCCGCCACCACCGTCAAGGCCTCGGGCGCGGTGACCAACAGCGCGACCGTAAGCCTCAGCCGGGCCAGCGTGACGGTCGGATCGACGGGAGCGACGGTGAAGGGCGCGGGAACCTGGCTGCTCGACGCGGCCGGGCGAACGACGATCACCGGAGCGGCGGGCGCCAGCCTGACCAACGTCGACAACACCATCGTCGGCGGCGGCGCGCTGGGCGGCGGTCAGCTGACGCTCGCCAACAAGACAGTTCGGCGTGATCAAGGGCGGCGGCTCGACCGTGCTGACGATCGACACCGGGTCCAGCACCATCGCCAATGCTGGGCTGATCGAGTCAACTGGCGCTGGCGGCGTGACGATCCTGAGCGCGTTGGCCAACACTGGGACCATGGCGGCGCTCGGCGGCGTGTTCGTGGTCAACGGAGCGGTCAGCGGCGCTGGACAGGCGTTGGTGAACGGCGGGACCTTGGAATTCGAACAGCAGTTCAACGAGGCGGTGATGTTCGCCGGAGCGGGCACGCTAGAGTTGGCCCAGTCCCAGACCTTCCACCAATTGATCGCCGGCTTTTCTGGCACCGGGACCGACATCCTCGACCTCGCCGATATCGTCTTCGGCAGGGGAACGCAGTCAACCTATGTCGACAACGGTCAGAAAACCGGCGGCGTGCTGACCGTGACCGACGGCGTCCATACCGCGAAGATCAATCTTGTCGGCAACTACACGATGACAACCTTCCTGACCGCGAATGATGGAAATGGCGGGGTTCTGGTGAGCGGCTCCGCGTCCAAGAACAGTGACTCATCGCCCGCGACGGTCGCTCAATCGGTCGCGGTGATCCGTCATGCGGCGACGGCGGCGGCTCTCGCGCCGTCGGCGCTCGCCGAACCGCGCCCGGCGGTCGAGCCAGAGCCCGCGACGAATGCCTCGGGGCTAGTGGCGCCGTTCCGCTCGGAACGGCTCGCGCGACTATGAATGCGGAGGCAGGAAAAGCGGCGCCCGTCGCCGCTTGCGGCGAAAGACTTTCAGGGCCGACGGGGCGCCAGACCGGAGCCAAGCCATGAAACCACAAGATCGAGCGGTCTCGCGGCTCAAGACGTCGCCGAGGTGGCGCGTAGCGTTCTTGTTAGGCCTTGTCGGCCTGCTGCTGGCCGGCGGCGGCATCGGCGAGGCCCGCAACGCGAGTATTCGGCATCCGAGCCGGGCAGTTCACTCAGCCATACGAGGGGCTGTATCGGCATAGTTCGAAGCTGGAAGACTGGCGATCCCATCGACACCTCAGATGTTCGCCCAGCCAGTCGATGGCGTCTTCATACGGGTCGGCTGGTCGCACCCTGGAGCCGCAGGCCGGCAAAGTATGACTTTTCAGCCTTCTCGACCAGGCGCTCCAACTCGCCGTTCAAAACGGCAAGACGATCATCCTGGGGGTCGAGACGGGCATCTACGCACCCCATGGCTGTTCTCGACGCCATACAATGTTCCTTCAAGCGGTTTATCTATTCGACCCATGATGGCGCTGGGCCATGCGAGAACATCAGCCTGGCTTGGCCGTGGGATCAGACCTATGGTCAGGAATTCCGAAATGGTGCAGAATGCTCGCGGCCCACGTTCACATGACGCCGGGGGCGTGGAACAATCTCGTCAATGTCAAGCTTACCGGGATCAACATCGAACTCTGCCGAACTGCACATGCCCTCATCGAATGGGACCCCAGGTCCTCTATGCACGCCATCCGACGCGCAGGTCACATGGCAGCAGGACGGTTACACGCCGGCCAAGATCATCGCCACGTGGCAGGTTTTCGCTGCGACGTTCGCCGCCACCTTCCCGACCCAGCTCCTGTCCCAGGCGATCTGGGTCACCAACGATTTTCCTATGATCTCTAATAGCGGCCAGATTCTCTCCGGCCCAAACCAGCCCGGCTATGTGGACGTCAAGCAGGCGATCGTTACCAGCGCCGCCCAGCTTATCCGGGGCGTTTCGCCGTCGATACTACGGCTCTTACCGCCTACCCGCCGCCTCGATCCTGCAGACCTTGCGCTGGCGAAGGGGCGGTCATCGGTTTCAGGCCAACGAATTTCTCGGCACAGCCGGGGGAACGGGTTGCAATGCGCAGAGTTGGTACCAAGTCGCCTACCCTGCTCCTCGGCGGGTTACGAGGCAATCCTGATGAACGGGGTGCGCATTGGCGCGCTTTGGCTCGAGCTTCAGGCGGCCAACGTCTACCAATATCCTCCCGACGTGGTGCGGGCCGACGCCGCCCTCGAACGCCGAAATCCTTGAATAGTCTCAGGCGCCGACGAATCGTCCCGGCCGCCTCTCGTTCACCGCGAGCACCCCCTCGGCGAAGTCGGCTGTCGTCCGCAGCCGAGTCTGTTCGGCGAGTTCATGGGCGGTGGCCGTCTGCACCGCCTCGAGCAGGCCGGCGCGCAAGGTGGCGCGGGTCGCGTCCACCGCGAGCGGCGCATTCGCGGCGATCTCCCCCGCCAGAGCGAAGGCGGCGCTCGCGAGGTCGCCGGCGGGAACGACCTGATCGACGAGCCCCCAGACGAGCGCCTCCTCGGCTTTGATCCGGCGACCCGTCAGACACATGAGGTGTGCCCGCTGCGCGCCGATCAGGCGCGGCAAGGTGTGGGTGATGCCGAACCCAGGGTGAAAACCCAGCTTGACAAAGTTTGAGACGAACCGCGCCTCCGGCGCGGCGACGCGGAAATCGGCCACGAGGGCGAGACCCAAGCCGGCGCCCACCGCGGCGCCCTGGATCGCCGCGATGATTGGCTTCCTGGCCGCGAACAACCTCGCCGCCTGAGTGTAGAGCGGATCGACCCCCGCCATGCCCGAGCCGCCGATGCCGCTGGGCGAGGCGAGATCGGCGCCGGCGCAGAACACTCTGCCGCCACTGGTCAACACGCTGGCTCGCAGCAGCGGATCGGCGTCGACCGCCTCGAGAGCGTCAGCGAGGGAGGTGATCAACTCGAGGCTGACGAAGTTGTTCGGAGGGCGATTGAACGCCACGAGCGCGACGTCGCCGCGCCGATGAAGGTCAACACCGCCGGCCAAATTTTTCACAGCACCGCTCCCCATGCCGCCACGGCCGCGACGCTCATGAACCCTTGCCGGGCTTTTCGCTGAAGTGCTTTTCGAACTTGCCTGTCTCCCGCTCCCACTGGGCGGCGTCGGCGGGCGGCTCCCCCTTCAGAGTGATGTTGGGCCACACCTTGGCGTAGTCGGTGTTGACCCGCAGCCACTTGCCGTCGGGATCGTCTTCCGTGTCCGGCTTGATCGCGTCGACCGGACATTCCGGCTCGCACACGCCGCAGTCGATGCACTCCTCGGGACTGATGACCAGGAAATTCTCGCCCTCATAAAAGCAATCGACCGGGCAAACCTCGACACAGTCCATGTATTTGCACTTAACACAGGCGTCGGTGACGATGTAGGTCATGTTTGAAGTTCGTCGGCCTCGCGGGGCGTGAGGGCGTCAAGCGCGCGCGAAAGCGCGCGACGACGATCCGGAAACGGCGGAGCAGAGGCGTCATCCCAAACCGGGCGATGCGATGTCAATGCCGAGGCGCGCCTCGCGGATGTCCGGCCGTTCCGCTATGAGGCGCTCATGAGGGCGAGGCGATGAGCGACGTTCACGATCCGGGCGGGCCCGCGCCCGCGGCCCGGGCCCGGCGCGGTCTCTGGAGCGGCCTGCTCTACTGGGGCGTCGTGCTCGCCATCTGGGGGTTGATCTTCGTCGGCGGCTTTCTGGCGGTGTTCGCCCGGGATCTGCCCGATACCTCCAGGCTCTACAGACGTCCATCGCCAGCCCTCGATCACCTATCTCGACCGCTCCGGCGCGGTGATCGCCGTGCGCGGCTCGCAAACCGCTCCGCCGGCCGATCTGGACAGTCTGCCGTCCTATGTACCGCAGGCCTTCATCGCCATCGAGGATCGGCAATTCTACCACCACTTCGGCTTCAACCCTTGGGGCATGCTGACTTCGATCGCCTACAATCTCAGCCATCCGGGCGGCCCCTTGCGCGGCGGCTCGACGATCACCCAGCAGCTCGCCCGCAATCTCTTCCTCACCCCCGCGCAAACGCTCCGACGCAAGGCGCAGGAACTGATACTGGCGGTGTGGCTGGAGATGCACTTCAGCAAGAAGCAGATCCTGGCGCTCTATCTCAATCGCGTGAACTTTGGCGGCGGCGCCTATGGCATCGAGGCGGCGTCGGAGCGCTACTTCGACCGGCCGGCGTCGCGGCTGACGCTTGGCCAGGCGGCCCTGTTGGCGGCGACCATGAAGGGGCCGTCGCGCTACAATCCGGCGGCCAACAGCGAGCGCGCCGCCCGCCGGGCGACGGTGGTGCTCGACGCCATGGTCCGCCAGGGCTTCATCACCCCGGCTCAGCGCGACGAGGTCTTTGCCCACCCGGTGAAGGTTTCAGCGACCTTCGCCAGCCAGAGGGCGCAGTACTTCGTCGACTGGCTGGACACGCAGGTGCGCGCCAGCGTCGGCGCGCCGGCCAGCGACTTGATCGTCGAGACCACCCTCGATCTGCCGATTCAGGCGGCCGCCGAGGAGGCGGTGCGAGCCGGCGTTTCCGCCCATTTCGCCCAGGGCGTTCATCAGGGGGCGCTGATCGCGGTCGATGGTCAGGGGCGCGTGCGCGCCTATGTCGGCGGCGACGACTACGCCCAAAGTCAGTTCGATCGCGTCGCGGCGGCGCGGCGGCAGGCAGGATCGGCGTTCAAGCCGTTCGTCTATCTGGCGGCGATGGAGGCCGGCCACACGCCGCGCGACGCGGCCGTCGACGCCCCCGTTTCGATCAATGGCTGGATGCCGCGCAACTACACCGGCCGCTATCTCGGAGCCATCGATCTGACCACCGCCTTCGCCCAGTCGGTGAACACCGTGGCCGCCAAGCTCGCCAACGCGGTCGGGACCGACAAGGTCGCCGAGGCGGCGCACCGGCTGGGGATCACCAGCCGCATCCAGACCGACCCATCCATGGCGCTCGGCGCGGTCGAGGTGAGTCCGTTGGAAATGGCGCAGGCCTATGACGCCTTCGCCAACGGCGGTTTTTCGGCTCGCGCCTATGGCATCGAGCGAATACGGACGACGGACGGCCGCGTGCTGTTCGAGCGCGCCGTTCCGGCCGCCGCCCCGGTGATCGGCACGCCGGCCTTGCCCTACATGATCGAGCTGATGCGCGCCGTCGTCGACGAGGGCACCGGAACGCGCGCGCGCGTTCCCGGCTACGACATCGCCGGCAAGACGGGAACCACCAGCGACTACCGCGACGCGTGGTTCATCGGCTTCACCGGCGGCTTCACCGCGGCGGTGTGGGTCGGCAAGGACGACAACACGTCGATGGCCCGGGTGACCGGCGGGACCGCGCCGGCCGAGATCTGGCGGCGGTTCATGAGCGCGGCCCTGCCGCGCTTGGCGGCGCGAGCGATCCCCGGCGGCTCCGCGCCCGCCAGCGAGGCGCCCGCGAGCGACGCGATCGGCGATCTGCTCTCCGGCCAGGACGGCGAAGGAGGTACGCCGTCGTCGCCTGAGCGCGGCGAGGCGCCATCGCCGGATCAGCCGCCGCCCGACCACCCTTTCGACCGGCCGCCGGACTCCGCCCCGCCGATCGACGACACCGAACCGCCGCCAGGTCTCGCGGCCTCCTAACCGAGTCGCGAGGCATTCCGCACGCGCTCAAAAGCCAGACGGGCGGGTCGAGGCGGGCGCCAGCGCTAATCGCTTCCGAACGCGTGCAGGCGCGCGCCGTTGGCGCGTAGCCAGGCGCGGTGCGGGGCGGGGTCGCCGATGAGACGGTGAACCAATGCCCAAAAGCGCGGTCCGTGGTTTGCCTCCAGCAGATGAGCGCATTCGTGGGCGGCGACGTAGCTCGCCACCTCGAGCGGGGCGAGCGCCAGACGGAAACTCAGTCGCACCCGGCCCCGGCGACCGGCGTGCGGCGGCGTGCACGAGCCCCAGCGGCTCTTCGTGTCGGAGACGGTCAGGGACGGGCGCTCGACGCCGAGCTCGCGGACGAAGCCGTCGACCAGGTCGGCGAAGCGCTGGCCGGCGACATGGCCGACCGCTCGCGCGACCAGCCGCCGATCCAATGTCGTCTCGCCGCAGCCGCTCAGGACGCCGGGCTCACTCGCCGCGACCGGCGGGATAAGGCGAAGACGGCGGCCATCGGCGCGGGCGCGCCAAGGCTCGCCGAACAGGATCAAGGCCTCGGCTTCGGCGATCGGAGTGGGCGTGGGCAGGCGGACAAGCTGCGCGAGCCCCCACGCCCGTCGCTCGCGCGCGAAGCGGGCCGCCGCCTCGAGGTCACGCTCCTTCGGCGCGATGGCGACGACCTCGCGGCGCGCCGGATCGATCCGCAGCCCGACGCGCCGGGCGCGGCCATCCACCCGCAGGCGGACGGCCAAGCCGTCGAGGTCAAGCCGCGCGCCGGCCCGTAGCGGCGGCGTCTTGCGCACGAGACGTGGAGCCATGCGCCTTCCGACGATGATTGGCCGTGCGCGCGATGTGCTCGATGCGGCGATGGAAGGCGAGGATGCGGGGATAGATGTCCTCGTCGAACCGGCGGCCGTTGAAGACGCCGTAGTGACCGACCCCCGGCTGAACCCAGAGTTCCCGCAGTGCGTCGGGGATGGCGCGGCAGAGGGCGTGCGCCGCCTGAGTCTGGCCCACACCGGAAATGTCGTCGCGCTCGCCCTCGATGGTCATCAGCCCGACATCGGCGAGCGCCGCGCAGTCGACTGGCCGACCGCGGTGAACGAGCTCCCCTTTCGGCAACAGGTGGCGTTGAAACACGGTGTCAACCGTTTGCAGGTAGAATTCCTCGGTCAAGTCCAGCACTGACAAGTATTCATCGTAAAATTCTCTATGCCTGTCTGCCGAGTCGCCATCGCCGCGCACGAGATTGGCGAAATATCGCCGATGCGCCTGCTCGTGCTTCTCGGCATTCATCGACATGAAGCTGTAAAGCTGAACAAACCCCGGGTAAACGCGGCGAAAGGCGCCGAGATAGGGAGGCGGCACGCAGTGGATCATGTTGGACTGGAACCAGGCGAACGGGCGCACTTCCGCCAGCCGGTTCGTGACGGTGGGGGCGAGTCGAGCGTCGATCGGCGAGCCGATCAAGGTGAGGCTCGCTGGCCGGAGCGGGTCGCCGTCCTCCGCCATCAGGGCGGCGGCGGCCAGCGCCGGCGGTCCCGGTTGGCAAACGGCCACCACATGGGCCCGCTCGCCAATCGCGTTCAGCAGGCGGCGCAAGCGTGTCGATATAGTCGTGGAAGTCGAAACGGCCGAGGGCCACCGGCACGTCGCGAGCATTGGCCCAATCGGTCACGAAGACATCGCGATCGCGCAAAAAGGCGCGCACCGTGCCGCGCAACAAGGTGGCGTAGTGGCCCGAGAGCGGCGCGACGATGAGCACCGGCGCGAGCAGATCCCGGTCCTCGGCGGCCGCGCCCGGCGGGGCGAGCCGGGCTGAAGCGGCGCAGGGCCACCCATGGGCTGCGCCATGCCACGGACTGCCGCGCCAGCGCCGCGCGCCCATCCGCGCCGGTCGCCAGCAGACCCCAGTCTGGTCGCCCATAGCGACGCGTGAGATTGGTAGCCAAGTCCGCGGCGGCGAAGATCCGGCGGCCCACGGGCGTGGCGGCGGCGGGGTTCAGCGGCGAGCCCCAAAAAGTGCGGGTCAGCCGGGCGGCCAGAGAGGGGGGCGGCGCCGCCCAGAGCCGATTCGCGAAGCGCATAGAGCATCCAGTCCCCTTCCGTGGGTCTCGCCAGCCGGGCGAAGCATGGCGAACGACAGCCGCCAGGTCCAGCGGACTCGAACGGTTGTTCAAACGCCGTGCATGGCCCGCTCGATCTGAGTGGCGATCATGGGCGGGTCGTTGGGCGGCAGCGGACGGTCGAACTGGCCGGCTGGATTCATCAGGTAGAGGATCGATGTGTGATCGACGCCATAGTCGCGACCGGCCCCCCGCCGGCGAAAATAGACCCCGTACTGGTGCGCGACCGCGGCGACTTGCGCGGGCGTGCCGGTCAGCCCGACGACGTGGCGAGGAAAAGAGGGATCGGCCAACCAGGCGCGCAGCTGAGCCGGCGTATCGCGCGCCGGATCGACGGTTACGAACACCACCTGCAGTCCCGGAGCGCCGGCTCCGAGCCGCGCCTCGGCCGTCGCCAGGGCGGTCATGGTCGCCGGGCAGACATCCGGGCAAAAGGTGTACCCGAAGTAGACGACGGACCATTTGCCCAGAAGAAGCGTCTGATTGCGCGCGCGGCCCTCGTCATCCACCAGGCGGAATGGGCCGCCGATTCGCGCCGTTTCCTGCGCGGCCACAGTGCGCGGCGGCGGTGCGCGGCAGGCGGCCGGCGCCATCGCCGCGAGCAGGGCTGCGGCAGACGCCAGCCGACGGGCGAGCGGATTTCCAAACATTCGTCGCTTTCCCATGCCGCGGACAAGGTGCCGCCGCCTTTATCGCACCGCCTTGCCGTGCGTTTGCCGAGACCGGGCGAATAGCGCCATAGCCGCCCGCGTGTCGAACGCCGTCGACCCCACGGCAGAGACGGGCCGGCAAGAAGCGGCGGCGAGCGTCGCCCGCTTGCCCAACGTCGCGATTGCCGCTCGTTCGACGGATCGGGCGCGCAGGGCGACTGGGCACGTCCTGTTCGGCGGCGGCGACCTGTTGTTCACCCGGTGGCTGCTCATCGTCACCGAAAGTGTCGCGGTGCTGCTGTTCGGCGTGGTGTTGCGGCTGCCGGTGCGCTTCGAGACGGTGGCCGCGGCCATTTTAGCCGCCATTCTGTTCAACTTGGCGGTGACAATCTACCAAGGGACCAAGGCGTCGGCGCTGGCTGGCGAAAATGCGTTCTACCTTGCGTTCGACACGCTGCAATTGGCCGCCCTGCTGTGGCTGACCGGCGGATCGGCCAATCCGTTCTGCCTGGCCCTGGCGCTCCCGGCGCGAATGGCCGGCGTGATCCTTCCCGCCCGGCTTGGCCTCGCCCTGGTCGCCGCGACCTTGGCGCTGATCGCCATGATGACCGCCTGGCCCACGCCTCTGCCGTGGGCGGTCGACGCGGCGGTCACCTTGCCGCTCAGCTATCGTTGCACCTGCGGCGTGGCCGTCGGCGCCGGGGTGCTTTTCGGTTATGGCTTTGGCTGGTGGACGGCCCGCCAAGCGGCGCGGATGGAACTGGCGCTTGGCATCAGCGAAACCGTCCTGGCGCGCGAGCAGCGGCTGTCGGCGCTCGGCGCCCTGGCGGCGGCGACCGCCCACGAGCTCGGCTCGCCCCTCGCCACCATCGCGGTCGTCGCCCGGGAACTGTCTCGCGACGCACCCGAAGGGCCGCTGCGGGACGACGCTCTTCTGGTCGTCGGTCAGGTGAGTCGCTGCCGCGACATTCTTCAGCGTCTTGCCCAGGGCCCAGAGCAGTCCGAACTCGATGGTTCATGACATCGGGCTGGCGGAGTTGTTGCGCCAGGTGGCCATGGGACTCGCGAGCCCGCGTTCTGTCGCCGTCGAGACCTGGACCAGCGGGCCGGCGGGGGTGACGGAGCCATCCCTGCGCCGTCGGCCAGAACTTCTTCATGCCCTCAACTGCCTCGCGGAGAACGCGATGGATTTCGCCGCCAACCGGGTCGAGCTGCACGCCGCCTTCGACGAGGCGTGGATCACCTTGAACGTCTGCGATGACGGGCCGGGTTTCGCGGCCGACATCCTGCCACGGCTGGGAGAGCCCTATGTCACCAGCCGGTCGCAGGCCGATCCCGCGGGCGCCGACCACGTCGGGCTGGGCCTTGGCGTGTTCATCGCCAGGACCTTCCTGGAGCGCACCGGCGCCAAGGTGAGCTTCACCAATCGCCTCGGGGGCGGCGGCAATGTCGTCATCCGGTGGGCGCGCGAGGCGATCGAGTCTTCCTGAAGCTCGGCCGCTTCTCGCTCAGGCGAAATGCTGTGCGTGGACCGCCGGTGGCGGAACAAGGTGGTTCGCCCAAGGAACGAGATCGGTAAAGACTCATTCAAGTTTCGCGGTCACGATCCGTCCCCCGCTGGGGAGAACGCGCATGAGAACGCTGGAGGACCCGGCGGCCCATTCCCCCGCCGACGACGGCGCGCCTGGGGAAGATGCGACCCTTCCCGTCCCTGGCGCCGTTGCGATCGAGCGGAGCCTGGAGACCAGGCCGGCCGCCGCGGATCCGACCCTGCTGTTGCTCGACGACGACGACGTGTTGCGCAACAGGCTGGCCCGGGCCCTGGCGGCGCGCGGCTTCGACGTGCGGCCGGCGCGTTCACTGCAGGAAGCGCGACAGATCGTCCGGGCCAAGCCGCCGGCCTTCGCTGTTCTCGATCTGAGGCTCGAGGACGGTTCGGGGCTCGAGATCGTCAAGGCCGTGCGCGCCGCGCGGCCGGACGCGCGCATCGTCATGCTGACGGGCTATGGCGCCATCGCCACGGCTGTCGCCGCCGTCAAGGCAGGGGCGGTCGATTATCTGCCTAAGCCGGCAGACGCCGACGATGTGACCAAGGCGCTCGCTGGCGGACCATTCAACCCGCCGCCGCCGGACAATCCAATGAGCGCCGATCGGGTGCGTTGGGAGCACATCCAGAGAGTTTACGAACTCTGCCGCCGCAATGTCTCGGAGACCGCGCGACGGCTTGGCATGCACCGTCGCACACTACAGCGCATCCTCGCCAAGCGCGCGCCTCGCTGAACACCGGCGGCTTTGCCGCCGCCCTCGCCCGGTCCTTACAAAGCCGGCGTGAGCCAAACATTCGCCGCCCTCGACGATCAGCTCGTCGCCTTCATCCGGGCTCAAAAGCTCTTCTTCGTCGCCAGCGCGCCGCTCGCCCATTCGGGCACGATCAACGTCTCTCCCAAGGGCTACGACACCTTGGCGATCATTGATCGGCTCACGGTCGCTTTTCTCGACCTTGGCGGCTCGGGAGCCGAGACCCTGGCCCACGTGCGCGAGAATGGCCGGCTCACCGTAATGCTCTGCGCTTTCGACGGTTCGGCGAGGATTCTGCGCCTGAGCGGCCGGGCCCAGGCCGTCGCCTTCGATCAACCCGGTTTCGGCGAACGGTTGGCTTTTTTTCCTGGATTCACACGGGCGCGCGCGGTGGTCACCCTGCAACTCGAGCGAATCGCCGACAGCTGTGGCTGGGGCGTGCCGCTGTTCGAATTTCGCTCGGAACGCGACCAGTTGCGCCGCTGGGTGCAAAACGGCGAGGACGACGCGTGGGCCGAAAGGCGCTATGCCGCGAACGCCGTGTCCGTCGACGGCCTTCCGGCGCTCACGCGCTTCACCGCGGCTTCTAGCGGCGAACTGGACAATGGCGGGGCAGCCTCGCCATAAGGGGGCGAAGGTCGTTCGGCTCATATCGCAAAGGAAGTCCACATGCGCGCCGCGCGCTTCGCCGTTCTGGTCCCCATGATGATTGTGCCGGCCGCCGCCTTGGCGCAAGTCGCCGGGCTGCCGCCGACCAATCCGTTCGCGAGCGTCTCCACCCTGCCGTTCGAGGCGCCGGCCTTCAATAGGATCACCGACACCGACTACCAGCCGGCCCTCGAAGCCGGCATGGCCCAGATCCAAGCGGAATCGCGCGCCATCGCCGACAATCCCGCGCCGCCAACTTTCGACAACACCATCACGGCCATGGAGAAGTCCGGGCAGCTGCTCAACAGGGCCAACATCCTGTTCGGCAACCTCGTTTCGTCGAACACCTCCGAGACGCTCGACAAGGTCAACGAAACCGAAGCGCCCAAGCTGCAGGCGGTGGCTGACGCCATCCTGCTCGATCCCAAGCTGTTCTCCCGGGTGAAGTCGCTCTACGAACGACGCGAGAGCCTGGCGCTGAACGCCGACCAGAAGTTCCTGCTGACGCGTTACTACCGGCGGTTCGTTCACGCCGGCGCCGAGCTCTCGCCGCCTGACAAGGCGGCGCTCACCGCCATCAATGGCCAAATCGCCACCCTGCAGGCGCAGTATCAGGCTCGGCTGGTCGCCGCCGCCAACGCCAACGCCGTGGTCGTGGACGACAAGGCCCAGCTGGATGGCCTCTCCGACGCCGAGATCAAGGTCGCCGCCGACGCCGCCGCCGCGCGCAAGCTCGCCGGCAAGTGGGTGATCGTGCTCACCAACACCACACAGCAGCCGATCCTCGCCTCGATCAAGGATCGCGGCCTGCGCCTGAAGATCATGGCCGCGTCGGAATCGCGCGGCGACGTCGCTGGCGCGAACGACTTGCGCGACATCATCGCCACCCTGGCGCAGCTGCGCGCCCGCAAAGCCAAGCTGCTCGGCTATCCGAGCTACGCCGCCTACGTCATGGTCGACCAGATGGCGCATGATCCGGCGACGGCGAAGAAGCTCCTCACCGATCTCGCTCCCGCCGCCACCACGAAGGCGCGCGCCGAGGCCGCCGAGATCCAGGCGCTTATCGACCAACAGAGGGGCGGCTTCCAACTCACCGCCGCCGATTGGCCTTTCTACGCCGATCAGGTGCGCAAGGCGAAATACAGCTTGGACGACGCTCAGGTAAAACCCTATTTCCTGCTCGACCGGGTGCTACAGGACGGCGTCTTCTACGCCGCCAACCAGCTCTACGGCTTCACGTTCAAGGAACGTCACGACATTCCCGTGTACGACCCGGACGTGCGGGTGTTCGAGGTGTTCGACGCGGACGGAAAGCACCTGGCTCTGTTCTACGCCGACTACTTCCATCGGCCGAACAAGAGCGGTGGGGCGTGGTGCAACTTCCTCAATCAGCCGAGCGGTCTCGACAAGCGCTCGCCCCTGGTGGTCAACGTCGCCAACTTCACCAAGCCGGCGGCCGGCGAGCCCGCGCTGATCAGCTTCGACGACGTCACGACCATGTTCCACGAGTTCGGCCACGCCATCCACGCCATGGTCTCGGTCAAGTATTATCCGTCGCAGGATGGCTTCAATCTGCCGACCGACGTCATCGAATTCCCCTCGCAGTTCAACGAACATTGGGCGCTCTATCCGAGCGTGTTCGCCCACTACGCCCGTCACTACCAGACGGGCGCACCAATGCCGGCCGAGCTGGTCGCCAAGATCAAGGCGGCGCGCAACTATGGCCAGGGCTACGCCTTCAGCGAAATCCTGCAGGCCGCCCTGCTCGATCAGGAGTGGCACAGCCTCGGCCCGGATGCGCCGAAGCAGGTTCCAGACGTGTTCGAGGCGGCGGCGCTCCAGCGCGACGGCGTCGCCCTCGCCCAGGTGCCGCCGCGCTACCGCAGCCCCTATTTCCTGCACATCTGGGCGAACGGCTACGAGGCCAACTACTACAGCTACACCTGGGGCGAGATCCTGGACGACGACGCCTTCGAGTGGTTCACCGAAAACGGCGGTCTCACCCGGGCCAACGGCCAACGCTTCCGCGACATGATGCTTGGGCCCGGCTACACCGCCAATCCCATGGACCTCTACCGCGCCTTCCGCGGCCGCGATCCCTCGGTGACCGCGCTCGAGCGTCAGCGCGGGCTGGACTAGGCGCCGGCGATCGTCGGCCTCACGGCATCGTGAGAAGCCGCGCCGCGCTCGTTTGCCTATTGCCTGGACAATGAGGACCTTCGCGCGCTGCCTCGCCGCCAGCTTGCTTTTGACGCTGGCCGGCCACGCTGATTCCAGCCCGCGGCCGACCCACCCGGCCCCCGTGGTCGTCGAACTGTTCACCGCCCAAGGCTGCGTCTCGTGTGGCGCGGCGGACCCGGTGTTCGACCATCTTGCCGATCGGCCGGGCGTGACCGCGCTGAATTACGCGGTGGACTACTGGGATTACCTTGGTTGGAAGGACACCTTCGCCAAACCTGAGTTTGCCGATCGTCAGCGCGCCTACGACCGCCGGCTCGGACCCATGGATGTCTACACGCCTCAAGTCATCGTTGGCGGAAGAGCGCAGTCGCCGGGCGATCAATCGGAAGATATCGATGCTCTTCTCCAGAAAGACGCCACCAGGGCGGCGGCGTCGCCGGCGATTGCGATCAGCGGCGCCCAGGTGAGCATCGCCGCCGGAAGGGCGCCGGTCGGCGGCGCGGATGTCTGGCTCGTTCGCTACATGCCGGGCCGTCAGACCGTCGCGATCAAGGACGGCGACAATCGCGGCAAGGTCCTGCTGCGGCGCAATGTGGTGCGTCAGCTCGTTCGCCTCGGACGATGGACCGGCGCGCGGGTTCGTTTCGAGACGCCGCCGGCTCCGGAAGCCGGCCTGACGACAACCATTCTCGTCCAGGGCCGGCGCGGCGGCCCCATCCTTTCCGCCAGGAGCGCCTCGGCCCACGACGGCGCCTGACCGCCGGGCGTTCTCGCGCCCGTCAGTGATGCGGCGCTTGGTTGCGGCGCCACAAACCGCGTGATAACGCATTCGCCGCGCGACGAGAGACTGCCTGGCGGCAGCCTCCGCTCTCGCATGCCGAGTTTCAGAGCGCTCCGTGCTCCGGGCTTGGATCAGTTTCCTTATCGAGCGAGGGGCGCGCGGCGGTCGCGACAGCGTAGCGCCACCCCACCAAGTGACTTGATCTGCAGGGCGTGATTCTTGGCTGACGGGACCAAAGCAGGCGACGTGGGCGCGCGCTATGCGCGGGCGCTGTTCGATCTGGCTCGCGAGCGCGAGACGCTGGACGCCGTCGAGGCGGATATGGCGATGCTGAAGCGCCTGCGCGGCGAAAGCGCCGACCTGCGCTTCCTGCTCGCCTCGCCGGCGCTCGGCGCCGAGGACAAGGCCAAGGGCCTCGCCGCGCTCGCCGAGCGCGCCGGCTTCGCGCCGATCACCCAACAGTTCCTCGCCGTCCTCGCGGCCAACCGCCGCGCCGAGGCCCTCGCCGCGATCTTGGAGGCGTTCGAGCGCCTGATGGCCGCCCATCGCGGCCTGGTCTCCGCCGAGGTGGTCAGCGCCCGGCCGCTCACCGCCGAGCAGTCCGAACGCCTGGCCGCCGGATTGCGCTCCGCGCTCGGCAAGGATCCGCGAATTCAGACGCGCGTCGATCCGGCCCTGCTCGGCGGCCTTCGCGTCAAGGTCGGCTCGCGCCTCTACGACGCCTCGCTCCGCGCCAAGCTCGATACCCTGAAGTACGCCCTCAAGAGAGCCTGAGAAGACAGAAAAGATGGACATCCGCGTCTCCGAAATCTCCGACATCCTTAAGGCGCAGATCGCCAATTTCGGTGTCGAGGCGGACGTCTCCGACGTCGGCCAGGTGCTGAGCGTCGGCGACGGCATCGCCCGGGTGTTCGGCCTCGACAACGTCCAGGCCGGCGAGATGGTCGAGTTTCCCTCAGCCGGGGTGAAGGGCATGGCCCTCAACCTCGAGCGCGACAACGTCGGAGTGGTGATCTTCGGCTCGGACGCGCAGATCGCCGAAGGCGACGAGGTCCGCCGGTTGGGCGAGATCGTCGACGTACCCGTCGGCAAGGGCCTGCTCGGCCGCGTGCTCGATCCGCTCGGCCAGCCGATCGACGGCAAGGGCCCGCTGACCGGCGTCGCCGAAAAGCGCCGGGTGGACGTGAAAGCCCCCGGCATCATCCCGCGCAAGTCGGTGCACGAGCCAATGTACACCGGCTTGAAGTGCGTCGACTCGCTCACCGCCATCGGCCGCGGCCAGCGCGAGCTGATCATCGGCGACCGCCAGACCGGCAAGACGGCGATCGCCATCGACACCATCTTGAATCAGAAGCAGGTCAACGAGTTGGCCGATGAATCGGCCAAGCTCTACTGCGTCTATGTCGCCATCGGCCAGAAACGCTCGACCGTCGCGCAGATCGTCAAGACGCTGGAGGAGCGCGGGGCGCTCGACTACACCATCGTCGTCGCCGCCACGGCGTCCGATCCGGCGCCGCTGCAGTTCCTCGCGCCCTTCTCCGGCTGCGCCATGGGCGAGTGGTTCCGCGACAACGGCATGCACGCCCTCATCATCTACGATGACCTCTCCAAGCAGGCGGTCGCCTATCGTCAGATGAGCCTGCTGCTGCGCCGCCCGCCTGGCCGGGAAGCTTATCCGGGCGATGTCTTCTATCTCCACTCGCGCTTGCTGGAGCGCGCCGCGAAGCTCAACGAGCAGTTCGGCTCCGGCTCCCTGACCGCCCTGCCGATCATCGAGACCCAGGCCAACGACGTCTCCGCCTACATCCCGACCAACGTCATCTCGATCACCGACGGCCAGATCTTCCTCGAGACCGATCTCTTCTTCCAAGGCATCCGGCCGGCGATGAACATCGGCATCTCGGTCAGCCGGGTCGGCGGCAACGCCCAGATCAAGGCGATGAAGCAGGCCGCCGGGCCGCTGAAGGGCGAGCTGGCGCAGTTCCGCGAGATGGCCGCCTTCGCCAAGTTCGGTTCGGACCTGGACGTCTCGACGCAGAAGCTGCTGGCGCGCGGCGCCCGCCTCACCGAACTCCTCAAGCAGCCGCAGTATTCGCCGCAGAGCGTCGAGGAGCAGGTCTGCTCGCTGTACGCCGGCACCCGCGGCTATCTCGACGCCATCCCGGCGAGCGAAGTCGAGCGCTATCAGGTCGAACTGCTCGCCCGCCTGCACAGCCAGCACCAGAGCCTGCTCGACGCCATCCGGGCGGAAAAGACCCTCACCCCCGCGCTCGAGGCCGACCTCAAGGCCGCCCTCGACACCTTCACCGCCAGCTTCGCGTGAGGCCGATGCGCGCGACGGACGTATCGCCGGCTTCCAGCCGGCAATCGGCGGAACGCCGGTCCCTCGGCCTGCCGGCTGGATGCCGGCGGTACGGGCCCTGACGCCCCATGGCCAGCCTCAAGGAACTGCGCAACCGCATTGCCAGCGTCACGGCGACCCAGAAGATCACCAAGGCGATGCAGATGGTCGCGGCCGCCAAGCTTCGCCGGGCGCGGGAGTCGGCGGAGAGTTCGCGTCCCTACGCCGAGCGCATGGCGGCGGTGATCGCCAACCTCGCCGCCGGCGTCTCCGGCCCAGGCGCGCCAAAGCTCCTGGTCGGCACGGGCGCCGAGCGGCGCGAGCTGGTGGTGGTGGCGACCGCCGACCGCGGCCTCGCCGGCGCCTTCAACGCCAGCATTGTCCGCGCCGCGCGCGAGCACATCGCCGCCCAGGTGAAGGCCGGACGCGAGATCACTCTGCTAGCGGTCGGCCGCAAGGCGCGCGACCAGCTGCGTCGGCCCTATGGCGAGTCGGTGATCGGCAGTTTCGAGGCCGGCGGCGCGCCCAGCCTGGAACGCGCCCGCGAAGTCGCCGAGGCGATCATCGCCCGTTTCGAGGCCGGCGAGGCGGACGTCGTCACCCTGTTCTACAACCGCTTTGTCTCGGTGGTCCGCCAGGTTCCCACCCGCAAGCAGCTCGTCCCGCCGCAGATCGACGCGGACGCGCCGCCGATCGACCTGAAGGGCGCCGCGTACGAGTACGAGCCTGACGAGGAGACCATCCTCGCCACCCTCCTGCCGCGCAACATCGCCACCCAGATCTTCTCGGCCATGCTGGAGAACCAGGTCGGCTTCTACGCCGCGCAGATGGCGGCGATGGACGCGGCGACCCGCAACGCCGGCGACATGATCGCCGCCCTCACTCTCGAGAAGAACCGCACCCGCCAGGCGCAGATCACCAAGGAGCTGATCGAGATCATCTCCGGCGCCGAAGCCCTTTAGCAGCCGTTTAGAGAACGCCCATGTCCATGACCGACACCCTGGAACGCCCCGCCAGCGAAGCGACCGACAAGCCCGATTTCGCCCTGCCGGAAGGCGTCGCCAAGGGGCGGATCGTCCAGATCATCGGCGCGGTCGTCGACGTCGAGTTCGAAGGGCACCTTCCGGCGATCCTCAATGCGCTCGAGACGGTGAATACCGATCAGCGCACCGGCAAACCGTTCCGCCTCGTCCTCGAGGTCGCCCAGCACCTGGGCGAAAACACCGTGCGCACAATCGCCATGGACACCTCCGAGGGGCTGACGCGCGGCCACCCGGTGGTCGACACCGGCGGCCCCATCACCGTGCCGGTGGGCCCGGGGTGCCTCGGGCGGATCATGAACGTCATCGGCGAGCCGGTGGACGAGGCGGGCCCCATTCCTTACGTCAAGCGCGCCAGCATTCACCGCGACGCGCCCGCCTTCGCCGACCAGACGACTAGCGCCGAGATCCTCGTCACCGGCATCAAGGTCATCGACCTGCTCTGCCCCTACACCAAGGGCGGCAAGATCGGCCTGTTCGGCGGCGCCGGCGTCGGCAAGACGGTGACCATGCAGGAACTGATCAACAACATCGCCAAGGCCTACGGAGGCTACTCGGTGCTGGCCGGCGTCGGCGAGCGCACCCGCGAGGGCAACGATCTCTACTACGAGATGATCGAATCCAAGGTGAACGTCGATCCGCGCGAGCACGGCGGCTCGACCGAGGGCTCGCGCTGCGCCCTGGTCTACGGCCAGATGAACGAGCCGCCCGGCGCCCGCGCCCGGGTCGCCCTCTCCGGCCTCGCCCAGGCGGAATACTTCCGCGACGAGGAGGGCAAGGACGTGCTGCTCTTCATCGACAACATCTTTCGCTTCACCCAGGCCGGCTCGGAAATGTCGGCCCTGCTCGGCCGCATCCCCTCGGCGGTGGGTTATCAGCCGACCCTCGCCACCGAGATGGGCAATCTGCAGGAGCGGATCACCTCGACGGTCAAGGGCTCGATCACCTCGGTGCAGGCGATCTTCGTCCCGGCCGACGACCTGACTGATCCGGCGCCGGCCACCAGCTTCGCCCACCTCGACGCCACCACCGTGCTGTCGCGCGACATCTTCGCCCAGGCGATCTTCCCGGCGATCGACCCGCTGGATTCCACCTCGCGCATTCTCGATCCGCTGGTCATCGGCGAGGAGCACTACAACGTCGCCCGCCGGGTGCAGGAGATCCTCCAAGCTTACAAGGCCTTGAAGGACGTCATCGCCATCCTCGGGATGGACGAGCTTTCCGAAGAGGACAAGATCACGCTCGGCCGCGCGCGCAAGATCAGCCGCTTTCTCTCTCAGCCGATGTTCGTCGCCGAGGCGTTCACCAACCAGCCTGGCGTGTTCGTCGAACTGGAAGACACGATCAAGAGCTTCAAGGCGGTGTGCGAGGGCGAATACGACCACCTGCCGGAGAGCGCCTTCTACATGGTCGGCGGCATCAAGGAGGCGGTCGCCAAGGCCGAGAAGATGGCGGCGGAGGCCTGATGGCCGGCAAGCTGCATTTCTCCCTCGTCTCGCCCGAGCGCGAGCTCTATTCGGGCGAGGTCGATCAGGTGGACGCGCCGGGCTCCGAAGGAGACTTCGGCGTGCTCGAGGGCCACGCCCCATTCATGACGGCGCTCAAGGAAGGCCGGGTCAAGGTCTACAACGACGGCGGCGCGCGGCTCTTCCACGTGCGCGGCGGCTTCGCCGACGTCACGCCCGCCGGCCTCACCATCCTCGCCGAGCAAGCCGAAGAGCTGCACTGAGGGGCGCGGGCGGACCGGAGGTCGGCGATCCGGCGCGTGGGCTTACCGTCGGAGCGCGGTCGTTCCGTCCGCGTCCAGCCAAGCGAGGCGATTGTCTCGCCATCGGCGGTATGGCTAATGACCCGCCAAAGCGTTCCGCCACGGGAGTGAAACCGCCATGCGCCTCGCCCTCGCCAGTCTGATCCTCCTCGCCGCCCCGGCCGCCCTGGCGCAGACGGCCGCCCCCACGCCGGCGGCGGCTCCGCCGGCCACCGCCGCTCCGGTCGCCCCCGCCGCTCCGCCCGCCGATCAAGGCGCCGCCGGCCAGGCTCCCGCCGCCCCGGAAGCGCCGCCACCGCCGCCCGCTCCGCCGACCGATCCGGCCGCGATCGGCGTGCTCGCCGCCCTGGACAATATCTGCGTGCCGCTGGTCGATGGCGGCGACGTCGGCAAGCTCACCAAGGCCAATGGCTTTCGCAAGTCGAACGACGCCTGGGTGACCAAGCAGAAGAGCTATCAGATCACTCTGCAGCCGCAGGGCTCGAACCCCGACCAGTGCCACCTCGACATCGTCAGCCCGGTGGATCCGGAGGCGCCGGCCAAGCCGATCGTCCTGGCCCTGCACGACTGGGCGGCGGTCACCCGAAGCTGGAGCCTGTACCGCAACGACAAGACGGTGCAAAGCAACCAGGAATTCACCACCCGGTCTTGGGAGCACGACGAGCCGGGCAAGCACCAGGCCCTGGTGCTCACCACGATTCGCAAAGCGGATGGCTCCCCGATGAAAGGCTCATCCGACACCACGCAGCTGATCTACAGCTCGACGAAGACCAGCAGCTGATCTGGCGGGCGAGCGTGCCCGCTCTGTCCTGGCTCGACCTCGCCGGCTTCGTCGGCGTGCTGCTGATCCTGGCGGCCTATGCCGGCGTCCAGTTCCGCCGGCTCGACCCCATGGGCGTCGCCGCTCAGCTGCTCAACCTGATCGGGGCGGGCCTGATCCTCGCCTCCCTGACCCGCGCCTTCAATCTCGCCGCCTTCGCCATGGAGGCGGCGTGGGCCGCCTTGGCCGCCTTTGGCCTGGTGCGCCGCCTGCTGCGCCGGTGACGCTCAGCCGTAGTTCCTCGCCAGTCGAAGGTCTCTTGTCACGCCGACTTGGCCAGGTTGCGCAGCACATAGTTCAGCACGCCGCCGTTCTTGTAGTAGACCATCTCGGTCGGCGTATCGATGCGCACGCGGACCGGGAAGCGGGCGATCTTGCCGTCGCTGGCGCGATAGAGCTCGACCATCAGCTGGCGGCGCGGATGGATGCCGTCGATGTCGCGGATGGTGACGATCTCCTCGCCGGTCAGATTGAGGCGCCGCCAACCCTCGGCGACGAACTGCAGCGGCAGGACGCCCATGCCGACCAGGTTGGAGCGGTGAATGCGCTCGAAGCTCTCGGCGATCACCGCCCGCACGCCCAGCAGCTTGGTCCCCTTGGCCGCCCAGTCGCGGGAGGAGCCGGTGCCGTATTCCTTGCCGGCGATGACCACGCACGAGCGGCCCTCCGCCTTGTAGCGCATCGCCGCCTCGTAGATCGACATCGTCTCGCCGGAGGGGAAGTGGCGGGTGACGCCGCCCTCGATCTCGGGCGTGACCCGGTTGCGGATGCGGATGTTGGCGAAGGTGCCGCGCATCATCACCTCGTGATTGCCGCGCCGCGCGCCATAGGAGTTGTAGTCTCCCTGGCCGACCTGCCGCTCCGATAGATAGCGGCCCGCCGGCGAGGTGTTGCGGATATTGCCCGCCGGGCTGATGTGGTCGGTAGTGATCGAATCGCCGAAGATGCCGAGGATCCGCGCCTCGACGATATCGCCGATCGGCGCCGGCTCCATGGTCAGGCCGTCGAAATAGGGCGGGTTCTGCACATAGGTCGAGCCGATGTCCCAGGCGTAGGTCTCGCCGCCGGCGATCGATATCGCCTTCCAGTTCTTGTCGCCTTCAAAGACATCGGCGTAGCGGCTGGCGAACATCTTCTCGCTCACCGCCTTGTGCTGGACCTGGGCGATCTCGCTCGTTGGTCGGCCAGATGTCCTTGAGGAAGACGTCGGCGCCGCCCTTGCCCTGGCCGAGCGGCTCGCTCGTCAGGTCCTTCGTCATCGAGCCGGCCAGGGCATAGGCGACCACCAGCGGCGGCGAGGCGAGGTAGTTGGCGCGCACGTCCGGATTGACCCGGCCCTCGAAGTTGCGGTTGCCGGACAGCACCGAGACGGCGACCAGGTCGCCGTCGGCGATCGCCTTGGACACCGCCTCGGGCAGCGGGCCGGAGTTGCCGATACAGGTGGTGCAACCATAGCCGACCAGATTGAAGCCGAGGGCGTCGAGCGGCTTGGTCAGGCCCGCCTTGGCGAGATAGTCGGTGACCACCTGCGAGCCGGGGGCGAGCGAGGTCTTCACCCACGGCTTGGCCTTCAGCCCCTTGGCGACGGCGTTCTTGGCCAACAGGCCGGCGGCGATCAGCACGCTCGGGTTCGAGGTGTTAGTGCAGGAGGTGATCGCCGCGATCACCACGTCGCCGTCGCCGAGGTCGTGCGTCTCGCCCTCGACGGAAATGCGCGGCGCGGGCGCGTCCTCGTGACGGCCAAATTCGCTGACCAGCATCCCGCCGAAGCTCGCCGCCGCCTCGTCGAGCGGCACGCGGTCTTGCGGCCGCTTCGGGCCGGCCAGCGACGAGCGCACCTCGGCGAGGTTCAGCTCCAGGGTGTCGGTGAACACCGGCTCCGGCGCGCCCGGCTCGATCCATAGCCCCTGGACCTTGGCGTAGGCCTCGACCAGGGCGACCTGCGCCTTCGACCGGCCGGTCGCCGCCAGATAGTCGATCGTCGCCCGCGAGACGGGGAAGAAACCGCAGGTGGCGCCGTATTCCGGGGCCATGTTGGCCAGCGTCGCGCGATCCTCGACCGTGAGATGCTCGAGACCCTCGCCGAAATATTCGACGAACTTGCCGACCACGCCCTTCTTGCGCAGCATCTGGGTGACGGTCAGCACCAGGTCGGTCGCCGTCGCCCCTTCCGGCAGGGCGCCCGTCAGGCGAAAACCGATCACCTCGGGGATGGTCATCGGGATCGGCTGGCCGAGCATCGCCGCCTCCGCTTCGATGCCGCCGACGCCCCAGCCGAGCACCGAGAGGCCGTTGACCATGGTCGTGTGGCTATCGGTGCCGACCACCGTATCGGGGTAGGCGACGAGGTGGCCGTCGATCTCCTTCGACCACACCGTTTGCGCCAGGTACTCGAGGTTGACCTGGTGGCAGATGCCGGTGCCGGGCGGCACGACGCGGAAATTGTCGAACGCCGCCGAACCCCACCGCAGGAAGCGATAGCGTTCGCCATTACGCTCGTATTCGCGCGCGACGTTCTCGGCGAAGCTCTTCGGCCCGCCGAACGAATCGACCATCACCGAGTGGTCGATGACCAGGTCGACCGGATTGATCGGATTGATCTTCTTGGGATCGCCGCCGAGCTTGACCAGGGCGTCGCGCATGGCGGCCAGATCGACCACCGCCGGCACGCCGGTGAAGTCCTGCATCAGCACCCGCGCCGGCGTGAAGCTGATCTCGTGCGCCGCCTGGCCCCTGTTCTTCAGCCACGCCGCCATCGCCTCGAGGTCGGCTCCGCTGGTGGCGAGCCCATCCTCGTTGCGCAGCAGATTCTCGAGCAGCACCTTCAGGGAAACCGGCAGGCGGGACACTTCGCCCAAGCCCGCCTCTTCGGCCGCCGCCAGGCTGTGATAGGCATAGGTCTGGCCGCCGACGACCAGGTCGCGGCGGGTATTCAGGCTGTCGATCGACGCCATGGAGATTTTCCCTTGTTCAACCGGACCCGCCGAACATCGGTTTGGACGAAGGCGCGCGAAACCGGCGGGACACACAGCGTCCCGGCGCCGCGACGCGCTCGCTTCCGGGCCGGGGTCTCCGCGGCCGCCGGCTTTTTAGCCCGGCGCGGCCCGGACGTCCACGGCGGCCCGCGGCCGAGGAGGCGACCGGGCGGGGCCCCGAGCTGGGCTGGCGCGCCTTGATCGACCGGCTGTCCATCGAGGGTTTGGCGCTGGAACGCGGCGGGCGGCGGCTGATCGCCGGCTTCAATCTCGAGCTGCGCGCCGGCGAGGCGGCGACCTTGGTCGGGCCGAACGGGGTCGGCAAGACCAGCCTGCTGCGCGCCGTCGCCGGACTGGCGCCCGTGGCCGCCGGCGCGATCCGGTTCGGTGAAGGCGGCGGGTGGATCGAGGCGGAAGACGCCCGCCGCGACGGCCTGCATTTGCTGGGCCACGCCGATGGGCTGAAGTCCAGCCGGCGGGCGGGCGACGAGCTCGCCTTCGCCGTCGCCTGGCTGGGCGGGTCGGCCGGGGACGCCGGGCGCGCCGCCGGCATGCTCGGCGTCGGCCCCCTGCTCGACGAGCGCGTGCGCCGCCTGTCGGCCGGCCAGCGCCGCCGCCTGGCGCTCGCCCGCCTGCTCGCCGCCCGGCGCGAGCTGTGGCTGCTGGACGAGCCGCTCGCGCCGCTCGATGCCGCCGGGCGCGTCGCTCTTGGCCAGGCGATGGCCGAGCATCTCGCCCGCGGCGGCCTGATCCTCGCCGCGAGCCACGATCCCCTGCCGGTGCGGTCGCCGCGCATCGAACTGCGCCGATGAAGCCGCTCGCCGCCCTCATGCGCCGCGAACTGTCGCTGGCCTGGGCGGGCGGCGGCGGGCCGGGCCTGGCGCTCGCCTTCTACGCCGCCCTGACCATGCTCGCCCCGCTCGCCGGCGGGCCGGGCGTTGCGCATGGCGCCGGCGCGGCGGCGGCGATCGCCTGGATCGGCCTCCTGCTCGCCAACCTTCTCACCGTCGAGCGCCTGTTCGCCGCCGACTATGAGGACGGCGGCCTCGACCTGCTGGCCGGCGGTCCGCTGCCGCTGGAGGCGGTCGCCTTGGTCAAGTGCCTCGCCCATGCCCTGGCGGTCGGCTGTCCGCTGGCCGTGGCGGCGCCGGCGGCGGCGGTCGGGCTCGGCCTGCCGGTCGCGGCGGCCGGGGTGCTGCTGGCGGCGGCGGCGATCGGCGGCGTCGCCTTCGCCTGCGTCGGCGGCTTTGGCGCCAGCCTGACCCTGATGGGCCGGCGCGGCGGACTGATCACCGCGGTCATCGTTCTGCCGCTCCTGTCGCCGCCGGTGGTCTTCGGCGGCGGCGCGCTGGCGGCCGCCCTCGCCGGCCGCTCGACCCTGCCGGCCTTGGCCCTGCTCGGCGGCTATGCGCTCGGCGCACTGGCGATCGCCTCGCCGGCCATCGCCGCCGCCTGCCGCGTGGCGCTGGAATAGCGAACCTGCCATTCAGACCGCGTTCAGGCTCACCGAGCGAGGAAGACCCCAAACACGCTATTCTTGAGGAGACCAGAAAGACCATGCGTCACACTTTCGACGGACAGCTACGCGGCGCCGCCCTCGCCACCGCCTGCGCCGGCCTGCTGCTCGCCGGCGCCGCCCAGGCGCAATACGGCGGCCAGTTCCAGGGCCCGCCGCCCCAGCCTCCGGGCGCCGACGGCGCGCCGCCGTCGCAGCCGCCGATGTCTCAGGCTGACTACCTGCGCCAGGCGTTGCGGCTGCGCGCCGACCAGGAGGGGGGGCTGCAGGCCTTCCTGGCCGCCGTGGCGCCGCCGCAAGGCATGATGGAGCGAATGCGCGCCGAGGACCAGCAAGCCCAGATGCTGCCGACGCCGCAGCGGCTCGATCGCATGCTGGCGCGCATGGACGCGATGCGCGCCTCCGTGGTCGCCAGGATCGCCGCCACCAAGCGCTTCTACGCCATCCTGACGCCGCAGCAGCAGCGCGCCTACGACACCCTCGGCGCGCAAGGGCCGGAAGCGCGCGGCGGCCGGTAAGGCGCCCGCGCGGCGGCGAGGCCCGGCCGAGAGGGCGGCGCCGAAACTCGCCACACGCTCCCAAGGCGGACCAAGGCGGCGCTTGGCAACTGGGTATCGCGCCCGCGGAACTCCATGGCCAATATGTTCGTGTCGAAGTCGCCGAGCTGCGTGACAATAGCGTCAGGCCACCGACGATCGTGTGGGTCCAAGCCTTGACGGCGCGTCACGAGCACGAGGCCTATGCGTGCGAAGCCCGCGGTAACGCGTTACATTGCGACCTAGGGGCAACGAGGGTCTTCCATGTCGGCGGCCGAACGCATGAACAGAATAAGGCGCAATCGGCGCGATCTCGGCCTGCGTGAAGTGCGGCTCGTCGCGCCGGATGCGCGTCTCATCGCCACCCGACGGGCTGTCGCGGACCAGGTCGCTCGGCTGCGAGCGAGCGATGAGGCCGAGGCGCTGATCTGGATCGAGGCCATCGGCGAATTCGATGCGCCCCCGGCGAGCCCGTGAATGAAGCGCGGCGACCTCGTCGTCGTCGCCGCCAGTGGTGACTTCGGCAAGCCGCGCCCCGCGGTCATCATCCAGAGCGACGCCTTTCCGGCGAGCCATGCCTCCCTGATCGTCTGTCAGCTGACCTCGCATCTCTCCGACGCGCCGACGTTTCGTGTGACGTTCGCGCGGACGGCGGCGAACGGCTTGCGCGAAAATTCGCAAATCATGGCCGACAAGCCCGTGACCGTGCGGCGCGACTGGGTCGGAAAATCGCTCGGCCGCTTCGCGACGTCGACCTGCGTCGCCTCAACGCCGCGCTGGCGTTCTGCATCGGCTTGGCGGACTGAAGGCGCCCTGGCCACGGATATGGCGTCGGAAGATTCTCATCGCATACGCGGCTGTCGGAAGTCGAGGCGCATCGCGCACCGCGAGAGTACGGAGCGTGAGCGGATGAATGGCGCGTTGATCGAGGATGACGAAAACCCCACCTGGACCAGGAAGGATTTCGCGCGGGCGAGCGGACCGGAGGCTCTGAGCGCCGCTGAACTTGCCGCCTTTCCGCGAACGGCGGCCAGGCTCGGCCGGCCGAAGCTGGCGACGACGAAGGTGGCCGTGAAACTCCGTCTCGACTCCGACGTCATCGCCGCCTTCAAGGCCGGCGGCCCTGGATGGCAGACCCGCATGAACGCCGCTCTCCGCGACGCGCCTGGGTAACATGGCGGCTACGTGAGGATTTCTGCGTGAATGCCATCACCGGTATCAAGATGAAGAGCCCCGCCAACCCGGACGGCTTCATCAAGCACGAGAGCATCGCGCCGTTGGGCCTGACTGTGACGTCGGCCGCCAAGGCGCTCGGCGCGACGCGCGCGGCGCTCTCCACCCTCCTTAACGAGCGCGCCAGCCTCTCTCCGGAGATGGCGCTGCGGATGGAAAAGGCGTTCGGCGTCTCCATGGACACGCTGATGCGGATGCAGAACAGCTACGACATCGCCCGCGCGAGGCGGCGCGAGGGGGAGATTCACGTGGCGCGGTTCGCCGCTTGTTAGCGCTCACGGGAGGCGGCGCCGATTGTGTACTGTGTCCCAGAAATCCAGAAATCCGAAGTTGATCGCCTTGGCGCGCCGGCGCGTCTCGGCCGGCATGCCCCTTCTGATGGCCATGGCGCCAAGCGCGGCGCGAGAGTATCATCCGCGCATCATGACAGCCGGGCTGGCCTCGCGCATCACCATCAACCCGGATCAGTGCCATGGACGGCCCTGCATCCGGGGCATGCGCATCCGGGTCGCCGATATTCTGGAAATGCTCGCCGAAGGGGTGGCCGAGTTGGAGATCCTGGCCGACTTCTCCGATCTGGAGCCCGCGGATATCCGCGCCTGCCTTGCCTACGCCGCCGTGCAGCTCGGCCATCCGGTGGTGATGGCGGCGGAATAGCCGCCCTGTGAAGTTCATCGTCGACGCGCAACTGCCGCCCGCCCTGGCGGATTGGCTGGCTGGGCGATCTTGACGCCGGCGGCTCGACTGGGCCGCCTCGCGCGGTATGGCAGCTCCTCAGGCCTTCGCCGGCCGGCGATGGCCTGAGGAGCACATTCATGCCGGTCGTGCTGCGGGTCCGCGGTTTCAACTTCCTGTTCTATTCGAACGAAGGCAATCCGCGCGAGCCGGTCCACATCCACGCGCGCAGGGAGCGGGACGAAGCCAAATTCTGGCTACGCCCCATGGTCGCGATGGCTTACAATGACGGCCTGTCCGCCCGGGAGCTCAACGAGGCTCGCAGGCTGGTCGAGGCGCACAGGGACATCTTCGAAAGGGTCTGGAATGAGTATTTCGCCTAGAGCCGTGCGCTTCGACGACGACCGGTTGTGGGTCGACCTTGAGGACGGCCGCACCATCGGCGCGCCGCTGGCCTGGTTCCCACGACTTTTCCACGCCACCAAGGATCAGCGCGCCGCGTGCGAACTGAGCCGGCGCGGGCTGCACTGGGAGGCGCTCGACGAAGACATCTCGATCGCCGGCCTGTTGGCGGGCCAAGGCGACATGACGAGGCCGGCGCACGCGGCGGCCTGACCCAATGACAAATCGGCGTAGAATTTGGCTTTGGGTTATGCTCTGTCCGAATGCTTCAATAGTCCCCTGACCATGACGGTCGCGGTTGACACCCGGCTCCTGGACGTGGTCGCCCTGACCGAAACGATGCCCGCGAACGGCTTGGCGCGGGGCCAGGTCGGCACGGTGGTGGAGACCCTCGGTCCCGGCGTGTTCGAAGTCGAGTTCAGCGACGACAATGGACGGACGTACGAGCAACTGGCGCTGCCAGAGGATAAGCTCCTGGTCTTGCGCTTCGAGCCCGAACGCGCGGCGTGAGACACCGACCCCATCGTCGGTCCCTTGCGATAATATCTACCCGCGCTTTGCGATTGTGTCCCCGAAAATCATCGGCGGAACCTTGCCGGAGAACATCCCGGCCGACGAACACATCAAGCAGGTCGAGAAAGAGCGTGAAGACCGCCCCCGCCAAGCTCGAACTGGAAGGTCTCCACGCCGGCGGGCTCATGGGATCGGCACCGGGCGCGGAGAGGCCGCGAGCTTTTCGGTTGTGGGTGCTTCGTGCGAAGCGGTTCACAGGCACGCGACCGCCGCCTGCTCGACGAGGAGCGCGTATTGCGTCCCCGGGACTCGCTGCCCCGGAACTCGCTGGAGGCGGACTTGGAGGGAATTTTATGCGCTCACTAATCGTCTTCCATGTCGCATGCACATTGGCTGTGAGTTTGGCCGCTCAGGCAAACAGCCAAGCCCTTCCGGACGATCTCCAATTACTCGTCGGCAAGAAGGTGTTTGTCGGTCGCATTCCTTTATGCAAGCCCGACACATACCAGACTAATTTATCGTATGCAGGCCAAATTGCAACCGTCGCCTCGATTAAGCGATCGACAATGCCAAAAGTTGCACCTTACATGATGGCTTTTATGCCGGCGAACGCACGGGATTTGATCAAGGACACGCAGAACGGCGCTACTATACTCTTTCGTTTTAACGACGGAACTGAACTCGATACTTGTGCACCATACGGCCCCAATAAGCTTTCCGAAAACGTACGCATAGCGGCAGGTGAGACCATTACGCATCCCATACCGCCGCCCCCGCCAGAGAAACAGAATTCTGCACCGCCTGTGAAGTCAATCCAGAGTTGTCCGGTGCTTGTGACCAGGGCGGTATCAAGTTGGGGGGGATTTGGCCACGCATTGGTTGACGCCTTGACCACGAGCCGGTTTCAACAGCAACTAGATTTGGTGACGCACGGCGGTGAACCGAAACACTATCTCGATATGCGTATTCGCAATGACTCCCAGACACCAGTTATGGGCATCGAAACAACTGCAGTATATTACAACCGAATCGGTGACCAAATTACGTCGTCCACCATAATACCTCAGAACGACAAACCAATTAAGCCGGGAAGCGAACTCAGGAGTTACACAATGGATCGAAGCGCGCTAATGCAGAATGGACTAGGAGAGCTTGAGGTGTTTGTAAGTCGGGTAAGGTTCGTAGATGGAACCACCTGGCAGGACGATGGGAGCCATTCGTGCTCTTTCAAGTCTGAAATCAAGCCAAGTTATTAGCGGTCTGGATTATCATGCGCTCTTAATGCGCATCATCCCAGTTCCCCGCCGCCCGCGCCTCCACCAGCAGCGGCACCGAGATCGCCACCGCCGGCTCGGCCGCGCGCTCCATCACCCGCCGCGCCACGGCGCACACCGCCTCGGCCTCGGCCTCCGGCGCTTCGAACACCAGTTCGTCGTGGACTTGCAGCAGCATGCGGGCCGTTCAGCCCCGCGCTCTCCAGCGCGGCGGGCATGCGGATCATGGCGCGGCGCATGATGTCGGCGGCGGCGCCCTGGATGGGGGCGTTGATGGCGGCGCGTTCGGCGAACTGGCGCTCGGCGACCGACTTGGAGCGGATCATCGGGATGTTCACCCGCCGGCCGAAGATGGTGGTGACGAAGCCGTCCTGGCCGCACCGCCGCGCGCATGCGCGTCCATGTAGGCGCGGATGCCGGGGAAGCGCTCGAAATAGGTCTTGATGTAGGCCCCGGCCTCGTCCTGGGCGATGCCGAGCTGGTTGGAGAGGCCAAAGGCGCTGATGCCATAGATGATGCCGAAGTTGATCGCCTTGGCGCGGCGGCGCATCTCGGCCGGCATGCCGGCGACCGGCACGCCGAACATCTCCGAGGCGGTCATGGCGTGGATGTCGAGCGCCGCCGGCGAAGGCGCGCTTCAGCTGCGGCGATGTCGCCGATGTGGGCGAGCAGGCGCAGCTCGATCTGGCTGTAGTCGGCGCTGATCAGGAGGTTGCCCGGCTCGGCGACGAAGGCGCGGCGGATCTTTCGCCCCTCCTCGGTGCGGATCGGGATGTTCTGCAGATTGGGATCGGAGGAGGAGAGGCGGCCGGTGGTGGTCGAGGCCAGGGCGTAGGAGGTGTGCACCCGGCCGGTGCGTTCGCTCACCGCCTGGGCGAGGGCCTCGGTGTAGGTGCCCTTGAGCTTGGAGAGCTGGCGCCACTCCAGCAGCACCTTGGGCAGTTCGTGGCCTTGCGCGGCGAGATCGTCGAGCACCGAGGCGTCGGTGCTCCACACCCCGCCCTTGGCGGTGCGCTTGCCGCCCGCGTGGCCCATCTCGGCGAACAGCACCTCGCCGATCTGCTTGGGGCTGCCGAAGTTGAACGGCCGGCCGGCAAGGACGTGGGCGCGCGCCTCCTGCTCGGCCATGCGCAGGCCGAAGTCGTGGGAGAGGGCGCGCAGCTGGCCGGCGTCGATCTTGACCCCGTGGCATTCCATCTTCGCCAGCACCGGCGGCAAGGGGCGTTCCAGCGTCTCGTAAACGGTGAGCAGGCCCTCGCGCGCCAGGCGCGGGCGCAGCAGCTGGTAGAGGCGCAAGGTGACGTCGGCGTCCTCGGCGGCGTAGCAGGTCGCCGGGTCGAGCGGCACGTGCTTGAAGCTCTTCTGCGCCTTGCCGGCGCCGGCCACCTGCTTGAAGCTTGATCGGCTGGTGGCCGAGCCAGCGGTCGGAGAGCTCGTCCATGCCGTGATTGTGCAGGCCGGCTTCGAGCACATAGCTGATCAGCATGGTGTCCTCGATCGGCGCGACGGCGACCCCGTAACGCGAGAGGACGGCGAGATCGTATTTGGCGTTCTGCGCCACCTTCAGCACCGCCGGATCCTCCAGCAGCGGCTTCAAGGCGGCGATCACATCGTCAATGGGGATCTGCTTCAGATCGGCCGCCGCCTCCAGCGACAACCCGTCCGCCTCGCAGTGGCCGACCGGGATGTAGCAGGCCTCGCCCGGCGCCACCGCCAGCGACACGCCGCAGAGACCGGCGTTGGCCGAGGAGAGGGCGTCGGTCTCGGTGTCGAACGCCACCGTCCCGGCCGCGTAGGCCCGGGCGATCCACGCCTCCAGCGTCGCGAGATCGCGCACGCAGACATAGGCCGAGGTGTCGATCGGCGTCTTCGGTTTGGCGTCCGGTTCCCCTTGGAGCGCCGGCGTCCTCGCCGGCTCTTCGATCCCGCCCCCGGCGGAGACACGCCGCGCCAGGGTGCGGAACTCCATGCGTTCGAGAAATTCGGCCAGCGTCGCCGGCTCGGGCGCGCGCACCGCCAGATCGTCGATCGGCGCCGGCAGCGGCGTGTCGCAATCGAGCTTCACCAGCTCGCGCGACAGGCGGATCTGGTCGGCGAAGTCGATCAGGGTCTGCCCGGCGCTTCTCCTGTTTGATCTCGCCGGCGCGGGCGAGCAGCGTTTCCAGATCGCCGTACTCGTTGATCAGGGCCGAGGCGGTCTTGACCCCGATGCCCGGCGCGCCCGGCACATTGTCGACGCTATCGCCGCACAGGGCCTGGACATCGACCACCCGCTCCGGGCCGACGCCGAACTTCTCGATCACCTGATCGCGGCCGATGCGGACGTTCTTCATCGTGTCGAGCATCGAGACGCGCTCGCCGATCAGCTGCATCAGGTCCTTGTCGGAGGAGACGATCACCACCTCGCCGCCGGCGTCGCGCACGGCGCAGCAATAGGCGGCGATCAGGTCATCGGCCTCGTAGCCGGCCAGCTCCAGGCAGGGCGCGCCGAAGGCCCGCGTCGCCTCGCGCACCAGCGGGAACTGCGGGACGAGATCCTCCGGCGCCGGCGGCCGGTGCGCCTTGTACTGGGCGTAGAGATCGTTGCGGAAGGTCTTCTCGGAGTGGTCGAACACCACCGCCAGATGCGTCGGCGCGTCAGGCGCCGCCTTCATGTCGACCATCAACTTCCACAGCATGTTGCAGAAGCCCTGGACCGCGCCGACGGGGAGCCCGTCCGACTTGCGCGTCAGCGGCGGCAGGGCGTGATAGGCGCGGAAGATGAAGCCCGAGCCGTCGACCAGATAGAGCCGGACATTCGGACCATCCTGCGTCGGGGCGCGGGAAATGTCGGCGAGGTTCTGGGCGGCGTCGTCCATGGCGCGGCAGGATAGGCCGGCGTCGCGCCCGGGTCATCAAGCTCGCGGCGTTTCAGGGTTGAACTCTGGCGTCATGCTGACATGATCCGGCTTCGGGAGGGGCGTCGATGTTGATTGAACTCATGGCCGCCGCGGCGGCGGCCGCCGCGACCATCCAACCTCCGTGGGCGCCTCAGAGCCCGCCGAGCGCCTTCGTCCGCCTTTCGTCCGGTGGTCGAGCAAGTGGATTGGCTGGATAAGCCCAATCCCGACCTGTTCGCCAGGTTCTATCCCGCGAAGGCGGCCTGGATGGGGATCAGCGGTCGCGTGCTGCTACACTGCCACGTCGACGACGCCGGGCGCCGGCGATCGATTGCCGGACCTCCGATGAGGATCCGCCGCAGGATGGTTTCGGGGAGGCGGCGCTGTCGCTCACGCCACTTTTCACCGCCAAGCGGCTGCGGGGCGCGCCGCCGCCGGGCGCCGCCGACCAGTCCCGCCGGGACATGACGCTGCAGATCCGCTTCGGCGGTCCTGGCGCATCGTGAAGGCGGAGGATACATCGGGCCGTCACGAAGACGCCAAGTCTCCGTCGGCATGAACCGGGGGTGGCGCGCCATTGGCTCGCCAAGGGGGGTCGCATGAATCACTCCGCCGCGTCGGTCGCCCGCCTGGGCGCCGTCACCGCCGCCGCTGTCGCGGCCAGCGCCTGCGCGACCGTGACGCGCGGCGACAAACAGACCTGGACAGTCACCTCCGCGCCTCCGGGCGCGGCGGTTCAGACCAGCAACGGCTTCTCCTGCGCGGCGACCCCTTGCGCGTTCAAGGTGAAGCGCGAGGCGGATTTCGCGGTGACGGTCCGCAAGGCCGGCTACACCACCTGGCAGGGTCACGTCGGCCATCAGGTCGCCGGGGCCGGGGCGGCCGGCTTCGCCGGCAACGCGCTGGTTGGGGGGGTGATCGGAGCCGGGGTCGACGTGGCGACCGGCGCGACGTTGGAGCTGACGCCCAATCCCCTGGCGGTCACCCTGCGGCCGGCGGCCGATTCGTGGGAGCGAGCCACTGGCGGCGAGCCATCGACCCTTGGCGTCGTCGCGGCCACGACGGACATCGCCGCCGCCGACCCGCCGGCCGCCCCGGCCACGGCCCCACCCCCCGCCTATGACTTTGTCCGTCGGCCCGGCGCTCGCGACATCGAGCGGCGGTGGCCGACGCCGGCCATGGAGAGAGGCGAAGGAGGCCGGGCGGAAATCTCCTGCGGTCTGGCGGCCAATGGCGCCCTGCGCAATTGCCGCATCGACAACGAGGATCCGGCCAACGAAGGCTTCGGCGAGGCGGCGCTCGCGCTCGCGCCGCTGTTCCGCCTGCGCCCCGGAAGCCTCGCGGCCGGCGCGCTCGTCCACATTCCGATTGTCTGGCCGAACGCCGACGGCACGGTTCCGGGCGCGGCGCCCGAGGTGCTGCTCGCCAATCCCGTGTGGCTGGCGGCGCCGAGCTTCGCCGACATGGCGGCCGCCTACCCCGCGGGCGGCGCCGAGCGCACCGGCGTCGTCCACCTGCGCTGCGGCTTCGACGCAAGCGGCGCGGTCACCCGCTGCACGCCGCTTGACGAAGCGCCGGCGGCGGCGGGCTTCGCCGCCGCGGCGCTGTCGCTCGCCCACCGCTTCCAGCTCCAGCCGGATCGGCGCTGGACCGCCTCGGGCCAGGCCGTCGTCACGAACATCACGATCCGCTTCGAAGCGCCGAGCGATCCCCGGTTCACCGGCCGCATGATCGCCGAGCCGCGCTGGGTGTTCGCGCTGGATCCGGCGACCGCCCAGGCGCTGTTCCCCGCCCAGGCGAGCGCGGCGGGGGCGCGGTCCGGCGTCGGGCGGGCGATCTGCACCGTCGCCGCCGACGGAAGCCTGACCGGCTGCGCGCCGGGGCCGGCGACGCCCGAGGGCCTCGGCTTCTCGCAAGCGGCGGTGGCCGCGGCGCGGGCGATGCGAATGAACCCGTGGACCGACGATGGCGGCCCGGTCGACGGGGCCCGCGTCACCGTGCCCCTGCGATTCGACGCCCAGCGGTAGAAGCGCGGGTCAAGCCGGAGTGGTGACCCCGGCCGGCTCGGCCGCGGCGGTGGTCAATTTCGGAACTACCGCCGGCGCGGCTTCGTCTCCACCAGCGAGGCGACGTTCAAGAGCAACGCCAAGGGTGGGGTGGGGTGCTGACCGTGTCGGACGGTGTCCACTCGGACCGCATCAACTTCAAGGGCAACTACGTCGGCTCGACCTGGACCGCCGCCAGCGATGGCCGCGGCGGCGTGGTGATCATTGATCCGAAGGCGCCCTCGGCCGGCGCCTTCGCCCACGCCATGGCGAGCCTGCCATCGAGCAGCTCTGGCGCTTCCGCCATGCCGGCGGCCATGGCGTCGCCGGCCACGCGCCCGCTCGTATCGCCGCCCGGCTAGCCGCGCCCCGTCAGTGCCCCCCGGGTCCTTCGTAGGCGCCCGGGACCAGCCGCTCGTCCTCCAGCCCTTCGGCGCCCGCGCCGAGGACGAAGCGGCGGTCGCAGTAGCCGCACTCGACGAATCCATCGTCGCCCATCTCCAGCCAGACGCGCGGATGGCCGAGCACGCCGCCGACGCCGTCGCAGGCCACCCGCCGCGTGCGCACCTTGACCACCTCCGGCGGGGGCAGGGCGTCGACGTCGTGGTGGGCGGGGTAATCGGCGTGGGTGGGCATGCGATCGGCGAGCTCGTTCGGCTGGCGGCGAGACGACCAATTATGTAGCAGGACGGCGGGCCGCGCCACCGCGGCTTCGCGCGCGCGCCGCGATGGATCGATTGCCAATGGTTCTGCCTGAATTCGCCATCGAGGCGCGCGGCCTGACCAAGACCTATCCGGCGACCCGGACGACGCCGGCGATGCGGGCGCTCAAAGGCATCGACCTCGCCATCCCGCGCGGCTCGATCTTCGGCCTGCTGGGCCCGAATGGGGCCGGCAAGTCGACCTTCATCAACATCCTCTCGGGCCTCTGCCGCAAGACCTCGGGCACGGTGCGCATCTGGGGCCGCGACATCGACGAGCGGCCGAGGGACGCGCGCGCCGCGATCGGCGTCGTCGGCCAGGAGATCGCCACCGATGTCTTCTTCACCCCGCGCGAGAGCCTGGAGGTGCAAGCCGGCCTCTACGGCGTTCCGGCGAAGGAGCGGCGCACCGGCGCCCTCCTGGAGGCGATGGGCCTTTCGGACAAGGCCAACGCCTATGTCCGCCAGCTCTCCGGCGGCATGAAGCGGCGGCTGATGGTCGCCAAGGCGATGGTCCATTCCCCGCCGGTGCTGGTGCTGGACGAACCGACCGCCGGCGTGGATGTCGAGCTGCGCCGACAGCTGTGGGCCTACGTGGTCGGCCTCAACCGCCAGGGCGTGACGGTGGTGCTGACCACCCACTACCTCGAGGAGGCGGAGGAGCTGTGCGACCGGATCGCGATCATCAATCGCGGCGAGGTGGTCGCCTGCGAGCCCACGCGCCAGCTGCTCCGCCGGCTGGACAGCCGCACGGTGGCGATCACCCCGGCCGAGCCGCTGAGGCGCGCGCCCGATCTCGCCCCGTTCGAGGCGAAGCTGCGGCCGAACGGCGATCTGGCGGTGAGCTTCAAGAGCGATCAGGGCGGCGTCGAGCAGGCGATCGCCGCGGCGCGCAACGCCGGCGTCTCGATCAAGGATCTGCGCACCGAGGAGCCTGACCTGGAGGACGTGTTCGTCGCCCTCACCTCCGATCGCGCGGCGGCGTGAAGCGGGCAGCGCGAAAACCGCATTGAAATCGTATATTAGTCGTATATGTCGGCTCACGAAGGAGCGAAGCCCATGCCGCAGACCAGCTTTCAACTGGATGCCGGAACCGCGCAAGCGATCGAGGAACTCAAAGGAATCCTGGGCGTCACAACCAGCACGGCCGTGATCCGCAAGGCTGTCGCCCTGGCGCGCATCGCGGCGCGGAACGCTTCCACCGAAGACACGGTGACATTGCTGTCCAGGAATGGCGAGAAGCTGAACGTCCTGCTCAAGAGCTGAGCCGTGGCCGAAGGGGCGGACCTTTCACTGGGTCGGGAGGTCGGCTCGTTCCAGACCGCAGCCGACAAGGTCGCGCTCGGCGATCTCGAGATCCGTAAAAGGTTCGCGCGCGATATCATGTGGCTGTTCGTCGCCGCCAACGCCTTCGTCTTCTTGGCGCTGGGCGTGGTGTTCTGGCGTGACGGCGCGCAGCTGGCGGCGCACGAGGTCCACGCCGATCAGCGGATCATCGACGCCAAGGTGATCATGAGCCTGCTGGGCGCGACGACCGTGCAGCTCGGCGCGGCGATCTACACCATCACCCGGGCGATTTTTCCACTCCGGGGGTAGAGCGCCACTCCGCGGCGCCGGCGTTTCGCCGCTCAAAATCATTGCCGCCGAGACGGCGGCGCGCCATCAACTTTCAGCGAATTCATTGGCGCCGCGGTGCTCGGGGCGACAGAGTGGCGGCCGTCATGCTGGGGGAGCCGCCAATGATCCGCAACGTCCTGTCCTGCGCCGCCGCCGCCGGGGCGCTGATGCTCGCGGTCGCCGCGAGCGCTCAGTCGGTTGCCGCAGATACGCCGGAGAAGACCGCCGCTGGCGCGACCTTCACCCTTCCCAAGGGCTGGTCCGTGGTGACGAGCGGAGCGGTGATGATCGCCCGGCCGCCGGAGGCCGACACCCGCGCGGCGATCGTCGAGGTCGGCCCGGCCAAGGACTCCCGCGACGCCGCCGCCCACGCCTGGGCGCTCTACCGCCCTGAGGCGCGCCGCACGCCGAAGCTGGTCACCGCCCAGCCGGCCCGCGAGGGCTGGGACGAGCGCGCGGTGCTCGACTACGAGACCTCGCCGAACGAAAAGGCGGTCGTCGAGGTGTTCGCCGAGCGCGCCGGGCCGCGCTGGACGGTGCTGATCGTCGACGCCGCCGAGGCCACCGCCGAGAAGCGCCAGGCGGCGCTCTATCTCATCCTGCAGAGCCTTCGGCCGGCCGGCTATGCGCGCGAGAGCTTCGCCGGGCGAACCGCCCATCGGCTCGATCCCGGGCGGGTCGCGGCGATCAAGAGCTTCGTCCAAACCGCGATGAGCCAGCTGGGCGTTCCGGGCGTCGGGCTCGCCCTGATCGACCACGGCCAGGTGGTGTTCGAGGGCGGCCTGGGCGTCAAGGAACTGGGCAAGGCCGATCCGGTCGACGCCCATACCCTGTTCGCCATCGCCTCCAACACCAAGGGCATGTCGACCCTGCTGCTCGCCGAGCAGGTCGACGCCGGCAAGGTGCGGTGGGACGAGAAGGTCACCGACGTCTACCCCAACTTCCGCCTGGGCAGTCCGGAGACCACGAGCAAGGTGCTGATCAGGCATCTGGTCTGCGCCTGCACCGGACTGCCGCGCAAGGATTACGACTGGATCTTCAACACGCCGCGCGGCACGCCGGCCTCGGCGACCTTCACTCAGCTGGCCGCGACCGAGCCGACCAGCGGTTTCGGCGAGGTGTTCCAATACAACAACCTGATGGCCTCGGCGGCAGGGTACATCGCCGGCCATCTCTCCTATCCCGACCGGGAGCTGGGCGCGGCCTATGACGCCGCCATGCGGAAGGATGTGTTCGATCCGCTCGGCATGGCGGACACCACTTTCGACTTCGCCAAGGCGCTTGGCGGCGACCACGCCAGCCCGCACGCCGACGACATCGACGGCCGCCCGGCGATCGCCTCGCAAGACCTGAACGACGCCGTCATTCCCTACCGCCCCGCCGGCGGCGCCTGGTCGTCGGCCCACGACATGATCCGTTATGTCGAGGACGAGATCACCGAGGGGGTCCTGCCGAGCGGCAAGCGCCTGGTCAGCGCCGCCAACCTGCTCGCCCGCCGCTCGCCCGGCGTGCCGATCGGCGAGGACGCCTCCTACGGCATGGGCCTGATGAACGACTTGCGCTGGGGCGTTCGCGTCGTGCACCACGGCGGCAGCCTCACCGGCTACAAGAGCGACATCATGCTCGTTCCGGACGCCAAGGTCGGGGCGGTGATCCTGACCAACAGCGACGAGGGCCAGCTGATGCTGCGGCCGTTCATGCGCCGGCTTCTGGAGGTGCTCTACGACGGCCAGCCGCAGGCGGCTGGCGACGTCGCCGCCGCCGCCAAGGCGCATCTGGCCGAGATCGCCGCCGAGCGTCCGCGCCTCCAGGTTCCGCCCGCCGCCGGCGCGGTCGCCGCCCTCGCCGGCGCCTACCTCAGCCCGGAACTCGGCCGCCTGACGGTCGAGAAGAGCGGCGCGAGCCTGCGCTTCCAGTTCGTCACCTTCGCCAGCGAGATGGCCTCGCGCAAGAACGACGATGGCACCCTGTCGTTCGTCACCATCGACCCGGGTCTCGATGGCTTCGCCTTCGTCGTCGGCAAATCCACCGGTGGCGCGCGCACGCTGACGGTGCGCGACGGCCAACACGAATACGTGTTCACCGAAGCCAGGTGATCCTCGGTCTTTTGCACCGCGCCCGCCGCCCGGCTAGAACGCCCGCCGCCCGCACCCGTAGCTCAGCTGGATAGAGCGCTGCCCTCCGAAGGCAGAGGTCACAGGTTCGAGTCCTGTCGGGTGCGCCACGGCGGCGGTGCCCGACCGTGAACCGCGGGTGAACCGTTCGCCCCGGGCATCGTTCAGACCTGTTGTGGCTGGATGTCGCCGAGGCGGCCCGCGCCCGGTCCGCCGATGATGGGAGTTCAAGCAAACCGTGTCTCGTCTTCTCACGCTCCTGGCGACCGCCACCTCGGCCCTCGCGATCGCCGGGCCAGTCCTCTCACAGCCGGTCAACTGCGGCGCATCCGGCGCGGCTCCGGGCGCGCTCGCCGGTCCCGTTCGGGTCGGCGTGACGCCGCCGCCGCCGTTGCCGGCCGAAATTCAGCCGCCCGCTCCCGCCTATGGCTATGCCTGGACCCCGGGCTATTGGGGCTGGAACGCCGCGATCAACGACTACTATTGGGCGCCTGGCGCCTGGATCGCGCCACCGGCCGTCGGCCTCTTGTGGACGCCGCCATGGTGGGGTTGGGACGGCGCGGCGTTCGTCTTTCACATTGGCTATTGGGGACCGACAGTTGGATTCTACGGCGGTATTCCGTACGGTTACGGGTATTTCGGCCACGGTTACGACGGTGGCTATTGGCGCGGCCGGACGTTCTATTACAATCGAATTTACAATAATCTAGGGACTTTGCGAGTCAACGCGGTCTATGCCGCCCGCTCCGCCGCCGATCGCGGCGAGTGGCGGCGCGCGCGGGCCAGCTACAACGGCGGCCGCGGCGGTTTTGTCGCCGTTCCGACGGCGGCCGAGGTTGCCGCCGCTCGCCAGACGCACATCTTCGCCACCGCCGCGCAGGCCCGCCATATCGCCGCGGCGGCGAGGGAGCCCACGCTGCGCGCCGGAGTCAATGGCGGCCGGCCGCATGCCGCGGTCGAGCGCCTCCGGCCGGCGACGGTGAACCCAAGCGCCCCGGCGAGCGCCGGTCACTCAAGGCCAGAGCCCTCTGGCCGGCCGCCTCTCCGTCCCGCCGAGACGGCTCGTCCAGCCACCCATCCGACTCATCAGCCGCACGACACCCGCGCTCCCGGTCCGCCCCGCGACGTGATCATGCGGCATGAGCCGCGGCCGCCGGAGCGCCGCGCGCCGGCGATGCGCGAGGCCTCTCACGCCGCGCCGCCGGTGCATCCGGCTCCCGCGCGCGAGAGCCGGCCGCCCGAGTCGCGCCCGGCCGCGCCGCGTCCGCCGCCGCCACGGCCGCCGCCGCCGCGACACGATACCGCCGGCGAGCGGCCGCCGCGCTGATGCGGCAGACTAGAAGGCTCGCCGATGCCGGCTCGTTCGAGCCGCCTTGGCGCCAGCCTCATTGTCGGCGCGCTGCTGCTCGCCGGGGGCTGCGGCCGGGATCAGGGCGCGGTCGCGCCCACGGCGGCGCCCGTGTCCGCGCCGGCCCCGCCGCCCTCGCCCCCGCCGGCGGCGGCACGCGCCAAGAAGCCCCGGATGATCTGCCGCGACAGCCAGACGGGCGCCAAGGCGCGCTGCGGCGCTCCGAACGCGGTCCTCGTCGGCGTAGAAACCGACTAGCGGATCCGACCTTCGCTCATGACCGCCGGCCGCCGCGCGGAACCCCGCTCGCGCGGACATCGTTGGCGATCCACCGCTCACTCTGAAAGGAAACCCTCGCGATGAAGATCATCATTGGTTCCCTCCTGGCGCTCAGCGCCGCCCTGTCGTTGGGCGCCTGCGCCGATGGGCGTCCGTGCCCGCCCGGCTATCACCTCGGGCCTTGGGGCCACGCCTGCCATCCCAACGTGTGACCTCGGACAGCTTGGCCGCCGCCGTCGCGCCGTTGACGGCGGCGGCTTATTTTTGAACAAGCGTTTCACGCGCCAACCCGCGCGGCGAGCTTTCTTCCACGAGCAGGGGCGCGGCGGCATGACGAAACGCTTCGAGGGCACGGCCGACTACGTCGCCACCGACGATCTCAAGATCGCCGTGAACGCCGCCATCGCGCTGGAGCGGCCGTTGCTGATCAAGGGCGAGCCCGGCACCGGCAAGACCGTTCTAGCCTATGAAATCGCCAAGGCGCTGGATGCGGCGCTGATCACCTGGCACATCAAGTCGACCACCAAGGCGCACCAGGGGCTCTACGAATACGAAGCGGTCACCCGCCTGCGCGACAGCCAGTTGGGCGACGAGCGGGTCAAGGACGTCGCCAACTACATCAAGCGTGGCAAGCTTTGGGAGGCATTCGACGCCGACGAGCGGCCGGTGTTGCTGATCGATGAGATCGACAAGGCGGATATCGAGTTTCCCAACGACTTGCTGCAGGAACTCGACCGCATGGAATTCTATGTCTATGAGACCGACGAGACCATCCGCGCCAAAGTCCGTCCGGTGGTGGTGATCACTTCGAACAACGAAAAGGAGTTACCGGACGCGTTCCTGCGGCGCTGCTTTTTCCATTACATCCGCTTCCCCGATGAAGAGACCATGCGCGCGATCATCGACGTCCATTTTCCTGGCATCAAACAGAAGTTGGTGGCCGAGGCTCTGCGCGTCTTCTACGACATGCGCAAGGTGCCCGGTCTGAAGAAGAAGCCGTCGACCTCCGAGTTGCTCGATTGGCTGAAGTTGTTGATGGTCGAGGACATGGACGGCGAGGCGCTGCGCGAGCGCGACCCGACCAAGCTCATTCCGCCACTGCACGGCGCGCTCCTGAAGAACGAACAGGACGTGACCCTCTTTGAGCGGCTCGCCTTTCTTGCCCGGCGCGAGGGCTCCGGCGCTCGGCCGGGCCTCGCCTGATCGGCGCCGGCCCAAGCGCGTTTGGCTAAACGCAATTTCACTGGACCGGCGAGGGCGCCCGGTCGCATTGTGGCGGCCTTCAGCCGATCGGAGGGCTTTCATGAAGGTTTCCACCGCGATCACGTCCGGCGCCGTGCTGGTTCTGGCGGCCGCCTGCACCCCGCCGCACCCGCACGCGCACGTGCCGAGGGCGATCGCCAGCCTGAACTGTCCCCGAAGCGAGGGTGATCTGACCCGCACGGCGCAGGCGCCGGACGGCAAGTCCTGCCTCTACGCCAGCGACAACGGCGAGGTGAACCTCAGGCTGATCGCGCTGAACGGCGGCGACGCCGGCGCGGCGCTCGATCCGATCGAGGCAAGCCTGCGGAGCGAGATCGTCGGAGGCGCGGCGGCCCGCGGCGCCAGCGCCGAGGCCTCGGCCGGCTCTACGGCGAGCACGATTGCGGCCGACAAGGACCGGGTCGACATCGACCTGCCGGGCATCCACATTCACGCCAACGGCAATGACAAGGGCAAGGCGAACGTCAACGTCGGTGGAGTGAACGTCGACGCCGACGGGGCCGACTCCGGTCATGTCAGCGTCCGGGGCGGCCTGAATGGGTCTGGCGTCAACGTGCAGGCCGATGACAATGGCGCCGTCGTCCATGTGACCGAGCCCGGGGCCGGCATTCGCCGCACGGTGATTCTCACCTCCGACACGCCGGGGCCAAATGGCTACCGCGCCGTCGGCTACGAAGCGCGCGGACCGCTCTCCGGCCCGATCGTCGTGGCCGTGTTCAAGACGCGCTCCGACTCGCGCGAGGATCTTCGCGACGACACGCGCGCGCTGATCCGCGACAACGTCGGCGGCTAGACGGCCGCTACGCCCGACCGGCCTGGGCGGAGAGATTTTCGGCCGAAACCCCGATCTTGGCCAAGGCCCGCGACCACTTGTGGGCGTGGTCGTCGTCGAACAGCAGCGCCTCGTCCGCCTCGCACGTCAGCCAGTAGTTGGCGAGCAGCTCGGCCTCGAGCTGGCCGGAGTCCCAGCCGGCGTAGCCCAGCGCCATGGCGGCGCGGCGCGGATGCGGCGAGTCCGCCGCGACGGCCTCGAGGATCTCACGGGTCAGGGTCAGGGCGAGGCCGCCTGGGATCGGCAGGCGGCCGCCTGGGCCGTCGTAGTCGTCGGTGTGCAGGACGAAGCCGCGTTCTGTCTCCACCGGCCCGCCGAGCAGCACCAGGTCATCCAAAGGCCTCGACCCGGTGTTCACCGCCAGCTTGCTGAGCAGCCGCGAAACGCTGAGACCCTCGATCGGCCGATTGATGGCCAAGCCCATGGCGTGCTCGGCATCGTGCTGGCAGAGAATCATCACCGCTCGTTCGAACCGGGGGTCCTCGAGGCCGGGCATGGCCACAAGCAGTCTGCCAGCGAGCGACTCCTGCGTCGCGTCGGGCCCCGTTTCATCGCTCATGGCTGGCAACATCGGTCCGCCGAGGCCGCGATTCAAGGCTGCCGCGCCGTCCGGGCTCCCCTTGGCGAGAAGCGGGGCGATGTCTATCTGCCCGGCCAGCGGGCGAGCTCGCCCGACCCTCAACAGGAAAGCCCAGTCCAAGCCATGACGATCAAAGTCGGCGACCATGTCCCCGCCGCCACCTTCATGACCTTCACGGCCGATGGCCCCGCGCCGCTGAGCGGGGATGATCTGTTCAAGGGCAAGAAGGTCGCGCTGTTCGCCCTGCCGGGCGCCTTCACCCCGACCTGCTCGGCCAAGCACTTGCCGGGCTTCAAGGACAAGGCGGCCGAGTTTCGCGCCAAGGGCGTCGACACGATCGCCTGCGTCTCGGTCAACGACGTCTTCGTAATGAAAGCCTGGGGCGACGACCAGAAGGTCGCGAGCGACGTGCTGATGCTCGCCGATGGCAACGGCGAGTTCACCCGCGCGGTCGGGCTCGAACTCGACGCCAGCAAGTTCGGCATGGGGCCGCGTTCGCAGCGTTATTCGATGCTGGTCGACGATGGCGTCGTCAAAGAGCTCAACGTCGAGGCGGGCGGCGAATTCCGCGTCTCTTCCGCCGACTACATGCTGGCGCAACTCTGACCGACCGTCATGGCCTGACGTAAGGCGCGGCCATCATCCCCGAGCTTTTCGCGGTCCGGCGCCACGCGCACACGGATCGCCGCGACGAGCGCGCCGACGACGGGAGGGTGAAATATTGGTCGCGACGAGCGCCTAGGCCGCGATGTTCTGCGCCACGGCGGCGGCGCGCATCGCCTTCTGCAGCTTGTCGAAGGCGCGCACCTCGATCTGACGGACGCGCTCGCGGCTGACGCCATATTCGGCGGCGAGGGTCTCCAGCGTCGTCGGTTCGTCCTTCAAGCGCCGCTCGGTGAGGATGTGGCGCTCGCGGTCGGTGAGCTCGCTCATCGCCTCTTCGAGCAGGCCCATGCGCAGGGAGCGCTCCTCGCTCTCCGCCAGCTGCGTTTCCTGGCTGACCGCGTTGGTATCCTCCAGCCAGTCCTGCCACTCGTTCTCGGAGTCGGCGCGCAGCGGCGTGTTGAGCGAGGCATCCGGTCCGGCCAACCGCCGGTTCATCGAGATCACCTCCGAGTCGAGCACCCCGAGCTTGGTGGCGATCTGCCGCACCTGGTCGGGATGCAGGTCGCCCTCGTCCAGGGCGCTGATCTGGCTCTTGGCCTTGCGCAGGTTGAAGAACAGCTTCTTCTGCGCCGCCGTGGTGCCCATCTTCACCAGGCTCCACGAGCGCAGAATATATTCCTGGATCGAGGCGCGAATCCACCACATGGCGTAGGTGGCGAGTCGGAAGCCGCGGTCGGGCTCGAACTTCTTGACCGCCTGCATCAGGCCGACGTTGCCCTCGCTGATTACCTCGCCGATCGGCAGACCGTAGCCACGGTAGCCCATGGCGATCTTGGCGACGAGGCGCAGGTGCGAGGTAACCAGCCTGTGCGCCGCTTCGGGATCCTGGTGCTCGCGCCAGCGCTGGGCGAGCATGAACTCCTCGTCCTTGGCCAGCATCGGAAACTTGCGGATTTCCGACAAGTAGCGGGACAGGCCGCCCTCTGGCGACATTACGGACAGGGCGGTGGCGGCCATGAACGGTCGAGAGCCTTTCTAAGGCGGAGGCGTTTTCGATGCGCGCGCGGACATCTACGCGGCAGGCCCCACTATGGATGCAAAATAAGCCTTGGCCCCGACCGGTTTAAGGCCGCCGGCGGGCGATGCTTTCTAATGGCGGGCTCAGAGGCGCTCCAAGGCGAGGATCAGCGCCGCCATGTCCATTGGCGGGGTGGTCTCGAAGCGCAAATCCTCGCCGGTGATCGGGTGCCGGAAACCGAGGATGGCGGCGTGCAGCGCCTGGCGATCGAGGCCGCTCTCGGCGATGCCGGCGCGCACCCGGGCGGCTGGCGCGCCGGCGCCATAGACGGGATCGCCCAGGCAAGGGGCGCCCACGTGCGCGAGGTGCACGCGAATTTGGTGGGTGCGGCCGGTCTCGAGCCGGCAGCGCAGCTCGGCGGCGAGCGGCGGCGCGGTTTGTGGGCCGAACGCGCGTGTGGTGCGATAGTGGGTGATCGCCTGACGACCGCCGTCGCGCAGCACCGCCATTTTCTTGCGATCGCCGCGCGAGCGCCCGATCCGGGTGACCACGGCGCCCGACGTCGGCTTCGGCGCCCCGCGCGTCAGGGCGATGTACACGCGTTCGATGTCATGCGCGGCGAACAGCCGCGCAAGGCCGTGGTGGGCGGCGTCGGTCTTGGCGGCCACCATGACGCCGGAAGTGTCCTTGTCGAGCCGGTGAACAATTCCTGGCCGCGCCACCCCCCCGATCCCCGAGAGGCTCGCGCCGCAGTGATGCAGCAGGGCGTTGACCAGGGTGCCGTCCGGCGAGCCGACCGCCGGGTGGGCCGACATGCCGGCCGGCTTGTCGACGACGATCAGGTGGGCGTCCTCGTAGAGAACCGGCAGCGGCAAATCCTGCGGCGCCGGCTCGGCGGCGATCGGCGCCGGAACCTCGATCCGGTACGCGCCAGGCAGCGCCGCCGCCGCCGGATCGCGCATCGCCGCGCCCGCGCGCGTCACCGCGCCGGCGGCCATCAGCGCCTGGATTCGCGCCCGCGACAGCGCGGGCGCCGCATCGGCCAGCGCCCTATCGAGGCGCCCGCCGCCTTGGGCGAGCGACACTTGCAGCTCTTCCCTCCTCATCTCGAGAGGGTGGCGCGAAGCGCCGAGTGGGGAGGCTGACGCAAGGGGCTAATCTGGCGGATTGGCGGTCTTCATCAGAGTCCCCCACCCCGCTCCTGCTTCGCGCGGGTCGGCCTCCCCATGGCGGGAGGCAGGGATCGTATATCGCCTCAATGCCCCTCCTCATGCTCCGCTTCTCGGCCGGTGATCGAGCCCTCCGTGAACAGATATTCGCGCAGCTGCTTGTCGAAGTCGGCGTCGAAGCGGCGAATCCACTCCAACGCCATGGAGGCATGCTCGATCTCCTCGCGGGCGTTGTGCAGCAGGATGGCCTTGAGCTCCGGCTCGTCGCAATCATCGGCGCGCTGGCGGTACCAGTCGACCGCCTCCAATTCCTCGATCACCGAGGTGATCGCCTGGTGCAGGGCGAGGGTATGGGCGGTGAGCCGCTCGCGCGGCGCGTGCAGATCTTCGCTGGACATGGGGGGGCTCCTTCAGATGACGAGAATGGGTCGGCGGCCTTAGTGCCACGTCGTCCCGCGGCGGTTCTAGGGGGCGGCCATTCGGCGAGGGTCGAACGCCAGCAGGGCGGCCGGCAAGGCCAGCAGCACCAGGGGGGCGCCGGCGATCAGGCCGAAGATGATGGCGATGGCGAGCGGCTTCTGCATCCCCGCCCCCTCCCCTATTCCCAGCGCCAAGGGCGAGAGGGCCAGGATGGCGATCGCCGCCGACATGAGGATCGGCCGAAGGCGCGCCTCGCCGGCCCGCCGCAGCGCCGCGCGCCAGCTCGGCCTGTCGGCGTCGGGCGCGGCCTCGATCTCGCCGGCGTAGACGATCGCCAGTTCAGTGACGATGCCGAGGATCATGGTGAGCCCCATCAGCGCCGAGATGTTCAGCTCCGTGCCGGTCAGCATCAGACCGACGAACACGAAGGCCGCCGACATCAGCACCACCACGACGATCGCGGCGGCGACGCTGGCCCGCTCGAACAGATAGAGCAGCAGCCCGATCACCAGCAGCAGGGCCGAGCCGAACACCACCGCCAGGCCGACGAACGACGACTGCTGCTCGGCATAGAGTCCGCCATACTCCACGCGCACGCCGGCCGGCAGGATCGAGCCAGCGACCGTTCGCTTGACCTCGGCCATGGCCGAGCCGAGGTCGCGGTTCTCCAGCCGGGCGGTCACGCCCACGAACGGCTGCAGGTTCTCGCGGGTGATCTGTTGCTGCCCGCCGGCGACGCTCAGGCTCGCCACCTTGGACAGCGGCACAAGATGGCCGTCGGGGGCGCGGAGGGGCAGGTCGGCGAGGGTCTCGACCTGGCCGCGCGCCGCCTGGGTCGCCCAAACGCGCACCGCAAGGACCGTCTCGCCGTCGACGATCTGCGTGGCGACCGCGCCATCCACGGCCGCCTGGATCTGGGCGGCGACCGCGCCCGGATCGAGGCCCTCGATTTCGGCGGCGGCCTGGTCGACCTTGATGACCAAGGCATCGCCGGTCGGGCGCAGACCGTCGACCACCTCGACCACGCCCCTGATCTTCGAGATCGCCGGGGCCAGCTGGCCGGCGGCCTGGCGCACCGCCGCCGGATCGGGACCGAACAGCTTGATCTCGATCGGCTGCGGCACGGCGGTGAGATCGCCGATGGCGTCCTCCATCAGTTGCGCGGTCTCGATGTCGAGCCCCGGAACCGTCGCCTGCACGGCGCGGCGGATATCGGCCATCACCTGTTCGATGGGCGCGCGCGGCGGCGGCTTCAGATGGATGAAGAAATCGCCCTCGTCCGCCTCGGTGAGGCCGCCGCCCAGCTGGGTTCCGGTGCGCCGCGAGTAGGAATCGACGTTGGGATTGGCGCGGATGATCGCCTCGGCCCGGCGCAGCAGGGCGTCGGTGTCGGAGAGCGCCGAGCCGGGATGGGCCTTGTAGTCGAGCACGAAGCCGCCCTCGTCCATCGGCGGCAGGAAGCCGGAGCCGAGGCGTGTGTAGGCGAGAGCGCCGCAGCCGAACATGACGCACGCCACGACCGCCAGAGCCAGCGCCGGGCGGGACAGCAGGCGCTCCACCGTCCAGCCATAACCGCGCACCAGACGGCTCATCATCGCCTCCGAACGGCGCGCCGCCGCCACGTCAGCCAGCCGCAGCCAGGCGCGCGAGGCGAGCGGCACGATCAAAAGGACGAACAGCAGCGAGATCGCCAGGGCGGCGGCCATGGTCACCGCCAGCGCCTTGAAGAAACCGCCGGTGACCCCCGACAGAAACGCGAGCGGGGCGAACACGACCAGGGTCGCGAGCGTCGAGCCGATCAGCGGCCGACGCATCTCGACCGCCGCCGACAGCACCCGCTCGCCAACACCTTCCGGCGCGAGCCGTTCGGCGCTCGCCTCCTCCAGCCGGCGCATCTGGTGCTCCAGCATCACCACCGCGTCGTCGACCACCAGGCCGACGGCGGCCGCCATGCCGCCCAGCGTCATCATGTTGAAGCTCATGCCCATCAGCAGCAGCAACAGGCAGGCGGCGGCCAGCACCGCCGGCAGCATCACCGCGCAGATCGCCATGAGCCGCCAGCTGCGCAGGAAGGCGAACAGCACCGCGCCCGCCAGGGCCGCGCCGATCAGGATGGCGTCGCGCACCCCCGCGGCCGCGCCGGCGACCAGCTGCGACTGGTCGTAGTACACGGCGGTCTTCACGTCCGGCGGCGCGCTCCGCTGGAACTCGGCGAGCCGGCGCTTGACCGCCTTGACCATGGCGACGCTGTCGGCGGCCGGCGTCTGGCGCACATTGACCAGCACCGCCTCGCGACCCTGGGCGGTCACCTTGATCCACTGCGGCGCCGGCCCTGTGGTGACGTCCGCCACTTCGCCCACGGTGACGAGCCCGGCGGCGGCGCTCTGCCCGCCCTTCAACACCACCCGGCGAAGATCCTCGACCCCGGCCAGACGGTTGTCGACGACGGTGAGATAAAGCTTGTGGCGATCCTCGATACGGCCGGTCGCCTGGACGACGTTCGCCGCGCCAAGCGACTTGGCGACATCGTCCATCGAAAGGCCGAACGCGGCCAGGCGCGCCGGATCGACCATCACCTGGTATTCGCCGATCTCCCCGCCCAGCACCTCGACGGCCGCCACCCCTGGCGTCGCCAGGATCAGCGGCCGCAGCCGCTTTTCGGCGAACAGGCGCAGGGCCGCCGGCGAGCGCGCGCCCGAGGTCAGCGCCAGGCCGAAGATGGGGAACACGGTGGGGTCCATGCGCTTGACCTCGAAGCGCACCCCCGAGGGCAGGTCGGCGGCGGCGGCGTTCAGCGCCGCCTGCGTCTGCAGCGTCGCCTCGTTCATGTCGCGGCCCCAGGCGAACGTCAGGCTGATGTCGGCCGCGCCGCGGCTGGTGGTCGAGCGGATGTTGGCGACGCCGGGCACCGCCCGCAGCGCCTGTTCGAGCGGCCGAGTGACCTGGACCTCGGTCTGGTCGGCGGCGCGCTCGCCGGCGTCGAGCGAAACGAGGACGCGGGGAAATGAGATCTGTGGAAACAGCGCCACCGGCAGGCGGGCGGCGGCGGCCAGCCCGGCGATCACGAACAGCAGGAACACGAAGGAGAGCGAGCGGACGTGCGCCGCCATCCACCCGGCCACGCTAGGGGGCGTCCTTGCCGGCCGTGTTCGTTCCGGGCGCCTCGCGCACCGCCGCGCCGTCGTCGAGCGAGGCGCCGCCCTCGACGACGATGCGGTCGCCGACGGCGGCGCCTTGGCCGATCACGACCTGGTCCGACGTCTCGGCCGCTACGGCGATGTCCTTGCGGTGAACCTTGCCGCCGGCGACGACCAGCACATAGGGCTTGTCGCCGTCCCACAGGATGGCGCGGCGCGGGACCAGCGGCCCTCGCGCGTGACCGAGCACGATCTCGGCCCGCAGCGCCTCGCCGGGCGCCAGCCGGCTCGGCGGCGCCGAAACCACGACGCCCGCCATGTGGGTCTGAGGATCGAGCCGCCGGTCGACGAGGCTCACCACGCCGTCGATGACCCCTCCCTCGCCCCCGAGGGGCTGGAGGCGCACCGCCGCGCCCAGGCGCACCGCCGCCGCCTTGGCGGGGTCCAAGCCCAGCCGGACCTTGAGATCACTCGCGCGGCCGACCTTGGCGAGCGTCGCGCCGGCCGCGATGAGGTCGCGCGGTCCGACCGATACCGACTCGACGAGCCCGGTCACTGGGCTGCGCACCGCCAGGCCCGACTGCCGGGCGCGCAGGCCGCGCAGGCTCGCATCGGCGGTGACGGCGGCGGCGCGGGCGGTTTCGACATCGGCGTTGCTGTCGAGGCCGGTGGCGCGCAGGCGTTCGGCGCGCGCAAGGGCCGCCGCCGCTTGCGCCGCGTCGGCCGTCGCCTTGGCGAGATCGGCGCGCGACTGAGCGCTGGGCAGCAATGCCAGCATTGTCTGGCCCTGCCGCACCGCCGCGCCGGCCCCGACATCGACGCGCGCGACCGTCGCTTCCATCGGCGCGGAGAGGGTCGCCTCGCCGCCGGCCGCGAACTCAGCGGCGCCGAAGGCTGTGACGGTGCGATCGAGCTCGCCGGCGGCGAGGACCACGGTGGTGACCTCCGCCACGGCAGCCGGCGCATCCTCCGCGGCGGGCTTGCGGGCGCAGCCGACCGCCGCGACGCCGAGGGCGACAAGCATCAGACCGGAGAGGCGAGGCATGGTTCTCATTGGCGCAACGGCCCGCCGACCGCCAGGGCCAGGGTCACCCGCTGCTCGGCCATGGCCTGATCGAGCTGGGCGAGCGCCAGTTGCTTGTCGGCGAGGCTCTGCCGCGCTGTCTCGGCGGCGGCCAGAGCCACGTCGCCGCGTGCCGCGGCGCGCTCGGTCGCCGCCACGATGCCCCTGACCGGATCGATGCGCGCGGCGATCTCGCCTCGCTGGCGCGCCTCCAGACGCAGCTGCTCCACCAGGGCGGCGATGTCGGCGCGGGTGGCGAACAGGCGGGCGGCGTACTCGGCGCGCAGCTGCTCCCGTGTCGCCTTGGCGATGGCGACGCCGCCGCGATTGCGATTCCACAGCGGCAAGGTGAAGGTTACCGACGGGTCCAGCGTCTGGTTGCCGGCGGTGTCCTGGGTTCGCGCCAGGGTGAGCTGCAGGCCGGGAAAGGCGTCCATGATCGCCTTGCGCACCGCCGCGTTTTGGCTGTCGTAGCCGGCCCGCAGGGCGGCGAGATCGAGCCGCTGGTCGCGAGCCGTCTCCAACAGGGCGCGCGGATCGCCCGGGTCGGTGGGGTCGGCAGCCGGCGCGGCGATCGCCAGCCTGGCCCCGGGCGGCAATCCGAGCAGCCGATCGAGATCGCCCTGGGCGGTCGCCAGGCTTGCCTGTCCTTGACGCAAGGCGGTCGCCGCATCGGCGGCGGCGAGACGACGGGTCTCCACCTCGTCGGCGCGGATGTCGCCGCGGGCGGCGGCGGCCAGCGCCCGGGCGAGGGCCGCTTCGGCGCGGGCGCGGCTCCGCGCCTGCAGCGCGATCGCCCGCTCGAGGCCGCCTACCCTCGCCGCCAGCAGTTCCGCCTGCCCGGCGGTCTGCAACTCCTGCCAAGCGACATCGAACCTCGCCTGCCGGCGCGCGGCTTCCGCCCCGGCGCGAACCACGCCACGCTCGCGCAACGCCACGAGATCGTAGATCACCCCCGCCGACCAGCCGTTCAGCGGATCGGGTCCGGCCAGGCGCGCGGCGTACGAGCCGGTGATCTGCGGATCGGGAAGCAGGCCGGCGGAAAAGGCCTGCGCCTCGGCGACCCGAGCCTTGGCGCGCGCCGCCTTGAGGTCCGGGCTGGCGACCACCGCGATGACGGCCAGCTCGATCGGCGTCAGCGGCCGGGAGAAATCGATCGCGACCCGCGGTAGGCGTGGATGGTCGAGCTTCGCCGTCAGGGCCGCGAGCTCCGCCTGAGCCGGCGGCCGCAGCACCTCGTCCGCGCCCTCCAATCCCGGCTGCGGCCCGGCGCAGCTGGCGAGGGCGATCGCGGCCAGCGCTTCGAAGACGGGTCGGCATCGAAACGCAGCGTGGATCTTAGCCGACCGTGCAACCTGGAGTTTCGCGGTCCGGCGCTGGGAGCTTTCGGCAGCCGGCGCGAACGCCGGCTTTCGGCGCATGCCCGGCGTTTCGCGAGTCGCTCGCACTCCTACAGCCCGGCCCGCGAGAAGGCGTCCACCAGGCGCGCCTGCATTTCCTCGCCAGGAAGGGCCCGCTGACCCTCCATCACCGCCGAATAGAGAAAGGCGCCATGGCGACCGCCGTAGCGGCCCTCCGTCCAGCCGACCCGCCGGCTGTCGTCGGGGCTCGAGGGGCAGCTCGCCGCCCGACCTTTGTCGGCCAAGGCGAGCGCCTGCTTGGCCGACAGCCAGCCCGGACGGTCACACGCGGGCAGGCCGCGGTCGCAGTTGAACAGTTCGCCATAGCGATACAGCGTCTTGCCGGCGGCGGCGTCGGCGATGAGGACGCAAGTGGTCGGATCGCCGATGCTGGACCCGACCGCGCTGTCGAGGGCGTCGACCGGCAGATCGGCTCGCCGTCCGCAGCCCGCCAGGACCAGCGCGAGCCAGCCGACCATGGCGGCGCGGGGTATCAGCTCACCCATCGCAGCGTCTCCGGCTCGACCGGATTGACGAACGGCCGCCGCTCGCCGCGCGCGGCCGACCATTCGGTCTTCAAGGCCTGATACCATTTCGCCTGGCGGTCGGCATCGTCGATCCACAGGAACGACGGGTTCGGACGCGCTTGCAGATCCTGCAGCCGGACCATCTCGGCGTCTTGGGCGAGGAATCGCCGGGCGGCGGCCCGCACCAGCGGGGCGGCGAACGCGAACACCGGATGGTCGGACCACATCATCTGGGTCACCAGAGTTCTGGTGCTCGGCAAGCGGGGTCAAGGCGGTGAGCGCCAGCACTTGCCGCCGCCCGACGGTGACCTGCTCCCAGCGGAGGCCCGGCAGGCGAAAGGTGATCTCGGTCCGCGGCCGGCCGCCCAGCACCGCATAGGCGCGCGAGTTCCGCGAAGGGGCATGGCGCAACATGGTGAAGCCTTCCTCCGAAGGGGCGAAGACCTTGACCTTCTCATGCGCCGACCGCCGGCTGCGCCACCACCATTGCCGGTGAACGAAAGGCCCGTGCGCCGGGTCCATCAGTCCGATGACGGCATGATCAATGTGGCTGGCGAACGCCATCGCCTCGACGACACGCGGAACTCCCCGCGCGCTGGGAAAAGTTGGCGGTGGCCGATCCGGCTCGGCGGCTATTTCGTCCGGCGCCCAGACGAACAGCATCCCCTGGCTTTCGCGGACGATCCACCGCCGCGCGCGAACGCGGCCGACGTCGAAGGTCTGACCGCTCGCGAGCGAGGGAATGGCGAGACAGGCGCCGTCCGGCGCGAAGCGCCAGCCGTGATAGGGGCATTCCACCGTCTCGCGCCCGTCGGCCTCGCGCGCGAGTCGCCCCGCCGAAAGCGGCGCGGCCCGATGGGGGCAGGCGTCGCGCAGAGCGAAGGGCTCACCCGCGCGCGTTCGCCCCAGGGCCAGCGCCGCGCCCATGAACTCGCGGCGGACCAGCCCGCCCGGACGCACGGCGCCTGCCGGGGCGAGAAAATACCAAAGGCCCGTCAGCCAGCCGCGCCCGAACGCCATGCGCGCCTTGTGGTGCCGGCACGCCTCGATGCGCAAGCCGCCGGGACCGTTGCGAACCGGCGCCGGGCGCAATAGAGGGGCGAGCGGGACAGGAGCCAATAGGGGATTTCAGTATGAGCACTCGCTATCGCGCCGGGGCGGCCTTCGCCGCGGCGCTGGTCGTCTGCGTCGGCGCGAGCGGAGCCGTGGCCGAGGTCGTCCACTTCACCGCCAAGCTCGACGGGGCGCAGGAAACGCCGCCCCGAGCCACTTTGGGCAAGGGAACGGCGCAGGTGACGCTCGACACCACGACCCGGCAACTCGGCTGGACGATCACCTATTCCGGCCTCTCGGGTCCGGCGACCGCCGCCCACTTCCACGGGCCGGCCGCGCCCGGCGCCTCGGCCGACGCCGTCGTGCCGATCACCGGCAACCTCGCCAGTCCGATCAAGGGCTCCGCCGCTCTCAGCGACGCCCAGATCGGCGACCTGCGCGGCGGGCTGTGGTACGTCAACATTCATACGGCCAAGTACCCGCCCGGCGAGATTCGCGGGCAGGTGCAGCAGGCGAAATAACTGTTTTCGCAGACGGCCGCTGCTCGGACGCGCTTGACGCGGTCGAAGCGGTTTGGTTCGGATCGCCGCTCGCGGGAAGGGCGCGGGAGGCGCATACCACACCATGGCGAGGCAGGTCGCCGCCAAAGAACTGGCCGCCATGCTGGCGCAACGCTTCCTGCGACCGGAGGTCTGCCGCGAGGCGGCGTCGCGGCTCCCGGGCCGGCCCTCGCCGGACGAGATCGGCGCTTGCGAGATGGCGTTCGCCCGCGCCGCCGTGGTGCAGCACGTGGTCGCCGACGTGCTGCCCGCCTCGCTGGCCGAGCCGGTCAATGTCGCCCTGACCGATGAGGTGGCCCGCGCCTTCGCTGGGGCGCACACCGCGGCGACCAAGGCGCGCTACGGTGAAACGGCGCTGGCCGATGTAGCCGGCGAAGCCCTGGCGGTCTATCGCCCCGCCGCGTTCTTCGCCCGTCGCCTCGCGGAGGCGGTGATGGCTCGGGTCGGATCGCTTGGCCGACCACCGCCAGCGATGTCAGAGGAGCTGGTCAAGCTCACCGCCGCGGTGGTCCTCACCTTGACGCGCGCCAAGCTGGTGTAGCGTCCGGAGCTTCGGTTCAGGCGGCGCCGCGGGCGAGGGCGACAAGGTGCACGAGGGCGGCGATCAGACCGACGAAGGCCAGCAGCATCAGAAAGCGCCAAGGCACGAGCCTGGGCGGGGCCAGCGGGGCTGGCGCCCGAGCGCCCAACCATCCGAACAGAATCGTGAGCGCCAGCGCCGCACCCGCCAGCCCGGCGGTCGGCCAAGCGTCCATGGGGCGGCCGCCCTAAAGCAAGCGCGCGGCTGGTCAACCGGCCAATCCGCCGCGGCGTCGCGGATGCGCTCGTTTACAGTGCCTCGACGCGCCGCTAGCGTTCTTGGCTTGTCAGTCGCGGAGGCGATCGCATGGCGCAGTCGGAGGCGGAGCGCGAGGGAGCGGCCCTGGCGCCCGGCGCGGCGGCTTCGTCCGGCTTCGGACCGATCGGCGGCGAGGCCGAGCACCTGGCTCACCCGGGGCTCGACATGAGTGGGTCGCGCGCTGGCGCGGATGATCGCCCGCCGACGGCGATCGATCGGTCACATAACCGCGATACGCTGTCTTCCGAGGCGATGACCGAGATGCTGCGCGACCTGCAGGATTCCCTGAGCGCCGCCGAGGCGCGCGTGAGTGGCTTGGAGAGTGCGCACGGGCGCATCTCGCATGAGGCGCGGGAACTGGCCATCGGCGTCGCCGCGCTAGGCGATACCCTGTCGCGTCGTGTGCGGGCATTGGAGGCGGGCGGCCGTGGCCCTCGCGCCGCCCCTCCGTCGGCCGCCGCGATCCCCCTCCCGCCTGCCCGCCGCGCAACGCTGCGCAGGCCCGAACCGGTCCTGCGCTGGACCGTGATCCTCGCCGTCGCGCTCGGCTTCGTCCTCGCCGGGTTCTGGCTGTTGGGCGCCGAGGCCGTCGACCGCGCCGCGCCGCCGCCGCCCCGGCCGATCGCCATCGTTCAGGCGGCGCCGACGCGCGCTCCGGCGACCTCCACAGCGGCCGCGTCGGTTGTCCATCCCTGGGGCGCGAAATCGGCCAGCGAGCACCGCCGGCCAGCTTCCGACTGAACACTCGATAGCCGATTCGCGCTTCCCGCCGCGGCAGGCCAAGTGGCGCGTCAGTCGTCGATGAGGGAGCGCCAGGGCACGGGATGGACGCGGTCGCGACCGAGGACGACCGCCAATCGCGAGCGGCCGAGCAGCCCGGCGAAGGCGGCGTCGCGAACATTGAGGCCGCCGGCGTAGGCGCCGAACGCCGGCAGGATCAGGCGGCGGCCGTCGGTCGCGAAGCAGCGACGCCGCACCACGCCGCCGGCGCGACTCACCTTGGCGCACGGGTGCAGATGCCCGGCCACCGATCCCTCACCGTCCTCGACGCTTGGCGCGTGGCTGAAGACGAGCGCGCCGGCGCGCCAGACCCTCGCGCGGGCGCCGCCGACCGCTTCGGAGAGATCCGGATCGTGGTTGCCGAGCACCCAGATGAGCGCGCGGCCGGCGCCGAGCGCCGCCAGCCGCCGCCACGCCGCGGCCGGCAGCCGCGTCTCGGCCCACCGGTCGTGGAAGCTGTCGCCGAGGAAAACCAGGGTCGAGGCCTCCGTGGCCGCCACCTCCGCCTCCAGCCTAGCTAAGGTGTCGTGGCTGTCATAAGGCGGCAGCATCTGACCGGCGCGGGCGAAGAACGAGCCCTTCTCCAGGTGCAGGTCGGCCACCACCAGGGTTCGCGTCGCGACGAGCCACAGCGCCCCCGACGGCCGCAGCCGCAGCGCCTCGCCCCCGAGCCTCATGTCCAGCCCTTCGGCGCCCGCGCAAGCGACGACGACGCTCACGCCGTGGCCTCGGAGATCAGGTCCTCGGCCGCCTCGGCGAGAATCATCTCGCCGGCCGAACCGGGCGAGCGCTGCCGGCCAATCTCCAGGATGACCGAAACCGAGAAGGGAGAGAGGTGGTCGAGGCCGGCGTGGCGGATTCGACCGTCGATGCGGGCCAGGAGATCGCTGAGCCGGGCGACATCGATCAGGCCATGAGCGGCATCCTCGCGGGCGCAGCGCAGCAGTAGATGATCGGGCTGGTGGCGGCGCAGCACGTCGTAGACCAGATCGGTGGAGAAGCTCACCTGCCGGCCGCTCTTGCGATCGGGCCCGCCACCGCGCGCCGTGCGCCGCTCGATCAGGCCGCTGATCAGGGCGCAGCCCTTGAACGACGCCTTCATCATCGCGCTCTCCGCCAGCCATGCCTCGAGATCGTCGCCCAGCATGTCGCGGGCGAACAGGTCGGCGAAATCGAGCGCCGCCATGTTCTTCAGCGACCAGACGGCGAGCGCATAATCGTTGCACACGAAACCAAGCGGACCGACTCCGGCCCGCTCCAACCGGCGGGTCAGCAGCATGGCGAGGCTGGTGTGGGCAAGCCGGCCTTCGAACGGATAGCAGACCAGGAAATGGCGGCCACCCTTGGGAAAGGTCTCGAGCAGCATCTCGTCGCGCGCCGGGATGATCGAGCGGTCGCGCTGCAGCTCCAGCCACTCGCGCACATCGCATGGCAGCACCGGCCAGTGGCCCGGATCGCTCATGAGGGCGCGCACCTTGGCGGCGAGGAAGGTCGAGAGGGCGAACTTCGATCCGCCCCAGGAAGGCATCTTCGCCTCCTCGCCGGGCGCCGGGCTCACCAGCACGTCGACGCCGCTGAGGCCGACGAGCCGCCACACCTGCCCCGCGAAGATGAAAGCATCCCCCGGCTCGAGCACCTCGAGGTAGCCCTCCTCGACCTCGCCGATCTTTCGCCCCGCCGTCCCCCGCCGGCCGGCGATCCGCACGCTGAGCATCGCGGGCGAGACGATCGCCCCGACGTTCAGGCGGTGGCGCAGCACGATCTCGGCGGTGCGCGCCCGCCAGCGGCCATCGCGGCCCTTCACGATGCGCGCGAAGCGATCGTAGGCGCGCAGAGCGTAACCGCCGGTGGCGACGAAATCGACCACCTGCTCGAAATCCTCCCAGCTGAGATCGGCGAACGGCGCGGCGGTGCGCACCTCGTCGAACAGCGCGGTGAGCTCGAAGGGCTCGGAGCAGGCGCAGCCCATGACATGCTGGGCGAGCACGTCCAGGGCGCCGGCCCGCCAGGGCTCGCGGTCCAGCGCGGTCTCGGCGATCGCCTCGCGGGCGGCCTGGCATTCCAGCATCTCGAAGCGATTCGCCGGAACGAATAGCGCCTGGCTCGGCTCGTCGAGGCGATGGTTGGCGCGGCCGATCCGCTGCACCATGCGAGCCGCGCCCTTTGGGCTAGCGAGCTGGATGACGAGGTCGACATCGCCCCAGTCGATGCCAAGATCGAGCGTCGAGGTGCAGACGACCGCGCGCAGCTCTCCCCTGGCCATCGCCGCCTCCACCCGCCGGCGCTGCTCGGCGGCGAGCGAGCCGTGGTGCAGGGCGATGGCGAGCCCGTCCTCGTTCAGTCGCCACAGCTCCTGGAAGGCGAATTCCGCCTGGAAACGGGTGTTGACGAAAACGAGAGACGTCCGCGCCCGGCGGATGGCGTCGTAAACCTCGGGCATGGCGTGGCGGGCCGTATGGCCGGCCCAGGGGACCTGATCCTCGGAGAGCAGCACATCGACGACCGGCGCCGCGCCCGGCGCGCCGCGCACCAGGGTAATGGCGTCCGCATCGCCGGCGCTTAGCCAGCGGCGGATCAACGCCGGCTCCTCGACCGTGGCGGAGAGCCCGACGACTCGCACGCGCGGCGCGAAGGCGCGCAGCCGCGCCAGATCGAGGCTCAGGAGATCGCCGCGCTTGGAGGGCCAGATGGCGTGCACCTCGTCGAGGATGGCGCAGGCGAGATCCGCGAAATAGGCCCGCGCGCCCTCCCAGGCGCAGAACAGGGCCAGCTGTTCGGGAGTTGTCAGCAGTATGTCGGGCGGCCTCATCCGCTGCCGCCGCCGCCGCGAGACGCCGGTGTCGCCGGTGCGCGACTCGGCGGTTATGCGCAGGCCCATCTCGGCGATCGGCTGGGCGAGGTTGCGCTCGACATCGACCGCCAGCGCTTTGAGTGGCGAGATGTAGAGGGTGTGCGGTCCGCCCCGCTGGTCGCCGCCCGGCGCGGGCCGCTCGGACAATTCGATCAGACTGGGGAGGAACCCCGCCAGCGTCTTGCCACCGCCGGTCGGCGCGATCAGCAGCGCCGAGCGTCCGCGCCGCGCCGCCTCCACCATCGCCAGCTGATGCGCCCGAGGCGCCCAGCCGCGCGCCGCGAACCACGCGGCGAAGCGGGCGGGCAAAAGCGCGGCCGGATAGGCGCCGTCCATGACGGACGCTATAGCAGGTTCGCCCTTTGTTTCGCGCGGTTGATCGGCTGCATTGCGTCGTCGGCGAGGCCAGCACGTCCGAAATCTTCCGGCCAGTGCGTGATCGCGCTCATCACCGGATAGGGGGTGAAGCCGCCCAGCGCGCACAGCGAGCCCCACTTCAGGGTGTGGCAGAGGTCTTCGACGAGCGCGAGGTTGGCGGCGATCTCGCGGCCGGCGATCACCTCGTCCATCGTCTCGACGCCGCGCACCGCGCCGATGCGGCACGGCGTGCACTTGCCGCAGCTTTCGACGGCGCAGAACTCGAAGGCGAAGCGCGCCTGGGCGGCCATGTCGGCGGTATCGTCGAACACCACCACGCCGCCGTGGCCGATCAGTCCGTCGCGGGCGGCGAACGCCTCATAGTCATAGACGGTGTCGAACAGGGAAGGCGGGAAGTAGGCGCCCAGCGGTCCGCCGCACTGGACGGCCTTGACCGGTCGGCCGCTCGCCGTCCCGCCGCCAATGGTGTGGACGATCTCACCCAAGGTGAGGCCGAACGGCGCTTCATAGAGGCCCGGCCGCTTGACGTTGCCGGCAAGCTGGATCGGCTGGGTCCCGCGTGAGCGGCCGATGCCCAGCGCCGCATAGGCCTGCGCGCCGTTTGCCAGGATCCACGGCGTCGCCGCCAGGCTGAGCACATTGTTGACCACTGTCGGGGCGGCGAAGAGGCCCTTGTGAGCCGGCAGCGGCGGCTTGGCGCGCACCTGACCGCGCTTGCCCTCGAGGCTCTCCAGGAGCGAGGTCTCCTCCCCGCAGACATAGGCGCCGCCGCCGACGCGCAGCTCGATGTCCAGGCCGTCCAGCAGGGACGAGCCGCGCGCGACCTCGATCGCGCGGGCGAAGGTTGCGTTGGCGAGCGGATATTCCGAGCGGGAATAGACGAAGGCCTTGGCCGCGCCGACCGCGTGGGCGGCGATCGCCATGCCCTCGATCAGCAGGAAGGGATCGCCCTCCATCACCATGCGGTCGGCGAAGGTGCCGCTGTCGCCCTCGTCGGCGTTGCAGACGACATACTTGGGCCCGCCGGGCGCCTCCGCCGCCGTCCGCCACTTGACCCCGGTGGGGAAGCCGGCGCCGCCGCGGCCGCGCAAACCCGAGGCGATCACCGCCTCGACCACCGCGGAAGGCCCGATCGCGCGCGCCCGCGCCAAGCCTTCGAAGCCGCCGTGGGCGCGATAGTCGGCCAGCGACAGCGGATCGGTGATCCCGCAGCGCGCGAAGATCAGGCGGGTCTGGTCGGCGAGCCAGGGCTGGTCGTCCGGCCGGCCGACGCGCAGCGGATGCTCGCCGCCGTGGAGCATGCCCGCCGCGAGCAGTTCCGGAACATCCCGGTCCGAGACCGGCCCATAGCCAATGCGCCCGGCCGCCGTCTCCACCTCGACCAGCGGCTCCAGCCAGGCCAGGCCGCGCGAGCCGGTGCGGATGATCTCGACATCCGCGAGGCGCGCGATCCCCGCGGCGACCTCGTCCGCCCCGACCGCGACGGCCGCCGAGTCGCGTGGTACGAACACCCTGAGCCGGTCACAGCGGTCGCCCCCTCCACCCCTTCGGGGTCCCCCTCCCCCGCCATGCGGGGGAGGAATAGGCGGCGGCGGGGGGTCTTTGGCCGCCGCGACCAGCGCCTCGCCATCCACCCGCCCAAGTAGCCGCCGGTCCGCCAGCGCCGCCGGCGAGACGGCGCACAGCCCAAGGCAATAGACCGCCTCGACGCCGATCCGGCCGTCGGCGGTCGATCCGCCCCAGCCGATTCCCAGCTCCGCCAGCAGCGCCCGCGCCGCCGCCTCTCCGCCCTTGGCTTGGCAGGACTCGGCGCGGCACACCTTGATCACGCGGCCGGGCGCCGGTTCGCTCTTGAAGTCATGGTAGAAGCTCATCGCTCCATGCACCTCGGCGCGGCTGAGATTGAGCACGGCGGCGATCATCGCCACCGCCTCACGCGGCACCCGGCCGAACCTCGCCTGGACGGCGTGCAGCATCGGCAGCACCGCGCCCTCGAGGCCGGCGAGCGGCGCGATCACCTCCCGGCCCAGCGCCTCGGTCCATGGTTCGAAGGTCGTCATGGCGTAAGCTTAGCGCCGATGGCCCTTGCCGCTCCACCTCCGCGTCTCGCCGGCTTGGTGCTGGCGGGTGGCCGCTCGAGGCGCTTTGGATCGGAAAAGGCGGTGGCCCTCTTTCGCGGCCGACCGATGATGGAGTGGAGCCTGGCGGCGCTGGCGGGCGTGTGCGGGGCGGTCGCGGTCAGCGCGCCGAAGACGAGCGGCGCCGCGGCCCTCGCGCGCCAGCGCGGCCTGCCGGTGTTGACGGACGATCCGGCGCACCCGAATGGGCCGCTGGCGGGCCTTGCCGCCGGCCTGGACTGGGCGCGCAGCGGCGGGTTCACCCACCTCGCCACGCTTCCGTGCGACACGCCGCGCGTGACGAGTGTCGAGATCGCGCGGTTGTGGGAGGTCGGCGCGTCCGGGGCGTTCGCCGTCGCCGGAGAGTTCCCCCATCCTCTGGTCGCGATCTGGCGAGCCGAAATCGGGTCATCGCTGGCCGAGGGACTGAGGGCCGGCGATCATCCCTCGGCGAAAGTCGTTCTCGCCGCGAGCGCGGCGCGACCCGTGATGTTCGCCGACCCCTCGCCGTTCATGAACGTCAATGCCGGCGATCTGCTGGATCCGCTCGACCCTTGAGGCGGCTCAAACCAAGGCGGCGGCGATATCGTTGGAGCGGAATCTCTGTCGAGCCAAGCGCGCCTGAGCCTCGTCGACGGCCCGAAGGCTGATTTCGAAAAGCGACTTTACTTCAATACACAACCACCGACCGGATGCTCTCCCCGGCGTGCATCAGCTCGAACCCCTTGTTGATCTCCTCCAGGGTCAGCCGGTGAGTGATCAGAGGGTCGATGGCGAGCTTGCCGTCCATGTACCAGTCGACGATCTTCGGCACATCGGTGCGGCCTCTCGCGCCGCCGAAGGCCGTGCCGCGCCAGACGCGGCCGGTGACCAGCTGGAAGGGGCGGGTGCTGATCTCCTGGCCCGCGCCGGCGACGCCGATGATGACGCTCTCGCCCCAGCCGCGGTGGCAGCATTCCAGCGCCTGTCGCATCGTCGCGATGTTGCCGATGCATTCGAAGGAGAAGTCCGCGCCGCCGCCAGTCAAGTCGATCACCGCCTGGACGACCTTGTCGCGGCCGACGGCGTCGGGGTTGATGAAATGGGTGAGGCCGAACTGGCGGGCCATGGCTTCGCGCGCCGGGTTGAGGTCGACGCCGATGATGCGGTCGGCCCCGGCCATGCGCGCGCCCTGCAGCACATTGAGGCCGATGCCGCCGAGGCCGAACACCGCGACATTGGCGCCCGGCCACACCTTGGCTGTCCAGATCGCCGCGCCGACCCCGGTGGTGACGCCGCAGCCGATGTAGCAGATGGTCTCGAACGGCGCGTCCTTTCGCACCTTGGCGAGCGCGATCTCCGGCATCACCGTGTGGTTGGCGAAGGTCGAGCAGCCCATGTAGTGGAAGAGGCGCTCGCCGCCGATCGAGAAGCGGCTCGTCCCGTCGGGCATCACGCCTTGGCCCTGCGTGCCGCGGATGGCGGTGCACAGATTGGTGCGGCGCGACAGGCACGACTTACACTGACGGCATTCCGGCGTGTACAGCGGGATGACGTGGTCGCCGGGCGCGACGCTGGTCACCCCCTCGCCCACCTCCAGCACCACGCCCGCGCCCTCGTGGCCAAGGATCGCGGGGAACAACCCTTCCGGATCGCCGCCCGAGCGAGTGAACTCGTCGGTGTGGCAGATGCCCGTGGCCTTGATCTCGACCAGCACCTCGCCGGCGCGCGGGCCTTCGAGCTCGACGGTTTCGACGGCGAGCGGCGCGCCCGCCTTCCAGGCGATGGCGGCGCGGGTTGCGATCGGCACGGGGACGAGGCTCCTTGGACGGTCGGAAGTTCAGAGATCGCGCAACGCCCGGGCGAGGGCGAGCGGCGTGCGATCCTCGAGGTAGGGCCCAATGACCTGCAAGCCGATCGGCAGGCCGTCGGCGGTCTGCCCTGCCGGCACGGCGGTGGCCGGCAGGTTGGCGAGAGTCGCGATGCCGGGCCAAGCGACCTGGGCGGGATACGGGGTTTCGACGCCATCGATCACATGGATGCGGCTGTTGAACTCGCTCTGATCATGCGGGAAGGCGACCACCCCCATGATCGGGGCCAGCACGGCGTCGAAGTCCTCGAACAGCCGACGCCACTGCCGACGAATGAGGAGTTGGGCGTCGAGCGCGTCCATCCAGCCGTGCGCGGTCATCGGATCGGGCTGCTGCGGCGCGCCGCGGGACATCGCGGTGAACAGCAGGGCGGCATAGGTCTGGTGCGCGGCGGCGAGGTCGGGCAGCCGGTCGCTGGTCCAGGCGACCTCCGCGCCGGCCGCTTCCAGGGCGCGCGCCTTGGCAGTCAGCGCCTCGGCGATCTCGCCGGCGACCCGCGCCGCCGGATGTTCGCCGAGGACGAGGACGCGGAAGTCGCCCGGCCCGCTGGTGGCGGGCGGCGGGCAGGCGCAGGCTGTAGGCGACCGCCTCGTCCTCGTCCGGCCCGGCGGTGACATCCAGCAGGGTTTCGAGATCGTCCGGCGAGCGGGCGAGCGGACCCACGACAGCTAGCAGGGAAGCCGCGCCGTTGGTCCCCGGCGGGCTCTGGCCGCGGCTCGGGACCAGGCCGTAGGTCGGCTTGTGACCCCAGATGCCGCAGAAACCGGCCGGAACGCGGATCGAACCGCCGATGTCGGAGCCGAACTCGATCGGCACCATGCCGGCGGCCACCGCCGCCGCCGCGCCGCCGGAGGAGCCGCCGGGCGTGCGCAGCGGGTCGGCCGGGTGGTTGGTGCGGCCATAGATCGGATTGTCGCTCTGCCAGTCGGCGAGGAACGGCGGCACGTTGGTCTTGCCGAGAATCACCGCCCCGGCCGCCTTCAGCCGCCGAACCACCACGGCGTCCTCGTCGGGCGTCCAGCCCTCGAAAGCCTTCACGCCCCAGGTGGTCGGCAGGCCGGCGACGTTGAACGACTCCTTGACGGTCATCGGCACGCCGAGCAGCGGCGCGCGCTCGCCGCGCGCCAACCTGGCGTCGGCCTCCGCGGCGGCGGCGAGCGCCCGGTCGAAGTCGCGCACCACCACGGCGTTGATCGCCGGGTCCATCGCCTCGATCCGCTCGATCGCCGCCCGCGCCAGATCGGCGGCGCTCACCTCGCGCGCCGCAAGCGCCGCCGCCAGCTCGCCGGCGGTCGCGGTCGGATAGTCGTCGAGGATGCTGGCGGCCATCGTCTGCTCCCAATCGGCTAAGCGCGGCACGCCGGCCGCCAGCCGGCATCGGACGGCCCGGCTTTGGACCTCCTTTAGAAGGCGAACGGGCCGGCTGGAAGCCGGCGGTACGGTTCAGGTCGGGGCGGCGGCCAGTTCCTTCGTCTCCGCCCAGCAGGCGTGCGTGCCGCTCGGCAGCTTGTGCGGCAGGGCGAGGCGGCAGACGGGCGGCGCGGCGAGGTCGGCGGCGTCGAGCAGCCAGCACTCCGAGGTCTGGGTGTTTTCGTCGGTGATCAAGCTGACCAGCCAGCCATCGTCCTCGGCCGCGCCGCGCGCAATGAACGGCGCCTCGCTGGCGTAGCGGCCGGGACCGAGGCGATGCTCGATGGTCGCGCCGGTGGCGAGGTCGGTCTTGGCAAAGCCGGTGAACAGGAAGCGACCGGGCGCCATCAGCATCGACCAGGCGAAACGGTAGGGTCGACCGGCTCGGGCGGGGTTGATGACGCCGAACTCCAGGACGTCATCGGCGAGCCGTTCCTCGCGGGTCGCTCCGGTCGCCAGATCGAACCGCCAGCGATGCAGCTTGGGCCGGAAGCTGTGGGCGTCGAGATAGGCCATCATCGCGCCTAGGCCGCGCGGCGCGTCGGCCAGCGGCGGCGGCGCCGGCTGCTCCTGGAAATAGCCGTCGAGCACGACGGTGTCGCCGTCCTCGAAGGCGTTCAGCCAGTGCAGCACATAGGTGGGTGACGCCTCGAACCAGCGCACCTCCCCGCCGGCGCGCGGAACAAGGGCGAAGCGGCCGGGCAGGCCCTCGTGCACGCGCACGGCATGGACGCCGCGCTCCAGCAGCCGCGCGTCCCAGAACAGCGGCAGGTCATTGAGAATCGCCCAGTTCGGCGTGAACGCCAGGTCGTGCGGCAGGCGCGGGCCGGGCAGCGGCACGGGGCGATAGTGACTCAGGCGCTGGTCGGGGCCCACCACGCCGAAGTGCAGAAAGGGCGGCTGCTTGGAATAGTTGAAGAACAAGAGCTCGCCGCTCGCCGGGTCGACCTTGGCGTGCGCCGAGACGCCGTCCGCCGGCGCCCACGCCGCCGGCCCCAGCGTCTCCAGAGTCAGCGGATCGAACCGCCATGCCTCGCCGCATTGGTAGAAGGTGGCCAGGCCGACGCCGGCGTGAACCACCACATCGGTGCTGGCCGCGTCCTTCAGCCCTCCATGAGCGCCGAAGCCCGGCCGGCGCGACAGTCCGGGCGGATCGGCGAGGCCGCCCCACAGCGCGCCACCGGCCGCCTGTTCCGCGATCAGGCAGTCGGTGCGCACGAAGCGGTTGCGATAGCTCGCCCGCCCGTCCTCGAAGCGGACCTGGCTGATCATCCCGTCGCCGTCGAAGGGATGATAGCGGCCGAGCGGCTGGTGCAGCGGGTTCTCGCTGTTGCGCAGATAAACTCCGGCGATCTGGCGCGGGATCGCGCCCTCCAGCACCGGCAGGTCGTCGGCGTCGACCTCCTCGTGCTGCGGCGTCCAGGCGCCCGAGAGGTAGGGGTGATCGCTCGGCCGCAAGGTGGCGAGCAGCGGCGGCTGGCGCTGTATGTTCATGGCCTCAAAAGGCCGCTACGGATCGGGCCATGGCAAGGGGCGATCTCGATCTTTCCGACCGCGCGGCGCTGTTCCGGACGCTCGAAGAGCGCATCTTCGACCTGGCGGTGATCGGCGGCGGGATCACCGGGGCGGGGATCGCGCGGGACGCGGCGCAGCGCGGACTGTCCGTCGCGCTGATCGAGATGGGCGATTTCGCCTCGGGCACCTCCAGCCGATCCTCGAAGCTGATCCATGGCGGCCTGCGCTATCTGGCGCAGGGCGACCTCGCCCTGGTCCGCGAGGCGGCGAGCGAGCGCAAGGTGCTGCGGCGGATCGCCCCCGAACTGGCCCGCGAGACGCCGTTCATCGTGCCGGCGCGCAGCGCCGCCTCGCTCGCCAAGCTGAAGGCGGGCCTGTGGACCTTCGAGAGACTCGGCGGCGTCGACAAGACGCACCGGCATGAGTCCTGGAGCGCCGGGCAGCTCGCCGTCGCCGAGCCGGCGGTCGCCACCGAGGCCATGGTCGGGGCGATCGTCTATCCGGAGTATCTGACCGACGACGCCCGCCTGACGCTCGCCAACGTTCGCACCGCCGCCGCCGACGGCGCCGTGGTCGCCAGCTACGCGCGCGCCGAGCGTATCTTGGTCGAAGCGGGTCGCGCGACGGGGCTCGAAGTGGTCGAGAAACTGCCGAGCGCCAGGCGAGCGGCGCGGCCTGGTCAGGGCGAGGGTCATCGTCAACGCGGCCGGTCCATGGGCCGACGCGGTCAGGGCGATGGAGAGCGCCAAAGCCACGCCCCGGCTGGAGATCACCCGCGGAATCCACCTGGTGGTTTCCCGCGCGCGGCTGCCGCTCAATCGCACCTTGATCATGTCCGGGCCTGATCGGCGCGGCGTCTTCGCGGTGCCGAAGGGACTGATGACCTACATCGGAACCACCGACGTGTTTCACGATCGACCCGAGCCGTGGCCGCCGATTAAGCGCGGCTGACGTCGACTACCTGCTCGCGACCTGCGCGCGCAGCTTCGCCATCGATCCGCTCACCCGCGCCGACATCGTCTCAGCCTGGGCGGGCGTGCGGCCGCTGATCGCCCAGGCCGGCAAGAGCCCCTCGGAGATCTCCCGTCGCGACGAGGTGTGGACCGGACCGGCTGGAGTGATCTCCATCGCCGGCGGCAAGCTCACCGCTTTCCGCGCCATGGCCAAGCGGGTGGTCGACGACGTCGAAAATGCCCTTGGGCGGCGGCCGAGCGCCTGCCGCACCGCCGACGAACCGCTCGTCGGCGCCGAAGCGAGCGCGCCAGACGATCCGGACATCTCCGGCAAGGCGGCGCGCGCGGTTCGCAAGGAAGGGGCGCTGCGACTGGAGGACTGGTGGGCGCGGCGTTCGTCACGCGCCTGGTTCGGTGAACGAGGCGGCATGGACCACCTGGAAACGGCGGCCGCGGCCATGGCGCCGCTTCTCGGCTGGAACGAAGCGCGGCGGGTGGCGGAAGTCGTGGGCTGCCGCGCTATTCGCGATCGCGACATGACGGCGATCCGCCCATGAGCGGCGCCGTTGACGCCCTGAAGGCGGCGCTCGGCGCCGACAAGGTCGTCACCGATCCGGCGGCCATGGCTGAGCGGCGGCACGATTACTGGGTGCTCAGCCATTTGCGCGACCACGTGGGGCATGGTCCGCCGGCGCCCCTCTGCCTCGTTCGTCCAGCGACGGTCGCCGACGTTCAGGCCGTCTTGCGCGTGGCCAACGAGACCGGCGCGCCGGTCATTCCCTTCGGCCTCGGCAGTGGCGTGGTCGGCGGCGTCGAGGCGAGCCCGGAGGCCATCGTGCTCGACATGAGCGCCATGGCCAAGGTCCGGTCGATCGATCCCGTCACGCTGCTGGCCAGCTTCGACGCCGGCGTGAATGGCCTCGTCGCCGAGCAGGCCGCGGCCGAGCACGGCCTCACCCTCGGCCATTGGCCGCAGTCGATCGCGGTGAGCAGCGTCGGCGGCTGGATCGCCACGCGGGCGTCGGGCCAGTTCTCCACCGCCAACGGCAATATCGAGGACATCGTCCATTCGATCGAGGCGGTGCTGCCGACCGGCGAGGCGGTGACCCTCGGCCGGGCGCCGCGCGCCGCCGCCGGCCCTGACCTGCGCCATCTGCTGCTCGGCTGCGAAGGAACCCTCGGCGTGATCACCGGCGTGACGCTGACCGCGCGGCGAGCGGCGGAGGCGCGCGCCGTCTCCGCCTTCGAGGCTCCGACGATGCGGCGAGGCTTCGACCTGCAGCGGGAGATCATTCAGCGCGGCTGGCGGCCGGCCGTGGCGCGACAGTACGACGCGCGCGAGAGCGCCAGGCTGGACGCCCGCGCCTCCAACTGTCTCATGCTGTTCGTCCACGAGGGTCCGACCGCGATGGTCGAGGCTGAACGCGCCGCGGTCGGCGCGCTCGCGTCCGAGGCAGGGGTGGCGCCCGCGCCGGACGACATCGTTGCAACCTGGCTGCAGCGCCGCAATCACGTGCCGCATTGGCGCGACTTTTTCCAGCGCGGCGTGGTGCTGGACACGGTCGAAGTTTCCGGAAGCTGGCGTGTGATCGCCGACATCTACGATGGCGTGGTCGCAAGCCTCCTGGAGATGCCCGGTCTGCTGGCCGGCACGGCGCACAGCTCGCACCTCTATCGGAATGGCCTGAACCTCTACTTCACCTTCGCCGTGCGTTGCGAAGGCAGTCCGGATGGAGGCGTCCTATCGAGATGGCTGGCGACGAATCATGGAGGTGACCGACCGCCACGGCGGCGGCCTCGCTCACCACCACGGCGTCGGACGCATCCGCCGCCCGTGGCTGGAGCGCGAGCTGGGATCCGAGGGGCTGACCTTGCTGCGCCGGCTGAAACGGATGCTCGATCCGAACGGGATAATGAACCCCGGCGTGCTGCTGCCTTGACGAGCGCCGGTTGGCGGGCCCGAAGCGGACTTGAGCGCGCCGACGCCTCCGTCTAATCGGAAAGCCGCCGGAAGTCAGATAGCGGCTGCCGTCCGGACGCGGGCGTAGTTCAGAGGTAGAACGTCAGCTTCCCAAGCTGAATGTCGTGGGTTCGATTCCCATCGCCCGCTCCAGCCGCTCATCCACCCAAGCTTCTGACGGCTTTGGGCTGACTATCTCCGCCGTCTATCTCCTCTCCCGGGCGGCTCGGGCGAAGGGCAGCAGGGCCTCGGCCACCGCCGCGTGGCTGGCGCTCGTCGGATAATAGGTATTGGCGCAATGCAGCGCGGCGCCGCTGTCGCCGACGTAAGGGCAAGGCGCCCCGGTGACCCGGCTGACCAGGGGTTCGCTGGTCTTGCCGGTCACCGCCTCATGGTGCTCGTCGAAGAGCGTGCACAAGCTGGCGTACAGTTCGGCCCCGATCAGGTGCGGGAAGGCCCCCAGCACCGGTCGTTCTCGGAAGATCTCGAAACTCCAGTCTTGTGGCCGCCGCTCGGACAACCATAACAGCATCGTCGGCCTGGAAATGTGTTCCCGCAGCCTTTTGTAAGCCTCGAGATAGGTATGATTCCAGCGGCGAACGTAGTGTAGCGCGAGCTTGCTATCACGCCGCCAAAGCTGACCGATCAGCGACGCGGCGTTCGACTGGCGGGCGGCCGTCGCCGAAGTCGACGATCTTGCCGCCCGGGTAGTCTGGGCAACCGGAGCTTCGACCGGACATGACCTGAACGATCACGAACCGAGCGCCGCGCGCCAAGCGCAGCAGGCGCTCGTCAAGGAAGAAGTCGGGGCCGGCGCCGCCTCGGCTGAGGTTCAGGATCGGCAGGTCCAGTTTGGCGCTCAGGCGCGCTCCGAACGGCTGGTCGACCAGTCGGCCGAACGTCTGCGCCGCGCCGATGACGCAGGCGTAGTCTCCTGCTTGCAAGTGCGCCGCGGTGATGCGCGGCCCGCGAAAGGTCGGCAGATCGCCGGCCAGGCTGTACAGCTGGTAGTCGAAGCACTCGAAATCGTTAATCTGATACGACACCACGCCGGAGGCGGTAAGCGGCGCAAAGATGGCGCGGCGGATGGCGAACCTGAGCTCGTCGCTGGGTTCGCGCAGCAGAGGGGCAACCTCGGCGAGGGCGAGCCGGACAGCCGGTATGCGCCCTTTGTCGGCCAGCGTCTGCTTGACCTGGCGCGCGATGGCCATGACGCGGCTTTGCTCGGGAAGGTTTCGCATCGGAGCCGGCGGATCGCCCCGAACGGCGCTCATGCCGGGTCAGGCGCTCGCCAAGGCGTTCCTCGCCCATGGTAGGATGGCGGGCGCGACAGCGGCGTGGCTATTGCTGCTCGGGTAATAGGTATTTTCGTAGTGAAGGCTGGTGCCGCTGTCCCCGAAATACGGGCAGGGCGCGCTGGTGACTCGGCTGGTCAGCGCTTCCCGAGTTCTGCCAGTGATGACTTCATAGTGGTCGGGGAACACCTCACATAGCTGGTCAAAAAGTTCCTGGCCGACCAGTTGCGGAAATGACCCCCAGGAGAGAGCTGTGCTTTAGAAGACTTGGCCGCCAGTCAACCGGAGTCACGGTCGGAAAACCATAGCAGCAATGTCGGTCTGTTTATATTTTCGCGAAGTTGACGATACAAATTTAAATAGATCACGTTCCACCGACGCACATAATGAATGGCCGTCTTGCGGTCCTGCTCCCACAACTGCTGCAGGATATCTCCACGAGCAATTTTTTTGCCGGTCTCGGACTCGACGCGGCGTCCTCCGGGATAATCGGGACATCCGGCGCTGCGGCCGGACATGACCTGGAGTATGACGAACCGGGCGTTGCGGATCAGCTGCAACAGCCGCTCGTCGAGGAACATGTCGGGGCCAACGCCCGCGCGGCTGAGATTGAGAACCGGCAGCCCGAGTTCGGCGCTCAGCAAGGCGCCGAACGGCTTGGCGACCAAGCGGCCGAAGGTCTGCGCCGCGCCCAGAACGCAAAAATAATCTGCCGCTCTTGTAGTCCTTCATGCGCGGCGCCGGTCCGCGAAAGGTCGGAAGATCGTCCGCGATATCGAACAGATCGTAGTCGAAGCACTCGAAATCGTTGATCTGATAGGACGACAGGCCGGTGAGGGCGAACCGGGCAAACACGGCTTGCCGCAACTTGAATCGCAGGGCGTCGCTTGGCGCGGCGAGCAATTCGGCGGAGCCGTCCAGCGCCTTGCGGATGGCCGCGACGCGTCCGCGCTTGCGCAACGTCGCCTTGACGCGGCGCGCCAGCTTGGCGACTTGCTCCTTCTCGGCCAACCTGGGCTTGCGACCATCGACGGGCGCCATGGCCAACCCCAGCTCATCGCCCGGGCCCTGGTCGACGGTGCGGGCGCTCGCCGCGTCTCGCGCCGCAAGCGCATCCTGGACGCTCGTCAACGGAGAGCTCCGATCGATGGGAATCGCCGATGCAAGGACCACCCTCGCGGCTCCAGGACGCCTGGCGTGGCCACGATCGCCCGTCAGTTCGATCGCCCTGAGAGACATTGTCGAAACCTATAGAATGGGCTTAGAGACCCGGCAAATGTTGAGGATCGCCAACGTTCTCAGGAATTGTCCCCCGGTATGACGAAGCCCGGCTTCTTCGAAATCGAGGCGCGAACAGGTGGACCATCGACATGATCGGCGGCTCGGCGCCCAGCGGCGGTCGCCGCGCCTCGAACAGGAGCCGCGGGTCAGCATGACGCTCGCCACCGTCACTGCGCAGGGCGCTCGGCAGGCCTGCTTAGCGCTTCCGGACGATCGGGACGAGCGAGACGACCGGCTGCGCGCTCGCGAGGCAAGGCTCCGCGAACGCGCCGAGCGGCTGGCCGCGCGGGACGAGCGGCTGCGCGCGCGGGAAGAGCGATTGCGAGTCCAGGCGGAACTGGACGAGTGGCGCCTGATGACCGCGGTCGCCGAGGCCCAGGTGGAGGAGCAGGCGGCCTTAATGCGCGAGCTCCAGCGGCTTGACGGCGACGAGTTTCCGACCGGCGCCAAGGACAAGGCGCTCGCCGCCGCAAACGCCATGCTCGCCGAGCTCCCCGCCGGCGCGCGGAAACGGCTGACCGCCTTCCCGGCGTCACGGCTGGGAGAGATCGCCACCCTGGTTGGCGCGGCGCCCGACGCGCCCGACACCTCTTGGTGGCCCGAGCTCGCCGGCTGTCTTGTCGTGCTGTTCACCGCCCGCAGCGGCAGCACCTTTTTAAGCCGGGAAATCGAGTCACGTTTCGATCTCGGCCGGGTCGGCGAAAGCCTCAATCCAGCCCAGCTGCGCGCTCGCCCCGTCGGAGCCCTCCTCACACCGCGCGCGGACCGCTGGTTCGGGTGCAAGGCGGGGGTTCAGGGAGTCGTGTCCGGCGAGTTCGCCGGGTTCTTCGAGACGTTCGTCGATCGCTGCGTGTTCCTGCAATTGGTGCGCCGGGACATTGTCGCCCAGGCGGTGTCCCTCGATCGCGCCGAACGCACGGGCGGATGGCACGAGAAGGACGAGGCGCCGCTCGCCTACGACGCCGAGCGGATCGAGCGGGCGATCAACAACATAGTCGGCCGGGTGGACTGCCTGCGGCGGTGGGCCGAGCTGACCGGTCGACCGCGACGCACCGTCGCATACGAGGACGTCGCGCATGGTGATCCGACCCCGGCGATCCGCGCCTGCCTCGAACTCGGCGCGCCGGAACGCCCCGTCGGCGACGCTCCCGAATTGCGGGCGGTGGAACGGATGGGCGACGAACTGAACGCCGAGTGGAAGGCGCGCTTCGATGCCGAGATGAGCCCGTCGGTGCGCGATCGCATCGACCAGTATCTCGCCGCTCTGTGAGTACCGGCGCGCGCACCGTCGTTAACACCAGGCGTCTCTCGTAGGCGCGGCCAAAGCTGAGGATCGACGACATGGCCCAGTCACCCAAACCCGCCCGCGACACGAACGCCACGCCCGGAAAGCGCGAGGCGCAAAAGGGCGGCGAATCGCCCCGCCCGCCGGGCGCCGCGGGCAAGCCGGGGCGGGCCAACCCGCTTTCGCGCGAGGAGCTGGCGATGTGGCGTCACCAGCGCCGCGACCTTCTCAGGTCGCTCGGCCCCGAGGAGAAGAAGGCGCACAACCAGGCTTGGCGGCGCGAGATCAATGGCCTTTCGCCGGAGGCGCTCGCCGAATTGAAGCGTGCTCTGCGCGCCGAATGGGAGGCGCTGCCGCTCGCCAGGCGGCAGAAGCTGCAAGCCAAGTTCAGCGACTGACCACCTTGTCCCTCAGGCGCTGGATGAGGTGGCGGTGATCGCGCTGCACATCGGCTTGAAGAAGTCTGGATCGGCGTCCATCCAGAGCTTCCTGGCCGCCAACGAAGGCGCTTTGGGTCGGCTCGGCTTGCACTATCCCCCATCCGGTCGCGGGCCATTTCGGGGCCATCACAACATCGCCTGCGAGCTCATGGCCAGGCGGAAGTACAAGCCGGAGCACGGCGGCGTGGAAGACCTCGTCCGCTCCTGCCACGGCGCTGACCGGCGTGTCGACTTGCTATCGTCCGAGATGTTCGAGGAGTGCGAAACCGACCAGATAACGGCGTTGAAGCGCCAGTTCGATCCGCTGCAGCGGGATTACCGCATCATATTGTATATAAGAGACTTGGTGTCGCTGATGCCGTCGAGCTACGCGCAGAAGATCAGGTACGGAGCCCACGCCTACGGCTTCGATGAATTTTTCGCGGCGCGAATGAATGAAAGACGCGTCAACTATTTCCGCACCGCGCAGCGCTGGGCGGCGGTGTTTGGCTGGCCAGCGCTACGCGTGCGGCTGCTGGAACCCGAGCATCTCACCAACGGCGAGTTGATCGACGATCTTCTTGAGGTGCTCGACTTCAACCCAAACGCCCGCTCCGTTTCAGCGCTGCGGCGGCCGGGGGTGGTCAACGCCTCGCCAGGGTGGCGCGTGCTGGAAGCCATTCGCGGCTTCCTCCGCGACCGTCACGGGTTGCCCGCCGGGCACCCGCTGCTGCGCATTCGGAAGAGTCACGCCGATGCCAAGGTCATTCGCTTGTCGGTGCACACCAAGCTGTTCGCCCGCGCCACTCACCAGGCGGGTGAGGAACTGGGGTGGAACGGCGACCGCGGCCTATACCTCAGCCTGCCTCAGGCGCGGCGGTGTTGGTCGGCCTATGAGAAAACCCTGCGGCAATTCGCCCGAGTGCTCGACCCGCCGCTCCCGCGGCCCATTCGCGGCTTGACCGACGCCGGGTTCGAACCGCGCCCCTGGGTCCCATCGGTCCGCAGAGTCGACGCTCGCGAGTTGCGCGCCTTCTATGACCGGGCCGGCGAACTTCTCAATGAGCGAGGCCTTCTCTAGGAAGCGGCGGGCCACTCGCGGCGGCACACGCGCGGCCGCGACCTTGGCAAGGCGCGCGCGAGCACCGACGATGGACACGAGCAACGAAGCCGCGCCAGGATCCGAGGAACGCTCGCGCTTGCGCGCCCTCGCGGAACAGCGCCTGCGCGAGCGCGAGGAGCGGCTGCGGGCGCGCGCCGAGCGCTTGGCGGGCGAGGCCGAGCGCACCGCGGCGCAGGTCGAGCGCGAGGCGCGCCAGGCGGCGCATAGGTCCGAGGCCGACGCCAAGCTCAAGGCGCGACAGGCGCGGACCACCGCGAAGCTGGCGCGAAAGCTCGACCGGGAGGCGGCGTCCGAGGCGGAGGGACGCCAACGCCGTTCGATGCACGTCCACATCGGCCTCAAGAAGTCCGGCTCCGCGTCGATCCAAAGCTTCCTGATCGCCAACGAGGCGGCGCTTACCGCTCTTGGGCTGGACTACCCCAGGGCGGGCCGCGGGCCGTTCAAGGATCATCACAACATCTACAGCGAAATTAAGGATCGGCCGAAGTTCGATCCCAAGCACGGCTCTCTGGAAGAGCTCGTCGAAGACTGGCGCAAGAATGGCTGCCAACGGTCTGGTCCTGTCCTCGGAAATGTTCGAAGGCTGCAGCACGCCACAGATTGCCAAACTCAAAGCTGGACTGGACGGCGCGCCCGGCCGGCAGCGGGTCATCTTGATCATCCGCGACATCATCGACATCCTACCTTCCAGCTATGCCCAGAAGATCAAGCTGGGCGGCCATGACTACGATTTCGACAGCTTCTTCGAGGCGCGGATCGCCGAGCCACGCACGAACGCCTTCCTGACCGCCCGCCGCTGGGCGGAAGTGTTCGGTTGGGGCGCGCTGCGCGTGCGCCTGCTGGACCCCCGCCATCTGGTGAACGGCGAGCTGATCGACGACTTTCTGACCGTGCTCGGATTCGATCCCGATAGCCCCGAGATGCGCGGCCTGTCGCGCCCGGGCAAGATCAACGTCTCGCCGGGCTGGCGGGTGCTGGAGGCGGTGCGCGGGTTCGTCATGGGCCGGCACGGTCTACCGGAAGACCACCCGATGCGCCGGATCAATGTGCGCCGCATCGCCCCCGACACGCTCGACCTTTCCGTGCACCGCAAGCGCTTTGGCGCGATCACCTTTCAGGTCGGCGAGGAGATGGGCTGGAACGCGGATCGCGGTCTTTACCTGACCGGCGAGCAGGCGCGCCGCTGTCTCGACCTCTACCGGCGCACGATCGATCAGTTCAACACCGTGCTGACCAAGCCGCTGCCGGCTCCCAACACTCTTGAAGAACGCGGATTTACGCCGCGGTCGTGGTTGCCGGACATCGAGCGGATCGATCCGCGAGGAATTGCGCGCCTTCTATGATCGCGTGGGCAAGTTGCTCATTGGCCGCAAGGCGCTTTAGATTTCAGTTCTTGAATCGACAGGAGACATGGTGGACCAGAAGCACGAGTCGACGCCGACGACTGATGCGGAGCCCTTCGCGCCGCACCTGTGGGCGATGTGGCGAATGCGGCACCGGAAGGAGTGGGAGCCGCTGTCCGGCGAGGATCGAGCCGCCTACAATCGGGAGTTGCGTCGGAAGCTGGCGAGCACGCTCGGCGAGGAGCGACAGAAGCTGATCGCCAATCTCGAGCTCGATTGGGCGGCGCTCACCCCCTCGGCGCGCCTCAAGTATGAGGCGCGAATAGGCGGAAAAGCCGCCAAGGCGGCGACGAAGGCGGCCGATAAGGCGGCCCACGGGGATGCGGGCCCGGCGACCTCCGAACCGTCGGAGGACGCGTGAATTCTGAAGCCAGCGAGCTCGCCGGCGAGGCAGCGGCGAGGGCATGAACGAGGTCGGCCGCGGCAATTCGGCGGTCCCGGCGCCATCCGCCAACGAACGCGCCATCTCGGCGGAGGAACGGTCGCGGCTGCGGGCGCTGGCCGAGGCGAGGCTGAGAGACAGGGACGAGCGCCTCCTGGCCCGCGAGGCCCGCGAAGCGGCCGCGAAGGGCTCGAGCCGCCCAACGAGAGGCGAAGCGGCGATCGCGCGCGGAGGGAGGATCCCGCGAGAGTGAGCGCGCCGCGCGAACCCTGTCGGACGGCGTGTCTCTTGGCGGTCCGGTCGGACGCAAGATTTTCATCCACATCGGCCTGCGCAAGGCGGGATCGGCGTCGATCCAGAGCTTCCTGCATGTAAACGCGGCGGCTTTGCGCGCCAGCGGGTTCGACTATCCCGTGGCCGGCCGGGAGGCGGGACGCAAGGCGCACCACGCCGTGGCCCACGATCTTAGAGCGCGAACCCGTGGGGAACCGTCCTCCGGCGCCATCGAAGCGCTGCAAAGGCATTTCCGCGCCAGCGACCTTTCCCGCTTGATTCTGTCGTCTGAGATGTTCGAGGGCGCCAAGCGCCGCGAATGCGAAGAGTTGGCCGGTCGGCTAGGCGGCCGCGACAACGATGTCAGGATTTTGATGGTCATTCGCGATCTCGTTGATCTCACGCCATCGAGCTATGCGCAAAAGGTCAGGTTTGGTCATAACACCTTCGACTTCGACCAATTCTTCGACGAACGCATGGCTCAGCCGCGCGTCGACTACCACCGCACCGCTCAGGCGTGGGCCGATGCGTTCGGCTGGGCTAGTCTGAGGGTTCGAGTCCTCGATCCCAGGCTGCTGACCGGCGGCGATCTCATCGATGAACTCTTGGCGCTGATCGGCGCCCCGTCCGGACTGAAGGTTCAGCGGCCGGGGCGGGTCAACTCCGCGCCAGGGTGGCGCGTGCTGGAGGCGATGCGCGCTCTTTACACCGACCGCCACGGCCTGCCGAAGAGCCACCCGCTGTCCGACGCCGGCCGGCATTCCCGCGAGGAGCGCAAGCGCGTGGGAGTCGCCGCCGAGCAGGTCGGGGAGGCGATGGGCTGGAATCGCGAGCGCGGCCGATACATGAGCCTCGAACAGGCCGAGCGTTGCCTCGCCGAATATCGCGGCGCGCTGGCGGCGTTCAACCAGCAGCTGCTGGTCAAGATTCCCGAACCGTTGTCTTTGGCCGAGCGCGGCTTCGTGGCGCGAGACCATCTACCCGAAGTCGCGCGGATGCCGCCAGCGGAGCTGCGGCACTTCTACGACTCGTTGCACGATGCACTGCCGAAGAAGCTGAGGGGTCGCCGGCCTGTGTAGCTGGAGAGTGGGCGCGCCAGCGCGGCGGCTCGGCTAACGCTGAGCCGGACTCACTTGGAAGTAGGGGTCGTCGGCCATGGCCTTGAAGGCGGCAAGGCCGGCGCCGGTCAGCAGATATCCGGTGCCGCCATAGCCGGGATTGTCCTTGAAATATCGGCCGGGAGTGTCCCACCAGAGGAAGGCGCGAATCGCCGGATGACTTTTCAGGAAGCTCCGGGCGCCGAGGAGCCAGGCGGTCTGCGGATCGGGGTTCATGCGCGGGTCGTTGATCGCGCCGGTCTCGGCGACCATCAGGGGCTTTCGAAGCGAAGTTCCGACGGCATAAAAGGCCTGCATGCCGCGATCGGCGGCGAAGTCCTTCACCACGTCGGGTTTGTTGTAGTAGTCGACGCCGATCCAGTCGACATAGTCGCCGCCGGGCCAGAACGACCGCCACATGCCGCTACCGAAGGCGGTATGGCCGGGGGCCCAGACCCACTCGACGTTGGTCGCGCCCACCTTGCGGAAGATGTCCACGACATGCCGCCAGGCCGCGACATACTTGGCGCCCGCCAGATTTGGATTGTCCTTGACGACGAAGCCGGTGAAGCAGGTGTTCTCCTCGTTGCTGGTCATTTCGTAGTTGAACCGCACGAGCACGCGCGTCGCCAGAGCCCTGGCCGCCGACGCTTGCCGGGCGAGCTGCGCGTCGTAGGCGCCGCCGTTGATCGCGTCGGCGGTGGCGCAACCGCCGGATGGCTGATTGCGATGGAAGATGATCCGCCAGGAGAGCATGGGCAGGCGTCCGGATCGTACGTCCCAGCGCACGCGGTCGGCGCGCGGGAAATAGGTCCAGTCCTCGTGGTCGTTGTCGATCGCGAGCCGGTGACCGAGTTGCGCCTCGAGGGCCTCGAACTCCTGCTCGCCGCTGGGATCGTTGTCGGCGCCGACATGGGCGCCGAGCATCACCCCGGCGACGGCCGCTGTTTGGCCGAAGCCGAAGCCGAAGCCGACGCCGAGCGCCAGGCCCGCCGCGATGATCGCCCTTTTCAGTGCTTGCATCGGGATCCTTTCAACGGGCCCCTACCCCGGCGCCGGCGCCGGAGCCCTGAGGTGACCCTCGCCAATCTCCGCGTGCCGCGCAACACCATCCCGCGGCTCGGGTTCCAGGGCGCCATCGCGCTCCAACAGGGAGGCCAAGGCTTCCCAGCCTGACGCCGCCCAGGACGCCACCGAACCCTGCATGAGGCCGGCGGGTCGCGGCGGACGGACCAGATCCGACAGGCGCGAGGCCGCCGCCGCGGCGAGACCGCCGTCGCCCCCGCGCTGACTGGCGTAGGCCGTGAAGTCGCGGCACGGCACGCCGTTGGCGACACACCACTCAGTGATGACATTGAAGCCGCCGTGGGCGGTGAAGCGCATGACCAGCCGAGGGGCCCGCCGCTGGCCGAACACCGTGTCCATCGCCTCCATCACCCCACAGCCGGCCTCCGCCCGCTCGCCGCACGCTTCCCGGAACACCCGGATGGTGAATTCGGGAAAGGCCCGCGTGACCGCCGCCTCCCAGCGCCCGTCGACGCGCGCGTCGGTGAACAGCCAGATTTCCTCCACCAGGTCGTGATTGTCCGCCCCGGTCCACACCCCCATTTCCCAGGGCAGCCAGCGGAAATAGCGGATCGCCACCGAGCGCTCGTCGCCCTCGCCGGCGCGCAGGCGCGGCCCGACGCACCGCACCAGAATGCGATCTCGCCGTCACTGTTTCGAGCCAAGCCGACCAGGCCCGGCCGCACAGCTGCCGCACCAGACGCACCGCGTCGACGAACACCAGCCCGCCCGCCCGCTCCGGGCCGAAGCCGGCTCGTGCCGGATCATCGAAGAACACGCACCGCGCCCCTGGCGGGATGTCGTCCGCCTCGACGTCGGCGCCCCAGCGGTTCGCCTTGCGTTGAAAAGCCGACCAGGCGCCCGTCGCCGCGGTCAGCGGCGCCGCGCCGCCGGCCTGGCCGACGTCGATCATCGCCACGAAGTAGCGGCTGGCGAACGACGCGAAGAAACCCTCCACCAAGTGACGGTAGAGTCGCGACCTGTTGAACGCCTCGCCGTCCACGAAAACGTAGAGCCAGGGCCCAGTCAGCCGCCCAGAGGCGAACACCCGGTCGAGCTGGCGTCGGCACTCGTCGACCAGCCGCGACTGCACCGCCGCGGCGGCTCGGCCGATCTCCGCGAGGTAGGCCGGATCGGCGGCCGCGGCGTCCATCGCCGAAATCAGGGCGTCGAAATCGGCGCAGTCCTGTGCCGGATGCAGCGGCGCGCCGAACCCCTCGAACGAATGGCGGTGGCAGATCAGCGGCGCTTCGTAGGCGAGCGCCTCGGCCACCTTGATCTTCAGACCTGTGCTGAAGTATTGCGGATTGATCACTGCGTCGACCGCTTGGTAGAAATCGTCGACAGTGTCGACCAGACCGCCGATCTTGACGAAATCTGGCATGGTTTGTGGGATTCGCCGGCAGAGCGAACCATATAGCCAGAGCTCGAAGCGGTAGCCTGCGGCCGGCCGGCGGCGCTCCAGGTGGGCGATGAATTCGAGAATGTTCTTGACGTTGATGGAATTGGGCGAGCCGAAAAACCCGAAACGCACCGGCTCTGCCGCCCGGCGGGCTCCGGGCCTGACGGCGCCGGCCGACGTATCTTGATAGTAAGGCAAGGTGAGCACTCGCACATCGCTGTTGCGGCGGAAATACTCAGCTTCCTGTTCTTTGATCGCCAACACCAAGTCGGCCCGTTCCATCCCCCGCAGTTCGCTGTCCCGGTCGGTGTAGAAGAATTCCGGTTTCAGACCGTTGTCGATCAGCAACTGTTTGCGATCGGCGAACAGGTCGTGCGAGTCTATCACCTTGGCGATCGAGCGGTCCGCCAGCTCGAAGACCCGACTCATGAACACATAGTTGCAGAATACCATTTCGTAACCGTGGTTGGCGAATACCCAGCGGCAGAACTCGTTGGCGTGCGCCGGCCACCACTCATCCAGAGTATAGACATCGGCGGCGGGGGCTACCGGCGTCTGGGCATGGCAGAAGAATGTCAAGTCCGCCGCCGCCATCATTTCTCGATAGACTTGCGGATCAAAAAGTTCGCACCAGCCGTATTCGCGCGGAATGAACAGGATGTGGATTTCATAGCCGGCGCGGCGGATCGCCGCGAAGGTCATGGCCATGCGCTTGCGATGGCCCTCCACGGCCGGAAGCAGCGCGAAAGGCGTGACGTAGAGGAGGCGGCGCCGGACCTTGGCCATCAGCCGAGGGCGGGCGGACCCAAGTCGGACACCGCCGCCGCCGAGGCGATGTCGGGCCAGGTGCGCAGCGAAACGAAGGGAAGGCCGAGCTGGCGCGTGTCGCCGCCGGCCGCCTGGAGCGGCGCGCGGCTGGCGAGAGCGACGCGCGCCAGGCCGCTGCGCGCCGGCATGAACTCGGCGGCGAACACCAGAGTGGCGCCGAGCTGTCTGGCCGCGCCCAGGGCGATCTCCTCGCCGTCGAGCGCCAGAACGATGTCGTCGGCTCGCGAGACATGCGGCATGGGCAGCACCGCGAGCTCCAGCCGGAACGGAAAGCCTTGCAGGATGGGCGCGGCCAGTTCCCCGGCGTCGGGATATCGCGTCCAGCGAATCGTCAGGCCGCGCCCGGCGCTTTCCTTCGGAAAGAAGCCGATCGCCCGATCAGGCAGCGACTCCGCCGACTGCCGCGCGTCGAACATGCTGGCCGCGCCGCCCGCCAGCATTCCGGGCAGGGCGAGCAGGTCGATGACGCCATAGAGCGCCTCGAGCCGCCGGACGCGGGCTTCGAGGTCGGCGAGGGGGGACGGTGTATCGTTCACGAGCGGGCGGCCGTCCGCGCGAACCGGGGAAGATCGGGACGGGCGCCCAATTCGTCGCCGGGAAGCGCCTGGCCGAAGGCCTCTTTACGCGTCCGTCTTCTCCGGACGCGGCCTTGCCGCCGCGACGGCCGACGATGCCGAGCTCGGCCTTCAGCGCCTCGGTCTTGGATCGCAGCGCGGAGCGCTCCTCGCTGATCTTCTTCATGCGGTCGCTCGCGTCCTTGGTCCGCAGACGCAGTTCGGATAGCTCCTTGCGCTTGCTCTTCAGCCGCTTCCTGTCGGCCGTTTCGGCTTCGGTGGCGGGTTGGGATGCAGCGTCGTGCGGCTCGGCCATGGAAGCTCCTGGGAAAAAGGCGATGCGGGGTCGGGGACCTTCCCGCCGATACGCCGCTCGACTGGCGCGAGCAACACCGTGGATGAGCGACGGCGTGAAGCGGCCTAGAATGCGCCGTGCGCGATTCATCAATGGCGGCGGCGCGGACAGGCGGAGGACATGACGTTGACAGTGACGAGGCGGAAGTCGCCGTTGGACACCCATCCGTCAGGGCGGCGGCGATGCAAGCCGATGAATAGTTCGGTCGATCGGCGAATGGCGGTGGAATGCTCGCCCGGACGCGCCGCGGCGCTCCTCGCCACCGCCGCGGCCAGCCTGACCCTGACGCTTCCGGCGGGGAAGCCGGCGGCCGCCCCAGCCTCGGCGGCTCGGGCGCAAAAGCCGCCCCTTGCCGGTCTCATATCCATGGGCGACATCCGGTTTCATCGCCACGACGACGTCGCACCCGACAACTCTCTATCCGCCATTTCCGCGTCCGGCGCGGCCTTCGGCGGATTGGTCATGAACATCACCTGGCGACAGATCGAGCCTGTGCCCGGCGTCTTTGACACATCGGCGATCGATCAGTCCCTCGCGGAGGTGCGCGCCTATAACAGGCGGCGGCCGAACATGCCTCTGGGCGTGGATCTCCGCATCTGGACCGGACGGAACGCCCCGATGTGGGCGAAACGTCTCGCGGGCGGGCCAATCCCCATCCGGCGGGTCATCCCTGGACAGCCAGAAGAGGATTTGCAGATCGGGCCCTTCTGGAGCTCGGCCTACCGCAACGCCTATCGTCGAATGCAACAGTTTCTCGCGGGTCGATATGACAGGGAGCCCTTGATTCGCGAGGTGTCCGACACGGCCTGCGCCTCATTAAGCGACGAGCCTTTCAACCTGCCACGCGACCCAATCTCGTTGGCTGCCCTGAGACGAGCGGGACTGACCGACGGCGCCTATCAGTCGTGCCTTTCGGGCTCCATCGCCGACTTTTCGGGGTGGCGCGCGACAAATGTTCAGTTCACGTTCAACCCGTATCGTTCGCTTTCCGGCGTCTCCGCGCCGGACTTGGCCGCCACAGTCGCCATCATGGGTCAGTTCCGCCGCGCCTTGGGCCTGCGGGGCGTGCTTAGCAACCACTCTTTGATGCCGGCTGGCCAACGGCCCTGGCTCGAGCCGCTCTATGCGGCGATGCTCTCTCTTGGACGACCCATCGAGTTCCAGACCGAGGCTCCCAAGCATGAGGGCTTCTCATGGAGCGCAACGTTCAGCGATGCCTGCGCTTGGGGCGGCGGCGCGGTCGAGATTTGGCAAGGCGACCAGGTGCGCGGGTTCGATACCCTTGTGCCCGGCGAACTCACGCGCGCCATCCGACTGCTCAAAGGCGGCCGCTGTTGAGCAGCCATTGACCGCTATTCGCGCCCGGTCACGGCGTCGCGCCGGCCTTGCTTCCGGCCTTTCCCTTGGGGCCGCCAGCTCCCCTCTTCTCCGAGGGCGGCAGGTGGCCGCGGGCCGCCATCAGGCACTCGGAATAGGTGTGGAGGACCCAGTTGCGAACGAAGGTGGCTGGCCGGGCCTTCAATTCGCCCTCTTGCGCGTCGTTCTTCATGATCAGCTCGAGCAGCTGGAACGCAACCGCCTCGGGGGATTCGGCCATGAGCCCTCCATCAAGTTTTCGCTCGCAAACTGATCACCGGATCAAAATAAGTCAAGCTGGCCGCCATGCTGGGCGTTGCGCGTCGAACCGTCGCCACTTGCGCCCCGGGCGAGCTTACGCGATCTATCCGCCCGCCGTCGGCGGCGGGCGCCTGGCGGGGCGGCTAGATGTGGCGGCGAAGGCTGGCTCCAACGTCCTCGCGAGCTGAAGGAGCAAGGCGTGGCGCGGTCGCCAGTCGAGCAAGGGGAAACGGTCGACGAGGCCGTGCGGGCGGTGGCGAGGCGGCTGCGAAGCCTCCCGCCCAGTGACCCGGCGCGCAAGCGTGTCGTCGAGGCCTGCCAAGCGGCGGTGGTCCAGCGCAAGGAAGCGATCACTTGCGCGCGCGCCCTACTCGATAGCGGCCGACTCGAAGATGCGGAGTCGATCTTCGCCGCTGTCGCTGGGCAACATCCGGCCGAAGCCGCAGGAGGGGCCGGTCTGGCGCAAGTGGCGGTGCAGCGGAGGGATTGGGCCGAAGCCCTCGAACGGTGGGATCGGGTGCTCGCGCGCTTCGGCCAGCATCCCAACAATGCGATCTGGCGCACGAGTTGCGCGACGGCGCTGCGCTTTCTTGGCCGCAGCGACGATGCCGAGGATATTTTGCGCAATCTGGTAAAGCAGAACGCGGAAACACCTTTCGTCTTCCTGTCCTACGTTCAGTTTCTACTGGCCAACGGCCGAGCGTCAGAGGCCTTTCGCGTTCTGGAGACCGGGCCGATCCGCGCCGCCGATCATGCGGGTGTGGCATTGGCGAGATTCAGGGTGCTCGCACATCTCAAGAAGTTCGGGGTCGCCCGGCGGGAGTTCGACGAAGTGCTCGCCGGTTCCGACGATCCGGATATCCTCACCAGCTTGTTCACGGTCGTGCCGACGCTTTTCGACGCCTGGGAGCGAACGGCGGCTTGGATCTCCATGAGGACCAAGCTCGCCAAGGCCATCGCCGAGAAAGGCCTGCGAAATCAACCCGCCGCCGAAGCCCTGAGATTGCGGCTACACCTCGCCTTGCGCGATTACGCGGCCTTCCAAATGGCGATGCGCGGACTGCGTCCGGGTTTCAATCTGGGGCCGCTCGACAAGCGTCTGCGTGGCGTCGGCGCCGCCCTGTCGGCGGGCTTTCCTGATTGGACCAAGATCAGGATCTTTGGCATTGGCCTGCCAAAGACGGCGACGACCACCTTGGCGTTGGCGTTAACTATGTTGGATTTCGATGTCGCCGACTTCACTAATCCACTGACCATGGAGCTGGTCGGTGACGACGACGTCCATCTTTTTGACGCATTCACTGACTCTCCAATCATAGTTGGCTTTGAGAAATATTATTATTTGTTTCCTAATTCAAAATTTATTTTTACGCCCAGGGATTTCGAATCATGGCAAGAATCCATGGTTGGACAATGGCGACGGCACTACGGACTAAACGATTTTTATGAAACACGCAAGCAAATGGACCGTCTGGATCAATTTCATCATGGATTGCAATTTCTCGACATCAATCACGCACTGTTTGTGAACTATGGCACGCTGGCTGAAGCGTATCAAGCCTACGAAGCAAGAGTACGCGGGTTCTTCGCGGACAAGCCCAAAGATCGGTTTTTGGAATTCGACATTATCAATGGCCAGGGATGGCCGGAGCTATGCGACTTCCTCGACACGCCCGCGCCGAGCCGTCCGTTTCCGTGGCAAAACCGCGATCCGACGGCGCCGGATGACGATGATTAGCCCGTCGCCTGCGGCCGAGCCGTTCGAGGTGGTGACTTGGCGCGTCGCGGATCGGCTGATCACGAGACTTTAACTGCGAGGCGGGGCATTGATGAATGATTTGGTGACCGAAGGCGTGCATCTTTTTGAGCAGCGCCGCCTGCGCGAGGCGAGCCAATGGCTGGTCAGAGTCACGCCGGCTCCGAAGGACGAGGCCCGACGCGCCTATTGGCTTGGCCGCGCCTATCTCGCCCAGGACGATCTGGTCCAAGCGAGAGCCTGGCTGTCCCGGTCTGTCCCCAATCCCCCCGATCCCGACGCATGGCTGTATCTGGCCTTCGCCGAGTGGCGAAGTGGGGAGGAGAGGGCCGCGGCGCGGGCGATGCTGGAGTTCATGCGACGGGCGGCCGAACCGGAAGCCGTGCGCGGGTGGGACCCCGCGGTTGCGGGCGAGATAGCCGAGGTGGCCTACGCCGGCCGAGAGCGGAGCGAGGATGCCGACCTGGGCCTGGAGCTCATACGATCCCTCGCCGCCAAGCTTCCGGATGACAAGACTGCTCGGCTGCGCTTGGCCAACGCCTTGATCGACACCGCTCCGATCGAGGACGCCGCGAGCGCGGTCGCCGAACTGCGCGAGCGTCACGGCGATGACCCCGCCGTCAAGACGGTCCAGGCCCGGCTGATGCACAGGCGTCGCGCGCGACTGCGAGCTCTGGAACAGTTGGAGCGCGCCATCGACAGCGATCCGGACAATCTCGGCACGCGGCTCGGCGCGGCCGAGCTCTATCTCGACTTGGACGCCGGTGAGAACGCCCGCGATCAGCTAGACTGGTTGCGCGAGCGATCCGGCGATCTCGACGTCCGATCTACCGCCCGGCTGCTCGCGCTCGAGCTGCGCCTTAACCGCGCCGAACCGGATTCCCAAAGACTTGCCAAGCTGCTCGCCGAATTCGAGTTCGCCCCGCCCGGCGAGAAAATTCCGCCGCCGATCCTCGCCGAAGTCGATCGTATCCGCGTGGCCGTTGAGGAGAGTTTCGATGGCCGCCTTCAGGAGGTAAGCGGCCTGCTGAAAATCTATGGACGATTGCGACTTCGCGACGAGGCGGAGGCTTTGTTTCGCCGCATCGCCCACCTGAAGCTGATTTCGACACCTCAGGTCGCCATTCGCCGCCTTGAGTTTTACTGCATGACTGTTCAAATGGACAAGGCGGAATCCGTTTACGATCAATATTTTTCAGGCCGGGAGTTAAATAGGCGGGAGGCCCAGTCGGCGATCCGATTTCTCGCCGAGCGAAAACGCTGGGAGGAGGCGGGCCGTGTGCTGGAAGCCAGCCTGCAGACTCGCGCCGAACTGCCGGGTGTCGGTCATCAGCTGCTGAGGGTCGCCCGCCGCTCGAACACGCGCGAATCTTTGTTGGCGCTGCTGGACCGGCTCGTCCAGTCCGGGCGCGCCCTTGATCCGGCGGTCCACGCCTTTCGACAGATGCTGATCGATGATCGCTGCGTCGAGGAAGGCGCCGGCGAAACATCGGAAGGCGCGTCGCCGCGGCGTCTCGCCGATCACAACCGTGTGCTCTCCAGTCTCGAGTTCGGAGGTGCCACGACCCTGCGCGGGCGGACGGCCCTGTTCCTGTGCACGGATTCAAACTACTTCCTCGGCGTCCTCACCTTCCTGACTTCCTACGCGATCCACAATCGCGCCTACGCGGCGCTTGTCGACGTCATGGTGTTCCTGGCCGACGATGTCCCGCCCAGTTGGGACGATCAGCTGCGCGACTTGGCGGCCAAGCTGAACCTGCGACTACAGGTGTTGCGCGAAGCCGATTTCATCATTGGCGAGTTCAACTCAGCACGGTTCCTGGGGCTTCTTTTCCGGCGGGGCCGGCCTTTCACGAGCAGCCTACTTTCGCCTGTATGCCGCCCGCCACCTATACGGGCTGGGGCGGTTCGATCGTCTGTGTTACATCGACTGCGACATCGTCTGCCAAGCTGACCTCGGCGGCCTGCTGACCTTTGACCTCAAAGGCCAGCTTCTCGCGGCGCGGTATGAGGATGCCGGCCCACAAGTGGATTTCGCCGCCGCCAGTATCGGCGTCGATGTCAGAACCTATTTCAATTCCGGCGTGTTGCTGTTCGACATGGCGCAGCCCGATACCGTCGTCCTCCTGGAGGAGGCGATCCGTCTCGGCGAGCACGAATTACACCGATTGTTCTTTCTGGACCAGTGCGCGCTCAACATCGCCTTTCTCGGCCGAATGAGTCCATTACCGGCCGAGTTCAACTTCTTCCTGAATCGGACTCACCCAGGGCGGGAGAACGCGCGGCTGCTGCACTTCGTCGCCTCGCCAAAGCCGTGGGACATATCCTACGAGGGGGAATTCCGCCAATACTGGGTGCGATACGCCGAGGTGACGCGACTGCTGATGAAGGCGGCGGACTATCGACATGTCGCCACCGTCGCCAACGGCGGCCATCGGACGGCGGCCGCCGCCTGAGGCAGGATCAGTCCTCGCGGCAATCGCCCGCCTTTGTCGCCACTCGCTCTCCAACAGTCTAACCCGCGACGCGCGCGCCATTGGCCGCGCGAACGATGCAGGTGTAGTCGCTGGGCGAGAGGAGCAGCTTGACCACCTCCGCGTAGCGGCGCCAGTGGTCGCGGTACTCGCGGCTGTAGCTGACATCCCATGGCTTGGGACCGCCGACGAAGTGCAGCAGCTTGCCAGCGCCTACCTCCACCGTCTCCGCGCGGTCCGGTCGCAGGAAGACGTTGAAGTCTCGCGGCAGCCGCTGCGCCGCGTCGACGAAAGCAATGTTCAAAGCACACTGATCGAGAAAATAGAGTCGCTCCGGCTCCTGTTCGCACAGCCTGATCGCCTCGCTAAGGCGGCTCTCGAATTGATCGTGACCAGTGTCGAAGATCAGAACCCCAGAGTTGAAATAGTCGCCCCGAGCGATGCCGTTCCGATCGGCTGCCTGCGCGACTTCCACCCGAACCTCCTCGCGACGCGCGGCTAACGGAAGCCCGTCGAGCTCCAGATCGAAGAGGGCCTTCAGATCGCCGTGACAAACCATGTCGGCATCGACATAACAGAGGCGCTCATAGGTGCGCTCCTGGCCGAGGTGGCGAGCGGCGTAGAGCCGAAAGTAGGCCGCGCCGGACAGACCGCCGCCGCCCGAGAAGAACCCCCACGATCCAGAGTTTGGCCGCCCTTCGCCACCGAAGGCGCTCTCGGGGACAATTTCCAACCGCAAGCCGATCCGGTCGGCGAAGCGGCGAAGAATTTCACCCCAATATGCCGGCGCGTCGTCGCCGAGGAAGACGATCGTCGGCACGCTCGTCAGCCGCCGTCGATTGTGGATGACGTACGAGGCGAGAAAGGTGAGGGCGCCCAGGAAATAGGCTTGGTCGACACACAAGAACAGGGCCATGGACCGTTTCGGCGCATCGGCGTCGCCGGCCGCCTCGCTCGAGAGCAGTCGATTGCGCTCCGACATCGGGTGCGCGGCCGTCCGCCCGGCTAGAGAAAGCGATCCGCTCGCGGCGCAAAGGTCGTCGATGAGCAATTGTCGGAAGGCCAAGACCGACCGGCGTGGAGCGGTTTCTTCGAGGTCGAGGCGCCGGTCTATGATCGCCAGCAGATCTGCCTGGCTCGACGACCGCCGCGCTACCCGCAGAAGCTGAACTCGGTAGGGCGGGCGGCGGCTCACCTTTCAGCAAAGCCTCTCGAAGCAAAGTCGCGGCATCTCCCCAACGTCCCCGTTCCGCGAGAAAGCGTACAGCGCTGGCGCTTTCCCTGTGGCTCAGTTCGGCGCCGGCATAGTGCTCGTCGTATAAGGCCCCCGCGCGTTTCAGGTCGCCAATAGAACAGTAATAATCGAAACGCCTCAGAAGCAACGGTCTCGCGGTCAACACCGGCTCATGGGCGAGACGCTCGAGCAGCGCCTCGGCGCCAGCGGGCAGTCGGGCCCTGGTGTAGAACCTGAGAAGCACGTCGACCGCTTCGATGCTTAAAACCTCGGATTGCTGGATAAGGTCGGCGCCGCGGCGGCCTTCGGCAAGCAGAACCGGATCGATCACTTCGCCCTTGGCGGCGAATTGCAGCCGACCCATAACCTCGATCAGCCGGTCCAAACCGCCGTGGCGCGCGAACCCGATCTCGGCCGCCAGGTAGCGGGCGCAATCGAGCGCATCGAACCCGGCCGCCCGCAGGGCGAGCTCGGCGAGGATCGGCTGGATCTCGGCGACGATTTCCCATGCGAGACGCCGCTCGGCGGCGCCCATGAGGACCTGCGTGTCCGCCGGCCAACGCGCGAGCGCCTCCTCGAGCAGTTTCCCAGCTCGCTCGGGTTCGCCTCTCACCCGCTGCAGGTCGGCGAACAGCAGGAGGCCTTCGCCGCCCAGGGAGCGCGCTGTCCGCAAGCGCCGCATGGCCTCGAGGGCTTCGTCGAGCCGGCCCGCCTCGATCAAGGCGCCAGCCTGGCGGGCGGCGGCGCGGCGGTCTGAAATGCCGAGGCGTTCCGCGTGGGCATAGAGCCGCCGCCCGAGCTGGGGCCGGCGGCGGAATACCTCGTGAGCGATTTCGAGGATCGTCTCGCGCTGAGCCTCCGCATGCCGGCGCGCAAGAGCGCCCGCCCCCATGAGGAACTTGAGAAGCCAGTCGCCCGCCGTCACCCAGTCTCTAGCGTCCCGCTCCAGGACAGCCAGCTCAAATGCGGCGAGGGCGAAACCGTGATGCTTGGCTGACTGCTCGAAGCAGGAAATCGCCGCGTCTCGTTCGCCGCTGGCGAGCCTCTCTTGCCCCATCAGGTAGAGTTTGCGGCCTTCCACGCGGGAGCGCCGCCCGTCGGGGGACTGGACGGCGGATCGCGCATCGGCTGGCGTGTCGATCGGCGCGGGCTTCCTACCTGGCGCCGTCGTTGTTGTCCGGGTCGCCATGCGGCGCTTCCTGTCCCCTCCGCCTTCGCCGCGATGCTCCCCGACGATTACCGCCGCCAACGCCGTCGTCGCGAGCTCATCCTAGCCGATCGATCCGGGCGGTGGACAGATGCAACCGGTGGGGATACCAGGGCGCTCGGTTTGCAACAGGACCATCGGCGTCGAGCCGGAGGTCACCCGCGTCTAGACTGGAGCTGGGGCCAGGTGAGCACGACCAAGAGTTGTGTCGCATGCGAACGCGTGCGCCGATCGCGCGCGATAGGCCGGGCGTGACCGCCTTCGACGGATGCGGCGGCTCCGATCGGGAGACGGTCGCGGTCACCGGCGGCGCCGGATTTATCGGTTCGCATTTGTGCGAACGGCTGCTCGCGGCCGGTCACGAGGTCGTGTGCATCGACTCGTTTCTCACCGGTCGGTCCGCCAACGTTCAACTCTTGTCCGGCTCTGGCAGGTTCACAGTGGTCGAACACGACGTGGTCGAGCCCTTGCCGGATCGGCTGCCGCGTTTTTCGCAGATCTACAATCTCGCCTGCCCGGCCTCGCCGGTCCACTATCAGGCCGACCCGGTGAAGACGGCCCTGATCTGCGCGTTGGGAACGCGTAACGTTCTCGAACGAGCGGCGCGCGATGGAGCCCGTCTGTTTCACGCCTCCACCTCGGAAATCTACGGCGATCCCGAGGTGCATCCGCAACGAGAGGATTACGTCGGGTCGGTGAACTGCGTCGGTCCACGTTCATGCTATGATGAAGGCAAGCGGTTCGCCGAGACCCTGGTTACTGATTTCAGTCGTCAGGCCGATTTGAAAACAAAAATCGTCAGGATCTTCAACACTTATGGTCCAAAAATGCAGCATGACGATGGGCGGGTCGTGTCCAATTTTATCGTTCAGGCGCTGCGCGGCGATGACATCACGCTTTACGGGGCTGGCGAGCAGACAAGATCCTTCTGCTATGTCGACGATCTGGTGGATGGCTTCTTGAAGCTGATGGCCTCGCCGTCCTCGGTCGAGGGGCCGGTCAACATGGGCAATCCGGTCGAGACCACGGTCGCTGAACTCGCGCGCATGATCATCGCCATGACGGGCTCGCCTTCCAAGGTCGCCCACCGGCCGCTGCCGCCCGATGATCCGAAACGCCGCCGGCCCGATATCACCCGCGCCCAAACACTCCTGGGCTGGAGCCCGGTGGTGCCCCTGAAGGATGGACTGGAGCGCACGATCGCCTATTTCGACTCGGAGTTGCGCCGCGGCCAATCGGCGAGCGCGAGGACCGCCGTCGGGGCGAGGGCCTGACGATGACCGCGGCGCCTATCCTGGAGTCCCGTGCATGAGACTTGTGGTGGTCGGCTCAGGTTATGTTGGCTTGGTTTCCGGCGCCTGCCTCGCCGAACTTGGGCATGCCGTGACCTGCGTGGACAAGGACACGGCCAAGATTGATCGGCTGCGCGCCGGCGTCTCGCCGATCTACGAGCCCGGCCTGGATTCTCTGATCGCGAACAACGCGGCCGCCGGTCGGTTGAGTTTCGAGACAGAAATCCCCCCGCTGTCGTCGGGGGCGGTTGAAGCAATCTTCATCGCGGTCGGGACGCCGCCGCTGCCGAACGAACAGGCCGCGGATCTCCGCAGCGTGTACGCCGTGGTCGAGGCAGTCGCCCAGCGCGCCGCCGATCGCTTGGTTGTGGTCACCAAGTCCACAGTGCCGGTGGGAACGGGCGACACTATCGAACGGATCTTGGCTGGCGCGAGCGAACGAGCGAAATTCTCGGTGGTCTCCAACCCCGAGTTCTTGCGCGAGGGTGATGCGATCGGCGATTTCATGCGGCCCGATCGCGTTGTGATTGGCTGCGAGGATGAATACGGCCGCCGCGTGCTCAGCCAGATCTACGCGCCGCTGGCGGCCCGGGGCGTCAACATCGTCGTGACCCGCCGGCGAGCGGCGGAGTTGATCAAGTACGCAGCCAATGCCTTTTTGGCGACCAAGATCAGCTTCATCAACGAGATCGCCGACCTGTGCGAGGTGGTGGACGCCGATGTGGCCGAAGTCGCCGCCGGAATTGGCTCCGACAGCCGGATCGGCCCGGCCTTCCTCAAGGCCGGTCCTGGCTATGGCGGCTCCTGTTTTCCCAAGGATTGCGCCGCGCTGCTCGCCACCGCCCAGGATCACAGTGTCGACCTGCGCCTCGTGGAGAGCGCCATCACCGCCAACCAGCTGCGCAAGCGCCGCATGGCGCGCAAGGTGATCGAGGCGCTGGAGGGGCAGGTGGAAGGCGCCGTCGTCGCGGTCCTCGGCCTGACTTTCAAGGCCAATACCGACGACATGCGCGACGCGCCGTCCATCGCCATCATCGAGAACCTGCGCCAAGCCGGCGCGACGATCCGCGCCTACGACCCGCAAGGCATGGTCCAGGCGCGGCCGCTGCTCGGCGAGGTCGCCTATTGTGACAGCGCCGAGGCCTGCTGCGAGGGGGCCGACTGCATCGTTCTCATCACCGAATGGGACGAGTTCCGCCGGCTCGACTTTCCCCGCTTGGCGCGGCGAACGCGCCGGCCCCTGTTCGTCGACCTGCGCAATCTCGTCGATGCCGAAGCGCTCAGCCGGGCCGGCTTCACCGTCCACGCTATCGGGCGGTCGGCCGGGCAGACCGCTACCGCCGTGGTGGCGCGCGCCGTGAGGACGGGCCGCGAGGCGTCGGCCGCCTGAGGAGCCCTGGGCGAGGGCGGCGCCCATTCCTATGTAGGAACAGCGGACCCGAAACTCGCCAGCAAGCTGACGGGCGTCGACCGGGGGGTCGAAGACCATGGCAAACGGCCAAGCGCTCCTCTCGCGCATTCGCGACTTGGTCGAGAAGGGCAATCTGGACGGATTGGCCGAACTCGGCGCCCGGCTCGAGAGCGGCGGCGGCGTGCGTGCGTCGGCGCGACTGGCGCTCGGCGGCGGCTTTCGCAAGCTCGGTGATTCGGCGCGCGCCCTGGCCTGGTACGAACGGGTGCGGCCGGGCGATCGTGCTTACGATCATGCCCGGGCTCATCGCGCACGGCTGCTCTTGGCCGATCAGCGCCCCGATGAGGTGCTGGCGATCACGGCGGAGCCTCCCGCCGAGATCGGCGACGCGCTCGCCGTCGCCCGGGTGCGGGCCTTGCTGCAGGCGCGCCGCGCCGAGGAGGCTTTGGACTTCGTTCGCCAGGTTCGCGGCGCCCGATCGGTCTCGCCAGCCCTGCTCGAGGCGGGAGTTGACGCCGCCTTCGCGGCCTACAGATGGTCCGCGGCCCTGGAGTGGCTGGAGGGGGATCTCGAAGCGGTCCGCTCGCCGCGGCTGAATTTGAAGCGTGGCCAGGCTCTGCTTCAGCTCGATCGCCCGACCGAGGCGATGCCGTTCCTCGAGCACGCCGCCGCGGCGGACGACCTCTTCGTCCGCGCCAAGCTCTCGCTTGCACGGGCGCACCACTTGCTGGACCGGCCGGCGCGGGCGGTCGAATGTTGTCGCGACGTGCTGACTCGCGAGCCGGACAATCTCGCCGCCCTGGAGGCGGTGATCGTCAATCTGATCGACATGTTGCAGTTGAAGGCGGCTCGCGAGGCTTTTGCACACGCCGCCGAGCGCTTCCCCGACCACTTTATTCCCGAGATGCTGGACTTCCTGCTCCTGGAGCGGCGCGGCAATCTGCGGCGGCCCCTCCGCCCCTTCCGCGACGGGGCGCTCGACGCGACGTTGGGCGACCCGTTCAAGGAGAGAGTGGCGCAGGCCTTCTACTATTGCGGCCAGCTCGGCGCGGCCCGCCGGCTCGCCCGGCAAATCGCCGACCGGGACGTCGCCGCGACCTTGCTGGCCAAAATCGCGCTCGCTTCAAACGCGCCGTTGGACGTTTCACGTCTGCCCCGAGACCGTGATGGCCTGTTGGTCCGCGCCCTGGCCGCCTATGGTGAGGAGCGCTTCGATGAGTGCGTGGCTTTCATCGACGACTTGCCCGCCTGGCCGGGGATCAAGTTATCAATTGAGAACTTCTGCAACCTCGCCAAGGCGCGACGCCGGCTGGACACCACCGTCTTCGCCGACGCGGATTGGCGGGAGGCCCCTCGGCCCGAAGCCTTGCCGGTGATCCAGCAGCTTTGGATCGGCAGCGAGCTGTCGCGAATTGAGCGGCTGTCCGTGCGCTCGTTCCTCGCCTGCGGCCATGAGGTCCATCTCTATACCTACGACGCCGGCCTCGAGGTTCCCTCGGGATGCCAGCTGCGCGACGCCCGCGAGATGCTGCCGGAGGAGAGCATCTTCACCCACTCTGGCAAGACCGGACGCAGCCGCGGCTCGCTGGCTGGTTTCGCCGACCTCTTCCGTTGGAAGCTGTTGCACGAAAACGGCGGCGCCTGGGCCGACGCCGATCTGATCTGCCTGCGGCCGATCCGCGCCCAAACGATCATCGCCACCGAGTTGGCGCGGGTCGGCACCGTCATCTTGCCGTCGGTCACCAACTGCTTCTTCGCCGCTCCCGCGGGAGAGATGGCCTTCAGTGACGCGTACAGAGAAGCGGCGGCGGCCGACCGGGTTCAACTTCTATGGGGCGAGATCGGCGTTCATACCATGGCGAGACTGGTCGCCGAGCAGGGATGGGGCGCGCGTCTGGCTCAGCCGAGCGACTTCTGTCCCATCCCGCACTTCCAGATGGTCGATGCGATCGATGGCGCCCTCGATATCCCCGGCATTCTCGCCAGCACCCGCTGCCGCGCCGTCCACCTTTATCATGAGGTGTTGCGTGTCGGCGGCGTCGACAAGAACCGCGCTTTTCCGAAGGACAGCGTCATAGAGGTGCTTGATCGCTTGGTGACGGAGCGGGAAGCCGTGCGATGTTGAGGCTCGAGCAGCGCCGCGCCGCGGACTATTCGCAAAGCCAGGCGAGGCTTTGAGCATAGAGTTCCCGATGGAGCGGATCGCCCGCCTTCAAGGCCGCGAGCCATTCGGGCTTGGAGCCAAACCGCAGCGGCCACTCGCGCAAACGTCCAAGCGCTCGGCTCAGCAGCGGGCTATCAGTGTTTTCCTCGATGATCGCCTTGAGCGCGGCTTCTTCGCCGAGCCTTGCCAGAGCAAAGCCTCTCGCCACGATAAAGGCGCCGCGCGCGCGCAACGAGCGACTGATGTCGGGCACTTCGCGGTCGACCCGCGCGAATTGATGCGTGAATAGGAGAGCCCCAACATACCGCAGCAGCAGTTCACGCGGTAATCCGCCGCTCACCGGTTCCATCATCAACTGCGGAGTGGCATCCGTCGTGGACCTGACTTCCAGAAGAAACTCGTCAAGTGCTTTGCTTAATTTCAACTCCTCGATCTTTTGATTGCGATCCAGCCAGATTTGTACAGCGAGATCTATAAGCTCGTCGGCGTTAACGACTTCGGATTCTCGCTTGTCGTAGCTGGAGAAGTCTTCATCGAAAAGCTTGCCTTTCCAGCCAGGGAAATACCGCTCGGCGATCGCCCGGTTTCCATTGGCGAAGGCGGCGTAGAACCGCTCCGCCTCGCCGCGGTCGGCGCGTGGTCCCGCCCCCACCAAGTGCTTGGAGCCGAGCCCGACAATTTCGCCGCGCAGAGGGTTTGGCCGCCCATCGACGAAGCGCGGCACCGTCTTGTTCAGCCGGCGGAAAAACGCCAGGCCTGCCTGGGAAAGCGACTCGTTGCGCCGCTTGGGATCGTGGAAACGCTCATCCTCGGGAATGGCGCACGCCTGCCGAAAATCTTCCAGTACTTCGCCGCCGATCATTCGTCGCGGCTCGTATATCCGCAATAGGATGTTTTTCCGACCAAAAACCTCCTCGAATAAGCCTAACATTTTGTTGTAGTCATAATACCGGGGAAGCTCTTCTCCGGCGCGCAGCGGCGGAAAAATTGGCTCGTCTTCGATCGATCCAGCCTTCAGCCTCGTTGAATAATAACTCACCGCCAGGTTATCCTGGCGGCGAAGATACACCACGATCTTGATATCGTCGCAGAATGCCGAAATCAATTCCTTCAGCCGAGTCACCTCCTCGACCATGAGCAATCGACTCTGCAGGTGTTCGTTGCTAAGCAGAAGGGTGTGCGCCTCCGGCGTTTCGGCGATCTCGGCGGAAAGCGCGCGGCGGAGCTTGCGCCGAAAAGGGCCGACGTCGGCGGCGCTGAGAATGCCGAGGTCGCGCCGCAGGTCGTCTATCTTCCGGTCCGCGAGACAATAGGCGGTCAGCTTGGTTTGATTGGGCAAGCCTAGGCAGGCCGGATAAAGCATGCCGGCCTGCAGCAGCAGCGAACGGTTCGCGGCGCAGAAGTTCTGCACGCTGGTGGTGCCTGTCTTCTCGCCGCCGATATGGACAAAAGCTCTCATGGCCGACGCCTTTTCGGTGAGGAGCGATGCGCCTCACGAGCGTCATCGGCAAGGGGATCGCGTAACGGCTGACCGACCGTTCGACCCGCCGGTGATTGACGGCGCCAGGGAGCGCGGTTCATGCGTGGCATAGTCGTCTAGAGGTCCCGCCAATGGAGCGGCTCGCCTCGTTCCCGCGCCCGAACCATTTGTTCGAGAAAGCCGATCAATCCATTTGGCGCGAAGGTCCCGTTCTTGTCCATGCCGACCATCCGCATCACCTCGTTGTAGAGGTGCACCGCACGCGCGCCCGTACCGCCCAGTAGTCGTCGAACGTCGAAACTGCCCTCGATGGCGTCGATCATCCGGTAGGGCGGTATGGGGCAGATGTCGGTCGGGCGCGGTGAGGCGCTCGCCCCAGCCTTCCGCGGCGACAAGTTCGGCCATCTTGTGGATGCCGATCTCGCCCCACAGCAGTTGATCGTTGTCGCGAGCGACCGCGTCGTCGAACGCGCGGCCGAACGCCGCCTCCCCCGCCTCCGCGCCAAACAGGCAATTGGTGATCGCCGGCACCACGACCGTGCCGACCCGCGCCAGTTCGGTGCTGACGATTCGCGGCGAGGCCAGCGGCTCGAGGCAGACAACATCGCAGTCGGCCCACAGGCCGCCGCGTTCGAACAGCAGCTTCCACCGGAACAGGTCGGCGAAGCCGGCCAGCGAGCCCTTGCTGCGACCGGTTATCTCGGAATGGGCGAAGATCATCGATGCGGGGAGGATTTCGCCGGCGTCACGGACGACGCAGCCAGGCGGCGCGTTGATCTTCGGGTCGTACGTGTAAAGATGAGTTGGGTGTCCGGCCGCCACGAACGAGCGGATCGACAGCCGTTCGATGTAGGACAGCTCGCTTCCGACCCACAGTTGCTGGATGGTCGGCAGGGGCGTCGAGGTGTCGATGGGAACGCCGGCGGCCGGCTGAAAGAACAGGTTCGAAAGTCCCCGCCGGCTCGTGGCGAGGTCGAGAAGGTTGCGGACTCCAAGCCGCTCGCTAGGGCCGCTCTCGAGACCGCGCAGAAGCGCGATGCAAGCATCGAAATCATCATCCAGGTAAAGCGCCAGCGACTTGATCAGCCGACCCTCGATATTTCCCGGAAGACGCTTGAGGCCAATGCGTTGGCCGCTTGCCAGCTTGATCTTCGAGCGCATGATGACTTGGCGCTCTTCCTCCAGCTGGTCGGCTAGGCGACGGGCAGGTTCGAACTGTCCTGAAAAGTAGAAAGCGTTGGCGATGCGCTCCTTCACATCGTCTGGCAGATTGTTGTCGAGGCGACCATCGTGGAATGGCGCCAGCGCCGCGCGAACCAGCCCGCGACGCTCCTTGACGAGAAAGTCGAACATTTCCGGTATGAACCGATCCGGCCGCGCCGCCGAGGCTCGGCTGAAGACCGCCTCCGCCTCGTCATAGCTGCGCGATTCGATGTGCTGGCGAATGAGGCACTCAAGCGCGAATTCGCTGTCCGGCGCCTTCTCCAGGATTTCCTCGCAGGTGCGGATCACCAGCCCCGGGTCCGATCCGCGGTTGTAGATGCGCAGGCAGACGGTCTTCGCGCGCACGAAGAACTCCGGAACCGCGGCGAGCACTTCCAATTCAATGAGAGCGTCGTCTGTCCGGTCCAGCTGAAAGAGCGCCACGGCCCGACGCAACCGCACGCGGAGGTCGTCCGAACGGCTCGCGGCCTTGTCGAGGTATGGAAAAGCCGCGGCCCAGCCGGAGGCGGCGATCGCCGCGTCGGCGGCGGCCTCGAGCATGGCCGCCGGCGCGGCCCGCCTCGCCTCGTAAGCCTCGAGAAAGGTCACGGTGTCGTCCAACCGCCTCAGGGCCGCCAGCGCGCGGACACGAGCAATCGCGAGCGGCTCGGCGATGCTCTCGGGCGGATCGTCGTCGGTCAGCCGCAGAACGCCCTGGTAGTCGCCGCCCGCCTGAAGAATGCGGGCCATCTGCGCGCGGGCGTAGGCGAAAGGCTTGTCGACAGGCTCGATGCGGCCGAACCAGGCGAGCGCCGCGGGCCCAGCACCGGCGTCTCGCAACGCCTGGGCGATCGCCATGATTGTCCGCGGCGGCAGGCGTCGATGCTGCTCGAGGTCGCGACCATATTGCTCGATGCCAAGGACGTCGCGCGCCTGCGTCAGGGCGAGCAGGTCGTCGTTGATCTGTTCGTCGGTCTTCACCGCGGCGCCGGCTTTCTGCTGCATCGCCGGGGGTGCGTCCGGCATGAGGATGTCGTCTAGGGGTTCCATGTGTCGGATCGTTTACGGCCGGGCGAGCCGCCGGTGAAGTCGAAGTCCGGAAAGTCGCGCATGAAGCGGTCTCGCCAGCGATCATTCAGAGCGTCGGCTTGCGGCGCGAGCGGTGGCGCCGCCGACTTGATCGGCTTGCCCGCGAATCCGGCGAACTTGGCGACCCTGCGGCTCATGTCGCGGGGCCGCTCGGCCAAGGTCTCATAGGCAAGCCGCATCGGAGTGAGATTGAAACCGGTGAAGACTTCTTCCCAGGCGCGCTCGAATTGGAAGATCCGCAGGATGACCTTCTTGATCCGCTCGCCTTCATAGTCGTCATCGGTCAGCGGCCGCGACGGCAGGTGCGCTGATCGCCAGGATCCCGTCAGTCTCGCCTTGAAGAGGGAGATCGCCTGCCGCACGACATCCGCACGGTAAAGGTAGACGATCGGCCACGCTGCGAAGTGCTCGGGCAATTCGCCGGCCAGAAGTAGCGGCGTCATGACATGCACTCGGCCCTTGACGCCAAACAGACCATTGCCGGCCACGCGCTTCAACCGATATTCGCAGTAGGCGACGACCGAAGGAAGCGAAAGCCGACGACAGGTCTTCACGATGACGCCGGGGTCGAAGTATTCGTTGACATTAACCCCGTGGGCAAGAAGCCCCTGGCTCAATAAGTGGCTTCCGACTCGCGCGCCACTCGAGGCGACGATCAACCGCCTGTTCAGATCGCGAAATGGGTTGCCGACGAAGTCGAGCGACACTGCGGCGGATAGTTTGTCCGTCGACTTGCGAAGCGCCGCCGCGAGCCGGCGCCGCCGATCGGCGGCATCGTCGAGGACAATGCTCACCGACCGACCCCCGCTCACAGGCCGCTAGCCTCGGCCGGCCCGCCTCCGTGAGGCGCCTTGGCCGACGCCGCTTATGGCCGTCAGGCGCCCGCCTTGCCCTTCTTGGCGCCGCCGCCCTTGCCGTGACCGAGCTCCGCGGCGAGCGCGTCGGCGCGCTCCTTCAGCGAGCGCAGTTCCTCGGTCGAGCGCTTCATGCCTTCGCGGATCAGCTTGCCGCGCATCCGCGTCTCGGCGAGCTCCTTCATCTTGCCGCGGCGAGCCTTGGTCGCCTCGTCGACTTGAGCTGGTTTCTGTCCGGCGGATTGCTTGTCGCTCATGAAGGTCCCGTGTCTGAGGAAGAGGAAAGAGAAATGACGCGGACGCCATACGGCGGCGAACGCGACAGATCAAGGGTTGCGACCCGTTCCCCCGCGAAGGCGCGGCGCATCGCACTCACGGACCATGGCGCGTCGCGCCGAACGAACCGGGAGGCGCGGCGCGCCACAGGGAGCTCAGACCGCAGGGACGCCTCGAGGCGAGCCCCGGCCGTATTCGAAATCCGGATGGTCGTTCAGGAAGCGATGGCGCCAGCGCTCGTTCAGCTCGTTGGCTTGAACGGTGACCGGCTCCCCGCGCAAAGGCAGGGGTTCGCCAGCCAGGCCGGCGAGCCGCGCCACCCGCCGTCCGGCGCCCTCGGGATCGGCCGCGAGAGCTTCGTAGGTCAGGCGCATGGGCTGCAAATCGAAGTTGGCGTAAACATCCTCCCAAAGCCGCTCGGCGCGCATCAGGCTGGTGATGATCGCGGCGATCCTCGCCCCATCGTAGTCTCCGTCGACCACTTCGCGGGCCGCCGATTGGCTGGAGCGCCAGGAGCCGCTCAGTTGCGCCTTGAATTGTGAGATTGCCTGGCGGACGATGTCCTCGCGGTAAAGGTAGATGATGCTCCAGTCGGCGAAGTGGACGGGCACTTCCCCGGCCAGGAACAAGGGCGTCAGCGCCTGCGCCGAACCCTTGACGCCGAACTGGCCATTCTTGGCGAACCGTTCCAGCGTGTAGTCGAGGTGCTCTTGCAAGCTGGCGAAGCCGCGCGCCCGACAGCGGCTCAAGATCGAACTCGATGTTGAACCACTCGTTGATCCGCACGCCGTAACGGTGAAGTTCCTGGGTCAGGACATGGCTTCCCACCCGACCCCCGCTTGTGGCGATGATCAGCCGAGCTTTCAGATCGCGGAAAGGATTGGTGGCTACATCGAGCGAAATTTCCGCCTTCAGCCGCTCGATTCCCTTGCGCCGAAGCGCCCTCAGCGCCGCCTGCCTCGCTGGCCCCGCCTTCCTTGCGTGCAGCTCGCGCCGCGAGTTGCTTCGATGTCCGCCAGCGCCGGGAGAGGTTACGCCCGACGAAACCGGCGTCCCTCGCTCTTTGGCCCGACTGTCCAGCGCGCCGCGGCGCCTCCGGTGAGCCAAGCGGACGCGATCGCCTCGCCCCCGCCTCGTGGTCCAGTCCCGCGTCCATTGCGCTTCCTCGTCGCATCCTGGGAGGAACGCATACGGCGCATTGGGATAAGATGACAATATCCCAACCTCTGAAACAGGTGATTTTTCTCAGGGATCTCGCGCGGCGGGTTGGAGTCCGGCACGCCGGCCGGATCAACCGCTGATGAGAGCGCCGTCTCGTCCTTCAACCGGCCGCCGCCGGCTTCTACCTTTCCCTGGCTTGGGGCTCGAGTTCCGGACCCGAAGCGGGGACGGGCGCGGGTCGCGTTGACGGCGACCCCCTCTTCCTCGCTCATGACCGAGGCGCGCTGGACAATTTGATGCGCCCGCTTGAGCAGTCGCGGGAGTTCCTGCACGTCGTTTGTCATCCACTCTCCCGTCAGTTTGCGTTTGCCCTCGAGAACGGCGAGTTCAATAAACACCTTATACACCAGATCCTGCGACATTCTCGCCAACTCCTCAAATCTGTCTAACTCGGATCGTCGTTATTGCCCCACGGCCCGCATATTGAATTGACTCGTATGCGCACCTTTCCCTTCGGCCCTGCCAAAGCTCAAAGGGCGACGGCGGCCGACGGGAAGCATTCCGACCCATCGCTCGCCTGCGCGGCGCTCGGATTGTAGCCGAGCACCCTGCGGCGGCGAACCAACGTCTTCAGAATGGAGGGCGGTCGGTTGGCCATTTCTTCTGACGCCGAGACGGACGTAATGCGGAACTTCTGCACCGGATCTCCTTTCCTGTGTGCCGAGGGAGGCGGTCTCCAGTTGGCGCAAAGGTTACCGGCCCCCAACGATGGCGGCAGAAAAATGGCTAAAGTGCGGCGGCCTCCTGTCGAACCTCGCCGTTGACGTCGGTCGCGCCCGGCGGGCAGAACGCCCGCCGTTCGATTGAAAAGTGGGTCGCGAAAGGCCGGGCGCCCATGCCATCCACCGATCGCGTCGCCCTGATCACCGGCGTGACCGGCCAGGACGGCGCCTATCTGGCTGAGCTACTGCTCGCCAAGGGCTATGTCGTGCACGGCGTGAAGCGGCGGTCGTCGTCGTTCAACACCGGCCGCGTCGAGCATCTCTATCAGGATCCGCACGAGGCTTCGCCCCGCTTCGTCCTGCACTTCGGCGACATGACGGACGCGACCAATCTGATCCGCATCGTCCAGGAGACCCAACCCGACGAGATCTACAATCTCGCCGCCCAAAGCCACGTGCAGGTGAGCTTCGAAACCGCCGAATACACCGCCAACGCCGACGGGCTGGGGACCCTGCGGCTGCTGGAGGCGATCCGCCTGCTCGGCCTCGCCGAGAAGACACGGTTCTATCAGGCCTCGACATCGGAGCTGTACGGCAAGGTCCGCGAGACGCCGCAGAGCGAAACGACGCCGTTCTATCCACGCAGCCCCTATGGCGCCGCCAAGCTCTACGCCCACTGGATCACGGTCAATTATCGCGAGGCCTATGGCCTGCACGCCTCGAACGGCATCCTGTTCAACCACGAGAGCCCGCTGCGTGGCGAGACCTTCGTCACCCGCAAGATCACCCGGGCGGCGGCGGCCATCCGCCTCGGCCTGCAGCAGCGGCTGTTCCTCGGCAACCTGCACGCCCGCCGCGACTGGGGTCACGCCCGCGACTATGTCCGTGGCATGTGGCTGATGCTGCAACAGGACCAGCCGGATGATTATGTGCTGGCCACCGGCGTCTCGGCCACCGTCCGCGAGTTCACCGTGGCCGCCTTTGCCGAGATCGGCGTCGAGCTCGCCTTCGTCGGCGAGGGTTTGCGGGAAAGCGGCGTCGACACCGCCACGGGCGCGGTGCGGGTCGAGGTCGATCCGCGATATTTCCGACCCAGCGAGGTCGAGGAGCTGGTCGGCGATCCGTCCAAGGCGCGCGACCGCCTGGGCTGGCGCCACGAGACCACCTGGCGCGAGCTCGTCGCCGAGATGGTGCGCGAGGACCTGAAGATCATCGCGCGCGAGCATGAACTTGGCCAATTCAGCGGAACGATGGTCCGTGCCGGCCCCGCTGTTTGACCTCGTCGGCCGCCGGGTGTTCGTCGCCGGCCATCGCGGCATGGTCGGTTCGGCCATCGTCCGGCGCCTGGCGCGCGAGCGCTGCGAGGTTGTCACCGCCAGCCGCGCCGAGCTCGACCTCACCCATCAGGCGGCGACCTACGCCTGGCTGGAGCGGGTCCGGCCGGAGGTCGTCTTCCTCGCCGCCGCCAAGGTCGGCGGCATCCTCGCCAACGACCAGCGGCCGGCCGACTTCCTGCGCGACAATCTGCAGATCGAGGTCAATGTCGTCGAAGGCGCGCGCCGCGCCGGCGTCGCGAAGCTGGTGTTCCTCGGCTCCAGTTGCATCTATCCGAAGTTCGCCAGCCAGCCGATCGTCGAGGAGGCGCTGCTGACCGGCGCCCTCGAGCCGACCAACGAGGCCTATGCCGTCGCCAAGATCGCCGGGCTGATGATGTGCCGCGCCTATCGCCGGCAATATGGCTGTGACTTCATCAGCGCCATGCCGACAAACCTCTATGGGACCAACGACAACTTCGACCTGACCACCAGCCATGTCGTGCCGGCGCTGATCCGCAAGGCGCACGAGGCCAAGATCGCCGGCGACTCCCGGATCGTCATGTGGGGCACCGGCGCGCCGCGGCGCGAGTTCCTCCACTGCGACGACTGCGCCGACGCCTTGGTGCACCTGGCCAAGCATTACTCCGGCGAATTGCACGTCAATGTCGGAGCGGGAGAGGACATATCCATCGCCGACCTGACGCGTCTCGTGGCAAGGGTGGTCGGCTTCGACGGCGAGGTGATCGCCGACCCTTCCAAGCCGGACGGCACGCCGCGCAAACTGCTCAACGTCGAGCGCCTGCGCGCGCTCGGCTGGTCGCCGTCGATTCAGCTCGAGGCGGGGCTCGCCGACGCCTATCGCTGGTTTCTCGACAACCGGGTTGAGGCGGGCCGCCCCGAGCCCCCGCCATGATCGGGGCGACGCCGCCCGGCTCGCTGGAGGCCGACGCCGCGCGGCTCTGGGCCTGGCTGGCGAACGAAGCTCTGCCGGTCTGGTGGTCGCGCGGCGCCGATCACGCCGGCGGCGGCTTTCACGAGGCGCTCGGCCTGAACGGCGCGCCGGTCGCGGCGCCGCGCCGCTGCCGGGTGCAGCCACGGCAGGTGTTCTCATTCGCCCGCGCGGCGCTCGAAGGCTGGAGCGGGCCGGGCGTCGCGGCGGCCGAGCATGGCCTCGCCTTCTTTCTCGATCACTACCGCCGCGCCGATGGCCTCTATCGCGCCAGCGTCGACGCCGCCGGCGCGGCCGTGGACGAGCGAGCCACCCTCTATGATCAAGCCTTCGCCCTCCTGGGCCTGCGCGCCGCGAATGCCGTCGCGCCGCGCCCAGGCTTTGGCGGCGGAGCGATTGCTGACGGCGATCGAGGCCGCCTTCGCCCTCCCAGGTGGCGGCTACAGGGAACTCGGCGAACACCCATTCCAGGCCAACGGTCAGATGCACCTCTTCGAAGCCTGCCTGCTGTTTGGCGATGGCGCTGGCGACCGGTTCCGCGAAACGGCCGACCGCCTGGCGCATCTGGCGCTCGACCGACTGATCGACCCGGCGCTCGGCGTCGTCGACGAATTTTACGACGCCGCTTGGCGTCCGGTCTCGTCGCGGGGGACGGCGACGGGGCGGCGGATCGAGCCGGGGCATCAGTTCGAATGGGCCTGGCTGCTGCTCGAGTGGCGCGCCACCGGCGGCGGCCGACCGGTGGCGGGCGTGGCGCGCCGACTGTTCGCCGCCGGCGAGGCTGGCGTGCGCGACTCCCTGGCGACCGGCGCCGTCGACGAGACCGGCCGGGTCGTCGATCCGCTGTGCCGCCTGTGGCCGCAGACCGAGCGGTTGCGCACGGCCGCTCGCTTGGCCGCCGCCGCGCCCGGCCCCGAACGCGATCGCTACCGCGCCGCGGCCCGCGACGCGGCGCGCGGCCTGCGCCGATACCTCGAGACCCCGATCGCGGGCCTGTGGCGCGATAAATGGACGCCGGGTGAAGGCTTCCGCGACGAGCCGGCGCCGGCCAGCAGCCTCTATCACCTGACTGGCGCGATTGTCGCCCTGAAGCGGCAGGTGCTAGATTCCGCCGCTCGCGGCGAGGCCGCGGCCGCCGGAGAGCATCCTTGACCGCAGGCTCGGCCGCCGGGGACGACCGGTCCCGGGGCGACGCCGGCGTCCAGCCCGCCCAACACGGCGGCAGCCGGCGGATCGCCTTTCGAGGTCAACGGCGAGCCCTGTGAAATCCTCGTGCCAGCGCCCGGCGATCCCGCCGTCCCCAGCGCGTTTCTCATCGGCCTGCCGAAGGCCGGCAGCACGCTGCTCAATCGGCTGTTGCGCCCGATCGCCGCCGCCGCCGGCTTGACCTTCGTCGGCCTGCAAGAGTCCCTGCACCAGGGCGGCGTCGGCCCCAAGGACACGCCCGCCGAGGTCAATGCCGCCTTCGCGCCGTTCGGCTACGCCTTCGGCGGGTTCCGCAGCCTGCCGGGCGCCTTCGAGTTGCCGTCCTACGCCGCGGGCCGCACCGTGCTGCTGGTCCGCGATCCACGCGACATGCTGACCTCCCTGTACTTTTCCCTCGCCTACAGCCATCGCCCGCCGGGCGGCGGGGCCGGCGGCGTGCTGGCCGCCGCGTTCGCCGAGCAGCGTCGCGAGGTCGGAGCCAGCGACATCGACACATTCGTGCTCGACAATGTCGAAACGGTGCTCGGCCAATTCCGCCGCGTCGGCCGCAAGCTCGCCCACATCCCGCACCGCACCTGGCGCTACGAGGACGTGATCTTCGACAAGCTGACCTGGGCCGGCGAGATGGTCGACTATCTCGACCTGCGGGTCGACGAACGGGTCGTCGCCGAGGCCGCGCGCGACAACGATGTCCGGCCCGAGGCGGAGGACGTCACGGAGCACATCCGCCAAGTCACCCCGGGCGACCACCGGGCCAAGCTGCGGCCCGACACCATCGCCAAGCTCGATGAGCAGCTGGCGCCCGTCCTCCAGCGCTACCGCTATGGCTGACGCCGCGGCGGCGGACCTTCGCCTGGCCGTGGTCACACCGGTGGTGATGTCCGGCGGCGCCGGCACGCGCCTGTGGCCGATCTCCCGCGCGGATCGCCCGAAGCAGCTGCACGCCCTCTCCGGCGAGCGAAGCCTGCTGCGCCTCACGCTCGACCGGCTGGCCGCGGCGCCCGATCTGTTCGGTCCGGCGATCGTGGTGTGCAGCGCCGCGCACGAGGCGGCGGTGCGCGAGGAGGCCGCCGCCGGCGGCGGCGCGGCGGCCCGACTGGTGCTGGAACCAGTCGGCCGCAACACCGCGGCCTGCGCCGCCGTCGCCGCCAGCTGGGTGGGCGAGCTCGCCGGGCCGGATCGCCTGGTGCTGCTGGCCCCCGCCGACCACCTCGTCGCCTCGCCGAACGCCTTCGCCGAGGCGGTGCGCCGCGCGGTTCCGGCGGCGCGGGCCGGCCGGATCGTCAGCCTCGGCGTGCGGCCGACCCATCCGGAAACCGGCTACGGCTACATCCGCCTGGGGCCGCCCATCGATGGCGTCTTCGAGGCCGCCGAGTTCGTCGAAAAGCCCGATCTCGCCACCGCGACCCGCTATCTCGAGCACGGCGGCTATCTCTGGAACGGCGGCTACTTTCTGTTCCGCGCCGACCGGATGGTCGACGCCTTCGCGCTGCTGGCGCCCGACATCCTCGCCCAGGCGCGCGCGGCGGTCGCCGCCGGCCGGCCCATCCTTGGCGGCGGCCTGGCGCTCGATCCCGCCGCCTTCGCGGCGGCGCGATCGGACTCGATCGACTATGCGGTGATGGAAAAAGCCGAGCGGATCGCCGTCGCGCCGCTCGACGCCGGCTGGAGCGATATCGGCTCGTGGCGGGCGGTGTGGGAAGCGGCGGCCAAGGACGGGAACGGCAACGTCGCCTCAGGCGAGGTGGTGCTGGACGGGGTGAGGGACAGTCTCGTGCGCGCCGAGGGGCCGCTCGTCGCGGTCATCGGGCTTGAAGGAGTCTCGGTGATCGCCCGGCCCGACGCTGTCCTGGTGATGCCCCTGGCCGAGGCGCAGCGCTGCAAGGCGGTGGTCGACGAGTTGCGCGGCAAGGGCCGCCTCGACCTGCTGTAACCCCCTGACCCGGGACCCCGCGCGCTGTTTTTTGCGCCCCGAGGCGATTCTCTTTCGCCAATATCGCCTGACGAGCGCCGGGAGCCTGGACGGCGCCGGCCGCTGCTTTATGAGCGACACGCGGAAGGCCGCGAGGTTCGCGGCCGCTGGCGCCAGGGAAGGTCGGACGATGATCACGAATGAACGCAACAGCAAGGATTCGGCGTCCACGAAGGGGCGGAACGGCTGGCGTGGCTTGCGCCCGGCCGGCGGCGCCGTGGCCCTCGGCATCGGATTCGCCCTTGCCGGCCCGGCCGCGGCAGGCTGGGTCGGCATTCTGGGCGGCGGGCCGGTTTACAAGCACGTCCCCGCCAACCTCGCCGAGCTGCGGAAATCGAAGTTCAACGAGCTCATCGTCTGGAGCGTCGAGGTCAATCCGGCCGGCGACCTCAACCTGAACGGCGAATTTCCACTTACCGCGGCCGGCGCCTACATCGGCAACCAGACGTATCCGAGCTTTCCGGCCGACCTGCGGTCCTTGAAGGCGGCCAAGAAGCTGCGGATTACCTTCAGCGTTGGCTCGTCGAACTTTGGAGACTGGGAAGACATCAAGGCGCTGGTGAATTCGCAAGGGACCGGCCCAAGCAGCATCCTCTACAAGGATTTCGCCGCCCTGGCCGCCGCCCTGCCGGTCGACGCGGTCGATTTCGATGACGAGAACAGCTACGACGCGCCCTCGACCGAGAAGTTCGCCGTCATGCTCGGCAAGCTCGGCTACAAGGTGACGATCAATCCCTACACGAACAATTCCTATTGGACGTCGGTCGTCTCGGCGATCAACAGCCAGCGGACGGGGACGGTCGACGCCGTCCATTTGCAGACCTTCGCCGGCGGCGGCGGCAACTCGCCGTGCTCGGGCTGGAATTTCGGGACGGTGCCGGTCTATCCCGGCCTCTCCGATCAGCCGTCCGCCCCACCCTACGACAGCCCGACCAAAGCCGAATCGGTGCTGAAAACCTGGCATTCCCAGTGTGGCATCACCGGCGCCTGGCTGTGGATCTTCGATCAGATCGCCGGTACGCCGCAGGTGCGCGCCTACGGCGCGGCGATGACCGCCGGGGTGAAATAGGCAAGGCTCGCGCAAACCCTCCCTCCCCTCTCTTGGGAGGGCGACACACGCCGCGGGCGGCGGCGGCGGGGACCGTTGATGAAGAGCGCTCGCCCACGAGATTGTCGCTCGTTCACACCGCTCCCGACCCGGCTCTTCGCGCGCCCCTCTCCATGAAGCGAGGCAGGAGGGCCGAATCTTCCCGCTATTGCGCCGTCTGGCTGCTCTTGCGCGCCTGGTTGGAAGTCTCGTGCGCGGTGGTCGAGTGGCCGTGCGCCTCGGCCGCGTGGCGGATAGCGGCCTTGTGATCGCCCTTGAGGTGGTGCTCGGCGGCGGCGCGGTGCGAATGCGCCGCCTGCTCGTGAATGTCGGCCGCGTGGTTGTGAGTGTCGTGGGCGGCCGGCTGCTCCTGATCCTTCCTTGGCATCGTCGATGTTCCTTTCGCGCCGTCGAGTTGGTGGAGGGGAGGTCCAAGGCGTCATAATCCCGGAGCGCGGTCCAGGAGAAGGCTTGCGGCGCGAAAAGCGGAGCGCCTCGCACGGCTGCGCGGGCGGCCGACCCGATCGGCTTGCGTCGCTCGAGAACGCGCGATACTGATCCGAATGGTTCAGTATCAGCCCGCCCACCTGGATGCTTCGTTCGCCGCGCTCGCCGACGCGACGCGGCGCGGCGTCCTCGAGCGGCTGGGGCGCGGCGACGCCTCGATCAGCGTCCTCGCCGAGAGCTTTCACATGACCCTGACCGGCATGAAGAAGCACGTCGGCGTGCTCGAGACGATCGGTCTGGTGGCGACCGAGAAACGCGGGCGGGTGCGCACCTGCCGCTTAGGGCCGCGCCGCCTCGCCGAGGAGACATCGTGGATCGAGGCCTATCGCCAGCTCTGGGGCGAGCGCTTCGCCGCCCTGGACGGGGTCGTCGAGGAACTGGTTCAACAAGGAAAGAGCGATGGACATCAGACAACAGCATAGCGCCGCGGCCGGCCCGACGGCCACCTCGGTGGAGCGCGCGTCCGAGCGCGAGATGGTCGTCACCCGGCGGTTCAGGGCGCCGCCGGCGGTCGTGTACCGCGCCTGGACGACGCCTGAGCTGCTGCTGCGCTGGTGGGCGCCGAAGTCGTACGGAATCGAATTCATCTCCTGCGAGGCCGATGTCCGGCCCGGCGGCGCCTATCGGTTCGTGTTCCGCCATGCCTCGTCGGAGCAGCCGATGGCCTTCTTCGGCCGCTATCGCGAAGCGACGCCGCCCTCCCGCCTGGTGTGGACCAACGAGGAAGGCGGCGAGGAGGGGGCGGTCACCACCGTGACCTTCGAGGATAGCGGCGGCGAGACCCTGGTGGTCATGCGCGACCTCTACCCGTCCAAGCAGGCGCTGGACGAAGCGATCGCCTCCGGCGCGACGGCCGGGCTTTGCGAGACCTTCGAGCAGTTGGATGCGCTGCTGCCGAGCCTCTAGCGCGCCAAGGGCGGAGGGCTCCCGCTCGTCGACCACCGGTCGGGATTTGCAGGCCCGCCATCACCTCGACGCGCCGCCGGTTCGGCGCGATGCGCGGGGCGTTGCGGCGCATCTCGCCGCTCATCGCGCCCGTTTGTCTCCGCGCCCACGCTGATCAGGCCGATGTCGTCTGGCCGCGCCGTCACGCCGCCCGGGCGCGAAACTGCAGGCGGGCGAGGCGGGCGTAAAGGCCGCCTTGGGCGAACAGCTCCGCGTGGGTTCCGGTCTCGGCGACGCGCCCGGCGTCCATCACCACGATGCGATCGGCCTCGAGAACGGTGGCGAGGCGGTGGGCGATGACCAGGGTGGTGCGGCCGCGCATCGCCGCGTGCAAAGCCTCCTGGACAAGGCGCTCGTTCTCGGCGTCCAGGGCGCTGGTCGCTTCATCGAGCAGCAGGATCGGGGCGTCGCGCACCAGCGCGCGGGCGATGGCCAGGCGCTGGCGCTGGCCGCCGGAGAGGGCGCCGCCGCGCTCGCCCAGATCCGCCGCCATGCCGCCGGGCAGAGCGGCGAGAAAGCTGGCGATTTGAGCCGCCTGGGCGGCGGCCTCGGCGGCGGCGGCGTCGGCGCCCTCGCGGCCGAGCAGGATGTTGTCGAGCGCCGAGCCTGATAGCAGGCTCGCCTCCTGGTTCACGAGGGCGAGGCGGGCGCGGACCTGGGCGGGATCGGCTTCGCGCAGGTCGACGCCGTCGAGACGCACCGAGCCGGCGTCAGGATCATGAAACCGCAGCAGCAGGCGGAACACGGTGCTCTTGCCGGCGCCGGACGGCCCGACCAGGGCGACGCGCTCGCCGGGGCGCACAGCCAGATCGAAGCCATCCAGCGCCGGCGTGTCCATGCGGCTCGGATACGCGAAACGCACCCCTTCGAAGATAATCGCGCCGCGCGACGGGTGAGGCAGAGGCCTGATGGAGGGGGGCGCCTGGATCAGCGGCTTGGCGTCCAAGACCTCGCCGATCCGGTCCATGGCCCCACCCGCCTTCTGCACCTCCCCCCACGCCTCGCCGAGCGAGCCGACGGCCCCGGCCGCGAGCACCGCCAGGATGGCGAACTGCAGCAGGGCCCCGCCGCTCATCCGCCCAGCGGCGACCGACTGGGCGCCGAGCCAGAAGATCGCCGCCACGCCAGCGAAGACCAGGCCGATGACCAGGGCCGTCATCACCGCCCGCGCCCTCACCCGGGCAAGCGAGGCGGCGAAGGCCGCGCGCACGGCCGCCTCGAAGCGATCGCCCATGGCCCGTTCGCGGCCGAACGCCTGAACGGTCTCCAACGCCCCGACACTCTCGCCGCCGAGCGCCAGGGCGCTGGCGAGCCGTGCCTGGGCGCCAGCAGAGCGGCGCCGCACCCCCCGGCCAAGCCAGACCAGGGGCGCGATCACCGCCGGTCCGAGTAGAAAGACGTAGAGCATCAGCCCTGGCCCGACGATCGCCAGGAGGATCAGGGCGCCGATCAGGGTCAACAGATTGCGCAGGGCCACCGAAGCCGTCGTGCCGATCACCGCCTCGACGACCGCGACATCGGCGCTCATCCGGGCGGCGATCTCGCCCGCCTTGAGGCGCGCGATCGTCGTTGGGTCGAGGCCGAGCACGTGGCGCAGCACGGCGACGCGAAGATCGGCGACCACCTGCTCGCCCAAGCGGGCGGTGAAGTAGAAGCGCAAGGCCGTGGCGATCGCCAGCGCGGCGGCGACGGCGGCGAGGATGGCGAAGGTCGCGTTCAAGGCGCCCGGCCGGGCAAACCCGCGATCGATCACCAGCCGGGCCGCGCCCGACAGCGCCAGAGTGGCGCCGCTAGAAAGGACAAGAAAGCTCGCGGACCCCGCCGCCAGCCGCCAATGGGCTCGGAGCAGGGGAGCGAGGCGCCCGATCGGCCGCAAGTTGGCGCGTGAACGCCGGCGTCCCGCCTCGACCTCGGTTTCGCTCATCGGTTGCTTAGGATCGCCGTCTTCGTCTAAAGCGGGGACGCCCGCCCTCAACCGGCGGGTTTTTCATTCGTCACGCCCCGATCAGGCTCAAAAGTCGACCGCGCCGCCATGAAGCCGAAAATACACCCCGAATATCACTTCATCACCGTCACCATGACCGACGGCACGACCTATCAGACGCGCTCGACGTTCGGCAAGGAAGGCTCGAGCCTCGCGCTTGACATCGATCCCAAGACCCATCCGGCCTGGACCGGCGGCGGTCAGCACCTCGTCGATCGCGGTGGCCGGGTATCGCGCTTCGCGGCCAAGTACGGCGGCTTCATCAAGAAGTAGCGCGCCTCGCCCAGTCACCCCCTCCGCAAGCGCTCGCTTAGGCTCGCGGGGCATGTCACGTCCCTCGCTCTCGAGCCGGAGTTCTGGCGCGAGTTGGAGGCGATGGCCGCCGCGCGCGGTTTGATGCTTGGCGGCCTCATCGCCGATTTGGATGCCGGGCGCGACGGGCGATCGTTGGCCTCGATGTGCCGATTGGAGGCCTTGGCCTTCGCCTCGAAGCGGACGGCGCCGCCCTCCGACGCCGGTCGGCTAACGACAGACGGCTCTCGACAACTCGGCGGCGAGGAATGCACGATCGGTCCGGCGCCGGACCTGCACCGCCAGGACGAGGACAAAAGTTAAGGCGACAATCTCGAAGCCGAAGTACCATATCGGCGAGCCGATCAGCAGAGCCGCGGTTACCGCCAGGGTGCGGCTGTTGCTGCTCAGGGGCGCGCTTAGGCGGATCAACGGCGCGTAGGCGGCGCGGTAGCGGTCGCGGGCCGTCGCGCTTCCCGCTTCGATCGCCGCGGCGATAGCGCTCTCCTGCGGCAGGAAAACTTCCGACATGGCGAGGTAGGCTTTGGCGAGCAGCCTCGCCGAGACAACCGTGCTCGGCCGATCCGAAGCGCGGAAACTCTGGTTCATCCACGCCGCGCCGTGGGCGAGATGACGATAGCTCTTGCGCCAGCTTTCGTAGGCATTCGCCTGAACGAAGTGGCAGGCCGCCGAGCCTGCGGCGAGAAGCCAAGCGGCGGGCCCCATGCCTCGGGCGAGAGCGAGCGCCAGGGCCGTGTAGATCAGCCCCTGGGCGGCATGATCGCAGACACCGTCGATCAACTCGCCGATCGGCGAGGCCCGGCCGGTCCGCCGCGCCAGCGCGCCGTCCGCGCCGTCCAGCACATGCCAGCCCAGCAGCCAGACGAAAACGACGCCGGCGCGCGCCGCGCCATCCAGCCAAACGATGCAGGCCGCCCCGCCGGCGGCGGCGGCCAGCCCGGCGATCGAAACCTGATTGGGGGTGACTGGCGACTTCGCCAGAGCCGCCGCCAACCGGTTGGAAAGCGGATGGACGAGCCAGCGATTGCTCGCCAGTTCGACCTCGGCGGGACGTCCAGGCGCCGCCGAGGCCGCGCCGGTCGGCCCGCCTGCCTCGCCCGAACGGTTCGGGGAACTCGATTTGGCCGGCGGCATTGGCTCCTCAGCAATCCATGTCAGACTTGTGACGGTGGCTGTCAGGCGCTAGCTTGCCGCCGCTCATTCGGGCCAGCGCCAACGAGCGGTCGAGCGTTTCCGGGGACGTTCGGTCGGCCTTCGACCCTCAACCGAACCCCGCGGGATGTGTTCATGGAGAAGATCAGGGCCGCCATCGTCGGAGTCGGCAATTGCGCGAGCTCGCTGGTCCAGGGCGTCTTCCACTATCGCGCCGCCAACGACAACACCGTCGGCCTGATGCACCACGAGCTGGGCGGTTACAGCCCGGCCGACGTGGAGTTCGTCGTCGCCTTTGACATCGACGATCGCAAGGTCGGCAAGGATCTCGGCGAGGCGATCTTCGCCAAGCCCAATTGCACCAAGGTGTTCGCCGAAACTCCGCGCACTGGCGTGACCGTGCGCATGGGCGCTGTGCTCGACGGCATGGCCGAGCACATGGCTTTGGCGCCGGCCGAGCGCGGCTTCGTCAGGGCCGACGCTCCCGAGCCCTCCAAGGTCGAGATCGTCCGGGCGCTGCGCGACTCTCGCGCCGAGGTGCTGGTGAACTTCCTGCCGGTCGGGTCCGAGGAAGCGACCCGCTTCTACATGGAGTGCGCGCTCGAGGCGCGCGTGGCGGTGGTCAATTGCATGCCGGTGTTCATCGCCAGCGACCCGGAGTGGGAGCGGCGGTTTCACGCCGCCGGGGTTCCGATCATCGGCGACGACATCAAGGCGCAGTTCGGCGCCACCATCGTCCACCGGGCGCTCACCAACCTGATGCGCCAGCGCGGCGTGCGCATGGACCGCACCTATCAGTTGAACACCGGCGGCAACACCGACTTCTTGAACATGATGGATCGCGGGCGGTTGATGTCCAAGAAGGTGTCCAAGACCGAGGCGGTGCAATCGGTCATGGCCAAGCGGCTCGAGGACGAGAACATTCACGTTGGCCCAAGCGACTATGTGCCATGGCTCAACGACAACAAGCTGTGCTTCCTGCGGCTCGAAGGGGCGCTGTTCGGCGCGGTGCCGATGAACATCGAGGTGCGGCTATCGGTCGAGGATTCGCCCAACTCCGCCGGGGTGGTGATCGACGCCATCCGCTGCTGCAAGCTCGCCCTCGACCGCGGCGCCGGGGGCGCGCTGATCGGGCCGTCGGCCTTCTTCTGCAAGCATCCACCGGAGCAGTTCACCGACGATGAGGCGCAGCGGATGACCGAGGACTTCATCGAGGCCCAGGCCCGCATGGCGGCGCAGTAGCCGACCGACCGGCCACTCGGGCGGCGCTTTCGACATGCAGGGCTTGATCGTCGCCGCTGGGCAGGGGATGCGGCTGCGCGGCGTCGCGCCATCAAAGCCGCTGGCGCTGGTGCGCGGGCGACCCTTGATCGAGCACGTCATCGAGGCGGCGAGCGATGGCGGCGTCGACGACTTCGTGGTGGCGACCGGCTATCGCGCCGGACCCTTGAACGCCTTTCTCGATCGGCTCGCGAAACGCCGGGGCCTTCGTCTGCGCATAGTTGATAACCCACGCTGGCGGCTCGCCAACGGCCACTCGGTCCTCGCCGCCGCGCCATGGCTCGCCGAACGCTTCGTTTTGATGATGGCCGATCACCTGTTCGACCCCGACCTGCTCTCCGGGTTGCTCGCGGCCGGCGCCCCGCTTGGCGGCGTCACCCTGGCGGTCGATCGGCGCCTGGACAATCCCTTGGTGGATTTGGCCGATGTCACCCGGGTGTTCACCGGCGGCGAGGCGGCGATCCGCGCCATCGGCAAGGGCCTCGAGCCATACGACGCCTTCGACACCGGCCTGTTCCTGGCGGGCGCGCCGCTGGTCGAGGCGATCGGCGCCGACATCGGCGAGGGTGAAGGCAGCATTACCGGCGGCATGCGGCGCCTTGCCGCCCGCGGCTTGGCGCGCACACACGACATCGGCGAGGCCTTCTGGCTCGACATCGATGACGAGGTCGCCCACCGCCAGGCCCACGCGCAGACCGTTCCGCCCAGGGCGGCGCCGGCGGCGGGGTCGAGACGGGCCGTCGCCTAGACGGAGAGGCGCGGGGCGTTTTTACGGCGCGCCGGCGGCGGCTTCCTCGGACGTCGACGGCGCCGGGTCGCGCGAGGCGACCACGACCATGGCCGGTCGAACGATCCGCCCGTGCAGTTCGTAGCCGGCCTGCAGCACCTGGATGATGCCGCCGGCGGCCACCTCGGCGGAGGGCTGCTCCATCATCGCCTGATGCCGGTGCGGATCGAATCGCTCTCCGCTCGACGGCCTCACCAGCTTGACGCCGTTACGTTCGAAGGCGGCGGCGAGGCCCTTCTGAGTCATCTCAAGCCCGACCAGCAGGTTGCGGGTCGCCGGATCCTCGCTGTCGCGCGGCGCGTGGTCGAGAGCCCGCTCGAGATTGTCGGCGACGCCGAACAGGTCGCGGGCGAAACCCTGGATAGCGAAAGCGCGCGCGTCGTTGACCTCGCGCTCGGCCCGGCGGCGGGTGTTCTCCGCCTCGGCGGCGTAGCGCATGGCCTGGTCCTTGAGCTGGGCGAGTTCAGCGCGAAGCGGCTCGACCTCGTCCTCGCTCGCCAGGATCGCCACCTCGGGCTCAAAATCGGCCGGGGCCTCCTCCCCCGCCGGCCCGCCATTGTCCAAGCCGCGCCTCGACGCCTCGTTCATCATCCGCCATCCATCAGTCTGCCAAGGGCTCGCGCGGTGTAGTCCACCAACGGAATCACCCGCGCATAGTTCAGCCGCGCCGGCCCGATCACGCCGATCGCGCCCAGCACCCGCTGACGGCCCGTCATATAGGGCGCGGCGATCACGGCGGAACCCGAAAGCGAGAAAAGCCGCGTTTCCGCGCCGATGAAGATCCGCACCGCCTCGGCTTGGCGGACTCCGTCGAGCAGATCGATCAGCCGCTCCTTCTGCTCGAGGTCGTCGAACAGGCGGCGGACCCGGTCGAGGTCGGTGAGCGCGCCGGAGTCGGCCAGCAGGTTGGCGTGGCCGCGCACGATCAGCGCTCGGTCCGTGTCCTCGCCGCCGCTCCAGGCGGCCAAGCCCTCTTCCACCAGGCGGGCGGCGGCGGCGTCCAGTTCGCGCCTGGCCCGATCGAGCTCGCCGCCGATCTCGAGCCGCGCCTCGGCCAGGGTGCGGCCGCGCAGTCGGGCGTTGAGGAAGTTCGACGCCTCGACGAGAGCCGAAGGCGTGACGCCGGCGGCGCGCCGCATCAGCCGGTTTTCGACCTGGCCATCCTCGAACACCATGATGGCGAGGGCCTGGTCTGGCCCGAGAGCGACGAACTCGACGTGCTTGACGCCTGCCTCGCGTAGCGGTGCGACGACCACTCCGGCGCCCCCGGCAAGCCCCGACAGGATCGAGCTCGCCTCATGCAAAGCGTCGTCGAGCGAACGGCCGTGGGCGGCCAAGCGCGACTCGATCGAGCGTCGCTCCTCCTCCGCCAAATCGCCGATCTCGAGCAGCCCGTCGATGAACAGGCGAAGGCCGGCGTGGGTCGGCAGACGGCCGGCGCTGAGATGCGGCGCATCGAGCAGTCCCATCTCGGCGAGGTCCTGCATGGTGTTGCGGATCGAGGCAGCCGAAAGCGCGACGCCGCCGCGCGACAGGGTGCGCGAGCCCACCGGCTCGCCGGTCTCGAGATAGTTTTGAACGATGCGACGAAAGATCTCGCGGGCGCGCGCGTCAAGGTCCGGAAGCGCGGGCGTGGCTGGTCCGCCGGCTAGCAGCGGCTTCAGCATGCGCGGTGGGAAAAGGCGCGCGGCGGCGCCGGACGCGAGGTCATGGACGCTTCCTTCGATTTCGTAGGATAAGCGTCGGCCATGCGGGCGCAAGCAGAAGCCCGCGCCCTCTCCCCGATCTCCAAAGGCCCATGCTCATGCGACCGTCCGCCCGCGCCGCCGACGCGCTTCGCCCCGTCAGCCTCGAGACCGGCGTCAACCGCTACGCCGAAGGCGCGTGCTTGGCAGCCTTTGGCCACACGCGCGTGCTGGTCACCGCCAGCCTCGACGAAAGCGTCCCGCCGTTCCTTCGCGGGCGCAAGCGCGGCTGGGTCACCGCCGAATACGGCATGTTGCCGCGCGCCACCCACACGCGTGGCCGACGCGAAGCGGCCCAGGGCCGGCAATCGGGCCGCACCCAGGAAATTCAGCGGCTGATCGGCCGCTCGTTGCGTGCGGTCACCGATCTGGAGGCGTTGGGCGAGCGACAGATCGTCCTCGACTGCGATGTCATCCAGGCCGACGGCGGCACGCGCACGGCGGCGATCACCGGCGCCTGGGTGGCGCTGCGGCTGGCGACCCGGCGCATGCTGGCGGAAGGCGTCATCGCCCGCGACCCGATCCTCGACCATGTCGCGGCGGTTTCCTGCGGTCTGTGCGACGGCACCGCGGTCCTCGACCTCGACTACGAGGAGGACAGCACCGCCGAAGCGGACGCCAACTTCGTGATCACCGGCAAGGACGCCATCGTCGAAATCCAGGCGACCGGCGAGAAGCGCGGGTTTACCGCAGAGGAATTCGAGCACCTCTTTGCCCTGGCGCGTGGGGGCATCGCGCAACTCGTCGAGGCGCAGAGACAGGCTGTCGCCATAGCCTGATCCCCGCCGCGCCGGCCGCGGGGCGGCGGCGCCGACTACCGGCCCCGTATCTCGCGCACGAAGACTCCATCGCCGTCCTGGTCGAGGTAGTCGATCGTCAGGCGCCTGGCGGCGCCGTCAGCGCCGAGCGTGAAGGTGACGCCGGTGCGACCGACGGCGTTCTCGCCGCGCGTCTCGAAGGTGAAGCTGTCGCGATCGAACGGCGTCAAGGCGAACCGCTCTGGGCCGGGACCAAGAGCCAGGACGAGCCCGCCGCCTTGCTCGCTCACCCACGCCTCGCCGAAGTAGTCGTTGTGGTAGCGCCCCACATAGGCGCCCATTGGGCCGGGCGCGGTTGAGGAGGGGGGCCGCTTCGCCCAGTCTTGACCGACGACCACCCCGACGGCGGCCGGGTCGGAGAACACCTTGTGGAAGAGGGCGCGCCAGCCGCGGCTCTGGCGGCCGTTCAGCGCCTCATCCACGAAGGCGTAGGTCAGCGATTCGGGCAACCCCTCCGGCGCCGCGTTGACCAGCGCGACCACGCCGAGATGTTCCGACGGCACGAGATAGACGGCGGTCGAGGCTCCCAGGGCGAAGGCGCCGGAGTGAGTCAAGGTGAGCCGGCCGGCGGCGTCGTAGCCGACGTTCCAGCCAAGGCCGTAGAAGGCCGGCCCGCCGGTCAGGTGGTTGATCCCGGTGCGGATCTGCGGCGCGTGGGTCTCGGCGAGGGCGCCCGCCGCGATCAGCCGGCGGCCGGCGAAGACGCCATCGGCGAGTTGCAGGCGCATCCACTGGGCGAGGTCGCGAACCGAGGCGCTGGCGCCCCCCGCCGGCGACTGCGCGTCCGGGCGCCGCTGGAAGCGCGACTCCCAGCGCCCGTCCACGCGAACGTGCGGCCAGGCGCGGTCCGCCCGGGCCATGAAATCGCCGAAACGATAGCTGGCGGTGGTCATGCCGAGCGGCGCGAACAGCCGGCTGACGGCGGCGTCTTCGAAGGCCGTGTGGTAGGGTTTGGCCGCCGCGAGCGCGCCTTCGGTGAAGCCGAAGTTGGTATAGGCGTAGCTGGCGCGAAACGCGCCGCCGCCGACCTGGAGGCGCAGGCGTCGCAAGACCTCCCCGCGGTCGTAGCCCAGATCCTCCAGCAGGTCGCCGGCATGATCGGGCAGTCCCGAGCGGTGGGACATGAGATCGGCGATGGTCACCTCGCGGGTGACCCAGGGATCGCGCAGCTGGAAGGCGGGATCGACATCGCTGATGGGTGCGCTCCATGCGACCTTGCCCTCGCCCACCAGGGCGGCGACCACCGTGGAGGCCAGTGGCTTGGACAGGGAGGCGAGCTGGAAGACTGTCGAGGCGTCGACCGGCTCGGCCGCGCCGGCGCGACGCACGCCGAAGCCGCCGGCGAAGGCCACGACGTCGTCGTGTACGACCGCGACGGCGATGCCGGGCGCCTCGCCGTCGGCCACAGCGGCGCGGGCGGCCGACTGCAGATGCTCGATAGCGGTGCGCAGGCGCGCCTCGGCGACCGACGATCGCGCTGGAGCCGCGGTGGTCAGGAATGTGGCGACGAGGACCGCCGCCCAAGCACGCGAGGTCATGGACACCCCTCCTTGACGCGCCCTTGTTCCGACCCTTGGGCGGCGCGGCTAGCTCCTAGTCGATAGGGTCGGGGCCGCACCAGCCCGGCAGGTAGTCGGCGTCCCTGGAGCGGGCGAGCGCGAGGGCCCGCTTCAGGGCCCGAGCGAAATCCTTCTCCACCGACCTGGGCTTGATCCGCCGGCGCAGGAAGTCGGCCCACAGGAACTCGCTGTATGGCGTGGTGTCCTTGGCGAAGCCGCCGGCGTGGCGCAGCTCGCCGGCAAGGCTGCGATAGGGATCGTCCTCGAGCTTGTCGATGCTCCCGGGAATATCGTCGAAGCCGACCCGCCGGCCCTTGGCGTCGTAGGGATGGCACCAGGCGCGATTGTCGAGGAAAACCCAGAAGGCCGGCTTGGCGAGGCCGCTGAGATCGGCCGCCACGCGGGTCAGCACGCTCTCGACCCCTTCGGCGTGCAGAGCGCGGGCGAGGTGATGGTTGTCTATCACGTAAGGGCGGCCCTTCGGCCCGACCACGATGGGGATCATGTGACGGCCGAGGAAGTCGGCGCCGTCACGGTCGCCACGATCGCGCCAGGCTTGGCGCTTGCTCCTCACCTCGCGCATGCCGACGGTAATCTGCGTCGGCCGCAGCTCGGCGATGGCGACGGGCTGAAGCAAAGGTTCGGGCGCGCTCATCGCGACGCGCCCTAACACGCCGCGAGCGCCTTGGCGATCCGTTCACGGACGGTGGCGCGCGTCAGCCGCTCTTCGCCAGCGCCAGGGCGGCGGGCTTTTGCACGTGGCCAGGCACGATCGACACTCGGATCGTCTCACCGGTGAACGCCTTGGCGGTCCAAGAGCCGCGATAGCTCGCCGGCAGCGGCGTGCAGAAGGAGAACGGCGCCGGGAACGGGCGCGTCTGTTTCAGGCACAGCTTGCCGGCCTTGACGGTCCAGTGGCCGGCGGTGCGGTCCGCACGCCGACCTTCGCCGGCATAGCTGCCGTCGGCCTGCAACCAAAGCTCGCCGACCCGATGATCCGGATAGACCATGAGGATCGTGTTGCCGAACGCCGGGCCAACCGTGGAGGACCCGGGCGCCCGCGAGATCCCCGCGCGGCTCGGATCGGCGGCGATGATGCCGGCGGCGCTCAGAAGAACAAGGGCGTGACGGGCCTTTCTCATCGGCGGTCTCCACAAGTGCGAGGACCCGTCAACGTCGGCCGCGAGACGCCCGTTCCTCCGCTTTGCGAGCCCGCGCCCACGGCGATAGAGGAGCGCGGCCGCGTTCGTGGGCGAGAGAGGGGCTCTTCCGGTGCCGCAGCGCCATCGGCTTGCCCCGCCGCTCTCGCGCGCCCTGGCGGCCGGCGTGGCCGCGCTGGCGGCGAGCGCCCAGGCCCAAGAAGCGCCGGTCGCGGCGCCGCAAAGCTTCGCCGTCCACGCGCAGTCCACCCTGATCGAGCAGGGCTACCCGGCGTTTTCCGCCCCCTATAGCGGCGCTAACAGCCTACCGCCCGGCGGCGAGGGCCGCGAGACGTTCGACTTCACCATCTATGCCGGCGTCTCGCCTTGGCGTGGCGCCGAAATCTGGATCAATCCCGAGATCGACCAAGGCTTCGGGCTGCACGACACCACCGGCGTGGCCGGGTTCGTGAACGGCGACGGGGCCAAGGTCGGCAAGGCGAACCCTTATCTTCGGTTGCAGCGCCTGTTCCTGCGCCAGAGCTTCGATCTTGGCGGCGACTCCTCGCCGGTCGCGGCGGACGCCAACCAGCTCGCCGGCGTGGCGTCGGCCGATCGCCTGGTGCTGACGCTGGGCAAGTTCAACGTCACCGACGTGTTCGACGCCAACGCCTACGCCCATGATTCGAAGCACGATTTCCTCAACTGGTCGCTTATCGACGCCGGCACGTTCGACTATGCCGCCGATGCGTGGGGCTACAGCGTCGGCGGCGCCGCGGAGTGGTATTGCCGCGACTGGGTCGTGCGCGCCGGTCTGTTCGCCCTTTCGACCGTGCCCAACGGCAACGATCTCGATTCGACATTCGGCGAGTTCCAGATCGACGGCGAGGTCGAGCGTGATTTCAAGCTGGGCGGGCGCCCCGGCGCGGTGCGGGTCACCGGCTTTGTCACCCGCGGGCGGATGGGAAGCTTCGCCGATGCGATCGCCTTGGCCAAGGCCACCGGCGCCCCGGCCAACATCGCCTTGGTCCGCCGCTACCAGGGCCGCGGCGGCGTCAGCGTCGATCTGCAGCAGGCGCTCGCCGGCGATCTCGGCGTGTTCGCGCGCGCCGGCTTCGCCGGAGGCGGCGTCGAACCTTACGAATATGCCGATATCGATCGCACCTTGTCGGCCGGGTTGACCCTCGGTGGTCGTCGCTGGGGTCGACCAAATGACCGGCTGGGCGCGGGCGCGGTGGTGAACGGCATCTCCCCGATCCACCAGCGCTATCTCGCGCTCGGCGGGCTCGGCATTCTGATCGGCGACGGACGCCTGCCCCACCCCGGCCCGGAATCCATCCTCGAGACCTGGTACGACGTCACGTTTCGCGAAGGGCTGCAGCTGACGTTCGACTATCAGTTCGTCGCTGATCCCGCCTACAACCGCGATCGCGGTCCCGTCTCGGTGTTCGCCGCCCGCCTGCACGCGCAGTTCTGACCGCCACGGTCACCCGCGCCCGGCGAACAGGATGGCCAAGGCGGCCACGCCGGCGGCCAGGCAATAGAGCGCGAAGGGCGCGAAGCCGCGTGCTTCCCGGCCGCGGAAATAGCGCATCAGAATCGCGGTGCTGACCAACGCGGTGACACCGGCGATGGCGCCGGCCAACAACGCGAGGCCGCCGACATGGGCATGGCGGATCAGCTTCGGCGCCTCCAGCACCGTCGCCCCGACGATGATCGGCGTCGCGGTCAGAAACGCGAACCGCGCCGCGTCTTCATGATCCAGCCCGCGCACGTAGCCGCCCGCCATGGTCGCTCCTGAGCGTGACAGACCGGGAATCAGCGCCAGGCATTGGCAGGCCCCGATGACGATCGCGTCGAGCCACGAAAGCGCCGCCAGCGGCTTCCTCGCCCCGTGACGGAAACGGTCGGCGAGATAGAGCATGGCGCCATTGGCGATCAGGAAGGCGGCGGCGAGCGGCGGCGCCGCGAAACCCTGGCGCAGCATCTTTTCGAAGGCGAAGCCGATCGCGACCGCCGGCAGGGTGGCGACCACCACGCGCCAGAACAGCCGCCGATCGGCGACGGCGCCGTCCGAGCGGTTCAGGCCCAGCACCGAGCCGGCGAACCCCAGCCAGTCCCGCCAGAAGTAGGCGAGCAGCGCGATCGCCGTTCCAAGGTGCATGACCGCCAGGAATGGCAGAAAGGCCTCGGAGGACTGGTCGACGTCGCGCCAGCCGAGCAGGGCGGGGGCGATCACGGCGTGTCCGAGGCTGGACACCGGGAACAGTTCGGTGATCCCCTGAAGAACGGCCATGACGATGGCGTGCAGCGCGGTCACGGTCGATCGGAGCCTCGCCTGTCAGCCGCGGAGCGGCGCTCACGGCCATTTTGGCGAGATTCGCCTGCCCTGGCACGCACGTCGAGGCCTGGTTGGCGATGTCCGTTCTCGACCGTGTTTCGTCTCTCGCGGACGACTGCTATCGCCTTGACCTCTCGGGCTGTTTCAAAAGGGCGGCCCACGCGAGCTGGGATTGGGGATGCGTCGGTCAGCCGTTCTGCCGCTCCTGTTGCTGGTCGCCGCGGCATCCGGCGCGCTGCTCGCCTTGGCGATCGCCAGCCAGCTGGCGACCCGCGACCGGGCCGAACAGTGGCGGGGCCATACGCTGGAGGTGATCGCCGAGACTCAGCGGCTGACCGCCGCGATGGCCACGCGCGAGGAGGCGGCGGTGCGACGCACCGCGCTGGCCGACCCATCGGCGAGCGAGGCCTATGTGGCGGCGAGGCAAGTGGTCGGCGAGAGCGCGCGGCGCCTGCGCCGCCTGACGGCGGATAACCCGCGCCAGCAGGCGCGCCTCGCCCAGCTTCAGGGAGTCATCGACCAACGCAATCGGCTGTTCGACCAGGCGGGCGGCCTGCGCGCCGGCTCGCCGGCCGCCCTGCGACTGCTCACCCGGGCCATCGACTTGGCCGAGTCCGCCCGCGTCCTGCTGCGCGGCGTCGGCGCCGAGGAGACCGCCTTGCTGCGGACGCGGACAGCCGCGGCCCGAGCGGCCGAGCGCACGGTCGACCGCTGGGGCGTGGCGCTGGCGGCTTTCACCGCCTTGCTGCTGGCCGCCGCCGCCGTCGTGGCGCTCGCCGCCCAGCGTGCTCGTCACCGGCAGCGGCTGGCCGAGGGACTGCTGGCGGCCAACCGCGCCGCCGACACCGCGCGGGCCGAAGCCGCCGATCGCGACGTGCTGCTGCGCACCATCGGCGAGGCGACTCCCAGTTTGATCTACGCCAAGGATGCCGAAGGGCGGATGCTCTACTGCAATCCGGCCTGCCAGGCGGCGATCGGCCGGCCGCTCGACCAGATCATCGGCCGCACCGAGCTCGAGTGGGCAAGAGACCTTCGCCAAGCCGAGACGATCATGGCCAACGACCGGGCTGTGGTCGCCGCCGACAAGGCGATCGTGTTCGACGAGATCTTCACCAACCCGGCGGGCGTCACGCGCGTCTTCCGCTCGTCCAAGGCGCCGCTGCGCGACGCCGCCGGCGCGGTGATCGGCGTCATCGGCGTCACCGCCGACATTACCGAGGCGAGGGCGGCGGAGGCGGCGCTGCGCGAGAGCGAGGCGCGGTTCCGCACCCTGGCCGACACTCTTCCCTCGCTGGTTTTCATCACCACGGCCGAGGGAGGCAACATCTACACCAACGCCACCTATCAACGTTACGCCGATCTCACCGCTGATCAGCTTTCAGGAGATGGTTGGGTCGAGACGGTTCACCCGGGCGACCGCGAGCGCGTCAATTCGGCTTGGTCAGCCAGCGTCGCCACCGGCAAGCCGTATGAAATCGAGTTTCGCATGCGTCGCCGCGACGGCGTCCATCGCTGGTTCGCGGTGCGCGGGGCTCCGGTGCGCGATCCGGATGGCGCCATTCTGCAGTGGGTCGGCAACTGCACCGACATCGAGGATGTCATCGAAGCGCGGCAGGCGCTCGCCGACGCCAACCGGCGGTTGGAGGAGCGGGTGGAAGCGCGCACCGCAGACCTGAACGCCACGCTCGGTTCGCTCAGGCGCGAAATCGCGGAACGCGAGGCCGCCGAGGCGCAGGTCCGCCAGATGCAGAAGATGGAGGCGGTCGGTCAGCTCACCGGCGGCGTCGCACACGACTTCAACAACATGCTGGCGATCATCATCGGCGCGCTCGGCATGGCCAAGCGGCGGCTGACCAGCGATCCGGCGCGCGCCGGCGAGCTGATCGGCCACGCCGAGGATGGCGCGACGCGGGCGGCCTCGCTCACCGCCCGGCTGCTCGCCTTCTCGCGGCAACAGCCGCTCTCCCCCAAACCGGTCGACGCCAATCGGCTTGTCGCCGCCATGTCGGAGCTGCTGCGGCGCACCCTCGGCGAGCAGATCGAGGTCGAAACAGTGCTGGCCGGCGGCCTGTGGCGCACCTTCGCCGATCCCGATCAGCTGGAGAACGCCCTGGTCAACGTCTGCGTCAACGGCCGCGACGCCATGCCCAGCGGCGGCAAGCTGACGGTGGAGACCGCAAACGGTCACCTCGACGACGATTACGCCACGCAACACGCCGAAGTGCGGGCCGGCCAGTATGTTATCGTCTGCGTCACCGACACGGGCTCGGGAATGCCGCCGGAGGTCGCCGAGCGAGCCTTCGACCCATTCTACACCACCAAGGGGACGGGTCGCGGCACCGGCCTCGGGCTCAGCCAAGTGTATGGTTTCGTCAAGCAGTCCGGCGGCCACGTCAAGATCTATTCCGAACCCGGAGCCGGCACGACCGTGAAGATCTACTTGCCGCGCTATGACGGCGAGGAGAGTTCCGCCGAGATCAGCATGGCGACGGCGGCCGCCGCGCCGCGCGGCCAGGCCGACGAGCTCGTTCTGCTGGTCGAGGACGAGCCCAGGGTGCGGCACACCAATACCGAACTGCTGCGCGAGCTGGGCTACACAGTCATCACCGCCGCGAGCGGGGCCCGAGCGCTCGAACAGCTGGCCGCCAACCCGACGATCTGCGTGCTGTTCACCGATGTCGTCATGCCGCAGATGGACGGCCGCGAACTGGCCGAAAAGGCGCGGGAACGGCGGCCCGATTTGAAGGTGCTGTTCACCACCGGCTACACGCGTAACGCCGTGGTCCACAACGGCATGCTCGACCGCGGCGTCGCCCTGCTCGGCAAACCCTTCACTTTGGACCAGCTGGCCCGCAAGCTGCGCGCCGTCATCGATGAGCGACCATGAGAACGCCGGGGCGGCCCCCGAGAGGACCTCCGCCTCCGCAAGCCCGCCAACGGGAGCGCTCCTCCACTCTCGATGTGCTGTGCCGCGAACCGGCGCGCCGGACCGGCGAGGTCGTCGCCTGTCAGGCGGGCGGCGCGGACAAACCAGGCGATGACAAAGCTGGACCTCAAGCCAGTTCCAGCCCCGCCAGATCGCCGGCGGCGCGCCAGTCTTGCAGGATTTGGACGAAGGCGATCGGACCGCCGCCATACGGCCCATTGCGCGCCACCATCGCCGAGGGCCTGCCCTCGTTGTTGTAGTAGCCCGGCGTGCACGCCTCCAGGAAGGCTTGGCGCAGGATCGCCTTGTCGACGATGGTCTGCACCCAGGCGTCCTCGGCCGCCGACGAGGTCTCCACCGTCCGCGCCTGGCGCGCGCCGGCCTCGCCGATCACATAGCCGATGTGGCGCGCCTGCTCGTCCATCATGTGCGGAAAATTGGCGGTGAAGCCGGACTGCGCGTTGCTCATGACGAACAGATTGGGAAAGCCGCGCACGAACAGACCATGCAGGGTGGCGACGCCGTCGGCCCACTTGCCGCTGAGCGTCAGACCGCCGCGGCCGGTCACCTCATAGCCGCTGCGGCGTGTGTAGGCGGTGCCGACCTCGAAGCCGGTCGCGTGGATCAGGCAATCGATCTCGTACAGCCGGCCGTTCGCCACCACGCCGCCCGGCTCGATCCGCTCGACGCCTTTGCCGCCGGTGTCGACGAGGGTGACGTTCGGGCGATTGAAGGCGTCGAGATACTCGTCGTGAAAGCAGGGCCGCTTGCAGAATTGGTTGTACCAAGGCTTGAGCGCCTCGGCGGTCGCCGGATCGCGCACGACCGCGTCCACCCGCGCGCGCACCTGTTCCATCTTGCGGAAATCGGCGAGCTGCATCAGCCGGGCGGCGTCCCGCGGCGCCTCGCCCGAGCCCTGTTTCTTGCGCGCCAGGAACAGGAGGTTGCCGATGATGTCGGTCCAGCCGTCGCCGACCAGATCCTCCTCCTGGAATCCGCCGGAGACCAGGATGTTGAAATTGTCCATCCGCTTCTTCTGCCAGCCCGGTTCGAGGCTGGCGGCCCAGGCCGGATCGGTCGGCCGGTTGGCGCGCACGTCGATCGACGAGGGGGTCCGCTGGAAGACGAACAGTTGCTTGGCGCTGGCGGCGAGATGGGGCACGCATTGGACGGCCGTGGCGCCGGTGCCGATGACGCCGACCCGCTTGTCGGCGAGCCGTTCCAGGTTCCCCTCGCAGTCACCGCCGGTGTAGCCGTAGTCCCAACGGCTGGTGTGAAAGGCGTGACCGGCGAAGGTCTCGATGCCGGGAATCCCCGGCAGCTTCGGCCGATGCAGCGGCCCGTTGGCCATGACGACGAAGCGGGCGCGCATCGCGTCGGCGCGATTGGTGCGCACGATCCAGCGGCCGTCGGCCTCGTCCCAATCGAGCGCGGTCACCTCGGTCTGGAAGCAGGCATCGCGATAGAGGTCGAAATGCCGGCCGATCGCGCGGCTGTGTTCGAGGATTTCGCCGGCCCGCGAATACTTCTCGATCGGGATGTAGCCGAGCTCTTCCAGCAGCGGCAGATAGATGTAGGATTCGATGTCGCACGCGGCGCCCGGGTACCGGTTCCAGTACCAGGTGCCGCCGAAATCGCCGCCCTTCTCGATGATCCGAACCTCGCCCACCCCCGCCTGGCGCAGCCGCGCGCCAGCCAGCAGGCCGCCGAAGCCGCCGCCGATCACCGCCACCTCGACGGCGTCGGCGAGCGGCGCGCGGGTGTAACCCGGGGCGACGTATGGATCCGCCAGGAACCTGGCGAAGGCGCCCTCGACCTCGATGTACTGATCGTTGCCGTCCGCTCGCAGCCGCTTGTCGCGCTCGGCGCGATACTTCTTGCGCAAGGCGTCGGGATCGAAGCCGAGATCCTCGGCGTCGCTCGGGGCGCGGTGAGCCTGATCGAGAGCCATGGGCGTTCTCCGGCACGGGTCGCCGTCATGTATTAGCGAACGGTTGTTTGAATCTGCAACCGGCGCTTTGATCTTCACGCCCGGTTCAGGGCCGCCGTGCAAAGCCCTGATGCGCAACCCGGAGGCGAATCCCGACGTTTGTCGGACGAAAAGGGCTGGGCAATGACACGCGGCGCCGATGAGATTGGCCGACGGCGGCCCAGGGGGGTGCTGGGGGTCGGCCTCGCCTGCTTGAACTCGGCGGTCGCTGGCCGCGCGGAGCACCGCGCCACCGCCCGAGACTATTCGCCCCAAGTGCTGCGGCGCGAGAGCTTCATCGCCGGCGGCGGCCTCGGCTGGCGGCTCTCCGCCCTGCGCACGCCGAGACAACGCCCGCCGCCGTGGAAGATCGTGGTGATCACCGGCGCGCCCTCATGGGCGGAGTATTGGGCCCCGACGATGGCCGCCCTGCCGCCAGACCGTGAGATGGTCGTCGTCGACCGACCGGGATACGCCGGCAGCGAGCCCCTCGCCTGCGTCGGCGACTTAGCCACCCAGGCGGCGGCGCTCGAGCCGCTCTTGGCGCGCGCGCCGGGGCAGAGGCTGTTGCTCGTCGGCCAGTCCTATGGCGCGGCGATCGCCGCGCTGATGGCCGCCCGCCGCCCGCGCCGCGTCGCGGCCCTCGCCCTTCTCTCCAGCTATCTCGGCGAGCCCGGACCGACGGCCCGCTTCCTGGTCGATCTCGGCGGCCGCATGCTGGGCGCCATCCCGCGCGACCTGCGTAACGCCATCCTGGAAATCCGCGGTCAGCCGGCGCAACTGCCGAAGCTCGCCGGCGCGCTCGCCCGCCTGCGCGCGCCGGTCCACATCCTGCATGGTGCGCGCGACGACTTCGCTCCGATCGCCGCCGCCCGCGCTCTCGCCGACCACCCGGCGCTCGCCGGCGGGGCGCGGTTCCGCGAGTTGCCCGGCGTCGGCCACTTTCTGAACGACGGCCCGGCCGCCGAGGTGCTCGCCTGCCTCGAACCCTGCCTTGCCCAGCCGGCGACGCGGCGCCCCTGGACGCCGGGATGGCGACCCGCTTGGACGCGGCTCCAAGCCCTCGCGCCGGCCATGAACGGCTGACGCCGCCCAAGGCGCGCGCGCGTCGGCGCGCCTATTGCCGGCGGGCTCGGTCTCGTCTTGAAGATAGCGTCGGAACCATGCGCTCGCACCATCTCACCCTCGAGACCCACGCCGCCGACTTCTGGATGGCGCGGGGCGCGATCGTGCTGATCGCCGGCCTGCAGCTCCTGTTCCTCAACAACAATCTGCCGTTCGGGCCGCGCTGGCTCGCGCCGGCCTTCGAGATCGCCATGCTGGCGCCGCTCTCCATCGCCACCAGCTGGACGCGCCAGCAGTTCCGCGAGGCGAGCACCGATCAGCATTTCCAGCGGATCGCCCGCCGCCGCCAGATCATCCGTGTGCTGTCGCTGGTCCTCACCGGCGCGGTGATGGTCGTCAATACCCTGGCCCTGGCGGGGGTGGTGCGGGCGCTGCTGCACGGGGCAAAAGGCGGCCAGTCGCTGCTGATCGACGCGATGAACATCTGGTTCACCAACGTCGTCATCTTCGCCCTGTGGTATTGGAACATCGACTTGGGCGGGGCGGCGGCGCGCGGGCTGCGCGGCGAGGCGGCCCGGCCCGATTTCCTCTTTCCGCAGATGCTCGGGGGCGGCGACCGCGACCCGGGCTGGACGCCGGGTTTCATCGACTATTTCTACGTCTCCTTCACCAACGCCACCGCCTTCTCGCCCACCGACACCATGCCGCTCAGCCCAAGGAGCAAGCTGCTGATGGCGGTGGAGGCGATGATCTCCCTGCTGACCGTCGGCTTGGTGGCGGCGCGCGCGGTCAACATCCTCGCTTGAGGGCGAGAGGACTCGACAGCGACTTCTGATCCGCTAGGACGGTCGGCTTAGGGCTGGAACGATCCTGGGGGGTGACGATGGCGACGGACGTCGCGCTGCGCCTGGACGCGGATTCTTGCGCCGGAGAGGACATTATCTTCCTGGCCCGGCTGTCTCGGCGCCGGCGGGCGAAGCTGATCTGCGACAGTGTCGTAGCAATGGCGCTCTTTCTCCCGTGGCTCGTCGCCTGCCTGATTGTCGCCTGCATGATACGTGTGGTTGACGGTGGACCGGTTATTTTCTGGCAGGAGCGGGTCGGACTCGATGGCCAGCCCTTCCCGATGCCGAAGTTCCGCACGATGGTTGGCGCTGGCGAAGCGACGACCTCGGTTGGCGATGCCCGCGTGACCGAGTTGGGCCGGTTTCTCCGCCGTTGGCACATCGACGAGTGGCCGCAGCTATCGAGCGTGCTGGAGTGGCGCATGAGCTTTGTCGGACCTCGCCCCGAACAGCTCCGGCTGGCGCGGTTCTACGCCGCGCACCTTCCAGACTACGAGATGCGCCACCTCCTGCGACCAGGCATGACTGGCTTGGCGCAGATCAAGTCGGCCTACGCCGGCAATCTCGAGGAGACCCGCGCCAAGCTCGTCCACGATCTCGCGTACGTGCGCCGCGGAAGCGCCGCCATGGACATATGGATCGTGGCGCGCACCCCTTGGGCGATCGTGAAACGACGCGGAAGGCGTTGAGCCTCGCTTGGCGCGAGAACGCGCGACTTCTCGCGAACATCGGCCGAAGTTGCTAGGTTGCGGCGATGATCGAGGCGCTTGAGCAACGGCGGGGCGAAATCGCCGAGGTTTGCCGCCGCCACCGCGTGCGGCGGCTGGAGGTGTTCGGGTCGGCGGCGAGGGGAACGGACTTCGGACCGGCCTCCGACATCGATCTCCTGGTCGACTACGAACCAATGGCCTCGCCGGCGCTCAGCGATTTTTTCGCGCTGCGCGAGGCGCTCGCCACGGTCGTCGGCCGGCGTGTCGACCTCCTCATGCCCGGGGCCCTGAAGAATCCCTATCTTCGCGCCTCCATCGATCGTTCCCGGCGCGGTCTCTATGGAGCGTGACGGGCGCGCCCTGCTGTGGGCCGCCTCGAGAAGCATCGAGGCGATCGATCGGTTCGTTGCGGGCAAGGACGCCGCCGCCTATCACGAGGACGAGATGCTGCGCTCCGCGGTCGAGCGTCGCTTTGAGATCCTTGGCGAAGCGCTTGGTCGCCTTGCCAAGACGAGCCCCGAACTGGCCAGCAGCATTCCCGACCTGAAGGATGCGGTGGCGTTCAGAAACTTGTTGATCCACGGCTATGCGAGCGTCGAGGATGATCTCGTCTGGCGAACAATCACCGAAGACCTTCCGCGCCTACGAGAGGCCATCGCCGGCTTGCTCGATCAGGTTAAGCAGGAGTGAACGAGTATGGTGTCGATGTTGGACCGAACCCCGTCCCTGAGACACGTTAAACAGGGACAGTCGTGGTTGTAGCTGCTGTTGGCCGCGGGATCGCGGTCAACAGCGCTGTGGGCGACGTTGGCGTCGTCCACAGCCTCGAGCGGCTGGATTCGAACTCCTCCGGCGAGAGATAGTCCAGCGCCGAGTGGAGGCGCTGGCGGTTGTAGACGGCCTCGAGGAAGGCGCCGATCTCGGCGCGAGCGTGGGCGAGGTCGCGGTAGGCGCGGCCGTTCACCTCCTCGGCCTTCAAGGTCTTCATGAAGCTTTCCGCCTGGGCGTTGTCGTACGGGCAGGCGATGCGGCTCATCGAGGGCTGGACGCCGGCGTCGAGCAGCCGGCCGATGTAGTCGCCGCAGGCATATTGGACGCCACGATCCGAATGGTGGACCAAACGACCCCGGCTGACCTCGCGGTTCGCCAGCGCCATGTCCAGGGCGGCGATCGCCAGCTCCGCGCGCAGATGGTCGGCCAGCGCCCAGCCGATCGCCTTGCGGGAGAAGGCGTCGAGGACCACCGCCAGGTAGATGAACGCCTCGTCGAGCCGGACATAGGTGATGTCGGCGACCCACAGCTGGTTGACCTCGGTCAGGCTCAGATGGCGCGCCAAGTTCGGCCACACCTTCCAGCCATGACGCGAGTCGGTGGTCGCCGGCCTGAACGCCCGCCGCGCCAGGCACAGCAGATTGTCCTCGCGGCGGAGGCGGACGACGCGCTTGTGATTGACCCACCAGCCGTCCCGCCGCAGCAGCTCGGTGATCCGCCGATAGCCGTAGAACGGGTGAGCCAGAGACAGCCGCTGCACCCGGTCGCGCAGCGCCGTCTCCTCCCGCCGGGGCGCCGAGGCGGCCCAGCGGCGATAGTAGGAGGCGCGACTCACGCCCGTCAGGCGGCACAGCCGTTCGACATCCATCGGCGAGCCTTGCGGATGCGTCATCGCTTCGACGATGGCGAAGACGCCGTCGCGCCAAGCGTGCTGTCCGCCAGGCGTGACTCCTCGAAATGCCGCAAGGCTCGCCGAAAAAAATCGAGGTCCAGCTGCTGCTGGCCCACCTTCCTTTCCAGCTCGCCGATCTTGCGCCGCGCCGCCGCCAGATCAGCCGCCTCGCCCGCCGTGCCGCGCGACAACGCCATCGCGGCGGCCTCGGCCAGACTGGGACGCCCACGCCGCTCCCGCAGGGCCTCGGCGCCGCCCGAGCGATACGCCGAGCGCCAGCGGTACAGGATCTCCCGCTTGACCCGCATCTCACGGGAAAGCGCGCTCACGTTCTCCCCCGCGTCCATCCGCCCAATCGCCTCCAGTTTGAACGCGCGGCTGAAGGTCCGCAAAACACCATCTGTCATCCGTCCTTCCTATCAGAAGGACTGTCTCCGTTTACCGTGTCTCACTTTGGGGGTTCACTCCAACCAATCCCGACGAGGCGATATAGGTATTGTGTCCCTGGAATTCTGGAATTCGCCAGGCCGAACTGCCACGCGCCGCCCAGCTCCACGGGCGATCCGAGAGCGAAGACTTCAGTCTCTTGATCGACACGCTCCGCTGACGTCAGCCGCACGCCCCTCCCCTTCGCTGGGTGACGCGCCGTCGTCCCCTCCGAGTCCCTAGGACCGCGCCAAGGGCCCGAGAACGCCGACGCGCTCCAGCCGCGCCGCGTCGGCCAACTTGGCGTCCAAGGTGGCGATGGGTCGCTGTTCGGCCAAGGCCAGGGCGAGATAGGTTGCATCGTAGGTCGAGAGGCCATGGACGCCGGCAAGCGTGAATATGGCGGCGTCGGCGCCGGCTCCAGCGTCTTCGATCGGCAGGCGCCGCAGGCGTTGCATGAAGGCCGCCGCGCCGCCGGGAGGAAAACGTCCGCGTCGCTCCGCCTTGAGGAACAGGCTGCGCGCCTCGTGCCAGAACAGTGAGGGAACGCGGGACGGGCCGCGCGTGAGCCCCAGCAGCACTTCGTCGGTGGCGGCGCTGCGTTCGTCGGGCAGCATCCAGGCCGCGGCCATGGATGCATCGACGACGAAGGTCATTGCTAACGCCGATCCTCGTCGCGCCAGGCGATGAGCTCCTCCGCCCGTGTCCGGGGAAGGCCGGCCCGGGCGGCGCGGATTTCACCGATTACGGCGGCCACATCGTTATCGCGCGCAATGGCGCTCAGCCTCGCCACCGGATCGCCGCCGCGGGCGATGACCACCTCCTCCCCCGCCTGAACCTTGACGATGAGTTCGGAGAGACGCGTCTTGGCCGCGCCGATGTTGACGATGATGGACAAGGCTCATCCTTGCTCGCGGTCCGCAAGTCGTCGCCCCACGACGGTCTCGTTACAGAGGAGGATTGGCTTGGTCAAGGCTTGGTCTGGTGACGCAAGGCTCATCTCGCCGCCGGCGGCGGGTAACGCCTTTCAGGATCATATCGGTGCGAAAGGCGAACAGGAGGGCGCAGCGCTCATGGCTGTCGTGAAAGTCACGCCGACGATGGTCGCCGAAGCCATCGCCGACACTGATTGGGCGGCGTTGGACGCGCTCACCGACGAGGACATAGCACGCGCGGTCGAGTCCGATCCCGACGCCGCCCCGATCCTTGGCGAGGCGGAACCGCCGCGGCGCTCGTCCGATCGGCGCGCGGCCGGCTCGGGCTTACCCAGGCACAGTTTGCCGAACGCTTCCACCTGCCGATCGGCACGCTGCGGGATTGGGAGCAGGATCGTCGACAGCCGGATGCGCCCGCGCTCGCCTATTTGCGCGTCATCGCCCGCGAGCCGGAGGCGGTGACGCGGGCGCTCGCGCCGGCGTGAGACGCGATCACGGGAGCCGGTCAGGGTGGTTAGGTACTGTGTCCCTAGAATTGGCGGCAGTCCATCGAGCGCCGTCTCGACCGGATTCCCAGTCTAAGGACTTCGGTGACCGACGCCGATTGGCTCGGCGAGGCCTGGGACGACGCCCTGGCGCAGGCGACCAAGGAGACGGGCTTGGCCAGCTTCCCGGATGTGTGCCCCTGGAGCGCGGGCGAGATCCTCAATCCGGAGTTCCTGCCGGAGTAGGAGAGTTATAGGTATTGTGTCCCCAGAATTCACTCGTTCGCTGGCCGGGTGAATACCTGTCACGTCGACGAATTCCAAATTTACTCCTCCTTTGGCGAGGTAAATCTTATCGGTATTGCAACGTAACCGCTATTAACCGGCACACCATTGCGACGCTGAGGAATCATAGGAATTTGCTGCCCCATTGTAATTGCGGCTTGACCAAAGCCGTAGCCTAACGGCTGTTCATTTGCCACGTTACATTCAAACAGCGTGCCCGAAGCTGACACGCGACATTGCAGTGTAACCGAACCACTGACCGCCATTCGTTCAGCTCTCTCGGGGTAATACATCATAACTTCGTCGCTCGTGGGCTGTCGCGCCCAATCTGGATTTGTGATTACCGTCGGTTCGACGCAGATCCGCTCCCACTACTCGGTCCCGGGACTCACAAACGGTGTGCGTGTCTCGCCCACGAGGCTCGGAGGCGATTGAAGGGTAGCATCTCGGACCGCAGCTGGACGGCGATGATTCGAGGAGACCTGCGCGCGAGGACGCCGCGCGCCCGACCTCAAAACGGAGATCTCCGTAAGACTAGTGCCAAGACCCGCGACTGCTTTGACCGGATACCGACCTTGGACATCGTGTAGATAGCGGCTCCGTTAATACAAATCGCTGCAAGTCCAGCTGCGGTCACGATGGCAGATCTTGTCAGCTTCTGAGGCATAATTGAGCGCGAATCGCCAGCGCAACCGCCAATGAAGAAAAAGCGCTGCAATCGCCGGCGCAGCCTTCAGAAGTAAAATGGCTGGAGAGGCTGGAATTGGAAATGGAATTGACCAGTAAATCAAAAACAACAACAGAGTGATAATGAAGAATATGGACCCAACTCGCTTCCAAATTGGTGTCTTCAGGGAGACATATAGCGCCCACGCTCCAAGTGAAAACCCAGAAACCCAAACCAGTTACCGTTATCGCCATGGAAGACGTACGGGTTGGGACCGCCAACCATGAGCCAAGCCCAGAACTACCCTCAAAATACCTCAAACAGTCCCGCGTCAAAACACCTCAAACAACCCCGCCCCGCCCTGCCCGCCGCCGATGCACATCGTCACCACCGCGTGCTTCACGTTGCCGCGCCGGCGGCCTTCCTGCAGCACGTGGCCCGCCAGCCGGGCGCCGGTCATGCCGAAGGGGTGGCCGATGGCGATGGAGCCGCCGTTGACGTTGTATTTCTCCGGATCGATGCCGAGCTGGTCGCGGCAATAGAGGCACTGGGAGGCGAAGGCCTCGTTCAGCTCCCAGAGGTCGATGTCGTCGACGGTGAGGCCGTGGCGCTCGAGCAGGCGGGGGACGGCGAAGACCGGGCCGATGCCCATCTCGTCGGGGCGGCAGCCGGCGACCGTCCAGCCCTTGAAGAGCGCCCAGCGGCTCGAGGCCGCGACGCTCGGCCTCCTTGGCCTCCATCAGCACCACCGCGGCGGCGCCGTCGGATAGCTGCGAGGCGTTGCCGGCGGTGACGAAGTTGCCCGGCCCGCGCACCGGCTCCAGCCGCGCGAGGCCTTCCAGGGTGGTGTCCGGCCGGTTGCACTCGTCGCGGGTGACTTCGTAGTCGACGATGCTCTCTTCCTTGGTCGCCTTGTCGACCACCTTCATCTTGGTCTTCATCGGCACGATCTCGTCGGCGAACTTGCTCGGCCTGCTGCGCCGCCGCCATCCGCCGCTGCAGATTCCAGGGAATATTCGTCCTGGTATTCGCGGGAGAGGCCATAGCGCTTGGCGACGATGTCGGCGGTGTCGATCATCGGCATGAAGATGTCCGGATAGGCCTCGGTCAGCGCCGGATCGATCGGCTCGCCCGCGCCGCGCTGGCCGCCGAAGCTGATGGACTCGACGCCGCCGGCGACGACGCAGTCGGCCCCGCCCTCGGTGACGTAGTTCGCGCCCATGGCGATCGCCTGCAGGCCGGAGGAGCAGAAGCGGTTGATCGTCACCCCACCGGTGGTGATCGGCAGGCCAGCCAGCAGGGCGGCGGTGCGGCCGGGATTGGTGCCGCCGTGGGCGGCGTTGCCGAGGAAGCAGTCCTCCACCGCCTCCGGCTCGACCTTGGCCTTCCTCACCGCGTGCTTGATCGCGTGCGCCGCCTGGCTGACCGAGGGCGTGATGTTGAAGCCGCCGCGGCCGGCCTTGGCCAGGCCCGTGCGGGCATAGGAGACGATCACCGCTTCACGCATGGGCCTTGGTTCCTTCGTTCTGATGATTTGAACGCGCGTTTGAATAACCGACTCCAACGCCGGGCGCGCGCCGTGGTCAAGTGGGCGCTTAACAAGGAGGAGCGCGCCATGGCCATCGATTTCGAGATTCCCGAGGAAGCGAAGGCAGGTGCGCGACCGCGTCCGCGCCTGGGTGCGCGACGAATGCATCCCGGCGGAAAAGCGCCTGACCGACAAGGAGAGCTTCAAGGACGGTGGAGGGACGGTCTGGACACTGCGCGCCAAGGCGCGGGCGCAAGGGCTGTGGCTGCCCTTCATCCCCAAGGAATACGGCGGCATGGGCCTGGGGCCGCTCGCCAACGCCCTCGTCCAGATGGAGCTGGGCGAGAGCCACCTGGGCGCCCTCTCGATGAACAGCCAGGGGCCGGACGACGCCACCATGCTCACCCTGCTGGCGCACGGCACCGAGGACCAGAAGGAGCAGTTCCTGAAGCCCCTGCTGAATGGCGAGAAGCGCGTCTGCTATTCGATGACCGAGAAGGCGGCCGGGGCCGACGCCACCGGCATGCAGACCCGCGCCGTCAAGCAGGGCAACGACGCCTATGTGCTGAACGGCGAGAAGTGGTTCTCCTCCGCCGCCAGCGCCGCCGACATGGCGCTGGTGATGGCGATGACCGATCCGGACGCGCCGCGCCACCAGCGCTATTCCACCTTCATCGTCGAGCTGCCCGACCCCGGCTACATCATCAAGCGCGACATCGCGACCATGGCCGTCGAGGGGCCGCTGTCGCACATCATGGGCGGCGGCCACTCGGAGATCGAGATCAAGGATCTGGTCGTGCCGGCGGAGAATCTGCTCGGCGGCGAGGGCAACGGCTTCGCCATGGGCCAGCATCGTCTGGCCTACGGCCGGCTGCGCCACGGCATGCACAATGTCGCCATGGCGCAGCGGGCGCTGGACATGGCCGCGGCGCAGGTCACGAGCCGCGTCACCTTCGGCAAGAAGCTCGCCGAACGCCAGGGCGTGCAGTGGATGCTCGCCGACTGCGCCAGCGAACTCTACATGGCGCGGCTGATGCTGCTGCACATCGCCTACAAGGCCGAGAAGGGCCTCGACCTGCGGCAAGAGAATTCGATCGCCAAGGTCTTCCTCGCCCACATGGTGCACAAGGTGGTCGACACCGCCATCCAGCTGCACGGCGCGCTGGGCTACAGCCGCGACACCCCGCTCGCCGCCTGGTACACCCACATCCGCGCCCAGCGGCTGGTCGACGGCCCCGACGAGGTCCATCGCTGGACGGTCGGTCGCAACCTCATCAAGGCGTTCGAGCGCGACGGCACCACCGCGGCGGCGTGCGGCGGCGATCTGCTGTAGCGTTTGAACGGGAGTTCCGACTGTTCATTCAGGAGCCAGTGCCCTTATGATGGCGAGGCAGAAGGGGTTTCGACATGAGCGCAATGCAGAGCGAGGTGTTCGAGGCCTTTCGGGCGATCGACATCCCCGAGGAGAAGGCGATGAGGGCTGCCACGGCGCTTGGCAAACGGGATGATGACGTCGTCTCCCTCAAGGGTGAGCTGCTAGTCATCAAGTGGATGATGGGGTTCGTGCTGGCATTCCAGGTCGCCATATTCGCCAAGCTGTTCATGCACTGACGCCGCCATCAACCTGGGCGCGGGCCGCCCTGTCCGTTCGCCCTGAAGACGTCCGCACCCCCTGGGGTCTCGTCACCCTGCTGGGGGCGCTGACGGCCTTCGCGGCGATCTCGATCGACATGTATCTGCCGAGCCTGCCGGCGATCGCCGCCAGCTTCGGCCGGCCGGCGGCGGCGGCGCAGACGACGCTGGCGGCCTTCTTCGCCGGCCTGGCGCTGGGGCAATTCTTTCACGGCCCGGCGTCGGACCGCTGGGGCCGCCGCGCGCCGCTGCTGGCGGGGATCGCCCTCTACATCGCCGCCTCGATCGCCTGCGCCTTCGCCGCCAGCCTGACGATGCTGGCGGCGGCGCGCTTCGTCCAGGCGCTGGGCGGCTGCGCCGGGCCGGTGATCGCCCGCGCGGTGGTGCGCGACCGCTTCGACCATCGCGGCGGCGCGCGCATCCTCTCGCAGCTGATGCTGATCATGGGGGTCGCGCCGATCCTCGCGCCCCTGCTCGGCGGCCTGTTGCTGACGATCGCCGGTTGGCGCGCCATCTTCTGGTTCCTGGCCCTGTTCGGCGTCGCCGTCGGCGCGGCGCTGCTGGCCTTCCTGCGCGAAAGCCGCTCGGCGGCGGTCGCCGAGCAGGCGCGCGGCGAGAACCCGCTCACCGCCTACGCGGCGCTGCTGCGCTCGCAGCGGCTGATCGGCTACACTCTCGCCGGCGCCTTCAACAGCGCCGCGCTCTTCGCCTACCTCGCCGCCTCGCCGGCGCTCCTGATCGGCGTCTACCGCATCGCGCCGACCGCCTTCGGCTGGGTGTTCGGGGTCAACGCCGCCGGGCTCATCGCCATGAGCCAGGTCAACGCCCACCTGCTGCGCAACCATTCGCCGGAGACCATCCTGGCGCGCTCCCGTCCGGTCTCAATCGCCTTCGCGCTGTGGCTGGCGGCGGACGCCTTCACCGGCTTTGCCGGCATGTGGGGCATTCTCGTTCCCTTGTTTCTGGTGCTCGCCTCCTTCGGCCTCGTCGGCGCCAACACCCAGGCCTGCGGACTTTCGATCGACCCCGGCCGGGCCGGCTCGATCTCGGCCCTGATGGGCGGGGCGTCCTTCGGCGCCGCGGCCCTGGTCGCCAGCCTGACCGCCGCCGTGCCGCTCGGGCCGGCGAAGGCGATGAGCCTCGTCATCCTGCTGGCCATCCTCGCCTCGACGGCGGCGCTCTATGGCTTGGCGCGGCCGAACCGTTGAGTTTGCCTCAGGGCGCGCCGGCCGCCGACACCTCCGGCAGCCGCGCGAGGGCGACGCCGCCGTCGACCACCAGCGTCGTCCCCACCACGTAGTCGCCCGAGCGGGCGGCCAGATAGATGGCCGCGCTCGCCATGTCCTCGTCGCGGCCGATGCGCCGCGAGGGGATCGCGCGGGCGACCGCCTCGCCGTGGTCGCGCGCCGCGCGGTTCATGTCGCTGGCGAAGGCGCCCGGCGCGATGGCGTTGACGAGGATGTGCTCGCCGACCAGGCGCGCCGCCATCCGCCGGGTCAGATAGATCAGCGCCGACTTGGAGGCGTGATAGCTGTAGGTCTCCATCGGATTGAGGGCGATGCCGTCGATCGAGGCGATGTTGATGACCTTGGCCGGACGATCGGCGCTGGCGGCGGCCTTCAGCGCGCCGTGCAGGGCCTGGGTGAGGAAGAAGGGCGACTTGACGTTGAGGTTCATCACCTTGTCCCAGCCGCTCTCGGGGAAGTCGTCGAACTCGGCCCCCCAGGCGGCGCCGGCGTTGTTGACGAGGATGTCCAGCTTGCCGCCCTCGCGCCCGGCGACCTCCGCCGCCAGCGCCCGCGCGCCCTCGACGGTGGCGATGTCGAGCGGAATGGCGACGCACCGGCCGCCGCCGGCGGAGAGCTCCGCCGCCGCCGCCTCGCACGCCGCCGCCTTGCGCGCCGAGATGTAGACGCGCGCGCCGCGCTCGACGAAGCCGCCGGCGATCATCTTGCCGATGCCGCGCGAGCCGCCGGTCACCAGGGCGGCGCGGCCTTCGAGGGAAAAGAGCGGATCGGTCATCGCGGCGGTCCTGTCCTGTTCATGCGAGGTTTCACCGTCCGCCGTAGGGCGGCACGCCCGGATCGGGCAGCCACAGCCCTTCCGGCGGCGCGCCGGTCTGCCAGAAGACGTCGATGGGAATGCCGCCGCGCGGGAACCAGTAGCCGCCGATGCGCAGCCAGCGGGGCGCCGCGGTCTCGACGATCCGCCGGCCGATCAGCAGCGTGCAGTCCTCATGAAAGGCGCCGTGGTTGCGGAAGGCGGCGAGGAACAGCTTCAGCGATTTCGATTCGATCAGCCAGTCGGCCGGCGCGTAGTCGATCACCAGGCGGGCGAAGTCCGGCTGGCCGGTGACCGGGCACAGGGAGGTGAACTCCGGCGCGGTGAAGCGGGCGCAGGTAGAGCTGGCCGGCCTGCGGGTTCGCGACGCGCTCCAGCACCGCCTCGTCCGGGCTGGCGAAGCCGGCGACGGCGCGGCCGAGCTGGGTGAGCGGGGCGTCGTGCATGCTGGAGGTCGTTTAGCGGCAAAGGCCGACCGGCGACAGCGCGCGCCCGGCCGGCTATGGCGGCTGGCGGGCGGCGCAGGGAGACGGCCTCATGGATCGCAGCGGCGATTTCGCGGAACGGATCGTGCTGGTGACCGGCGCCTCGACCGGGCTCGGCCGAGCGATCGCCATCGAGACGGCGCGGCGCGGCGCCGAAGCGGTGATCGTCAACTACGCTTCGAGCCGGGCCGAGGCGGAGGAGACGGCGCGCCTGATCGAGGCGGAAGGCGCGCGCGCGGTCCTCGCCCAAGGCGATGTCGCCGACGACGGCGCCTGCCGCCGGATCGTCGCCGCCGCCGAACCCTTCGGCCGCCTCGACGCCCTGTTCAACAACGCCGGCGTCACCAAGTTCGCCAATGACCACGCCGATCTCGACGCGGTGAGCGGCGACGACTTCCTGCGCCTTTATTCCGTGAATGTCGTGGGCGCCTTCCAGATGATCCGCGCCGCCCGCGCCCTGCTGGAGGCCGGCGCGGGAGCGGTGGTCAACACCGCCTCGGTCGCCGGGGTGATCGGCATCGGCAGCTCGGTGCCCTACGCCGCGTCCAAGGGAGCGATGATCACCCTCACCCTGTCGCTCGCCCGGGCGCTGGCGCCGAAGATTCGCGTCAACGCCCTCTGCCCCGGCTTCATCGACACGCCGTGGTTCGGCAAGTCCATGGCGCCCGACCGGCTCGATCGGCTGCGCGCCGGCGTCGCCGCCGCCATGCCGCTCAAGGCCGCCTCCACCGCCGAGGACATCGCCGGCGCCGCGGTCTTCCTCGCCTCGCCCGCCGCCCGCCACATCACCGGCGAGACCCTGATGGTCGACGCCGGCCTGCACCTCGGCTACGCGCCGCTCAGCATGCGGTAGGGGCCTCGCCAGCCCGCCTTTTAGGCGGCGTTTATGCCGGCGGCGTGGGTTCCGGATCGCCCGTTATCGTCGATTCGCGGCAAGGCTCTTGGCCCGTCAAAGGTTCGAACGGTGAGCCGCCCATGCCTTCGCCTCGCTCGCGCGCCGGCCTCTTCGCCGGCGCCGCGCTTCTCCTCGCCGCCGCCGCCCAGGCCCAGCAGGCGCCGCCGTCGGCCACGCCTTCGGCGTCGGCCGGGCCAGCCGCCAATCCGATGGCGACGCCGTCGATGGGCGCCAGCCTTTCGGCCAACCCCTCCCCTACCGCCATCGATCTCTCGCCGCTCGGCAAGATCTATGTCACCGGCGCCCTGAGCGGCCTGGCGCTGTTCCAGGATCATGTCGGCCCCGGCGATCACGCCGACTGGGGCGATGTCTCCAACGCCCAGCTGTTCGTGCAGAAGACCGACGGCCTGGTCCAGTTCTTCGTCCAGGCCGGGGCCTATTCCATACCGGCGCTCGGCACGCCCTATCTGAAGGCGGTCGACCAGACCCGCGACACCTACGGCGTCGCGCCGCAAGCCTATCTGAAGATCGCGCCGAGCGCGGCGTTCAACATCGAGATCGGCAAGCTGCCGACGCTGCTCGGCGCCGAGACCACCTTCACCTTCGAGAACCCCAACATCGAGCGTGGCCTTTTGTGGAACCAGGAGAACGCGGTCAATCGCGGCGTCCAGGCCAACTACAGCAAGGGGCCGCTGACCGTTTCGGTGTCACTTAACGACGGCTTCTATTCCAACCGGTTCAATTGGGTGAGCGGCCTTCTCACCTGGACGTTCAACCCGCGCGACTCGCTCACGCTCGCGGCCGGCGGCAATTTCGACCGCACCGCGAAGGCGAGCTTCGCAACGCCGCTGCCGCAGAACAATGGCCAGATCTACAATCTGATCTTCACCCACACCCAAGGGCCGTTCAGCATCACGCCCTACGTCCAGTACACCTATGTGCCGGCCGCCCCCCAGGTGGGCATCCCGGCGAGCGCCTCGACGATCGGCGGCGCGGTGCTGGCGAAGTACAGCGTCACCCCGACCTTCAGCCTCGCCGGCCGCGCCGAATACATCGCCGCCAGTCAGGGCGGCGGCCAGGTCAACCTGCTGTATGGGCCGGGCAGCGACGCCTGGTCGCTGACGCTGACGCCGACCTGGCAATACAAGGTGCTGTTCGTGCGCGGCGAGCTTTCCTACACCCGGGCCGAGCACGCCACGCCCGGCTTCGCCTTCGGCGCGGCGCTCGCCGACCGCGACCAGACCCGCGGCCTGATCGAGGCGGGGGTGCTGTTCTAACCCCGGGCCGGCGCTCCGGCCTCGCGCCCCAGAGCCGCCGCGCCGAGCTCGGCCAGGGCGTGGTCGATCACCTCCGGGCCAGCCCGGCGATCCACCGACTCGACGGTGAGCCGGCGGCGCCACGCACGCGCGCCGGGGCGTCCGGCGAAGAGGCCGATCAGCGGGTGGACGAGGACGCCGAGCGGCGTTCCGGCGGCGCGCTCGCGCTCGACATGACGCAGGTAGGCCCGCACGGCCGCGGCCGGATCGGCGGGCGCCGGCGCGCCGAACAGCCGCCGGTCGACCTCGGCGAGGAGATCGGGTTGCTGGTAGGCGGCCCGGCCCAGCATGACGCCGTCGACCTGCTGCAACTCCGCCTCGGCCTCGTCGAGCGATGCGAGGCCGCCGTTGAGCACGAAGGTCAGGCCCGGCCGTTCGCGCTTCAGCCGGCGGACCAGGGCGTAGTCGAGCGGCGGGACCTCGCGGTTCTCCTTCGGCGACAGGCCCTGCAGCCAGGCCTTGCGGGCATGGACGATGAAGACGCGGACGCCGGCGGCGGCGCAGGCGTCGACCAGGGCGAAGAGGCTCTCCTCCGGCGCCTGCTCGTCGACTCCCAGGCGGCACTTGACGGTCACCGGCACACGCGCCGGCACGGCGGCGATCATCGCCGCGACACACTCGGCCACCAGCGCCGGCTCGCGCATCAGGCAGGCGCCGAAGCGGCCGCTTTGCACCCGATCGGACGGGCAGCCGACGTTGAGGTTGATCTCGTCATAGCCCAGGTCCGCGCCGATCGCCGCGGCCTTCGCCAGAGCCTCCGGCTCCGCGCCGCCGAGCTGCAGCGCCACCGGATGCTCCAGCGGATCGAACGCCAACAGCCGGGCGCGATCGCCATGCAGCACCGCGGCGGCGGTGAGCATCTCGGTATAGAGCCGCGCGTGAGCGCTCAAGCCGCGATGGAAGGCGCGGCAATGCCGATCCGTCCAGTCCATCATCGGCGCGACGCAGAAGCGGTGGGCGTGAGGACTCACGGCGGGTGGCTGGCGAGGGCGCGCCCAAGGGGCGGGAAGGCCCGGCTAGGTAGGCGAGAGGCTCGGTGGAACCAAGGTCTTTTCCGGCTCGTTGCTTCCCGGATGGGGGGAGCCGTGGGCCGGGGGCCCATCGTCAAGAAAGGCGCCACCATGAAATTCCTCACCACTGCCTTGGGATTGAGTTCGTTCCTCGCCACTCTGGGCGGAGGCGCGATGACCCCGATGGCGGCGAGCGCCGCCACGATCAGCTATGTCGCCTGCAATCAGTACGGCGAATGCTGGCGGGTGCATCGCCGGTATGCCTACGGGGCGGCCGCGCCGATCACCTACTACAAGGCCGACTGGTATGACGCCCACCAGAACGACCCGCAGGTGCGCTGGCTTCCCGATCCGCCGGACGACCGCGGCTATTACGTGCAGGATGGCAGCTGGCATGCCGATCCAGGCGCGCGCGCCCTGGCGGGCGGAGCGGCCGGCGCCGGCATCGGCGCGGCGATCGGCTGCCTGGTGACGCTGCCGATCGGCTGCGCCCCGGGCGCGGCGGTGGGCGCGGCCGTCGGTGGCGGGACGGGCGCCATCGCCGGCGCGGCCACGACACCGCCGCCGCCGCCTCCGCCACCGCCGAACAGCTGATTTTAGGCTTGGCGCGGGGTTTCAGCCGCCGCATCGGCGGCCGTCCGGCGCCGCGCCGGAGGGAGGCCCGGACGCGTCCGGGTCTCCTCTCGTTCTCCGCGTGCTCGCCCGCCTGGCCGGGCAGCATGACGGCAAGACAGATTTTAATCTGTGTGCCGCCCCATCCTAATCGCCAGCTCTACCCCTTCGCCCGCTCCTGGTACGAGCCATCCTCCGTCAACACGACGATCTTCGCCCCCACCGAGAGATACGGCGGCACCGTCGTCCGGACGCCGTTGGAGAGCAGGGCGGGCTTGTAGGAGGAGGAGGCGGTCTGGCCCTTCACCGAGGGTTCGGTCTCGACGATCTCCAGCACGGCGGTGCGCGGCAGCTCGAGGGCGATCGGGATCTCGTTGTGGGTCTGGAGGGTGACGGCCATGCCGTCCTGCAGATAGGGCGCGGCGCTGCCGACGATGTCGTCGGAGGCGGTGATCTGGTCGTAGGTCTCCGGGTTCATGAAGTGGTAGCCGTCGCCGTCGTGGTAGAGGAAGGTGTAGGTCCGGTCGTCGACATGGGCGCGCTCGACCTGCTCGGTGGTGCGGTAGCGCTCGGTGACCTTCACCCCGTCGGCGATGCGGCGCATGTCGAGCTGGGTCACCGGCGTGCCCTTGCCCGGGTGGATGTTCTCGGCGGTGAGCACCACGTAGAGCCGGCCGTCGATGTCGACGACCGATCCCTTGCGCAGCGAACTGGCGGCGACTCTCACTGTGCTGGATAGCCCCTTGGCGAAAATGAACGGGCGCGGTTGTTACAGATCGCCGGCGAAAACGCCAGCGTGAGCGCCGAGCTGTCGCCGTGGTGGGACGCGGGGCGGCACGCCGACCGGCGCCCTTTCCTGCTCGCCCGCGACCGCATTCGCCGCGCGATCCGCGGCTGGTTCGAGACGCGCGGCTTTCTCGAGGTGGAGACCGCGACGCTGCAGGTCTCGCCGGGGGCGGGAGCGCACCTGCACGGCGTGCGGGCGCCGCTGCTCGGCTCCGATGGTCGCGCCACGGACGCCTGGCTGCGCACCTCGCCGGAGTTCGCCTGCAAGTCGCTGCTGGCCGCCGGCGAGCGGCGGATCTTCGAGTTCGGCCGGGTGTGGCGCGACCGCGAGCGCGGGCCGCTGCACCATCCGGAGTTCACCCTGCTGGAGTGGTACCGGGCCGGCGAGCCGTACGAGACGCTGATGGATGACTGCGCGGCGCTGCTGGCGTTGGCCGCGGAGGCGGCGGGGGCCGGCGAAATGACTTGGCGCGGGCGCCGCTGCGATCCGCGCCTGGTCCCCGAGCGGCTCTCCGTCGCCGAAGCGTTCGCGCGCCATGCGGGCATCGACCTCATGGTTAGCATCGGCGACGACGGCGTCGGCGATCGCGCCGGTCTGGCGAGGGCGGCGGCGGACGCCGGCGTGCGCGTTGCCGCCGACGACCACTGGTCGGACGTCTTCAGCAAGGTGATGGTGGAGCGGATCGAGCCGCGCGTCGGCCACGGCCGCGCGACGATCCTGCACGGCTATCCCACGCCGGAGGCGGCGCTGGCGCGTTCGCTCGCCGGGCGATCCGCGGCTCGCCGAGCGATTCGAACTGTACGTCTGCGGAGTCGAGCTGGCCAACGCCTTCGGCGAACTCACCGACCCGGTGGAGCAGCGGCGGCGGCTGGAGGCGGAGCTGGCCGAGATGGAGCGCGTCCACGGCTATCGACCACCGATCGACGAGGGATTCCTCGCGGCCTTGCCGTTCATGCCGCCGGCGTCCGGCTGCGCCCTCGGGTTCGACCGTCTCGTCATGCTGGCGAGCGGCGCCACCCACATCGATCAGGTGCTCTGGTCGCCCGCGCCGGGGTGAGCGACGGAGCGATGGTCGCCGCCTAGAGCGTGTTCCGTTTACATGGAACCGACTTGGCGCTCCGGAACACGCTCACGGTGTGACAAGATGGAGCACGATTCAACGTTCAGACGATTCCGTCTGAACGCATCGTGCTCTAGGCGCGCGCGCTCCATCGCTTCGCGGTCCCCCGCCCCTCGCCGCGCGGGGGAGGATTGGTTTGGCCGGCGATCGTCAATGATCTCCCCTCGTCCAGACCGGGAATGCCCCGAAGAGGAAGGGGGGGCTCGCCTTGACGCGGCGGCGGGGCGAGAAAAGAAAAAAGCCGGCGAGGTCGCCCCCGCCGGCTTTGAAGAGGGCGCGGGTCCCCGCTCAGCCTTGCAGCTGGCCGGCGGCGAGCTTGCCGTTCTTGGGATCCTTTTCGAGTTCGTAGGTGATCTTCTGGCCTTCACGCAGGGAGCCGAGGCCCGCCCGCTCGACCGCCGAGACGTGCACGAACACGTCTGGACCGCCGGCGTCCGGCTGGATGAAGCCGTAGCCCTTGGTGCCATTGAACCACTTGACAGTACCGGTAGCCATTTTCGTCTGGTCGTCCTTCGTCTGTTTCGCGCGACGCCGCGGATGAGCGGCGGGCGCCTTGGAGGTGCATCAAAATCGGTGAGGATCGGAGAGCGGGTCCGGGAGCTCGAGCGCGCCGGCGGACCGGAAGCGCGGAGCGGAGGAAGTGCGGCCGAACCCTAACGAATTTCGATATCCAGCCCTTTGCCGGATTTCGCCGGCCTGGGCAAGCGGCTGTCCGGGCTCAGCACATATGAGCGGCGGCGCCCCGCGCGTCGTCGACCGCTATCGCGATGGCGGCGCCAGGCAAGACGAGGTCTCGCGCAATCACCGTGACCGCGGCCAGCCTCAGGCGTCCACTTCCGCGTCGAGGGCGTTCTCCTGGATGAACTCGCGCCTGGGTTCGACCAAGTCGCCCATCAGCCGGGTGAAGAGGTCGTCGGCGTCGTCGGCGTGGTCGACGCGGACCTGCAGCAGGGTGCGGGCCTCGTGGTCGAGGGTGGTCTCCCACAGCTGGTCGGGGTTCATTTCGCCCAAACCCTTGTAGCGCTGGATGGCGAGCCCACGCCGGCCGGCGTCGAAGATCGCCGCGACCAGGTCGAGCGGTCCGCGCGCCGTCTGGCTCTTGTCGCGGCGGGTGAAGCGAGCCGGGGCGGCGAAGGTCTCGGCGAGGCCGGCGGCGCGTTCGGCGAGGCGGCGGGCGTCCGGAGCCGCGAGCAGGGCCCCCTCCAGGACGATGCGCTCGGAAACACCGCGCCGTTCGCGGGCGAACTGCGCGCCGCCGCCGGCGATCGCCACGCCCGACCACGGGCCGTCGCCCTCCTCGGCGTAGAGATCGAGCCGCGCGGACACCCTCGCCGGATCGCCGCCGCCGATCAGGCCGGCGAGCGCCGCCTGCTCGATGGCGAAGGCCGGCGCGCGGGTGGCGAGGCGGTCGATATGCGCCTTCGCCTGGCGCGCGATGATGGCGAGGGCGCGCAGGTCGGCGCCGGCCAGCCGCTCGCCGGAGGCCAGTTCCAGCACCGCGCCGTCGAGACCCTCGTCGAGCAGAAAGGCTTCCAGCTCGGCGTCGTCCTTCAGGTAGCGCGAGGAGCGCCCCTTGGTCGCCTTATAGAGCGGCGGCTGAGCGATGTAGAGGTATCCACGTTCGATCACCTCCGGCATCTGGCGGTAGAAAAAGGTCAGGAGAAGCGTGCGGATGTGGGCGCCGTCCACGTCGGCGTCGGTCATGATCACGATTCGATGGTAGCGGATTTTGTCGACATTGAAGTCGTCGCGGCCGATGCCGGCCCCAAGGGCGGTGATCAGATTGATGATCTGCTCCGAGCCCAGCATCTTGTCGGAACGGGCGCGCTCGACATTCAGGATCTTGCCGCGCAACGGCAGAATGGCCTGGTTCTCGCGGTTGCGCGCCTGCTTGGCCGAGCCGCCGGCGGAATCTCCCTCGACGATGAACAGCTCCGACTTGGCCGGATCGCGCTCCTGGCAGTCGGCGAGCTTACCGGGCAGGGACGAGCCGTCGAGCGCCGACTTGCGGCGGGTGAGCTCGCGCGCCTTGCGCGCCGCTTCGCGCGCGGCGGCGGCCTCGGCGATCTTCTGCACGATCACCTTGGCTTCGGCCGGATGCTCCTCGAACCATTGGGCTATGCCCTCGGCCACAAGCCCCTCCACCGCCGGCCGCACCTCGGAGGAGACCAGCTTATCCTTTGTCTGGGACGAGAACTTGGGGTCGGGAACCTTGACCGAGAGCACGCAGGTGAGGCCCTCGCGGGCATCCTCGCCGCTCACCTGCACCTTCTCGCGCTTGGCCGCGCCGCTCGTCTCGGCATAGCCGGTGACCACCCGGGTGAGGGCGGCGCGCAGGGCGGAAAGGTGGGTGCCGCCATCGCGTTGCGGGATGTTGTTGGTGAAGGTGAGCGTCGTTTCGTGGTAGCCGCTGTTCCACCACAGGGCGAGGTCGAGCTCGATCTTCTCGCGCCGACCCTGAATCACCAGCGGGGTCTTGATCAGTGGCGTCTTGGCCTTGTCGAGGTGGCGGACGAAGGCTTCGACACCGCCGTCGTAGTGCAGGGTCTCCTCGAACGGTTCGGCCTCGCGCTCGTCTCTCAGATGGATGGTGACGCCGGAGTTGAGGAAGGCGAGTTCGCGCAGCCGGTGCTCGATGGTGCGGCGGTCGAAATCGATGCGCGAGAAGGTCTCCAACGAAGGCATGAAGGTGACCTCCGTGCCGCTGAGCGCGCCGCCCTCCGGCCGCCGCGGGGCTGGGCCGATCACCTTCAAGGCGCCGACCGGCTCGCCGCGCTCGAAGCGCATGCCGTGGGTCTCGCCGGCGCGATGGACGCGCAGCTCCAGCCAGTCGGACAGAGCGTTGACCACCGAAACGCCGACGCCGTGCAGGCCGCCCGAGACCTTGTAGGCGTTCTGGTCGAACTTCCCGCCGGCGTGCAGCTGGGTCATGATCACCTCGGCGGCCGAGACCCCCTCGCCCTCGTGGATGTCGGTGGGAATGCCGCGGCCATCGTCGCGCACGGTGCACGAGCCGTCGGCGTTCAGCGTCACGTCAACTCGGCTGGCGTAGCCGGCCAGCGCCTCGTCGATGGCATTGTCGACCACTTCATAGACCATGTGGTGCAGGCCGGAGCCATCGTCGGTGTCGCCGATGTACATGCCCGGTCGCTTGCGCACCGCGTCCAGGCCTTTCAGCACCTTGATCGAGCCGGCGCCGTAATCGTCGGCCCCGCCAAGGCCATCGCGGTGGGAGGGAAGGTCGGAAGGAGCCATTCTGTCTTTCAGTCCAGTTGCGGTTCGAGCACGGACGCCCGCACCCGCACGCCGAGCGCCCGTCCGCGAAGGCCGTCGAAGAGCCGTTCGTCCGTCCCGGTCAGGAAGGCCTGCAACCCCAGCGCCTCGATCTCATCGAACAGCGCCGCTCGCCGCCGTGAGTCGAGATGGGCGGCGACCTCGTCGAACAGCAATATAGGATTGGGCGCATCCTTTGCACGCGAAAGCCGCGCCGCCTGGGCCAGAATAAGGCTCAGGATCAGCGCCTTCTGCTCGCCGGTCGACCCCTGCGGCGCCGGCCGCCCGGTCTCGACGTGCACGACGGCGATATCGCCGCGATGCGGCCCGGCCAGCGCCCGGCCCGCGGCCGCGTCGCGCGGGCGGCCGGCGGCGAGCGCCTCCGCCAGGCGCCCGGCGATCGCCGCTTCGTCGGCGCCGGTCGCCGCCAGGCCTTCCCAGGCGCCGGTGAGCGACAGCCGCGCTTGGGGAAAGGCGGAGTCGGCCCGCGTCGCCATCTCGCCGTCGAGCTCGCGCGCCGTCTCGGCCCGGGCGATGGCCATCCTGGAGCCGCTGGCCGCCATGCGCGCCTCGATCGCCGCCAGCCAGGCGCGATCGGCTCCCGCCTCGGCGAGCAGCCGCGTCCGCTCGCGCAGGCCCTGCTCATAGGCGGCGACATGGTCGGCGTGCTCGCCACGGCCGGCAAATACCAGACGATCGAAGAACCGCCGGCGTTCCGAGGCGCCCTCGAGGAACAGCCGATCCTGCGCCGGGGTGAGCCACAGCGGCCGGACGTGCTCGGCCAGCGACGCGGCCAAGGCGTTTTCGCCGTCGACGCGATTTGTCCGTCTTGTCCCTCGCGCGGGATCGAAGCCGACGCCGAGGCGGGTCTCGCTCGCCGGCCCGCCGACAACCGCGGCCACCGCCCAGGGGCGTCCGGCCGCCTCGCCTGGCGCGCGACGGCCGATGTCGTTCAACGCGGCGCCGCGGAACCCGCGGCCGGGGCTCAGGAGGCTGGCCGCCTCCAGCAGGTTGGTCTTGCCCGCGCCATTGTCGCCGTGCAGGAACACCGAGCGTCCGCCGCACTCCAGCCTCGCCTCTCGGTAGGAGCGGAACTCAGAGAGGCGCAGGGAGACGATGCGCGAGCGCACCTGGCGTCAACCATGACCGGCCTGGCCGGGCGCGAGCCCCGGCCATCCATGCTCCAACTCGCGAGAGATCGCCGCGCGGAACGATGGATGGCCGACACCTTGGTCGGCCATGACGGTGATTTCGGAAGTGGGGGAGTCCGAGGTGATCGCGCCTAGGCCCTGAGCGGCATCAGGACATACTGCACATTGGCGTCGGTGGGATCGAGGGCGAGCACCGGATCGAGCAAGGTGGCCGAGCCGGTGCGCTCCGCGAAGCGGAAGTCGACCGTCTCGCCGCCGATCTGGCCGGCGACATCCAGCAGATAGCGGGCATTGAAGCCGATCTCGAAGGGTTCGGCGCCGTAGTCGACCTCCAGCTCCTCGACCGCCTGGCCGGTCTCCATGTTGCGCACGGTGAGCGTCAGCCGGCCCGCCTCGACCGTCAGCTTCACCGACCGGCTCTTCTCCGAGGAGATGGTCGCCACCCGGTCGACGGCGGCGGCGAACAGGCCGTTGTCGACGCTCATCAGGCGGTTGTTTTCGCGCGGAATCACCCGCGTGTAGTCGGGGAAGGAGCCGTCGATCACCTTGGAGGTGAGCGCCGCCTTGCCGAAGTCGAAGCGCACCTTCTGCGGCGACAGATGGATCGCCACCGCCTCCTCGCCGTCCTCGATCAACCGCCGCACCTCCTGGATGGTCTTACGCGGCACGATGACTCCGGGCGCGCCGGCGGCGCCATCGGGGGCGATCATCTCGGCGAGCGCCAAGCGGTGGCCATCGGTGGCCACGGCGCGCAGCATCTCGCGGCCGTCCTCGACCACGGTGTGCAGATAGATGCCGGTGAGATAATAGCGCGTCTCCTCGGTGGAGATGGCGAAGCGGGTCTTGTCGATCAGCCGCGCCAGGTCGGCGGCGTCGAGCCGCATGCCGGCCGACAGGCCCTCCGCCGACAGGCTCGGGAAATCTCCGGCCGGCAGAACCGGCAGATTGACCCGATAACGGCCGGCCCGAACCTGCAGCCTCGGGTCGTCGCCGCTGAAGGCGAGCGCCACCTCGGCCCCCTCCGGCAGCTTGCGGACGATTTCGTAGAGCGTGTGGGCGGGGGCGGTGATCTGGCCGGGGGTATCGACCAGCGCGCTGGCCTCGTCGGTGATCTCCATGTCGAGATCGGTGGCGGTGAATTTCACCGACTCGCCGGCGGCGGCGATCAGCACGTTCGAAAGGATCGGGATGGTGTTGCGCCGCTCGACGACGCTTTGCACGTGAGCCAGGGCCTTGAGCAGCGCCTGACGCTCGATGGTGAATTTCATGGGGCGGGTCCGGCTCGGCTTCGTTTCAAAGGGTCTCGCGACGCGGGACCGGCGAGATTAGCGGAAAAGCCGGCCGGCGGAAGGGGCGGGCGCGCCCGCCGTGAGCCTGGGTGGCGTTCTCGTTGACCCGAGCCCCCGATCGCCGCAACATGGCCGTGGCATCCGGCGCGAGGGAGACGATCGATGGCCGACGGCGGCATGATGGGCAAGGCGCGCTTCGGCGCCATGACCGAGGGAACGCAGGAAGACTGGGCGGTGATCGGCGCCGCCAGCCTTGAGTTCAACCGCGCCCTGCCCGACCGGTTGCTCGCCTATCTACGCCAGCTGGGAGACGAGAAGGGCGGCTTCGCCGTCGACCGGCTGGAGCATTCGCTGCAGACCGCCACCCGCGCCCACCGCGACGGTCGCGACGAGGAATATGTCGTCTGCGCCCTCATCCACGACATCGGCGACCTGATGGGCCCCGCCAACCACGCCGAGATCGGCGCGGTGATCATGAAGCCCTACGTCAGCGACGCCAACCACTGGATGCTGGACAAGCACGGCGTCTTCCAGGGCTATTACTTTTTCCATTACCTGGGGCTCGACCGCGACATGCGCGAGCAGTACCGCGGCCATCCACATTTCGAATACACCGCCCAGTTCTGCCACCTCTACGACCAGAACAGCTTCGATCCGGATTACGACTCCATGCCGCTGGAGGCGTTCGAGCCGATGCTGCGCCGGGTGCTGGAGACGCCGAAGCAATCGATCTACCGCCGCGCGGCGTAAGTCTCGCGCCGACCTTAGCCTGGACCGCGGGCGCCCTCGCCTACCCCTTCGGGGGGGTGAGGTTAGCGCCAGGGGGCGAAGTGCTTGGAGAGCTTCAGGCCCTGGCCGTGGTAGTGGCCGCCGCCGCCGCCGTATAGCCGGGCGGGCGCTTCGGCGAGGCGCTCGAAGCCGAGGCGGGCGACGGTCTGGCCGTCCTCGAGCAGGAACGGGGTTTCGCGGCTCCGCACTTCCAGCACGGCGCGCGAGCCGGCGCCGCCGGTCTCCGCGACCCCGAAGCCCGGATCGAAGAAGCCGGCGTAATGCGCCCGGAACTCGCCGACCGAGGGGTCGATCGGCGTCATCTCGGCGGCCTGATCCTCGGGGATCGCCACCGCATCCTTCGAGGCGAGGATGTAGAATTCCCCCGGATCGAGGATCAGGCCGCCGGCCCGCGCGGTCAGCGGCTCGAAGTAGTCGCGGGGATCGTGCGCTCCCTCCCGGTCGACATCGATCACGCCCGCGTGGCGGCGCGCGCGGTAGCCAGCGATCTCGCCGGTGAGATCGACGCCGACGTCATGGAACCTGGCCGCCCCGGCGGTTCCGCGGCGAAAGCGCAGCTGGTTGAAGCGCGATCCGCGACGCGCGAGCACCGAGAAGGTCTGAGGCGCGAGCTCCAGCCAAAGCGGTCCGGCGTAGCCGGCGCGGACATCGTCGAAGGCCGGCTGGCCGTCGGTCAGCAGGCGAGCGAAGACATCGATCCGCCCGGTGGAGCTCTTCGGATTGGCGCGCGCCGCGATGCCGGCGGGCAGCGCCAGGCGCTCCTCGATCTCGGCGATATAGACGCAGCCCTTCTCGAGCACCGCGCCGGCGGCAAGATCGAGTTCATGCATCGCCACCGCGTCGATGCGAGCCGTCACCGCCGCCCCCCCGCGCGGCAGGAAACTGGCGCGCACCCGCCAAGCCCGGGCGCCGAGCCGCAGATCGAGGCTGGCGGGCTGCACCTGCACCGGCAGCACGGGCGCGTTCGCGTTCACCGCGCCAGCGTCGATCAGGGCCTCGATCGCCTGGCAGGGCAGGATGCCGGATGCGGTCGTCATGGCGCGAGGACTGGCCGAGAGCGGGCGCCCTGGCAAGCGCTTGACCCACGCAGCCCGCCTCGCGTTTGGTGATGGCCCATCCTCGGGAACGAGGCCAGGAGCCCTTGGTGACCACTGACCCCGATCGCTGGGAGCTCGCCACCCGCCTCGCGCGTGGCGGCCTCGCGCGCTCGCCGCTGGGAGAGTCGTCCGAGGCCCTCTACCTCACCCAGAGCTACGTCTACGCCAGCGCCGAGGCGGCGGACGCCCGTTTCGCCGGCGACGATCCCGGCTTCGTCTATTCGCGCTATGGCAACCCGACCGTTCAGATGTTCGAGGAGCGCCTGGCGCTCGCCGAAGGGGCCGAATACTGCCGGGCGACCGCCTCGGGCATGGCCGCGGTGCTCCTCGCCCTCACCGGCCTGGTGCGCGCCGGTGATCACATCGTCGCCGGCAGGTCCCTCTTCGGCTCCTGCGCCTGGCTGCTCAACGTCTGGGCGCCAAGGTTCGGAGTCGAGGTGACACTGGTCGACGGGACGGATCTATCCGCCTGGCGCTCGGCCACGCGCGACACCACCCGGGCGGCCTTCCTGGAAACGCCGGCCAATCCGCTGCTGGAAATCAGCGACATCGCCGCCATCGCCGACATCGTCCATGAAGTTGGGGCGAAGCTGATCGTCGACAATGTGTTCGCCACGCCGGTGCTACAGTCGCCGCTGACGCTGGGCGCCGACGTCGTCATCTATTCGGCGACCAAACATATCGACGGCCAGGGCCGGGTGATGGGTGGGGCGGTGCTGGGGTCGCGGGCGCTGCTCGACGAGGCCTATCGCGACCTCATCCGCCACACCGGCCCGGCGCTCTCGCCGTTCAACGCCTGGGTGCTGCTGAAGGGCCTGGAGACGTTGGAGCTGCGCGTGCGCCGCCAGAGCGAGACCGCCGCGCGCCTCGCCGACCAGATCGCCGTCCATCCCGCGGTGGTCGCCTGCCGCTATCCCGGAAGAGCCGATCACCCGCAGGCCGACATCGCCCGGCGGCAGATGAGCGGCGGCGGCAGCCTGATCGCCCTCGACCTCGGCTCGCGCGCGGCGGCCTTCGCCTTTCTGAATGGCTTGCGGCTGGTCGACATCGCCAACAATCTCGGAGACGCCAAATCCATGGCCACCCACCCGGCGACGACCACCCACCGGGCGATGAGCGAGGATCAGCAGCGCGAGATCGGCCTCACCCCCGGCTGGGTGCGCCTCTCCGTCGGGCTGGAGGGCCCAGGCGACCTGGCGGCCGACGTCCTGGCCGGCCTGGACGCGGCGCGCGCGGTGGGCGCCCCGAAGGTGGGCGGATGAGCGGGACTGAGCCTGCCTATGAGGCGGTGACGGGCGCGATCCTGGTGCGCGTGCGCCCGGAATTCCTGCCCGACCAGTCCGACCCGGACGAGCCGCGCTACACCTGGGCCTATACGGTCGACATCGAGAACCACGGCGCCGAGACGGTGCAGCTGATCTCGCGCCGCTGGATCATCACCGATGCGATGAACCGCGTCGAAACCGTCGAAGGCCCGGGCGTGGTCGGCGAACAGCCGGTGCTGCGCCCAGGCGAATGCGTCCGCTACACCTCCGGCTGCCCCCTGCCGACCCCCTCGGGCGAGATGCGCGGCGCCTATCAGATGGTGACCCAGGCGGGGACCGCCTTCGAGGTCGAGATCCCGGCGTTTTCGCTGCACCTGCCCGAGGCGGTGAGCCGACTGAACTAAACCTGTGGCATGGCTGTCATCTGAGGTTTGTCCGCCATGCGGTGTCCCATGCAGCGAAGCGCGAGAGAATGATTCACCGTGTCGTTGTTCGCCCTCTAAAAATCCGAGCTGATTCTAAGCAATTCAGAGGCGCTGTTACACAGGCTGGACCCCTCGGGAGGTTTGCCTAGCCTGGGGCGCGCGCCTGAGCTCAGCGGCCCCGCGACCCGTGCAATCAGGCGAACTGCGCCCTCGCGGCCAGGAGCGTTGGCCTCCAGGCGTCGCCGTGCGCCGCCGTCACCGCCGGCGCCGCCCCCGCTCCCAGGAGCGCCATGGCGGTGATCAGGGGGTGGGGTGTTGGGGCGGGTGAGAGTGCGGCGGCGGCCGGCGGCGGAACCCTGGCGGCGGTCAGCATGGTGACATTGGTCCCGCCGTGGCCGTCGGAGCCGATGGTGAAGGTCGCGCCGCCGTAGGCGCCGGTCAGCTGCACGGTCGCCACGGTGTTAGCGCCGTTGACGATCACCAACTGATCGCTGCCGTTGATCGTGGCCCCGGTAGCCTTGCGGCCCAGCAGGTCCAGGGTGTCGCCGACCGCGAACCCCGATATGGTCGCCGCGAACGTCGCCGGCGTCTTGATCGCCAGGGTCGCGGTGGCGCCGTTAAACGTCGCGGTGAGCGTCGAGGCGGTGTTGGTGTCGACCTCGAGCGTCGCCCCGGCGTCGATCTTCAGCACCCCGGTTCCACTGAGCTTGTTCGAGACGTCCAGCGTCCCGGCCGCCACCTCGATGAGGCCGGTGTCGGTGGTGATCAGATTGATCACGCTGGTTCCCGTCGCTCCGGATTTGATCAGGGTTCCGGCGACCTTGAGACTGGAGGTCTTGGCCGTCCCGTGCGCGATCCCCACCGCGCCGTTGATCGTCCACGTCGCCCCGGCGGCGATCGACAGGCCGGCCTTGGCGCTGGTGGCGTCGCCGATGGTCAGCGCTCCGGTCTGCGTCGCCTTGCCCGTGTCGCTCAGCACGTCCGTGCCGCCGATGGTCAGGCCGCTCACCGCGGCGTTGGCCACGACCACCGTCCCGGCCCCGTTGATCAGCCCACCCAGGCTCGAGGCGCCCGACAGGGTCAGCTTGTTCTTGCTCCCGAGCGTCAACGTCGCGGCCGGTCCTTCATTGAACGCGCCCTTGAAGGTCAGGGTCTCGGCCAGGCTGGTGGCTCCGCCCGTCAGCGAGACGGTCGCCAACGTCAGCGCCGCGCCCGCATTGATCGTCGCGGTTCCACCGGACACGATCAGCGCGCCCTTGCCCGAGACATGTCCGGACAGGCTCAGCGCGCCGTTGCTCGACACCGTGGCGTTGTCGATGAGCGCCGCCCCGGCCGCCAGCGTGTTGGCGCCGGTCAGGGTCCAGGTTCCGGCCCCGAACTCGTACGTCCCGAAGCCGCTGAAGGTCATCGCCTCGGCCCCCGACACCGTGCCGGTCGAGCCGATGCCGGCCACCGCGCCCGTCCCGCCGGCCAGATCAAGAAGGCCGCCGCCGCCCTGAACCGATCCGATCCAGGTCGAGCCGCTCTCCACCACCAGCACGTCCTTAGACGATGCGAACTGGACGGCCACGCCGCCCGTTCCCTGGATGCTCCCGTAGTTGGTCACTGTCGCCCCGCCGGTCGCGCCGGCGAAGACGCCGACGAGACCCGAGATCAGAGCCGTGGTCGCGGCTTTGCCGCCGTTGACCAGGCGGCCGCCCGCGAGGTCCGCTCCGTCGCCGGCAGGACCCGGCGGGTAGCCGCTAGGGCCGCTCTGGCCGCCGGTGATCGTTCCGGCGTTGGTCAGGTATGCCCCGGCCGTGAGCTCGACGCCCGCCCCACCGGCGCCGCTCGCGCACTCGAAACTACTGTTACCCTTTTTCGAACGTCCCGGCTCCGCCGCGCCCCCCAGTGATGACGCCCGTGTTGGAAAGCGAGCCGCCGCCGTTGAGGATCGCCCCCGCCCCGCCCACGCCGCCCGGCCCCCCCTGGGGAAAGTCCGAGAGATAAAAAGCCAGCTCGTCGCCATAGGCGCCGCCCTGGCCTCCCGCGATGAGCCCGGCGTTGCTGACCGAACCGCCAGCCGCCAGACCCACTCCGGCGCCGCCGACGCCGCCCGCGCCGCCCACGTAGTAGCCGCCTCCGCCTTTCCCGCCCGCGGCGCCCGTGATCACGCCGTTGGCGAGATTGGTGACGGTGGCGTGCGCCGTGAGATCGACGCCGTCGCCGCCGCGGCCGCCGATCCCACCGCCGTAGCGGTTGTACGCGCCGATCTGGCCTGAACCGCCCTGGATCATTCCGGCATTGGCGAGGCTGGCGACGTTGTAGAGGTACGCCCCGGCCGCCCCCAGGCCGCCGCCGCTCTGGGCGTAGCCAGCCCCGCCCACGAGCGTTCCCTGGTTCGTCATTGTGCCGGACAAGGCGAGCAGGGCCGGGGACGCCATCAACGCCACGCCGCCTTTGAATCCCGTATTCGTTCCAGCGAGGGTCCAGGACCCCCCCTCGAAGAGGGTCAACCCGAAGCCGCTGCAGGTCATCGCCACGCCGCCTGAGATCGTCGTGGTTGCGCCCAGGCCGGTGATCGTGCCCGTCCCCGAAGCCAACTCGAGCGTCCCGCCACCACCCTGCACCGCGCCAAGGAACTTTGAGCCCCCTTCCACGATCAGTAGGTCGCGGGCCGACGTGAACTGGAGGGCGACTCCGCCGGTTCCCTGGATCGAACCGTAGTTGGTGATCGTCGCCGCGCCCGTGGGTCCGACGTAGACGCCGATCACGCCCGAGATCGTGGCGTTAGGGGTGGCGCTGTTTCCGTTGACCACGCTCGCGCCCGCCGTGAGCGACACGCCCGCGCCCGCCGCGGCGGTGATCGTGCCGAGGTTGGTCAGCGAGCCGGCCACCACCAGGCTCTGGCCGGCGGCGCGGGTGTTGATCCCGGTGAAGGTCCACGCGCTTGCCGCGTCAATCAAATAGGACCCGAAGCCGCTGAAGGTCATCGCCGAGGCCCCCGAAATCGTGCCGCTCGCGCCGAGGCCGGTGATCGCGCCTGTCCCCGACGCCAGCTCCAGGGTCCCGCCACCGCCCTGCACGGAGCCGATGCAGGCCGAACCCCCCTCGACAATCAGCCGGTCGCTGGCGGATTTGAATTGGAGGGCCACCCCGCCGGTCCCTGTGATCGAACCAAAGTTGGTCACCGTCGCCGCGCCCGTCGTCCCGGCGTAGACGCCGACCAGGCCCGAGAGCGTGCCGAGGTTGGTCAGAGCGCCGCCCACCACCAGGCTCTGGCCCGCGGCGCGGGTGTTGGTCCCGGTGAAGGTCCACGCGCTTCCGGCGTCGATCAGGTAGGATCCGAAGCCGCTGAAGCTCATGGCCACGCCGCCCGAGATCGTCCCGGTCGCGCCCAGCCCGGTGATGGTGCCGGTTCCCGAGGCCATCTCGAGCGTCCCGCCGCCGCCGGCGACCGCGCCGCTGATCAACGCGCCCTTGCCGACGATCAGCCGATCGCTGGCCGATCCCAGATTGGGGCCCCCCTTGATCGTTCCAAAGTCGGCCAGGGTCTGATTGACGGCCAGGGTGTGCGTCCCGTTCAAGGTCCACGAACTGCCCGAGTCGATCACATAGGACCCGAAACCGCCAAAGCTCATCGCCACCGCGCCCGAGATCCCGCCGGCGGCGCCCAGATTGGTGATCGTCCCTTGCCCTGAGACCAAGCTCCAGGCTCCCGCCGCCACCGGCGACGGCGCCGCTGATCGATGCGCCCGAGCCAACGGCCAGGCCGTCGCTCGTGGACCCGAGCGTGACACCGCCGCTGATGATGGCGAAGTCGGTGAGGCTCTGGCCGGCGGCCAGGGTGCTGGTCCCCGCCAGGGTCCAGACGCCGCCCGCATCCAGCTGATAGGACCCAAAGCCGCTGAAGGTCAGCGCCTCGGCGCCCGCGACCCTCCCGCCCGCGCCCAGGCCTGTGATGGTTCCGGTTCCGCTAGCCAGTTCGAGCGTCCCGCCGCCGCCCTGAACCGCGCCGATCCAGGTCGAGCCGCTCTCGACGATCAACCTGTCGGTGGCCGACTTGAACTGAACAGCAACGCCGCTGGCGCCCTGGATTGTGGCGAAATTGTTCACCGTCGCGGAACCTGACGGTCCTGCGTAAATCCCGACCAGCCCTGAAATCAGCCCGCTTGGCGACCCTTTGCCGCCGTTCGAGACGCTGCCGCCTGCCGTGAGCACGATTCCGTCGCCCGCCGCGCCGGTCGCGCCGTTGTGGTGCGCCCCGCCAGAGGTGTTTCCGCCCGCCCCGCCGACTCCGCCCACGATCGCGCCGGTGTTGGTGATCGTTCCCCCGCCCGTGGCGAGGATGCCCGCGCCGCCGCCGCCGCCATTGCCCCCGTTCGTGTAGCCTGACCCGCCTTTACCGCCCGCCCCGCCCGTGATCGTTCCGCCGGTGTTGGTCAAGGTCGCGACGCCCGCCAGCGTCACGCCCGCGCCGCCGGCTCCGCCGGCCGAGCTGTCGTGATAGCCGGCCGTGGCGCCGCCGCCGATCTCCGCCGGACCCGCCGCTGATGGTCCCGCCATTGTTTGTTACTGTGCCGGCGCCGGCCACCGCGACGCCCGCGCCGCCCGAACCGCCGAGGCCGGGGCTGTCGTAGTAGGCCCCGCCGCCGACGCCTCCGGCGCCGCCGGCCACGGTTCCGGTGTTGGTCAAAATGCCGCCGGTGGCCAGAATGACGGCGTTCGCCCCGGCGCCGCCGCCCCCGCCATAGTGATAGCCATAACCGCCGCGTCCGCCCCCGCCGCCCTGCAGCGTCCCGCCGATGGTTACCGTCCCGGCCGCGGCCAGGCCCACCCCGCCGCCGCCGCCCGTGCCGTTGCCCCCGCCCTTGGCGGTATCGGATCCAGCCGCGCCCGTCGCCCCCACGAGGCTCCCCTGGTCGCTGAACGATCCGGTGACGCTGTCGACCCCGGTGAGCGTCCATGATGCGCCTGAATCGACGACAAGGGATGCGAAGCCCGTGAATGCCGTCCCCAGACCGCCGATTGATCCGGCCCCCGCGGCCAGTTCCAGAGCGCCACCGCCACCTTGCACGGCGCCAATGAAGACCGCTCCGCCGCCGACGATCAGCCGGTCGTTGGCCGAGTTGAATTGCACGGCGACGCCGCTCTGCCCTTGGATGGTTCCCATGTTGACGAGGGTCAAGGCGCCGGTCGCCGCGGCATAGACACCCACCGCTCCGCCCTCTATCAGCGCGGAGGCCGCGCCATTGACGATGGTTCCGGCGCCCTGAAAAACGACGCCATTGCCCGGCGCGCCGGACGCGCCGTGAGATAGGCCCGACCCGCCGCCCCCCGGAGCCGCTGTCTCGATCGTTCCGGTATTGGTCAAGAACCCGCCAGCGGCGATGACCACCCCGGCTCCGGCTGCGCCCCCAGCGCCGCCAACAAACCTTCCCGGGTTGGCGCCCCCGCCGTGCCCACCCGCGCCACCCGCGATCACGCCGCTGTTGGTGAGAGCGCCGCCGCCGCCGCTCAGAACCACGCCCGCCCCCCCGGCGCCGCCGTCACGGCCGCCGAAGTAGTTATATGCCCCGACCCCGCCGCCGCCGCCCGAAATCAGTCCGCTGTTGGTGAGCCCGCCGCCGCCGCTCAGAACCACCCCGGCGCCCCCGGCGCCGCCACCGCCCAGATCACCCGCGCCGTAGTAGTGATATGCCCCGACCCCGCCCGCGCCGCCGCGGATCACACCCTGGTTCGCCACCTGGGCGGCGAAGGAAATGGTGAGTCCCGTTCCGCCGTCGCCGGCAAGGTAGTAATGTCCGTTCCTGTTTCCGTTAGCGCCCATCACCCCGCTGATCGCGCCCGAGCTGGTCACCGTGAGCGCCGAATAGGTTGCCGACAGTGTATAGCCGTTGGTGATCGTCCCAGTTATCGTCTTAGTATTCATTGATCCCCCCTCCGGCAGGGCGTCACGATCCGCCGAGCAGGTTCCGTAGAATTTAGTTAACCATCGGCTATTGCCGGACTCGTCTCACACCGCAAGCACAATTCGGCGGACCGCGAGATCAAAGCGCTGTGGCGCTCCGGGGCCAGAAGCTGGGCCCCGAGAGATCCACGTGCCGATAGCCGGCAGCCGATCCCGCGCCCGCGCCTTGAGCTTGTTGCCAGCCAGGCGCCTATGGAGCTCAACGCAGGGGCCGATCACCAACGCCGCCAGGCTTCTCGAACGACCGCTCTTCGGAGGGGGCAAGCGGCGGTCGCGCAAGGCTTGGACCGGCAGCTCCCGTATGCACGGCGAAACTTTCCGAGCGCACCGCATAGACCTTGGAGCAGTATTCGCAGGTGACGGTGATCGCGCCGTCGGCGTCGACCATCGCGGCGCGCTCGGCTTCGGGGAAGGAGCGCAGCATGTCGGTGACGCCGGCCTCGGTGCAGCGGCAGAAGCCGCTCACCGGCCCGGGCGTGAACATCCGCACGCCGTCTTCGTGGAACAGGCGAAAGAGCAGGGTCTCGGCGTCGATCCGGGGATCGATCAGCTCGTCGTCGCCCAGGGTGGCGAAATGGGCGCTGGCGCGGCGCCAGGCCTCCTCGGTCGCGCCGCGCGCCTCGTCGGGGGCCATGCGCTGGAGCAGCAGGCCGCCGGCGCGCCAGCGCGGCCCCTCGCCGACATCGGCCTGGCCGACCGCGAGGGCGACGCGGGTGGGCGCCTGCTCGGAGCGGGCGAACCAGTCCTCGGCGCACGCCGCCAGGGTGTCGTGCTCCAGCGCCGTCACGCCCTGGCTGCGCTCCTGGCCGACCGGATCGAAGGTGACGATCAAGAGGCCCTGGCCGAGCAGCGCGCCGATCGTGGCGGCCCCGCCGCCGCGCTCGCGCCAGCCGTTCCGCATCGAACCGGCAATAGCCGCGCAGCTGGCCGCCGCTGGCGTAATCGGCGACCAGGAAGCGCACCGGGCCATCGCCTTGCGCCTGGACGATCAGCCGCCCCTCGACCTTGGCGCCGGCGCCGATCAGGGCGGCGAGGACGCAGGCCTCGCCGAGCAGCCGGGCGACCGGTTCGGGATAGGCGTGGCGGCTCAGAATCTCGTCGATCGCCGGCCCGAGCCGCGCCACCCGTCCGCGGACCGGCCCGCCCTCGACGGCGAAGGCGGCGACGATGTCATCGGTGGGGGAGGGCACGGATGCCATATAGGCGCGCCGGGCCGCCGCTCCAGGCTCTTCCCGTCAGGCCGCCTCGGGAAGGCGGCGCGCCGCCTCGCAGGCGCGCTCCAGCCGGGCCGCCGCTTCCCGGGCCTCCTCGCTCGAGATGACGAGCGGCGGCAGCAGGCGCACGCAGTTCTCGCCGCCGCCGCCGATCAGCAGGCGCTCATCCCGCGCCAAGGCCATGAAGGCGCGGTTGTTGGGGATGAGCTTGAGTCCGATCAGCAGGCCGCGGCCGCGGACCTCGGCGATCACATCGGGAAATCGGTCCTTAAGCCCGTGCAGCGACTGGGCGAAGAGGCCGGCGATCTGGCGCACATGGGCGTGCAGCTCGGGCCGCGACAGTTCGGCGAAGGCGGCGCCCGCCACCGCCATGGCCAGCGGATTGCCGCCATAGGTCGAGCCATGCGCCCCCACGCCCATGCCCGAGGCGGCGCGCTCGCCGGCTAGGCAGGCGCCGACCGGGAAGCCGTTGCCGAGCGCCTTGGCGATGCACAGGATGTCCGGCGCGGCGTCCCTCGCCCAGTCGCTGGCGAACAGCCGGCCAGTGCGCCCCAGACCGCACTGGATTTCGTCGTGAATGAGCAGCACGCCGGCGCGGTCGGCGATCGCGCGCAAGGTCGTGAGATCGGCGTCCGGCCAGGCGCGCGCGCCGCCCTCGCCCTGCACCGGCTCGAGGATGATTGCCGCCGTGGTCGGGCCGAGCGCCGCCTCGACGGCGGCCAGATCGCCGAACGGCAGCTGGCGATAGCCGGGCGGCGGCGGCCCGAAGCCCGCGGTGTATTTGGGGTTGCCGGCGGCGAAGAGGGCCGCGTAGGTGCGGCCGTGGAAGGCGCCGTCGAAGCCCAGCACCTCGATGCGCTCGGGCGCGCCGGCGGCGGAGTGGAACTTGCGCGCCATCTTGAGCGCGCACTCGATCGCCTCAGTCCCCGAGTTGGTGAAGAAGACGCGGTCGGCGAAGGTGGCGTCTGTCAGCCGCCGCGCCAGGGCTTCCTGACCGGGGACGCGGAAGATGTTGGAGGTGTGCCACAGCCTGTCGGCCTGGGCCTTCAGCGCCGCCACCACGGCGGCGTGCCCATGACCGAGCCCGGTAACGGCGATGCCGGCCAGGCAGTCGAGATAGGCCTCGCCCTCGGCGGTGTAGAGCCAGCAGCCCTCGCCACGCTCGAAGGCGAGCGGCGCGCGAGCGTAGACGGGCAGGAGGGCGTCGGCGGCCTCGCTCGTCACGTTTTCATCCGGTAACCGGTCTGGAACATCCAGAGACAGATGGCGGTCAGGGCGGCGACGAGGACGGCGGTCAGCGCCACGCCGATGGCGAGCGATCCGTCCATCTTGCCGATGAAGCCGTAGCGGAAGCCGCTGATCAGGTAAAAGAACGGGTTGTAGTGCGAGGCGGTGCGGAACGGTTCGGGCAGGCGCGAGACCAGGTAGAAGGTGCCGGAGAGGAAGGTCATCGGCATGATGACGAAGTTGCCGACGGCCGCGATGTGGTCGAACTTCACCGCCCAGATCGCGCCCATCAGCCCGACCATGGCCATGATCAGCGAGGCGCCGATGCCGAAGTAGAGCACCGCCCAGGGATGGGCGAGCGGCATGGGCGCGAACGGCAGGATGGCGAGGCCGGTGACGATCCCGACCGCGACGCCGCGGGTCGCCGCGCCCGCCGCGAAGCCGATGACCTGTTCGAGGGGCGAGAGGGGCGGGGTGATGAAGTCGGCCAGCAATCCCATCATCTTCGCCTGCAGCAGGCTCGATGACGAGTTGGCGAAGGCGTTGGAGAGGATCTGCATCATGATCAGGCCCGGCGCGACGAAGGTGGCGAAGCGCACGCCTTCGATCGGCGGGGCGGCGCCGCGCACCGCGACGACGAACACCAGCATGTAGAGCAGGGCGGTGACCACCGGCGCGGCGAGCGTCTGGGTCCCGACCTTCAGGAAGCGGCGCACCTCGCGAAGATAAAGAGTGCGCAGGCCGACCCAGTTGACGCCGGCGAAGTCGCGCGGTTTCGGCGGCGCCGCCGCGACGGCGCTCACCGGCCACGCGGCCATGGTCTCGGCTTCGAAGGGCGCCGCAAGATCGTCCATGCGGCCGATTTGCGCTCGCGCACCCGCTGGTGCAAGCCTCGTCCGTCCCTCTAGATGTTGATGCTTGTGGATGGATCGCCGCAGCATATTGTGGCGCCCGCATAGCTAGCTACGATATGTTGTTGCCGAGCCAAGCCGGTTCGGACGAGCGACACAACATATGGAGCCATGCTCCAGCCGCCCACGAGGAGGGCTCGGCCATGTGGACCGACGAGCGGGTCGAACTGATGCGCAGGCTGTGGCTGGAGGGTCATTCGGCCAGCCAGATCGCCAAGCAGCTGGGCGGCGTGACGCGCAACGCCGTGATCGGCAAGGTCCACCGGCTCGGCCTCTCGGGGCGCGCGGCGCCGTCGCAGCCGGTCCGCGCCGCCTTCCGCGCGCCGCGGCCCCCTCGGCCAGCCATCGCCCACGCGCCACCGGCGCGGCGACCCGCCGAGGTTCGTTCGCCGACCACGGCGGTAGTCGCCACCCGCCCGCCGATCAGAACTGACGAGCGCGGAACCGCGACGGTGCTCACCTTGGCGGCGCACATGTGCAAGTGGCCGATCGGCGATCCGGCCACCGCCGATTTCTCGTTCTGCGGCCGCAGGGCCGGTCCGGAGGGGCCCTATTGCGCGGATCACGCCCGGCTCGCCTACCAGCCTCAGCAGCTGAAGAAGAAGAGCAGCGCCGCCGAGCTGGCGCGATCGCTGCGGCGCTACATCTGATCAAGGGGCGGAGCGACCGGGGCCTGCTTGAGCCGCCCCGGTCGATCCGTCGGCCGCCAATGGGCGCACGGCGCCGAGGAGGGCGGCGAAGACCCGCCCCGGCTCCTCGAGCATCGGCAAATGGGCGGAGTTCTCGAACCACACCACGGCCTTGCGTGGGGCCGTCAGCCGGCTCATCCACCGCGCCGTGATGGCCGAGGGGGTGGTCTCGTCGTGGCGGCCGAGGAACATGACCACCGGAACATCCAGGTGATCGAGGCGGTTGAAGCTGATGTCCGCCAGGTGAGGAAACAGGACGTTCATGGTGAAGGCGCTTCCCTCGTCCCATGCCTGGCGATCGGCCGCGGTGTAGAGCGGCGAAAGCCTCGGAGCGTGAAAATAGAAATCCGCGTCGGTTCGTCTCCAGGCGAGACCGCCGAAATGGATCGACCATTTTCGGTCGGTAGAGGTCTTGCCAAGGTCGAAGGGCCCGTCGCCCGGGTAGGGGCGGATCGCTTCAAGCTCGCGAACGGCCTGGGCGTCGCCGGCGCGCCGAGCCTGATCCAGCGTCCATTGGAAACCTTCCCGCTCGTTCTCGCGGAAATCGATCACCTGTCCCATGCCGATGTAGGCGTAGAGCAGGTCCGGACGCTTGGCGGCGACCGACAGGCCGACGATCGATCCCCAGCTGTGGCCGAGCAGAAAGACCTTGCGAGGTCCGTAGCGCCGGCGCAGCAGCTCGATCACGGCGATGGCGTCGTCGCGGTAGCGGTCGACGCTCAGCGTCGGGGCGAGAGTTCTTCGGATCGTTCAGGGGAAAGGAGCGGCCGGCGCCGCGCTGATCCCACTGCACCACCGTGAAATAGTCTTCCCACGGGCGCTGGAACGCCCAGGCGACCGGCATCTCCACCGCGCCGGGACCGCCGTGAACGAAAAGCAGGATGGGGTTGCGGCGATCGGCGCCACGAACATTGACGACCTGGCGGGCGCCGCCGATCGTCGCGGTGAAAGTCTCGTCGACGCCGTTGGGCGTGACGATCCGGTCGATATCGGCGACGATCGCGCGGCCCGGGACATAGGGGTCGGCTGGCGGCGGCGCGGACGCCTGGCCGGCGCTCGCGACCAGAAGCGTCGCCAACGCGGAGGCTACCCGAAGGAACATCGCCTGTCTTTCCATCCGCCGACCGCCACGCTCTATAAGTAGCTCAAATGGCCAGTGACGACACGCCGGAGACGGAGGGCAATGCGCGCGTCTACAGCGTCTCCGATCTGGCCTTCGCGCTCAAGCGCACGATCGAGGACGCCTACGGCTACGTCCGGCTGAGGGGCGAGCTCTCCAAGGTCACCTTTCACGGCAACGGCCACGTCTATCTCGACCTGAAGGACGCCGGCGCGTGCATCAGCGGGGTCGTCTGGCGAAGCCAGGTCGGCGCGCTCGCCATCCGGCCACAAACAGGGCTGGAAGTGATCGTCACCGGCAAGGTGACCACCTATCCGGGCCGCTCGCAGTACCAGATCGTCATCGAGACCATGACCCATGCCGGGGTCGGCGCCCTTCTGGCGCAGCTGGAGAGGCTCAAGGCCAAGCTCGCCGCCGAAGGGCTGTTCGAGACGGCGCGCAAGCGACCGCTGCCGGCGGCGCCCGTGGTAATCGGGGTGGTCACCAGCCCGACCGGCGCGGTGATCCGCGACATTCTCCACCGGCTGCGCGAGCGTTGGCCCTGCCACGTGATCGTCTGGCCGGTGGTCGTGCAGGGCGAGAAGGCGGCGGCGCAGGTCGCGGCGGCGGTGCGCGGCTTTGCCCTCGCCGCCGACGCCGGACGCCTGCCCCGGCCCGATCTGATCATCGTCGCCCGCGGCGGCGGCTCGGTCGAGGATCTATGGCCGTTCAACGACGAGGATCTGGTGCGCGCCGTCGCCGCCTCGCCGATCCCGATCGTCTCGGCCGTCGGGCACGAGACCGACACGACCTTGATCGACTTCGCCGCCGACCGTCGGGCCCCGACGCCCACCGCCGCCGCCGAGATCGCCACGCCGGTGCTCGCCGAGCTGATGGCCGCCCTGGCCGACCACCGCCGCCGAATGGCCCGCTGCGGCGAGCGGGGTCTGGAGCTGCGGCGCGCGCGGCTGACAGCGGCGGCCGGCCGGCTGCCGCGTCCGGCCGAGCTTCTGGCGATCGCCAGTCAGCGCCTCGATATCGCCGCCAGCCGTCTCGACGCGGCGCTCCGGGCGAACACCGCGACCCATGGCCAGGCCCTGGCGTCCGCCGCCGCCGCGTTGCGACCCGGCCTGTTTTCGCAACGCCTGGCCGGCGAGCGCCGCCGGTTGAGCGAACGCGCGGGTCGGTTGCGGCCGGCCCTGACGCGCCGCCTGGCCGGCGCCGCCGAACGTCTGCGCGCCCTCGACCAGCTCAGGCGATCGCTCGACCCCGACCGGCCGCTGGCGATCGGCTTCGCCCGCGTGCATCGCGCCGATGGCCGCCTCGCCCGGTCGGCGATCGCCCTGGCGGTCGGGGAGGCGGTGAAGCTGGTGTTCACCGACGGGGCCCGGGAGGCGATCGTCGACGGCGGCGCGCGGCGCCCGAGCCCCGCCCGGACGCAGCCAGTGGGGCCCACCGGCCAAGGAGATCTCTTCTGACCGCGCCGGCCAAGGCGCCGCCGCCGATCACCCGGCGGACCGCGCGGTGGTTCTGGCCGCCGCTGGCGCTGTTCGCCCTCGCCGCCGGCGGCCTGCTCGCCTACCTCATCGACGAGATCGCCGAGGGCGGATCGTTCCGCTGGGACGCCGCCCTGCTGATCGCTCTGCGGGTGCCGGGCCACCTGGAGCGCACCATCGGCCCGCCGTGGCTCGCGCTCTCGGCCATCGACTTGAGCGCGCTCGGCGGTTTCACCTTGCTGTGGCTGTTCGGCGCCCTGGTTCTGAGTTTTCTCGTGTTCACCCGCCGACGGGCGGAGGCGGCGTGGCTGTTCGCCTCCTTGGCGGGCGCCTCGCTGCTCGACGCCAGCCTCAAGGCGGTGCTCCACCGGGCGCGGCCGATGGTGGTGCCGCACCTCACCCTGGTCAGCAACGCCAGCTTCCCCAGCGGCCATGCGATGATCTCGGCGGCGATCTATCTCACCATCGCCGCCATGCTCGCCGAGGCGCAACGCACCGTGGCGGCGCGGGTCTACCTCATGAGCGCCGCTACCTTGATCGTCCTGCTGATCGGCTGCAGCCGTGTGTTCCTGGGCGTCCATTGGCCATCGGACGTGCTCGCCGGCTGGTGCCTGGGCGGCCTCTGGGCGGCGATCGTCTTCGCCGCCAATCGGGCGCTGCGCCGCCGCTTCGGCGCCGCGGCATCGGCTTGAGAACGCGTGCTCAGTCGAGATCCTCGGCGAGGATCGCCATTTCGAACATGAACGAGCCGGCCTCGTCCTCGTCCTCGTAGATCACGCCGATGAACTCGCCCTTGACCTCGACTTCGGCGCTGTCCTTCTGGCGGGCGCGGGGCTTCACGGCGATGTGCGGATTGCCGAAGGTGCGCTTCAGGTGCGCCTGCACCCGATCGATGTCCTTCTGATCCATGTCGGAGCTCCGGTGCGACTGACGCGGCTCCTCCTTAGCGGCGGTCCCGCCGCGGCGCCAAGCGCCGCCTCTCTCCTAAACTCCTTACGGAAAACGCCGAGACGCGCGGGCGCCGTCAAATCGCGTAATTGTATGATTCATCGGCCAGGGTCTGGTCCATTGACTTGGCCGGCTCGGGGCAGGTCTTGCAGGGCAGGACGCGGGCTGGGACCCCAGCGGCGGTGCAGTGAGCCGGCACCGGCCGCAGCACGACCGAGCCGGCGGCGATCTTGGCGAAGTCGCCGACGGCGATATTGCCCAACACCTTGGCGCCGGCGCCGAGCAGCACCCCGCGGCCGATCTTGGGGTGCCGGTCGCCGCGTTCGGCGCCGGTGCCTCCCAAGGTGACGTTCTGCAACATCGACACATCCTCGCCGACCGCCGCCGTCTCGCCGATGACGATGCCGGTGCCGTGATCGATGAACGCCCCCGGTCCCACCGGCGCCGCCGGATGGATGTCGACCTGGAACAGTTCCGAGACGCGGCTCTGCAGATAAAGCGCCATCGCCTCGCGGTTCTGCCGCCACAGCCAATGCGCGATGCGATGGCTCTGCAACGCAAGAAACCCCTTGAAGAACAGCATAGGCTGGACATAGCCCTTGCACGCCGGGTCGCGTTCGAACACGGCGCGGAGGTCGGCCTCGGCCTGCCCGACGATCGCAGACTCGCTGGCGTAGGCCTCCTCGACGATCTCGCGCATCGAAAGGGCGCGCAGCTCCTGATCGCCGAGCTTGCGCGCCAATTGATAAGACAGCGCCGACGGCAGGCTGTCATGGCGCAGCACCACGGCGTTCAACAGCGAGGCGAGGTTGGGCTCGGCCAGGGCGATCGCCTGCGCCTCGCGTCGCATCGACGCCCAGACCGGCTCGCGAAGGCCGCCGTCGATCAATTCGAGACGCGCCATGCTCGTGCCCCTGGCCGTTCACGTTCCGTCGTGGCAGGCATATGGGAGGCGCGCCGGAGAGCGGCTAGACAGCCGCGCGGCTCCCGAGCCACAGAAGTTCTCATGATCCCGCCAGCTTTTCCCGCGCCGCCAATCTTTGGCGAGCCGCTGCCGCCGCGCGCCGACGAGGCCGTTGTCGCCTTTCTCACCCGCCGCCGCTCCGCCTCCGCCTTGACCCTGCGCGCGCCAGCCCCCGACGACGCCGAGCTCGCCGGCCTGCTCGCCCTCGCCGCCCGCGCGCCCGACCACGGCAAGCTCGCGCCGTGGCGGTTCTTGGTGCTGCGCGATCCGGCCAAGGCGCTGCTGGTGGAGCGGCTGACCGCCATCGCCGCCCGCCGCGAGGACCATGCCAAGCTCATCGCCAAGCTCGGCAAGCTGGCGACTCCGCCGCTCACGGTGGCGGTGGTGTCGCGCCATGAGGCGAGCGACATTCCCGAGTGGGAACAGCGCCTGTCGGCCGGCGCGGTCTGCACCCTGCTCACCCTGGCGGCGGCGGCGCGCGGCTGGGGCGCGAACTGGATCACCGACTGGTACGCCTACGACGCCGAAGCGACCGCCCTCCTGCCGCTCCGCGCGGGCGAGCGGGTCGCCGGCTTCATCCACCTTGGCACGCCGGCCGAACCGCCTCTGGAACGGGCGCGCCCCAAGGTCGAGCCTCTGGTGGAGCGCTGGTCCGGATAAGGCGCGGGAGGGGGCTCCGTTGAGTCTCTGGAAGCATCGCGAGTTCCTCCGCCTCTGGGCGGCGCAGACGGTCTCCTCGCTCGGGGCGCGGATCACCCGCGAGGGCCTGCCGTTCGCCGCGGTCGCCAGTCTCGGGGCCAGCCCGGCCGAGGTCGGCTACCTCGCCGCCCTGTCTCGCGGTCCGGCGATCCTGGTCGGCTGGTTCGGCGGCGGCTTCGTCGACCGGCGGCGGCGGCGGGGCGTGATGATCATCGCCGACCTCCTGCGCGCCCTGGTCCTGGCGACGATCCCCGTCGCGTTCGCCTTGCGCGCGCTCACCATGGCGCAGCTCTATGCCGTGGCTGCGCTCGTCGGCGGCCTCGGCGTGCTCTTCGATCTCGCCGACCATGCCTTCCTTCCCAGCCTGATCGGCAAGCCGCGGCTTGTCGAGGGCAACGCCAAGCTGGCGACCACCGAATCGATCGCCGAGGTCGGCGGCCCGGCGCTCTACGGCGTGCTCTTCCAGCTCGCTCACCGCACCGATCGCCATCGCCGCCAACGCCGCCACCTATCTGTTTTCCGCCGCCGCGCTCCTAAGCATCCGCCACCGCGAACCGCCGCCGGTCGCGTCTCGTCCACGCCACTTCGCCGCCGACATCGCCGCCGGCTGGACGGCGATCGCCGCCGACCGCCCCTTGCTCGCCCTGCTCGCCCTGGCGACGGTCACCACTCTGTTCGGCGGCGGCGTCTCGGCGCTCTACGTGATCTTCGCCCTGCGGTTCTTGCATCTCACCGCCGTCATGCTCGGCGCGACAGTGGCCCTGGGCGGGCTCGCCTCCCTCGCCGGCGCCGCCACGGCCGGGTGGATCATCCGCCGTCTTGGTCTGGGGCCGGCGACCATCCTCACCGGACTGGTGGCCGCGCTCGGCGCCGTCTTCATTCCGGCGGCGGCCGGCGGCCGGATCGCCGGCATGCTGATGTTGATGGCGGCGCAGCTGGTCGGCGACAGCGCCGGCACGATCACCGAGATCGCCAGCCGTTCGATGCGACAGATCCGCGTCGCCCCCGAGATCATGGGCCGGGTCGGCGGCGTCTTCGCCCTCGCGCTCGGCCTCGCCGAAGTCATGGGCGCGGTGGCGGGCGGATGGCTGGGAGCGGTCTTGGGCGTGCGAGCGGGTCTGTGGATCGCCGTCGGCGGCGTCGCCGCCGCGCAGATGGTCGGCCTCGTCAGTCCAGTGATGCAGGCGGGCGCCCCCGCCGATCAAGCCGCCGGCGGCGCCTCGATCGACACATAGGTGCGGTCGTCGCGCTTGGTGGTGAACTTCACCGCCCCCGCCGCCTTCGCGAACAGGGTATGGTCCTTGCCGAGCCCGACATTGTCGCCGGGCCAGAACTTGGTGCCGCGTTGGCGCACGATGATGGCGCCGGCGTTCACCGCCTCGCCGCCGAAGCGCTTCACGCCAAGTCGCTGACCGGGAGAGTCGCGGCCGTTGCGCGAGGAGCCGCCGGATTTCTTGTGAGCCATGTCGGAATGCTTTCCCTAAAATGTCGGGAGGTTCACGCCTCGTCCGTTACGGACGCAGGTTTCGCCGCCGCCTTGCGCGACCTCTTCGCCTTGGGTTCGGCCTCTGGAGCGCGGACCTCCTGAACAGCTTTCTTCCCTTTCTTGGCGGCGGGGGACGGCGACATGCGCGCTCCGGCCGCGGCGCGCTTGCGCGGCGCGGGCTTGGCCTCGGCTTCCGTCTCGCCTGCCTGGGCCGGCGCCGCTTCGACCGCCGCCTTGACGCTGGCCCTGGCGAGCCGCGCCTGCTCGGCCGCTTCCATACCCCGCGCCAGATTGCGCGCCCGAGCGTTCAGCACCGAACGGGGGGTGAGATCGACCGTTCCCTCCCAGCGGGCGGAGCCGCCCTCGGCGGCGATGCCGGTGATCCGCAGCACGCTTTCGATCTGGCGGTGGCCGCGGGTGCGGCGATAGCCCTGACGGCGAATTTTCTTGAAGATCTTGATCTTCTCGCCCTTGCGGGTCTCGATCAGAGTGGCTTCGACGCTGGCCCCGGCGACCGTCGGCGCTCCGAGCGAGACGTCCTCCCCGCGCCCGACCATCAGCACCTGATCAAAGGCGATCGCCGCGCCGGGCTCGCCCGGCAGCTTTTCGACGACGAGCAGGTCGCCGGGCTGGACGCGGTACTGCTTACCGCCAGTTTGGATGACAGCGTACATGCCTCGAGGCCCTGATCGGCTAAAGTTCGGCGGTCGCCGCGGCCACCACCGTAAACGCGCTCGCCCGCGAGGGGGGCTTCGCGGGCGGAAGAGGCACGACCTACACGAAGGTGGTCGCCGGCGTCAAACCGGCTCGGCGGATCGCCGCGGGCGCCGACGGGTGATCAGCGCGAAAATTCCAGCAATGTCCGCAAGCTGGCGTTCATGAACTTGCCCGCTGGATCGACCCGCTTGCGAACCTCGCCCCAACGGCGGGCCCGCGGATAGAGGCGGAGCACGTCCTCGCCGTCCAGAGTGTGGCGCTTGGCCCAGTGCGGCCGGCCGCCGGCGTCCCGGAACACCGCTTCGATGGCGGCGAACGCTTCGCGCCACGGCATCGGTGCGTATTGGTGAAAGGAGATGGAGATGCACGGGCCGGCGTTCATCGGCGAGAGCCAGATGTCGTCGCCGGCCACCGAGCGATACTCGAACGGAAAGATGATCGGCAGCCTGCGCCGGCGCACCTCGGCGATGGCGGCGCGCAGGGTGGCGGGGCCGGCGGCCGCCGGAATCTCGTACTCCATCTCCTCGAAGCGAACCTCGCGCTCGGAGGGAAAGACGCGCCAGGCGGGCGCGGCGCGTTCGGCAGGCTGGATCGCTCGAACCATCACCTTCTGCAGCGGTCCCGCGAGGAACGGGGCGCGGCGCACCGTCTCGCAGATGGCGCCGAAGGCGGCGTCGTCTGGCTCGGCGCTCGCCAGATCGTCACCGCTGCCGGTCGGCTCCAGGATCTTGAGCATCGCCTGATCGCTATAGGGAAAGACGAAGAACTCCACGTGGCGGTAGCGGCCGGCGAGTTCGTCCCATTGCTCCAGCGCTTCGTCGAGGCGCACGCGGCGGATGGTTTCCTTCAGGTGATAAGCCGGGAGCACGGTCAGCCGCACCCGACTCATCACGCCGAGCATCCCGAGGCTCACCCGCTGCGCTTGAAAGAGGTCGGGCTCGCGCTCGGCGTCGCACTCGACCACAGAGCCATCCGCGAGCACCAGTCGGAAGCCGACCGCGAAGGTGGAAAGGGAGCCGAGCGCGCGTCCGGTGCCGTGAGTGGCGGTCGCCAGCGCTCCGGCGATCGCCTGCTTGTCGATGTCGCCCTGGTTGGGCAGGGACAGCCCTTCCGCCCACAGCGCCGCGCCGAGCTTTCCGATTGCCCAGCCCGCCGGCGCCCAGACCGAGGCGCGATCGGCCGCCACGTCCAGGCCGCCATCCATTTCGCCCAGCGACAGCAGTAAGCCTTCCGTCTCGCACAGTGGCATGAAGGAGTGGCCGGCTCCGACGACGCGCGCCGCGCCCGTCTCGGCGACCAGCCGCTGGAGCTCAGGCTCCGTCCGCGGGCGGGCGATCTCAGCTGGTTCGGCCGCAACGCTGCCCGACCAGTTGCGCCATGAGGCCATGTCGTTTCGCTCCCCTTTGATGTGACCGGCGATCTCGCCTTAAGCTCGCGCAAAACCGCGCGGGAAGGAACGTCCATGACATTTCCGGAGTATGCCGATCATGACGGGGTCGGACTCGCCGGCCTGGTCGCCAAGGGGCAGGTGAGCGCGGCGGAGCTGGTCGAGGCGGCCATTGGGCGCATCGAGCGCCACAATGGAACGCTGAACGCCATCGTGCTGAAGGCCTACGACGAGGCGCGGGCGGCGGCTCGGGGCGCCTTGCCGGACGGCCCTTTCCGCGGCGTGCCCATGCTGATCAAGGATCTGGGCGCCTCCGTCGCCGGCTGGCGCAAGACGCGCGGCAGCCGCTTCACCGGCGAGCGCGCGGACGAGGCGGATAGCCTGCTCGTCGGTCGGTATCGCGCGGCGGGCATGGTGCTGCTCGGCAAGACCAACACGCCGGAGTTCGGCATCACCGGCACCACCGAGAGCGCGCGGCTCGGGCCGTGCCGCAATCCCTGGAACCCGCGCCACATCGCCGGCGGCTCGTCTGGCGGCGCCGCGGCGGCGGTGGCCAGCGGCATGGTCCCGATCGCGCACGCTTCCGATGGGCTGGGCTCCATTCGCATTCCCGCCGCCTGCTGCGGCCTTGTCGGACTCAAGGTCACCCGGGACCGCAATCCCGATCCGCCCGACGACGACGACTTGGTGAGCGGTCTGGTGGTCAACCACGTCGTCACCCGCACGGTGCGCGACAGCGCCGCCATGCTCGACTGGACAGGCCGCGACACCGGAGACAGTCCGTACGCGCCGCCGGCCAAGACCGGACCTTACCTCGATGAAGTCGGCCGCTCGCCGGGGCGGCTCAGGATCGGCTGGACGGCGGCGACCCCGGGCGGTCGCGACATTCATCCGCGGGTGCGCGCCAGCCTTGAAGAGACGATCGCCCTGCTCGAGGGCCTCGGACACGAGGTCACTGCGCGTGACCTGCCGATCGACCAGCGCGAGATTTACCGCGCCTTGGCGCCGGTCACCGGCGCGACTTTCGCCGCCCAGATGCGCCGGCTGATCGACACCATCGGCCGCGAGCCGGAACCGGACGAGCTGGAGCCGCTGACCTGGGCCTCGCTGGTCGGCGGCCGGCGGGTAAACGGCGAACAGGCGTTCCTTGGCCTGCAAGCGATGCGGCGGCTTAGCCGCGCCATCCTGGCGATGTTCGAGACCATCGACGTGCTGCTGAGCCCGGTCATGGGCACGCCGCCGCCGCCGATCGGTCATATCGATCCGGTGCGCCTCGAGCCGAAGGAGGTGAACCGCCGTCAGGCGGAAGCCTTCCCCTTCACGCCGCCGTTCAACGTCACGGGCCAGCCGTCGCTATCCCTGCCCTTGGCGTGGTCCGACGAGGGCCTGCCGATCGGCATGATGTTCACCGGCCGCTATGCCGACGAAGCGACGCTGATCCGGCTCGCCGCTCAGCTCGAGACGGCGGCCCCGTGGCGCGATCGCCGGCCGCCCGTCTGGGGCTGAGGCTCGTCTCTCCAAAGCGCGTTCCATTCACACCGAGCGGGCGAGTGCGGCGGAACGCGCCCGCGATTGTCTGACGCGGTTCGAGCATGGTCCGAACAGGCGATCCCGCCTGATCGGATCATGCTCTGGCCTCAGGAGGCGGACTTGACGTCGATCCGACCATGATTGACCGAGATCGTCGCCATCTTGATGCCCCATACGGTGAAGTCGACGCTGCGCGACGCCGTCGCCGCCCCGCCTATCCGCCGCGCGCTCGTCGTGGTTGTCGACCTGGCGAGGATAAGCGGCGGCCGTTCCGGCTCGGCGCCATCATAGCGGCCGGTCAGGGCGGCGGCGGCGCCGCGGGCGCCGGCCATGCGGTAGAAGATGTGCGCGCCAATCCGCGCCGTGCGCACGAGAGCGGTGCGCCAGGCCGGGCTGACGTAATAGGCATGGTAGTGGGTGGCGGCGCCGACTTCTTGCGCCACATGGCCGTCTAGCGCCGCCAGCGCCACGGCGCGCGCGTTGTCCCACAGGCGCGGCACTGGCCGGCGGGCGAGCGAGCCATCGCAGGCGAAGGTAAACTGGCAGGCGGGCCCGGCGCCAACGCCCTCGTACACCACGCCGCACACCGACTTGGGATAGAGCGGGTGGCGGACGCGATTGAGCACCACCTGCGCCACCGCCTCCTGGCCGGCGCGAGGTTCGCTGGCCGCTTCGTAGTAGATCGCCGTCGTCAGGCAGTCCTCGGCCCGGGCGCGATCGGCGGCATCGCCGGAAGTCCGGAACGGCGGCGCCGCCTGACCCGCGGTGGGAGACAAAGGCGGCGCGAGAAGGCTCGGCTCGATCGCCGCGCCCGCCACGCCGGCGGCGGGATCGAGCACCCGCCAGTCGGGCGCCGCGGCCGCGTGGGCGCCGGCGGCGGCGAGAAGCGCGAGGGCTAAGAGGCCGCCGCAACGGCCGATCGGGAGCGGTCGCATGAAGATGAAAGACGTATGCTACGTTATGGCCGCGCCCCAGCTGACCGCATACGCCAAGCGCGGCTCGGCGGAAACCCTTACGGCGGAATTGAGCGAGCGGAGGCGGCACGCTGAACACGGCGCAATCGCATGGGGCTGCCGTCGCCCTGTTGGCGGCTTGGCTCGGCGCGGCCCTTGGATGGGCGGCCGCGCGCCTGGCGCGGCGCTACGATCCAGAAGGACGGTGGCCGCCAGCCGGGCTCGCCGAGGCGTCGCTCGCCACCGCTTGCGCCTGGGCGAGCCTGACGAGCGCGCGGTCGCCCGCCTTCCTTTGCGCGAGCGCCGGCCTCGCCTTCGCGCTTGTCGCCCTGGCGCTGATCGACGCCAAGGTTCGCCGTTTACCGGACATCCTGACGCTGCCGCTGTTGGCGAGCGGACTGCTGCTTGGCGCGGCTGGCCAGGGGCCGCCGATCATCGAACGGGCGATCGGCGCGGCTGGCGCTTGGCTGGCGATGAGCCTGCTCGCGTTCGGCTTCCGGCGGCTGCGAGGCCGGGAAGGGCTGGGCCCTGGCGACGGAAAGCTGTTGGCGGCGGCTGGCGCCTGGCTGGGTTGGAAGGCCCTGCCGTGGACATTGCTGATCGCCTGCGCCCTGGCGTTCGCCTGGATCGCGCTCGGTCTGGCGCGGCGCGGCAAGAAAACCCTCGCCGAGCCGTTGGCCTTTGGACCGCCGTTGTGCGCCGCGATCTGGTGGGTGTGGCTTCACGGGACACCGCTCTGATCGGCGTTGGCGCCCGCTATTCGGTGTAGCGAATCCAATAGGGCGTGTCGGCGGCGCCGGTCAGCTCGACGATCGCCTTGCGCTCGGCGCGCGATCCGGCGCGGTCGCGGGCCACGGCGGTCACCGTCAAGGTGCGGCCTATCAGATTGTCGTCGACGATTTCCTCGGTCGGCTGCTGATCGGGCTGGTCGGACTTGTCCGGGTTCTCGGATGAGAGCTCCGGGTCATACTCGCTGGCATTCATCGCCGCCTTGGCCAGCGGCGTCGCGTGGTGGGGTTCGAACGGGCCGCTTTCCTCGAAAAACACCGTCACCACCGGCGCGAGGCGGGCGTAGAGGTCGGCGTCCATGTCCTTGAAGGCCATGAGATCGCCGACGGTGCGGAAGTCTCCTTGCCGGACCGGTGCGTTGCCGAGCGGGTCGGCGGCGATCTTGACCGCGTCCGGGGCCATTTCGTCTTCGCCCGACTGAAAATCGCGCAGCTCGTTGACCAGGGCGTCGACGCGGTCGGGGTCGGCGCCCGCGCCCTCGAACAGCGCCCGGGACTGGGCCGGGTTCAGTCCCATCAGCGGCGCCTTGCCGCGCTCGTCCTCGACGGTGATCGCCACGTCCGCGCCGGCAAACTCCACCTGCTGGGTGCGCCCGTCGATGGGCCAGCGTTGCGCGGCGTCCTCGGCGGCAAGGCCGTGGAGGGCCAGCATCACGCCGGCGTCGGCGGCGGCCATCAGCTTGGCGTGCTCCATCCTGGCGATCACGCCGGCGATCTGGCCGCGATCGGCGGCCATGATCTGAAAGCCGATGAAGGCGAAGGCGGCCACCGCGGTGATCGCCGCGACCATGGCATAGCCGGCGTCCTTCGCCGAACGCCGGTCCGCCGCGGCTCGCCGGCGCTCAGTCACCCGGCTTTCGCGGCTTCTGCGGCGGCGGCGGCGGGGGCGGCGGCGGCGGCGGCTGGGCCATTTCCATCTTGGCCTTCAGTTCGGCGACGATCGCATCGGCGTCGGCTTGCCGGCGGATCACCCGCGGGGTGAGCAGGACCAGGAGCTCGGTGCGCGCGAGGACATTGCTGGTGGCGCCGAACAGGTGGCCGATCACCGGAATGTCGCCCAGCAGCGGAATGACATTCTTGCCCTTGGTCAGGCCGTTCTGGATCAAGCCGCCCAAGGCGATCGTCTCGCCATCCTGCACCGCCACCGAGGTGGCGATCTTGCGCTGCTCGAAGCTCGGCGAGGCGATCGATGCTTGCGAGCCGGCCGGCTGGGGCAGCACGTCGCTGACCTCCTGAGCGATGTCGAGCAGCACCACGCCACTGTCGTTGACGCGCGGGGTGACCTTCAGGATCACGCCGGTGTCGCGGTAATCGATTGAATTGACCACTGGCGCGCCGCTGGAAATCGTGCTGACCGCCGAGCCGGTGGAGATCGGCACCTGATTGCCCACCTGGATGGTGGCGGTATGGTTGTTGAGCACCGTGACCTTGGGCGCCGACAGCACGCGTACATCGGTCACCGCCCTCAGCGCGTTCAAGGTGGCGTAGACACTCTGCTGATGCTGGAACACGGTGCTGAACCCGGGCAGCACCTGCGAGGGGAAGATGGAGCCCGGCACAACGCTCGTGGATCCGTCCGGGTTGGTGATCGTCGTCGGCGCCAGGTTGTTGGTCTGCGACAAGGTCGAGGACAGGCCGCCATATTGCAGGTACCACTGCACGCCATACTGCAGGTTGTTGTTGAGCGTTACCTCGCTGATCATCGCGTCGACCTGGACCTGCAGCGGCAGAACGTCGAGGCGGCGCAAGGCGTCCTCGATCAGGGCGTAGTTGCGCGGCGTGGCGAAGACGATGATGGCGTTGTTGTTCTCGTCGGCGGTGATCGTCGTGCCGTTCTGACCCTCGGCGGTGGTCGCGTCGCCAAGCCCCGCCGGGCGTTCCCTGGCCGTTGCCGGTCGCGGCGGCGCCGATGCCGCCGACGGCGGGCGTCGTCGAGCCGGCGCGCCCCGCCGCGCCGCCCAGCTGGATGATCGTCTGATTGGGTTGCGGCTGGGTTAGCGGCGAGTTGCTGTGCTCGACGTCCAAATTCTGATTGCCGGTGCTGTCGCTCTTGGGCGCGGCGATGCCGAAGGCGCCGTCGAGCACCTTGGCGATGTCGGCCGCCCGGCCATTCTGCACCTTGTAGACGAAGATGCGCCGCTCGGCGTCTTCGCCCTCGCGATCGAGCACCTCGATCCAGCGCCGCACGTCCTCGAGATATTGCGGCTGGGCGGAGATCGCCAGGATGCCGTTCAGGTGTTCCATGGTGATCAGCCGCACCATGCCCGCCGATTGCGAGCCCGGTCCGTTCAGCAGCTTGTCGAGCTCGGGCGCGATCAGGCGGCTGTCGGTGCGTTGGGGAATGAACAGCGCGAAGCTCATGCCGCGCAGCCAGTCGACATCGAACTGCTTGACCAGCTCGCGAATCGAGCGCCGCTGGGTCGTCGTGCCGGCGACGATCAGGGCGTTGTGCGCCATGTCCGCCTGGGCGATGGCGTTGGGCACGATCGGGTCGAGCAGCTTCTTCAGCTCCTCGGCGTTGGCGTATTTCAGCACCAGCGTCTCTTCGCCAAAACCGGTGTCGGCGGGGCCGAGGACGCTGGCCCCCCCCTGCGCCGAGCTGAGCGGCACGATGGCGTAGGTCCCGCGCCGGTTTTCCAGCGCCAGGTTGGCGGCGCGCAGCGCCTCCTCGAACAGCGGCAGGACGTCTCGCCTGGCGATCGGCCGGGTGGTCTGCACCGTCACGACGCCGTGGATCGAGGAGTTGACCGAATAGGGCACGCCGAGGATGTCGCCGAGCACCGCCTTGGCGACCGCCTGCACATCGACCGACGGAAAGTTGAGCGTCACGTCGCCCCTGCTGGCGGTCGGTTGCCGCGGCGGTCCCGGCAAGGCGGTCGGATTGCCCGGCACGATGGTGGCGCGCACGTTGGGATCGAGGCTCGGAACTGCGACGGACGGCGGCGCGGCCCAAGCCGCCACGGCCGGCAGCCAAGCGAGGCCGGCCATCAGCGCCAGCGCGGCGAGCGCCAGGCGCGGGGCTTGGCGAAGACGTGTCATTCGTCGTTGTTTCCCGTCTGGGCGGCGCCGGCCTTGTCGCCGCCGCCCTGCAGCGAGGCGGCGCCGACCGCCAGCACATGGCGCGCGTCGTTCTTCTGAAACGTAAGCTTGCCGCGGTCCAGCCCGACCAGTCGCCAACCCTCCAGATCGGCGCCGAGCTTCAGCGCCTTGGCGACGCCGTCCGGGCCCTTGACCACCGCGGTGGCGAAGCCGCGGCCGATGGCGACACCCAAGGCGGCGTAGCCGTCGAGCAGGCTGGCGCCGGGAGCGGCGTCGGCGTCCGGACCCGGCTTCCGGTCGGGACTGAAGATCGGGGCCTCCAGGATCCGGCGATCCTCGAACGGCCTCGGCGGCGCGACGAGCCTGGGCATCCGCATCCCCGCGACGACCGCTTCGGGCGGCGTCTCGCCGCTCGGCATGAGGAACTGCAGGATCAAGCCGAGAGCGAGGGCGGCGCAGGCTGCCGCCGGCAACGGCTCAAGACGCAACGACCCGGCTGGGATGCCAGTCGCCACTGAGCTCGAGGCGAACGGCCAGAGGCGCCGCGTGGCCGGTGGCGAAGGCTCTGTCCGCGGAAATGGAAATATATTCGACGATGACATAGGTCCCCTCGGTGCTCAACCGGCGCAGGGTCGCGTAGAGTTGTCCCAAGCTCAACAGCAGATCGGCGCGTACCTTGACCTGGCCTTCGGCGGCGCTGGCCTGCAGATCCTGCACGGCGGTGACCGTATAGCCATCCTGCGCCGCCTGACGCAGAACCCGCTCCTTCAGGGCTTCGACCGCCTGCTGTTCGTTGGGCGCGGCGATGGCGAAGCGGTCGGACTGGCGCCGTTGCGCCTCGGCGACAGCGCGCCAGCGCGGCAGCGACCGCAGCACACGCTCGTTGCGCTCATAGGCGGCGATCAGGTCGCGGCGGGCCTGCGCCCGGTCGAAAAATCCTCCGATCAGCGGACCCAGAACCGCCAACCAAAGGATGGCGGTCAGGGCCAGCAACAAGCCCAGCGCCACGAGGCGCCTCTCCCGGGCGGTCAAGGGCCTCATCAGTGTGTCTTTTTTCCGACGTCCAGGGTGATGTCGAACGGCTGCCCGGCCCCTGCCTTGGCTGGCGTGGCGGTGGCGGCGGCCCGTGGGTTGGCGAGGCCAGGAGACGCGCGCAGCGCGGCCAGGAGATCGGCGTCGCCGGTGCGGAAGCCGACGATACGCGCCTGCTGACCGTTCCACTCCAGGCGCTGAACCCAGGCGGTCCGCGGCAGGGCGGCGGTCAGGGCGGCCAACATCGGCAGCGGATCGCCGCGCGCGCCTCGTTCGATCAGCGCCCCGCGCGCCCGCTCCTGCGCCTCCACCCGGCGCCGCACGCCCATCACCGCGGCGACTCCTGGCCGTTGCGCGTCGACCGCCTGCCGCAGCCGATCGACCGAGATCATGTCGCGTCCGACCAGCGCCACCAGGTTGGCGAGGGCCAAGACGCCGGCCGCCGCCCACCACCAGCGGCGCGCTTGGGTTTCGTCGCGCAGCCCGAGCTCGCGGCGGATCGCCGGCAGGAAGTCGAAACGGTAGTCCGTCGCGCCATCGCCGAGGGCGACGCCGAGCCGCAACGGCTTCAACCCCTCGGCAGAGGCGGCCTGCAACGCCTCGCCCGCCATCGCCTTGGGCAACAGGCCGAGCCAGACCCGTTGCACGCCGTCCTCGTCGCGCGAGGCGACCCGCACGTCATGGTAGACCTGGTCCGCCGAGACCGGCGAGAGCCGATCGAGATCGAGGGCGATCATCCGCCGCAGATCGCCAAGCGGCAGGCGCGGATAGGTCAGCGACCGGGTGAGCACGCTGGCCGGCGCCAGCACCAGTCCGACGCGGCCCCCGGCGCGCCGCGCGGGGCCGCCATCCGGGGCCAGCCGCCCATCGATCCAGTAGCGCCATCCGCCGTCCTCGAGCCGTTCGGCCAAATGCTTGGGTTTGGCGGAGAGCGCCCGGCGAAGCCACGCCGGCGCGAGGGCGGCGAGTTCGTCCAGCCACCAGGCGAGCCCCTGACGAGCCCACACGCCGATGGAATTGACATCCGAATTGAGCAGCTCCTGAAGGGTCATGCTCAGCGGCCTCGACAGTGGCTGGTGGCGGCGCTGAGAATGCAGCCGGAATCGATGTTGACCAAGGGATGGACGATCAGGTCCGGCCAGGCGCGCCGATCGCCGCGCTCGAAGCCGAGGCGAACCCGGATGAGTTGCGGCGGCAACGCCTGCTGTTTCCAGCTCGGCCGCCACAGGGCTCCAGTGTCCGGCGCCAGCTGGCCGTAGTAGGCGATGTCGAGGCTCTGCACGCCACCCAGCAGGATTTCGCTGGTCAGCCCCGGGTCGTGGTCATTCTTCACGTCGCTGATCGAGGCCAGCACCAGTTCGGACTTCGGATCCAGGTAGAGGCGGTAGCGGCGCAGCGGCCCCGGACTGTGAATCGCATCCGGAAGCGAGAGAAATACCAGGCTGTCGGTGTCGCCGGCGAAATCGGCGAGCGCCTCCGCGCCGCCATAGAGGGTCGCCGGGTAGATCTGCTCCAGCCGGTCGCGCAGCCGCGACTGGGCGCCCTCGATCGCCTCGCCGGCGGCGGCGCGGCTATCCATCCGCTCCCAGACGCTGCGACCGACCCCGACGCCGGACACCAGCATCAAGGTCAGCATGCCGACGATCACCAGGCTGGCGAGCGCCTCGACCAGGGCGAAGCCGCCGTCCCGGCGCGTGCAAGGCCGCGCGCCGCTCATGATTCCTTGGGTCCGAGCCGCAAGGTTTCCAGCACCGCCAGGTCCCGCCGGGCGCCGCGCGGTCGCACCCCGACCCTGACGTTCCACAATCGGCCGGCGGCGCTGGCGAGCGCGCCACTGCCGTTCAGGTCGTCGTAGGGAGCGATCCGAACGCTCCACAGCATGTTGCCCGAAAGACCGCCATTCTCCCCGGGCTCCAACGGGATTTCGGCGCCGACCGCCGCCAGCTCCGATCGCGCCACCATCAGGGCGACGCGTCGATCCTCGACCTCGCGGGTGTGGGCGGCGCCGTCGGCGACCACGCGCAGCGTCGCCACGAGAATCATCGCCACGATCGCCGAGGCGACGAGAGATTCGATGAACACCGAGCCGCGGTCGTGCGGGTCAGGCGCGGGTCTCGTGACGAAACGCGATGGCATCGATCAAGGCGGCGGCGCGGGCGGGCGGCGCCCCTTCGCACGAGATCACGACCGACGGACAGAAAAAAGGCGCGCGGCTTGGCCGAGGGCGACGCCGCGCGGTCAGCAGAGGCGATTGCTATCGTCGTTCACGCTATCGCGGCGGATCGTCAGAGGCGGTAGTTCAGCCGCAGCCACACCGTTCGGGCGTTCAGCAGGTAGAATGACTGGCTGCCGAACTCGCTGGCGGTCACCGGCGGGCGTTCGTTGGTCAGGTTCTCGCCCTCGATGAACACCCCATAGCGGCCAAGGCGATAGCCGAGGGTCGCCGCCACGGTGGCGTAGCCGCCGATCGGCGCGATGTTCTCCTCGTCGAGAAAGCGGCGGCCGACATAGTTGACCACCACCGTGCCGCCGAGACCGCGCGCCGGCGTGTAGAGGATGCCGGCCGAGGCGAGGATACGCGGCGACAGCGGCAGCTGGTTGCCGGCGACATTCACCGGCAGGCCGGTGTCGGGATCGACGAACAGGTATTGGGTGAAGGTGGCGTCGTGCCATGCGAAGTCGCCAGCCAGCGCCAGGTCGGGACCGAGCGCCCAGCGACCTTCGAGTTCAACGCCGCGCAGCCGCTCGGCCCCGGCGTTGGCCAGCGTTCCCAATGGCGTGCGCACCACCAGGTCGTGGAAATTCAGCCAGAAGAGTTCCGCCTGCCAGGTCAGCCGGCCGCCGGCCAGCGCGCCCTTCAGGCCCGCCTCATAGCTTTGCGCGGTCTCCGGCTGCAGGATGTCGGGGGTGTAGTCGGGGCCGAAGTCGATCGCCGCCGGTTTGAAGGCGTCGCGGAAGTCGGCGTAGGCGATGAGTTGGTCGGCGCCATTCCGCCAAGGACGCCAGCTGATCCCCACCGTCTCGCTCGGCCGCACGACGCGGCGATCGGCGGTCTCGGCGAGCAGCAGCGGCGGCGGCAAGGTGTAGTCGCTGGCGACCTTATGCTCCCAGGTCTCGTTGAGGCGCAGGCCGGCGGTGATGTCGAGGGCTGGGTGCGGCTTCCAGTCGATCTGGGCGTACTGACCGGCGAACACCCGCTCGTCGTTGACGAAGCCGATCTCGCTCACCGGGATCTCGGGGGTCGGCGGCGGGATGACCGAGCCGTCCAGCGGCACGGTGTAGCCGCTGTTGCCGTTCAGCGTCGTCTGTGTCCCGAGACCATGGAGCAGATCGGCGCCGAGGACGACGCTGCTATCGCCGAAGCGGTTGGTGAGGTGGGTGTCGGCGTATTCGTCGTCGATCGCCCGCGTCTGGTCCTGACTGTCGGCCGTCCCGGAGAGGTCGGGATGCAGAAAGCCGCGGATGTCGCGAACCTCGGAGTGGGCGACGGAGACGAGCGTACTCCAGTCGCCGAGCGCGGTGGGCCGCTCGTAGCCGACCGCGACATGGTATTCGTTCTGGTTGATCGCCGCGTTCGACGGGTTGAAGTTGGCGTTGATCGGCGTGAGCTTGGTGATGGCTGAGCCGACCCGGATGATCGGGCTCGGCGGCACATCGCGCACGATGGTGAGGTCGGCGTCGAGCGTCAGCTTGGCGTCGCCCTCGTCCAGTTCGCCGCGATAGAGGGCCTTGCCGTCCGAGATGGCCTCCCGCTTGTCGGCGAACCCGAGGCTCTCTCCCTGGATCGCCAGCGACGATCTGTAGTCGCCGATCTTCGGTAGGACAAAAGAGGCGCGGCCGCGAGCCGAACCATGGTTGCCGGCCGCGATCTCGGCCTCGTCGGCCGCCTCGCCCGCCGGATAGTGCAGCGCCTGGACGACGCCGACGAAGGAGGTCGCGCCATACATCACCGGCGCGGCGCCCTTGAGCACCTCGATGCGCTCGACGTCGTTCATGTCGAGGGTGGTGATCATCGGATTGAACGCGCCGCCCCAGGGCACGCCATCGACCACCAGCAGGAAGGCGTCGAACTCGTGCAGGCCCCACAGCGAAGGCACGGCGCTGGACGGACCGGCGTCGCCGCCGGCCGGCGCCTCGACGCCGGGGACCAACGACAGGGCCGAGCTCATCGTCCAGGCGTCGCGGGCGCGCACCTCGGCGCCGGAGACCACGGAAAGATCGGCCGGCACCTGAGCGAGCGGCTCCGGCACCCGGGTGGCGGTCACCACCACTTCGGAGAGCGGCGTCACGGGCGGCGGCGCTTCGACGCTCTGCGCGCGGGCACAAGCGACGCGGCGGCCAGAGCGGCGGTCACCGCGGTCGCGAACATACGTGACATTAAATTCCCCCGCGCCGGCGCGCCGCCCCGCCTAGCGAGCGCCCCGGGGCGTGGCCAATTAAGACTTGGTCATCAGCTCGTGGACAGCGCCACCGCGCCGTTGGCGGCGTCGACGACGATGAAGTAGCCGCGACGGCCGACCAGCACCCAGACGCCGCCGCCGGTGGACGAGCCGTCGCTGGCGAAGGTGATCGGGCCGCTCGCCGCCAGTCGCACGCCCGGCGAGGCGCTGGCGACCGCGCCGCGCCAGCCGTAGTCGCGGCCGTTACCGGCCACGCGGAAGGTCACTTCGCGGTCGTTCATCACCGCCGTCGCTCGCGCTTCCCTGAGGCGCGCCTCGACACTGGCCGCCGTCTGCCGCTGCGAGAGGGCGAGCAGGCCCTGCTGCAAGCGCGGGAAGGCCATCAGGCTGACCATCATCAGGATGGCGACCACCACCAGCGCCTCGATCAGCGTCTCGCCGGCGTCCGCGCGCGGCGATGCTGAAATCGCCCGCGCCTCACTTGGCGGCCTTGAAACGCCAAGACGCCAAGACGCCAAGAACGAGCGCCAAGCGGCGAGTCCACGCCCGAGCGTCGGCCATTTTTCATGGAGTCGCTTCGCGACCCCTTCAACAAGCCTTGAGGAAGCGACCCTCGAGGCGCGCGGCCGCGCGAGCGATCTTGGCGTCTTGGCGTCTTGGCGTTTCAAAACCCGACCGCGGGCGAGTTCCGAAGTGGGGCGCTCATGCGCCGCGCCTCACCAGTTCCCGATATCGGCATTCTCGCCGGTCCCGCCCTCCTGCTTGTCGGCGCCCAACGTATAGACGTCGATCTCGCCGTGCTTGCCGGGATTGCGATAGAGGTAAGGCTGCCCCCATGGGTCGATCAGGGCCGTCTGTTTCTGCAGATACGGCCCGTTCCAGCCGATCGCCGTGGCCGGCTGGGTCACGGCGCCGGCGAGGCCCTCCTGCTGCGTCGGATAGCGGCCGACGTCGAGCCGGTAGAGCTCCAGGGCCGCGGTGATATTCTGGATCTGCACCTTGGCCGTCTGGCTGCGCGAGCTGCCGAGGTATTTCAGCACCTGCGGCGCGATGATCGCCGCCAGGAGGCCCATGATCGCCAGCACCACGAGCATTTCCAGCAGGGTGAAACCGCCATCGCGGCCTCCGTTCGCTCGGCGCGCGCGCGCTAGTCTCGAGAAGGGTGTTGTCATGGTGCGAGTGCCAGGTCGTTGAAGCCAAGAATGGCGGACATGATCGAAGCGATGGTGGTGGCGACGATCGCCCCCATGAAGACGGTGATCGCCGGAGTGAGTATGCCGATCAGCCGGCCGATCGTCGAGCGGACCGTGCGATCGAGCACGTCGGCGAGGCGGCCGAGCATACGGCCGAGTTGCGCGGTCTCCTCGCCGGTTCGCAGGAAGCTGATCGCCATGGCCGGGAACACGCCAGTCGCCGCCAGCGGGCCGGACAGACCGCCGCCCTGCTTGAGGCCGGCGGCCACCTTGGCGATCTGGCCAGCCATGTGACTGTTGCCGACCGAGCGCTGCGAGATGGCGAGCGCGGTGGGCAGCGGCACGCCGCCGTCCACCAGGCTGCCGAGCGTGCGGGCGAAGGCGGCCGTCTGAGCGTTGACCACCAAAGGCCCGAGCTGCGGCACCCCGAGGATGAAGCGATCGAAGCTTTGCCTTATCCCCGGGCGACGCAGCCACTGGCGAACCCCGAACACCAGCGCCACCAACCCGAGGACCATCAGCAAGCCGAAGTGGCGCACGGTCTCGCTGGCGCCCATGACCATGCGGGTGGCGAACGGCAGCTTGCCGTGCGCATCCGAGAACAGGCCCTCGAACTGCGGCACAACGACGAGCAGCATGACGAGGATCACGCTGGTGGCGACGACGATCAGCATGCCCGGATAGACCAATGAGGACACAACCGTCTGGCGCAGCGCCTCGGCCCGGTCGAGGCTTTCGGCGAGGCGCGCCAGAGCGGGACCGAGCCGGCCATCGGCCTCGCCGGCCTCGGCCATGGCGGCGGCCATGGGCGGAAAGAAGGTCCTCGCCTCGATCACGCCGCGCGACAGCGGCGCGCCTTCCTTCACCCGGGCGTGCAGGCCGGCGAACACGGCCTTGACAGTCGCGTTGGCGATATTGTCGACGCACACCGCCAAGGCGCGATCGAGGGTCAGCCCCGCCTCCAGCAGCACCGCGAGCTCGCCAAGCGCGTTGATCGAGGCTTGTCGAGCCGCCGCGTTCGGCCGCTTGGGCGGCTTGTCGGCCGCGCCGCTCGCCGTCTGGGTGGTCTCGATCGGCTTGAGCCCTTTCCGCCGCAGGTCGGCGAGCAGCTCGGCGCGCGACGGCGCCTCCAGCGCCCCGACCCGAAGGGCCCCGCCGGCGGTCACCGCGCGGTAGCGGAAGGTGGCCATCGCCGCCGCGCCTCAGACTTCTCGCGTCACGCGCAGCACTTCGTCCAGGGTCGTGAGGCCGGCCATGGCCTTTTCCAACCCATCGCCGAGCATGGTCTTGAAGCCGGACGCCGCCTGAATCTCACGCGCTTCGGCGCGGGCCAACACCAGACGCTCGATACTTTCGTCGACCACCAGCAGCTCGAGCACCGCGATTCGCCCGGAAAACCCTGAATGACCGCAGGCGGAACAGCCGACCGGCCGCCACAGCCGCTCCACCGCCCCGGCATCGTGGCCGACGCCAAGCGCGTCCAGCATCTCCGCCGTTGGAGTGAACGGCTCCCGGCAATGGCCGCACAGGCGCCGCACGAGGCGCTGCGCCAATACGGCGTTCAGCGTCGAGGTGATCAGGAACGGCTCGACGCCCATGTCGATCAGGCGGGTGACGGCGGCGGCGGCGCTGTTGGTGTGCAGGGTCGAGAGAATCGTGTGGCCGGTCAGCGCCGCCTGCACGGCCACCTGGGCCGTCTCCAGGTCGCGAATCTCGCCAACCATCATGATGTCCGGATCCTGGCGCAGGAACGAGCGCAGGGCGGTCGCGAAGGTCAGGCCGATCGGACCGTTCACCTGCGTCTGGTTGATGCCGCCGAGGCGATACTCGATCGGATCCTCGATGGTCAGGATCTTGCGATCGGCGGTGTTGAGCACCGACAGCGAGGCGTAGAGAGTCGTGGTCTTGCCGCTGCCGGTCGGGCCGGTGACCAGCACAATGCCGTGCGGCAGGCGCAGGATGCCGAGGTAAGTCTCCAGGCTCTCGCCGGCGAAGCCGAGCGCGCCGAAATCGAGCGCCAGGTTTGAGCGGTCGAGCAGGCGCAGCACCACGGTCTCGCCGTGGATGGTCGGCGAGGTGGCGACCCGCAAGTCGATGTCATGGCCGCGCACGGCCAGGCGCAGTCGGCCATCCTGCGGCAAGCGACGCTCGGCGATGTTGAGGCCGGCCATGACCTTGATACGCGACACAAAGGCGTTGCGCAGGTGCGGCGAGAGCTGCTCCTCGTCGTGCAGCGCGCCGTCGATGCGTAGGCGGATCTTCAGCGCGTCCTCGGTCGGCTCGATGTGGATGTCCGAGGCGTGCGCTTCGGCGGCGCGGGCAATGAGGGCGTTGACCGCCCGCACCACCGGCGCGTCGCTGGAAAGATCCTTCAGCCGCTCGACATCGGCCTCGTCGGCCTCGGCGTCGGTCTCCGCGGCGATGGCGTCGGCGGGATAAAGGCGGTCGAGCGCCGTCTCCATGTCTCCGGCCCGGGCGACCAGCGGCACCACCGGCTGGCCAAGAGCGAATGCCAGCGCCTCGCGCGTGGCGGTGACGAACGGGTCGACGAGCGCCACTTCGACTCCGGCCTTGGTCTCACGCAGCGGTACGGCGCGCGAGTCGCGCAGGAAGGCGTGGGACAGCACCTCGGCGGCCAAGGGCTCGGCGGGAAAGTCGCTCGCCTGAGCGATGCGATAGCCGGTCGCCTCGGCGATGGCTCCGGCTAGCGCCCGCTCCGAGATCATGCCGAGCCGGGTCAGGACCGAGTCGAGCGGCTCGCCGGTCTCGGTCTGCACCAAGGCGGCGCGCGCCAGGGTCTCGGCCGGCGCGAGTCGGCGCTCGAGGACCAATTGGCCCAGGCTGGCGACGGGTTCGGTGCTGGGCAGGGCGGCCACCCATGACCTCCGGGGCGCCGCGGCGGCGGCGATTGGCAAGGCGACTATCTAGACGAGCAGGATCACCAAGGCACCCTCGCGCCGGCTTGTGTCCTCAGAATGGCGTTGGGGCCAGCACTGTCGCTCCTTCGGCGCGCAGGCGGTCGGCGTCCATTTCAGCGAGCCCGGCATGGATCGCGGGGCCCCTCGCCATCGCGCCGACCACCGCCAGCGCCCGCACCCCGTCAAGGCCGCCGCCCAACAGGCGACGCAGGGCGTCGAGGGCCGAGGGTCCGGCGCCGAACGGCTCCAGGCGCGCCGGCCCACGCAGTCGGGCCAAGTCGCGGGCGCGCTCCACCGCCTGATAGAAGCCGCCCAGTTGATCGACCAGCCCGAGGCTGGCGGCCTGCGCGCCGGTCCACACGCGACCGGCGGCGATGGCGCGAACCCGCTCGGGCGCGAGGCGGCGGCCGCTCGCCACGCGCTCGATGAAACCCGAATAGATGCGGTCGGTCCAGGCGGCGAACGCGGCCCGCTGGGCGGGCGCCATCGGCGCGCGGGCATCGAGCGCGTCGGCGAAGTCGCCGCCAACCTTCAGCGAGCGGGCATCGACGCCGAACGCCGCCAGCGCCGGCCCAAGCACGAACTTGCCGCCAAAGACGCCAATCGAGCCGGTGAGCGTCGTCGGTTCGGCGACGATCGCCGAGGCCTGCGAGGCGACCCAGTAGCCGCCGGAGGCGCCGTAGGTTCCCATGCTGACCACCACCGGCTTGCCTGCGGCGCGGGCCGCCCGCACCGCCGCGAGGATCTCTTCGGAGGCGGTGTCCGAGCCGCCTGGCGAGGACAGCCGGAAGACGATCGCCTTGACCTCGTGGTCGTCGATGGCGCGGTAGAAGGCGTCGGCGACATCGTCGGCGTGGATCACCGCCTCGCCGCTCAGCGGATCGGTCGGCCCCTGGCCGTTCATGATCGCGCCCTCCGCGGCGATCACCGCGATCGTCGGCGCTCCCACCGGTCCTTCGCCGTCGCCCCCATCGCGATCGGCGTAGTCGGTAAAGTCGAGGCGGCGCGCGCCATCGCCGGCGCGGGCGAGCATCGCCGCGTCGGCCGCCTTCCAGTCTCCCAGCCGGTCGATCAGGCCGCCGGCGCGCGCCTGGTCGGCCGAATAGGGCGCCGCCTCGATGAGCGAGCGCAGCCGAGTCGGCGACATGCGCCGGTCGGCCGCGGCGCCGGCCAACTCGGCGCCATAGACGGACCCCATCCAGGAGAGCTCCGACTCCCGGTGCGGCGTCGTATAGTCGCTGTAGAGGAACGGATTGATCGCCGTCTTGTATTGCGCCCGCTGCTGAAAGTCGGCGGAGATGCCATGCTTGTCGAAGAACCGCTTGAAGAACAGATCGCCGCGCGCCAGGCCGCTGGCCTGGAATGGCGCGTCGGCCTGCATCCAGATCTCGCCGGCCGCCGTGGCCAAGCGATAGGTCGCGAGCACGGCGCCCGATTGATAGAAGCCTTGGCTATAGGCGAGGACGGGCTTGCCGGCGGCGCGGAAGCCATGGAAGGCCAGCGCCAGCTCGTCGGCCGCCGCCGGCGCCATGCCGGCCTCGGGCAGGCGCACGATGAGGCCCTGGACTCGCGAGTCGGACGATGCCCGCCGCAGCGCCCGCTCGATCCCGAGCACCGAAAGCCGTTCGCCGCCGAGGGCGGCCAAAGGATTCACCGACTCCTGGTCGGCGAGCCCGCCGCGCAAGTCGAGATCGAGCACCACCCGGTCGGCGAGCGGCGCCGGGCGCAACACCGCGCCCAGCCAGATGAGGACCAGAACGGGAACCAGAACGGCGAACAGAGCCAGGCCCGCGAACACGCCGGCGACGGTGATCAGGAAATGCCGCATGCCGCCTTCGCGAGGACCTTCAGCGCCTGTTGGAGAGGGTAAAAACCAGTTCGGCGATCGGAACGCGCCCGCTTTGCGACGTGCGGATCGACCTTGACGAAACGTTGGACTGGGTTGGTCGCATCGGGTGGTCCCCTGTCAATCCCTGGCCGGGGCGCCGCGGGGAAACAGGTCGCGATACGGCGTCACCCGCTTCGTTCAGCCGGCCGCGGTAGAGGCGCGGAGCCGCGAAGCTCTCTGGGATGGCCTGGACCCAATCGGCGTGGAAGAGCGCCGGGGCCCCGGCGCGGTCGGCGAGGGTAGAGGTGTCGCCGGCTGCCCAGACCAGGTCCATTCAAGGTCCCTCAGGCGCCGCTCAGAGCCAGGGTGTGGCGGAGAAGTTGAACGAACCAGCCGGGGCCGAGCGACAGGTCGCCCTCGAACGGATAGTCGAGCATCGCCACCAACACCAACACGAGAACGATACAGGCGGCGAAGGCGGCGGAGATGAACATGTGCAGCGGATATTCGACGCCGGCGAACACCACGCAGAGGATCAGCATGGTGGCGAGAATGTCGAGCACCGCCCAGACGGCCGGCGGCACGGCCGAGTCAACCTGGAAGATGCGCGTTTCGCGCGCCGCATGGGCGTCGGTCAGCAGGCCCAGTATGTGGCCGCGCAAGGTCGCGCGCGCCGGATCCTCGGCGTCGAGCCGCGCCGCCGCTTCGATCACGCCCTCGAACGCCAGCATCGCCGCCGGGCTGGCGGCGCGCCGCCGCATGGCCGGCCATTCGATCCCGACAACCGTGCGTTCGTAATGGATCGTCGCGGCGATCAGAGGCGCGCCAGCCCGGTTCGGCAGCGCCTTGGCGACCAGGGCCGCGCCGTGCAGGGCGCCGCATTCGGCGCTGATCGCCTGGGCGGCGGTGTTGTACTCGCCCCATACCTCGCTGAACACGAAGGCGAGCAGCACCGAGAACAGAACGCCGACCTGGGCGAAAACCGCGCCGCCGACATCGTGCCGCCGGCGTCGCGCCTCGACTGGAACATGCCGCGCCACGACCGCGCCCCCAAGCCCGGCGGCGATCGCGGCGGCGAGGACGACAAGAGCGGCGGCAAGGTAGGTCACGGGCGGTCAGACTGGCGCCGTCGCCCCCGTTCCGGCAAGGGCGCGCCGCGGTTTGACGCTCCGACCGGCCTCGCAGCCGGAGACGGTCGGCCTATTCGGCCGCGATCTTCAACGCCGGGGCGCGATCGCGGAAGTTGATGGTCTTCAGATAGGCGATGCCATCCTCGGCGATGGAGTCTCCGACCATGCCCTCGCCCTCGCTCTTCAGCTCGTCCATGTCGACATAGATGGCGTAGAAGGCGCGCGTCCGCTCGGTGATGATCCCGGCGTTGACCAGCGTCTTGATCAGCACCCGAAAAATATTGGTCGACTCCTTCATGTCCTCGCGACGCGCTTCGTCGGTGGCGATCTCGGCGAACTCGGCGATTACCCGATCGGGATCGAGGCCGAACTCCTCATAGAGATCGCGCTGCTCGCTCGGCGCGACGAGGTTGAACAGCAGGGTCTGGAAACAGTGGGCGGCCCAGTCCTCGATAATGTTGTGTTCTTCTTCGCTGAGCTTCGGAATCGTGCGATCCGCCCAAATCTTGCCGAACTTGTGATGGAATGCCTCGTCGGTCATGACGAGCTGCATGAGCTTGCGGCCGAGCGGATCGTTGAGTTTCTGGAAGAAGGTGGCGAAGGCCCCCATGGCCAGCCCTTCGACCAGCATCTGCATGCCGATGATCTTTTTGTAGACCTCGGGCGCGGCGATGATCTCGTTCAACAGATCGAGCAGCACCGGGCTGCAGGCGGCCGGCCGGCCCCAGCGCGCCTTGATGTACTTGGCGAAGGCGGTGACGTGCCGCGCCTCTTCGCGCGTCTGATTGGCGGCGTATTCCTGCGCCCCCTGGTCGTAGAGCACATGGCAGAGCGAGGCGGAGAGATTGAGCGCGCCCTGCTCGCCGTGCAGGATCGAGGAGAAGCTGCGCAGCGTCTGCTGGTTGATGAACCGGGTGCGCTGCTTGGGGTCGGCAAGGGCGTCGGAGACGTACTTGGTCATCAGCGCCGGCACCAGTTCCTCCGGCACGAGCGGCTCGTTCTCCATGTCGAACGGCTCGTCGAAATCGATGTATTTCTTGTCCAGCGGGTCCCAGAAGTGATCGTGGGTGGCGCTGATGATCTTGTCGAAGGCGGCCGATCGGTTGTTGTAGCGATCGAGGTTGAGCATCGCCTCGAAGTCGGTCGGCGCGACCGCCTCGTACATGGCGTCCTTGGTGATGTTGCCGTCGGCCACGCGCGTCTCTCCCATGCGATCGAATGCGGACGAGGTTGCCATTGACCGGCGCGTTCGCGTGAGTCAACGAAAAAGTGACGCCTGCGTCATTTTTATCCGATCTTGACAGCCTCGCGGGTCGACCGCCTCTCGCCTGGGCAGCAAAACGGATGTCCGCCATGATCTCGAGAGTCGATTCCCCCGCCCCCTGGCGCGACGACCTGATCGCCATCGTGGCGCGGCGCTCGTTTCGCCGCGGCCGCTTTACCCTCGCGTCCGGGCGGGAGAGCGACATCTATGTCAACCTCAAGCCGACGATGATGGATCCGCAAGGCGCGGCGCTCATCGCCGCCGGGGTGCTCGAGGCGATAGCCAGTGAGCCGCCCGACTACCTCGGCGGTGTCGCGGTCGGCGCAATTCCGGTGCTGGGCGCCGTGGCGGCGCTGAGCTGGTTGCGCGGGCGGCCGGTTCGCGCCGTCTTCGTCCGCCTGACCGTCAAGGACCACGGCACGCGCGAGGCGGTCGAGGGCCTCGCGCCGGGAGAGTCGCTGGACGGCCAGACCCTGACCATCCTCGAGGACACGACCACCACCGGGAGCTCAATCCTCAAGGCGGTCGAAGCCGTGCGCGCCTTGGGTGGCGTCGTCGAGCGCGCCCTGGTCATCGTCGACCGCCAGGAAGGGGCGGCCGAAGCGCTCGCCCTGGCCGGCGTTCGGCTCAAAGGCCTGCTGACCGCCGCCGATCTTGGCTGAAGGCGCGCTGTCAGGCGGGTTCCAGCCAGTTCGCCAGCGCCTGGCCCGCCGCGAGGAAGCAAGGGGGCCGGCGAACTCACACCGTCATCTGCGCTCCGAGCTCCACCACGCGACCCGGCGGAATACGGAAGAAGTCGGTCGGGTTGGCGGCGTTGCGCATCAGGAAGATGAACAGGTGGTCCTGCCACAGCGGCATGGCGGACTTCGTCGCCGGCACCACCGTGCGTCGGCCGAGGAAGAAGCTGGTCGCCATGATGTCGAACTTCAATCCACTCTTGCGGCATAGCGTCAGCGCCTTGGGAATGTTGGGGCTCTCCATGAAGCCATAGCTCAGCGTCACCTTTCGGAAGTCGCGGCTGATCGGCTCGATCCGGGCGCGCTCGCTCAACGGCACGGTCGGCGTCTCGGCGGTTCGCACCGTCAGGATGACGTTCGTCTCGTGCAAGACTTTGTTGTGCTTGAGGTTATGCAGCAGCGCCATTGGCGTCAGGTCGGGCGTCGATGTGAAGAACATCGCCGCCCCGCGCTGGCGGAAGGCGGGCGGCCGCGCCTCCAGCCGCGCCACGGTGTCGGCCAAGGGCACGCTTTCGTCGCGGGTCTTGGCCACCAGGATCCCGACGCCTCTTGTCCAGGTCCACATGACGACGGCCAGTCCCGCGCCGAAGGCCAGCGGCACCCAGGCCCCTTCGGGCAGCTTGAACAGATTGGCGCCAAGAAAGGTGGTGTCGATCACCAAAATCGGTCCGACCAGCACCGCCATGCGGTCCCATCGCCAACGCCAGCGGGCGCGCGCCACGACCGCGCCCAGCAGGGTGCTGGCGAACATCGTCCCGGTCACCGCCACGCCATAGGCGGAGGCGAGGTGGTGCGAATCCTGGAACACCACCAGCAGCACCAGAACGCCAGCCAGCATCAGCGCGTTGGCGGCCGGAACGAAGATCTGGCCGCGGAGGGTCTTGGAGGTGCGGCGGATGTCCAGACGTGGCGCGAGGCCGAGCTGCACCGTCTGGCGCGACATCGAGAAGACGCCCGAGATCACCGCCTGACTGGCGATCACCGCCGCCGCGGTCGCCAGCATCAGCACCGGCCAATAGGCGGCGTGAGGGATCATGGCGAAGAACGGATTGTGGCTCGCCCGCGGGTGGGCGAGCACGAAGGCGCCCTGTCCGAGGTAGCTCAGCGCCAAGCAAGGAAACACCACCAGCGCCCAGGCGACCCGGATCGGCCCGCGCCCGAAGTGGCCCATATCGGCGTAGAGCGCCTCTGCGCCCGTCACCGCCAGGAACACGCTGCCGAGCACGACGAAGCCGGCCAACCCGTTGGCGAGCAGGAAATCCACGGCGAAGATCGGATTGAAGGCGCGCCAGATGACCGGCGCCTCTCCGACATGCATCAGCCCAAGGCTGGCCAAGCCGAGGAACCACAGCATCATGATCGGGCCGAACAGGGCCGAGATCCGCCCGGTTCCGCGCGCCTGGATGAGGAACAGGGCGATGAGTATGCCGCCGGCGGTCGGCAGAACATAGGGCGCGAGATGGTGGCCGATGTGCGGCGCGGCCTTGAGCCCTTCGACCGCCGAGAGCACGGAGAAGGCGGGGGTGATCACCCCGTCGCCGGCGAATAGCGCGACGCCAGCCACCCCAAGGATGAACACGGCCGTCGAGGGTCGGCCAAGCGCCCGTTGCGCCAGGGCCATCAGCGCCACCGACCCACCCTCGCCGTCATTGTCGGCGCTCATTAAGAACAGGATGTACTTGAGGGTAACGATCAGAGTGAGGGTCCAGAGGATCAGCGAGACGACCCCGATCACGCTGGCCTCGGGGCTGGCCAGCGGCCGCGAATGCACCAAGGCCTCGCGAAGCGCGTAGATCGGGCTGGTGCCGATATCGCCGTAGACGACGCCCACCGCGCCCAGGGTCAGGGCGGCGAAGCCGCGCTTGCGGCCGCGTGGGCGGCCAGGTGAATCCTCGGGAGCGGTGGGGCGCGGAGTTGGCTCGGCGACCTCGGGGGTCACCATGGTTCGGTCTCCGGGGAGCAGGGCCGGCGAAGCCCATGCGCCGCGCCGCTACACAAATCCCTCGCCGATCTCAAGCGCGACTTCACTGGCCGGGCGAAGCAATCGGGGCGACGAGCGCCGGCGGATGGGCCGGCTGGTAGGGATGGGCGGTGTCGTGCCGCACAAGATTGACGGTGGAAATGGCGAAGCCGGTGAGGATGAACTGCACCGCCATGGCGCAAAGAATAAGGCCGAGGACGCGGATGACGATCACCATGCCGACCTTGCCCATCAGCCGCGAGATCAGGCCGGTCAGCCAAAAGGCGGCGACGATCAGCAGGCACTCGGCGGCGATAACTCCGACGCCCACCGCCGTCGCGCCAAATCCGAAGCCGCGCGCCTGATCGGCATAGATGATCGCCGAGGAAATCGCCCCCGGCCCGATCAGCAGCGGCATGCCGAACGGCACGACCAGCCCCTCGAACCGCCGCGCGGCATAGGCCTGGGTCGACAGGTTCTCGGTATCGCCCGGGGTGTCGCTCTCCATCTGGGTTACGTCGCCCCGGGTCATGTCGAGGCCCATCAAGAGCAGCAGGATGCCGCCCGCGATGCGGAAGGCGCCCATGGAGATGCCGAAGAAGCGCAGCAGCCCGAGGCCGGTGAGAAAGAAGAAGCTGAGGAAAACGAAGGCGAACAGGGCGATGTAGATCGCCATCAGCCGCCGCGCCGCCGGCGGCGCGCCGACAGTGGCGGCGGCGAACAGCGGCACGTTGCCCACCGGATCGATCAGGGCGAACAGGGCGACGAAGAAGTTGACCGCGAACGCCGCCTGGCTCATGGCCGACGCTTAGCCAAAGTTTCACCCAAAGGCGAGCCGCCCGGCCGTTCCGGACCGCGGACGCCCTTGTCCGCATGCCTGATCGGGAGCCGCCGATGACCGCCAACCCGCGCCTGATCGTCGCCCTCGACCTCGCCAGCCGCGCCGAGGCCGAGGCGATCGTCGACCGCCTGGGCGATGCGGTCATCACCTACAAAATCGGCCTGCAGCTGCTCGCCTCCGAGGGCATGGCGCTCGCCACGATGCTCAAGAGGGCCGGCAAGTCGGTGTTCCTCGATTGGAAGCTGCACGACATCGGCGCCACGGTCGAGAAGGCGACAGCGGCGATCGCCGCGACCGGCGCGGGCGACCTGCTGACCGTGCACGCCGAACCGCAGGTGCTGGCGGCGGCGGTGCGCGGTCGCGCCGGCGAGACGTCGCTCAAGATTCTCGGCGTCACCGTGCTAACCAGTCTCGCCGCCGCCGACCTTGCTGAACTGGGCTATGCCATGGGCGTCGAGGCGCTGGTCGAGCGCCGGGTCCGCCAGAGCCTCGCCGCCGGCGCGGACGGGGTGGTGACCGGCCCGCGCGAGACGCCACTGGCCCGCCGCGTCGCCGGACCAGACTTCCTGATCGTCAACCCCGGAGTCCGCCCGGCCGGCGCCGCTACCGACGATCAGGCGCGTCCGGCGAGCCCGGCCGAGGCGATCGCCGGCGGGGCCAGCCACTTGGTGGTCGGCCGGCCGATCACCGCCGCCGCCGACCCCCGCGCCGCCGCCCTCGCCATCGCCGCCGAGATGGCCGCCGCGGAGCCTTAGCGTAACGAACTTGGGCTAGAAGTCGACCGCCAATCCGCGTCGCTCCCAATCGCCGAAGCGCGTCGGCTCGGGACCGGCGCGGCCGCCGACTTCGCTCGCCGTCGTCGATTCGCCCTCGGCGGCGCGACGGGCGTTCGCTTCGGCGCGCGCCCGGGCTCCGGCCGTCCGCACGGCCGCGAGGCGAGCCGCCTCGCGCTCTGGCTCGCGGTCGGCTCCAGTGGCTGGGGCGGCGGCGTCCATGCGCGGCATGCTACACCCGCGCGACATGGCGCGACACGTCCCTTCCGCCCTCGAACCGCGCCGACACGCCCTGGCGTTGCTGCGCGCCGCGCTGTCGCGGCGCGGCGGCCTCGACGCCGGCCTCGACGCTCTCGCCTTCCCGGCGCTGGAGCCGCGCGACCGCGCCTTCGCGCGCGCCCTCGCCCTGGCGACACTTCGCCATCTCGGCCCGATCGACGCCGCGTTGGCGCCGCGCCTGCGGTCGCCGCCGCCAGAGGCGGTGCGCGATCTGCTCCGGCTGGGCATGGCCCAGGCCTTCTTCCTCGGCACACCGGCCTTCGCGGCCGTCGACACCACGGTCGCCCTGGCGCCGAAACCGTTTCGCGGCCTCGTCAACGCCATCCTGCGCGCCCAATTGCGCGAGGGCCCGCCGACGGTTACCCCGATGACCCTAGCCCCGGCTTGGCTGCTCGCCCGCTGGCGGGCCACCTTCGGCGACGCCGAGGCGAGCGCGATCGCCGCCCTCATCTCCGCCGAGCCAGCCACCGACCTGGCGCTTCGGCCGGACGCCAGCCGAGACGAATTCGCGCTCACCTTCGACGCCGAGCCATTGCCGACCGGCGGCCTGCGCACGCGACTGCGCGGCGATCCCGCCGGCTGGCCAGGGTATGCCGACGGCGCCTGGTGGGTGCAGGACGCCGCCGCCCAGATCCCGACGCGCCTGCTCGCGCCGACCTTGGGCGAGGCGGTGCTCGACCTTTGCGCCGCGCCTGGCGGCAAGACGATGCAGCTCGCCGCCGCCGGGGCGCGGGTCGTCGCCGTCGACCGTTCGACAGCCCGCCTCGAGCAGCTCCGCGCCAACCTGGCCCGTGTCCGCCTGACCGCCGAGACCCTCGCGGTCGATGCGCTCGCCTGGGCTGACGACCGCCGCTTCGGCGCCATCCTGCTCGACTCCCCCTGCACGGCGACCGGTACGTTCCGCCGCCATCCAGACGTCCTGTGGAATGCTCGCCCAGGCGATATCCCCGCCCTGGCCCGGACCCAGGCGGCTTTGCTGGACGCCGCCGCCGCGCGCCTCCGGCCCGGCGGCCGGCTCCTGTACAGCGTCTGCTCGCTCGAGCGGGAGGAGGGCGAGGCGCAGGTGCGGGCCCTCCTCGCCCGCGACAGCCGGCTGGCCGTGGACCCCGTGGCCGCTGGCGAGGGCGGCGCGCCGGCCGCCAGTCGCGCCGCCGAGGGCTGGCTGCGCATCCTGCCGCACCACTTCGAGGGCGGCCTCGACGGCTTCTTCATCGCCCGCCTCCGGCGTGCTAGCTGACGGGCGCAACACCGCATGCCCGCCCCGCCGATCATCGCCCCCTCCATTCTCTCCGCCGACTTCGCCCGGCTGGGCGAGGAGGCGCGCGCGGTGGTCGCGGCGGGCGCCGACTGGCTGCACGTCGACGTGATGGACGGTCATTTCGTGCCCAACATCACCATAGGCCCGGCGGTGGTGAAGGCGTTGAAGCCGCACGTCGCCGTTCCCCTCGACGTCCACCTGATGATCGCTCCGGCCGACCCCTACCTCGAAGCCTTCGTCGAGGCCGGCGCCGATCATCTGCTGGTCCACCCGGAGGCCGGCCCGCACCTCAACCGAACCCTGCGCCACATCCGTGCTCTCGGGGCCAAGGCGGGCGTGGTGTTCGATCCCTCGACGCCGCCCGACATCATTGAATGGATGCTGGACGACATCGACCTCGTCCTCGTCATGACCATCAATCCCGGCTTCGGCGGCCAGAGCTTCATGCCCTCCCAGCTCGCCAAGATCGCGCGATTGCGGGCAATGATCGAGGCGGCCGGCCGCGACATCGTGCTGGAGGTCGACGGCGGGGTGACGCCCGAGACTGGCCGCCGGTGCGTCGAGGCGGGCGCGACCGCCCTTGTCGCCGGCACAGCCGTCTTCACCGGCGGCCCCGAATGCTACGCGGGCAACATCGCGGCGCTGAGGGACGGAACCGTCCTCCCCCGCAAGGCGGGGGAGGGCGACAGCGAACCGGTGGAGGGCGCCAGCCAGAGGCGCGGCGCCACCCGGGACAACTAGCCGCGCGCCAGATAATCCATGACCGCTCGCGCGTCCGGGCCGGACCAATCGGCGCCGCCGACCAGCCGCGCCCGCTCGACGCCTCGTCGGTCGTACAGGATGGTCGTCGGCATGCCGGCGATCGGCGGGCGCAGCGCGAAGGCGAGCGCGTAGGTGGGCTCGCTGTAGAAGGCGAGCGGCGGATTTCGGTCGATGAACCGCCGGCCGGCGGCCTCGTCCTCGCCCTTGCCGACGCTCACCGGCACGATGGCGACCGGCTTGCCCGCCTCGGCGGCGGCGAGCTTGGCGAGGCTGGGGATCTCCGCCTTGCAAGGCGCGCACCAATTGGCCCAGACATTGACCAGCAGCGCCTTGCCGCGGAACTCGGCGAGACTGTGCGGCTTGCCGGCCGCGTCGACGAAGGCTGTCGCCGGGGGCGGCGAAGCCGCGGCGGTCGGCTGCAGCTTGGCCATGGCGCCATGCGCCAGATCGGCGAGGCTGGCCGGCGGCTTGGAACAGCCCGCCAGGGCGGCTAAGCCCGCCCAACTGGCGAGGATCGCCGCGCGGCGGATGCTTGACGTCACATGCACAGACCCGATCCCTCCGCCGTGGCTGGCCATCCTCTAGGCCGCCGCGCCTCCGCTGGGAACAGCCTCGCCAAGCCGAGCCCCCCTCCCCGCCTTCGGCCGTACTCGCCTCAAAGGGGGGAGAGAGGCGCTCTCCTCGCCCTCCGGAAGAGGGCGACCACCGAAGGTGGTGGCGGGGCCTCGCCGGTCGCCCGCCTCGCCGCGATGGCTATGATCGCTCTTGCCCTCGCCGCCTGCGGAAAGGTTGGCGAACTGGAACAACCCGCTCCGCTGTGGGGCGCCAAGGCCAAGGCCGACTATCAGGCGAAGAAGGCGGCGGAGAAAGCCGCCCAGGCCGAGAAAAAGGATCAAGGCGAACCCGAGGTCCTGCCCGACGTCCCGTACGACCCCAACGCCGACCCGGCGCCGCAGCGCGGCCTGCCGATCCCGGGCGCCCTCCCCGCGCCCAACGATCCCGGCCCGCCGGGCGTGCTGCCCGATCCTTTCAACCACCCCGACGACCCCAGCGCCCGGCCGGGGTAGAGCGGAGCGTCGTCGTCAATACCGGTAGTGGTCCGGCTTGAACGGGCCCTGCTCGGGCACGCCGATGTAGTCCGCCTGTTCGGGCGTCAGGCTGGTGAGCTTGGCGCCGAGCTTGTCGAGGTGCAGGCGGGCGACCTTTTCGTCGAGGTGCTTGGGCAGGGTGTGGACGCGGGTCTCGTAGGACTTCGCCGCGCGTCCATAGCTCGATCTGGGCGAGGACCTGGTTGGTGAAGCTGGCGCTCATCACGAAGCTCGGGTGGCCCGTGGCGTTGCCGAGGTTCACCAGGCGGCCCTGGCTCAAGAGACGATGATCTTCTTGCCGTCGGGAAACTCGACATGGTGCGACCTGCGGCTTGATCTCGTCCCACTTGTAGTTGCGCAGGGAGGCGATCTGGATCTCCGAGTCGAAGTGGCCGATGTTGGCGACGATGGCGTTGTTCTTCATCGAGCGCATGTGCTCGAGGCGCAGCACGTCCTTGTTGCCGGTCGCGGTGACAAAGATGTCGGCGGTGGGCGCCACCTCCTCCAGGGTGCGCACGGCGTAGCCCTCCATCGCCGCCTGCAGGGCGCAGATCGGATCGATCTCTGTGACGATCACCCGCGCGCCGCCCTGGCGCAGCGAGGCGGCCGAGCCCTTGCCGACATCGCCATAGCCGCACACCACCGCGACCTTGCCGGCCAGCATGACGTCGGTTGCTCGGCGGATGGCGTCGACCAGGCTCTCGCGGCAGCCATAGAGGTTGTCGAACTTCGACTTGGTGACGCTGTCGTTGACGTTGATCGCCGGGTAAGGAAGCTCGCCCCGTTCCGCCATCTGGTAAAGCCGGTGAACGCCGGTGGTGGTCTCTTCGCTGACCCCCTTCACGCTGGCGCGGATCGCCGAATAGAAGCCCGGCTTCTCCTTCAGGGTGCGTTTCATCACGGCGTAGAGCGCCTCCTCCTCCTCGTTGGCGGGGTTGTCGAGGATCGCGGGATTGGTCTCCGCCTTGGGCCCGAGCACCGTCAGCAGAGTGGCGTCGCCGCCGTCGTCGAGGATGAGGTTGGCGTAGGTTCCGTCCGGCCAAGCGAAGATGCGGTGGGCATACTCCCAATAGTCCATCAGACTCTCACCCTTGACCGCGAACACCGGCACGCCGGTGGCGGCGATGGCGGCGGCGGCGTGGTCCTGGGTGGAAAAGATGTTGCACGAGGCCCAGCGCACCTCCGCGCCCAGCGCACGCAGGGTTTCGATCAGCACCGCCGTCTGGATGGTCATGTGCAGCGAGCCGGCGATTCGGGCGCCTTTCAGCGGCTGGGCGGCGGCGAACTCGGCGCGCACCGCCATCAGCCCCGGCATCTCCGTCTCGGCTATATCGATCTCCTTGCGGCCCCATGGCGCGAGGGAGATGTCGGCGATCGCGTGATCGGCCATAGGCTTTAAGCGTCCTTCATTGTCGACGGAAGGCGCGGTTTATAGAGAGCGGCGGGGCGAGCCGCAACATCATATAAGGATATCTTTATATGTTACATGAGGCGGCGAACGGATGACGGATGGAGTCGAGCTCTGGCGCGGCTGCTGCAACGCCTGGGAATGCGACGAGATGGGGCACATGAACGTGCGCTTCTATCTCGCCCGCGCCCACGAGGGGCTGGCCGGCCTGCTCGCGGCGATGGGGATGGAGGGCGCGCTCCGCCAGGGCGCGGAGGCCACGGCGATCGCCATGGACCACCACGTCCGTTTCCTGCGCGAGGCGCGAGCCGGGGCGCCCATGGTGATGACCGGCGGCGTGCTGACGCTCCAGGAGACCGACGCCCGCCTCGTGCAGATCATCCGCCACGTCGGCTCCGGCGAAATCGCCGCCGCCATCCAGACGGTTGTGCGGCACGTCGCCGGCCGCGAGGCGCGGGGCTTTCCTTGGTCGGAGAGCACGCGACGCCGGGCCGCCCGACTGACTACGACCGTGCCGGAGGGCGCGATGCCGCGCAGCCTCGGCCTCGCGCCATCGGGCGGTCTGGCCGCGATGACTGAGGCGGACCGGCTCGGCTTGGCGCGCATCGGCGCCGGGGCGTTCACACCGGCCGACACCGACATCTTCGGCCGCGTCCGCCCCGACGTGATCATCGGGCGAATCTCCGACTCGGTTCCGAACCTGGCGGCGCGCGCCACCCCGCGGCGGCAGGGCGAAGGTGGAGACCCGCCCAGGCGCGTCGGCGGGGCGGTCCTGGAATATCGCCTCGCCTATCTCGCCCAGCCGCGCGCCGGCGACCGCTTCGAGATTCGCAGCGGCCTGGCCGCCGTCGAGCGGCGCACGCGGCGGTTCGTCCACTGGATTGTCGACCCGCAGAATGGGGCCGCGTGGGCGAGCGCCGAAGCCGTGGCGGTGGCGCTGGACCTCGATGCCCGTAGGATCCTCGACCTCGACGACGAGACCCTCGAGCGGCTGCGCGGCGAGTGCGTCCTTGGCATCGCCTTCTGACAGCCGCCGCTCGCGCCCGAGCCCTGGCGGATTCACACAGCGATCAGCGCCCCCGTGAGAGCATCTCGCGCGAGATCGGGCGTCTGCATCGGGAGAAAGTGCGTGGCGCCCTCCACCGTGCGAACGTCGAGGCGAGCGAAGCCGATCGGATCGCCATCCACCGAACAGGTGGAACCCTCGGCGGCCTTCAAGATGCTCACCGCTCCGGGATAGTCGGCGAGGGCCGCCCAGGCATCGTGACCGTGAGCGCGGTAGTTGGCCGCTTCCCATTCAGGGGCGCAGGCGAGAGTGACCCGCCCCTCATGATCGTGAAAGCCGTCCTGGACGTAGTCGGCGAGCATCGACTCATCCCAGCCGGCGAAGGCGCCGCGGCCGCGGTAGGCGGCGAGCGCCGCCGCCCTGTCGGGGAACTCGCGCCGGCGGCGAAGCGCGCCGCGCGCCAACGGCGTGTCCGCCTCGGCGTCGTCGGGGGTGATTCGCCGACCGGGCGGCAGGATCACTGGGTCGATCAGCAGCAGCCGCCGGGCAATCGCCGGCGCCGCGGCGGCCGCCAGCAGGGCGGTCGTGGCGCCCATGGAATGACCGGCCAGGACCGCGCCGGCGATAGCGGCCGCTTCGGCGAGCGCGCCGGCATCCGCCGCCAGGTCGTTCCAATCGCGCCTGCCGCTCGGATTGGCGACGAGGGTGGTCGCGCCGTGGCCGCGTAGATCGGCGGCCATTATCCGCCATCGCGCGCCGAGCGGCGCGAGCAAGCCGCGATAGGTCCGGGCGTTGAAGCCGTTGGCGTGCAGGAACAGCAGATCGACCGGCCGATCGGTCGGTCCCCACTCCAAGGTGGCGATCTCGCCGGGCCCGCGACCGTCGATCGCAAATCGCCGCGACCGCGGCGTCATGCGAGCGTGTCGTGCTCGGCTCTAATGCCCCTGGCCGGTCGCCAGCTGGATGAGGGCGGCGATGCGATCGGTGGAGTCCGCGGCCTGGCCGAGCATCTGCAAGGGAGCGGCGCCCGGGCGGACGGCGGCGACCACCTGATTGGCGGAATTCTGCGCCACCTGAACCGCGGCATTCTGAGCGGCGGCGAAGCGCGAGGTGGTCGCGGCGTCGCCGTAGATAAACCCGTAGGTCGGGTAAACGGTGGTTCCGAGCGACTGGCGCGGATCGTACCACACCTTCACTTCACTCCAGTCGCCGGCCGGCGAGACGTCGATCACCGTGACGTTGCGCTCGATGTGGCCCCGGCCGCCCTCGATGATCGACCAGTTGGCGTGGCTCACCTGGATGATCCGGTCGGTCAACACCTGGCTGACCACCGCCACGTGACCGAGGCGCATGCGGCCGACCGGGCGGAAGCACAGAACCGCGCCGGCCTTGGGCGTCGCGCCGGTCTGATAGCGACCGGCGGCCTGCTGCCACCAGGTATGGGCGTCGCCAAAGATCTGGATGCCGGACAGCAGCCGGGCGAACGGCACGCACTGCCAGTAGTCCTCGGCGACCGCCCCGGCGGGGGCGGCGGCCAGCATGGCGGCGGCGATGGCGGAACCGATAACGGCCCGGAAGCGTTGACGCATGTTGTCCTTGGGTTTTCCCCGACCGAAGGCTCACGGTTGGATACCTTCGCGCCGCGATAATGAAAAGAGTGTTTACGGCCGCGCGGCTTCGCGATTCCGTGATCTGCGTTGATCGACAGCCGTCAAGGCTGTGATCGCAGCTCCGGAGCGGAACTATTGAGTTTCGAGAACCTCTTTGTTTCGCAAGATCACTGTCGGTGAACAGCGGCCATGACAACCATAAATCTGCGGCATGCCTCTAAATACCTGCCGCGGCGGGTGGCTCCTGGTAATAATGGGCGAGAGGTGACTTGCCGAGCGGCAGCCCGCTTTCTTGCTGTCAAGCGGCCGAACGGCTGTTCGAGGTCGGAAGCAAAGTAACGAGCGCCGTTACAGTTCGTTACCTCGCCCGCCCTGGCGCGCGGGTTTGCCGCTCCCGCAGCCAGAAAAATTGACAGCCAAACCTGTGGATAGCCTCATCCGGCGGAATCGACCGGGCGTTTTTGCCGCGCCCGGTGCTGAGCGGCGTTGAGCATTTCGACCGCCAGCGAGAAGGCGATGGCGAAATAGATGTAGCCGCGCGGCAGGTGCATGCCGAGGCCATCGGCGACCAGCGCGATGCCGATCAGCAGGATGAACGACAGCGCCAGCATCTTGGTGGTCGGCCGGCGGCGAATGAACTCGCCGACCGCCTTGGCCGCGAACAGCATGACGCCGGTGGCGACCACCACGGCGGCGACCATGATCGCCAGCCGGTCGGTCATGCCGACCGCGGTGATGACGTTGTCGAGCGAGAAGATGACGTTGACCACCGCCACCTGCAGCATCACCGCACCGAAACTTCGGGCGGCCAGCCGCTGGCGCGGCTCGGCGGATCCATCGAGCGCCTCGTGGATTTCGGTGGTGCCGGAGCTCAACAGGAACAGGCCGCCGGCGATCAGCACCAGGTCCTTGATCGACACCGCGCGGCCCAGCAGGTGAAACAGGGTGGCGTCGAGGCGGCTCAACCACACCAGCCCCGTCAGCATCACGATCCGCAGGCCCATGGCCAGGGCGAGGCCCAGCCGCCGTCCGCGCGCCCGCCGTTCCGGCGCCAGGCGGTCGATCGCCAGAGCCATGAACACGATGTTGTCGATCGAAAGGACGATTTCGAGAAAGGTCAGCGCCAGGAACGACGCGAGCGTCTCGCCGGTGAGATAGGGCGCGATCATGCGGAGGCCTCGGCGGTGACGGGCGGACTTGGAGCGCGAGCTTCCAGCCCGCCTTCGAAGAATGCGGACAGCATGTCCGCGCTCCGATCCTGTTTACAAGAAGCTGTATGGATCGACGTCGATGGACAGACGGACGGCGGACGACGGCTTCACCCGGGCCCGCCAGGCGGCGAGATAGGCGGAGAGGTCGACACCGCGGTCGGCGCGGACCAGCAAGCGCTTGCGCCGCCGCCCGCGCAACAAGGCCAGCGGCGCGTCTACCGGACCAAAGATGTCGACGCCCTCGGCGTTGGGCGCGGCGGCGGCCAGGGCGTCGGCACAGGCGTCGAGCTTCGCCGCGTCGGTGGACGACAGGATCACCGCCGCCAGTCGGCCGAAGGGCGGCAGACCGGCGGCCCGCCGCTCGCCGAGCTCCACCTCGACGAATCCGTCGCGATCGCCACGCATCAGGGCGGCGATCACCGGCTCCTCCGGAGCCCAGGTCTGCAGCAAGGCGCGCCCCGGCGCGGCGCGGCGGCCGGTGCGGCCCGCGACCTGGGTGAGGAGTTGAAAGGTGCGCTCGGCGGCCCGCGGATCGCCGCCACGCAGGCCGGCGTCGGCGTCGACCACCACCGACAGCGTGAGATGGGGAAAATCGTGGCCCTTGGCGGCGGCCTGGGTAGCGACCAGGATGTCGATCTCGCAAGCGGTCATGGCGCCGATCAGGGCGCGCGCCGCCGCCGGATCGGCGATGGTGTCGGAGGAGAACACCTCCAGCCGCGCCTCGGGAAACAGCTGGCGCGCCTCCTCCGCCACCCGCTCGAACTCCCGGCCCGACCGACACCAGCGAACCGGCCGCGCCGCAATGCGGGCAGGCCGCCGGCTTCGTCATGGAAAAGCCAGTCAGATGACACAGCAGGCGGCCGCTGTAGCGGTGCTCCACGAGCCAGGAATCGCTATCCGGCGCCTTGAGCCGCTCGCCGCAGGCGCGGCACAGGACCAGCGGCGCGTAGCCTCGGCGGTTGAGGAACAACAGCGCCTGTTGCTTTCGCGCGAGCGTGTCGGCAACCGCGGCGACGGCGGTCGGCGACAGCCATCGTCCTGGCGGCGGCGGCGCCGTCCGCAGATCGATCGCGGCGACGCTCGGCAGCTCGGCCCCGCCATGGCGGCGCGACAGCCTCAGCCAGCGGTATCGTCCGTTCCGGGCGTTCCACAAGGTCTCGAGCGACGGCGTGGCGGACGAGAGCACCACCGTGGCGCCCTCGATCTTGCCGCGCGCCACGGCGAAGTCGCGCGCCTGATAGATGAACCCCTCCTCCTGCTTGTAGGAGCCGTCATGCTCCTCGTCGACGACGATCAGACGCAGGCCGGCGAACGGCAGGAACAGAGCGGACCTGGCGCCGACCACTATACGCGCCGCCCCGCGCGCCACCCGCTCCCACGCGCGCCGGCGCCGCGGCGGCGCCAAGCCGGAGTGCCACTGCTCGGGCGGGATGCCCAGCCGCCGAGTCACGCGGGCGATCACCGCCTCGGTGAGAACAATCTCCGGCAGAAGGATCAGCGCCTGCGCCGCCGGCTCGCTGGCCAGCAAGTCGGCGACGGCTTCGAGATACACCTCGGTCTTGCCCGAGCCGGTGACGCCGTCCAGCAGCAGGGTCGCGAAGCCGTCGGCGAGCGCCGCGCCGATCGCCGCCGCCGCGGCGGCCTGGCTGGGATTGAGGTCGGCGGCGGTTGCGCGTTCCGCCGAAGCAGTCTCCGACGCCGTTTCGACGTCGGCGTCTCGAGCGACTAACGCGCCGCCATCGATCAGCGCCTTCACGACGCTGGCCGACACGCCGGCGGCCCGCGCCAGCACCGCCGTCGTCATCGGCTCGACCGCGCTCGCCAGAACGCGCGCCCGCGCGGGAGTGAGCGTGGCTGGAACGACGCCGGAGGGGACGAGCTTGCGGATGACGGTCGGCGGCGGGCCGCGCAACCCGCGAAGGGCGATGGCGAGCGGCGATCCGGGCGCGTCGACCGCATAGCGCGCCGCCCAGTGAATGAAGGCCAGAGTATTGCCCGGCAGGGGGGGATCGTCCAGCCGCGCCTCGACCGGCTTCAGCGTGCGATTGCCGCCGGCGCCGTCGCGCAGCCCGACGACCACGCCCCGCAGCCGGCGCGGTCCGAGCGGCACGGCGACGTGATCGCCCGCCGCCAGCGCCATGCCGGGCGGCTCGGCATAGTCGAACGGCTCCGCCAACGGCAGCGGCAGCAGCACTTGGGCGATGCGTGACACAGGCGCCTCTCAACCGCGCTTTTCGCCGCTGCTTCAACCCCCGTTAACCGGACCGGCGATTTGCTGAGGCTCGCGAGGACGACGGCGATCCAGCCCGAGTCGGCTAAATGATCTCAAGGGGCGAGGATGGAAGCGATCGGGGCGCTGGGGGTCGAGGCGGGGCCCACGCTGGAGGAGAGCGCCGAACCGCTGCGGCGCTGGGCGTTGGCGAACCGCGAGGCGCTGCGCTCGGACGCTGGCCTGCTGGCCGATCTCGGGTTGCGGATCGACGGCGGCAACATCGTCGACTTCGGTCCAGCGGCCCTTTCACGACTGGCGGCGGAGCGCGATCGCGAACTCTCCGAACGCCAGCGGCTGGAGCTCGTCGCCGGCGCCAACTTCGCCGCGCAGGCGCAGACCCACGCCGCCGCGATCGACCTTATGGAATCGCGCGATCTGGAGGATCTCGCGCGTCGGCTGAACGAGCTCGCCTCCGCTCGCTTCGCCCTCGCGGCCGGAGTGCTCGCCCTGGAAGGCCCAGGCGAGGCGCCGCCCGGCTGGCGCGGCCTGGTGCAGGGCCAGATCGATCTGCTCGTCGGCCCTGGACGCGCCAGCCTGATGGGCCGCCTGCCGGTCGCCCACGGGCTCTTCGCCGGTTCGCCAAGCGCGATCGGCAGCGTCGCCCTGGTGAAGATAGCGGCGTGGGACCGCGCCGGCCTCCTAGCCTTGGGCTCGCCGGATCCGGAGGCTTTCGCGGCAGAGATGGGCGGCGAGCTGGTCGCCTTCCTGGCCAGGGTGGTCGAGCGAACCGCCAGCCGCTGGCCGGCGCCGTGACGCCCCGCCCGCCGCCGTCGCCACGAGCGGCGACGTGACCGCCGACGAGGTGCTTTCGGCATGGCTCGCCCACCTGCGCGACGAGCGGCGCGCCAGTCCGCGCACGCTCGACGCCTATCGGGCGGCGGTCGGCGCCTATCTCGCGTTTCTCGCCGAGCACCTCGGGGGACCGGTCCAGCTCGCGGATCTCGGGCGCATAGCGGCCGCCGACCTTCGCGCCTATCTCGCGCGGCGGCGGAGCGGCGCGCGGCCGCTGTCGGCGCGGTCGCTGGCCCAGGCGGTGTCGGCCATTCGCGGCCTCCATCGCTTCTGCGACGCGCGTCTCGGAACGTCGAACGCCGCCATCGCCACGGTCCGCGCCCCAAGGGTCCGCCCCGGCGCGCCGCGGCCGGTAAGCGAGGATCAGGCGTTGGGGCTGGTGACCGAGGCGGTGGCGGAGAAGGTCGACCCCAGCGGCTGGCGCGCGGCGCGCGACGCTGCCCTGATCACCCTCTTGTGGGGTTGCGGCCTGCGGATCTCCGAAGCGCTGTCGCTGCGCGGCGCCGACCTGCCGCTGGCCGCGTCCGTGCGGATCACCGGCAAGGGCGGCAAGACGCGGCTGGTGCCAGTGCTGCCTGAAGTCGCGGCGCGGATGAACGCCTATGCCGCACGCCTGTCGCCGCCGCCGGCTCCGGAGTCGCCGCTGTTCCGCGCCGACCGCGGCGGACCCTTGCGGCCCCGGCAGGCGCAGGCGCTGATGCAGCGGCTACGCGGCCGCCTCGGTCTGCCGGAGCGCGCGACGCCGCACGCTCTGCGTCACGCCTTCGCCACCCATCTGCTGGGCGCCGGCGCCGACCTGCGCGCCATCCAGGAGCTGCTCGGCCACGCCAGCCTCTCCACCACCCAGCGCTACACCGAGGTCGATGCCGCCCGCCTGCTCGCCGCCTACGCCGCCGCCCACCCGCGCGCCGGCCTTAGTTCCGATCACCAGGGCAGGGTCTCGCCGCGGTAGTTCAGATAGGCCGAGCGCCGGTCCTTGGCGCATTGTTCGATGACGTCCATCAATCCGCGAGCGCTGTCCGCGACGCTGACCGGCGCCTGATCCCCGCCCATGTCGGTGCGCACCCAGCCGGGATGCAGCGCCAGCACCGCCCAGCCCTTGTCGGCGTGTCGCGCGGCGAAGCTGCGGATGAAGGAGTTCAACGCCGCCTTGCTGGCGCGATAGAGCTCCATGCCGCCGCTGGTGTTCTGCTCGACGCTGCCGAGCTGCGAGGTCATGAAGGCCATCACGCCGCGACTCGGCTTCAGCGACTTCGACAGCAGCTCCGCGAGGCGCGCCGGCCCGAGCGCGTTGGTGATCATCAGGGTGTTGAAGTCGCCGTCGGCGACGGTGCGCGGGTTGGCGCGCGGCCCGCCGACGCCGGCGTTGATCAGGATGATGTCGAACACCCGACCGGCGAGGGAGTCGCGCAGAGCCTCGCCGGATCGTGGATCGGCGGTGTCGACCGTCTCCAGGGTCAGCCTTCCGCCCGCCTCGCCCGCCAGAGCCTCCAACTCCGGCGCGGCGGTTCGCCGCGTCGCGGTCACCGCATGGCCGCGCGCCAGGGCTTCGCGAACGAAGCCAAGCCCGATGCCGCGCGAGGCGCCGATGATCAGAATGTCGCCCATCGATTGAGACCCTCTCCTTAGGCTTGCATCGTCCAGCCCTCGACGCCCATGGCCGCCTGACGCAGCGCCTCCGAGCGGGTCGGGTGGGGGTGGCAGGTGCGCGCGACGTCCTCGGACGATCCGGAAAACGCCATGGCCACGCAGTATTCGCCGATCATCTCCGAGACCTCCGGTCCGATCATGTGCACGCCGAGCACCCGGTCGGTCCCGGCGTCGGCCAGCACCTTCACGAAGCCCTCCGCCTCATGGTTGATCCGGGCGCGCGAATTGGCCGCGAACGGGAATTTGCCGACCTTGTAGGCGACGCCGGTCGCCTTCAGCTCGTCCTCGGTTTTGCCGACGGTGGCGACCTCGGGCGCGGTGTAGATGACGTTCGGAATGATATCGTAGTCGACGTGACCGGCGCGGCCGGCGATCGTCTCGATACAGGCGACCGCTTCGTCCTCCGCCTTGTGCGCCAGCATCGGCCCGTGGGTCACATCGCCGATGGCGTAGACGCCGTCGGCCGAGGCGCGGAAGCCGTCGGTGACAATGAACCCGCGCGGGTCGACCTCGACGCCGGCGGCTTCCAACCCCAGACCGTCCGTATACGGACGCCGGCCGATCGCCACGAGGACGATGTCGCCGCCGAGAGTCTCCGAGACGCCGCCGGCCACCGGCTCCACGGTCAGATCCACGCCAGCCTCGGTCGGTTTGGCGCCCGTGACCTTCGCGCCGAGGCGGAACTTCATCCCCTGCTTCGCGAGGGATCGCCGCAGCGCCTGGGCCAATTCGGAGTCCAGACCTGGAACGATGCGGTCGAGGTATTCCACCACGGTCACCTCGGCGCCCAGCCGGCGCCACACCGATCCGAGCTCCAGCCCGATGACTCCGGCGCCGATGACGATCAGGCGCTTCGGCACGGGGTCCAGCGCCAGGGCGCCGGTGGAATCGACGATGCGCCGCTGATCGATGTCGACTCCGGGCAGCCGCGCCGGCTCGGACCCGGTGGCCACGACGATCGCCGGGCTGGAGAGGATCGTCTCGCCATTCTCGCCCGCGACCGCCACCTTGCCGCCGCCCAGCAAGCGGGCATGGCCCTTGATCCAGGCCACCTTGTTCTTGCGGAACAGGAATTCGACGCCCTTGGTCAGCTGCTCGACGCTCGCCGCTTTCTGCCCCATCATCGCCGATAGGTTCAGCGTCGGCGTCACCTCGATGCCGAGGCCGGTGAACGCCTTGCCGGCCATCTCGTAGAGTTCGGAGGCGTGGAGCAGCGCCTTCGACGGAATGCATCCGACGTTGAGACAGGTCCCACCCAGCGTCGCTCGCGCCTCGACGCAGGCCGCCTTCAGTCCGAGCTGGCCCGCGCGGATGGCGGCGTTGTAGCCGCCTGGCCCGCCGCCGATGATGACGACGTCGAACACCGACGTGATCGCGGAACCCATCGCGGTTCTAAAGGTCCAGCAAGAGCCGGCGAGGGTCCTCGATCGCTTCCTTGACCCTGACGAGGAAGGTCACGGCGCCCTGACCGTCGACGACGCGGTGATCGTAGGAGAGCGCCAGGTACATCATCGGGCGGATGACCACCTGGCCGTCGAGCGCCACGGGCCGCTCCTGGATCTTGTGCATGCCGAGGATGCCGGACTGAGGCGCATTCAGGATCGGCGTCGACATCAGCGAGCCATAGACGCCGCCGTTGGAGATGGTGAAGGTGCCGCCCTGCAGGTCTTCCAGAGACAGGGTCCCCTCCCTGGCGCGCTTGCCGAGCTCGGCGATCGCCTTCTCGATCTCCGCCAGGCTCATCGCGTCGGCGTCGCGCACCACCGGCGCGACGAGGCCGCGATCGGTGCCCACCGCCACGGCGATGTCGTAGTGGTTCTTGTAGACGAGATCGTCGCCGTCGATCTCGGCGTTGACCGCCGGCACGGCCTTCAGCGCCGCGACGCAGGCGCGGACGAACAGGCTCATGAAACCGAGCCGCACGCCGTGCCGCTTCTCGAAGGCGTCGCGATACTGGGCTCGCAAGGCCATCACCGCGCTCATGTCGACCTCGTTGAAGGTCGTCAGCATGGCGGCGTTGTTCTGCGCCTCCTTGAGGCGCCGGGCGATCGTCTGGCGCAGGCGGCTCATCCGCACCCGCTCCTCGCGCGCGTGGAGCACTCGAGCCGGCCGCGCCGGGCTGGCCGAGGGCGCGGCTGGCGGCGTCTCGGCGCGGGACTGAAGAGCCGCCACGGCCGCCAGGGCGTCGCCCTTGAGTAGCCGGCCGTCCTTGCCCGAGCCGGCGATCGCCGCCGGATCGAGCCCCTTCTCCTCGACGATGCGGCGCACGGCCGGGGATAGCGGGGGCTCGGCGGCCTGCGTCGTCGCGGCCGCGGGCGCGGCGGCTTTGAGCCGGGCTGGCGCGGCCGAGGCCGGCGGCGGCTTGGACACGCCGTTCGCCGGACCGATGCGGCCGAGCAGTTCGCCCGGCTTGACCACCGCGCCGTCGACAGCGGCGATCTCGCCGAGCACGCCGTCTTCCGGGGCGGCGACCTCCAGTCCGACCTTGTCGGTCTCCAACTCGACCAGCACTTCGTCGCGCTTCACGCTCTCGCCAGCCTTCTTGGTCCAGCGGGCGACCGTGGCCTCGGTCACCGACTCGCCGAGCGTCGGGGTGAGGATATCGGTCATGGCGCGAGGGCGGCGGCGAGCAAGGTGGCGAGTTCCTTCTGGTGGCGGCTCAAGAGCCCGGCGGCCGTGGAGGCGGAGGCTGGGCGGCCGACGTAGCGGGGCCGCTTGGCGGCGATGTCGAGCTTGGCCAGGGTCAGCTCCAGCCAGGGATCGACGAACATCCAGCCGCCCATGTTCTTCGGCTCTTCCTGGCACCAGACGAATTCGGCCCTGGCAAATCGCGCCAGTTCCACGCTGAGCGACTTCATCGGCCAGGGATAGAACTGCTCGAGGCGCAGCAGATAGACGTCGTCGGCCCCGGCCTTCTCCCGGGCGTCGAGCAGGTCATAATAGACCTTGCCGGAACAGAGGACGACGCGCCGGATCTGCTCATCGGGCTTCAGCTTTTGGGACGTGTGCCGTCCGTACTGCGCGTCGTCGTGCAGCACGCGGTGGAAGGACGAGCCCTCCGCCATGTCCGTCAGCGGCGACACCGCCTTCTTGTGCCGCAACAGCGACTTCGGCGTCATGACGATCAGCGGCTTGCGGAATTCGCGCGTCATCTGGCGACGCAGGACGTGGAAGTAGTTGGCCGGGGTGGTGCAGTTGACCACCTGCATGTTGTCCTCGGCGCAGAGCTGCAGATACCGCTCCAGCCGCGCCGACGAATGCTCGGGACCCTGACCCTCGTAGCCGTGCGGCAGCAGCAGGACGAGACCGCTCATGCGCAGCCATTTGCGCTCGCCGGCGGCGAGGAACTGGTCGATCACCACCTGGGCGCCGTTGGCGAAGTCGCCGAACTGCGCCTCCCACAGGGTGAGGGTGTTCGGCTCGGCGACCGAAAAGCCGTACTCGAAGCCGAGCACCGCCTCTTCCGAGAGCGCCGAGTCCAGCGCCTCGAAGTGGGCCTGGCCGGGCCTGAGGTGCGAGAGCGGCTGGTAGTGGGCTTCGGTCGTCTGATCGATGATGTCGCAATGGCGCTGGACGAAGGTGCCGCGCACGCTGTCCTGGCCGCTGAGCCGCACCGGCACGCCCTGGTCGAGCAGGCTGGCGAAGGCGAGGTGCTCGGCGGTGGCCCAGTCGATCCCCGCGCCGGCCTCGATCGCCGCGCGCCGCGCGTCGATGACCCGCCGCACCGTGCGGTGGACGTCGAGGCTCTCCGGCAGGGTGGTGAAGGCGCGCCCGAGGTCCTTCAGCCGCTGCAACGGCACGGCCGTGGCGCCCCGCCGCTCCTCGTCGCCGGGCAGCGCCAGATGCGACCACTTGCCGTCGAGCCAGTCGGCCTTGTCGGCCCGCCAGTCCTTGGCGGCGTCGAATTCCGCCTGCAGGTGCTCCTGGAAAGCGGCGAGCCAGCCATCCACCTCGGCCTGCCCGACCACGCCCTCGGCGATCAGACGCGCGGCATAGAGGTCGCGCACCGAGGGATGATCCTTGATCGCCCGATACATCAGGGGCTGGGTCATCGTCGGATCGTCGCCCTCGTTGTGGCCGAACCGGCGGTAGCAGAACATGTCGATGACCACGTCCTTGGCGAACCGCTGGCGGTACTCCATCGCGATCCTGGCGACGTGGGTGACCGCCTCGGGATCGTCGCCGTTGACGTGCAGGATCGGCGCCTGGACCATCAGGGCGACGTCCGAGGGATAGGGGCTGGTGCGGCTGTAGGCCGGGCTGGTGGTGAAGCCGATCTGGTTGTTGACGACGAAGTGGATCGATCCGCCGGTGCGATAGCCCTTGATGTCGGAGATGTTGAAGCACTCGGCGACCACGCCCTGGCCGGCGAAGGCGGCGTCGCCGTGCAGCAGCAGCGGCAAGGTGCCGCCGCGCCCGGCGTCCGGAGTTCTCGCGCAGCACGAAGGCCTGCTTGGCCCGCGCCTTCCCCAGCACCACCGGATCGACGATCTCGAGGTGGCTGGGATTGGCGGTGAGCGACAGGTGGACGGTGTTGCCGTCGAACGCCCGGTCCGACGAGGTTCCGAGGTGATACTTGACGTCGCCCGAGCCCTCCACGTCCGAGGGCGTCGACGAACCACCGTGGAATTCATGGAAGATGGCGCGGTAGGGCTTGCCCATCACCGCCGCCAGCACGTTCAGCCGGCCTCGGTGCGGCATGCCGATGACGATGTCGCGCACGCCGAGCGCGCCGCCGCGCTTGATGATCTGCTCGAGCGCCGGCACGCAGGCCTCGCCGCCGTCGAGGCCGAACCGCTTGGTGCCGGGGAAGCGCCTGGCGAGGAACTGCTCGAAACCCTCGGCCTCGATCAGCTTCTTGAGGATGGCGATCTTGCCTTCCGGCGTGAAGCTGACTTCCTTGTCGCGACCCTCGATCCGCTCCTGGATCCACGCCTTCTCGGCGGCGTTGGCGATGTGCATGTATTGCACGCCGATCGCCCCGCAGTAGGTGCGCTGGAGGATGTCCAGGATCTCGCGCAGGGTCGCGCTCTCGAGGCCCAGCACATAGTCGAGGAAGATCGGCCGGTCCCAGTCGCCTTCGCCGAAGCCGTAGGTCGCCGGATCGAGCTCGCTGGCGTCGCCGACCTGGGTGGCGAGCCCCAGCGGATCGAGCCTCGCCTTCAGGTGCCCGCGGACGCGATAGGCCCGGATCATCATGATCGCGCGCAGGGAATCGAGGGTGCGGGCGCGAACCTCGGATGGGTCGGGGCCGGCGGCGCCGGGCGGGGCCGCGGCGGCCGGCTTCACCTTCGGCTCCGGCCACCGCCCATCGATCGCCGAGAGCCAGTCGGGCCGCTCGCCGCCCGTGAGCTGGGCGGCGCTGGCCGTCGCCCACTCCGGCGGGCGCGCCGCCGCGCCGTCGTGCAGCGCCTGGAAGATGGCGCGCCAGGAGGCGTCGACCGAGGCCGGATCGGCGGCCCAGCGGTCGCGGAGGGCCTCGATATAGCCGGCCTCTCCGCCGCCCAGGAAGGCGGTCTCGGCGAGGATGTCGTTCAGCCGTCCGCTGTCGTCCGCCATGACTTCCGCTTTTGGGCCGCGCCGCCGCCCCGGGGGCCGAAGGTGATATAGCGAGAGGCCGGCGGGATTACGACCCTGCGGCCGATGAACCACCACTCCCGCGGCGCCCGGCTGCCAGGACCGTGCACGGCGAATGGCCGCACGATGGCGAGCGGGACGCGCAGTCCGTCCAGCAGCAGGCTCTCCAGCTCGACCTTGCGCGTGGAGTAGGTGGCGTCGCCTGGGGACGCGCGCGGCTGGTCCTCGCCGATCGGCACGGGATAGACCGGGGGGCGGGTCTGGCGCGCCTCGTCCAGGGTGCGCCCTTTCTCGTCGGCGTAGACACTCCCTGTCGAGATGACCACGAGCGCGCCGACGCGGCGCCCGAGGCCGAGACACTGGCGCACGTGGGCTGCGTTGTACGCAACCGTGTCCACTACCGCATCGAACCCACCGGCGAGGGCGTCAGTATCCTCGCGGTCGAGCGCGATCGCCTGAACGCCATGGCGTAACGAGCTCGGGAGGCTGTCGGGCGTGCGCTGGGCGGCGGTCACCGCCCAGCCGTCCCGGGCGAGGCGCTCCGCCACCGCCCGCCCAATCTGCCCCGAGCCGCCGAGGATGAGGGCGCGCCGCGTCACCTCCTCAGCCTAGCCAGGCGGCGGCGCCCTGTCTTGGAGGTGATCGCCGGCTCCGCCGATCGTCTCGCCCGCGTCGGCCCGGCCGAGGGGGCCGGGCTCCATAAGGGGCTGGAGCACGGGCGTCCGCCGGGCCGGGGCGCTTCGGCTCCATCAGGGGGTTTGAAGCGCGGGGGCCTTGCCCGCGTCCGCGGGCCGGGGCGGCCCGGCTCCCGTGAGCGGCGCGGATGTGGGCCGCCCCCGCACCTGGCGGCCGAGCCGTCTATGCCGCCGGATCAGTTCGGCGGCGCGTAGGCATGCCAGTTCCCGTCGCTGTCATACCAGCCGTGATCATCGGAGGGATCGGGAAGCTCCCGCCAGACCTTGTCGTGCTCGTGCCGCGCCCACCAGGCGTCGTCGCGATAGACGATCCGCTCGTCGGCCGGATAGAAGGTGTAGCGTTGGTGCACGCGCCAGCATTCGTTGTATCGGTTGCAGACGACGTAGACCTTCGCGGCGGGGACCACGACCGTCTGGGCCGAGGCGCCAGAGACCGCGAGAGAGCCGGCGGCGAGCGTGGCGACGAGGGCGCCGGCGCCGAGCAGCGAAAGCGAAATCCTCATAATCTGTTGTCCTTTCGGCACGCCCCCTTGCGCGGGGAAACGACACGTCGGCGCGCGGGTTCCTGTGCGCGACGGGCGGGGGCGGCGCGGCTCCTCGAGTGGAGCGCGGGCGCCTCGCCCCCGTTGCCCGGGCCAAGGCGGACCGGTTCCAAGGGGCGCGCGCTTCGTCGGGGTCAGGCGCGGAGGTGTTCCACCAGGGTATCGCCAAGCGCCGCCGGTGAGGGAGCGATGCGCACGCCGGCCGCCTCCAGGGCGGCGATCTTGTCCTCGGCGCCGCCCTTGCCGCCGGAGATGATCGCGCCGGCGTGACCCATGCGGCGGCCGGGCGGGGCGGTGCGCCCGGCGATGAAGCCGACCGTCGGCTTCTTGACCTTGCTCGCCTTCAGGAAGGCCGCCGCGTCCTCCTCCGCCCCGCCGCCGATCTCGCCGATCATGATGATCGATTCCGTGGCCGGGTCGGCGAGGAACATCTCCAGGATCTCGATGAATTCGGTCCCCTTGACCGGGTCGCCGCCGATGCCCACCGCCGTCGTCTGGCCGAGACCGGCGCGGGTGGTCTGGAACACCGCCTCGTAGGTAAGGGTGCCCGAGCGCGAGACGACGCCGACCGAGCCCTTCTGGAAGATGTTCCCGGGCATGATGCCGATCTTGCATTCGCCAGGCGTCAGCACGCCGGGGCAGTTCGGCCCGATCAGCCGCGACGCCGAGCCGGTGAGCGCCCGTTTCACCGCCACCATGTCGGCGACCGGGATGCCCTCGGTGATGCAGACGATCAGGGGCACCCGCGCGTCGATCGCCTCCAGGATGGCGTCGGCGGCGAAGGGCGGCGGCACATAGATGACGCTGGCGTCGGCGCCGGTGGCGGCGACCGCCTCGCCGACCGTGTCGAATACCGGCAAGCCAAGGTGCGTCCGGCCGCCCTTGCCGGGCGAGACGCCGCCGACCATGGCCGTGCCGTAGGCGATCGCCTGCTCGGTATGAAACGTCCCCTGCGCCCCGGTGACGCCCTGGCAGATGACGCGGGTCGCGGCGCCGACGAGAATGGACATGTGTTTTTGAGGGCCGTTCTTCAGATTGGGTTATGAGTTCGGCTAGGCCGCCCGCCGCACCGCCGCGACGATCTTCTCCGCGCCGTCGGCCAGATCGTTCGCCGCGATCACGTCCAGGCCGCTGGCCGAGAGGATGGATTTGCCGAGCTCGACGTTGGTGCCCTCGAGCCGCACCACCAGCGGCACCTTCAGGCCGATTTCCTTCACCGCGGCGATCACGCCCTCGGCGATGATGTCGCAGCGCATGATGCCGCCGAAGATGTTGACCAGGATGCCCTTCACATTGGGGTCGGCGGTGATGATCTTGAAGGCGGCGGTCACCTTCTCCTTCGAGGCGCCGCCGCCGACGTCGAGGAAGTTGGCCGGCTCGGCGCCATAGAGCTTGATGATGTCCATGGTCGCCATGGCGAGGCCGGCGCCGTTGACCATGCAGCCGATCTCGCCATCGAGGGCGATGTAGGAGAGATCGTGCCTGGCCGCCTCGATCTCCTTCTCGTCCTCCTCGGAGGGGTCGCGCAGGGCGGCGATCTCCGGATGGCGCCACAGGGCATTGTCGTCGAAGGCGACCTTGGCGTCGAGCAGCAGCAGCTTGCCGGCGCCGGTGACGATCAGCGGATTGACCTCGAGGAGGCTCATGTCCTTGGCGGTGAACGCCTTGTAGAGCGCCGGGAGCAGGGCGCGCGCCTGCTTGGCGGCCTCGCCGGCGAGGTTCAGCGCCCTGGCGAGAGCGGCGGCATGATGCGGCCATGGGCCGGTCGCCGGGTCGATGCCGAAGGTGACGATCTTCTCCGGCGTGGCGCGGGCCACCTCCTCGATGTCCATGCCGCCCTCGGTCGAGGCGACGACGGAGACCCGGCTGGTCTCGCGGTCGACCAGCAGCGAGAGGTAGAGTTCGCGGGCGATGTCGGCGCCCTCCTCGATGTACAGGCGGCCCACCCGCCTTCCCTTCGGGCCGGTCTGGTGGGTCACGAGAGTCATGCCGAGCATGCGGCCGGCGACCTCGCGCAGCTCATCCAGCGACTTGACCACCTTGACGCCGCCGCCCTTGCCGCGGCCGCCGGCGTGGATCTGCGCCTTGACCACCCAGACGGGACCGCCGAGCCTCTCGGCCGCGGCGACCGCCTCCTCGACGGTGAAGGCCGGATAGCCGCGCGGGACCGGCACGCCGAACTTCGCCAGGACCGCCTTGGCCTGATGCTCGTGGATGTTCATCGCCGACCCTTCAAGACACAAGACGCGCCGGGGCGCGGGGCCGCTTAGCGCGGCGCTCTTGGGCGGCGCAACGCCGCGATGGACGCCGCCGCCGGCGAGCGGCTAATCAGGCCGGGGCGGGAGGGCGGCCGATGCGACGCGCACGAACTGTCTGGGCGGCCGGCGTCGCCGCGGCCGCGGCGGGCGTGGCCGCCTGGGCGCAGACCTCGCCGCCGCCGCCCGCGGTGGCGCGCATCGGGCCGCTGGACGCGGTGAGCGTCAGCGTGTTCGAGGCTAAGGAGCTCGGCGTCTCGCGCGCCCGGGTCGACGCGGCGGGCGATCTCACCCTGCCGCTGATCGGCGAGGTGCCCGCCGCCGGCCGCACCCCCGAGGCCCTGGCGAGGGACATCGCCGCGCGGCTGGCGGCGCGCTACCTGCAGTCGCCGCATGTGGTGGTGACCATCGCCGAGGCCGTCAGCCAGAAGGTCACCGTGGAGGGCTCGGTCAACGAGGCGGGCGTCTTCGAGCTCAAGGGCCGCACGGGCCTGATGGAAGCGGTTGCCCGCGCCAAGGGCGAGTTGCGCACCGCCAATCCGCACAAGGTGGCGATCGTCCGTACTGTCGACGGGGCGCCGCGCGCCGCCATCTTCGACCTGACGGTGATCCGGGCCGGCCGGGTGCGCGACCCCGAGGTGATCGCCGGCGACACGGTGGTGGTCGACGGCTCCTTCGCCAAGCAGCTGTGGCGCTCGCTGGTGGAGACCCTGCCGGCCTTGATCGTGTTCTCCTACCTGTGACCGGCCGCTTTCCTGCCGCGGCGACGCGGCGCGCCCTCACCCCGGTCCTCGTCGTAGCGGCCCTCGGGCGGCACTGGCGCAGGGCGGCGGCGGCCTTCGCCGGGTGCCTGATCGTCGGCGGCCTGCTCGCCTTCGGCACGCCGGCGGTGTTCGTCGGCGAGGCCCTGCTGCGCATCGAACGGCCGGCGCCGGTTTCGCAGGGGCTCGAGCGCGCCGCCCCGCCCATGGAAGCGGCCTCCCCGGCCGCCGCCCTGGCCCTGCTCGGCGACGAGGCCTTCTTCGAGACCGAGGTCGGCCTGTTGCGCAGCCGCGCTCTCGCCGAGCGAGTCGCCGACACCTTGGCCCTCGCGCGTGACGACCGGTTCCTGCGCCTCATGGGTCGCGGGGCCACTCTCTCCGGCGCGGACGCGGTGGAGCGCCGCCGGCGCGCGGTCATCCACATCCTCGGCGAGCGGCTGGGCATCGCGCCGGTGCGCGGGGCGCACCTGGCGAGCGTGCGCTTCTCGGCGCCCGAGCCACGCCTCGCCGCCGACATCACCAATGCCTTCGCGGACGGGGCCATAGCGATCGACTCGGAGCGTCGGTTCGCGGTTGCTCGACGGGCCGCCGCCTTCATCGATGGCCAACTGGCTGGAGCGACGCGGCGGCTCGCCGCCAGCGAGCAGGCGCTCGCCGATTACGCGCGACGCGAGGGCATCCCTTCGCTGCCGGGAGGCGCGGCCGACGCGCCCGGCGCCGCGCCGTCGCTGACGGCCGCCAGTCTCGAAACCCTGAACGGCGCCCTCGCCCAGGCGCAGTCGGAGCGGATCGCCGCCGAAGCGAGGTGGCGAGAGGCGCGTGTCGCCGGACTGGCGGCGCCGGAAGCCCAGGCCAATCCGGCGGTGCAGCAGATGGTGCAGGAGCGCGCCAAGCTGGCCGCCGAGTATCGCGACCGGCTGGCGGTGTTCAAACCCGACTACCCGCAGATGAAGCCGATCGCGGCCAGCCTCGAGGAAGCCGACCGGCAGATCGCCATCGAGGTCGGCGCGATCGTCGCGTCGCTGGGTGCCCGCTACCGCGCCGCGCTCGCCGCCGAGCAGGGGCTGCGGGCGCGAACCGAGGCGCTCACCGGCGACCTCTCGGGCCTGCGCCAACGCTCGATCGGCTACGCCCTGCTGCAGCGGAAGGCGCAGAGCGACAGGCTGGCGTTCGACGCCCTTTCGCAGCGGGCGAGCGCCCTGCGGGTCGCGGCGGCGGAGGTTCCCGCCGACATCACCCTCATCGATCCGGCGACGCCCGCCGACCGGCCCGTCTGGCCGAGGCCGGGGCTGACGCTCGCCCTCGCCGCGGCGCTCGGGCTGGCGCTCGCCATCGTCCTCGCCCTGGCCGCCGATGGGTGGCTGGCGTCCGGCGCGCGGGACGACTAGGTATGGGGCGGTGGACAGCGTTCGCCTGCAATGGCGAAGCCGGCCGCCACGGTCAGAAGGGGATCAGACACTCGTGAACGCCACGTTCCGCCGGGCGGGAACCGCCGGCCTCGCCATCGCCTTGGCCGCCGGCCTCGCCGGCTGCGGCATCAACGCCATTCCGACCAAGGAGGAGGCGGCCAGGGCCCGCTGGGCGGACGTGCAGAGCGACTATCAGCGGCGCGCCGATCTCATCCCCAATCTGGTGGCGACCGTGAAGGGCTATGCCGCCCAGGAAAAGAGCGTGCTGGTCGAGGTCACCCAGGCGCGCGCCAGCGCCACGCAGGTCAAGGTCGACGCCTCGACGATCACCAATCCGGCCGCCTTCCAGCAGTTCCAGCAGGCGCAGGATCGCCTCTCCGGCGTGCTGGGGCGCCTGATGGCGATCAGCGAGAGGTATCCGGACCTCAAGTCGAACGAGAACTTCATGGCCTTGCAGTCGCAGCTGGAAGGCACGGAGAACCGGATCGCCGTCGCCCGCCGCGACTACAACGCCGCGGTGCAGGACTATAACACCACGCTGCGGGTCTTCCCCACGGCGCTGTGGGCGGCCACCCTCTATCACAACGAGAAGCCGATGAGCCTGTTCACCGCCTCGGCCGCCGCCCAGAGCGCGCCGGTGGTGAGCTTCGACAGCGCGCCGGCCGCCAGCGGCGCGCCGGGAACGGCGCCGGGATCGCCGCCGCCGACCACCCCGTGAGGCGCTGGCTCGGCCTTCTGGCGCTTCTGCTGGCGCTGGCGCCGCTCGGCGCGGTCCTGGCGGCCGCTTCCGCTGGCCCGAGCTTTCCTGATCTGGCCGGCCGGCGGGTGGTCGACGAGGCGCACGTCCTCTCGCCGGCGACCAGCGCCGATCTCACCGCCAAGCTCGCGGCGCTCGAAGCCAAGAACAGCCGGCAATTGGTGGTCGTCACCCTGCCCAGCCTCGGCGGCTACGAGATCGCCGACTACGGCTATCAGCTGCTGCGCCACTGGGGCATCGGCCAGACGCAGACCAACAACGGCGCGCTGTTCATCGTCGTCCCGTCCGAACACAAGGTGAGGATCGAGGTCGGCTACGGCCTCGAGGGCGTGCTGACCGACGCCCTCTCCAGCGTCATCCTGCAGCGGGCGGTGATCCCGAAGATGCGCGCCGGCGACATCGAGGGCGGCGTCGTCGCCGGAACCGACGAACTGATCCAGCAGCTGACGGCCGATCCCTCCACCGCCGAGATGAAGGCGGCGCAGGCGGCCGCCGAGCAGGCGCGCGGCGAGGAGGGCGGCGCCCGCGGCGTCGATCCGTTCCGCGCCCTCATCCCGCTGTTCATCTTCCTCTGCCTGGGCTGGTCGCTGTTCCGACGGCGGCGCGGCGGCGGCGGCCTGGGTTGGCTGCTGCCGATGATGATCCTCGGCAACTCCCGCGGCTGGGGCGGCGGAGGCGGCTGGGGCGGCGGCGGTTTCGGCGGGGGCGGTTTCAGCGGCGGCGGCGGATCGGGCGGCGGCGGCGGCGCCTCGGGGAGCTGGTAAGATGATCGATCGGCTGGACCGCGAGCGGATCGCCGAGGCGATGCGCGCCGCCGAGGCGGAAAGCCGTGGCGAGGTGGTCTGCGTCCTGGCCGGCGAGGTCTCGGACTATCGCGAGGTCCCCCTCGCCTGGGCGATTGGCGCGGCGCTCATCCTGCCGCCGTTGGCCCTGGCGGCGGGCCTCGAGCCTCTCGATCTTGCCGGCAAGGCGGGCGTGTGGATGGCGATGCAAGGCGGCGCCCTGGCCCGCGACCTCGGCCTGCTGCTCGGGCTGTACGCCCTGGCTCAGGCCCTGCTGTTCGTCGCCGCCTACCTGATCGTCCACATTCCGGCGGTGCGCCGCGCCCTGACGCCGGCGGTCCTGAAGCGGCATCGCGTCGAACGGGCGGCGCAGCACCACTTCGCCGCCCTCGCCAGCCTGGCGCGCGGCTCCGAAACCGGCGTCCTGTTGTTCGTCGCTGCGATCGACAAACAGGTGCGGGTGCTGGCGCACGCGGCGCTGCACGACAAGGCCGACGAGAGCGCCTGGTCCAAGGCCGCCGACGCGGTGGCGCGCTCGATGAGGAGCGGCGGCGATCCCACCGCCGGCATCTGCGCGGCGATCGACATCTGCGGCGCGGCGCTCAAGGCCCACTTCCCCGCCACCGCTGGCGAAAGCCCGACCGAACACGCCTTCGTCGAGCGCCCGATCGACATCTGATGGCGGGCGCCAAGGCGATCCTGATCACCGGCGCGGCGTCCGGCATCGGCCTCGCCACCGCGCGCCGCTTCGCCGCCGAGGGCTGGTTCGTCGGCGGCCTTGATTCCAACGCAGGAAACCTCGCGGGCCTCGCCCAGGAGGGCGCGTGGACGCGCGCGCTCGATGTCACGGATCGGCCGGCGCAGCGCGCGGCGATCGACGCCTTCGCCGCCGAGGCCGGCCGGCTCGATGTCTTCCACGCCAACGCCGGCATCGGTCGGGGCGGACCATTCGAGGCGATGGCGTGGGCGGACGTCGAGGCGGTGGTGGCGGTCAATCTGCTGGCGGTGCTCGCCGGCGTTCAGGCGGCGATTCCGCACCTCAAGGCGACGGAAGGCTCGATGGCGTTCCTGACCAGTTCCTCCTCGGCGACCTTCGGCATGGGCGGCATCGCCGTCTATTCGGCGACCAAGCACGCGGTGAAGGGCTTAACGGAGGCTCTGTCGGTCGAACTGAAAGCGGCCGGCGTGCGGGTGTGCGACACCCTGCCGGGGCTGATCGACACGCCGCTGCTGCCGCAGGGCGCCAAGGACGTGGCTGACAAGAAGGGTCCGTGGCGGCTGACGCCGCCCTCCGCCGTGGCCGACGCCGTGTGGCGCGCCTATCATGCCGACCGCATCCACTGGTACGTGCCCGAAGAGCTCGCCGCCTTCGACGCCCTCGCCACCGCCCAGCCGGAGCAGGTGCGCGACCAGATGGCCGCGAGCGGCGGCTTCGTGCGGGGCGATAGCCAGGCTGAACCGAGCCGCTCTTGACGCGAGCGCCCGGTCAACGGACACTAAAACTAGTCTGTGAACTGGTAGATCTCCATGTCCGAAGTCGGCGCCTTTGAAGCCAAGACGCACTTTTCCAAGCTGCTCGACCGAGCGGCGAAGGGCGAGGCGATCACCATCACGCACCGGGGCAAGCCGGTGGCGCGCCTAATTCCCGCCGACTCCGGACCGAGCGCCGAAAAGGCATGGTCGATCTACCGCCGCATGCGCGCGCGCGCGGATCGAATGGGCGGCCGCCCCTTCAATTGGGCGGAATGGAAGACCTATCGCGACGAGGGACGAGGGTGAGCGTCGTCATCGACGCGTCGCTCGTTCTCGCCTGGTTACTTCCGGATGAACGCTCCGCCGCCAGCCAGCAACTGTTCGCCTCCTTTGCCGGCGAGGTCGCCCTCGCACCAGCGCACTGGCCTCTGGAGGTCGCGAACGCCTTGTTGATCGCCGAGCGTCGCGGCCGGATCGGAGCGAATGAGCGAGCCGCGGCCCTGGTCGATGTCGCCGCCTTGGACGTCACCATCGATGCGCTGACATCGCGCATGGCCTGGGCGTCGACGGTCGACCTGGCGGCGCGCCACGGCCTGACCGTGTACGACGCGGCTTACCTCGAACTGGCGCTGCGCGGCGGCTCTCGCCTAGGCACTCTGGACGCACCGCTGAGAGCGGCCGCCACGGCAGCCGGCGCCCTCCTGCTCGGCGACTGACCTTCACCTAGCGAGTTCATGGACTCTCGCCGATGACCACCCTTTTCGATCGCCTCGCGCTTGCGCGCGGCCCTGCGTGGCGCAATCGGCTGGTGCTGGCGCCGCTGACCAATTGCCAGAGCCACCCCGACGGGCGGCTCTCGGACGAGGAGTTCCGCTGGCTGACCATGCGGGCCGAGGGCGGCTTTGGCCTGGTGATGACCTGCGCGGCGCATGTGCAGCGGCGCGGCCAGGGCTTTCCCGGCCAGCTTGGCGTCTGGTCGGACGATCACCTACCGGGCCTCACGCGCCTGGCCGACGCCATTCGCGCGAAAGGCGCGGTCAGCGCCGTGCAGCTTCACCACGCCGGCTTCCGCTCTCCGGCCGAGCTGATTGGCGAGAGGCCGGTCGCGCCCAGCGACAAGCGCGAATTCCATGCGCGGGCCCTGGAGCCCGCCGAGGCGGAGCAACTCGTCGAGGACTTCGTCGCCGCCGCCGTTCGCGCCGAGCGCGCCGGCTTCGATGGCGTCGAGATCCATGGCGCCCACGGCTACATCGTCTGCGCCTTCCTCTCGCCCGAGACCAACCATCGCGACGATGCCTGGGGCGGCTCGCCGGAGCGCCGCGGGCGCCTGCTTCTCCAGATCATCGCCGGCGTTCGCGCCCGCTGCCGGCCGGACTTCCAGCTCGGCGTGCGCCTCTCGCCCGAGCGTTTTGGTCTGATCGCCTCGGAGATGCGCGCCCTTGCGGCGGAGCTGCTGCTTAGCGGCGATCTCGACTATCTCGACATGTCGCTGTGGGACTGCTTCAAGCGGCCCCTCGATCCGGCGATGGCCGACCGGCCGCTGATCGACTGGTTCGCCGACCTGCCGCGCAACGCGACCCGCCTCGGCGTCGCCGGCAAGATCTTGAGCGCCGCGGATGCGGCAAGGGTGCTGGAGCACGGCGCGGACTTCGCCATCATCGGCCGCGGCGCCGTCCTTCACCACGACTGGCCGAGGCTGGCCGGCGACACGGCGTTCGCGCCGATCGCCCGTCCCGTCTCGCGCGACCACCTGCGCGCCGAGGGCCTGAGCGAGGTGTTCATCGACTACATGGACCAGTGGAAGGGCTTCGTCGCCCCCGAGGGTGAGACGGCGCCCGCCCGGACGCCATGAAGACCTGGCGTCTCGCCGTCATCGGGCTTGGCCAGCGCATCGCCCATGTGATCCGCGCCATGGCGACGACCGGCTGGTCGCTGGAGATCGCCGGCCACGTCGACCCCGCGCCGGTTGGCCGGCCGATCCTGGACGAAGGCGGCCTCGCCCCCGGACCAGCCTTTGCCACGGTGGAGGGGCTGCTCGCGGCCGGGCCCTTCGACCTCGTGATGATCGGCTCGCCCAATCATCTGCATCTCGCCCACCTCGAGGCGGCGATGACGGCGCGCTGGCCGATCTTCGTCGAAAAGCCGATCGTCCGGACGGCGGCGGAGACGTTCGCCCTGGCGGAGCGGCTGGCGACGGCGCGCGCCCCGCCGATCTTCGTCGGCCTGGTGATGCGCTCGATGCCTTTGGTGCGAGAGGTGCTGGCTCGTGCGCGATCCGGGGAACTCGGGACCCTGGTGTCGATGGACGCCACCGAGCACCTGCACCCCGAGCACGGGGCCTATCTGGCGCGCAATTGGCGGCGGCGCGCCCACTGGGGCGGCTCCTTCCTGCTCGACAAGGTCTGCCACGACTTCGATATCTTCGGCGCCCTCGCCGGCGCGCGGGCCGCCCGGGTGGCGAGCTTCGGCGGCCGGCGGATCTTCACGCCCGACGAGCCCGGCCGTCCCCGTGCCTACGACGATGGCGAGCCGGCCTATGCCTTGCGCGACGCGGGCTGGGCCGCGGCCGACGATCCCTTCGCCTCGGACATGGATGTCGCCGACCACCAGACCGCCATCGTCGATTATGCGAGCGGCTTCACCCTCGCCTTCCACGCCAACAGCCACGTCGCCCTGCAGGAGCGGCGCTGGTACCTCGCCGGAACGCGCGGCACGCTGATCGCCGATCTGGTGCGCAACAGGCTGATGGTGCGGCGCGCCTTGGCCCGCGGCAAGCCGGAGAGGATCGACTTCGGCAACCGCACCGCCGATCTGCACAACGGCGCCGACGAGGCCATGGCGGCCGACCTGCTCGCCGCCCTGGAGGGCGGCGCGGCCTTCCCGGTGAGTCCGTGGGAGTCGATGGAAGCCGGCCTCACGGTGATGGCGATCGACGAGGCGCGCGAGCGCGGCGCGGCGGTTGATCTCGCCTCGACCTGGGCTCGCCTGGACGCGGCGCGGGCGGCTTGAGCGAGCCAGAGGCGCGGCTCGCCGAAATCCCGTTCACCGTGGAGTTGCGCGGCGGCCGGCCGGGCTGGTCGTGCCGCGCGACCGCGCCGAGCGCCGTCGAGATCGTCCGCCACGGCGAGGGCGATCGCGACTTCGCCCGATTGCGGGCCATGCTGGGCCGGAGGCGTCCGCGCGACCCGGAGGGGCCGCCGTTCCAGGGTGGCGTCATCGGCCTCGTCAGCTACGAATTCGGCGATCGGCTGGACGGCCGCGCGTTGAAACGCGATACGCGGTGGCCCGATCTCGTCCTGATGCGCTTCGAGGAGGTCGCGGCGTTGCCCGACCAGCCCGCGGCCAAGGCGCACGAGGCGCGGCCGCGAGCCGACATCGCGCTCGTGGAGTCGGAACCGAGCGGCGCCGCCTACGAGGCGGCCGTCGCCGCGACGGTGCGGCGCATCCGCGCCGGCGATCTCTACCAGGCCAATCTGGCGCGCGCCTGGAGCGGACGCCTGAACGAAGGCGACGCGCCGTTCGCCGCCTTCGAGCGACTGGCCGCCAAGAGCCCGGCGCCGTTCGCCGCCTATCTGCGCCTGCCGGACCTCGCCCTGGTCTCACAGTCGCCCGAACGTTTTCTGTCGATCGACGGAGATGGGGTCACCGTCCGGACCGAACCGATCAAGGGGACGCGGCCCCGCGGCGCCACGCCTGGCGAGGACGCCGCTCTCGCCGCCGCTCTCGCCGCCAGCCCCAAGGACCGGGCGGAGAACCTGATGATCGTCGACCTCATGCGCCACGATCTGGCGCGGGTGTGCGACCCGGGCTCGGTGAGCGTCGAAGAGCTGTGCGCGCTCCGATCCTTTCCGGCGGTGCATCATCTGGTCTCGCGCGTGCGCGGGCGGCTCCGCGCCGGCGCCGACGCCGCGGATCTCCTGGCGGCGGCCTTCCCGCCGGGCTCGGTCACCGGCGCCCCGAAGCTGGCCGCCATGGCGGAAATCGCGGCGCGCGAGCCTTTCGCGCGGGGACCATGGTGCGGAACGCTGTTCTGGGCCGGGTTCGACGGCGCCTTCGACTCGAGCGTGCTGATCCGCACCGCCTGTCTGGCGGCGGACGAGCGGGGCTGGCGTTGGCGGGTGCTGGCGGGCGCGGGGATCGTCGCGGACAGCGATCCGGCCGCCGAACGGCGCGAGACCGAGACCAAGGTCGCCCCGTTGCTCCGCGCTCTCGCCGGCGAATGATCCCTTCCGACGATCGCGGCCTGCTGCTCGGCGACGGCCTGTTCGAGACCCTGCTGTGGCGGGATGGCGCGCTCGCCAACGCCGGCGCTCACTGGAGGCGGCTGGCCGAAGGGTGCGCGGCGCTTGGGCTGCCCGCGCCGGACGCGGCGACTCTGGACCGGGCGGCCGCCGAAGCGGTGGCGCGCGCCAGCCTCACCGGCTTGCGCGCGGCGGTCCGGCTCACCTGGACGGCCGGCTCCGGCGGACGGGGCCTCGACCGGCCGGAGGCGTCGCGGCCGCGCCTGCTGGCGCGCGCCTGGACCGCGCCGGCGGCCGGCGGGCCGGTCAGCCTCGCCACGGTGTCGGTGCGCCGCAACGAGGGCTCGCCCGTCTCGCGGTTCAAGACGCTCGCCTATCTCGACAGCGTTCTGGCCCGCCGCGAGGCGCGCGAGAGGGGCGCCGACGAGGCGCTGATGCTGAACAATCGCGGCGAGGTCGCCTGCGCGGCGGCGGCCAACCTCTTCTGGGTGGACGGCGATCGGCTGCGAACACCACCGCTTGCGTCCGGAGCTCTGGCGGGGACGATCCGCGCCCGCGTCCTCGCCGCCGCCGAGGCGCTGGGCGTCACCGTCGACCTCCGCGTCGCCTCGATGGAGGAGGTGTCGGCGGCCGACGGATTGTTCCTGACCAACAGCCTCATCGGGCTCGCGCCCGTCACACGCCTGGACGGCCAGCCGGTTCGCGGGCACGCCCTCACCCGCGACCTTGCTAACTTCCCCGGCGTCACGAATTGACGGGACGGTGTGGGGCCTTACGGTTCATGGCCGTGACGCAGCCGCTGGAGGAGCCGCTCGCCAGCCTCGCCCGCCGCCGCCTCGGCGGAACGGGCGTGACCGGCGTCGCGCGTCTATCGGCGGGCGCGTCGCAGGAAATCTGGCGATTCGACATCGTCGGCGCCCATGGCGAGCCGAAGCCGGCGGTTCTCCGCCGCGCGCCGGAGGGTGGGCGGCTGTCCGACCAGGCCGTCGGCCTCGCCATCGAGGCGGCGCTGATCGGCGCGGCCGCTAACCAGGGCGTGCCAGTCCCGCCGGTGCTGCACGTGCTGGAGCCCGACGATGGCGTCGGCGCCGGCTTCGTGATGTCGTTCGTCGAGGGCGAGACACTCGGCGGCCGCGTCGCCAGGAGCGAGGCGCTGCGCGCGGTGCGGCCGCGCCTGGCGCGCCAGTGCGGCGAGATCCTCGCCCGCATCCATCGCATCGACCCCGGCGCCTTCCCGAGCCTGCGCCGGCTCGACCCCGCCGACCAGATCGCCGCCGCCCGGGAGGCGCACCGCGCCAGCGGCTGGCCGAGGCCGGTGTTCGAGCTGGCGTTCCGCTGGCTGGAGGCGAACTGCCCGCCGCCGCCAACGCGCCCTCGGGTGGTGCACGGCGACTTTCGCAATGGCAATCTCATGGTCGGACCGGACGGCGTACGCGCCGTGCTGGACTGGGAGATCGCCTTCGTCGGCGACCCGATGGCCGACCTCGGGTGGATATGCGCCGCCCCTTGGCGGTTCGGCGTCATCGACAGGCCGGTCGGCGGCTTTGGCGAGCGCGAAGACCTGTGGGCCGGCTACGAGGCGGAGAGCGGCGAGCCCGTCGATCGCGCCCACGCCTTCTGGTGGGAGGTGTTCGGCTCCATCCGCTGGGGGGTGATGTGCGGCGGCATGGCCGAGGCCTTCCGAACGGTCGATTCGTCGGTGGAGCGGGCGGTGATCGCCCGCCGCGCCAGCGAGAACGAGATCGATCTGCTCAGGCTGCTGGCCGCCTAAGGGTCGCCGGCCGTGCAGGACCAGCCCTCGCCTTCGGAGATCGTCGCCGCCGTCGTCCGCTTCCTCAAGGAGGAGGTCGCTCCGGGGACCACTGGCCGGTTGAGCTTCCAGGTCCGCGTGGCGGCCAACGCCCTCGAGATCGTCGGACGGCAGCTCGAGCTGGCTCCGGCGGCGGAAGCCGAAGAGCGGGAGCGACTGCGCACCCTGCTCGGCCGGGACGGCGATCTGCGCGCGCTCAACGCCGAGCTCGGCCGCCGGATCGCCGCCGGCGACATCGACCCCGCCTCGCCCGATGTCGCGCGCCATCTTTGGGCGACCACCCTCGCCAAGCTCGCGGTCGATCAGCCCAGTTACGCCAGCTACCGCGCCACCCTCGCCGAACGCGGCCGCCGTCGCTGAAGACAAGGAATTCGCCATGGATTTCGCCCTGCCGGCCGATCTGGTCGCCTACCTCGCCGAGCTCGACCACTTCATCGAAACCACCATCAAGCCGCTGGAGCGCGTCGACGACAACATCCGCTTTTTCGACCATCGCCGCGAACACGCCCGCACCGATTGGGACAATCAGGGCCTGCCGCGGCCTGAATGGGAGGCGCTGCTCGCCGAGGCTCGGCAGCTCGCCGACGAAGCCGGCCACCTGCGCTACGCCTGGCCGCGCGAGATGGGCGGCCAGGGCGGCACCAACCTCGCCATGGCGGTGATCCGCGAGCACCTCGCCGCCAAGGGCCTCGGGCTCCACAACGACCTGCAGACCGAGCATTCGATCGTCGGCAACAACCCGTTCGTGCTGATGTTCAAAGAGTTCGCCACCAATGCCCAGGTGGATCGCTACGGCGAGGATCTGTTGGCCGGCAGGATTCGGACCGGCTTTGGCCTGACCGAGCCGAACCACGGCTCCGACGCCACCTTCATGGAGACTCGCGCGGTGCGCGAGGATCGTGACGGCATGGCTGGCTGGCGGATCGACGGCGAGAAGATGTGGACCACCGGCCTGCACGCCGCCAGCCACGTCATGGTCTTCGCCCGCACCGGCGGCGAGGACGGCGACGCACTGGGGATCACCGTGTTCCTCGTGCCGATGGCGACGCCCGGCGTGAAGATCGAGGAGTACCTCTGGACCTTCAACATGCCGACCGACCACCCGAGGGTGAGCTTCACCAATGTCTGGGTTCCGGAAGAAGCGATCTGGGGTATCGAGGGTCGGGGCCTGTCGCTCGGGCAGAGCTTCGTGCACCAGAATCGCATCCGGCAGGCGGCGTCCTCGCTCGGGGCGGCGGTCTACTGCATCGAGGAAAGCGTCAAATACGCCCGCGCCCGCAAGCCGTTCGGCAAGGCGCTCGCCGAAAACCAGGCGATCCAGTTCCCGCTCGTCGAACTCGCCACCCAAGGGGAGATGCTGCGCCTGCTGATCCGCGAGACCGCCTGGCGAATGGATCGCATGCCGCACAAGGAGGTCGAGCGGCAGATCTCCGACAAGGTGTCGATGTGCAACTATTGGGCAAACCGGTTGTGCTGCGAAGCGGCCGACCGCGCCATGCAGGTGCACGGCGGCATCGGCTACTCCCGGCACAAGCCGTTCGAGCACATCTATCGCCACCACCGCCGCTATCGCATCACCGAGGGCTCGGAAGAGATCCAGATGCGCAAGGTGGCGGCCTTTCTGTTCGGCTATCTCGGGCCGAGGCGCGAGGCGCTCTCCGCCGTTCGCTGGGAGGACGTCGACTACCGCACGGCGCGGTGATCAGGCGAGCCGGGTTCCGGCGGGCGCTGAACGCCGATCAGGATCGGCTGGCGAACGCCGCCCCGAACCGGCTCAGCTCGGCTGGATCGATGTCGGACACCGCCCAGAACCGCAGACCGCCGCGTCGCCAATCGAGCAAGCTGTAGCCCTCCCAGCGACGAACCGCCGCCGCGCCGGCGTCGGGACCTCGCTCCGGCCAGACGAACAGATTGATGACGTGCAGCCGTCGCCGATAGACCAGCGCCGCTGCCGGGTGGCCGCCGATGTAGTCCATCCGGCCGCCGGCGAGCGGGAATCCGGCTTCGGCGAGTTCGGGAACCGGCGGCGCGAAGTCGATCCTGCCGTTGAACCAGGGCTTGACCAGGTGCTGGTTGGAGGTGGCGACGTCGGTCAGGTGGCTGGCCAGCAGGGAGCGCACGTGGCCGTCGACCACCTCGCCTTCCACCGGCGGCGGCGCAAGCGAGGGGCCGATCAGGACGAACGCCAGACCCGCGGCGATCGCGCCGGCGCCCGCGCCGCCCGTCCAGGCCAGCCAGTTGCCGCTCGACGGTCGCGGCCGCGACTGCGCCGACGCTTCGATCAGCGACTCGACGCGGGCCCGCAGCCCGGCCGGCGCGCTCCAGCGGGCCTCGGCGGCGGCGATCGTTTCGCGCAAGGCTCGCAGGCGCGCGAATTCGGCGCGACACCCCTCGCAACCCTTCAGATGCGCCTCCGCCGCCAGGGTGTTGGCGGCGTCGAGCTCGCCGTCGAGCAGGGCGTTCAACTCGGCGAGCCGTTCGGGGCAGGCGGTCACGGCCGCGCCTCCCGACCGATCGGGGACTCGGCGAGGGCGGGCGCCAACAGAGCCTCGAGCATCTCGCGCGCCCGCGCCAGCCGCGACATCACCGTGCCGATGCGCGTGGCGGTCGCCTGGGCGATCTCCTTGTAGGACATCTCCTCCATCTCGCGCAGCACCAAGGTTTCGCGGAAAGGCTCGGGCAGGCGCTCGATCACCGCGCGGACGCCAAGCACCTCCTCGCCTCGCACCAAGCTCTCTTCGGGGCTCGGCTGATTTGGGTCCGCCGCCGCCTCGACCCTCGCCACCTCGGCGGGGGAAAGAGCGTTCTCGCCAACGACGGCGGCTGCAAGGCGGCGGCGGGTCTGCACGCTGTCCAGGAAGGCGCTGCGCACGATGGCCATCAGCCAAGCCTTGGCGCTGTCGCCGCGCCAGCCGGAAAAGCCGCGGATCGCGCGCACGAACGCGTCCTGAACGATATCCTCGGCGATATCGCCGTCGCGAGCGAGATAGCGAGCTAGATTGTACGCCGCGTCGAGATGAGGCAGCACCTCGGCGCGGAAGCGCGCCGCCGCTGCGTGGGTGAGCGCCGCTTGCGGCGCGCGGACGGGCTCGCGGCTGGATGCGAGGCGAACGCCCATCCGGTGTCTCGCCACCACTTCCTTGTCGCCGGCGCCTCAGGTGGACGCCTCAGGGCGTCACCACCACCTTGGCGACCATATGCGGGTGCAGCGAGCAGAAATAGGGGTAGACGCCCGGACGCGCGAAGGTAAAGGCGAAGCGATCCCCGGTGTCCAGGACATGGGAGTTGAAAGCGTGGTCGTTGGCAACCACCGCGTGCGGTATGTCGTCCTGGTTCATCCAGGTCACCGTCGCCCCGGCGCGCGCCGTCAGGGTCGCCGGCGCGAAGGTGAAGTTGTCGATCCGCACCTGCGCGGTCGCCGGCGCGGCGAGGGCCGGCGCGGCGACGGCGAGACTGGCCGCCGCGACGGCGGCGATGAAAAGACGCATTCGAAAATCCTGTTTTCGTCGGGAGGGTTGCCGAGGCGGTCAGACCGCGAGGGTGGAGTCGACGAGGGCGATCCGGGAATTGCCGCGCACGAAGGCGGCTTCGGTGATGCCGAGAACGTCGCGGAGCTGGCCCTCGGGAACCTTCATGGGGCCGGGGGACGGCGCCGCGCCGGGGGCTGGCTGCGGGAAGGCCGTGGAGCGGGCGGTGTGGAAGGCGACGCGGCCTTCGACTTTTTGCATTATCTGGTGAATGTGGCCGTTCAGCACCGTCACCGAGGCGAACCGGCGCAACAGGCTCAGGGCCTGGGCGGCGTCATCCGTGCCCCAGCCCCATTCGGCGTAGACGGTCCACAGGGGAATATGGGCGAAAACGACGATCGGCGTCGAGGCGCGGCGGCCGGCGAGATCGTCGGCGAGCCAGGCGAGCTGGTCCGCGCCGAGATCGCCCATGCCGCCGGGCCTGAGGTTGGCGACATTGACGAGAGCGACGAAGTGCACGCCCCTGTGGTCGAAGCTGTACCATCCCGCGCCGCGGGTCCCCTGGCCGTATCGGGCCAGGAAGGCCTTGCCGCCGCCCTCGTCGAGCATGTCGTGCTCGCCCGGGACGTAGAAGACCTCCAGCCCGGCGCCGCGCACGATGTCGTCGGCGTCGGCGAACTCCTGATCCTTGGAGAGCTGCGTGATGTCGCCGGTGTGGATGATGAAATCCGGCCGCGACGGCAGGGCGGCGATTTTCGCCACCGCCTCTCGATAGGTAGCTCGCGCGTCCGGGTTGGCGGGTTTGGCGAAACCGACATGGCTATCGCTGAGTTGCAGAAAGCTGAAGGTTGCGCTCTGGGGCGATGCGGCAAGCGCCTGTTCGAGGCCGACTGAACTCGCGACACCGCCGGCGACGGTCCACAGGGCCCCAGTTCCGGCCCAGGCCATGCACCTGAGGAAGCCGCGGCGGTCTTCGCCTGGCCGTTGGTCGCTCATGCCTTCGCTCCATCGCACCGTGCGATGGAAGGATAGACAGGGTCGGGGCGAGATTTATTCCCCGGCGGCGGAAATCAATGTGACGGCGTTCCTCCCCCGCCGCGGCGGGGGAGGATGGCGCTCGCGGCTACTTGTGCGAGTGATCGTGAGCCGTGGTGCTGTGCTTGTGGCTCTCGCCGCTGTGATGATGGGCGGCGGTGGCGTGCTCCTTGCCGCGATCATGGCGGCCCTGGTCGTGGTGGTGGGCGGCCTGCCGGTGGTGGTGAGCCGCGGCCTCGTGATGCGAGGCGGCGCTGTGATGATGATCGCTGGACGGGTGCTTGGTAGCCATGGTCCAAGGCTCCTTGTGCTGGAGGTTATGCCCCTCTGATCGCCCATATGGCGAGGCGATACGGCCTATTCGAGGCGTGCGCGGACCGCGCCGCCGATCTCACGCGAATGTGAGACGAGCCTGCGTGTTGCTGGCGTCGGCGAACGCGGCGAGCGCCCGGCCAGCCGCGCGCGGGCCTAGAGCGGCCACCGCCGCCGGCTTCTGATATAGGGCCGCGCCGAAGCCGCGGACGGCGTCGACGTCGACCGCATCGATCGCGCCGGAGATTTCGGGCGGGGCGAGAAGGCGGCCGAAGGCGAGCCACTGGGCGGCCGCTTGCTCGGCGCGGGCGGCCAGGGACTCGCGCCCCATGAACAGGCCCGCCTTGAGTTGCGCCTTGGCCCGACCGAGTTCGCGTTCGGCGCCGGCTCGCGTCGCGAGCGCACCGATCTCCTCGGCCACCACCTGGGCCAGCGCTTCGGCGTCCTCGGCGGCGCAGCCGGCGTATACGCCGATCGCCCCCGCGTCGGCATAGGCCTCCGCCCAAGCGTCGATCGCGTAGGCAAGGCCAAGCTCCTCTCGGGCGCGCTGGAACAGCCGCGACGACATGCCCCCGCCGAGCAGCTCGACGAACAGCCGCGCCGGCCAGTATTCCGGCGCACCCACCGCCGGACCGGGCAGCAGAAAGACCAGGTGCGCTTGCTCCAGCCGCCGGCTCGCCGCCGTCGCCCCGCCGGTGAATTGGGCGGCAACCGTCGGTGTGGCGGCCTCCATGGTCAAGTCGCCGAACGCGTGATCGGCAAGTTCAAACAGCTGAGCCGGGTCCACGGCGCCCGCGACGCTGACCACCAGCCGGTCGGGCGCGTAGAGTCGCCGCCGCCAGCGGGCCAGCTCGTCAGGCGTGGCCGGCGCGAGACTCGCCACGGTCCCCAATACCGGCCGGCCGAGCGGCTGGTTGGCGAAGGCGGCGGCCTGCGCCAGTTCGAAGACGAGATCGTCGGGCGTGTCGGCGGCCTCGGCGATCTCCTGACCGACCACTCGCTTCTCCTTCGCCAGATCGTCGGCGTCGAGTGTCGGCCGCCGGATCAGGTCGGCGACGATTGCAAGAGCGATCGGCAAGCCGCCGGCCAGCATCCGCGCCTGAAAGCTGGTGCGTTCATAGCCGGTCGCCGCGTTGAGCTGACCTCCGGCCGCTTCGATCGTCTCGACAAGGTCCCGCGCCGACCGGCCGCCGGCGCCTTTGAACACCATGTGTTCGAGCAGATGGGACCAGCCCGATTCAGCTTCGCCCTCTTCGCGCGCGCCGCGACCAGCAACGACGCTGAGCGCCAGGGTGTCGAACCCGGGCAGCGCATCGCAGATCACCGTTACGCCATTGGCCATGCGGCGGAGCATGGGTTGCGGGCCGCTCACGACCGGGCGAGCCCGGCGACGACGGCCCGCACGGCATCAATGTCCAGCGCGAGACGATGGATGCGCTCGGGCCGGTCCGCCAGCCGGGCGAGCGCGGCGGGCGGCGCGGGTCGCTGACTCGTCGCCGTCGCGACGCTATCGGGGAACTTGGCGGGGTGGGCGGTGGCGAGGATGACCGTCGCGGCCGCCGATCCGCGATCCGGCTCGGCGGCCGCCAAGGCGACGGCGGTGTGCGGATCGACGAGCCGGCCGGTCTGGCGCCAAACTGTCGTCATCGCGACCGCCGCCGCTGCATCCTTGATCGAGCGAGCCTCGATCAGCCGACTCATACGTGTGACGATCGGCGGGGCTATGGCGGCCTCGCCCGTGGCGGCGAACCGTCCGCAGATCTGGCCAACCGCGGCGGCGTCCCGGTTGGCGCACTCGAACAGCAGTCGCTCGAAATTCGACGGCGCCTGGATGTCCATCGCCGGGCTGGTGGTGGTGATCGTGGGAGCCCGTCGCCAGACCCCATCCCTCAGCGCCCCGACCAAGCCGTCGTTGGCGTTTGTCGCCAGCCGGATTCCGGCGACCGGCAGGCCCATGGCGTGGGCCGCCCAGCCGGCGAAACCATCACCCAGATTGCCGGTCGGCACGACGAACCGGACCGGGCGCGTCGGTGCGCCAAGAGCGGCCGCGGCGACGAAGTAGTACACGCTTTGGGCGAGCACGCGGGCGATGTTGATCGAGTTGACCGCCACGAGGCGCGCCTCGGCGGCGAAGGCGCGATCGGCGAGCATCGCCTTCACCAGCGCCTGGCAGTCATCGAAGTCGCCGGCGATGGCGAGCGCGGCGACGTTTTCGGCGCCAGTGGCGGTTATAAATCGCCGCTGGCCCTCGCTGATCCGCCCCTCCGGAAACAGCACGACGCACCGCAGGCGCTCGGCTCCGGCGAAGGCCGCCGCCGCCGCGCCGCCGGTGTCGCCGGAGGTCGCGCAGAGCAGGGTCAGCCGGCCGCCATGGCTCGATAGAACACGCTGATACAGTCCAGCGAGCAGCCGCAAGGCGATGTCCTTGAACGCAAGGCTCGGTCCGTGGAACAGCTCGAGCAGGAACCGTCCGGAAGCGATCTGGACGAGCGGGGTCACCGCGACGTGGTCGAAATGGGCGTAGGCGTCCTCGCAGGTCGCCTCCAGATCTGGCCGGCCGATGGTCTCGCCGACGAACCGCGCCAGGATGTCGGCGGCGACCTCGGCGTAAGGGCGGCCGGCGAAGGCGGCAATCTCTTCCGGCGCGATTTTCGGCCAGAGGGCGGGGCTGTAGAGGCCGCCATCCGGCGCGAGCCCGCCAATCAGCGCGTCGGTGAAGCCGATCGGAGGCGCGCCGCCGCGGGTGGAGACATAGTTCATGCTCGCCTGGCCGCCCCGCTCCGCGCGCGGCGAAGAAGCGCCCCGGCGTACATCCAGACGAGAATCGCCGCCAGGGCGAACCAGGTGAGCGCATAGGCGAGGTGATTGTTGGGGATCTCCGCCGGCAGGGCTCGTGGAATGACGCGAGGAATAGGCGGGTCTTCACGCTCGGCCGCCAGGAGAACCGGCGCTGGACGCGTGAGGCCGGAAAGTCGGGCCGCGCGCCTCAGCCCGGCGGCATCGGCGAGCCGCACGACGGTGACCGCTCCTTCCCTCTCCGGCGCGCCTCCGCCGCCGAGCGCCCAAGGCGGCAAGCGGCGGAGCACGCCGGTGACACGCGCCAGACTGGGAAGGCCGAGCGGTCGGGGAGACATCGCGCCGACCAGGCCGCTGGCGATGCCGAGATCGACGAGAACGCCGTCGAACGGGGGAACGGTGACGGCGCAGGCGGCCAGCGGCCGCCAGGCGACCTGCTCGCCGTCGATGGCGTAGCGGAACATCGGCGGGGCCGGCGGCGCGGCGCCGCATCGGGCCGTGACGCGGATGAAGTCGACATCGGCGCCGCGCGCGACATCGGCCAGCGCCGCGTCGATCGGCCGGGACGGCGCGGTCCGCAGGGCTGCGACGTGGGCGAGCAGCGCCTCCTTCCATTCAAGCCGCCGCAGCTGCCACGCTCCCAAGCCGGCGAGCAACATGACGGCGAGCGCGACAGCGAGGGTGAGGCCAAAAGGAAAGCGCCTCATCGACGGCGTTCGCCCTGGGAGCGCGGGCTTCCAGCCCGCACGCGCCCCCTCGGCGACGCGGCCAGGACGGCCACGGCCCAAGGGTCAGTCAGTGGCCCCAGCCGGCGCCGAAGATCAGATAGAGAAAGGCGAACAGAAACAGCCACACCACGTCGACGAACTGCCAGTACCAGGCGGCCGCCTCGAGGCCGAAGTGCTTTGTCGGGGTGAAGCCGCCGCCCATCAGGCGAAACAGGCAGACGATCAAGAAGATGGTGCCGACGATGACGTGGAAGCCGTGGAAGCCGGTCGCCATGAAGAACGACGAGCCATAAAGACCGGCGTTGGCCGACTCGGGGCTGAAGAACAGCTTGTCGGTCAGGATGTGGTGGTACTCGTAGGCCTGGATGGCGGTGAAAAGGGCGCCAAGGGCGATGGTGAGGATCAGGCCGGTGCGGGCGCTCCTGCGGTCGTTCTGCTGCAACGCCCAGATCGCCCAGGTGATGGTCGTGCCGGAAAGCAGCAGGGTGAGGGTATTGACCAGCGGCAAGGCGAGGGGCGGCACCGGCTCGATCCCCTTGGGCGGCCAACTCGCCCAGGCGGCGCGCACGTCGTCGAGCGGCGAGAGGGTGCGGACGTGGTGGAACAGCGCCATCTCGAAGAAGATCCAGAACCAGGCGACGAAGAACATCACCTCCGAGGCGATGAACAGCATCATGCCGTAGCGCAGCCCGATGCCGACCACCGGCGTGTGGTCTCCTTCGTTGGCCTCCCGGGTGACGTCACGCCACCATGCGGCCATGGTCCACATCACGCCGATGGCTCCCAGGGCCAGCACCCACCAGCTGCCCTTGGGCATGCCGAACAGGCCCTTCAGCCCGATCACCAGGCCGAGCGCCAGCACCACCGCCGAGATCGACCCGACCAGCGGCCAGGGGCTGGGATTGACCAGGTGGTAGTCGTGCTTGACCTCGGCGTGGGCCATGAATGGCGTCATCCCTCTCGTGCCAGCGGCGCCGACGAGCGCCCGCCTTTTTGGCTATAGCCTCGCCCCTTCGCCCTCGCCAAGGGGGCGGCGGCGGCGCGGGGAGCCGCCGCGCGGGCGCCCGCCCGCCGGCACCCGCGCGCGCTGAAAGCCGGCGGTCCGAAGACTCAGTTCGCCGTGGTGGCCGGGAAGAATGTGTAGGAGAGGGTGATGTCGGGCGCGCCCCGGGTGTCGCCGTCTTCGCCGTAGCGCGGGTCGACGTAATAGACCACCGGAAACCGCACCGTCTCACCGGCGGCGATGGTTTGGTTCTTGAAGCAGAAGCATTCCAGCTTGGTGAAGTATGGGCCGGCGGTCTGCGGCAGCAGGTTGTACAACGCCCGGCCGGTGACCGGGGCGCGGCCGGTGTTGGTGGCGGTGAAGAAGGCGAGCTTGGTCTCGCCCGGATGGAAGGTCTGGCTGGCCTGCTCGGGGGCGAACCGCCAGGCAAGGTCACGGACATTGGTGTCGAAGCGCACCGTGACCCAGCGGCGCGACACCGGCCGCGGCGGCGCTGGGCGCGGGGCCGCCGCGACGCACGGTTCCGGCGAAGCCGGTCGCCTGGCAGAAGGCGCGGTAGAGCGGCACGGCGGCGAAGCCGGCCCCCACCATCGCGACGAAGACGCCGGCGAGGCTCAGCGCCAGGGCCGCGTTCGAGAGCCGGGCGCGCCTCACGCGCCGACGCCCTTCTTGAGCAAGGTGATGACGAAGATCAGGATGACGAAGGCGCCGAGCGCCAGGGCGATGGCGAGGCTGCGCCCGCGGCGAGCGCGGGCGGCGCGGTCGTCCTCCCCGAACGGGTTGGTCACGCGAGCCTCGCGAGCGCCGCGCACGCCCGACGACCGCCTCGATCAGTAGGGCGGCGAACAGGGCGAAGAGATAGGCGATCGACACCTTGAACAGCCGGCGGGCCGCGACCGCTTCGCCCCTTTCGGTTGTCCGGTCCAGTCGCCAGGCGAGGAGGACGAAGGCGGCCCCGCCGATCAGCGCGGCGGCCAGATAGAGCGCGCCGCCGAGGCCCGTGGCGGCCGGCGCGAGAGCGAGCAGCGCCATGACCACCGCGTAGATGAGTATTTGCCGCCGGGTGTGGCGCGAGCCCTTGACCACCGGCAGCATCGGCAGGCCGGCGGCGGCATAGTCGTCGCGGGTGAGCAGCGCCAAGGCCCAGAAGTGCGGCGGCGTCCAGACGAAGATGATCGCCACCAGCAGCCAGGCGTTGAGCGGCGCCGCGCCGGCGGCAGCCGCCCAGCCCACCGCCGGCGGCAGCGCGCCGGCGAGACCGCCCCAGACGATATTCTGCGGCGTGGACGGTTTCAGCCAGCGCGTATAGGCGACGGCATAGAAGACGATGGTGAAGGCGAGCAGGGCCGCGGCCAGCCAGTTGGCGGCGAGGCCCATGATCGCCACCGAAAACAGCGACAGCACGACGCCGAGGCCGATGGCGTCGGACGCCTGCACCCGGCCAGCCGGCACCGGGCGATCGCGGGTTCGCTTCATCCGGGCGTCGATCTCGCCCTCGAAGCCCATGTTCAGCGCCGCCGAACCGCCGGCGCCGAGCGCGATGCAGAGGACGGCGATGCCGGCCAAGGCGGGCTGAACCGGAACCCGCGCGGCCAGCAGGCCGGTCACGGCGGTGAAAATCACCAGCGACATGACCCTGGGCTTCGTCAGGGCGACGAAGTCGCGCCAGGTGGCCGGCGCGTGCTCGCGGGCGGGGGTGGAGGCGGCGGGGATCACGTCAAATTTCCTCCCTCCCTTTCGGGGAGGGTGGCGCGAAGCGCCGGGTGGAGAGACGTCGCGCCACGGGATCATCGGCGAGACGAACGCATCGCCATGGCTTTCCCCTCCCGCTCCCGCCTTCGGCGCGGGTCCGCTCCTCCCGCCAAATGGAAGGGACGGGTGGGATGCTCGCTAATCAATGGCGTTCGGCGGTGATCACCGGCAGCTCGTTGAACTGATGGAACGGCGGCGGCGAGGGCAGGGTCCATTCCAGGGTGGTGGCCCCCTCGCCCCAGGGATTGGCGCGAGCCGCGCGGCGGCGGATCGCCGCCTCGGCCAGCACCACCAGGAACACGATCAAGCCCACGAAGGTGATGTAGTAGCCGATCGAGGAGACGTGATTCCACAGCCGGAACGCCAGCGGGTAGTCCAGGCTGCGCCTCGGCATGCCCTGTAGTCCGAGGAAATGCTGCGGGAAGAAGATCACGTTGACGCCGACGAACGTGATCCAGAAGTGCAAAGTGCCGAGAAATTCGTTGTAGCGAACGCCCCACATCTTCTCGAACCAGTAGTAGAAGCCGGCGAAGATCGCGAACACGGCGCCGAGGCTGAGCACGTAGTGGAAGTGGGCGACGACATAGTAGGTGTCGTGCAGGGAGTAGTCGAGACCGGCATTGGCCAGCACGACGCCGGTGACGCCGCCGACGGTGAACAGGAAGATGAAGCCGATCGCCCACAGCATCGGCGTCTTGAACTCGAGCGAGCCGCCCCACATGGTGGCGATCCAGCTGAACACCTTCACCCCGGTCGGCACGGCGATGACCATGGTGGCGGCGACGAAATAGGCCTGCAGGTTCACCGGCATGCCGACGGTGAACATGTGGTGAGCCCAGACGATGAAGCCGAGGAAGCCGATCGCCACCATGGCGTAGGCCATGGCGAGGTAGCCGAACACCGGCTTTTTCGAGAAGGTCGAGACGATGTGGCTGATCATGCCGAAGCCGGGAATGATCAGGATGTAGACCTCGGGATGGCCGAAGAACCAGAACAGGTGCTGGAACATCACCGGATCGCCGCCGCCGGCCGGATCGAAGAAGTGGGTGCCGAAGTTGCGGTCGGTGAGCAGCATGGTGATCGCCCCGGCGAGGACCGGCAGCGACAGCAGCAGCAGGAAGACTGTGACCAGGATCGACCAGACGAACAGCGGCATCCGGTGCAACGTCATGCCCGGCGCGCGCATGTTGAAGATGGTGGTGATGAAGTTGATCGCCCCGAGGATCGAGCTCGCCCCGGCTAGGTGGATGGCGAGGATCGCGCAGTCCATCGCCGGGCCGGTATGCCCCGTGGTCGAGAGCGGCGGATAGAGCGTCCAGCCGCCCCCGAAACCCTTGCCGGGGCCGCCGTCGACGAACATCGAGGTCAGCATCATGATCCATGAGGCGACCAGCAGCCAGAAGCTGATGTTGTTCATCCGCGGAAAGGCCATGTCGGGCGCGCCGATCATCAGCGGCACAAACCAGTTGCCGAAGCCGCCGATCATCGCCGGCATGACCATGAAGAAGATCATGATCAGGGCGTGGGCGGTGACCACCGCGTAGTAGCCGTGCTTCGAGGCCTCGATCAGGTGCAGGTGGTCGAGCCACGAGCCCTTGGTGAAGATCTGGATGCCGGGCTCCATCAACTCCAGCCTGATCAGGCCGGAGAGCAACGCCCCGATGATGCCGGCCTGAATGGCGAAGATGATGTAGAGGGTGCCGATGTCCTTGTGATTGGTCGACAGGAACCAGCGGGTGAAGAAGCCCGGCTTGCCGGAGTGGGAGCCATAGCCGCCGTGGGCGGCCTCGGCATGGGCCGCGTAGGCGAGCGGTTGGGCGGGGGTGTCTGCGATGTCGGCCATGGCTCTTTACTGTGAACTGTCTCTGGCGGGCGCGATATCTGAATCGCCTCTCTTGGGAGGAGACGAAGGGGCCCATGGCGCGGCCATGGGAAGGTGACGGCGTTCCCCGCGGACCATGTAACCCCTCACCCGCCCAGCCGCTGGCGCGGCTGGGCCCCTCCCTCTTTCGACGGGAGAGGGGCTCCTGAAGCCGGCGTGGAGGTGGCAGAGACCGATGCGGTAGCCGAGGTGGGCGTCGCGCCGACCGGAGCCGCGGCCGCCACCTGAGTCAGCTTGGGCTGCTTGCTGGCGACCCAGGCGTCGAATTGCGGCTGGCTGACCACCTTGACCTCTATGGGCATGAAGGAGTGGTCGACGCCGCACAGCTGAGAGCACTGGCCGTAGTAGGTTCCGACCTGGTCGGCCTTGAACCACTGCTGATTGAGCTTGCCCGGGATGGCGTCGATCTTCACCCCGAAGGCGGGCACGGAAAACGAATGGATCACATCCTCGGCGGTCACCTGGACGCGGACGACCTTGCCGACCGGGACGACCATCGGGGCATTCGCGCCCAGGAGATAGGGTTCGTGGTTCGCCTCGGCGACCGCCGGCGTCATCACCGTCGAGGTGGCGGCGGCGATCTTCTGGTCGGGGTATTCATAGTCCCAGTTCCACTGCCGGCCAGTCACCTTCACCGTCATGTACGGCCGCGGCATGGCGTTCTCCTCATAGAGGAGCCGGAACGAGAAGATGGCGATGACCGCCAGGGTGAGCACCGGTCCGATCGTCCAGATGATCTCGACCGGGGTGTTGTGGCTCCAGCGCGCCGGCGTCGGATTGGCGCGGCGATTGTAGCGCACCACGCACCAGGCGAGCAGGGCGAGCACCAGGAGGGAGATGGTGACGATGATCGGCAGCAGCAGATGATCGTGAAAGGCGATAACGTCGCGGCGGATCTGCGTCGCCGCCGGCTGCAGCCCGGTGCCGCCCGGCGTCGGTTGTCCGAGCAGATCGGCGCTCGCGGCGCCGGCCATGGCCAGGCCGGCGACGGTCGCCAGCGCGAAAAGACCAGCGATCTTCAAACGTCCGCCGTTCCGCAAGGCCGTGGCTTCCCTTTCACCGTCGAGAGCGAGGAGGTCGCCGGCGAGCCGGCGGGCGTGAATACGCGCTCGCGCCCTCTTCGCGCAAGGCGGGGAGCGCGTCGACGCAGCGTGTACGCATCGCCCTGACCTCAGCGGAGCGCCCGGCCGCATGCCCAAGTGCCGGTCAGGGAGGCGTCTCCCGCGCCACCGGCGGCGCGCGTCATCATCTTTGGCTCCGACGCGGGCTGGGCGGACACCTTACGCTGGTACGACACCCTCGACCCGGCGGCGGCGGATGGCCGCGGCCTTGCCGACCCGAGCGGGACGGGGGAACGATCATGGCGCCCCGCCGGTTCACCGCCCCATGTCCACCTCGCCCCCGCCCGAACCACTGCTTCGCCAGCTCGAGACCTTCATCCAAAATTCAACTTTTCCCTGTGTCGGCGCAAAGTCGGCCCTGGCGCGCGGGCGACTTCACGCCGCGGTCGCTCGCGACATCCGCTTCGACGCCGACGATCGCGAAATCCATCGGGCGCTGCTCGGGTTCGCGAAGACGGGCGCGACCGACGCGCGGCCATTCCGCGGGTTCGCGGTGCTGTTCCGCCAGCCACGCTCGCTCGACGAGGCCCGCTTCGAAGCGGCGCTGTGGCGACGGCTGCAGTCCCTCGCCGACATCGACGCCGCCCAAGGCCATTTTCACGATCCCACCGTCAGCGCCGATCCGAGCTCGCCGGACTTCTCGGTCAGCTTCGGTGGCCGAGCCTACTTCGTCGTCGGCCTGCACCCAGGCGCGAGCCGACCGGCCCGTCGGTTCGCCGCGCCGGCCGTTGTGTTCAACCCGCGCGAACAATTCACCCGCCTGCGCGCCGACGGTCTTTACGAGCAGCTGCGGACCAAGATCATCGCCCGCGATATCGCCCTGGCCGGCGACGCCAATCCCATGCTGGCGCGTCATGGCGAGATCTCGGAGGCGCGGCAGTACAGCGGCCGCCGTGTCCGGGGCGGCTGGCGCTGTCCATTCGCGCCGCCGGCCCGGGCCGCCTGATGCGCCGCGAAATCGCCCCCCGCTCGGGGGTGGCTTTCCGGTTGGCCGCCGGCGAACGGTTGCGGGTGATCGATCCCATGGGCGAACAGGTCAGCGACCTGCTGGCGTTCAGCGCCGATGACCCGGCCGAGGCGCTATCGTCGGGCCGCAGCCTCGACTACGCCGGCCGCATCTATCTCACCACCGGCGATCGGCTCTATTCCAACCGCAGCCGCCCGATGCTGCGGATCGTCGAGGATACCGTCGGTCGCCACGACTTCCTGCTGACGCCGTGTTCGAAGGACACCTTCCGCATCCTCTATGGCGAGCGCGAGCCGCACCGCGGATGCTTCGGCAACCTCGCCGAAGCCCTGGCGCCGTTCGGCATCGGAGCCGACCAGATCCCCGTCGCTTTCAACATCTTCATGAACGTGGTCGTCGAGGTCGGCGGCGCGATCGCGGTGCGGCCGCCGCTGAGCCGCGCCGGCGACCACATCCTGTTCGAGGCCGAGCTCGACCTGATCGTCGGCCTGACGGCGTGCTCCGCGCCGCAATCGAACAACTTCGCGTTCAAGCCGATCCACTACGAGATCGGCGGCTCCTGAGGCGGCCTAGATCGCGCCTCGGCGATTTGGCCATGCCTGTCGCGGGCAAATTGACCGACGGCTTCGTCGAGGCTGGGCATCACCGCTCCGCGCGCTCTCCGCAAGGCCGCGCACCTCGGCCGCGCCGCCGTCCGGCCGAGAAGGGGAACGCCGCGCATCAGGACCCGTTAGCCGAGCATCCACCGCCCATCAGGAAAACCCGCCATGACCAACCCGACCGCCGGGACCGCCGCCTATGCCGAGCCACAGGGCGCCGGCGGCGAGACGCACCAGACCGCTGGCGGCGAGGTCCCGGTTCTCACCACCGCCCAAGGCGCGCCGGTCGCCGATGACCAGAACACGCTGCGCGCCGGAGCGCGCGGACCGGCTCTGCTCGAGGATCCGCACTTCCGCGAGAAAATCTTCCACTTCGACCATGAACGGATTCCGGAGCGGGTGGTGCACGCCCGCGGCTTCGGCGCCCACGGTTTTTTCGAGCTGACCAATTCGCTGGCCGACATCACCCGCGCCGACATCTTTCAGCGCGTCGGCGAACGCACACCGGCGTTCGTGCGCTTCTCGACCGTGGCCGGCAGCAAGGGCTCGTTCGACCTCGCCCGCGACGTGCGCGGCTTCGCCGTCAAGATCTACACCCGCGAGGGCAACTGGGACTTGGTCGGCAACAACATCCCGGTTTTCTTCATCCAGGACGCGATCAAGTTTCCCGACCTGATCCACGCCGCCAAGCCCGAGCCGGACCGTGGCTTCCCCCAGGCGCAGACCGCCCATGACAACTTCTGGGACTTCATCTCGCTCACGCCGGAAAGCCTGCACATGATCATGTGGGTCATGTCCGACCGGGCGATCCCGCGGGCTTTCCGCTTCATGGAGGGCTTTGGCGTTCACACCTTCCGCTTGCTCGACGCCGACGATCGCTCGACCTTCGTCAAGTTCCATTGGAAGCCGAAACTCGGCCTGCAGTCGGTCGCCTGGAACGAGGCGGTGAAGATCAACGGCGCCGATCCCGATTTCCACCGCCGCGACCTCTGGGAGTCGATCAACAGCGGCGCCTTCCCGGAGTGGGAGCTCGGCGTGCAGCTGTTTGACCAGGCTTTCGCCGATTCGTTCGACTTCGACGTGCTCGACGCCACCAAGATCATCCCCGAGGAGGTGCTGCCGGTGCGGATCATCGGCCGGCTGGTGCTCGATCGCACGGTCGACAACTTCTTCGCCGAGACCGAGCAGGTCGCCTTCTGCACCCAGAATGTGCCGCCGGGCATCGACTTCAGCAACGATCCGCTGCTGCAGGGGCGCAACTTCTCCTATCTCGATACGCAACTGAAGCGGCTCGGCTCGCCCAACTTCACGCACATTCCGATCAACGCTCCCAAATGCCCGATGGCGCACTTCCAGCAGGACGGGCAGATGGCGATGCGCAATCCGGCTGGTCGCGTGAACTATGAGCCGAACAGCTGGCCGCAACCGGACGGCGGCCCTCGCGAGGACCCGGCTCGCGGGCTTCGAAGCTTTCCCGAGCGGATCGACGCGAAGAAGGTCCGCCTGCGGCCGGAAAGCTTCGCCGATCATTACAGCCAGGCGCGGCAATTCTTCATCAGTCAGACGGCGATCGAGAAGAAGCATGTCGCCGACGCCCTGACCTTCGAGCTCAGCAAGGTGGAGCGGCCGGACATCCGCGCCCGTCTCGTTTCCCACCTCGTGAATATCGACGAGGGCCTCGCCGCCAAGGTCGCCGATGGGCTTGGCCTCGCCGTTCCGCCGGCCGCCCAGGCGGCGCGGCCGACACGCGCCGACCTGCCGCCTTCGGTGAAGCTCAGCATCGTCGAAAACGGGCCCAAGCGCTTCGAGGGCCGCAAGCTCGGCGTCCTGCTCGGCAACGGCGCCGACGCCGGGCTCTACGGGGCGCTCGAAGAGGCGGCGCTCGCCGCTGGCGCGACCGTCGAGGTGATCGCGGCCAAGGTCGGCGGCGCGCGGCTCTCGGACGGCGCGCTCGTCAGCGCGCGGCAGAAGATCGATGGCGGCCCCTCGGTGCTCTACGATGCCGTCGCGATCCTCGTCGGCGACGACGCGGCGCTGTTCGCCGGTGACGCGGCCGCCAAGGACTTCGTTACCGACGCCTTCGCTCACTGCAAGTTCATTGGTTACGGCGCCGAGGCGATGCCGCTGTTCGAGCGCGCCGGCCTGGCCGCCGATCTCGACGAGGGCTGCATCGCGCTGGCCAAACCGGCCGACGCCAAGGCGTTCATCGCCAAGTGCGGCGCCCTGCGTCTGTGGTCGCGAGAGCTCACCGTCGATCTCGATGCGCGGCCCCCGCCGGTCGCCTGAAACGCCAGCTCGACTTCACCTTGACCGGCATCGCCGGGCGTCGGGCCGGGCGATCCATGGCCCCGCTCGGAGATCGGCGGCGACCCGCCGATCGGCGCGGAAGTCAGCGCCTCGGCGGCCGTGACGGTTGCGGTGGCCCACGCCGTCATTGCGCTGGGCGGCCGAGCGGCCGACGCTCACGCCATCGCGGAACTTCGCCCGGGCGGCCCGCCCGTTCCCGTTTTCAGGCTCAGCGTATGGCGCGAAAGCGCAACGGCATGGTCTTGGGGCCGGAAATGAAGTTGCTCGGCAGCCAGACGGGCGGCCCGGCGAGTTCGAAGTCAGTCATGCGGCTCAGCACTTCCCTGAGCATGGCGTCGATTTCCGCCCGGGCGATGTGCTGGCCGAGGCAGGCGTGGGCGCCAGCGCCAAAGGCGTTGTGCGGGTTGGGCGCGCGGGCGAGATCGAGCGCCTCGGCGCGCTCGAAGCGCCGCGGATCGCGGTTGGCGGCGGCGAAATACATCACCACCTTGTCGGCTTCCTCGATGGTCCGGCCGCCCAGCTCCGTACGCCGCCTCGCCGTGCGGCGCATGTAAATGACCGGGCTGGTCCAGCGCAGCAGCTCCTCGCGCGCGGTCGGCAGGCGCGCGGCCAGGTCGGCGCCCAGCCAGGCGAGCTGGTCGGGGTGCTCCATCAGCGCCAGCATCCCGGCGGCGAGCAGGTTGCGGGTCGTGTCGCCGCCGGCGTCGATGAGCAGCAGGAAGAACAGCAGGAATTCCATCTCGCTCAATCGTCGGCCATCCACCTCGCAAGCGAGCAGTCGCGAAGCGAGGTCGTCGGCCGGCCGCGCCCGCTTTTCGGCGATCACCCCCATGCCGTACTCGAACATCCTGCCGACCGCGGCGGCGCCGGCGCCGGGCGCCAGCGTCTCGGGCGCGGTGTGGATCGTTTCGGTCAGCTTGTAGAGCTCGCGGCCGTCTTCGCGCGGCAGGCCCATCAGTTCGGCGATAACGAAGGAGGGCATCTCGCCGGCGACGTCCGCGACGAAGTCACATTCGCCCCGATCGATCACCGAATCGACGATGCGTTTCGCCAGCTCGCCGATGCGCTCGGCCCGCAGCGCCGCCTTCGGGGCGGTGAACTCGGCGCGGATCAGCTTGCGGAACGCGGTGTGCTCCGGCGGATCCATCATCAGCATCATCTTGTAAGGCCCGAAAGCCGCCGCCTCCGGACCGGGATCGGCGATCATGGTCGTCGGCTCGGACGAATAGGTCTGGAAGTCCCGGTCGGCAGCCATGACATCGTCGAAGCGGGTCACGGCCCAGAAGCCTCGACCGCCGGGCTCCGCGTGCCAGTGAACCGGGTCGTTGTCCCGCAGCCAGGCGTACTGCGCCCACGGGTGGCCGGCGGCGAAAGAGGCGGGATCGAGGAGATCGATGATCATGGCCCTCGTCCCTTCCGGGCTAGAACCCGGCGCCGATGCGCCGCAGCGCGCCACGGACGTCCTTCAGGCGACGATCGACCTCGGCCATGGTGCGGTTGAGCGCCCCCTCGTCGGCCCGCCACACCTGGACGATACGCGCCCAGGCGGCGGCGAGGGCGAGGACGCGCGGCGGCGTCGCGGTCACGCCCGCGGCCTCGAGCAAGGCGCGGGCGGTGAAGGGCAGGTGCGGCAGCAGCGGCAAGGGGCCCGTCGCCTTCGCGATTGCCAGAAGGGCGGCGCGATGCGGCTCCATCGCCTCGATCCGCGCCATTACCGCCTCGAACAGACGATCGTGCGGATCGTCCTCGCCGGCGGTCTCGGCGGCGAGAGCCCGGCGGTCGAAGGCCTGCGACACCTCGGCGAGGAGGGCGAAGCGGGATGGGGCGGCGGCGTAGAGATCGGCGAGCGGAACGCCGGCGCTTTCGGCGACGCCCCGCAGTGTGATCTCCGCCCACGGCCGCTCGGCCGCCAGCTTCAGCAGCGCCTCGCCGCAGCAGGCGAGAGTATCGTCCCGCTCGGGCGTGGTCATCGGCCGCCCAGCTGCCGCGAGCGGTCCGCCGCGGCCGCCACCGCCCCCTTGAGCAGAGCGCCGAGGCCGCCGGCGGCCAGGGCCTCCAGGCCGGCCTCCGTCGTGCCGCCCGGCGAGGCCACGCGAGCGCGAAGCTCCGCCGGCGAGGTCTCGCTCGCCGCCATCAGCGCCGCCGCGCCGATCACCGTCGAGCGCGCCAGGCGTCCGGCCGCGGCCGTCGGCAAGCCGGCGTCGGCGCCCGCGTCGGCGAGGGCTTCGACGAAGGCGTAGAGGTAGGCCGGGCCGGAACCGGACGCCGCGGTCGCCGCGTCCATCAGCGCCTCGTCGCCCAGGTCGATCACCTCGCCAAGGCCTGCGAACAGCCAGCCGGCGCGGCCGGCGGCGCGCGCGTCGCTGGCCGCCAGGCTGATCGGCCCGCGCCGGACCGCGATGGCGGTGGTCGGCATCGCGCGCGCGACGGATCGTCCGCCGAACCGCTCGCCGAGGGTTCGAAGATCCACGCCAGCCAGCAGGGACACGACGATCGCCCCGGCGCCCGCATGGGCGGCGATCTCGCCCACCGCCTCTCGCCAGCCCTGCGGCTTCATCGCCAGGACAATGGTGCGGGCCTCGCCGATCGCGGCCGTCGACGGGTTCAGCCGTGCGCCGCCGGCCGCCGCCGCGCGCGCCGCTTCGCCGGGAAGCGGATCGCGGATCAGGATGTCGCGCCCCGCCGCCACGCCTGTCTCGCGCCAGCCGGTCAGCAGGGCGCCGCCGATCCGTCCGGCCCCGACCAGCAGGATGGGGACGCCGCTCATCGAGGCCCCGGCGCGGCTCAGGCCTGTCCGATGGTTTCGAACATGCAGGCGGTCATCGCCTCGGACGCCGACTTGCGCCCGCGAACCAGGAAATCGAACGCCGGGTAGAAGCGATCCGCCGCCTCCAGACCGGCATCGATCATCGAGGCGGTCTGGGCCAGGCTCGGCCGCTCGCCGCCCGGCAGGGCGAGGGCGTGGCGGAAGACGATCTCGCCGGCGTCGGGCCAAACCTCGAAGTGTCCCAGCCAGACACGCTGGTTGATCAAATTGATCAGCTCCTGGGCGGCGGCGCGTCGGCGCGCGCCGGCCTTCAGGTCAATCGACAGGCACAGCTGCAGACAGTCGGCCTCCGGGCGCCAGGCGAACCAAAGTTCGTAGTCCTTCCAGTCGCCGGTAATGGCGAACGCCAGATCGCCGTCCTCGGTGCGGTCGAAATCCAGGTTCTCGGCGCGCAGGACGTGCTCGACGACGTCGAGGGGGTCGACGGCGAGCAGGGTGTCGTCTTCTTCGGGGCGGGGGATGTCCATCGCGCTTTCGACTTCGCTCCTGGTCAAGCTCGATCGGGGGCGCGATCAGCGGACCCGATCGGCGGGTTCGGCCGTGGCGCGACTCGCGCCGACGATGCTAGCGGCCTTGGGGCCGGGCGTCGCCACCCACCGCAATTCCTTGGGTGTTCCTACGGCGGCGGCGCCGTCGGCGGGGTTTTCGTCTCGAGCCGCGCCCGCAAGTCGGCGACCTCGGCGCGCAGCGCCTCGAATTCATCGCGGCGGACGAGGTCCAGGTCAGCGCTCCATTTGTCCGCCTGGGCGCGCAAGGCGCTCTTGGCTTCCTCGCCGGCCGCCTGGGCGAGGCCCATGGCCGCCTGAGTCAGCTTGGCCATCTCGTCAAGAAACGGGTTTTGCGTCTGCATCTCGCCAATGTAGCGCCGAACGCGCGAGAATGCATCCGGGCGCCTCGCGCCCCTCGGTGGGCTACACCGGCGCGCCCGGCGCGACTAAGAGGCGGCGATGGCGATCCCCTATCCAGATATCCCGACCGCGGCCGTCACCGTGCCGGCGCTCCACGTCGGAAGCCTCGCCGTCGGACCCCTGCCGATCCGCTGGTACGCCCTGGCCTATATCGCCGGCATCCTGCTCGGCTGGCGCTACGCCGTCTCCCTGACCCGCGACCCGCGCCTGTGGGACCGGCGCGGGCCGCCGCTCGACGCCCGCGGCGTCGACGATCTCATTCTCTGGATCACCCTGGGCGTCATCGCCGGTGGGCGGCTCGGCTACATCCTGTTCTACATGCTGACGGTGCCCGCCAGCCGCGCGGCTCTCGCCGCCGATCCGCTGGAGGCGCTGCGCCTGTGGCATGGCGGCATGAGCTTTCACGGCGGGGCGATCGGGGTGACGCTGGCGATCGTCGGCTTCGCCTGGCTGCGACGCCCGCGTCTGCGGCTTCTGTCGATCGCCGACATCGCCGCCTGCTGCGCGCCGCTCGGCCTGATGTTCGGCCGGATCGCCAACTTCATCAACGGCGAGCTGTGGGGGCGGGTGACCACCGTTCCGTGGGGCATGGTGTTCTGCGGCCGCAACATTCCCGCCGATGCCGGCGGCGGCTGCGTCGCCGGCTATCTGCCGCGCCACCCGAGCCAGCTCTACGAGGCGGCGCTGGAGGGTCTGGTCCTGTTTCTGGTTCTGCGCCTCGCCAGCCACCGGCTGGGATGGCTGCGGCGGCCGGGGGCGATCACCGGCCTGTTCCTCGTCGGCTACGCTTCGGTCCGCATCGCGCTCGAGAATGTCCGGATGCCGGACCCCGGCCTGCGCGACCTGCCCTATGGGCTCACCGTCGGCATGCTGCTCTCCATTCCCATGCTGATCGGCGGCGCCTGGCTGATCTGGCGTGGGCGGCGCGGGCCGGCGGCTCAACCCCCGGCGTGACTCCGCTGGGCGAGCGGCTGATCCGGCGCATCGCGGCGGAGGGGCCGATTACCGTCGCCGATTACATGATCGCCTGCCTGCACGACCGCGAGCACGGTTACTACGCCACCCGCCCGGCGATCGGCGATCAGGGCGACTTCATCACCGCGCCACTCGTCTCGCAGGTGTTCGGCGAGCTGATCGGCCTGTGGGCGGCGGATGTCTGGCGGCGGATGGGCGCGCCGGCCCGCTTCCTTCTCGCCGAGTTCGGCCCAGGCGACGGGACCTTGATGGCCGACATGCTACGCGCCGCTCGCGCCGCGCCAGGGTTCCTGGCGGCGGCCGAGGTTTGGCTGGTGGAGACCAGCGAGCCCTTGCGCGCCGTCCAGGCGAAGCGACTGGCCGCCGCGCGGCCGCGATGGGCGAGCGCCTTGAGCGAGTTGCCGGGAGACGCGGCCCTGATCGCGGTCGGCAACGAGTTCCTCGACTGCTTCCCCATCCAACAGACGGTGATGAGCCCCGCGGGTTGGCGCGATCGCCTCGTCGGGCTCGAGTCCGGGGCGCTCGCCTTCGTCGAGGGCGACCTGATCGGTCTGGCGGACGAGGCCGAGCCCGGGCTTGTCGTCGAGCGGTCCTTGGCTCTCGACGCCTTCGGCCGCGCCATCGGCGCTCGGCTGGCGCAGGAAGGCGGCGCCGCCCTCTTCATCGACTACGGCTACACGGCGCCGTGCTTCGGAGACACGCTGCAAGCGGTGCGCCGCCACCGGCGCGAGCCGCCGCTCGTCAGCCCCGGCGAGGCGGACATCACCGCCTGGGTGAACTTCCCCGACTTCATGGCGGCGGCTGCGGAAAGCGGCGCCGTGGCCGATGCGCTCGAGAGCCAGGGGGACTTCCTGCGCCGAATGGGTTTGAGGGAGCGCTCGCGGACTCTCGCGCGCCGCAATCCGCAGGCGATCGATCGGCTCAGTCGGCAGCGGCGGCGGCTCGAGTCGGGCGGCGAAATGGGTGGAGCGTTCCAGGTGTCGGCGCTGCGCTCGCCTTCCTTGAGCCTGCCGTGACCGCGCCGTTCCTGACCTCGCCGCTCCTGGCCGCCACGAGGGGCGTTCGCCACGGCTTCTTCACCCGCGAAGGCGGCGTCTCGCGCGGCGTCTACGCCAGCCTCAACGCCGGCCCCGGCTCGCGCGATGATCCGGCCGCGGTGGCCGAGAACCGGCGGCGCGTCGCCGTCGCCTTCAACCAGCCGCCGGAAGACCTGCTCAGCGCCTACCAGATCCACTCCGCCGAGGTGGCGGTCGCCCACTCGTCCTGGGGCGAGGCGCGGCCGCGCGCCGACGGCGTGGTCACCGGCGCGGCGGGGCTGATCTGCGCCGCGCTCAGCGCCGATTGCGCCCCGGTGCTGCTCGCCGAGCCCCGGGCGCGAGTCATTGCCGCCGTGCACGCCGGCTGGCGCGGCGCTCTTGGCGGCGTGATCGAGCGTGGAGTCGAGGCGATGATCGCCGCCGGCGCCAGGCGCGAGCGGATCCTCGCCGCCATCGGCCCCTGCATCGGCCCGGCCAGCTACGAGGTGCGGGACGACTTTCGCGCCGCCTTCGGCGAGGCGGACGCGCGGTTCTTCCGGCGCGGCGGCGATCGGCTGTTCTTCGACCTGCCCTCCTTTGTCCTCGACCGCCTCGCCGCCGCCGGCGTCGGCGACGCCGAATGGATCGGCCGCGATACGCTGGCCGAGCCGGCGCTCTTCTTCTCCAACCGCCGCGCCCATCTCGCCGGCGAGCCGGACTATGGCCGGCTGATCTCGGCGATCATGCTGGGCTGAGCGACGCGGTTGGACGCCGATGACAGCAGTGTTAAAAGGTTTAGGGGCGTTCGCGCGCGCCGTCGACGCGCCGCCGACAGGCGGGATGACCGGCTCTTAAGGACCGTCGCTCAGATGAAGCTGCTGGCCGGCAACTCCAATCGCGCGCTCGCCGAGGCGATCGGGCAGTCCCTGGACGTTCCCTTGACCCGCGCCCAGGTCAAGCGTTTCCCCGATGACGAGGCGTGGGTGACCATCGAGGAGAACGTCCGCGGCGAGGACGTTTTCGTCATCCAGTCGACCAGCCATCCGGCCAACGACAATCTCATGGAGCTGCTGGTCTGCATCGATGCGCTGAAGCGCGCCTCGGCCAAGCGGATCACCGCCGTCACGCCGTACTTCGGCTACGCCCGGCAGGACCGCAAGACCGGCGGTCGCACGCCGATTTCGGCCAAGCTGGTCGCCAATCTGATCACGAGAGCCGGCGCGGACAGGGTGCTGACCATGGATCTGCATTCCGGCCAGATTCAGGGCTTCTTCGACGTGCCCACCGACAATCTGCAGGCCGCGCCGCTGATGGCCGCCGACGTGCTCGCCCACTACGGCAAGGCCGACGACCTCCTGATCGTGTCCCCGGACGTCGGCGGGGTCGTCCGCGCCCTGGCGCTCGCCAGCCGGCTGAACGCCGGCCTCGCCATCGTCGACAAGCGCCGCCAGGGACCGGGCCTCAGCGAAGTCGCGAATATCGTCGGCGACGTCGCCGGCCGGCGGCTGATCATCTTCGACGACATCGTCAATTCCGGCTCGACGCTGTGCAGCGCCGCGGCGTCCCTGGCGGAAGCCGGCGCGGCCGAGGTGTCCGCCTACATCACCCATGGCGTGCTCTCGGGGGGGGCGGCCGAGCGGGTCGAGGCTTCGGTGCTGAAGGAGCTGGTGGTCACCAACTCGATCGCCGGCGAGGGGCGCACCGGGGCCGGCGGCAAGATCCGCGCCGTGAGCTGCGCGCGGCTGATCGGCGAGGCGATCCGCCGCATCGCCAACGAGGAGTCGGTCTCCAAGCTGTTCGACTGATCGGCGGTTCGCCTATCGCCGGCGCGACAGCTCGGGCCATATTCTCGCCGAATTCGCCGACGCACAGGCATTCAAAACCGCCGCACGCCGAAAGCCGCCTTTCGCAAAAGAGCCTCATGCCCATCGATTCGCGTTCGCGCCGCCGCGCGCGCCATCACCCGCTCCCCGCCCTGCTGCTGGCCGCCTGCCTGCTTCCCGCCGGCGCCGGCGCGCGACCGAAACCGCCACCGCCGCCGCCGGAATATGTTCCGCCGCCGCCGCCGCCGCCGGCCGGCCCCGTCGGCCTGCCGGATCGCCTGCTCGCCGACGCGGCGGCCTACAAGTCCTATCTCGAGCATGTCACCGCCACATCGCCGGGCTTCAGCGACGCCGCCTCGGTCGCTCACGCCCTGCGCGCCGGCGCCGCGTACGAGCCGCATGCTTTGGTACGCGGCGCGATCGCCTACGCCGCGATCGCGGCGTTGGAGGACCAGGAATTCGTGGGCGAGATCCGCGCCGCCGGCACCACGCCGGACTACCGCCATCAGATGACCGGCTACATCCTGTCGAATCCGGCCTATGTCTTTGTCCTGAGCAAGCATTCGGACGGCGCCGCCGGCCTGGCGCGGCAGGCGCTCGGCGACGCGGGGCTGAAGCTCTACCAGGCCGGCAAGACGATCCGGGTCGCCTCCTTCACTATCCAGCATCAGAACTGGTCGAAGCAGGACGTCGCCGATCGGCCCGGCCGCCTGGCGGCGGTGGAGTCATCGGCCGAAAGCCCGATGCCGGCTGCCGACGAGGAGGTTCAGCCTCTGCAGCGCGCCGCGAGCGGAACCGCGCCGCTCACCATCGCCGCGCCGCCCCTGGAACCGCCCTATACGCCGCTGGTCGCCCGGGCCCTGCAGCTCGCCGCCGTCGCCGCCATTGGCGAGGCGACCAACGATGCCTATGACGCCCTGACCTCGATCACCCAGGAAGACGACACCATAAGCTGCCTGCACCTGGCCAAGCTCAACCTGCACCAGTGCCTGGCGGTCGCCAAGCCCAACTACGAGGACGTCTTCTGCCTCGGCCAGCACGCGATGGTCGACACGGGCTCGTGCCTGGTGAAGAACGCCGGCCTGACTTTGCCGCCGGAGCCGCCACCACCCCCGGCTGCCCCGGCCAAGACCGCCTCGACGACGCCCAAGCGGCGCGTGCACCACGCGCGGAGCTAGCCCACCCGCCGCTCGCGCCCGGCCCAGTAGGGCTCGCGCAGGTCCTTGCGCAGGATCTTGCCGGAGGCGTTGCGCGGCAGCACCTCGGCGAAGTCGACGCTCTTGGGGGCCTTGTAGGCGGCGATGCGCTCCCGCGCCCAGGCGATGATCTCGGCGGCCGTCGGGTCGGCGCGCGGGCGGCGGACGACGATGGCCTTGACCGCCTCGCCCCAGCGCTCGTCCGGCACCCCGATGACCGCCACGTCGGCGACCGCCGGGTGCCCGAAGATCGCGTTTTCCACCTCGGCCGGATAGACGTTCTCGCCGCCGGTGATGATCATGTCCTTCACCCGGTCGTGGATGAAGAGGTAGCCGTCCTCGTCGAGATAGCCGGCGTCGCCGGTGCGCAGCCAGCCCTCGGCATCGAGGGTGCGCGCCGTGGCGTCCGGCAGGTTCCAGTAGCCGCTCATGTTGGCCGCCGAGCGGGTGGCGATCTCGCCGACCTGGCCCGCCGGCAGGCGGTTGCCCGCCTCGTCGAGGATGGTGAGCTCGACGCCCGGCAGGGCCTTGCCGGCCGAGCGCATCCGCGGCCCGCCGGCCGGATCGTGATCCTCCGGCGGCAGGGCGACAATGGTGCCGCAGGTCTCGGTCATGCCGTACATCTGCACGAAGCCGCAGCCGAACACCGCCATGCACTCCTTCAACAGCTCGAGCGGGATCGGCGAGGCGCCGTAGAGCAGATACTTCAGCCGGCTGTAGTCGACCTCGCGGGCGCGCGGATGGCGCACGACGATCTGCATCGCCGCCGGCACCATGAAGATCTTGGAGACGCGGTCGCGCTCGATGAAGTCCAGCACTTTGGCCGGGTCGAACTCGCGGGCGATGACGCCCCTGGCGCCATTGTACACGCCCATGATTCCCCAGCCGGTTCCGCCGATGTGGAACACCGGCATGGCGACGAGGCTGACGTCGTCCTCGCTCCAGCGGTTCCAGGCAACGTCGGCGTCCCGCTGGGCGAGGCGTGGCTGCAGCAAGGCGCGGTGCGACAGCATCGCCCCCTTGGGGTGGCCGGTGGTGCCGCTGGTGTAGAGCTGCAGAGCCACCGCCTCGAAATCGACGCACCGGGCGGGATCGCGGTCGGATTGGGCGTCGCGCCAGGCGGGGTAATCGGGCCATTCGCTCGCGCGCCCCTCGCTGGCGATCACCGCCGGGGCGCGATCGAAGGTCGGCAGCAGCCGCCGCGCCTCATCGAGGAACTCCGGTCCGACGAACAGCGCCTTCGCGCCGGCGTCGCGGACGATGTAGGCGATCTCCGGCGGGGCGAGGCGCCAGTTGATCGGCGCCATAACCATGCCGGCCTTGGCGGCGCCGAACAGGATCTCGAAATAGGCGTCGGAGTTCTTGCCGAGGTAGGCCACCCGATCGCCGGGCCGTAGCCCGAGGCCGGCGAGACCGTTGGCGACCTGGTTCGCGCGGCGATCAAGGTCGGCGAAGGTGGTGGGGCGTCCCTCGAAATCGAAGGCGATGGCCTCGGGCATGATCCTCGCCCGCAGGCGCGGCAGGTCGCCCAGGGACCGCGCCTCGGTGATCTCAGGCATGGGCCGCGGCGCTGGCCGCCCCCATGGCCGCGCCTACGGAGGCGGCGATCTCGGCGCTGGTCGGGTTGCGCCTCAGGGTCAGGCCGCCGTTCACCTGCAGGTTCTGGCCGGTCATGAAGCATTCGTCGCTGGCCAGCCACACGGCGGCGGCGGCGATGTCCTCGCTCGTGCCGATGCGCCCGAGCGGATAGCTCGGTATGAACGCCGCTTCCAACCCCGGCGTCGCCATCGCCTCGGCGGTCATCGGCGTCGCGGTGAGGCCCGGCGAGATCGAGTTGACGCGAACGCCCCGGGCGCCGAACTCGTTGGCGGCGCAGCGCGCCACATGATCGGCGCCGGCCTTGGCGCCCATGTAGGCGGCGTGGTTCTCCAGCATGACCGAGGCGGTCGCCGAGCTGATCTGGATGATCGAGCCGCCCTTGGCCATCGCGGCGATCATCGCCTGGAGAAAGTAGAACGGCCCAATGAACTGCAGCTCGGTCATGGCGCGCAGCTCGGCCTCGGTGGTCTCGAGGAACGGCTTCAGCAGTCCCCAGCCTGTGGCGTTGACGGCGACGTCGACGCCGCCCAGCCGGGCCCTGACCTCTTCGGCGAGGGCGAAGACATCCTCGCGACGGGTTATGTCGCAAAGCGCCGCCTCGCCGCCGATCTCCGCCGCGAGCGCTTCCAGCGGCTCGCGCTTGCGCCCCGCGACCATGACCCGGGCGCCCTCGGCGGCGAAGCGGCGGGCGATCACCTGGCCCATGTTGCCGGGGCCGGCGGCGCCCAGCACCACCGCGCCCTTACCGGCAAGGCGGCCAGGGGCGGTCACGCCGCTTCACCTTCGGCGATGGCGCGCTCGATCATCAAATGCAGCTGGCGGATGCGCATTTCGGTGTAGCGGCCGAAATGGACGACGCCGGTCCCCGAGGCGTGCAGGCCCTGCTGCACGAATGGCAGATTGCCCATGTCCTGCTCGAAGATTCCCACTAGGCCGCCGAGCTCGGGAGCGTCCGTCCAAGGATCGTCGACACCCAGTTCGTGCACCGGGACAGGCTTTGGCCTCGGCCCATCCTTGGGGACGCGCTTGAGGATCATCACGTCCATGATCCCGCTCTCCGGATCGAGACCGTTCGGCCGCCAGCGGTAGGTGAGGTTTGGCGCGAAACCGGCCCAGAAGCTCATGTTGGGCCAAAGATTGTATAGCAGGGCGTCGATCATTTCGGCGTCGGAGCAGTCCGCGTAGTCCCAGCCGTCCTCGGCCGCGAGGCTCTGGCGGGCGGCTTCGGCGGCGAAGGCCCGAGCGCTCATTCCCTCCGGCACGATCGCCCGATCGAAGTCCAGCCCCCGTCGGCGCGGACCGGCGCCGCCACCGCCGCTCATCGCCTGGACGATCTCGCTGGCGGAATAGTGCTGGTCATGGACGAACGGGCTCGGCACGCCGGAAGCGGAAAAATGCCGGCTGACGTGGTCGCTCAGGAGGTCGTACTGGCTGTTGGCGTCGGCGAGGAACGGCAGGATTTGCGGGTGGGTGGTGATCGAGTGATGGCTCTCCATGAACGCCTCGGCGAGCGCCTTCCAGTTGCAGCGCACTACCTTGGAGACGTGCGCCGCCTTGTAACGGTTGGGGTAGTCGTAAGCCGCGAAGTGGTCGGCGAGCGGGGCGATGATCTCGGCGAGCGGCCGCGCGTTGCGGTCGAAGTTGACGAAGACGAAGCCGCCCCAGGTCGCCACCTGGGCCTGCGGCAGGCTCATGTCGCGATCCCGCCACTGTGGAAAATCCCAGCCGATCGGATTGTCCTTGAACGAACCATCTAGGTTCCAGGCGAAGCCGTGATAGGGACAGCGGAACTCGCTCTTGCAGCCGTTCAGGGTAGCGAGCTTGCGGCCGCGATGCAGGCAGGAATTGTGGAACGCGCGGATTTCGTTTGGGTCGGTGCGGGCTATTATCAGTGATCGTCCGACTACCTCGAAGATGTTATAGTCGCCGACATTGGCGATTTCCTCCTCGCGGCAGGCCATCTGCCAGGTCTTGAGCCAGACATGGCGCACCTCCTTGGCGAACCAGACCGGATCGAAGTAGCGCTCGACCGGAATGGGATCGAGCGGCAGCTCCGGCGCCGGGCCCTGGCGCATCCGTGGCGGCACCGCGCGGGTGTCGCGCTCGAGGATGTCGTCGTAGGATTCGGACGGGTGCCGGTCCTCGCGCCAGGCGCTCTGCGATCCATCCATGATCAAGCCTCCAGAATGGCGACAGCCGAAAGACCGGGCGCGCCATAGACCTGGCTGTAGGCGAGGCGAGCCCCCTCCACCTGCCGGCCTTCGGCGCGGCCGCGCAGCTGCTGCACGTTCTCGTAGACCTGGCGCAGTCCCGAGGCGCCGATCGGCTCGCCGCAGGCGAGGCAGCCGCCGTCGGTATTGATCGGCAGCCGGCCGCCGAGTTCGGTGACTCCCGCCGACAGCATCGTCTCCTGCTCCCCGTCCTGGCACAGGCCGTTCTCGGCCATGTGCATGATCTCGGCGCCGGACTCGGTATCCTGTACCTGCGCGACGTCGATGTCGGCGGGGGCGACGCCGGCCATCTCGTAGGCGGCCTGGCTCGCCAGCACCGTCGGCGAGGGGCCGCGCTCGACGTCGAGGCAGGGCGAGAACACCTCGAACGATCCGTTCGGTCGCGTGCGAACAGCCCCGCCGCGCAGGCGCGGACCGGTGAGGCCGAGCTCGCGCATCTTGGAGTCCGAAGCCAGCACCAGGGCCGCGCCGCCCTCGGCCGGCGAGCAGAACATGTATTTGGTCAGCGGATCCGACAGCATCTGGCTGCCCATGATGGTATTCAGGCCGACCGGTTGGCGCCGCCATGCGTGCGGCGCGCGCGCGCCATTTTGATAGGCCTTTTCCGCCACCCGCCCCAGAGTCTCGGCGCCGATGCCATGCAGCGCCATGTAGCGGCGGATCTTCATGGCGAAGAACTGGGTCGTGAGCATCATTCCCGTCTCGCCGTACCAGCGCGGCAGGCCGGCGGCCTCGGGATCGGCGTTGAAGGCGCCGCGCGGATGCTTGTCGAAGCCGAGCACCACGCCCAGATCGAACTCGCCGGACTTGATCGCCCAATAGCCGCTCAGCAGCGACGAGCCGCCGGTGGCGCAGCCATTGGCGATGTTGATGAACTGCACGCCGGTCAGGCCCAGGCGCGGCAGGGCGGCGTCGGCGGCGCCAGCGGCGCTGGAGCCGCCGAAGGCGAACTCCATCTCGGTCCACGCCAAGCCGGCGTCGGCGAGCGCTTCGCGCACGGCGAAGACGCCCTGGTCAAGGCCGCTCTTGTCCGGATGGCGTCCGAACGGGTGGATGCCGGCCCCGACGATGTGCACGCTCGTCATGCGGTTCGATCTTCTTGGCTCACCGGTGTGAAGGCGTAGGTGGCGACCTCGCCGCGAGTCGCGGTGGCGAATCGCTCCACCGCCACGCGCATCGGCCAGCCGATCGCCAGCCGCTCCGGCGCGTCGGTGAGGATCCGACCTTCGACGATCAACGCGCCGGCGAATTCGACATAGCCAACGGCGAACGGGCGGAAGCTCGCCTCGTCGTCGGCTCCGGCGTAGGGCGGCGACTTCGGACGGAAGCGCTGCACCGTCCACGACCACAGCCGGCCCTCGCAAGCGAGCTCGACCGGCTGGTAGCGTTCCGCCTCCGGCCCACTGGGCATGGGGAAGCGCATCGCGCCGTCGGCCATTCGGCGGCCGGCGATCAGCCGGATCTCGCCATCCTTGACCACGAACAGGCCCTCCGCGACGGCCTCCATCCTGGCGCTCTCCTTAAAGGTTGGCCGACCGGCCGCTCGACCACACCCTAGCGGGTAGCACAAAAAAGTCACGCCTGATTTATTCAGTCAGACGCGCCGGTTTTTCAGACTTGGAGACACTCCCGGCTCCTTGCCGCCATCGCCGCGGACCCGAGAGCAGCGGGGGCGCACCTTCCGCGACCAGAGTGCCCGCGCCGGTCTTGCGACCGCCGCCAGGGTTCCCATATCGGCGGTCAGCGCGGTTCGCCCTTCGCATCGCCGGGCGGGGCCGCCGCGAGAGACAACAACCGGTCGCGCCGTGGCTGGGGGGGGCGCAGGCTCGCCTCTCTCCGCCCCGCGACCCTTAATGGAAGAGTGGAACAGCGCTTCATGAGCAAGATCATCGGCATTGACCTTGGCACGACCAATTCGTGCGTCGCGATCATGGACGGCAAGGCGCCCAAGGTCATCGAGAACGCCGAGGGCGTGCGCACCACGCCGTCGGTGGTCGCCATCCAGGACGACGGCGAGCGTCTGGTCGGCCAGCCGGCCAAGCGCCAGGCGGTGACCAATCCGGAGAACACCTTCTTCGCGATCAAGCGGCTGATCGGCCGCACCTTCTCCGATCCCATGGTCGAGAAGGACAAGGGCATGGTGCCCTACAAGATCGTCAAGGGGCCGACCGGCGACGCCTGGGTGCAGGCGCACGGCAAGGACTATTCGCCCCAGCAGATCAGCGCCTTCATCCTGCAGAAGATGAAGGAGGCCGCCGAGGCCCATCTGGGCGAGAAGGTCGAAAAGGCGGTCATCACGGTCCCGGCCTACTTCAACGACGCCCAGCGGCAGGCGACCAAGGACGCCGGCAAGATCGCCGGCCTCGAGGTGCTGCGGATCATCAACGAGCCGACCGCCGCGGCGCTCGCCTACGGCCTCGAAAAGAACGACGGCAAGAAGATCGCCGTCTATGACCTCGGCGGCGGCACCTTCGATGTCTCGATCCTGGAGATCGGCGACGGCGTGTTCGAGGTCAAGGCGACCAACGGCGACACCTTCCTGGGCGGCGAGGACTTCGACCTGCGTCTCGTCGACTATCTCGCCGATGAATTCAAGAAGGATCAGGGCGTCGATCTGCGCAAGGACAAGCTCGCGCTGCAGCGCCTGAAGGAAGAGGCGGAAAAGGCCAAGAAGGAACTGAGCTCCACACCTCAGTATGAAGTCAACCTGCCGTTCATCTCGATGAATGCGGCGGGCCCGCTGCACCTCAACATCAAGCTGACCCGCGCCAAGCTCGAGGCCCTGGTCGAGGATCTGGTCACCAAGACGATCGGACCGTGCGAGAAGGCGCTGGCCGACGCCGGCATGAAGAAGAGCGATATCGACGAGGTCATCCTGGTCGGCGGCATGACCCGAATGCCCAAGGTGGTCGAAACGGTGAAGGACTTCTTCGGCCGCGAGCCGCACAAGGGCGTCAATCCCGACGAGGTGGTGGCGCTCGGCGCGGCGATCCAGGCCGGCGTGCTGCAGGGCGACGTCAAGGACGTGCTGCTGCTGGACGTGACGCCCCTCACGCTCGGCATCGAGACGCTGGGCGGAGTGTTCACGCCGCTGATCGAGCGCAACACCACTATCCCGACCAAGAAGAGCCAGGTGTTCTCGACCGCCGACGACAATCAGAATGCCGTGACCATACGGGTCTTCCAGGGCGAGCGGCCGATGGCGTCCGACAACAAGCTGCTCGGCCAGTTCGATCTCGTCGGCATTCCGCCGGCCCCGCGCGGCATGCCGCAGATCGAGGTCGCCTTCGACATCGACGCCAATGGCATCGTCAATGTCCAGGCCAAGGACAAGGCGACGAGCAAGGAGCAGTCGATCCGCATCCAGGCCAATGGCGGCCTCTCGGAATCGGACATCGACCAGATGGTCAAGGACGCCGCCGCCCACGCCGCCGAGGACAAGAAGCGCAAGGAGCTGGTCGAGGCCAAGAACCACGGCGACTCGCTCGTCCACTCGACGACCAAGGCGCTGGCGGAGCACGGCGACAAGGTCTCGGCCGACGACAAGAGCGCCATCGAGAGCGCCTTGGAGGATCTGAAGTCGGCGCTCGAGGGCGAGGACGCCGAGGCGATCACGGCCAAGACCCAGACCCTCGCGCAGGCGTCGATGAAGCTCGGCGAGGCCATGTACAAGGCGCAGCAGTCGACCGGCGGCGCCGAGGCGTCCGACGGCGCGAACGCGAATGCCAACGATGGCGTGGTCGACGCCGAGTTCGAGGATGTGTCGAACGAGAAGAAGTCGGCCTGAGCCGGCCGGCGGCTTTGGCGACGGATCCTTAGTGGCGCGGGGCGGTAAGCATGCGTGATTTTTACGAAGTTCTGGGGGTGCGGCGCGACTCCGACGCGGCCACCCTCAAGAGCGCCTTCCGCAAGCTCGCCATGGAGCATCACCCGGACCGCAACGGCGGCTGCGAGAAGGCGTCGGCGCGATTCAAGGAGATCAACGAGGCGTACGGCGTCCTTTCCGATCCGCAAAAGCGGGCGACCTATGACCGTTTCGGCCATGCCGGCCTTGGCCAGATGAACGGCGGCGGGGGATACGCCGATCCGCGCGACATCTTCAGCGAGGTGTTCGGAGACGTCTTCGGCGACATGTTCGGGCGCGGCCAGCGCGGCGGCGGCGGCCCGGCGCGCGGCCAGGATCTGCGCTATGACCTCGAGATCACCCTCGAGCAGGCCTATCGCGGAACCGAGACCGAGGTGCGCGTCCCGGCCGCCGTGCGCTGCGATGCCTGCGAGGGCTCGGGCGCGGCCGCCGGCTCGACCCCGACCACCTGCGTCGCCTGCGCCGGCTCGGGCCGTATCCGTCGAGCTCAGGGCTTCTTCCAGATGGAGACCACCTGCCAGCGCTGCGGCGGCGCCGGCCGGGTTATCCTCAATCCGTGCCGGACCTGCGGCGGGCACGGCCAGGTGCGGCGCGAGCGCGTGCTTTCGGTGCGCGTGCCCGCCGGTGTCGACGACGGCGCGCGCATCCGCCTGGCCGGCGAGGGCGACGCCGGGGCGCGCGGCGGGCCGCGCGGCGATCTCTACATCTTCGTCTCGGTGGCGCCGCACGAACTGTTCGAGCGTGACGGCCTCGACCTGCTCTGCACCCTGCCGGTGCCAATGACCACCGCGGCCCTCGGCGGCGAGATCGACGCGCCGTGCCTGCTCGGCGGCGCGGGTTGCGATGGCCGGCCGAAGGTCAAGGTCAAGATCCCCGAGGGCGCCCAGACCGGCCACACCGTGCGCCTGCGCGGCCGCGGCATGCCCTCGCTGCGCGGCCGCGAGCGCGGCGATCTGGTGGTCGAGCTGTTCATCGAGACGCCGACCCGCCTCACGCCCAAGCAGAAAGCGCTGCTGCGCGAGCTCGCCGGCGGCATCGCCGAGCACCAGAGCCCGAAATCGGAGAAGTTTCTCAAGAAGGCCCGCCGCTTCTGGGACGACGTGACCGGCGCCGAGGCGCGGGTTTAGCGGCGCATGGCGGGCCGCTGGCCCGCTCGTCCTCCTTGACTCACCACCTCATCGAGTGCCTGGCGCTCGCACCGGCCCCGGTTCCAAAGGACAGGCGCAAGGTAGGCGCCGCCTCTCGGCGGAAGATACAGGCGTCAGTGCGGTCCGACCGGACGCGGAGCGTGGCACGGCTCGTTCCTGACCAGCCGGGCCTAGGGGCGAAATCGCGGATCGAATATTGTCTTCAGCCCCTTGCGGCCGCCGGAGGCCTCCCTACCTAAGCAACCGAAGGCGCCTTGACCGGGCCTTCCGGAGCAACCGCGGGGCCGCTGCCAAGGCTCGCGATCGCTTCGAACCTTGACCCTTGCTTGATAGAAGAAGGAACAGTGACCATGCGTACGATCGATTTCTCACCCCTGTACCGCTCCGTCGTCGGTTTCGACCGTCTGGCGGACATGTTCGACGCCGCGACCAGCGACGCGGCCGGCGGCTATCCGCCCTACAATATCGAGCGGACCGGCGAGAACGCCTACCGTATCGAAATCGCCGTCGCCGGCTTCAAGCCGGCCGACCTCAACGTCGAGATGAAGGAAAACCTGCTCACCGTTCAGGGCCGGCGGACCGAATCCGACGACACCCGCCACTTTGTCCACCGCGGTCTCGCCGAGCGCAATTTCGAGCGCCGGTTCCAGCTCGCCGACTATGTGGTGGTGACCGACGCCCAACTCGCCGACGGCCTGCTTTCCATCAGCCTGAAGCGCGAATTGCCCGAGGCCCTGAAGCCCCGCCGTATCGAGATCGGCGGCGGCAAGTCTTCGGCGAAGACCGAAACCCTGATCGAAGCCGCCAACAGCGCGAAGGCGGCTTGACGCCGGCCCTCATCGGCTGAGTTTTCAGGAGAGCGGCGCCTCCAAAGCGGGGCGCCGCTTTTTTCTCGCGCATTGCGCCGCGCTCGTCGATCGCAAGGCGTCAGCGGCGACGAGCAGCTCGTCGTGTTCACGGCGCGAGGCGCGGATCGGTGTCCCGCGACCAGCCGCCGCCGAGCGCGGCGATGAGGTCCACGGCGGTCATCAAACGCTCGGCCTCGACGGCGAGCTCGCTGGTCCGCGCCGCGAGGGCGTTAGCCTGAGCGACGACCACCGTGGTCTCGTCCACCTGGCCAGCGCGGTACTGGTTGCGCGCGATCGCCTCCGCGCCGCGCGCCGACCGCGCCGCCGCCTCGCGCAGCACCAGCTCGTGGGCGAACACCCTCTGCGCGGCGAGATTGTCCTCCACCTGGACGAAGGCGGTGAGCACCGTCTGACGCCAGTTTGCGACCGCCTGTTCGTAGGCGGCGCGCGCGGCGGCCACCTGCGACTTTCGCGCGCCGCCGTCGAATATCGTCTCCGCCGCCGAGCCGGAGGCCGACCACGCCCAGGAAGCGGCGCTGAACAGGGCGCCGAGTTCGCCGGCGGCGAAACCGGCCTGGCCGGTCAGGGTGATGTTCGGATAGTAGGCGGCGACCGCCACGCCGATCTGGGCGTTGGCCGACGCCATGGAGCGTTCGGCGGCGACGATGTCGGGCCGTCGCCGCAGCAGCGCCGAGGGCACGCCGACGGGAATCGTCGGAAGCGTCAACTTCCATGGCGCCGACCGCAAGGCGAGGCCGGCGGGCGGGACGCCGATCAGCACGGCGATGGCGTGTTCCAGCCGCGCCCGCTGCTGGATGAGGTCGGCGTCCTGCGCCTGTGTGCTCTGGAGCTGGCCGCGGGCGGTCAACACGTCGCCAAGCGCGGCGACGCCCACGCGATATTTGTTTTCGGTGATCGTCAGCGTCAGTTGGTAGGCGGCGGCGGTCTCGTCGAGCAGACGCTTCTCCTCGTCGATCTGGCGAAGCGAGATGTAGTCGAGCGCCAGCTCGCTTTCGACGGCGAGACGGGCGTTGGCGAGATCAGCGGCGCTCGCCTGCGCGGTGTCCCGGGCGCTCTCGATTTGCCGCCGCACGCGACCAAAGAAGTCCGGCGCCCAGCTGGCGCCGAGCCCCAGACTGTAGCTCTGGGTGGTCGGAAGGCCGCCACCGCCGGACGCGCCGGCGCCGGCGTTGAGGCCGACGGTCGGGAACAGGGCGGCGCGCTGCACCCCGATCAGGGCGCGCGCCTCGCGCCAGGCGGCGTCGGCGGCGAGCACGCTCTGATTGGCCGCCGCCGCCCGCGCCTCGAGGGCGCTCAGCTCGCCGTCGCCGAACGCGGTCCACCAGTCGGGCCGGGTGGCCGCGTCGGAGAGCGCCGCCGCTGGCGGGAGGGCCGCTTCCTTGTACGCCGCCGCGCTGGGCGCGGGCGGCGGCCGGTAAGCCGGCCCAACCAGGCAGCCGGCAAGGACGAGACCGCTGGCCGCCGCCGCGATCGGGCCCGCCGAGCGTCTCATGCCGTCACCGCTATCGGCACGGGATGCGCACGCCGGCGGCGCAGACTGTCGAGGTAGAGATAGATGACTGGCGTCGTCAGAAGGGTCACCGCCTGACTCACCAGCAGGCCGCCGATGATGGCGATGCCGAGCGGCCGGCGCATCTCCGAGCCCTCGCCCCAGCCGATCGCCAGAGGAACGGCGCCCAGCACCGCCGCCGCCGTCGTCATCATGATGGGCCGGAAGCGGGTCAACGCGGCCTGGCGGATCGCCTCGCGCGGGGCGAGCCCCTGTTCGCGCTCGGCCGCCAGGGCGAAGTCGATCATCAGGATGGCGTTCTTCTTGACGATGCCGATTAACAGGATGACCCCAATGAGGGCGATGATCGAGAACTCCGTCTTGAGCGCGATGAGGGCGATGACCGCGCCGACCCCGGCCGAGGGCAGGGTCGAGAGCACGGTCAGGGGGTGGACGGTGCTTTCGTAGAGAATGCCGAGCACCATGTAGATCGCGAGTAGAGCGGCGGCGATCAGCACCGGCTCGCTGGCCAGCGACTCCTGGAACACCTTGGCGGTGCCCTGAAAGCCGCCGTGGATGGTCGCCGGCATGCCGATGGCGGCGCCCGCCTCGGCGATGATCCGCGTGGCGTCGCCGAGCGAGCGGCCGGGGGCGAGGTTGAACGAGAGGGTCGTGGCCGGCTGGCCGTCCTGGTGATTGACCGAGGTCGGCGTCGCGCCATCCGCCCAGCGGGCCACCGCCGAGAGCGGCACGATGGTCTCGGGGACAGCGCTCACCGCCACCCCTTGCGAGGCGGCGCGGCCGGGCGGCGCCGCGGGTCCAGCGAGCGTGGTCTGCACCTGCGCCGCCCCTCCCGAGGCGACGATGGTCGAGGCCGCCGAAATCGGCGCCGCGGCGGTCGCAACCGTCGCGCCTTGGCCGGTCGTCGAGGCGTGGGCCGCAGCGGCTTGACCGCTGCTGACGTAGAGGTTGTTCAGCGCGGCCGGATTGCCGGAGTAGAGCGGGTCGACTTCCATGACCACGTGGTACTGGTTGACGTCCTTGTAGATCACCGACACCTGCCGCTGGCCGAACGCGTCGTAAAGGGCGCTGTCGATCGCCCGGTTGCTCAAGCCCAGGCGCTGCGCCTTGTCCCAGTCGATCGTGACGAAGGATTGCAGGCCATGGTCCTGCTGGTCGGTGTTGACGTCGGTGAGCGCCGGATTGGCTTTCAGCGCCTCGGCCAATCGTCCGGCCCAGTCGCGCAAGGAGGCGAGATCCTGGCCCTGCAAGGTGTACTGATAGGTGGCGCTGGTCTGGCGTCCGCCAACCCGCACGTCCTGGAGCGGGTTGAGAAAAAGGCTGGCGCCGGGCACCCGCGCCAGTTTCGGCCGCAGCCTGGCGATGACCGCCTGGGCCGCAGGCCGGTGCGCGCTCCGCGGCGCGAGCGAGGCGAACATGAAGCCGCCGTTGGAGCGGCCGCCGGCGAAGGCGACGACGGTCTGGACGGCGGGGTCGTGCTTGAGGATGGCGACAAAGCGGCGCAGCCTCTGCTGAGTGATCTGGAACGAGCTCGACTGGTCCGTCTGCAGCCCGCCGGCGATCTGGCCGGTGTCCTGCTCGGGGAAGAAGCCCTTGGGCACGATGACGAATAGGTAGACGTTGAGCGCGACGGCGGCGATGAGCACGGCGAGCATGGTCGGACCGGCGTCGAGAGCCCAGTCGAGCGCTCGCTCGTAGAGCCTCGCCATGGCGCCGAACGCCCGATCCGACGCCCGCGCCAGCCATCCAAACGGCGAGCGGCGCGCCCGTCCGGCCGCGTTCGTGGACCTCGCCGGCGCCTCGACCATGAAGGCGCACATCATCGGCGTCGTCGTCAGGGACACCACCAACGAAACCAGGATGGCGGCGGTAAGCGTCATGGCGAATTCGCGGAAGAGCCGCCCGACCAGGCCGCCCATCAGCAGGATGGGCAGGAACACCGCCACTAGCGAGACGCTGATGGACAGCACCGTGAAACCGACCTCGCGCGCGCCGAGCAGCGCCGCCTCGAAGCGGCCCATGCCCTGTTCGACGTGACGCGTGATGTTTTCCAGCACGACGATGGCGTCGTCGACCACGAACCCGGTCGAGACCGTCAGGGCCATCAGCGACAGGTTGTCGAGCGAAAAGTGCAGCAGGTACATCGCCGCCAGAGCCCCCAGCAGCGAAACGGCGACCGCGACGCTGGGGATGAAGGCGGCCTTGCCATCGCGCAGGAAGAAGGCGGTCACGGCGATCACCAGCAGCACGGCGATCAGCACCGTCCGCTCGACGTCGGCGAGCGAGGCGCGAATCGTCACGGTGCGGTCGACTGCCACCTTCATGTCGATGTCGGCCGGCAGGGCCCTGCGCAAGGTCGGCATCAGCGCCTTGATGCGATCGACCGTGCCGATGATGTTGGCGCCCGGCTGACGGGTGACGATCAGCACTACCGCCGGCTTGCCGTTGACGAGCCCGAGGTTGTGCACGTCCTCGACCGAGTCCTTTACCGCCGCGATGTCCGCGAGCCGCACGGTGGCGCCGTTGCGCGCCGCGATCACCAGCGGGGCGAAGTCGGCGGCGGTGGTCGCCGCGTCGTTGGCGTAGATTTGATAGCGCAGGGCCCCCGCGTCGATGACGCCCTTGGGCCGGTTGGCGTTCGCTGAAGCAAGCGCGGCGCGAACATCCTCGAGACCGATGCCATAGCGGGCCAGCGCCAGGGGATTGAGCTCGACCCGCACGGCCGGCAAGGAGGCGCCGCCGACGTTGACGTCGCCTACCCCTTTCACCTGCAGCAGCTGCTGCTGAAGCACGCTGACGGCCACGTCATAGATCTGTCCTGGCGTGCGCGTCCCCGAACTCAGGGCGAGAATCATGATCGGCGCGTCGGCCGGGTTCTGTTTGCGGTAGGTCGGATTGCTGCGCAGCGTCGCCGGCAAGTCCACCCGCGCGGCGTTGATCGCCGCCTGCACGTCGCGCGCCGCGCCGTCGATCTGGCGATCGAGGCCGAACTGCAGGGTGATCTGGGTTTGGCCCGTGCGGCTCTGCGAGGTCATCTCGCTGACGTCGCCGATCAGGCCGAGCCGCCGCTCCAGGGGCGCGGCGACGCTGGTCGCCATGGTTTCGGGGCTGGCCCCCGGCAGGTTGGCGTTTACGGAAATGGTCGGAAAGTCGACCTGCGGCAGCGGCGAGACCGGCAGCAGGAAAAACGCCGCGGCGCCGGCCAGCGCCACGCCCAGGGTCAGCAGCGTCGTCGCGATCGGCCGCCGCACGAAAGGCGCGGAGACGTTCATGGCGGCGGCGGGGGGCGGCGTTCACGCCCGCACGCGGCTTGTCCCCAGCAAATTCCCTCGCCGCCGCGGAGAAGGGGCCGCGTTTCGACGAGGCGGCGTTCGATGGCGCCTTCGAGGAGCTTTGCGCTCATGTCGCCGGCGGTCCCGTCGCCTTCGCACTCGACCGCTGGCGGGCCAGACGATCGAACTGAAGGTAGATCACCGGGGTCGTGAACAGCGTCAGCGCCTGACTGACGATCAGGCCGCCGACGATGCTGATCCCCAGGGGATGGCGCAGCTCCGAGCCGACCCCCCAGCCCAGCATCAGCGGCAGAGCGCCGAATAGCGCCGCCAGCGTGGTCATGACGATCGGCCGGAAGCGCAGCAGAGCCGCCTCGCGGATCGCCTGGCGCGGCGGCAATCCCCGCTGGCGTTCGGCGTCGAGCGCGAAGTCGATCATCATGATCGCGTTCTTCTTCACGATGCCGATGAGCAGGACGATGCCGATGATGCCGATGACGCCGAGATCCTGTCGGGCGATCATCAGGGCGATCAGGGCGCCCGCCCCGGCGGATGGCAGGGTCGAGAGGATGGTCACCGGGTGGACGAAGCTCTCGTAGAGCACGCCGAGCACGATGTAGACGGTCACGATCGCCGCCAGCACCAGCCAAAGCTCGTTGGTCAGCGCGGCCTGGAAGGCGTCGGCGGCGCCGAGAAAATGGACGCTGAGGCTCGGCGGTAGGCGCAACTCGCCCAGGGCGCGCTGGACGGTGGCGACCGCCTGTCCCAATGACACGCCAGGCGCGGCGTCGAAGCCAATCGTCGCGGCGGGAAATTGGCCGACGTGGTTGATCGAGAGGGGCGACAGCCGCGGTTCGACCCGCGCCACCGCCCCGAGCGGGGTCGACCGGCCGCCAGTGGTCGAAAGGTAGAGATCCTCGAGACCGCGCGGGCTGTCGAGCATCGCCGGATCGGCTTCGACGATCACGCGTTGCTGGCCGGTTTCGGTGAAGATGGTCGAGACGATCCTCTGGCCGAACGCGGAATAGAGAGTGTCGTCCACGGTGGCGGCGGTGACCCCGAGCCGCGCGGCGCTCGCCCGATCGATGTCGACGAACGCCGACAGGCCCTGGCTGGTGAGGTCGGAGCCGACATCGCGCAGCGCTGGCTCCCGTCGGAGCCGGGCGACCAGCGCGGCGGCCCCGGCGGCGACGCTCGGCGTGTCCGATCCCTGCAGCGCCAGCTGATACCTCGCCCGCCCGACCGTCGAATCGAGCGTCAGGTCCTGCACCGGCTGCGGGTAAAATTCCGCGCCCGGGACTCGCTCGGCGCGCTCCCGCAGGCGCGCCAGGATGGCCGAAAGGCCGCTCGTCCGATGGCCGAATGGCGCAAGCTCGATGAGGAAGCGAGCCTGGTTGAGCGTGGTGTTGTTGCCGTCGACGCCGATGAAGCCGGTGAGGCCGCGCACGTCGGGATCGGCGAGCAACTGGCGGGCGACGCCGCTCTGCAAAACGCCCATGGCCTCATAGGAGGTGGACTGGCGCGCCTCCAGCACGCCCTGCACGATGCCAGTATCCTGGGTGGGAAACAGGCCCTTGGGAATAACGATGTAGAGCAGCACGGTCAGGAGCAGTGTCGCCAGGGCGACCACCAAGGTTGCGCCCTGGCGGTCGAGCACGAAGCCGAGCGCCCTGTCGTATCGGGCGACCACCGCCTCGACGGCGCGACGCGAGGCGCGTGCGAACCGGCTCTCTCGCGCCGCCTCGTCAGCCTGGCTCTTCAGCCAGCGGGCCGAGAGCATCGGCGTCAGAGTCAGCGACACCACCGCCGAGATCACGATGGTGATGGTGAGGGTGATCGCGAATTGCCGGAACAGCCTGCCGACCACGTCGCCCATGAACAGCAGCGGGATGAGCACCGCGATCAGCGACACGGTCAAGGAGACGATTGTGAAGCCGATCTCGCCGGCGCCATCAAGCGCCGCCTGCAGGGGCGGCTCGCCGGCTTCGATGTGGCGGGCGATGTTCTCGATCATGACGATGGCGTCGTCGACCACGAAGCCGGTCGCGATCGTGAGCGCCATGAGCGTGAGATTGTTCAGCGAAAAGTGCAGCAGATACATCACCGCGAACGTGCCGATCAGCGACAGTGGCGCGGCGACCGCGGCGATGAATGTGGCGGGCGCGCTGCGCAGGAAAACGAAGATCACCGCGACGACCAGCGCCACCGAAAGGCAGAGCTCGAACTCGACATCGCGCACCGACGCGCGGATTCCGGTGGTCCGATCGGCGACCGTCGTCACCTGGATGGCCGCCGGCAGCTCGGCGACGAGGCTCGGCAGGGCGGTCTCGATCTTGTCGACCGTGGCGATGACATTGGCGCCGGGCTGGCGCTGGACATTGAGCACGATGGCGGGCGCGGAGTCGTAGATGGCGCCCAAGCGGCTGTTCTCCGCGCCTTCGGCGATGCGGGCGACATCCCCCAGGCGGATGGCGGCGCCGTTGCGATAGGCAATGATCTGCTGGGCGTAGTCGGCAGGGGTTTCCAGCTGGTCGTTGGCGTCGATGGCGTAGGCGCGCGTCGGACCGTCGAACGAGCCCTTGGCGCCGTTGGCGTTCGCCGCGCCGATCGCCGTGACGATATTGGCGAGGCTGAGGCCGTAGGAGGCAAGGCGGCGAGAGTCGACGTCGATGCGCACCGCCGGCCGCTCGCCGCCGCTGATCGAGACGAGGCCGACGCCGCCGATCTGCGAGATCTTCTGCGCCAGCCGCTGCTCGGCCGCCGCCTCGACCGCCGTCATTGGCGCGGTCTTCGACGTCAGAGCCAAGGTGAGGATCGGCGCGTCGGCCGGATTGACCTTGGCATAGATCGGCGGGGCCGGCAGATCGGTGGGGAGCAGGCTGGTCGCCGCGTTGATGCCGGCCTGCACCTCTTGCTCGGCGACATCCAATGGCAGGTCGAGATTGAACTGCAGGGTTATGACCGAAGCGCCGGCGGAACTGACCGACGCCATCCGCGCCAAGTCCGACATCTGGCCGAACTGCACCTCCAGCGGCGCGGTCACAGTCGAGGCCATCACCTCCGGGCTGGCCCCGGGATAGAAGGTCTGGACCTGAATGGTCGGGTAGTCGACCTCCGGCAGGGCGGAGAGCGGCAGGAACCTGAAGCCGATCAGGCCGACCAGCAGGATGGCCGACATCAGCAGCGAGGTCGCCACTGGACGGCGGATGAAGGGGGCCGAAGGGCTCACTTGGTCTATGCTGTCTCGGCGAACCGATCTATCCGCCGGCCGCCGCACCCCGGTGACGACGTCCACCCGCCCCTCGGGGCGATCCACGCAATTGGCCGGGCAGCACGACCTTGGCGCCATCGCGCAGCCGGTCGCCGCCATCGGTGATCACCGTTTCGCCCGCGGCCAGCCCGGCGACGATCGAAACGGTCTCGGGGGTTCCGGGGCCGACCCTGACGTTTCGCGAACGCACCGTCTGCCCCGGCCGCAGCACCCAGACAAAATCGCCGTTGGGGCCATGGCGCACGGCCGTCGCCGGAACGACGACCTGATTGTCGAGGGTGCGCACCAGCAGGCTGACATTGACGAATTGATTGGGATAGAGCGCGCCTGCCGGGTTGGCGAAGTCGGCGCGCGCCTTCACCGTGCCGGTGGTCACGTCGATCAGATTGTCGAGCGAGGCGAGCCGCCCCCGCGCCAGGATTTGCCCGCCGGCGCTGTCGAGCGCGGTGACCGCTAGGCCAACCCCGCCCCCGGCGGCGCGCACAGCCGCGATGTCGTTCTGCGGCAGGGAGAAGACGACGCTGATCGGATCAACCTTGGCGACCACCACGATCGGTGTCGAGCCATTGGCGACGATCTGGTTGCCAGGGTCGATCTGCCGCAGGCCAACCAGGCCGGAGACCGGCGCGGTGATGCGGGTGAAGGAGAGGTTCAGCCGAGCGGTGTCCACCGCCGCCTTGTCCGCGGCCACCGTGGCCTCGCTCTGTCGCGCCAGCGCCGCCTGGGCGTCGACCTGCTGCGTCGCGATCGAGTTTTCCGCCTGCAAGGTGCGGTAGCGCTCGAGGTCGAGCCGCGCCTGCTGCAGCACCGCCTGATCATGCGCCATCTGGGCCCGCGCCTGATCGAGCGCCGCTTGGAAAGGCCGCGGATCAATTTGCGCCAGCAGCTGGCCGGCGTTCACCCGCTCGCCTTCGCGGAAGGTCACCTTGTCGAGCATGCCGGCGACCCGGGCGGTGACGCTGACGTTGGCGAGCGGAGTCACCGTGCCCAGCGCTTGCACGGTAATGGGGATGGCTCCGAGCGTGGCGCTCGCCGTGCCGACCGTCGTGGGGGGGCGACCGCCGCCGCCGGGTACGCCGCGTCCGCCGCTTCCATGCGCCGCTTGACCTGCCGGAGAGCGCGCGCACCACGTCAGCAGGGCGCCCAGCGCCAAGACGATCAGGACGACGGCGAGGACACGAACCGCCTCGGGCCCGAGTCTCGGGCCGCGCGCCCTTTCCTGCGCGGATGACGCGGTGGGGCCGGTCATGGCAAGGAAGCGGCGGCGGGGTCACCGAGGGGCCCGCCGCTGGCAAGGTGTTTCATGCGGGATTCATCGCGAAGAACCGACATCCGGAGGGTGGGACGCCCCTGTCGGGCGGGCGCTCCACCTAAGGGCGGCGGCGCGCCTGATACAAGGCCGGGAGGCGAGCGGTTCGCGTTCTGATCACCGGCGGCGCGGGACAGGTCGGGCGGGCTCTGGCGAGAGCCGCCCCGCCGTCGGCGCGGCTTTTCACCCCCACGCGCGCCGAACTGGACATTTCCGACGCCGAAAAGGTCGACGATTGGGTCCGGCGATACCGTCCGGAGGTGATCGTCAACGCGGCCGCCTACACCGCCGTCGACCGCGCCGAAGCGGAGCCAGGCGCGGCGCGCCTCGTCAATGCCGCTGGGCGTCGCCAACCTCGCGACCGCGGCCCGCGCCGTCGGCGCGCGCCTGGTGCAAATCTCCACCGACTATGTCTTCGATGGCCGGCTCGGCCGGCCCTATCGCCCGGACGACGCAACCGGGCCGCTCAATGTTTATGGCGCGACCAAGCTGGCCGGCGAGGCGGCGGCGCTTTCGCTCGGTCCCGCCGCCCTCGTCGTGCGGACCGCCTGGGTTTACAGCGCCGCGCCGGGCAACTTCCTCTGGACGATGGCGTCGCGGTTCGCCGCCCGAACAGGCGGTGAGCGTGGTCGACGATCAGATCGGCGCTCCAACGTCCGCCTGGAGCCTGAGCGACGCGCTCTGGCGCCTCGTCGAGCTTCGCGCGAACGGTGTGCTCCACTTCACAGACGCCGGGGTCGCCTCCTGGTATGACTTCGCGGTGGCGATCTCGGAAGAGATGGCCGCGATCGGCATCTCCCTAAAAGGCGGCAATGTCTCGCCCACGTCGGGTGCGCCGCGCGCCACGGTCGAGCCCGTCGGCCGGCCTTTTCCGTGCTGGACAAGACTGCGACCTGGTCAATGCTGGGGCGACCAGCGGCGCATTGGCGCGAGTCGTTGCGCCCCGTCGTGCGCGAACTGGCGGCATCGGGCTCGCTAGAATTCTAAGTGGCCTCGCCAGGAGTCCGCGACCACGCGCGGACTCCTTCACATTGACGGCGAAACAGGATCAGAAGGTGACCCAGCGGCCGTGCCACCAATAGCCGCGGCCCGGGCGCGCCGCGACCCAGCGGTAGCCGCCGCCATGCCAGCGCCACGTATCCGGATAGACCGCGATACCAGCCACCGGGTAGGTGTAGCGCACCCCGCCCGCGCGCCAACATTGATGCCAACGATTGCATACGATGTAGGCCGAGGCGGTCGGCGCCGTGGCGGCCACGAACCCGATCGCGGCGACCGCCGCGAGCATGCCGCTCTTAATTCCAGTCTTCACAGCCATGGCTGTTTGCTCCTCCACTTTTCGCAAGCCCCGAAAGTCGACCAACGCTGGCGCGCCGGCCAAGTTCCGGCCGCCTCGGGCGCAGTCGGAGGCGTTCAAGTCGACAACCTATGGTGGACCAGCACGACTCCCGTCAAGATGGCCGCGAGGTGGGTCATGGCGGCGGCGACCACGAAGCCGTGCCAGATGGCGCGCCGGAACGGCAGGCTGCGTCGGAGATAGATCAACACGCCCAGCGAATAGATGACGCCGCCGGCGACCAGCAGCACCAGGGCGGCCAGCGAAATGGTCGCGACGAACGGCTTGATCGCCACGATCGCGAGCCAGCCGACGGCGAGATAGAGCGCCACCCAGAAGCCCTTACCCAGCCCGGGCAGGAACAGCTTGCCGAACGCCCCTGCCAGCGACAGCGACCAGACGGCGAGGGTCATCCACAGCGCCCAGGCGCCGTCGAGACGCTGCGTGGTGAACGGCGTGTAGGAGCCGGCGATCATCAGAAAGATGGCCGCGTGGTCGAAGCGCCGCAGGATCGGCCGATGCTTCGGGCCGGCCATGTTGTAGACCGTCGAGCAGACCAGCATCGCCACCAGGCAGGCGACGTAGACTCCGACCGCGGCCGCCTCGCCCAGGCGCCGCCCCAAGAGGCTGAGGCCTAGCAAGGTCAGGCCGCCCGCGCCGGCGGCGCACAGCCCGACGACATGCACCCAGCCGTCGGCGATCTTTTCCGACCGCCGGCGGTAGTGAGGCGCCGGATCGGGTTGGACCGACAGGGAGGAAGCCATGCCCCAGCCATAGCAGAGGCCGGCAAGCGGGGCGACGGCTGGCTTGACCGTAGTGCGCGCCGGATCGAAAGTCGGCCCCAGGGCTCGCGGCCCGATCCGCGAGCATCAGGGAGGACCTCTCGTGCACGCCATGAACAGCCTTCGCGCCCTCGCCGCCGCCGTGCTGGCCGGCGCGGCCGCGCCGCCGCCGGCGATCGCCGCCGCCACGGCCATCGCCCAGGCCATCGCCGATCCGCACCGTCCGGCCGCCGACGTGGCCCGCGACGCCGCCCGCAAGCCCGCGGATATGCTGGCGTTCGCCGGCGTCCATGCCGGCGAGACGGTGATCGAACTCCTGCCGGGCGCCGGCTATTTCACGCGCCTGCTCAGCAAGGTGGTGGGACCGAACGGCCATGTCTACGCCGCGGCGCCCGACCCGTCATCGAAGTTCGCTGAGCCGGCGGCGGCGGCGATCGCCGCCGATCCGGCCTATGGAAACGTCAGCGTCGTGGTGATCAACGGCCTCGCCGCGGCCCATCTGCCCCCCGCCGATCTGATCTGGACGGCGCAGAACTACCACGACATGCATCTGTCGGCGCTGCATCTTGACGTGGCGGCGGTCGACAAGGGCTGGTTCGCGCTGCTGAAGCCCGGCGGGGTGCTGTTGGTCATTGATCATGCGGCGAAACCGGGCGCGCCGGTAACCGCCACCGCCGACGCGCTGCACCGGATCGACCCGGCCATCGCCCGCTCCGAGTTGGAAAGCGCCGGCTTTGTCTTCGACGGCCAGCTGGATGTCCTGCGCAATCCGGCCGACCCACACACCGCGATCGTCTTCGACCCGGGCATCCGCGGCCACACCGATCAGTTCGTCTTCCGCTTCAAGAAACCGGCCTGATCGCGCCTGGCGCCACCGCCGCCGACGCTTGATTTTCGCGAATAGGCGGAGCTAGTCTCGCCCTCGCGCGTTGCGAGGGGTCGCGTCCGCACGATCCGGTTCTCCGGAAGGCGAGGCGCCTGCCTGACCAACACCTCCCGGGGCGACGTTCACCCCATTGCAAAAGGATCGATATTCACCATGACCTCCGAGGTTCTCCGCAAGATTCTGGTCGCCGGCGCCGCCGTCGCGGCCCTCTCGGTCGCCGCCTGCCAGAAGCCGGCCGACAAGGCGGCCAACGACGCCGCCGACGCGTCCAAGGACGCGGCGGCCGCCTCGGCCGACGCCAACGCCGCCGGCGCTCAGGCCAACCCGGCGCCCGCCGCCGACGCCATGGCCGCGGCTCCCGCCGCCGGCGCTCCCGCCGACGCCACCGCCGCTTCGAACAACGCCGCCGATGCCTCGGCCAAGGCTTCGGACGCCTCGAAGAAGGCCGCCGACGCGTCGAAAAAGGCCAACGACGCCGCAAAGCAGTAAAGCTTCGATCGCTCGCCTCGCCACTCCGGCGGGGCCTGAGATCCACAAAGGCCGCTCCTCTCGCGAGGAGCGGCCTTTTTCATGGCCGGCCGCGGTGGCGCCTCAGCCAGGCGGCGGCGTAGCCGCACTCGGCGAGGATCGGGCGTCGCTCGGCGGTCGCGCGGGCGAGGATCGCTTCCATCAGCCGGCCGGCCGCCCCGGTTCCACGCGCGGCCGGCGGGGTTTCGACGTGCTCGATGATCAGGCGCCCGCCGTCGAGCCGATAGTCGGCGAAGCTGACGGCGTCGTCCTCCTCGCGCTCGAACCGCCCCCGCGATCCTCCGGCTTCGCGCTGGTCGCGCAAGACATTCTTGGTCGATGCCATGACGGTCTCCGATCAACTATCGCCGAGCGGAAGGCAGCCTCGGCGAGGAGGTTCCGCTTGGTCGTCGAATTGGCTAGCATCGCGGCGATCCGGTAAGCGGGAGGAGCTCGCCGATGCGCGCTTGGCTAGGCGCCGTGACCGCCGCCTCGTCCCTGCTTGGCGGTTGCCAGGGAAGGGCCCCAGCGCCGGTTGCCGCGGCGGGTCCGCAAGGGCCCGGCCGAATCGCCGGCCTGTGGCAGGAGACCCTGACCCGCGACGGCGTCGTTCCGCCGATGGTCGGCCGCGCCCGGGTGTGCCTGTCGCCGACCGCGGCGGCGGAGATGTCGCCGCTCGCGACCGGCCTTCGCCGCCGCGCCTGCGCCCGCTCGGCCCAGAGCCGCGAGCCCGACGGGTCCGAGCGCTTCACCATGCGGTGCGACCTGGGCGAGGGCGGCGTCAGCGACATCGAAGGGCGGCTCGCCCGTCCTTCCGCCAGTCACTTCACCTTGCGGGAGCAAAGCGTCACGCGCGGCGCCGCCATGCCGATGATGAACGGCCGGCACGTCATCGTCATCGACGGCAGCTGGCTCGGCCCCTGTCCGCGCGGCATGGCGCCGGGCGAGGTGGCGCTCGGCGGCGGACTGAACCTCAATCTGTCGCGCGCCGCCGCCGCGATCGAAGCGCTTGGCGGCAAATAGGCGGCGCTCAGACCCGTTCAACCGCCATCGCCACCGCCTCGCCGCCGCCGATGCACAGCGAGGCGAGGCCGCGTTTGCCGCCGCGCGCCTCCAGCGCCGCCAGCAAGGTGGCGAGGATGCGCGCGCCGGACGCGCCGATCGGATGGCCGAGGGCGCAAGCGCCGCCGTTGACGTTGAGCGTGTCGCGGGGAATGCCGAGATCGCGCTCGGCGATCATCGCCACCACCGCGAAGGCCTCGTTGACCTCGAAGAGGTCGACGTCGTCGACGCTCCAGCCGGCGCGCGCCAGCGCCTGACGCATGGCCGGCGCGGGGGCGGTGGTGAAGAGGCCCGGCGCGTGGGCGTGGGCGCCATGGCCGGCGATGCGCGCCACCGGTTGCAAGCCGAGCCGCTCGGCTTGCGAGGCGCGGGTCAACACCAGGGCGGCGGCGCCGTCGCTGATCGAGGAGGCGTTGGCGGCGGTGATCGCGCCGTCCTTTGCGAACGCCGGCTTCAGCGTCGGGATCTTGGCCGGATCGGCCTTCAGCGGCTGTTCGTCGGTGGCGACGGTGGTCGACCCCTTGCGCCCGGCGATCTCCACCGGAACGATCTCGCCGGCGAAGGCGCCGCTCTCCACGGCGCGGCGGGCGCGGGCGAGGCTCTCGACAGCGTAGGCGTCCATCGCCTCGCGAGTGAACTGGTAGTGCGCGGCGGTTTCCTCGGCGAACGCCCCCATCAGCTTGCCCGGTTGGTAGGCGTCCTCCAGACCGTCGAGGTACATCGAATCCATTACCTTGTCGTGGCCGATGCGCGCGCCGCCGCGATGCTTGGCGAGCAGGTAGGGGGCGTTGGTCATGCTCTCCATGCCGCCAGCGACGATGATGTCGGCCGACCCGGCCGCGAGCGCGTCGTGCGCGAGAATGGCGGCCTGCATGCCCGAGCCGCACATCTTGTTGACCGTCGTCGCCTGAACCCTCTCGTCCAGCCCGGCGCCGAGGGCCGCCTGCCGCGCCGGCGCCTGGCCAAGGCCCGCCGGCAGGACGCAGCCCATGAGAATCTGATCGACGCGCCCCGGCTCGACCCCGGCGCGCTCCACCGCCGCCTTCACCGCCGCCGCGCCCAGTTCGGTGGCGCTGGCGCCGGCGAGGCTGCCCTGGAAAGCCGCCCATCGGCGTGCGGGCGTAGGAGGCGATGACGATGGGATCGGCGGGCATGACGAGACCTTTGCGCTGGGTGCGAGTGGACGTGCTCAGCCGGCCATGTAGGCGAGCCGAAGGCGATTGGCGACGCGCGCGAGATCGCGGTCGCGGGTCCACAGCAGAGCCGAAGACATGCGCGCCGCGGCTAGGAGGTGGGCATCGACCCACCCGATCCCCGCGCCCGACAAGCGCTCTTGCTCGACCAACACCATCACTTCCTGGTCGGTCGCCTGGGTAACTCGAGGAAGATTGGTCAGCCACTCCAGCGCGTTGGCCCGGTCGGGCAGATGGCCCATGGCGAGTTCGCCGATCACGAACGGGTGCGCGCGCACCTCCCCGCCCGACAGCAGACGCGAGAGGGAAAGGTTCGCGACCCGGAAGTGGTCGATCCAGACGCCGGTGTCGACCAGCGTCACCGCGCCGGGGGCCGGCGGCGTGGCGGCGCGGTTGCGTTCGGATCGCACCCGCCCAGAAGAGCCAACCGCCGGGCGCTCTCGCGCTCGATAAGGGCTTTCAGCCCCTCCCGAACCACGCTCGCCTTTTCCTTTACGCCCGTGAAGCGTTGCGCTTTTTCCAGCAGATCGTCGTCGAGCACGAGTGTCGTGCGCATGAAGCGTGCTCCTCTCGGCACGAAACTTAGCGCGGAATGATGCCGTCTTCAATGCCTTTGACGCCCGCGATGAAGCCGCCGCCGAGCACTCGGCTGGGATCGTCGCGGTCGTACAGGGCGCAACCCTGCCCCGGGGCGACCGCTTCGGCGGGGGCGTCGAACACCACCTCGATCGCGCCGCTCTCGCCCAGCCGCAGGCGCGCCGGTTCGGGCGGGCGGGTCGAGCGGATGCGAGCGAGCACGCCCTTGCCCAGGGCGGCGGCCGCTTCGATCGTCGCCTCGTCGCCCAGCCAGTTGGTCTCGTTCAGAGCAAGGTTCTCGGACAGCAGCGCCGCGCGCGGGCCGACCGCCACCTCCCGGCGCGCCGCGTCGAGGCGCACCACGAACAGCGGCTCGCCCACCGCGACCGTGAGGCCGCGCCTCTGGCCGACCGTATAGCCGGCGACGCCAGCGTGGCGGCCGAGCACCCGGCCATCGATGTGGACGATGTCGCCGGCGGCCTCGCCCGAAGGACGCAGCCGGTCGATGATCGTGGTGTAGCGGCCAGAGGGCACGAAGCAGATGTCCTGGCTATCCGGCTTGTCGGCGATCGGAAGGCCAAGCGCCGCCGCGATCGACCGCACGGCCGGCTTCGGCAGGTCGCCGAGCGGGAAGCGCAGAAAGGCGAGCTGTTCCGCCGTGGTGGCGAACAGGAACCAGCTCTGGTCGCGGCGTTCGTCCAGCGCCCGATGCAGCGTCGGCGCATTCCCCGGGCGGGCGAGGCGGCGGACATAGTGGCCCGTCGCCATCGCCTCCGCGCCGAGATCGCGGGCGACGCCAAGCAGGTCGCGAAACTTCACCGTCTGGTTGCAGCGGATGCACGGCGTCGGCGTCTCGCCGGCCAGGTAGGTCGTCGCGAAATCATCGATCACGCTGGCGCGGAACGCCCGCTCGTAGTCGAGCACGTAGTGGGCGAATGCCGAGCCGATCGGCGGCGCCACGCGCGTCCTCGATGTCCTGCCCGGCGCAGCAGGCCCCCGGCCGGCCGGCGCGGGCGCCGGTGTCGTAGAGCCGCAGGGTGACCCCGACCACATCGTATCCGGCGCGCGCCAGCAGCCCGGCGGTGACGCTGGAGTCGACGCCGCCGGACATGGCGGCGACCACGCGGGCCCCCATGGCCAGGCCGACCGAGGCGCGCGCCGCCGCCGCGGCGTCGTCGAGCCGCGGGGTCGGCGAGTCGAGAGGGGCGGCGGCGATCATGGCGCTTGCATGTAGTCGCCCGGGGGGGCGCTGGCGAGCAGGCGGCATTGCCGCCCCGCCGCGCCGCTGCTAGCCATGCCGCTTCGATCGGCGCGACGCGACCTCGAGACGGTAGCAAACCCATGGGTCCAGCCAGGCCTTACGCCAGCCACGCCGTCGCGCCGAGGGGCCGGCGGAGCGGCCTTTGGGCGCTCCTGACCTTCGACCGCATGATCACCGGGCCGGTGATCCACCTGGTCTATTGGGCGGGGCTGGGGATCATCGTGATCATCGCCTTTTCGGTGATCGGCGCCGCGGCCGGCGTCGCCCTGCGCGAAGGCAGCTGGGCCGCCTTCCTGCTGGCGCTGCCGGTGCTGGTCGGCGGGCTGCTGGCGGTGATCGCCCTGACGCTGATCTGGCGGGCGTTCTGCGAGTTCTATGTCACCTTGTTTCGCATCGGCGACGACTTGGCGGCGCTGCGGCGCCAGGGCGAGCGCGGCGCGGAATCCCCGGCCGCGAACTAGCGGCTCACCACAGATAAGGGATCAGCCGCCAGCGCACCTTGGCGGCGTAGGTTGGGTAGCCGGCCAGTTGCTGGCGCAGCAGACCTTCTTCGGCCAAGGCGCGGCGGGCAATGGCCAGGACGAACAGCGGCGCGGCGAGCAGGCCTAGCGGCGAGCCCAGCATCAGCGGCGCGCCGACGAAGAACAGGATCGCGCCAGCGTAGATCGGATGGCGCACGAGGGCGTAGGGCCCGCTCTCCGCCACCCGCTGGCCAGGCTCGACGCCCACGGTGGTGGCGGCGAAGCTGTTGGCGGCGAAGGCTCGCCAGCTGACGAAGATCGCCGCGGCGACGAGCAGCAGGCCGATTCCGTGCATGGCCGTCGGGGCCATCAGGAGCCGCAGGCGGCGAGCGTCGACGCCCATCAGCGCCAGCCAGGCGAAGAAGCCGATCACGAGCACGGTCATCCGCCGCCGATCGCCGGGCGCGGTCGCGGCGCTCAGCGGATTGCGCAGCCGGCGCTCGAGCAGGGCCGGGTCGCGCCAGGCGAGCCAGAGGCCAACGGCCAAACCCAACACCCCGACCTCGATGACGAAGGCCCACGCGGCCGGCCAGGAGGGATCGCCGGCGGCGAGCAGCAGCGCGGTCGCCATGAGCAGGAGCAGCCCCAGGGTTCGGAGCAGAAGACGGAAGATCATCGGCGCGACTCTCCCTGCTCGGGAATGGGGCCCGTCGACTTACACCCTTGGGGCGGCGGCGGCTAACGCCGGCCGGCGGTGAACGGCGCGGTCACCGCGGGGGCCTCCTCCCAGCCGCCGCCGAGCGACTGGAACACCGCGACCTGATCGGCGCTCACCGCCTGGTCCGAGGCGGCTAGGGCCTGGTCGGCCGCGATCGCCGCCGATTGCGCGCTGATCAGGTCGAGGCCGCTGGCGACTCCGGCGCGATACTGCAGTTCGGCGAGGTCGAGGGCGGTCTTTGCCGCCCGGCTCGCCCGCGCCAATTCGGCGTGGTGGTCGAGCTCGGCGGCATAGGTGGCGAGCGCCTGCTCCACCTCCTGCAAGGCGGCGAGCACCGTCGCCTGGAAGCTGGCCTCGGCCGCGGCCGCTTGGGCGGTGGTCTCGCGCACATGCGCCCGCGCGACGGCGATGTTAGGAAAGCTCCAGCTGATCAGCGGCCCCAGCGACCAGGTGGTCGTCGACGGCGCGAACAGGGCGCCGAAAGAGGAAGCCGCCGTGTTCACCCCGCCGCCGAGGCTGACGGTCGGATAGAGGTCGGCCGCGGCGACGCCGATACGGTAGGTATTGGCGGCCAGGGTCCGCTCCGCCTCCCGCACGTCCGGCCGCCGCTTCAGCAGCGCCGCGCCGTCGCCGACCGGCAACAGCTGACGCAGCGTCGGCGGCTTGCGGCAGGCGGCCGGCTGTGGCGGCAGGTCGGCGGGTGTCGCGCCGATCAGGGCGGCGAGCGCGAAGAGGGTGGCGCGGCGCTGGCCGACCAGCGGCGGAATCGCCGCCCGCGCTTGATCGAGCAGCACCGCCTGGCGCGCGAGGTCGAAGGTGGAGAGCGCCCCGGCCGCCCGCTGGCGCGCGTCGATGTCGTAGGCGCGCCGCACCAGCGCCGCCGAGCGCTCGGCGACGTCGATCTGCTCGCCGAGGCCGCAGACCGTGGCATAGGCGTTGGCGACCGCCGCCGCGACGCTGACCCGCACCACGTCCTCGGCCGCCTTGGTCGCCTCGACGTTCGCGCCGGCAGACTGGATGGTCCGGCGGATGCGGCCGAAGATGTCCACCTGATAGGAAGCGGCGAAACCGCCCGCCAGCGTCCAGGCGGCCGGGCCACCGACCGCCAGCGCGCCGGTCGACACGCCATAGCTCGCCCCGGCGCTGAGCGCTGTCGTGGGAAACCGCCCGGCGCGCGCCTCGGCGAGCAGGCCCTGCGCATACTCGAGGTTGGCTTGCGCCTGTTTCAGCGATTGGTTGGCGGTAAGCGACCTTTGCACCAACGCGTCCAGGGTCGAATCCCGGTACAGCCGCCACCAGCCCGGCGGCGGCGGAGTCTCGGTGGCCACCGGGGCAGCGGCGACAAACCGCTGGTTCGCCGAAGGCGGCGTGTCCGCGGCGCGATAGCCGGGTCCGACGGCGCACCCGGCGAGAAGGAGGGTTCCGGCAACAAGCGCGGGAACATGAGCTCGGGAACCGACCTCCAAGGCGCGTCGCCTCCACCACCTCCGGCGGTCCCCGTCCCCCGCGTCGCGGGTGAGGATTGATGGGGGTGAACGAGTTTTTGGTTCCTCCCTCGCTGCCGCGGGGGAGAGGGACCGCGAAGCGATGGAAAAGGCTCGCCTCGGCGCGCCCGTCCTCCGCCGCCGCGGGCAGTGGGGTTGTCGCGCCCGGCCCCTAGCCACCGGCGCGCTCCGATCGGACTGGCGTTGGCGAGACGCTCGGCAAGCGCGCCGCCACCTTGCGCATCACGACATAGAACACCGGGGTGAACAGCAGGCCAAAGGCGGTGACGCCGATCATGCCGAAAAACACCGCCACCCCCAGCGCTTGGCGCAGCTCAGCCCCGGCTCCGGCGGCGAAGGCGAGCGGCGCGACGCCGAAGATGAAGGCGAACGAGGTCATCAGGATCGGGCGCAGCCGGGTGCGCGCCGCCTCGGCGGCCGCGTCCGGCGGGCTCTCACCCTTTTCGAACTCGTCCTTGCGGGCGAATTCCACGATCAGGATGGCGTTCTTGGCCGCCAAGCCGATCAGCACCACCAAGCCGATCTGGGTGAGGATGTTGTTGTCCATGCCGCGCAAATTCACCCCCAGCATCGCCGCCAGCAGACACATGGGAACGATCAGGATCACCGCGAAGGGCAGGGTGACGCTCTCGTAGAGGGCGGCCAGGAGCAAGAAGACGAAGACCACCGCGGCGCCGAAGACGTATAGGCCGGTGGCGCCAGCCAGGCGCTCCTGATAGGCGAGCTCGGTCCATTCGAAGCCGTAACCGGGCGGCAGATCGGCCCGCGCCAGCGCCTCCATGCGGTCGAGCGCCGCGCCGCTGGAACGGCCCGGCGCCGCCTCGCCCTGGATCTCGGCGGCGGGAAACAGATTGTAGCGCGGCACGCGGTACGGCCCGGTGATGTGCCGCAGCGTCACCAGCGAGCCCAGCGGCACCATGGCGCCGGTGCGCGATCGCGTCTGAAGTTCGCTGAGACGCGATTCGTCCTGGCGGAAGGGCGCGTCCGCCTGCGCCAACACCTGGAAGGTGTGACCGAACAAGTTGAAGTCGTTGATGAAGGTCGAGCCGAGGTAGGTCTGCAGGGCGTCGAACACCTGGCTGTCCGCGACGCCGAGGATTTCGGCCTTGGCGCGGTCGATGTCGGCGAAGATGCGTGGGCTGGCGGTGTTGAAGGTGACGAATGCGTTGGTGACGTCGCCGCTCTTGTTGGCGGCCTCGGCGAGCCCCTTGGCGGTCGCTTCAAGCGCCGCCGGGCCATGGCCGCCCTGGTCCTCGATGACCATCTTGAAGCCGCCGGTCGAGCCGATGCCGCGCACCGACGGCGGCTGGATGATCTTGATGTCGGCGCCGGTTACCGGGGCGACGGCGCGCTTGAGGTCGGCCTGAACAGTCTTCAGATCGAGGCCGCGCCGGGCGCGGTCGGCGAAACCATCCAGCACCACGTAGATCTGGCCGCCGTTCGAGGCGGTTGTGCCGCTGGTCGCGTCGACGCCGGCGTACATCGAGGCCGCCTTGACGCCGGGCGAGGCCAGCAGCCGCTGGCCGACGTCGCGCACCACCGCGTCGGTGCGATCCAGCGCCGCGCCAGGCGGCAGGGTGATCGAGACCAGCAGGTTGCCCTGGTCCTGCGGCGGAATGAAGCCGCGCGGCGTCGCGGCGAGGCGCCAGCCGGTGAGCGCCAGCAGGGCGGCATAGACGATCAGCACTACGGCGGCGGCGCGGATCAGCCGCGCCGTCACCTTGCCGTAGCGGTCTTCCACCCGGGCAAAGGCGCGGTTGAATAGACCGCCGAAGCCGGCGAGCCGCCCGCGCCAGCCGCCGCGCCGATCCGCCGCCGGGCGGTCCTGGTGCGGCCGCAGGATGATCGCGCCGAGCGCCGGCGACAACGTCAGCGAGACGACCAGAGAGATCAGCGTGGCGCTGGCGATCGTCAGGGCGAACTGCTTATAGAACTGCCCGGAGATGCCGCCGATGAACGCCGTTGGCACGAAGACCGCCATGAGGACGAGCGCGATGGCGATCAGGGCGCCGCCGACCTCGTCCATGGTCGCGTGCGCCGCCTCGCGCGGCGTCAGCCCCTCGCGCAGCCGCCGGTCGATGTTCTCGACCACGACGATCGCGTCGTCGACGACGATGCCGATCGCCAGCACGAGGCCGAACAGCGACAGGTTGTTGAGCGAGAAACCGGCCGCCGCCATTACCGCGAAGGCGCCGACCAAGGACACCGGTATGGCGACGATCGGGATCACCGCCGCCCGCCATGACTGCAGGAACACCACGACAACGATCACCACCAGCACGATCGCGATGCCCAGCGTCTTGTAGACCTCGACGATCGAGGCGCTGACGAATTCGGTCGGGTTGTAGATGATCTTGTAGTCGAGCCCCGGCGGGAAGCCTTTTTTCAGTCCGACCATCCTCGCCTTGACCTGCTCGACGGTCTTCAAGGCGTTGGAGCCGGGCTGCTGCAGGATGCCAAGGGCGACCGCCGGGCGCACGTTCATGTAGGCGTTGGTCGAATAGTCCTGCGCGCCGAGCTCGACGCGGGCGACGTCGCCGACCCGGGTGACGCGGCCCTGGTCGTCGCTCTTGATGATGATGTCGGCGAACTGTTCGGGCTGGTCCAGCCGGCCGAGGGCCTCGACATTGAGCTGGAAGGCCGAGGCGCCCGGCCCGCTCTGCGGCGCCTGGCCGATGGCGCCGGCGGCAACCTGGACGTTGTGACTTTTCAGCGCCGCGACGATGTCCTCGACCGTCAGCCCGCGCACGGCCGCCCGATCGGGGTCGATCCAGATGCGCATGGCATAGTCGCGCGACGCGCGGCTGCCGATGTCGCCGACGCCGTTGACCCGCAGCAGGGCGTCGCGGATGTGAAGGCCGACGTAGTTGGCGATATAGCGCTGATCAAGCGAGCCATCCGGCGAATAGTTGTGCACGGCCATCAGGAAATCTGGCGATGACTTGCGCACGGTCACGCCGCTGGCCACCACGTCGGGCGGCAGGCGCGGCGTCGCGGTCGAGACGCGGTTCTCGACCAGCACCTGGGCGGCGTTGGGATCGGTGCCGAGCTTGAAGGTGACGGTGATCGTCACCTTGCCGTCGCCGGTCGACTGCGAAGACATGTAGAGCATGTTCTCGACGCCGTTGATCGACTCCTCGAGCGGCGCGGCCACCGTGTCGGCCAGCACCTCGGCCGAGGCGCCGGGATAGCTGGCTGAAACGTTGACCGTCGGCGGGGCGATCTCCGGGTATTGCGACACCGGCAGGCTCGGAAACGCGATCGCCCCGACGAGGGTGATCAGAATGGCCACCACCGCGGCGAACACCGGCCGATCAATGAAGAAATGGGAGAGTCGCATGTTAGCGGGCTGCCGCGGGCCACGAGTGCAAAACGGGCCTCACTCTCTTCACGAACGCCGGGAGCCGGACGAGTTCCATGCCGCTCACCAAATCACACCTTCCACGCCGGCTCGGGTGGGCTCTCAATATTGATGCGGAGACCCAACCTGTGTACCGTGGTCTTTAGTAATCGGAGACGCGCCGACGCCAAACTCGCGCACCGCCTTGAACTCGACAATTGCCAACTTGGCGTGTCCAAGGTGGGTTGTTGACAGTGGCGCGGCCGCAAATCCTTGTAAGTCGGCGCCAGCGGCGGCGAAACAGCAAAACCAATTTCGCGTTCGCCAATTTCACGCGCGAGGCGCTCCTGGTGAACCGCCTCGGAGGGGTGTCCGGCCGATCTCCAGGATCGCGCCATGGAACGGTGCAAACCTCGTCGTCATACAGCATAAGGCGCTTGCCGGCGGCGCCCTGGCGGCGGCCCGAGCGCCTCGGCGAGCGGGCATTTCGCTCCGTCGCGCCAGCCGTTATTCGCTTGGCGTCGCGCCCGGAGCCCGCAGCTGAGATGAGGAAATCGCCTTGAACCGCGTCCAGTTGGCCCGTCAGCTCGGGGAACTCAAGATCGACGAGATTCTCGGCCGCCAGCCGTGGCTGCTGGCATGCGACGAGGGGTTCGCCGACCTGTTTGCCGAATGGGGCGTGCCGGCGTCACGGATCTTGCGCGTCGACGCGATCGACCAGGAACTCCCCTCTCACAAGGAGCACAAGTTCGCCGTCGTCTGCACCGAAAAGCCGGAAGGCGTCACGCAGAAGCGGCTGAAGGAGCATGGCCTTTCGAGCGTCGGCCTGTTCAGCCAGATCATTCCGCGTCTGGCGGCCAAGCTGCCACCGCGCTACCACCCGCCGGCGAGCCTCGATCTCAAGCTCGAGTACGCCATCATGTGCCTGCCGCGCTGCGGCAGCACCCTCGTGTCGCGCGAGCTCAAGGACATCGGCGCCGGCGATCCCGTGGAGCACTTCCGGGGCTTCGTCCAGGATCTGCTGCGCGAACGCGCCGTCTCCCGGTTCGACCTGATCCGCTGGTGGGAGCTGCTGCGCGCCGGCCGCCAGGTCGATGGCGTGTTCGCCAGCAAGATCATCTGGGACTTCTGGAAAATGGCCGAGCGCTTCATGCTAGACGAGGAACGCGAGCACATCTTCGCCTTCTTGAAGCGCGTGCCCGTGGTCTACATAGAACGCGCCGACAAGTACGCCCAGGCCGCCTCGGACGTGATCGCTCGCCGCACGGGCGTCTGGCACCTGTGGAACGAGGGGATGAAGGAGAGCTACCAGGACAAGCTGGTTGGCGTACAGCCGGATCTCGCCGAGGCTGTCGCCGCCTACCAAAAGTTCCGCAAGGCCGAGCGCGAGCTCGGCCGCTTTCTGGAGAAGCACGCCGGCTCGGTGATACGCATTGATTTCGAAGAACTTTCCGAGAATCCGAAGCAGGCGATCGCGCGCGCCGCGCGAGCTTTAGGTGTGGACGTGCCCCCCGGTTACGAATCCACCACCCCGGCGTTGCAGCCGACCACCTCGGAAGCCCACCGGCTGCTGGGCGAACAGGTGAGACGGGAAGTCACCTGAATATTGCTTCGCCGTTCCCGTGAGACAGCGCGGGTCGCCCGGGAAGGAATCTCGCGGACGTTGGCTTTTTTGGCCCGTGCCGGACGAATTCCAGCGCGCCCGCACGCCAGCATTTTGCGGTGCTCCTGCCCGAGCATCTGCTGTTCGGCGCGGAGACGGTCAGCCGGTTGGCGACGTGGAGCCGGCTCTCACACAATTGTCCCCATCCAACGGCTCTTCTCCGCCCCGCGCGCCTCGATCTCCTCGCTGGGATCGCGGCTTTGCTCGCCGCGACGCGAGAGGCGACAACGGCGTTGGCGCGGATTTCGCAGAGCAGCCAAGACGAGGCGACGCCGCGCGCGGCTTTTAGAGCCCCGCCCCACCCACCGTCAGTCCGGCGATCTTGAGGCTGGGCTGGCCCACGCCCACCGGCACGCCCTGGCCGTTCTTGCCGCAGACGCCGATGCCCGGATCGAAGGCGAAGTCATCGCCGATCATGGTGACGCGGGTGAGCGCCGAGGGTCCGTCGCCGATCAGCGTGGCGCCTTTCACCGGCGCCCCGAGCCGGCCGTCCTCGATGAGATAGGCCTCGGTGCACTGGAAGACGAACTTGCCGTTGGTAATGTCCACCTGGCCGCCGCCGAAGTTGGCGCAATAGAGGCCGCGCCTGGTCGAGGCGATCATCTCATCGCGCGTCTTGTCGCCGCCGAGCATGGCCGTGTTGGTCATTCTGGGCATGGGCAGGTGGGCGTAGGATTGCCGCCGCCCGTTGCCGGTGGCCGCCAGGCCCATCAGACGCGCGCTCTGGCGATCATGCATGTAGCCGACCAGGATGCCGTCCTCGATCAGGATGGTGCGCGAGGTCGGGGTGCCTTCGTCGTCGACGGTGAGCGAGCCCCGCCGCGCCTCGATCGTTCCGTCATCGAACACGGTGACGCCCGGCGCCGCTACCCGCTGGCCGATGCGGCCGGAGAAGGCCGACGAGCCCTTGCGGTTGAAATCGCCCTCGAGACCATGGCCGACGGCCTCGTGCAGCAGCACGCCGTTCCAGCCGGGCCCCAACACCACGTCCATTTCACCGGCCGGGCAAGCGATGGCGTCGAGATTCACCAGAGCCTGGCGTAGCGCCTCGTCCACCTGGGCGCGCCAGGCCTCGGGCGCGATCCAGGCGGCGAACTCGGCCCGGCCGCCCGCCCCCGACGAGCCGCTCTCGCGACGGCCATCCTTCTCGGCGGTCACCTGAACGCTGAGGCGCACCAGCGGCCGGACGTCGCGGATCAGCCGCCCGTCCGCCCGCACGATCTCGATCGCCCGCCGCTCTCCGGTCAGCGTCGCCGAGACCTGCCGGACCCTCGGATCAAGGGAGCGGGCGTGGGAGTCGATGGCTTCGAGCAGAGCCACCTTCTCCGAAAAGCTCGGCGCCGCCAGTGGATCGTGATCGCTATAGAGGCGTCGGTTGGTGGGCCGCGGCCCTTCGGCGGCGACGCCCGCATGGCCGCGCTTGGCCATGGCGGCGGCGGCGGCGGCTCGCTCCAGGGCCGGGTAGGAGATCTCGCTCGCGTGGGCGTAGCCGGCCGTCTCTCCGGCAACCACGCGCAGGCCGAACCCTTCGCCGGAGCTATAGGCGGCCGACTTCAACCGGCCGTCGTCGAACACGAACGACTCGCTTTCGGAGCGCTCCACGAAGATCTCGCCGTCGTCGGCGCCGCGCAGGATTTCGGCGAGCAGATCGACCGCGCGGCCGTAAGACACCCCGGCGCTCTCGAGCACGGACGGCGGAGCTATGGGCGCGTTCATGGGCAAACGGAATCTCGGCGGCGGGGAGAGTCTGTCAGATAGGTGCTCGCGAGGCAGCGATCAAAGCCACGGTTTGGGAGGTGGGCCGCCCGCGGCCCGGCCGCGCCGAGACGCCAAGGCTTCAAGGCAGCCGATAGGGGCGAGGCTCGTCCCTGCGGCCGGCCGCCGAACTCGGACCTTGGCGAGTCCGCGCAGCCGCACTATCGCCCGCGGCCACCCGCGGTTATCTTGAGAGGATCGCCCGATGACCCAACCGCCGTCGAGCACCCCGACCGTCGTCCGCGCCCGGATGGCGGCCGTTGTCACCGCCCTTCTGCTTTGGCCGCTCGCGGCCTGCGCTCAGCGGGCCGCGCCCCTCGCCTCGCGCTCGGGGCCGATCCACGGGCTCGTCGCCATGGGCTCGATGCGCTGGCGCGAGACCGGCGGACCACCGCCGAACGCCCTCGAGGAGCCGCTCGCCCATCCTGGCATCTACGAAGCGGCGGTCTGCGATCTGCGCTGGAGCGATCTCGAGCCGGTTCGCGGCGACCTGAACACCGCCAGCCTCGACGCCTGCCTTAGCGCCATCGCCCGCTACAATGCCCGCTATCCCGCCACCCCGATGCGGGCCAAGCTGAGGGTATTCGGCGGCGAGTCGGCCCCCGACTGGGCCAAGGCGCTCAGCGGCCCCCCCCTCCAGCTCGTCGCCGTCAAGAGCGGCGAGTTCACCGCCGGCCGCTGGTGGGCGCCGGCCTATCTCGCCGCCTGGGACGACCTGCAGGCGCGACTGGCGCGCGCCTACGATGACAATCCGCTGATCGCCGAAGTCGCCGTGACCGGGTGCGCGGTCCGAACCGCCGAGCCGTTCATCGTCCCGGCGGCCGACGCCGATCGCCCGATCCTTGTGGCGGCGGGCTACAGCGACGCCGCCGAGATGACGTGCCTGCGGGATTGGCGCAAGGCCTACGCCGGCTGGACCAAGCCGGCGCTCGACTACACCTTCAGCCCGTTCCGATCGCTGGGCGGTGGCGTCGCCCCTCAGCCCGACAAGGTGCTCATGGTCATGGGCGAATTCCGCCAGGCGCTCGGAACGCGGGGGGTGATCGCCAATCACGCGCTGCAGGCTCCCGTGCCGGCGCACAACGCCGAGTTCTACGACGGATTCCGCCGCTACGGCGGGCCGATCGAGTTCCAGTTCGTCAGCCAGGCTCAGCAGACCGATGCCGCATTCGCCCTCGGCCGGTCCTACGGCATGACCGAGTTGGAGGTGTTCGACACCCGGGCCGCCGGCGGCTTCGCCGACACCGATACCGCCCAACTCAGGGCCTGGTCGGCCGCGCTCGGCGGCTATTGATCGTCGCTGGCGGCCGCCAGGGTCGCTCGCGTGGCGGTGGTCGGCGCCTCGCGGGCGGCATCCATGCCATGCGCAAGGTGATGGCGCCGCTCCCGGCCAACTTTCCCGCGCCGATTCTGCCGGCGCCGCACATCGGCTCCGCGCAAAGCCTCCTGCCTGCCCTGCTGGAGGAGATCAGCCGACCGCCGGCCCGGCGACCGACGCCGTGGGATTTGGGGTCATCATGACCGGAATATCGATGGCAACGGATCGGCCGCCGCTACCAACCGGATGCTTGGGGGCCCGGCGCATCGCGCCGCAACCAAACGCAACCGAACGCACGGCGTAGCAACTCCGCGGCCGCCAGCCGCCGTGAGATTGAGGGATCGGGCGGGGGCGCTTCGCCGCCGCGACCGGTTTCGAGACAAGGCAACAGGGAGCGAACCATGGCGCAGGCGCATTGGCTGAAGGCGCGCAACGGCAACTTCGACACGGCGGCGAAGTGGAGCACCGGGAACGTGCCCGGCGCGGCCGATGACGTGCTGCTCGATGCCGCGGGCAAGGCCTACACGGTGTCGGTCACCGCCAACGAGGACGTGAACAGTCTGACCCTCTCCTCGAACGCGACCTTGGCGATCAAGGGCGCGCCGACAGGCTCGGCCATGCGGGTCTTCATGGACGAGGACCATGGCGGCGGCTCCAGCGCCAACGCCGGCAAGATCAACGTCGGCGACAACGCCACATTCCGTCTCAACGGCGTCACCGATGAAACCTACGTCAACAGTGGAACGATCTCGCTGAACGCCAGGCACGCCAACAGCTTCCTCGATGTCGTCGGGTCCGGCGCCCTGACGGGCCCGAGCATGGAGATCTACGGCGGCGGGATCATCTCGATGAGCGACAACTTCGGCAACGGCATCATCGATTCGAACCGTTTCAGCGACCGCGATTGCTTCATCGACAACGTCGACAACACGATCCAGGGCGCCGGGGTGATCGGCGACGGCGGATTCAGCGCCGGCGTCGCGATGGATTTCGAGAACGGCGCCCGAGGCGTGATCAACGCCACCGGAACCAGCAACGCCCTGATCCTCGAGCTGCCGACGATCGTCGACGTGACCCCGTTCGGCGCCTACAGTTACGGCGGCCTCGTCAATGCCGGCCTCATCGAGGCGACCGGCAAGGCTGGGCTGAATATCGCGGCGACCACCGTCGCCAACGGTGGGACCCTGCTGGCGGGCAACGGGTCGATTGTCCGCCTGGAAAGCGCCGTGGTCCAAGGCGGCCTGCTCGCGACATCGGGGACCGGGATCATCCTGGCGAGCGGCGGCTCGACGATTGATGGATCCGCTGTGAACGGCGCGGTGACCAATGCCGGGGTGCTGCAGGATTTCGGCGAGACGATGTACGCCAAGGGCGCGATCACCAATTCCGGCGCGATCCGCCTCTCCGATCAGGTCACCGCCGCGGTGCTGGATGTTCAAGGAGCCGGGCGTGACGCTGTCCGGCGGCGGCGGCGTCGTCATGAGCGATTTCAGTGGCAACGCCATCCAGAGCGCCGGCGGCGGCGGGTATCTCTTCAATGTCGACAACACCATCAGCGGCGCCGGCCAGATCGGCGGCGGCGGGCTCATTCTTGGCAACGGCAAGGCGGGGGTGGTGGACGCCACCGGGACCTACAACACCCTGAAACTCTATGGCGCTGGCCAGACCTTCGGCAACGATGGCCTGATCGAGGCGAGCGGCAAGGCGGGGCTGGAGATCGCCGGAATCGGCCTCGACCAGACCGCCGACGGGGTCCTGTCGGTCGCCGCCGGTTCGGTTGCGCGGCTAGAGAGCGCCCAGATCTTCGTCGGCACGCTGGTGGACGCCAAGGGCGGCCAGGTGATCGCCAGCGGCGGCTCGGGCGTCTTCGACGTGGCGGTGAACAACCAGGGTCTGTTCAGCGTCGTCGATGGTGACACGCTGACGATGATCGGTTCGGTGGTGAACGGCGGGACGGTGTCTTTGGCCGGAACCGCGAGCGCGGCGCATCTCAATGTGGCGCAGGGCAACCTGACGCTCTCCGGCGGCGGCGCGTTGCTGCTCGGCGAGGGCGGTTCGGTCGACAGCGCCGCGCCGGGCTACACGTTCACCAACCTCGACAACCGGATCTTGGGCGACGGCGAGCTTGGCGGCGGCGCCAGCCTGCTGGTCAACGGCGCGGCGGGCGTCATCCAGGAAACCGGAACGAGCGGCCTGGTGATCGACTGCGCCAGCCTGACCAATGCCGGAAGGATCGAGGCGGCCGGAGCGGGCGACGTCAGCATCACCGCCGCGATCGGCAATGCCGGCGTGCTGCAGGCCGATAGCGGCAGCATGATGAGCCTGGCGGCGGCGGTGAAGAACGCCGGCCAGATCATCGCCGACGGCGGAACCCTGATCGCCTACCAAGGAGTCACCGGGACAGGCTCGGCCTCGATTTCCGGCGGCCTGCTCGACTTCGCCAGGGGATTTGGCGAAAACGTCGCCTTTACCGGCGCGACGGGCGCGCTGCGGCTGGGCCGCTCGCAAGCCTACGCCGGCCAGATCAGCGGTTTCTCGAAGACCGGCGGCACGACCCTCGATCTTGGCGACATCCGCTTCGTCAGCGCCTCGGAGGCGAGCTTTTCCGGCACGGCGTCCGGCGGCGTGCTGACGGTGAGCGACGGAACCCATACGGCCCACATCGCTCTGGTCGGCGACTACACCGGCGCGAGCTTCACCGCCGCCAAGGATGGCCACGGCGGCGTCATGATCAAAGCGACGAGCGGCCCGGCGCCCGAGGCGAGCGCGCCTGGCGCCTTCGCCGCCGCCATGGCCGGGCTCGGCGCCGCTCCGGCCTGCTTCGCGCCCACATCGTCGGCGCCGGCGAGCCCGGCCGCGACGCTGCTGGCGCCGTGCCCCGCCCGGGGCGCCTGACGCCGCTCAGCTTTCGCCGCCGACCGCGCGCGTTGGGGCCGGTCGGGCGTTGTCGGCCGCCAAGGTGAGCCGGACGGGCGCGCGCGCCGCCTCGCGGGCCCGGTCGCCGTCGCTCAAGGGTCCGCGCGACATCGATAGCGCGAACGGCAGCATCAAGGCCGCCGGTCCGCCGCGGGCGAAGGCGGCCGGGCCGATGTCGTGGAACAGATGGTCGCGGACGTGCGACGGCACCGATCCTTCCGGCGCCAGCGGATTGGCGAGCACGGCGGCCTCGAACCGCGCGTCGTCGGCGGCCTCGTCGCCGGTCAGATCCGCGGTGCGCTCCATCAGCGAGGCCGCGGCGACCGGCGCGCCGCCGCCGCGGCCCGCGAGCGTCAAGGTCAAGCCGTCCAGCACTTCGGCGCGGCTGCGCGTCACCGCGTTGAAGACGCCGAACAGCACCACCCCGGAGGCGCCGTCGACCGCAATGGTGAACAGCTGCGTCTGGATCGGCAGGGTGATCCCTTCGAAGCGCATGTCGACGACGCCGCAGCGCAGGCGAAGCAGCCCTCCCGGCGAGCGTCGGATCAGCAGCGAATCGTGGACGAAACGCCCGGGCGAGTCATTGGCGAGCCGCGTCGAGCGCCACAGCCCCTCATAGGCGTGCCCACGCGAGGCCACGTTGGCGCGCACTTCGTCGAGCAGCCATTCGGGCAGCCAAGAAGCGAGTTCCTGGGCCGCCGCCTCGCGGCCCGACGCCGTCGGCGGCGCCGGCGCCCCGCCAGCGCCCGGCGCCCGCAGCCGCTCGGCGAACCGATCGCCGGGCGTCTCCCAATCCAGCATGGTGAAATCGGCGACGCGTTCGGCGACCAGGCGGGTGATGGTCGACAGATTGTGCTCGGAGGGTGCGTTGGCGCCATTCAGCCAACGGCTGACCACCGACTTGTCCACCCGCAGCTCGGTGGCGAGCCGGCCGCGGCTGATCGAACAGGCCTTCAGCGCCAAGGCCAGCTTCGCCGCGAAACTGTCGGTCATGCGCGCCCCCGCTCGATCCGGCGGCCATAGTGGCAAGGCGAGGCGGCCCCGCGCAACGGCGCCAAGCGCGACACCAGCCAGGCGAGGCGGCTAGATCTCCTGGTTGTAGGCCCCCACCTCCGCGCGCCTCGCCAGGCGCGGCTTGACCTCCTGGTGAAAAAGGGCGCGCATGTCGTCGGCGGAGCGGACGCTCTCCACCACCACCACCAGCTCCGGCTTGTTCGAGGAGGCGCGCACCAGCACCCAGGAACCGTCCTCCAGCGCCACGCGGACGCCATTGACGGTGATCACCTCCTTGATCGCGCGGCCGAGCACCTGGCCGCCGCCGGCGGCGAGATCCTGGTATTGGCGCACCACCTCGGCGACGACGGCGTACTTCTCCTCGTCGGCGCAATGCGGACTCATGGTCAGGGAGGTGTGCGCCACCGGCAGGGCGCGCCGCAGGTCGCTGAGCCTCTCTCCGGGCCGTCGGTCGAGCATGGCGAGGATCGCCGCGGCGGCCGTCAGGCCGCAGTCGTAGCCGCGCCCCAGCGGTGCGTTCAGGAAGAAGTGGCCGGATTTCTCGAAGCCGGCGAGGGCGCCGATCTCGGCGGTCTTGCGCTTGATGTAGCTGTGGCCGGTTTTCCAATAGGTGACGCTGGCGCCGTGCGCCTTCAGCACCGCGTCGGTGGCGTAGAGGCCGGTGGACTTCACGTCGACGACGAACTTCGCGCCAGGATGACGCGGCGCGAGATCGCGGGCCAGCATCAGGCCGATCTTGTCGGCGAAGATTTCCTCGCCCTCGTCGTCGACCACGCCGCAGCGGTCGCCGTCGCCGTCGAAGCCGAAGGCGAGGTCGGCGCCGTGCTCGCGCACCGCCGCCGCCATCGAATGCAGCATCTCCTTGTCTTCCGGGTTCGGGTTGTAACGCGGGAAGGTGAAGTCGAGCTCGCAGTCCATTTCGACCACCTCGGCGCCCATTCGCCTCAGCGCCTCGGGGGCGAAGGCGCCGGCGGTGCCGTTGCCGCAGGCGCACACCACCTTCAACGGCCGGGTGAGACGGCAGCGGCCGGCGACATCCTCGATGAAGCGCTCGGCGAAATTGTCCAGCCGGCTCACCGAACCGCCGGAACGGGCGACCGCCTGGCCACCCAGGACGATGTCGCGCAATCGGCCGATCTCGTCGGGCCCGAAGGTCAGCGGCGGGCTCGCGCCCATCTTCACCCCGGTCCAGCCGTTCTCGTTGTGGCTGGCGGTGATCATGGCGACGCACGGCGCGTCGAGGGCGAACTGGGCGAAATAGGCGGTGGGCGAGAGGGCGAGGCCGATGTCCACCACCTCGCAGCCGGCTTCGACCAGACCGAGCATCAGGGCCTGCTTTACCGACAGCGAATAGGCGCGATAATCGTGGCCGACCACCACGCGGCGCTCGCCACGTTCGTGGAAATAGGTCCCGAGCCCGGCGCCGAGGGCGTTGACGCCGAGCAGGCTGATCTCCTCGCCGAGCAGCCAGCGGGCGTCATACTCGCGGAAACCTGACGGCTTGACGAGCGGGATCTGCTCGTAAGCCGCGGTGTTCAGGCGGAGGTCAGGGCGCGGGCGCGGCGACATTTGAACTCTCGGGCAATGCGGATCGGGACGCGGCGGAGACGGCGGCCGGATGGGCGAACGGCGCGGGCAAGACGGCGCCCTCGCCCCTTGGCCAGACAAGCGCCACGGCGATTATGGCAGCCGCCGCCAGCATCATCAGCACGAAGGTGACGGCGTTGGCCATGGACGCCGCGCCTATAGCGGCCCGGCCGAGGCGGCGCCAGCCGGTTGGCTTGACCAGCGGCGCGGTCGCTCATAGCGACGCCTGCTCTCACCGGCCAAGGCACGGAACTTCATGCCCACGCTCGTCCTGCTGCGCCACGGCCAGAGCCGGTGGAATCTCGAAAACCGGTTCACCGGCTGGGTCGACGTCGACCTGACCGAAGCTGGCGAGGCTGAGGCCCGCTCGGCCGGCGAGCGTCTGGGCGCGGCTGGCATCGCCTTCGATCGCGCCTACGCCTCGGTGCTGACCCGGGCGATCCGCACCGCCGACCTGGCCCTGGGCGCTTGCGGGCAGCTGTGGATACCGATGGTCAAGGATTGGCGGCTGAACGAGCGGCACTACGGGGCGCTCACCGGACTGAACAAGGCGCAGACCGCCGCACGGCACGGCGACGAACAGGTTCGCCTGTGGCGCCGGTCTTACGATGTGCCGCCGCCGCCTCTCACGACCGGCGGCGCGTACGATTTCGCCGCGGATCGCCGCTATGCCGCAGCCGACATCCCGGCGACTGAAAGCCTGAAGACCACGCTGGAGCGCGTGTTGCCCTATTGGATCAGCGACATCGCCCCGCGCCTTCTCGCTGGCGAAACAATCCTGATGGCGGCCCACGGCAACTCGCTCCGCGCCATCGTCAAGCATTTATTCGCTATGGCCGACCAGGCGATCGTCGACATCGAAATCCCGACCGGCAACCCCCTGCGGGTCGATCTCGATGAGAGGCTGAGGCCCCGAGCCGCCGCCTATCTCGACGCCGCCGGCGCTCGAGCTTTGCCGCCCTGTCCTTGACCGCCGAGGATCGGATCCACCTCGCCAGGGCGGTCACCCTGGGCCGATCGATGGAGGGGCGTACCGGCTCGAATCCTTCGGTCGGGTGCGTCATCGTCGCCGCCGGCGAGCCGGTCGCCGAAGCGGCGACGGCCGAGGGCGGGCGTCCGCACGCCGAGGAGCAGGCCGTGGCGCTCGCCGGGGCGGCGGCGCGCGGAGCCGTCGCCTATGTCAGCATCGAGCCGTGCGGCGAGCGCAGCTCCGGCGAGCCGTCTTGCTCCGAGCGGCTGATCGTCGCCGGCGTCCGCCGGGTGGTCTACGCGGCGAGGAACCCCGACCCGCTGTCGGCCGGCCGCGGCCCGGCGCGTCTCAAAGCGGCGGGCGTGACGGTCGAAAGCAGCGTGTTCTGATCTCACAGAGGTTCGCCCCGCCTCGCCGGCGGCTTGCCGCTCCTGATCAATTTCGCCACCGCTTAGGGCAAGCCGAAAAGCAGGCTAGGCTGGCGATTCGATGTCGGCGAGCGAACCTCGGACAACCGCCGTAACAGCCTTCAGCGGCTGGCGCGGCGCCATCGCCGTGTTCGGCGAGCGGCCGGTGGCGGTGATGCTGGCGCTAGGCTTCTCCGCCGGGCTGCCGAATTTCCTGGTGTTCGACACCTTGTCGGCGTGGCTGCGCGCCGCCGGCCTGTCGCTGGCGGCGATCTCGCTGTTCAGCCTCGCCACCCTGCCATACTCGTTCAAGTTCCTTTGGGCTCCGCTGGTCGACCGGGTGCGGCTGCCGCTACTCACCCGCCGGCTCGGCCATCGCCGTTCTTGGATGGCGCTGGCTCAGTGCGGGGTGATCGCCGGCCTGCTGGCGATCTCGGCCGGCGATCCGCGCGGCCACCTGGCGATGATGGCGGTGTTCGCCCTGATCACCGGCTTCGCTTCGGCCACACAGGACATCGTCATCGACGCTTGGCGGATCGAGGCGGTCGATTTGCCGCGTCAGGGGGCGATGGCGGCGGCCTATCAGTGGGGCTACCGGCTGGCGGCGATCGTCGCCGGGGCCGCGCCGCTGCTGCTCGCCGAGCGGCTGGGATGGCGGACCGCCTACCTTGCCATGGCCGGCGCCATGGCGGTGGGTCTGGTCGCGGTGCTGCTCGCGCCCGAGGAGGGCGAGCACCGCGTGCGGCCGATCGATGTCGGCGGCCTCGCCGCCCGACCGGCGCTGGAGACCGGCGAATGGGCGCTGCGGCTGGCGATACTGGTGCTCGGCGCCGCCCTGCTGGCTTGCGGCCTCGGCGCGAACGGCGACCTCATCGCCAACGTCATGCGCGCCGCCGGTCAGGGCGCCGCGGCCGACGGGTTGAAGGCCGCCTGGACGGCCAAGGCGACGGGCGCCTGGTTGCAGCTCGCCTCCGTGCTCGCGGGCTTCGCCGTGATCGCCGCGGCCGCCGTTTCGCCGCCCGGCGTGCGCACCCGGCCGGGGCTCTACCTGCGCCATGCGCTGGGCGATCCGCTCGCCGATTTCTTCCGCCGCTATGGCCGGCGAGCGCTCCTGATCCTGGCGCTGATCTGCCTCTACCGGCTGACCGATTTCGTGCTCAACCTGATGAACGCCTTCTATCTCGATCTCGGCTTTTCGCTCGATCAGATCGCCGAGGTGCGCAAGGTGTTCGGGGTCGCCGCCTCGCTGTTGGGCGTGCTGATCGGCGGGGTGTCGATCGCTCGGTTGGGCGTCATGCGCTCGCTGGTGATCGGCGCGGTCGCCCTGCCCGTCACCAACACCATCTTCGCCTGGCTGGCGGTGCAGGGGCCGCAGTTGTCGGCGCTGTTCATCGCCATTGGCCTCGACAATGTCGTTTCGTCCTACGCGGGCACCTGCCTGATCGCCTACATGTCGAGCCTGACCGGCGCGGGCTTCACCGCCACGCAATACGCGCTGTTCTCCTCGCTCTATTCCCTGCCGGGAAAGCTGCTCGCCTCGCAGTCGGGCCGGATCGTCGAGGCGGTGGCCCGCTCAGCCCAAGCTGGCGGCCTGTTCGCCCCGCTCGCCGCGCTGTTCGCGCGCGCGCCGCCGCGCGCCTTTGCCAGCGCCATGGCCAAGTCGCACGTCGCCCCGGCGGCGCTCGGGGCCGGCTATGTCGCCTTCTTCATCTACGCCGGCTTGGTCGGCGTGGCGGCAATCGTGCTGGCGTGGCGGGTAGCCGCGAGCGAGCCGGCGCCGGCGAGGCTCCAGCGACCGTCCGAGACGGCCTGATCCGCCAACGCATCGAATGCCCGCCAGAACGGCGCCTGAGTGGCGTCGTCCTCCTGCAGGATCTCGTGGAAGGCGCCGGGAATCTCGACCAGGCGGCCGTTGGGCAAACGGTCGGCGATGGCGCGGGCGCCGGCGTTGTCCACCAGGCGCTCCTCGCCGGCGATGCAGAAAGTCACGGGCAGGGCGATGCGGGCGGCCGTCGAGCCGCGCGCCAACCGCCGCGTCGCGTCGAAGGCGAAGTCGAGCCAACCCCAGGTCGGCAGGCCGAGCGCGAGATCGGGATGATCGCGGAACAGCGCTTCGTTGCGCTCCCAGCGCTCGCGATCATGGGTGAGGATGTTGGTCTCGAACGCCGCCTGTTCCGCCCGTCGCGCCACCGGCGAGCCTGCGAACCCAAGCCGCGATAGCGCCAGGGCCAAAAGACGCGCCAGCCAAGGGACGATCGGCTCGGTGCGCAGACCCAGCATCGGCGCGCTGAGAATGGCGGCGTCGAAGCGAGCCTCGCCCTCGGCCGCGGCCAGCAGGGCGAGGCAGCCGCCCATGGAATGGCCAAGCGCCAGCCATGGTCCGGGCAGTCGTTCCGCGAACAGCTCGAGCAGCAGGCGGTAGTCGGCCAGGAACGGGCGCCACCCGCGCGCATGGCCCAAGGTCCGGTCGGCGAGCGAGCGCGCCGATAGGCCCTGGCCGCGCCAGTCATGAACCAGGACGGCGAAGCCCGCCGCCGTCAGGCGAGCGGCGACCTCGAGATACTTCTCGATCGGCTCGGTGCGGCCGGGGCTGACCACCACCGAGCCGCGCGCCGCGCCAGCGGGGGAAAACAGGGCGGCGCGCAGTCGCGCCCCGTCCGAAGCGGTGAACCATTCGGCGCCGCCGGCCGGAGCGGCGACGCCGCGCGGGCAGTAGAGCGGCGCGGGCTTGGACGGCGCGGCGACGAGCGTCAGCCCATCTTGGCGAACAGCGCCTGCATCTTGCTCTGCAAGCCCATGGCCAGCCCCATGTCGGAGAGCTGCATACGGCCGGTCATCACCGCCGACATGGCGTCGAGCTTGCCCTCGCCCATGGCCACGAGGTCGTTGAGCGAGATGGTGATGGTGAGGTCGGCCGGCTTGTCCTCGTTGGTCACCGAACCGTGGTCGATGTAGATGAACCCATCGCCTTTCAGATTGAACTTCAGCGTCTTGCCGAGACCGGAATCGGCGCCGACGGCGGCGCGCATGCGGTCGGTGACTTCCTGGAGCGTGGCCATGACGATATTTCTCCTGACAAGGATGTAAAAGAGGGTTCAAAGGCCCTATCGCGGGGCGTGCGAGGGCGCAAGTGAACCCCGCCCTCAGACCCGCGAGGCGGTTAGCGCGGCAAGATCGGCCCAGTCGTAGCGCACCTCGATCAGCCCGCCGAAGCCGCGCGCCGGCCGCCGCTCGGCGTAGCCGGCCCCCATATGCCGATAGAAGGCGCGGGCGCGCAGATTGCCTTCGAGCACCCAAACGCTCAGCCGACGGGCGCCGAGACCGGCCAGGCCGCGCGCGGCGCCGACGAGCATGCGGCCGCCGAAGCCGCGGCCCTGCGCGCGCCGCACGAGATAGAGCGTGAAAATCTCGCCGATTTCGCCGGCCGCCGCCGCGCCGCAATAACCCACCAGCCCGCCAGCTCCCTCGGCGACCAGCAGCACCTCGCGCGGCGAGGCCGACATCAGGGCGGCGCGAAACCGGCGGGCGTGAGTCACCACGCTCATCCGCTCGAGATAGGCGGCCGGCAACAGGCCCTGATAGGTCTCGCGCCAGGCGCGCACGTGGACGCGGGCGAGTTCGGCGGCGTCGCCGGGACCCGCCGGGACGATGAACACCTCGTCCAGCGCCTGGGCCATGTGTCGCAAGCTGGTCGCCGCCTTGGCGTTCGCCGTCAAGAGGGGCATAGCCTCGCCGCCGATGCGGGCGGCGGCGAAAGACGAGAGCATCGGCGCGCCCGGCGCGGCGGAGTGGGCCGAGGCCTCCCCGGTGATGGCGCAGTGGTTCGCGGCCAAGGCGCGAGCGGGCGACGCCCTCGTCTTCTTCCGCATGGGGGATTTCTACGAGCTGTTCTTCGACGACGCCAAGGCGGCGGCGCCGGCGATGGGCGTCGCTCTCACTCAACGGGGAAGCCACGCCGGAGCGCCCATTCCGATGGCCGGCGTGCCGGTCCATGCGGTCGATGCCTACATCGCCAAGCTGATCGCCGCGGGCTTCAGGGTCGCGATCGTCGAACAGGTGGAGACGCCGGCACGGGCGAGGGGACGCGGCCCCAAGACGCCGATGAAGCGCGAACTGGCGCGCATCGTCACCCCCGGCACTCTCGTCGACGAAGCGCTGTTGCCGTCCCGCGGGGCCAATCGCCTGGCGGCCGTGCACGGACGCGGCGACGCCTGGGCGGTGGCCAGCCTGGAGCTTTCCACCGGCGAGATGGAGGTGCTGCGCACCGCCGAGGCGGACCTCGCCGCCACTCTCGCCCTGCTGGCCCCGGCCGAGCTGTTGATCGCCGACCGGCTTGTGGCGAACGTCGCCGCCCGCGAGGCGCTCAAGGCCTGCGCCGCCCCGGTGCGGCCGCTGGCCGCCAGCCTCGCCGAGGCGCCGACGGCGGCGAGCCGGCTGAGGCGGCTCTACGACGTCGCCACCCTGGATGGCTTCGGCGCCTACGATCCGATCGAGCTTGGCGCGCTCGGCCTGATCGCCGCCTATCTGGAGGCGACCCAGAGCGGCCGGCGTCCGGTGCTGCGGCCGCCGCGCCGCGCCGGCGAGACCGCCTGGATGATCATCGACCCGGCGACGCGCGCCAGCCTGGAGATCGACCCGCCGGCGATGGGCGGCAGCGGCGGCTTGCAGGCGGCGATCGACCGCACCGTCACCGCCGCTGGCTCGCGCTTGCTGGCGGCGCGTCTGGCCCGGCCGCTGCTCGATCCGGCGGCGATCGCCGAGCGGCTCGACGCCAGCGGCGCCCTGCTCGATCAGCCGGCCCTCCGGCGCGCCCTGCGGGATCTGCTGGCGCGGTGTGGCGACATGGCGCGCTCGTTCGGCCGCCTGTCGCTGGGACGAGGGGGGCCCCGGGATCTCGCCTGTCTGCGCGACACATTGATGGCCGGAACCGCCATCCTTGCGCGGCTGCGCGCCGACGCCTCGCCGCTCGCACCGGCGCCCACCGAGATCACCGACATCGCCGCGCGCCTCGACATCGACCCCGCCGGCCTCTCGCCTTTGGCGGCGGCCCTCGGCGCCCTGGTTCCAGATCGCCTGCCCGCGCAGGCGCGGGATGGCGGCTTCGTCGCCGCCGGAGCCAGGGGCGATCTCGACGAGGCGCGCGCCCTGCGCGACGGCAGCCGCCGCATCCTCGGCGACATCGAGCAGCGCGCCGCCGCCGAGGCCGGCGTCGCCCTGCGGCTGAGGTACAACGCCGTGCTCGGCTACTTTCTCGAGGCATCCAGTCGCGCCGCCGAGCCGCTGCTGCGGCCGCCGTTGTCGACCCGCTTCATCCACCGCCAGACCCTCGCCAACCAAGCGCGGTTCACCACGCCGGAGCTGGCGGACGTGGCGCGCCGCGTCGCCGACGCCGGCGAGCGCGCCCTCGCGATCGAGCTGGAGGTGTTCGAAGCCTTGCGCGACCTGGCGATCGGCCATGCCGAGCCAGTCCAGGCGGCCGCCGATGCCCTCGCCCGTCTGGACGTGGCGGCGTCCGACGCCGAGTGGGCGAGCGAAACAGGAGGCGTCAGGCCCGCGGTCGACCACTCGCGGCTGTTCCTCGCGCGCGGCGCTCGCCATCCGGTGGTCGAGGCGGCGGTGAAGGCGGCAGGCGAGCCGTACATGGCCAATGACTGCGTCCTCGACGGGACCGGCGAGACCGGCCCGCGCTTGGCGATCGTCACCGGGCCCAACATGGCCGGCAAGTCGACGTTTCTGCGGCAGAACGCCATCCTGGCGGTCATGGCCCAGGCCGGCCTGCACGTGCCCGCCAAGGCGCTGCGGCTGGGCGTCGTCGACCGGCTGTTCAGCCGCGTCGGCAGCGGCGACGATTTGGCGCGCGGCCGCTCGACCTTCATGACGGAGATGATCGAGACCGCGGCGATCCTGATCGGCGCCACGGATCGCTCCCTCGTCATCCTCGACGAGATCGGCCGCGGCACCGCCACTTGGGACGGTCTCGCCATCGCCTGGGCGAGCGCCGAGGCGCTGCATGAAGGGAACCGCTGCCGCGCCCTGTTCGCCACCCACTACCACGAGCTGGCCGAGCTGGAGACGCGGCTGGGGCACGTGGCCAACCTGTCGCTCAAGGTCAAGGAATGGAACGGCGCCCTGGTGTTTCTGCACGAGGCGGGCCCAGGACCAGCCGACCGCTCCTACGGCGTTCAGGTGGCGCGGCTGGCCGGCGTGCCGCCGCCGGTGCTGACGCGAGCCCAGGAAATCCTGACGCGTCTGGAGGGCCGGGCGCTCGCCGCCGATCCCTTGGCGGGCCTGCCGCTGTTCCAGGTGCGCGAACCGAGCGCGCCGCCGCCTACCCCATGCCCGGGCGAAATGGCCCTCGCGGCGCTGGATATCGACAGCCTGAGCCCGCGCGAGGCGCTCGACCGGCTCTACGATCTGAAGGGGCTGGTGCGGTGAGCACCGTCGAGCCGCGCTTCGTCGCCCTGACCTCTCCGACCGCCAGCCGCGCGGGTCACGGGCCGCACCCCTGCCAGGGGCTTTACTGGACCGACGCCGCCCGGCCGCCGCCGCGCACCGCCGTCGTGGCGGTCCACTACAACGTCGACTTTTCCGAGCACTATCTCGCGCCGCTGTTCGCCGAGCGTGGGCTGGGTTTTCTGGGCTGGAACACCCGCTATCGCGGCGCCGAGGATCAGTTTCGGCTCCCGCACGCCCTGATCGACATCGCCGAAGGCGTGCGCTGGCTGCGTGAGCGGGCCGGCGTCGAGCGCATCGTGCTGCTCGGCAATTCCGGCGGCGCCTCGCTGATGGCCGCCTATCAGTCGCAGGCGACGCGGCGGAGCCTCGAAGCGAGCGGGCCGGCGGCGGAGGCGCTGGCGGCGCTGCCGGCCGGCGACCTCTTCGTCTCCTTGAACGCTCACCCGGGACGGCCGGAGGTGCTGACCGCCTGGCTCGACCCATCGGTGACCGACGAGTCCGATCCGCTCGCCAGCGACGCGGCGCTCGACGCCTTCGACCCGGCGCACGGGCCGCCGTTCGCGCCGGAGTTCGTCGCGCGTTATCGCGCCGCCCAGATCGAACGGAACCACCGGATCACAGGGTGGGCCAGAAGCGAATTGGCGCGGTTGAACGCCGGCGGCGTCGCCGACCGGATCTTCCCGCTGTTCCGCGCCTGGGCCGATCTTCGCTTCCTCGATCCGGCGATCGATCCGTCCGATCGGCCCTGCCCGCGCTGCTACGCCGGCGATCCGGCGCGCGCCAATCGCCAGCCGCTCGGGCTCGGCCGGGCCAATACGCTGCGGACCTGGCTGAGCATGTGGAGCCTCGAGTCCTCCGCCTGCCGGGCCGCGCTTCACCTGCCGAGGGTGACTCTCCCCTCGTTGGTCATTCAGAGCACCGGCGATTGCGGCGTCTTCCCGAGCGACGGCCGAGCCATCCTGGCGATGCTCGGCGCCCCCGACAGAACGCTGCTGACCCCGCCCGGCGCGCACTATTTCGAAGATGCGCCCAGGCGGCGGCCCGACGTCGCCGACGTCATCGCCGACTGGATCGCGGCGCACGACTAGGAGGGGAAAACCGCCCCGGCGCCTCGCTCCGGCCGGTCAGAACGGCACGTCGGTGCTGACTGGCGAGGAGGGCGGCGGGGCCTCGTCGGTGGTCGGCTTGACCGGGGCGGGCGGCTTCTCCGTCGGCGAGGCGAGGATCTCGTCGATGTTGCCGGCGCTCTTGGCTGGCTTCGACTGCACTTCCTGAGCCGCGGCGGTCTTCTGGGCGATATTGTCGCCGGTCGCGGCATCGGCGGTGTCGCCGTTCGCATCGGCGTTGGCGTCGGCGGCGGCGTCCGGCGGCGGCGCCTGGACGATCGGCCGCGCGGCGAGGCTGGCCTGGCCGGCGTCGTCGCTCACCACCGCGCCGAGGTCGGGCGCGCCTGAGGAGCGCGAGGCGGCGCGCAGCCCCAAGCCGACGCCGGCGGCGGCCATCAGCAGGATCAGCAGCCCGGCGCCATAGGCGAGAACGCGGGGCGGAAGCGAGACCGGACCGTTGGGAGTCCACGCGCCGACCATGACTATTTCGAGCCTCGCGGAAGACAGTGGACTGAGGGGGCGCCGGTTTATCGCCACGGCGAGCCGCGCGCAAAGCGACGGTCGCCGCCGGCCCTCAGACCGCCTAGAGACTGCGCCGATGGCGGAGTCACTGTTCATCGTTGGCCTGGTCAAGTCGGGGAGCACCCTGCTCAACCGGCTGATGAAGCCGCTCGCCGAGGGGGCCGGCTACAACTTCGACGCGCCGGCCAACACCGTGCGCCAGCAGGGGGTCAAGCTGCGCGGCGCCCGGCCGGATTTTCAGCCCGAGGGCCATGCCTACGGCGGTTTCCGCAACCTCCCCTGGCCCCTGCCGGAGTTCGCCGCCGGCCGCACGGTGTTCCTGGCGCGCGATCCGCGCGACGCGCTCACCTCGCTCTATTTCAGCGTCGCCTACAGCCACCGGCCGCCGGGGACCGGAGCGGACGGCGCCCTGCTGCGGAAGTTCCAGGCGCGCCGGATGCGCGCCCTTGACCAGCCGATCGACGCCTTCGTCTTGGCCGAGGCGCCGAAGCAGGCCGAGACCATCGCCGAAACCCTGCGCCACCTGCCGGCCGGAACACGGCGCTACGCTTATGAGACGGTGATCTTCGACAAGCTCGCCTGGGCGCGCGACATGATGGCCTACCTCGGCCTCGAACTCGCCGATCGGCGGCTCGCCGCCATCGTCGAGCGGCAGGACGTGATCCCCGCGGTGGAAGCGCCGCGGGACCACATCCGCCGCGTCACGCCCGGCGACCACCGCGACAAACTCGCGCCCGCGACGATCGCGCGCCTCGACGATATTCTTCAGCCGGTGATGAGCGCGCTCGGATACGCAACTTAGGCGCGCGCCGCTCTAATCGATATGCTTGGCCGACACCGGATCGCTGGCCGGAAAGGTCTCCTCCAACCCCTCCTCCAGCCGCTGTTCCTCGCTCATCGGTCCGCGCCTCGTCGGCTGGGCGTCGACTTCGGAGCCGCCACGCTGGCTCGGGGGCATGGGCGTGTCGCTGTCGGAACGAGCGTCGACTTCGGAGGCGCCCTTGGGCGATGTGGCGGATGGCGGTGGATTGGTCATCACCGGCGAACGCCAGGGCAGGCGGGCGGTTCCGGCTGCCTTTCGCTCGCCCTCGTCACCGACTAGCGCGAGCCCGCAACCCCTCCGTTGGCCCGGCCGTTTCGGCTTCGGGCGGCGCGGGCGGGCGGGCGAGGCTGGAGCTCGATAACAACGTGACCCAAGGCGAGGGCGATCGGCTGGCGGCGCTGGAGGCGCTCGGCCAGGCCGTGTGGCTGGACTATCTCCATCCCAAGATCCTCGACGACGGCGAGCTGGCGCGGATGGCGACGGAGGACGGCGTCACGGGCGTCACGTCCAACCCGGCGATCTTCGAGGCGGCGATCGGCGAGGGCGACGCCTATGCCCAGCGGCTCTCCGAAGCCGTGGCGCGTCAGGATGCCGACGTCGTCGACCTCTACGAGGCGCTGGCCATCGCCGACATCCGGCGCGCCGCCGACGTGTTGCGGCCGACTTACGAACGGCTGGACGGCGCCGACGGCTTCGTCAGCCTGGAGGTCTCCCCCTACCTGGCGCTGAATACCGAAGACACGATCGCCGAGGCGCGGCGGCTATGGCGGGCGGTCGATCGGCCGAACCTCATGATCAAGGTTCCCGGGACGGAGGCCGGCGTTCCGGCGATCCGAACGCTGATCGGCGAGGGGATCAACGTCAACGTCACCCTGCTGTTCGCGGTGGAAGCCTATCTCGCGGTGGCCGAGGCGCACATGGCGGGCCTGGAGGCGCGGCGGGCGGCCGGCGGCGATATCCGCCGTGTGGCCGGCGTCGCCAGCTTCTTCGTCAGCCGCATCGACGGCCTGATCGACAAGCGGATCGACGAGCGGCTCGCGGCGGGCGATCCGGAGACCACGGCGCTGAAGGCCCTGCGCGGCAAGGTGGCGATCGCCAACGCCAAGGACGCCTACCAGCGCTACCTCGCCCTGATCGAAACGCCGCGCTGGCGCGCGCTCGCCGCCGCCGGCGCGCGGCCGCAGCGCCTGCTGTGGGCCTCGACCGGGACGAAGGACCCGGCCTATCGCGACACGCTCTACGTCGACACCCTGATCGGCCCGGACACCGTCAACACCATGCCGCCCAAGACCCTGGCGGCGTTCCACGACCACGGCGAGCCGCGGGCGACGCTGACCGAGGATGTCGCCGGCGCGCGCCACGTGCTCGCCGAGGCGGATCGGCTCGGGCTCGACTTGCCCGGCGTCACCCGCGCCCTGGTCGACGACGGAGTCGGCAAGTTCTCGCAGGCCTTCGACACCCTGCTGGGCGCGGTGGCCAAGCGGCGGGCGAGCGCGCTCGGTGCGCGGCTCGACGGCCATGGCGAATGGCTGCCGGCGGATCTTCAAGCGGCGGTCGACAAGAGGCTGAAGCGGGCCGCCGTCGAGGGCTGGACGCGGCGGCTGTGGCGCAAGGATCCGACACTGTGGCCGGGCGGCGACGCCGGCCGCTGGCTCGGCTGGCTGGACGCCGCCGCCGGGGCCTGCGTCGATGTCGCCGCGCTCGAACGCTTCCAGGCGGAGGTCAAGGCCGAGGGGCTGTCGCATGTGGTGCTGATCGGCATGGGCGGCTCGAGTCTCGGGCCGGAGGTGCTGGGCGAGACCCTTGGCGCGCGGCCTGGGTTTCCGGCGCTGATCGGTCTGGACTCCACGGACGCCGACCAGATCGGCGCTGTGGCGGCGCGTATCGACCCTGCGCGAACCCTGTTCATCGTCGCCAGCAAGTCCGGGACGACGCTGGAGCCGGAGCTGCTCGCCGAACACTTCTTCGGCCTCGCCGAAACGGCTCTCGGTCGCGAGGCCGCCGCCCGCCGCTTCGTCGCTATCACCGATCCGGGCTCGAAGCTGGAGCGGCAGGCGCGCGAGGCCGGCTGGCGCGCCGTCTTCGCCGGCGAGCCGACCATCGGCGGGCGCTATTCGGTGCTCTCCAACTTCGGCGCGGCGCCCGCCGCCGCCATCGGGCTCGACGTCGCGGCGATCTATCGCGATCTTGCGCCGATGCGGCTGGCCTGCGGCGCCGGCGCTCCGCCGGCCGAGAACCCTGGCGTGCGCCTCGGCATTGTCATCGGCGAGGCGGCGCGCGCCGGGCGCGACAAGCTGACCTTCCTCGTTCCGCCGCCGATCGCCGCCCTCGGCGCCTGGCTCGAGCAGCTCGTCGCTGAATCGACCGGCAAGACCGGTCTTGGCGTCATTCCGATCGACGGCGAGCCGCCGCTCGATCCCAGTGACTATGGCCAGGATCGTCTGTTCGTCCACTTCCGGCTCGGCGAGACCGCCGCGCCGGCGATCGACGCCCTGGCGCGCGATCTGGAGCGCGCCGGACAGCCGGTGGCGCGGATCACCGTCGCGAGCCGGGAAGTAATCTTCCAGGAGTTCTTCCGCTTCGAGGTCGCCGTCTCGATCGCCGGGGCGGTGATCGGCATCGATCCCTTCGACCAGCCCGATGTCGAGGCCGCCAAGGTCAAGGCGCGCGAACTGATGGCGTCCGTCGGCGAGGCGGCCGGCGAGGCGGGCTGGCGATGCTTCTCGGCGGACGGGCTGACTTTTTACGCCGATCCGGCCAATGGCGAGGCGCTCGCGCGCGCGGCGGGGGTCGAGACGGCCGAGGCGTGGTTGGGCGCCCATCTCGCCCGCGCCGGCGAGGGCGACTACATCGCCCTGCTCGCCTGGCTGGGTCGCGAGCCCGAGGTGATCGAGGCCCTGCAACGGATGCGGGCTCGCATCGCCAAGGCGCGCCGCCGACCGACCGCGCTGCAGTTCGGCCCGAGGTTCCTGCACTCGACCGGCCAAGCCTACAAGGGCGGCCCCAACAGTGGGGTCTTCCTGCAGATCACCGCGCCGCCGGCGCGCGACGTCGCCATCCCCAACCGGGGGACCAGCTTCGGACGCGTCGAGGCGGCTCAGGCGCAGGGCGACCTTTCGGTGCTAGCCGAGCGTGGCCGCCGCCTGCTCCGGGTCGACCTTGGCGAGGATCGCCGCGCCGGCCTCGCGCGGCTGGCGCGCGCCATCGATCAGGCGCTCGGCTGAGGCCGCCGCTGCTCGCCCACGACGACATCCGTCCCGCCGGGCCGCCCGCCGGCGCGATCCTGCTCGTCCACGGGTTCGGCGCCAATCGCCAGGATTGCTGGCGGCGGCTGGGTTGGTACGCGGCGTTCGATAGGGCCGGCTGGCGGGCGATCGCGCCCGATCTGCTCGGCCACGGCGAGAGCGACAAGCCGCACGATCCGGCCGCCTACGAACCGGAGCGGATGGCCGACGCTCTGATCCTGCTGGTTGAGCGGAGCGGCGCCGATCGCCTGGCGATATTCGGCTATTCCATGGGCGCGGGTTTGGCGGCCGCCGTCGCGTCGCGCCGCCCGGAGATCGTCAGCCATCTCGTGCTCGGCGGCGTCGGCGGAAGGATGCTCCGGCCCGGCGGGTCGCGGCTGGATCTCGCCGCCGCGATGCGGGCCGACGATCCCGCGGACATTGCCGATCCGCTGACGCGCGGCTTTCGAATTTTTGCCGAGGCGCAGGGGGAGGATCGCTTGGCGCTCGCCGCCTGCGCCGAACGGCGCAACGCGCCGCTCGCCCTGACCGAACTTGCGCGCCTCGCCATGCCGGTGCTGGTGCTGGCCGGGGCGCGCGACGAGATCGCTGGCGATCCAGCCGAGTTGGCCGCCGCCATCCCGGGCGCGAGGGCGGCGACGATACCCGGTTGCGACCACTTCTCGACCATCCCGCACGCCCTGACCAAGGCGGCAGTGTTCGACTTTCTTGAAGGCTGGCCCGACGACCTGCCCGCGTTCGAATAGGACCTTACGCGAGCGCCCAGGCGCGGCGCGCGCCTTCGATCGCCGCGAGCTTGGCGGCCAGCGGCGCCCAGTCGTCTCGCTCGGCGATCGCCGACCACAGCGCCTCGACCTCGTCGATCAGCAGCTCTTCCGGCTCGGCGCGCGCGAACCACGGATCGGCGAGGGCGTCCGGCCGCGCCGGCGCGCGGCTCTCGAACGCCGAACGAAGCGCGTGGATGGCCGCGCCGGCGTAGAGGGCGGCGCGCGGGCCCGCCAAGGCGCGCGCCTGCGAGGCGCCGCCGCCGAACCAATCGAAGAAGAACGGTTCCCAGCGCAGCGCCGGGCCGCCTTCCGCCAGCGCCTGGAAGGCTAGATCGGCGAGGGCCGCGTCGGCCTTTGGCGACGCAGGCGCCAGACCCAGCCGCGCGATCATGGCGGCGGCGAGCTCGGCGCGGTAGCGATCGGCGAACCCCTCCAGCACTCGCACCATCGGCTCGACGGGCGTGACGAGGCTAAGCGCCCCGGCCAGCTGCTTCAGGTTCCAGAACACCGCCTCGGGCTGGCGGCCGAAGCTGTAGAGGCCGCCGCGGTCGAAGTAGGCGGCGACGAAATTGGGATCGTTGCGCGGCAGGAACCGCCAGGGGCCGTAGTCGAAGCTCTCGCCGGTGATCGTCATGTTGTCGGTGTTGAGCACGCCGTGGACGAAGCCGGCCGCCATCCAGCGGGCGACCAGCCGCGCGGCGGTGTCCCGCACCCGCGCCAGCAAGGCGAGCGGCGGGTCGGCGGCGTCGGCGAGGTCGGGGAAGTAGGTCTCGACCGCATGATCGATCAGCCGGCGCAGCAGGTCGTCGCGGCCGAGCGCCGCGTGGCGCTGAAACGTGCCGTAGCGAATATGGGAGTGCGACAGACGCACGAGCACCGCCGAGCGCGTTGGACTGGGCTCATCGCCGCGCTCCAGGGCCTCGCCGGTCTCCACCAGGCTGAAGGCGCGGGACGTCGGCACGCCGAGCGCCTCCAGCATCGCCGCCGCCAGGACCTCGCGCACGCCGCCCTTGAGGGTGAGCCGGCCGTCGCCGTCGCGCGACCAGGGGGTGCGGCCGGAGCCCTTGGTGGCGAGGTCGAGCAGCCGGCCGCCGAACTCGGGCGCCTCGCGCAGCTGGGCGAAGAGGAAGCCGCGCCCGTCGCCCAGGTCGGGATTGTACACGCGGAACTGATGGCCGTGGTAGCGCATCGCCAGCGGCTGGCGCTGGTTGACCGGCAGTGGTTCGAACCGGGCGAAATGCGCCAGCCATTCCTCATCCGAGAGTGTATCGAGCCCGACCGTGGCGGCGGCGCGCTGGTTGCGGAAGCGAATGAGGCTGGCGGGGAAGTCGGCGGGCCGCACCGGATCGGCGAACTCGGGTCCGAGCGCGGCGAAGCGCGGCTCGGGACGGTAGGCGGGCGATGGCGGCATGGCGCGGACATGGCCGCGCCATGCGGTCCGGGCAAGGGACGCTTTCACGCCGGGGGCGCGTGCTGATACCCCGCGCCGATGGCCCGGCGGTTGACCCTGGCATTTCTCGAGACCCAGTCGGGGGCCGGGCTGGCCTTGGCCGCCGCCGGCCTCGCGGCCTTGGCGCTCGCCAATTCGCCGGCCGCGCCGGACTATTTCGGCTTGGTGCGCCAGCCCGTGCCGATCCAGATCGGCGGCTTCGCCGAGACCCGCACGCTGGGGCAGTGGGTCAAGGATGGCCTGATGGCGGTCTTCCTGCTGCTGGTCGGCATGGAGATCAAATTCCAGCTGCTGCGCGGCGAGCTGGCCGGCGCCCGCCGTCTGGCTGTCCCGCTGGCGGCGGCGATCGGCGGATTGATCGGGCCGGCGCTCGCCTATTGGGCGGTTGCGGGCGGCTCCGGTTTCGCGGCGGCGGTTTGGCCGGCTGGCGCCTCCACCGATCTGGCGTTCGCCTTGGCGGTCCTGGCCCTCGCGGGGCCAAAGCTGCCAGCCGCCGCCCGGATGTTCCTGCTGGCGGTGGCGATCGTCGACGACCTCGCCGCCGTCGGGCTTGTCGGCGCGATGTCGGCGGGCCGGCTGGACGGCGAGGCGCTGGCCAGCGCGGCGCTGGCCTACGTCGCGCTCCTGGCGCTCGGCCGCTGGCGGCGGGCGCCCTATCTGCTCTACGTCGTCAGCTTCGTCTGGGTGTGGACGGCGCTGCTGCGGTCCGGTCTCAACCCCGCCGTCGCCGGGATCGCCTGCGCCTTCGCCGTGCCGGCCAGCGGCCGGCGCCCCGGGCGCGACAGCGTCCTCGCCGATTTCATCGCCAGCCTGCATCCCTGGGTGGCGTTCGGGGTGCTGCCGCTTTACGCCTTCACCGCCGCGGGCGTGCCGCTGGCCGGGTTTCGGGGCCAGGATTGGCTGGCGCCTCTACCGCTCGGGCTGCTCGCCGCCATGATGATCGGCAAGCCGGCGGGGGTTTTCTGCGGCGCGTTTCTGGCAGCTGTCGCCAAGCTCGGCCGACGCCCGGCGGGGCTGGGTTGGGGCGCGATCGCCGGCCTCGCCCTGATAGCCGGCGGCGGCTTCACGGTCAGCCTCTACGTCGCCGCTCTGGCGCTCGCCGGAGAGCCGCCGGCGGTGCTGAGCCAGGCGCGGGTGGCGGTGATCGTCGGCTCCCTCGCCGCCCTCACCGCCGGCGCGGCCGTCACGGCGCTGGCGCAGCGCCGAGGCGCGGACCCCGACCTCCGCTTTTCAGCGGCGGCGCAGGCCGTCGGCGCGTCGCGGACGCTGCGGAACGGCCCCCTTACGCCGCCTTCGCCGCCTCGCCGATCACCGCCTTGACCTCGAGGTATTCGGCGAAGCCGAAGTCGCCCCACTCGCGACCGTTGCCGCTCATCTTGTAGCCGCCGAACGGGGCCATCATGTCGCCGCTGGCGCCGTTGATCGCCACCTGGCCAGCGCGCAGTCGCGAGGCGACCTCGCGCACTTTGGCCATGTCGGTTCCCGAGACATAGGCCGCAAGGCCATATTCGGTGTCGTTGCCGATCTCGACGGCCTCATCGACGGTGTCGTAGGCCAGCATCGAGACCACCGGGCCGAAGATTTCCTCCTTGGCGATGGTCATGTCGTTGGTGACGTTCGCGAACACCGTCGGCTTGACATAGAAGCCTTTGTCCAGCCCCTCCGGCCGGCCGTCGCCGCCGGCGACCAGGGTGGCGCCCTCGGCGATACCGGCCTTGATCAGCCGCTGGATCTTCTCCCACTGCGCGCGGTTGACCACCGGGCCGATCTGGGCGTTACCGATCGGATCGCCGACGGTGGTCGACTCGGCCGCTTCCTTGGCGATGACGATCGCCTCGTCCATCTTGGCGCGCGGCACGAGCATGCGGGTCGGCGCGTTGCACGACTGTCCGCTGTTCTGCATCACATGCTTGACGCCGCCGCCGACCGCCTTCTCCAGCGGCGCGTCCTCCAGGATGATGTTGGGGCTCTTGCCGCCCAGCTCCTGGGCGACGCGCTTGACGGTCGGCGCCGCCGCCTTGGCGACCTCGACGCCGGCGCGGGTCGAGCCGGTGAACGACACCATGTCGATCCCGGGATGAGCGGAGATCGCCGCGCCGACCTCGGCGCCCGTGCCGTTCACGAGGTTGAAGACGCCCGGCGGCGTCCCCGCGGCGTGCATCACCTCGGCCCAGATGATCGCCGAGAACGGCGCCTCCTCGGAGGGCTTAAGCACCATGGTGCAGCCGGTGGCTAGCGCCGGCACCACCTTGCAGGCGATCTGATTGATCGGCCAGTTCCATGGCGTGATCATGCCGACGACGCCGATCGGCTCCTTGACGATGCGCGTCGCGCCGCGCTGCTCCTCGAAGGGGTAGCTCTTGAGTATCTCGATGCCGGTGGCGAGGTGGCCCATGCCGATCGGCGCCTGGGCGCGCTGGGCGAGGCTGGCCGGGGCGCCCATCTCGAGGGTGATGGCGTTGGCGATGTCGCCAAAGCGCTTCTGGTACTCGGCGAGGATGCGCTGCAAGAGATCGAGCCGCTCCTCGCGGGTCGAACGCGACCAGGTCTCGAAGGCCTTGCGCGCGGCGGCGACCGCCTTGTCGACGTCGGCGGCGGAGCCGGCGGAGATGCGGCCGCACACCTCTTCGTTCGCCGGATTGATCACCTCGAGCGCCTTGGGGGCGACCGGGTCGACCCACTTGCCGTCGATATAGAATTGCAGATGGTCGCGCATGTCGGCTTTGCTCCGGCGGCTCGGCTAGGGTTTCAAACAATCATATGAGGGCTCGCCGTCCGGGGGAAAGGGGCTGCGCGCTTGTCGGCGGCCGCGGCGGCGATTAGACGAGCGGCCATGGACGCCATCCTCGCCATCCTGGTCTTCCTCGCCGCCCTCGCGGCGCTGAACCGCTGGGAGTTCGGCCGCTTCGACTAGGACCGAGGCGCGCCGGCCGTGAGCGAAGGCCCCGGCTGGGCGGTCGTGACGGGCGCGGCCCGGCGCATCGGCCGGGCTCTGGCGCTCGCCGCCGCCGAAGCCGGTCACGACGTGGTGGTCCATCATCGCGGCGGCGAGGCGGAGGCGAAAGAGACCGCACGCGCTGTCGAGGCGCTCGGCCTCCGCGCTGTCCTCGCCCACGCGCATCTAGACGAGAAGGGCGCTCCCGAAGCGCTGATCGCGGCCGCGCCGACGCCGCCGACCCTGCTGGTCAACTGCGCCTCGCGGTTCGACGATGACCGCATCGGCGGGCTCGACCCCGCGGTCTGGGAGGCGGCGTTCGCCGCCAATCTGCGCGCGCCGATCTTTCTCGCCCAGGCCTTCGCCGCCGCCCTGCCGGCCGCCGCGCCCGGGCTGATCGTCAACATCATCGATCAGCGGGTGCTGCGGCCCGACCCGCGCTTCTTCACCTACACCCTGACCAAGGCGGCCCTGTGGACCGCGACACGCACCCTCGCTCAGGCGCTGGCGCCGCGCATCCGCGTCAACGCCATCGCGCCCGGGCCGACCTTCGCCTCCGTCCACCAGGACGAGGCCGCCTTCGCCGCCGAGTGGGCCGGCGTGCCGCTCGGACGCGGCCCAAGCGGCGAGGAGATGGGCGCGGCGCTGCGCTTCCTGATCGCGGCGCCCTCCGTGACCGGCCAGATGATCGCCGTCGACGGCGGCCAGCACCTCGGCTGGCGCACCCCGGACGTGATCGAGCGCGATCCACGATGAGCGAAACGGCGCGCGTGTTCGTCCGCGGCCTCAGGCTGGAGGCGGAGATCGGCGTCCATGGCCGCGAGGTCGGGCGCCGCCAGCCGCTGATCGTCGACGTCGAGCTGGAGATCGACCTGGGCGCCGGACGCGGCATCGGCGAGACGATCGACTATGAGCGGATCGCCGCCGCCGCCCGCGACACCGTCGCGGCGGGCCACATCGGCCTTGTCGAGACCTTCGCGCGCGAGCTGGCCGCGCGCCTCCTCGCTCTGCCGAGGGCGAGGCGGGCGCGGGTGCGGGTGGAAAAGCCGATGGCGCTCGCGCCGCATGCCGCCGGCGCGGGGGTGGAGATCATCCTGGGAGAGGCGTAAGCTTCTTCGCTCCAAGCCAGCGAGGGGCCTCATGACCGACATTCCGCCGCCGGAACCCCCGGCTTCCCAGCCCGAGCCACCGCCCGCGCCCCCGCCTCCCCCGCCGGGGCCGCCGCCTCCCCCGCCGGGGCCGCCGCCCCCGCCGGTCGTCTCCGCCGCCCCGGCCTCCTCGCCGTTCAGCGACGAGCGGCAGATGGCGACGATCATCTATGTCCTGTTTTTGATCGCGCCCTTTACGCTGCATGTCGCCGGCATCGTCGGGCTCGTGCTCGCCTACATCAGCCGCGACTCGGCGCCGGAGTGGCTCAAGAGCCATTTCACCTTCCAGATCCACACCTTCTGGATCAGCCTGCTCTACTTCGTGATCGCCGGAATCCTGTGCGTAATCATGATCGGCTTCGCGCTGCTGCCGCTGCTGCTCATCTGGTACATCATCCGGTGCGCTTTGGGTCTGGCGCGCCTCATGCGCGCCGAAGCTTACGCCAACCCGACGACCTGGTGGGTTTGAGCTTCGCCTGACCGGACCTTCAAGCGGGACGGCGGGCGCGCATGGCCTGGACGATCGTGCCGTCGTCCAGCCAGTCGAGTTCGCCGCCGACCGGGACGCCGCGCGCCAGCATCGTGACGGCGACACTCGCTTCGGGAAGACGCTCGGCGAGGTAGTGGGCGGTGGTCTGTCCGTCGACGGTGGCGGGAAGGGCGAGCACCACCTCGCGCACCGCCGGTCCGCGGGCGCGCGCGACAAGGCTTTCGACGCGAAGGGCCTCGGGGCCGCGCCCGTCGATCGCCGAGAGCAGCGCCCCGAGCACGTGGTAGCGGCCGCGAAAGGCGCCGGCCCGCTCCATCGCCCACAGTGCGCCGACGTCCTCGACGACGCAGATCTGGCTGTCGTCGCGATCAGGATTGGCGCACAGGGCGCAGGGATCGCGTACGTCCAGCGCGCCGCAGACGGAGCAGGTGGTCACCTTGGCCGCGGCGTCGGCGAGGGCGGCGGCAAGCGGCTGGAGCAGCTGCTCGCGGCGCTTGAGCAGGGCGAGGGCGGCGCGACGAGCCGACCTCTGCCCGAAGCCCGGAAGCTTGGCGAGCAGGCCGATCAGGCGCTCGATCTCGGGCCCGGCGGTCGCCGCCACGTCAGGACAGATCGCCGAGCGTCAGCCGCCGAGCGCGCCAGGCGAAAAGCCCGGCAGGCCGGCGAGTGGCCCGGCGACCTCGCGCATCACCTCGGCGTGGCGCTCGTCCAGCTTGCGGCGGGCCTCGGCGTGGGCGGCGATCATGAGGTCGGCGAGGATCGCCGCCTCGTCCGGGCGCAACAGGCTGTCGTCGAAAATGACGCCGGTCAGCTCGCCGGCTCCCTTGAGCCGGACGCGGACCATGCCGCCACCGCTGACGCCCTCGACCTCGATGGCGGCCAAGCGCGCCTGGGCGTCCTGAAGCCGCCCCTGCATCGCCTGCGCCTGCTTCATCAGGCCGCCGAAATCCTTCAGATCGCTCAATCCCATGGGCCAGCCTGTGCTTCGTCGATCTCGCCGGTCGCGTCGACTCGCGGAGCGACTTGGCGAACCGCGACCAGCTCGGCGCCCGGAAAGGCGGCCATCAGCGCTTGGACGAAGGGTTCGGCCAGCGCTTCAGCGCGCTCGGCCGCCTCGGCTTGATCGCGTCGCTCGGCCAAGGTCACGCCGCCCCCGCCGCCTTTGGCGGCCACCAGCCAGGCTTGGCCGGTCCAAGCCTTCAGGCGGGCGGCGAGGCGCTGGGCGAGGTCGGCGGGGGCCCCAGGCGTCGGCTCGAACTCGATCGCGCCGCCGCCGGCCGGCTGGGGGCGGACGCTGATCGGCCGGGCGTGCCGCTCCAGATCGAGCTTCAGCACCACGTCGCGCCGCGCCTCGGCCAGGGCCAGCACGTCGTCGAAGCTCCGCGGCGCTTCGGTGGCGTGGACCGCCGGCGATATCGAGCCGACGGGCGCCGGCGCGCTCGCGGCGCCGGAGCGGCCGCCGGCCACCATCCGCGCGCCGCCTGGTGGCGGCTCGCCATCCTGGTGACCGCTTCGCGCCGGCAACTCGCCGCGCAAGGCGCGCAGCGCCTCCTCCGGGCCGGGCAGGTCGGCGGCGTAGGCCACGCGGATCAGCAGCATGTCGACGGCCGCCGCCGGGTCCGGCCCCAGGCGAGCCTCGTCGAGACCCTTGAGCAGCATTTGCCACAGCCGGGCCAGCGCGCCGGCCGACATCGCCGCGCCGATGCTCTCCAGCCGCGCCGCCTGATCGCTCGGCAGGCCCAGCGCCTTGGCGCCGATCGTCTTGGCGACGGCGGCGCCGTGGCCGTGTTCCAGCAGATCCATGACGACCGTCGCCGGGTCGGCGCCGCGCGCGTGCAGGTCGCGGAAGGCGGCGATCGCCGCGGCGGCCTCGCCGGCGGCGACCTTGGCGAACAGATCGATGGTGAGCGCCCGATCGACGAGACCAAGCATGTCGCGGACCATGGCTTCGGTGACCGTCTCGCCCGCGTCCACCTGCACCAGCGCCTGGTCGAGCAGCGACTGGGCGTCGCGCACCGATCCCTCGGACGCCCGGGCGATCAGCGCCAGCGCCGCCGCCTCTACGCGGAAACCCTCCGCCTCGGCGATGCGGCCAAGGTTGGCGGCGATCACCTCCGCCTCGACCCGGCGCAGATCGAAGCGCTGGCAGCGCGACAGGATGGTCACCGGCACCTTGCGGATCTCGGTGGTGGCGAAGATGAACTTGGCGTGCGGCGGCGGCTCCTCCAGCGTCTTCAACAGAGCGTTGAAGGACTGCAGGCTCAGCATGTGCACTTCGTCGATGATGTAGATCTTGTAGCGCGCCAGCGCCGGCGCGTAGCGCACGCCGTCGAGCAACTCGCGCATGTTGTCGACGCCGGTGCGGCTGGCGGCGTCCAGCTCCAGCACGTCGAGGTGGCGGCCCTCGAGGATGGCGCGGCAGTGGCGGCCCTCGCCGGCCAGAGCCTCCAGGCTGGGCGCGTGAACCGCCTCGCTCTCGAACTCCAAGGCGCGGGCGAGCAGGCGGGCGGTGGTCGTCTTGCCGACGCCGCGCACCCCCGTGAGCATGAAAGCATGGGCGATGCGGCCGGTGGCGAAGGCGTTGCGCAAGGTGCGCACCATCGCCTCCTGGCCGATCAGGTCCTCGAAGGTCCGCGGCCGGTACTTGCGGGCGATGACGGTGTAGGCGCCGGCGCCCATCCCGGCGGCGGCGGACGGGGCGGCGTCCGGGGCCGCGCCGAACATGTCGGTGGTGCGGTCGTCCCGTTCCGGTGCGTCGAACTCGGCGATCGTCGGGGCGTCGGCGTCCATCATCGCTCGAGCAAGACAGGAGACAGTGGAGACCGGCGACGACCCGGAGCAGAACTCGTTACGGCTGCTTCCTTCCGGACCTGACCGAGTTGGCGAGGCCTCCGCCCATCGCCGATCTCCGACCGGCTATATCGCCCCCGGCAGGGAATGGCGCAAGGCGCGTAAAGGTCGGTGCGCTCGTCGGCGACCTGGAATCACTTGGGTGAAATAGGGCTTGCGGGCGCAGTCGGAGGGCGCGGCCACCTGTTCGGGTGCCCCCGGGGAAGGCGTCGACCGCTCGCGCGCTTTTTCCCCGCTGGCTTTGCCGACCGACGAGGGAGCCATAGAACATCCCGCCATGCCGCTTTCGCCCTTCACCCATGTTTTCGCCGGCAATCCGCTCGATCGGGCGAGCGCGCGGCGAGGCGACGCGGCCTGGGTGGCCGAGCAGCTGGCCTCGTCCGAGTCGCTGGGCCTGGCCTTGTGGAACGGCCGGCCCTTGGTCGAGGACGCGCCGGTTGGAGACGCGGCGCCGGCGCGGCTCGCCTGGCTGGGGGCGGCGCTGGCGGCGCGGGAGAGCGTCGCCGAACGCACCCTGTTTCTCGGCCTGTGGAAAGAGCGGGCGGTGTTCGCCTTCGACTTCGAGGGTCAGGCCGATCCCGCCGAGGATCTGTTCGACGGACTGGGCCGATTCGAGGAGCTGCGCGCCATCGCCATGCGGCTGCCGGAGCCAGAGGCGGCGATCGCCGCTACCGCCAAGGCGGTGTTCGAGTGGCGCCGCCGGCACCGCCATTGCGCCGTCTGCGGCCACGCCAGCCACGTCGCCGAGGCGGGCTGGAAGCGCGTCTGCCGCGCCTGCGGCGCCGAACATTTTCCGCGCACGGACCCGGTGGTGATCATGCTTGTCCATCGCGGCGATCGCTGTCTGCTCGGCCGCCAGGCGGCGTGGCCGGCCGGCATGTTCTCCGCCCTGGCCGGCTTCGTGGAGCCGGGCGAGAGTTTCGAGGAGGCCTGCGCTCGGGAAATCCGCGAGGAGGCGTCGCTCGAGACCAGACGTGTGCGTTACCATTCGACGCAACCATGGCCCTATCCGTCGTCGCTGATGATCGGCCTGATGGCCGAAGTCGAGCCGGGCGAGCCGGTGGCCGACCAGACGGAACTGGAGTCGGTGCGCTGGTTCGACCGCGACGAGGCGCGCGCCCTGCTGGCCGCCCAGGCCGGCCCTCGGGCGCCGGGCGCGCTGGCGATCGCCCACCAGCTCATCCGCGCCTGGACGGAGGAGAGCGATGATGCCGCCTGAGCCGCCTGGCCAAGCGAAACGCGGCCTGGAGCGCTGGCTGGAATCGGCGCTGTTCGCCTCGCGGTGGGTTCTGGCGCCGTTCTACGTCGGCCTCGTCGCCGCCCTTATCGGCCTCATGATCGTCTTCGCGCGCGAAGTGTTCGACGGCGCGGCGCGCATCCTTTCGATGAAGACCGAAGACGCGATCCTCGCCGCTCTGTCGCTCATCGATCTGTCGCTCGCCGGCAATCTCGTGGTGCTGGTGACCTTCTCGGGATACGAGAACTTCGTCTCCAAGATGGAGACAGGCCGGGTCCAGCGGCCGGCGTGGATGGGCACCGTCGACTTCTCCGGCCTCAAGCTCAAGGTCATCGCCTCGATCGTCGCCATTTCCGCCATCGCCTTGCTTCGCGCCTTCATGCAACTGCTGGAGCCGGACGTGGCGGTCGACCGGAGCAAGCTGATCTGGCTGGTCGTCATTCACCTCACCTTCGTGGTTTCCGGAGTGCTCCTGGCGACCATGGACTGGATGGCGTCGCGGGTGCTCGAGCACCGCGCCCACGAGGAGGCGGGGCCTTAGCCCGCGCTCGGAGAGCGCCGGCGAGCGATCCGCCGGGCTCGCTCGCCACGCGCCTGCCGCCCGTCTGGCTGCTCGGCATCGGCAACGCGCCGCTCGGGATCGCGGGCGGGCTCGGGCTGCTGAGCCTGCCGCAGCTGCTCGCCGCCCGGCACGTGCCGGAGCCGACGATCGCCGCGATCACCACCCTCGGACTGCTGGCGGTGACCCTCGCGTTTCTCTTCGGGCCGGTGCTCGACGTCTGGCTCAGCCGCCGGACCTATGCGATCGCCGCCACGATCGGTTGCGCGGCGAGCGGGGTCGTCGCCCTGCTTGAACTCGACAATCTGGGGGCGCTCAGCGTCGCGGTGGCCGCCATGATGCTGCTCTCGGCGGTGAACGGCATCGCCATGGGCGGCTGGTTCGGCAGCCTGGAAACCGCGGACGCCGACGCCGATCTCGGCGCTTGGATGAACGCCTGGAACATCGCCGGCTTCGGCCTGATCGCCATGGCCGCCATTCCGGTGGTGCGTGGGACAAGCCCCGTCGTGGCCGCGGTCGCGCTCAGCGTGCCCTTGCTGCTGCCGCTGCCCATCTATTTCGTCACCCCGGCGCGTCGGGCGGCCGGCCGGCGGGCGCGCGAGAGCTTCGCGCGCTTCTTCGCCGACATCCGCGCGCTCGTGCGGCAGCCGGCCATTCCCCGGCTGCTGATCCTGTTCCTGGCGCCGTCCGCGTCTTTCGCCCTGACCAACACACTCGGCGGCCTCGGTCGCGACTACCGCGCCTCGGAGGTCTTCGTCGCGCTGATGGGTGGGGCGGCGGCGACCGTCGCCGGACTGGTCGGCAGCCTCGCCGTTCCGCCACTGGCGCGCCGCGCGCCCGGGACGGCGCTCTACCTCGCCGTCGGAGCGACCGGCGCCCTGTTCACCCTTTCCCTGATCCTGTTGCCGCGAACGCCGTTCACATTCGCTTTGGCGATGAGCGGCCAGAACATTGCCCAGTCGGCCGCCTTGGCCCTGGTCTATGTGCTGGCGCTGCAGTCGCTCGGCGAAGACAATCCGCTGGCGGCGACGCAGTTCGGTCTGCTCACCTCCGCCTCGACCCTGCCGATCACCTACATGCAGTGGCTGGACGGCCAAGCCTATGGCGCGGGCGGCCTTGAGGCCATGTATGCGGTCGACGGCGGCCTCGGGCTCGCCGCCTGCGGCCTTCTGGCGGTCCTGCTGCGCCGTTGGCGCCTGACGCCGCGCCCGGCCGCCCCGCCGGCGTAGCAGGCTCTACGTCGCGCCGCGCGCGTCCACCCAGGCGACGATCTCGCCGAGCGCCTGACCGGTGGCCTCGTCGAAGGCGGTGGTGATCGGCGCCACGCGATTGTCGGCGGCGTCGCGCCGGACGGTGAACAGCCGTTCGCGCGGCGGCCCGTCCGCCTGCGACATCGGCGTGAGGACGCCGTGAACTTCGACGACGACAGTTGGAGCGGCGGCTTGGCCGCGATCATAACGCGCCTCGAAGGTGCGCACGTCGAGCTTCAAGGTGGCGTCCGGCTTGGTGATCTCGCCCCGGGTCATGAGCCGCGCGGCGCCCCGATCGGCGTCGAAGGCGCGGATCACCGCGGCGTCGAACAGCGCCTGGGCCGAGATCACCCAGCGGGCGCCCTTGATGTAGGCGGCCTGATCGCCGGTCATGGTCAGGATGGCATCGCCGGCGGCGGCGCGATCGAAGCCGATTGGCAGCGGCAGGACGGCAAAGCGCGGTTCCGAAGCCGGGGCGCGGGGCGTCGCCGGCGCCGTCTCCGCCTCGCCGAAGCGATAGAGCTGGGCCGGCGTCTGCTTGGGGAACAGCGAGACGCAGCTGCTCGACGCCGCCGCGATCGAGGCGAGCGCCGCGACGGCGGCCAGGCGCGCAGGTCTCACGGCTTTACCTCGATCTGTTTGGCGGGCGGCTTGCCGACGAAACCGCGGGGGTTGGACTGCGCCTCGGTGAGCAGCTGATCGAACTGCTCCAGCGTGCGCTGCAGGGTGGCGATGGTGCGGCCGAGCTCGGGCAGGCTGACGCTGGCGAAGTTGGCCGTCGGGCCCTGAAGCCGGTCGAGCATGGCGCGGGCGTCCTTGGCGGTCCCCTGGATCTCGCCGGCGGCGTCGCCGAGGCGGACCAGCAGCTTGCGGGCGTCGCCGTTCACCAACCCCTGGCCCGACTTGGCCAGGTCGGCGAATTGCTTGGCGGCCTCGCTGGCGTTCTGCAGCGTCTTCTGCGCATCCTCGACGATCGCCTTGCGTTCGCGCAGCTCGGCAGTCACCGCCTGGACGTCGCTCAAGGTGGCGCCCAGGGTCTTGATGTTCTCGTCGGAAAAGATGCGGTTGACCCGGTCGAGCGTCTCGACGGTGCGCTGGATGATGTAGCCGCCGCCGGACAGCAGGTCGGACAAGGTGTCGCGCTGGCTCTTCATCATCGGCACCACCCCCATCGGCACGGTGTCCCTCAGAAGCGGCTTCGAATCCGTTCCGGCGCTGATCTGGACGTAGTTGACGCCGGTGATGCCGAGCGGCTCGAGCGTGGCGACGAAGTCGGAGCGGATCGGCACGTCGGAAGTGACCTTGGCGCGGACGATCACCAGGCGCGCATCCTGGCGGTCGAGCGAGATCTTGCTCACCTCGCCCACCTTGATGCCGTTGAAATGCACCTCGGCCCCGGTGGAAAGGCCGCGCACCGGACCCTGAAACACGATGTCGTAGGTGTCGAACTGCTTGTTCAGCCCGGAGCCGGCCAGCCAGACAACGAAGACGATCAGCCCGGCGACCAGAACCGTCGAGATCAAGCCGACCAGGGCATAGTTGGCGTTGCGCTCCATCAGGCCTCCGCCTTCGCCTCGCGGCCGATCTCGGCCGCCGCGCGGCCCCGGGCGCCGCTGGAAATACCTCTTGATCCACGGATGGTCGGATTTTTCCAGCTCGCGCACCGGCGCCATGGCGACCACCTTCTTGTCCGCGAGCACCGCCACCTGATCGGTGATGGTATAGAGACTATCAAGATCGTGAGTGATCATGAACACCGTTAGCCTCAGGCTGTCGGAAAGATCGTGAATCAGTTCGTCGAAAGCGGCGGCGCTGATCGGATCGAGGCCGCTGGTCGGCTCGTCGAGGAACAGCAGCTCCGGGTCGAGCGCCAAGGCGCGGGCGAGGCTGGCGCGCTTGATCATGCCGCCGGACAGTTCGGAGGGTTTCAACGATCCCGCCCCTGGAGGCAGACCCACCAGGGCGATCTTCAGGTCGGCGAGGGCGCCCGCTTCGTCCGGTCTCATCTGGGTGTGCTCGAACAAGGGCGCGGCGACGTTCTCCTTGACGGTGAGGTTCGACCATAGCGCGCCAGCCTGGAACAGCACGCCCCAGCGCCGCTCGATCGCCGTCCACTGCCGGCGCCGGGCATAGCGGATGTCCTGACCGAACACCTTGACGCTGCCGGCCTGCGGCTCACGCAGGCCGATGATGGTGTTCAGCAGCACGGACTTGCCCGCCCCCGAGCCGCCGACCACGCCGACGACCTGGCCGCGCGGAACGGTGAGATCGAGATGGTCGTGAATGACATGGTCCCCGAAGCGGCTGACCAATCCGCGCACCATGATCGGCGGCGCGTCGAGATCGAGGCCATCGGCGGTCTCGCCCTTGAAGGCCTCGGCGGCGCCATCCGACCGTTTCGGCGCCTCCGGGCAAGGATCGCCGACGCTCGGCCGCGGCGGACCTGGACGGGGCGCGGGCTCCAGGAAACTCATGGACGGCCAGTTCCCCGGGCGCCCGTCAGAGCGCCGCTCATACGTTCAATTCCATGTAGATCAGCGCGAAGATGGCGTCGATGAGGATGGTGGCGAAGATGGCGTGAACCACGGCCGCCGTCACCCGCCGCCCGAGCGATTCCACGTCCCCGCCGACCTCGAGGCCCTGGCGGCAACCGATACCGGCGATCACCACCGCCAGCACCGGCGCCTTGGAGAGGCCGACCCAGAAGTGGGTGATCCCGACATTGTCGATCAGCCGCTGCAAGAACACGGTCGGGCTGATGCCGAGCACCGGCCAGGTGACGGCGAGGCCGCCAGCCAGACCCGCCAGCGTCGCGACGAACACGAGCAGCGGAATGGTGATCAGCAGGGCGAGAAAGCGGGGGAAGACCAGGGCGTCGAACGGGTCGACGCCAAGCACGCGCATGGCGTCGATCTCCTGATTCATCTTCATCGCGCCGATCTCGGCGGCGAACGACGAGGCCGAGCGGCCGGCGAGCAGCAAGGCGGTGATGAGGACGTTGAACTCGCGCAGCACGGCGATGCCGACCAGCTCGACGCTGAACACCTTGGCGCCGAATTGACTGAGGAGATTCGCCCCCAGAAGACCGACGACGGCGCCGATGAAGAAGGTCGTCAGGGCCACGATCGGCATGGCGTCCAGCCCGGAGCGCTCGGCCAGGGAGAACACCGCCGCCCACCGCACCTTGGCTGGCCGAACCATGGCCCGGCCGGTGGTGACCACCAGGTGGCCGTTGAACACCAGGGTGTCCAAGAGGGCGTCACCGATATCGTAGACCCCCCGGCCGATGCGCTCGAAGGCGGCGTGCACCGAGTGGGGTCGTCGGCGCGCCGGCGGCTCGGCGCGCATCGACTGGCGAACGAGCTCGATCAGCCGGCCGACCGAGGGCTCGGCGACGATCGCCGGCGCCCCGGCCTCGCCCTTCGAAGCGCGTAGCACCGCCCAGGCGCCCGAGGTGTCGCAACGGCCGACGCCGGTGAGGTCGAGCCTGGCCGGCCGCGCTTCGCGCACCGCGGCGGCCAGCCGGTCCGGAGCGCCGCCGAGCTCGACCGCCGTCCAGTCGCCGGTGAGCACCGCGGTGGCGACGCCGCCGTCGTCCCGAAGCTCGAAATCGGCCGGCTTGTCCATTCTGCGAACGGTCAATAGATCAGACTTGGCGAGATCGCCTAGCGATTTGGCGTCGGCGTGATACGAACCGCGCCATGAGCCAAAAGATGACCATCATGAACAATTCATTGCGGGCGGGCGCCGCGGCGGCGGTCGCCGCCCTGGCCCTCTGGGGCCAGGCGCGGGCGCAGGAAGACGACGCGACGGCGGCGGCCGAGGCGGCGGCCAAGGAAGCGACCGAGATGGCGACTCCTTCGGCCTCGGACATGAACCCCGGCCCGAGCGAACACAGCGGCTCCAGCCACACCGAGTCGAGCAGCTCCGCGAGCAGTTTCAGTCTATCTGTCGGCGCCGTCCCGCCGCCTTCGGTGGGCCCGCCGCCAGGCTGGCCCGGCGCCCGCCCCTCCGATCACGCCTCCGCCGGGATCGAGGGCGGCTGGTCGCTGAAGACGGCGGATGGCGGCCGTTCCTGCACCCTGCGGCTCTCGGGTGATGACCACGCCTGGACCGGGACCGGCGGGCCCGATGGAACCCTCGACATCAGCCGGTTTCAATACGATGGCCACACGCTGGTGCTGACCACGCTGATGGGTGAGCCGTTGGCCCGGTTCCGTCGCGTCGGCGGCTCCCGGTTCGAGGGAGTCAACGTCAAGACCGGCGAGGCGCTGGTCGTTACGCGCTAACTAAGGGCGAGGCTCGCCCGGGCGGAGCGATCGGCCGGGGGGCTCCCCCAGCGCCGCCGCGAAGCGTTCGAGCCCCGCGCGGGTGCTGGCCGGGTCGGCTCCCAGGCCGACGCGCACATGGTCAGGCGCGCCGAAGAAGCGCCCGGGAGCGACGCTGGTCTCGTGGTCGCGGAGCAGGCGGCTGGGGAAGGCATCGGTCATGGCCACTCTCAAGCGCGGAAACACCGTCGTTCCCTGGTCGAAAATGATCTGCTCGAGACAGGGGTGGTTTGCCAGGATCTCACGGTAGGCGGCGCGGTTGGTCTCGACGATGACGCGGGCGCTCTGGCGCAGGGCGTCGAGGCGGTCGAAGGCGGCCAGCGCCAGCTGCTCCATCAGGTGCGGCCCGCGCGCGGCGAAGAGATCATCGAGGCGGCGCATGCGCTCGGCCAGCGCCGGCGGCGCGAGAATCCAGCCGCAGCGCAGGCCCGACAGACCATAGGCCTTCGTGAGGCTGCTGGTGACGACCAGGTTGCGCGATGGCTCGAATACGGTGACTGCCTCGCCGGCCGCGAAAGTCAGCTCGCGGTAGACCTCGTCCACCAGCACGACCGCGCCGACCCGTTCGGCCGCCTCGGCGATCGCCCGCACGGCCTCGTCGCTGGCCTGAGCGCCGGAGGGATTGTGCGGATTGGTCAGCACCACCAGCCGCGTGTCACTGGTCAGACGATTGGCCACGGCCGCCGGGTCCAGCCGCCAGCCCTCGGCGAAGCCGCGCGGAAAAGTGCGCACCCGCGCCTGGAAGTAGGCGAGCGCGTCGGTGAGCAGGGGATAGGTCGGGGCCTCGATCAGCACCTGGTCGCCCGGGGCGATCAGCGCCGCGAGGGCAAGGTGATTGGCGAAGGAGGCGCCGGCGGCGGTTACCACGCACTCAGGCCCGACGCCGAAGCGAGCGCCGATCCGCTCTCGCAACGGCGGCCAGCCATAGGGGTTGTCGCCGTGCAGTCGCAGCCTGGCGAGATCCATCTCGAGATCGCCCAGCTCGAGATCGGCGAGGCCGCTGCCCGCGAGATTGTAGCGCGCCGCCGTCCCCAGCTTGGCGAAGCCCATGTAGTCGGAAGCGACGCGGCGGTCGTCGGTCATTCGGGGCCTGGACGGGCAAGTCGCCAACGCCTCGCGAGCCAGTAGAGCGGCGCGCCGATCAGCAGGATGACGAGGCCGGCGGCGCTGTCGACGGGCTTGGAGGCGAAGGCGGCGGCGACGATGGCGGCGCACGCCGCGACGAAGGCGATCGTCGTCCATGGATGACCGGGACAATGGAAGCCGTTCGCGGCGCCGGCGCCCGGGCGCCGACGAAGAACGATCAGCGCAAAGCCCGAGGCGCCGAAGAACAGCACGTTCATCGCCGTGACATAGGCGAGAAGCCGGTCGTAGGCGCCGCTCAGGGCGAGCACGCCGACCCAGACGGCCAGCAGCCCGATGGCCACCCGCGGGGTTCCGCCGTCCAGCCGCGCGGCCAACCTCGGCAGGAGACCGTCGCGGGCCACGGCGAACAGCAGACGCGGCCCGGTCATCATCGACTGACTCAGGAAGCCGAAGGCGGAGAGGGCGATCATCGCGGCGGTCATGCGCCCGCTGGCTGGTCCGGCGGCGCGCGCGAGCACCTCGGCGGCGGGCGTGTCGCTCGCCGCCAGGCCGGCAAATCCCAGTCGGCGCAAGAAGGCGAGGTTGACGAGGAGATAGATGGCGCCCACCGCCGCCACGCCGATCATCAGGGCCGCGGCCAGCTTGCCGCCGCCACCCTTGATCTCGCCGGCGACGTAGGAGGCGGTCTGCCAGCCCCCATAGCTGAACACCACCGGCACGAGAGCGGCGGCGAACGTGGCCAGGCTGTCGTGGCGATCAGCCGCCGCGAGGGGCGCCGCGGCGGCGCCGGCGTGGCCGAAAGCCAGCCCCACCCCCACGAGAAGGCCGATGGCCGCGATCTTGGCGACGCCGGCGAGCGATTGCAGCGCCGATCCCGCGCGCACGCCCAGACAGTTGATCGCCGCCAACAGCGCGAGCGTCAGGACGATGACCAGCGCCGCCGGCGGCGCGCCGCCGGTCGCCACGGCGAGGTAACGGGCGAAGACGATGCTCACCGCCGCCATCCCTCCGGCGTGAACCACCAGCAGGGTCGTCCAGGCGTAGAGAAAGCCCGCCATCGGCCCAAAGGCGGTGCGCAGATAGACGTACTCGCCGCCCGGTCGCCGGCAGCCGCGCCGCGAGCTCGGCATAGACGAGAGCCCCCGTCAAGGCGAACACGCCGCCCAGCCCCCACGCGGCCAGCGCCGCGGCGGGAGAAGCGAGGTCCCGCGCCACCACCGCCGGGTTGACGAACACCCCGACGCCGACAATCCCGCCGATCACCAACAATACCGTCGCCGGAAAACCGACGCCGCGCTCGAGGGTCTCGGCATTGGCGACGCTCGCCGGCTGCATGACCCGTCGCACCTTCTTCGACCTGGCCGGCGCCAAGGCGCCGGCGGGGGGATACCGCCGAACAAACCAGTCCTTGGCAACTCTCGCTATCGGCGGCGATGCGCTCGCGCGTGGCGGAGCGGGCTTTGCATGCCTCCATGAGGGTGATCAGGATCGCCGCCACGGCCGCGAACGCCGCCGCCATCATGGCCGCCGGCCCCGGCCAACCATCCATGTTTCAGCGGACGACTCCTCGCCAGGCGGAGGCATTGATCGGCGGCGAGCGCGGCGATGCCAATGGGGCGGAGGGGAACGACCGCCTGGCCCGACGCGACGGTGCGCGCTCCCTGGCGAACCGCATCAGCGCACCGGCTCGGCGGTGGAGGCCGGAGGCGGGGCGGCGGCGGCGGTCGCGTCGTCGGCGGGCGGCCCGGGCTGGAGCCTCGTCCAGCGCGCCGCGACCGTCTTGCCGGCTTGCACCCGCTGCACGCCGTCGACCACCACCTCGTCGCCGGCCGCCAGGCCCGCGCGCACCACGCGCAGGCCGCGGCTGATCGGCCCGAGCTCCACCGGCCTGCCGCGAGCGACACCGTCGGCGCCGACGACATAGACGATCCGCCGCTCCTGATCGGTGACCACGGCGGCGTCCGGGATCAGCAGCGCCGGATAGGTTCCCGAACCCAGCAGCCGCAGATGGCCGAACAGCCCCGGCACGAGAAAATGGTCGGGATTGGCGATCACCGCGCGGCCGCGAATCGTGCCGGAGCCGGCGTCGAGGCTGTTGTCGACGAACTCCATGTGGCCGCGCCACCGGTAGGTCGGCTCGTCCTGCAGCCGGATCTCCACCGGATTGGCGCGCTCGCGCGAGGAGATGCGCGTGCCGGCCTCGTTGGCGCGTTCGTATTTCAGATACAGCGCCTCCGAGCCGGTGAAGGCGAAGCGGATCGGATCGAGATTGACGATGTTGGTCAGCACCGTCGTGTCGGCGGTGACGAGATTGCCAGGCGCGACCCGCCGGTCGGAGATCAGTCCGGCCTGCGGCGCGGTGACGCGGGTGAAGCCGAGGTTGAGCGCCGCCGCCGCGCTCGCCGCGCGGGCCGAAACGAGGTCGGCGGCGGCCTGGCGCTGCGCCGCCGCCAGGGTGACGAACGCCTGCTGGCTGATCGCCCCGGCCCCGACGAGCGACCGGCCGCGGGTCAGCTGATCCTGGGCGTTAGCCAGCGCCGCGATCGGCGTGCGCCTCCGCGCCGCGCGCCTGCGCCAGGGCCGCCTGGTAAGGCCGAGGGTCGATGACGAACAGCGGCTGACCCTTGCGCACCCACTGGCCATCGCGGAAGCCGACGCTCTCGAGATACCCGGAAACGCGCGGCCGGACGTCGACCGAATCGACCGCGACGAACTGGCCGACGAAGTCGTCCCAGTCGCGCACCGCCATGGCGAGCGGCCGGGCGACCGTCACGACCGGCGCCGGGGCGCGCGGCGGCGGCTTGGCGGCGCAGGCCGCGAGGCAGAGGGCGGCGGCCAGCCCCAGGCGCCGCGGTGAGGCTTCGATCATGCCGTCCATGGGTCTGGAAAATGCGATGGCGGCGCGATAGCGCAATTGCGCCGGTTGGGGGAATGCGCGGCGCCGGTCGAGGACCGGCGACGCCGCCCTTTGTGTCGGCCGGGTGACGGTCGCGGCGAAAAGGTGTGATCTCAGCGCCCGACGCGGCCCGGTTTCGCTTGACGCGAGCGGCGAGCGCCGCCGATAGCGTCGATCCAGTCGTGATCGTTCGGGGGAATTCGATGCAACGCTCTTCCAGCCATCCGGTTGCAACGGCCGCGGGCAGGGCCCTGCCGGCCTTGCTGCTCGCCACCACCGCGCTGGCCGGGGTCAGCTTCGCCGGCCCCTCGCTGGCCGCGGGTGTCGCGGACGCCAGCGCCGGCGGGGCCACCACCCTTGGCGAGGTCGTGGTCACCGCCACGAAGCGGTCGGAGAATCTGCAGAAGATTCCCATGAGCATCCAGGCGATCGACACCAAGAAGCTCAGCCAGCTGAACATCACCAGCTTCAACGACTACGTGAAGTTCATCCCGAGCCTGCAGGCCAATCAGGGCGGACCGCCGAACACCAACATCATCTACATGCGCGGGGTGTCGGACGGCGGCAACGGCAACCACTCCGGGCCGCAGCCGTCCGTCGGCACCTACCTCGACGAACTGCCGGTCACCACCATCGGCGGCACGCTCGACGTGCACATCTACGACATCGCCCGGATCGAGGTTCTCCCCGGCCCGCAAGGCACCCTCTATGGCGCCAGCTCCGAAGCCGGCACGCTGCGGATCATCACCAACAAGCCGTCGACGGCCGCCTTGAGCGGCGGATTGGACGTCCAAGGCAACTGGGTGGCTCACGGCGCTGGCGGCTATATCCTCGACGGCTTCGTCAACATTCCACTGAGTTCGTTCGCCGCCCTGCGGATGTCGGCGTTCGATGAACACGACGCCGGCTGGATCGATAACGTCTTCGGCACGCGCTACTATCCGACGCCGAACAACACCATCAACAACGCCGCGTACATCAAGAAAAACTTCAATCCGGTCGATACCTTCGGCGGCCGGGCGGCGGTGAAGATCGATCTTGGGCCGAACTGGACGGTGACGCCGCAGGTCATCGCCCAGGATACCCGGGCCAGCGGCGTCTTCGGCTACGAGCCGAGCGTCGGCACCTTCGAGGTGCAGCGCTTCGCCCCCGACAGCGACCACGACCGCTGGATTCAAGCTGGCCTGACAATCAACGGCAAGATCGGCCGCTACGACCTGACCTACGCCGGCGGCTACTTCAATCGGAAGGTGAATTCGCTTTCAGACTACACCGACTACGCCGTCGCCTACGACCAGAGCGGCGGTTATGGCAAATACTGGTGCTCGAAGATCGATCCCGCCAATGGCCAATGCGGCGCCGGCAGCGCCGGAACGCCGCTGCCAAACCCGCAGCAGGAGATCGTCGGCATCGACCGGTTCGAGAAGGGCAGCAACGAACTGCGTCTCGCTTCCCCGGCCACAGACCGGTTCCGCTTCCTCCTTGGCCTGTTCCAGGAGCGCCAGACCCACTGGATCATCCAGGATTATCAGATTCAGGGGCTCGACCCGGCAATCACCGTGCCCGGCTGGCCGAATACCTGGTGGCTGACCGACCAGAACCGCATCGACCGAGACGAGGCGGCGTTCGGCGAGGCGACTTTCGACATCACCAGCCAGCTGAGCCTGACCGGCGGCATTCGTTATTATCATTACAACAACACACTCTACGGATTTTACGGCTTCAACGACCCGTTCTACTCCTCAACCGGCACTCCGAAATGCGCCCTTTTTCCCAATAATTATTTCCGAAACGCACCGTGCGTCAACTTGGACAAAGGCGTGGCGGCTTCCGGTGAAACGCACAAGGTCAACCTGACTTACAAGATCGACGCCGACAAACTGGTCTACTTCACCTACTCGACCGGCTATCGGCCAGGGGGCTTGAACCGGATCGCCACGTTGCCACCTTACCAGGCGGACTCGCTCGACAACTACGAGCTGGGCTGGAAAACCAGCTGGCTTGACCGCTCGCTGCGGTGGAATGGCGCGATTTACGACGAGGAATACAACAAGTTCCAATTCGCCGTGCTGTTCCCGCCGAACAGCCTGACCGGGGTCGAGAACGCCCCTTCGGCGCGAATTCTGGGGGCGGAGACCAGCGTTGATTGGCGGGCCACCGAACATCTGACGATCTCAGGGGGCGCGTCGTACAATCATGCCGTGCTGACGGCGCCGTTCTGTGGCGTCGACATGAGCGGCAACCCGCTGACGGTTTGCACGACCGTTCCTGGACAGCCGAATACGATCCTCGCCAGCAAAGGCCAACAGCTTCCCTTCACGCCCAAATTCAAGGGGAACGTGACCGCTCGCTATGATTGGGAGGCGATGGGCTGGAACGCCCATGCGCAGGCTTCCCTGCAGTGGCAGACCAGCACCTTCCCGGCGTTGAAGGAGGCCGATATCGCCGCGCTCGGGACCATGCCGGCCTACGCCGCCGCCGATTTCGCCGTTGGCGCGGAGCGCAACAAGACCTCGGTGGAGCTGTTCTTGAAAAACGCGTTCGATTCGCGCGGGCAGACCAATCGCTTTTCGCCCTGCACGCTTTGTGAGGCGAAAGGTCTGCAGGCGGCCCCGGCGATCTACGTCAGCACCATCCAGCCGCTGACGGTCGGCATTCGCCTCGGCCAGAAGTTCTAGGCTGGCGGCGGAGCGCTCCGGCGCCCGCCCTCTGGTGGTAGGATCGGCGGCGATGACCGAGGCGCCGACCCTGTCGCTCTCCGAGGCCGTGGACCAGGCGGCGCGCCTGCTCGCCGCGGACCCGGTCGCGGCGCGGCGCCAGGCGGAGGCCATCCTGCGTCACGCGCCATCGGAGCCGCGGGCGCGCTTCGTGCTTGGCGCGGCGAGGCGGCTCGAAGGCGATTCGGCTGGGGCGCGGGCGATCCTCGCGCCGCTCGCCGCCGAGCAGCCGGCCGCGCCGGCCGTCCACCTCGAACTGGCGCACGCCTGCGCGGCGCTCGGCGATGCGCCCGGGGCGGTGAGCGCCTTCGAAGCCCTTGTTCGCCTCAGGCCCGACGATCCTGACGCCTGGCTGGGCTTGGCCAGCCAGCGCGCCGAAGCGGGCGATACGGCAGAGGCGGATCGCGCCTTCGCCCGCTATCTCGCCGTCTCGCCGGCTGATTCAACCCTGCGCGCCGCGGCGGTCGCCCTGGAGGCCGAACGGCTGGCCGAGGCCGAGCGGCTGCTGCGCGAGCGGCTGGCGGCGCGCCCCGCCGACGTCGCCGCGCTGCGCATGCTGGGCGAGCTGGCGACGCGGCTCGGGCGCTATGGCCAGGCTGAAATGCTTCTGCGCCATTGCTTGCGGCTAGCGCCGAGTTTCGCCGGGGCGCGGCACAACCTCGCCGTGGTGCTCTTTCGCCGCCAGCAAGGACCGGCCGCCCTCGCCGAGGTGGACCGCCTGCTGGCGAGCGAGCCGCGCGAACCCTCCTACCTGGCGCTCAAGGCGGCGGTTCTCGCGCTGCTCGGCGACTTTGCCGGCGCGATCGGCATCTACCAGGCGCTGCTCGCCGGCGGATCGCCGCAGCCCAAGCTGTGGCTCAGCCACGGCCATGCCTTGCGCGCCGCCGGCCGTTCGGATGAGGCGGTCGCCGCCTACCGCCGGGCGATCGCCCAGGGACCACCGATGGGCGAGGCCTGGTGGAGTCTCAGCCAATCTCAAGACCCACGGCTTTTCGGCCGACGACGCCGCCCGCGTCCGTCATTTCCTGGCGATGGAGCGGCTCGAACCGGAGGATCGCCTTCACCTGGCCTTCACGCTTGGCAAGATTCTGGAGGATCAGCGGCGCTGGGGCGAGGCGTTCGAGCAATACGCGGCGGGCGCGGCGATCCACCGCCGCCTCTATCCGTTCGATCTCGCCGGCATGCGCGCCCAGACGCGCGGCGCCAAGCACCTGTTCACTGCCGACTTCCTCGCCGAGCGCGCCGACGGCGGTTGCCGCTCGCCGGCGCCGATCTTCGTCGTCGGCCTGCCGCGCTCCGGCTCGACGCTGATCGAGCAGATCCTCGCCAGCCATTCGCAGGTCGAGGGCACCTTCGAGCTGCCGGACATCATCGCCATCGGCCGCGATCTCGGCGGCGAGGGCATCGACGATCCACTGGACGCCGTCGACCGCCTGCTGCGGCGGATGGCGGAGCTGACGTCCGAGGAGCGGCGCTCGCTTGGCGAGCGCTATCTCGCCGGGGCCGCCATTCACCGCAAGCTCGGCCGGCCGCGGTTCGTCGACAAAATGCCGAATAACTCCCGGCATGTCGGCCTCATCCAGCTCATCCTGCCGAACGCCAAGATCATCGACGCCCGACGCCATCCGCTGGCGGCCGGTTTTTCCGCGTTCAAACAGCACTTCGCCCGCGGCTATCGTTACACCTATGACCTGACCGATCTCGGGCTCTACTATCGCGACTATGCCGAGCTGATGGCCCATTTCGACGCCGTTCTGCCTGGCCGCATCCACCGGGTGATCTACGAAGATCTGGTCGCCGACACCGAAGGCGAGGTGCGCAGGCTGCTCGACTATCTGGGCCTGCCGTTCGAGGACGCCTGCCTGCGCTTCCACGAGACGGCGCGGCCGGTGCGCACCGCCAGCTCCGAGCAGGTGCGCCGGCCGATCTACCGCGAGGGCTTGGATCATTGGCGCCACTTCGAGCCGTGGCTGGGGCCGCTGAAGGAGGCCCTCGGCGACACGCTGCTGACCTGGCGCGAGGGCCGCGCTCCATGACCGCCGCCGCTCCCCACCTCATCTACTTCGCCGATCCGATGTGTTCGTGGTGCTGGGGTTTTGCGCCGGTAATCGCCGCGCTCGACGCGCGCTGGGGCGAACGGCTGCCGATCCGCCTCATTCTGGGAGGCCTGCGACCAGGAACGACGACGCCGATGACCGCCGAGCGCGCCGCCGAACTGCGCGCCCATTGGCGGGCGGTGGCCGAGGCGTCCGGCCAGAGGTTCGACGCCAGCCTCGCGGCCGAGGGCTTCGTCTACGATACCGATCCGGCGGCGCGCGCGGTCGTCGCCGCCCGCCGCGCCAGACGCGAAGCCGCCTTGCTCTACCTCGAGGCCGCCCAGCGGGCCTTCTACGTCGAGGGGCGGGATGTGACGCAGGGCGAGACGCTGGCCGACATCGCCGAGGCGCTGGGGCTGGACGGCGCCGCCTTCGCCGTCGAGCTCGCCAGCGAGGCCGTCCGAGAGGAAACTCGGCGCGATCACGCCCTGTCGCGAAACGCCGGGGTAACCGGTTTCCCGACCCTGATCCTCGGCCCGCGCGCCGACGGCCACTACGAGACGGTCACCCGCGGCTTCCGCCCCGCCGCCGAAACGCTGGCGATCGTCGAGGCGCGGCTGGGTCGGATCGTCGCCAGCCCTTCTCTCCTGGCGGAAGACGGTGTCGACCCTCCGGTCCGGTCAAAGGTGGGTCCAAAGGCAGGCTTCGTCGACGGATGACGGGCCACGCGGCGCCGGCTAAGGCGAACACCCGATCGGCTAGCCGGTCGCTTCCCCCTCGTCCGACCGCCGCTGGCGCGGCGGGCGCCGTCTCCCGCGTGGGGAAACGGGAAGCGAAGGGCGCCCGCGACATTCCTGGGCGGGTGGCGCGATGACCAACGCGCCCCGCCGCGCGCTCGGCTTCGCCGATCTCTTTCTCTACGGTCTCGCCATGGCCCTGGGCCTGCGCTGGATCGCCACCGCGGCGGCGGCGGGACCAGGCTCGGTGTTCCCCTGGGTGGCGGCGGTCGTGGGCTTCATGGCCCCCCTGGTGATCGCCACCGCCGAGCTCACCGGCCGGTTCCCCGGCGAGGGCGGCCTCTACCTTTGGACACGCGACGCCTTGGGGCCGTTCTGGGGCTTCCTCACCGGCTGGCTCTACTGGACCTGCAACCTGCCGTTCTTCTCCGGCCTGCTCTACTTCATCGTCGCGGCGCTCGCCGAGGCGGCGGGACCGGGCGGCGAGGCGCTCACCGGCCAGCCGGTGCTATTCGCCGGCCTGGCGCTGGTGCTGGCCATGCTGGTCGGCGTCGCCCATCGCCTCGGCCTCGGCGTCGGCAAGTGGCTGAGCGACATCGGCTCGCTCGCCACCGTCGGCCTCCTGGCCCTGCTGATCGGCCTGGGCGCCCTCGCCGTGGGCCGCGGCGCGAGCGCCACCGATTTTTCCCACGCCAGCTACGCCCTGCCGCTCAACGGCGATGGCGCCGCCCTGTGGGCGACCATGGTGTTCGCCTTCGGCGGACCCGAAGCGCTCGCCTTCCTGCGCGGCGAGGCTAAGGGCGGCATGCGGCAGATCCTCAAGGTGTTGGCGCTGATCGGCGTCCTGGTGCTGACCGCCTATCTCGCTGGAACCTTCGCCATACTGGCGGTCGTGCCGGTCGGCGAGGCGAGCCGCCTCACCGGCGTGGGCGATGCGCTCGGGGCCGGCCTGGCGCGCGCCGGGCTGGCGGGGCTGGCGCCCCTGGCCCTGCTCGTCCTCGCCCTTTCCATGCTCGGCGGCTACAGCGCCTGGTTCGGCGTCGCCGCCCGCTTGCCGCTGGCGGTCGGCGTCGATCGCTTCCTTCCGCGCGTCTTCGCCCGCCGCGATCCACGCACCGGCGCGCCGGTGACGGCGATCTGGGTGCAGACGGTGGCGGTGCTGATCCTGGTGGCGCTCGGCCAGGCGGGAGCGAGCGTCAAGGCCGCCTACGACTTCCTCGTCGCCATGAGCGTGCTCTCCTACACCGTGCCGTTCGTCTTCCTGTTCCTCGTCTACCTGCGCGTTCAGGCGAGGCCGGCGCCCGCCGGCGTCTGGTCGATGCCCGGCGGCCGGCGCGCCGCACGCTTGATCGGAGCGGTCGGGCTCGCGGTCACCCTCAGCGCCATCGCCTGCACCCTGGTCCCCAGCCCGCAATCGACCCACCCCTTCGCCGATCTCGCCAAGCTCATCCTCGCCTCGGCGGTGCTGATCGGTCTTGGCGTCGCGCTCTATTGGGCGCGGCGCCCGGCCGCGGCGGGCGGGCGGGCCGGCGGGGAACCGGCCTGAAGGCTCCCGCGCTTCTCCCAACCTGAGGGGGCGCCGGGAGAGACTGGACCAAGATGAACCCACTGCCCACCGTTCTCGCCGCGATCGCCGCCGTCGGCCTGGCGAGCGCCGCCTTCGCCGAGGCCGATCCGAGCGGCGGCTCGCCGAACACCACCTCGCCGCAGGGCGCGCATGGCGCGGCGACCGGCGGCGCCGACACGACCGTCTCCAACGGCCAGACGCCAGCGGCGCCATCGCCGATGACCGCCGCCGACAAGCGCATGGCGACCCGTTGCGGCGCGATGGCTCCCGCCGCCGCCGCCAAGGACGGCCGCTGCAAGGCGCTGGCCGGCGCCCATCCGGAGCTTTTCAACAGCGACGGGACGATGAAGGCCGGCGCGACGTCCGGCTGATCGCCGAGCCGCCCTTGCGCCGTCGCCCGCGACGGGTCTGAACTGGCTCGATGTCGACGCCCGAGGCCATCGACCGCCGGATCGCCGCTTTCCGCGAGCGCTACCGCCTCGCCGTCCCGATCTTGCTCGCCCCGATGGCCGGCGCCTGCCCGCCGGCGCTGTCGCTCGCGGTGGCGAGGGCCGGGGGCCTGGGCGCCTGTGGGGCCCTGCTGATGGCGCCGGAGGAGATCGCCGCATGGGCGGCGGCGTTTCGCGTCGGCACGCCGGACGGCGCCTTCCAGATCAACCTCTGGATCCCCGATCCCCCGCCTCAGCGCGACGAGGCGGGCGAGGCGGCCGTGCGGACCTTCCTCGCCGGCTGGGGACCGGAGCCGGCGGCCAGCGCCGGCGAGGCCGCCCCGCCCGATTTCGCTGGCCAACGCGAGGCGTTGTTCGCCGCCGCGCCGGCGGTGGTCAGCTCGATCATGGGCCTCTATCCGCCAAGCGTCGTCGAGCGGCTCAAGGCGCGCGGCATCGGGTGGTGGGCGAGCGTCACCACCCTCGCGGAAGCGCGGGCCGCCGAGGCGGCCGGCGCCGACGCCATTATCGCCCAGGGCGCCGAGGCCGGCGGTCACCGCGGCGCCTTCGACGCCGGGCGGGCCGAGGCGGAGCTGGTCGGCCTCTTCGCCCTGCTGCCGGCCATCGTCGACGCGGTGAGCCGGCCGGTGATCGCCACCGGCGGCATCGCCGACGCCCGCGGCGTCGCGGCGGCGCTGATGCTGGGCGCGAGCGCGGTCCAGATCGGCACCGGGTTTCTGCGTTGCCCCGAGGCCGGGGTCGCGCCCGCCTGGGGCGAGGCGATCGGCCGGACGGCGCCGGAGGGAACGCGGATCACCCGCGCCTTCAGCGGCCGACCCGGGCGGGCGATCGCCACCGCCTATGTCGCGGCCGCGGCGGGCGGGCCGCCCCCCGCCCCCTACCCAGTGCAGCGCGGCCTCACCTCGGCCATGCGAACGGAGGCGGCGCGAACCGGCGATCTCGACCGGATGCAGGCCTGGTGCGGCCAGAGCGGCGCCCTGGCCCGCGCGGTCGGCGCCGAAACGCTGGTCGCTGATCTGTGGAACGGCGCGCGGATTCTGCTGCACCTGGAGCCATAGCCGAGAGGAACCATCATGAACCGCCGCCACCTTCTCGCCAGCGGCGCCGCCGCCCTGGCGGCCAGCCCCGCCATCGCCCTCATCCAGGCCGGCGGCGTCGATGTCGAGATGGTCACCGGCAAGGGAACCGTCCGGCTGCATCTGGCTACCGAGCAGGCGCCGGTCACCAGCGGCAACTTCCTCGCCTACGTCGATCGCGGCTTCTACGACCGCTCGAGCCTCTACCGGGCGATGCGCCTCTCCGCCGCGCCGCCGAGCGGCCTGATCCAGGGTGGCGCGAGGGCGGACGCCGCCGGGGCGATCGCCCCGATCGTGCACGAGCCGACCACCAAGACGGGCCTCACCCACAAGGATGGCGCGATCTCGCTCGCGCGCCTCGCGCCGGGCACGGCCACCTCCGACTTCTTCATCTGCGTCGGCGACAACAGCTATTTGGACGCGAACCCCGACGCACCGGGTGACAACCTGGGCTTCGCCGCCTTCGGTCATGTGACCGACGGCATGGATGTCGTCCGCGAGATATTGGCGCTCCCGACCACCACCCGCCCTGATAACCCGGCCATGGCCGGCCAGATGCTCGACCCGCCTGTCTCGATTCTCACCATCCGCCGCCTCGGTTGAGGCGACAAGGAACACCCGCGCGCCGCTCTCGCTCCGAGTCCCTCCACCGGCGACGTGATGGCCGCGCTCGTGGCGGCCACGCACCGCGCCCGCCGGCGATCAGGGCGGCGGCGGCTCGGGCGGGGGTGGCGGCTGCCCGGAGGCTTGCGCCGCCGCGGCCGCCTTGCGCCGGGCTTCGCGGCGAGCCTCGATCCTCGCCCGCGTCTCGGCGTCGGCTCGAGCCTGAGCGTCGGTTGAGGCTCGCGGCTCGACCGCCTTGACGAGCGGCGCGGGCGATGCGGCGGGCTTGCCGCCCTCGTGGGCGGCGGGCGCTTCCGGTGGCGCGGGCGCCGGAGCGGCGGGAGCCGCGGGCGCCGGCGGGGGGCGCGGCGGTCGGGGGGTTTGCGCCCGCGGCGCGGGCGGCGAGGGTCCTTCATCGGCGGTCGGCCGAGGCGGACGAGGGCGCGGCGGCGGCGAGCTCCCCGCCGGCGGCACCACCGGCTGGCGGCGCTGCGCCGCTGGATTATGCCGTTGAGCCGGCGCGATCAGCCGCGCCGGGGCGCCAGCCTGAGGCGGCGGGGGCGGAGCCGGCCGGCGGGCGGCGAGGCCCGGCGGCGGCGCGCCGATCCGGGGCGGCGGCGCGGCGATCGCCCGGCGCAGCGCGCGCACCTGAGGCGGCGGCCGATTTGGCGCCGGTGCGATCAACGAGGCCTTGGGTGGCGGCGGAAGGACGGCGCGGGCGGGGGGAGCGGCAAGCACCGCCTCCGGGCGGATCGCCAGAGCCGCCTGCCGGACCGGCGCGCCCCGCGCCAGGGCGTCGGCCCGGACGACGGTCGCCGCCCTGGCGTTGCGCCACTCCACCCGCTCGCCCGCCTCGTCGGCGCGCAGCCGCGCCTCCAGCAGATCGGCGCGCACGTTGGCGGCGTTCAGGCGGCGCAGGTATTCATCGCTGACGGCGTAGGTCGGCCGATAGACCTCGCCTGGACCGAGCGGCGCCCAGCCGATCGCCCCGTCGTAGCCGAATTGAGCGCCCCATCCGCCGCCGCCGATGAAGGCGACCAGCGCCGGGGCGTAGATCGGCCGCGCCACGCTCTCGCCCGGCACCCAGGCCCAGCGGCCGTCTATGTCGGCCCAGCGGCCGTAGTGGAACGGCGCGAAGCCCCACGGCGCCTCGTCGACCCAGGTGTAACCCCACGGCGCGACGTCGACCCAGCGGCCGAAGCGGTAGGGCGCCCAGTCCGGCGGGACGTCGCGGGGGAACCAGACGAGGCCGAAGTCTGGCGTCTGTTCGTAATCGCCGAAGCGGGCCAGATCGCCGGCGCCGCTCATCGCCTCGGGCAAGCCATAGCCGGCGGGCGCATACTCCGCGCGAATGCGCTCGCGCGACCAGTCGTCGATCGCCGCGTCCTCGGCGTCCTGCATTTGCGGATCGTAACCGGCGTAGAGCGTCGCCGATTGCCCGGGATAGATCGGCGCATAGCCCTCCGGACTGGGCGCCTCGGCCTGGCCCTGGAAGACGGTCACCTGTGCCGGCGCCGCGGCGCCGCTGTCGTCCGGCGCGGCGACGTCGATGCGATAAAAGCCACGTCCTTCGAGGTGGACGTCGCCGGCCGGCGTGGCCACGAGCACGCCTCCCTCCGGAGAGCCGCGCACCTGGATGTTGGCCGAGCCCTGGCTCAGCGCCAGGCGCATGTCGCCCCAGCGCAGGGCGTCGACGTCCAGTTCCGTCTCGCTGTCGAGCCGGGCGGCCACCCCGCCGATCTGCAGCTCGGCGCGGCCTTGGTCGCCGGTCCAGAAGCCCTCGCCCTCGGCGACGGGGAAATTGACGAAGGCGTCGGTCCAATCCTCCTCTCCGGGGGGCTGCAGCGCGACGCCGCCCTCGACATAGGCGACCCGCCCCACCCGCTCGGGCGGATCGGCGAGCGCGGCGCGCGCCGTCGCGGAAGCGAGGCAGACGACCGCGAGTGTCAACATGGTTCGCATGATCGGTCTCCTTCTCGCCGACGCGCGCGCTTTTGAAGAGCGCGGACCTCGACGGCCGCCACCGCCATGGCCCCGTCGGCCTGAACTGCTTCTGAACGCCCGGTTCAGGGCGTGCGTTGCGGCGGCGCGTTGGTCGAGCCGGCATTCGCGCCGGCGTCACCGGCGACATACATCCCGGCGCAGCCGGCCAGCACCAGGGCGAGGATGATCAGGGAAAGTCGGGGCATCGGCGGCGCTCCTTGTGCCAGCGTTGAGGGCTCCGGCCGGGAGAGAACCGATGCTCGCGGGAGCCATCCGATCGGGCCAAAATGGCGCGAGGTCTCTGCGCGTCAGGGCGCCAGAAGAATCTTCGCCCCCTTCAGCTTGGCGCTTACCCGATCGAGCGCGGCGGCCGTGCGGGCGATGTAGTCTTGCGCTTCGGCCCAGCGGCGGCCCTCGATCGCCTCGCGCACGCCCGGCAGGGTCTTGGCGCCGTAGCCGGTAAGCAGGCCAGGCGCGTACATCAGGTGCACATACCACGGCCGGCCGGGCAGGCCGGCGGGATCGGTCATCGCCTGCTCGGCCCCCTGCAGAATATGGTCGGCGCGCGCCAGTCGATCGGGGCCGGCCCCCGGCCCCGTCGCGGCGGCCGCGTCATAGGCGGCGGCGCTCGTCTTCAGCCGCGCGAGGGCGGCGTCCAGCGGCGCGAAGTCTAGGCGCGGGACGGCGATCTCGCGATCCGGCGGACCCCAGGACTCCCTCGGGTCGGCGGCGAGGGCGAACGCCTTGGAGTCGAGCAGGCGGTCGAGCGCCTCGGCGTGCTCGCGCTCGCTGGTCAGCAGTTTCTTCAGCTCCTCGACCTTGGCGGCGGCGATCGTCGCCACGTCGGCGAATCGAAAGGGGGCGAGATCGGCGTCGGCGAGCCGCAGCGCCAGGCGTCCCGCCGTCTGGGCCAGGGCCACGCCATAGCTGAAGCCTGGATCGCCAAAGCGATCATAATGCTCGAAGGTGTCATAGGCCGAGTGGTAGACGCCGCCCGACTGGCCCTCGCCCTCGAAGCCGAGGTTGATCGCCGCCACCCCCAGATGCTGGACGAACGGCGAATAGTCGGAGCCGGAGCCGAGATCGCCCACCGGCAGCGGACCGCCGGCGGCAAGGGCCTTGGCCCTCTCCTTCTGCTCCTCGCGCGCGCCGGGGGCGAGGGCCTCGACCTGAAGGTGGGCGGCCGCCCGGTCGCGCACGCTGGCGCCGGTCTGCGGATCGCGCACGTCGCCCGCGGCCTGGTCGATCAGGCCCTGCAGCGACCAGCTGGCCTCGTCGGAGAGGAACCCGCGGTTGTTGCCATCCGAATTGACGTAGGCGATCGCCTTGTCCTGGAGTTCGTTGGCGTGGGTCTCGGCCCATTCGGTCGAGCCGAGCAGTCCCGGCTCCTCGCCGTCCCAGCTGGCGTAGATCAGGGTGCGCTTCGGCCGCCAGCCAGCCTTTGCCAGGGCGCCCAGCGACTTGGCCTCCTCCATCATGGCCGTCTGGCCGGAGAGCGGGTCCTGCGCGCCATAGACCCAGCCGTCGCGGTGGTTGCCGCGCACCACCCACTCATCGGGCCGCGACGCCCCCTTCATGATCGCGATCACGTCGTAGAGCGGCTTCTGGCTCCAGTCGGCTTGGACGAGCAGGTGGCCGGTCGAGCCGGGGCCGCCGCCGACGTGATAGGTGAATCCGAGCTGGCCGCGCCAGGCCTTGGGCGCGACCGGTCCGCCGAGCGCGGCGAGGAAGTGCTGCGCGTCGCCCCAGGAGATCGGCACCGATGGAATGTGCAGGGTGGTCTTGGCTTGCGAGCGCGGAATGCGCGGTGCGCCCTCGACCGCGCCGTAGCCGGGCGTGAGCGGATCACCCGCCTCCACCGGCATGTCCAGCACCGAGCCGCGCTGCAGGCCGCGCTCGGGCCTGAACGCGCCCTTGGGGTAGGGATCGCCGGCGCCGTAACCGTCGTCCGCGGGATCGGAATAGACGATGCAGCCGACCGCGCCGTGCTCGGCCGCCAGCTTCGGCTTGAGCCCGCGCCAGCCCGCGCCGTAGCGGGCGATGACGATTTTGCCTTTGACGTCCACCCCAAGCCGCTGGAGCTGGGCGTAGTCGTCGGGCATGCCGTAGTTGACGTAGACCAGCGGCGCGGTGACGTCGCCTTCGCCGCCAAAGGCGAACCAGGCCGGCAGCACGCCTTCCGTCCGGCCGGAGGTGGGATCGCCGGCGATCGGCGGCTCGGTCAGGGTGGCTGCGAAGTGCGCCGGCGTGACGAGCTCGAGGCTCTCGGCCTTGGGCGTCGGGTAGAGCACGCTGAAAGTCTCGATGTGGGCGTCCCAGCCCCAGGCCCTGAATTGCTCGAGGGTGAACAGGGCGTTGGCCTTGTCGTGCGGCGAGCCGACCTGATTGGCCGCCGCCGCCATCCGCCGCAACCGCTCGCGGATGTCGCCGGCCGACAGGCCAGCGTCGAACCGGTGTTCGAGCGCCCGTTCAGCCGTCGCATCGGCGGGCGTGAAGCCGAGCATCGGCGCGGCGTTCGCGGTCGCGCCGGCGAGCGCGGCGGCCAGGGTGGTGAGGAATGCTAGGCGGCTCATCTGGCGATGATGACGCCGAGTTCGCCGCGATCGCAAGCGTAGATCCCGCGAGTCGATCTCGCTTCGATGGCGAAGCCAGTCGGAATGCCCGGAGTGAGCCAGCGCGAACAGGGGATCGGGCGGCGACCTCGGCGGCCGCCGCCCTGTATAGGGTGGGATTACTTGGCGTCGTTGGCCGTGTTGGTGACGGCGTGTCCGGCCGAGCTGACGTCCTTGCCGGCGCCGGCGACGGTGTTGCAGCCGGCGGCGGCGAGGCCGGCGACGACGATGGCGGCGATGATCATCTTGCGCATTGAAGTTCCCTTCTTGAAGGAGCAGTCCCGATTGGTCGGGAGCCGGTGCGGCGATGGTGACGCGCGCCGCCCCCAAGTTCAATAGAGCGCGAACCGCCCCGAGGTTCCTTCAACGCGGCGCGAGTTCGATCCTCAGGTCGACTCGGCGGCGCAAGGGGTGGCTTGCGTCCGGCGACGTCACCGCGGCGCCGACGTCGCCGGCGGCGGTCACCTGGAATTCCACCTGATTGAAACCCCGGCGCTTGAGAGCCCGGGAAACCGTGTCGGCCCGCGCCCTGGAGAGATCGAGATTTTCGGCGTGCCCGCCGGGGGCGTCCGCCAGGCCGCGCACGTGCACGCCGGTGACGAAGCAGCGCCGCGCCCGCGTCGCCGCCGCATCCAGCAGCGCCTGGGCGTCCGGCCCCAGGGCCGCCGAGCCAGGCTCGAAGTAGACTGAAAGGCTGATGGCCTCGCAGCTGGGGGCGACCACGACCGGTCCGCCCGGCCGCTCCGCGCCAGGCGAGAGCGAGGGACTGGTCTTGCACGCCGCGCAGGCCAGCGTCAGCCCAAAGGTCATGAGCCAGGCCGCGATGAAACGCGACGGCGACGCGATCGGCATGGTCGACCTCCCCTGAACGGCCTTGGGCCACTCATAGGCCGGCGCCTCGGCTCTGGCCAGCCACCCCTGCCATCTCGTTCGCGGAACCGCCGAGCCCGCAATTCGTTGCCAGCGGCGGTTGCGCGCGGAGAATGAACATGGCCCGGTGGTTTGGGGAGCGCTGGTTCGGCCGTCCGGGTCCGCCCGCCGAGAGTGACCGGCTGAACGCCTACAAGGAGGGCCGCGCCGACGAGCACGCGCGGCTGCGCGATCGGACGCTGGACCCCGCGGCGGCGGCGCACGACACCCGGGCGGCGGCCAACGAGGCCTACGAGCGGGGCCGGCGCGAGGAACGGCTGCGTCATCGCGGCTCGCCGCTGATGATGTTCATCGTCCTCGCCCTGGTGGTCATCGGCCTCATCGTGCTCATCCTGGCTGTGCGCGCCGGCTCCTTCCAGGGCGCCGGCCAGCAGATCGACGCCGCCGTGCGCCAACCGGTGCAAACCGCCGCCGACAAGGCCGGCTCGGCGCTGCAAGACGCCGGACAGACGATCAAGAACAAGGCCGGTTCCACCGCCCAGCCGACGCAGCCCGCTCAATAGGGTCGGCGGCGCTCGCGCCGAGCGCGCCCGCGGTTATCGCGAAGGAGCTTGATCGCGAACCCGCCTGCGTCAGGCTTCAGCCCCGAGCGCCGCCGGGCCTAACATCGTCGCTTCCGTAGGGGCGCCGTTGATCAGAGGCGCCGCCGGTCTCGCGCGGTTCGAACCTTCGGCGTCGAACGGCCGGCGCGGCAGACGCGGGGAACCGGCTGAGCCCTACTTCCGGTGACGGTCGCGGGGTTCGAAGAAGGCGCGCAGAGTCGAGCCGAGATAGCGTGGGTTTCGCACCGCCATGAATCCGGCCCCGAGCGCCGCGGCGATGGCCATGGCCGGCTGCTCGCGGAAGAAGCGGGTCACCCGCTCCACCGGGCTGCCTTTCATCGGCTCCTTGCCCTTGCCGCGGCGGCGGGAAAGCTGCCGCAAAGCCAGCGCCAGCGCCGCCATCAGAGCGGCCGCGGCCGCCACGACGATCGCCGCCGCGCCCGCCCGGCCGACGTAGGGCTCGACGAGGGCGTAGAGGGCGAAGGCAAGAGCGACGGTGGCCACCGCCGCCGAGGTGACGAACACCGCGCCGGCGAGGAGGGCGAGAAGGATGCGCTGCATCATGTGGGCGGAACCGCGCTGGTTCGCTTGCCGGCTATTTCGCGCGGTTGGAGAGCAGCAGACCGAGCAGCACGCCCAGCCCCAGCCCGGCGGCGGCGGCGGTCATCGGCCGCTCGCGCACCCGCTCGCGCACGTAGCGCTGCGCCTCGTCGAAGTGCTGCGATGCGCTGTCGGAATAGCCGCGCGTGCCGTCGCGCAGGCGTTCGACCGCGTCACGCAGCGCGCGCTCGGCGGCCTTGGCGGCGTCGGCGATCGTCCGCTCGGCGGCGGCGATCACCTCATCGAAGGCGCGGTGGCCGTGTTCGGCGGCTTTGTCGAGCGCCTTCAGGCTTTCCTGCGATTCATTGGCGGCGGGGCGGTAGGGATCGGCGGGCATGACACCTCCAGGTTGTGAAGCGGGGCGCGGAGCGTGGCGCCGTCCGCCAAGAAAGTCGAGCCGGCTAACGCCTCGCCGTCCGCGCCGTTCCGTCACCGAGCGGGCGAGGCGCTGGCCCTCGGCGTCGCGAAGATCGAGAGCGAAGGACATCTTGTTGGGCCGATCACCGGCCGCCACGGCAATTCCTCGTTGGGCGGGGCGGCCCCACTGCCGCATCGGATCGCCGACGCCGCGTGGCTCCGACTTGATGACGCCGGCGCCGAGGTCTCCAAGAATCTGGCCGCGGAACGGCCCGGCGATCGCCGATCCCATCTCGATCACGCGCGCGCCCGCCGGCGGTCCCATGCGAACGCCTCCGGAGCAGGCGCGCCAGCACGGCGGCAGGTTCGCGGAAACGAAGGTTTCATGATAACAGCGCGCCGCGCCGACTCGCCCCCACGCGCGGGCGGCGGCGATGAGTCAACCGAGCGGAACCAGCCTCATGAGATCAACACGCACTCTTGCGGCCGCCGGGCTCGCCCTGTCGGTGGCGGCGGGGCTTGCCGGCTGCGAGAAGTCAGTGGACCAGGGTCCGCCGCCGCCGCCGACGTCGGCCGACCTGCCGCCGGCGGTCGCCTCCACCGTCCCGGCGCTGCCGAGCCTGGCGGCGCCGGCGTTCGGCCCCGACTTCGTCACCACGGCTCAGGACGCCAACCTGCTCGACCAGGCCGAGGCGCAGTTGGCGCAGCAGCGGTCGAGCGACCCGCGGGTCAAGGCCCTCGCGGCTCAGTTCGCCGATGCGCACGGCAAGCTCGCCAGCCAATTGCGCGCCGCCGCGCAGGCGGCTGGCGGCGCCCGCCTCTACGTCGCCGACACACCCTCGGAACTGGCCCAGACCAAGATCTTGCTGCTCGGTCGCCAGAGCGGCGCGGCGTTCGACGCCGCCTATCTGGCCGACGCCGCCGAATCGCAGCAGGTTTTCAGGGACGCCGTGCGCGACTACGCCCGCTATGGCGATACCCCCTCGCTGCGCAACTTCGCGGCTGGAGCGGTCGCCGGCGCCGAGCAGCGGCTGAAGGCGGCGCAGGACCTCAAGGCGGCGCTGGCCGGCCCAGCCAAGCCGGCCGCCTGAGCGCGGCCCCTTAGCGGGCGGGAGCGTCCGGCTGGCTTACCGGGTGAGCGGCGATGAACGCCGGCTCTTCGGCGTAACGTCGCGCCAGCGCCATCAGCCTTGGCCAACGGTGCAAGGGAAGGCCGAAGCGTTCAGCCGAGACGATCTGAGGCGCGAGGCAGCAGTCCGCCAGCCCGGCCCGGTCGCCGAAGGCGAAACCGCCGCCGTGGCGGGCGATCATCGCTTCGAGCGCATCGAAGCCCTCGCCGATCCACCGTCGCGCCCAGGCGCCCTGCGCCTCGGAGCCCATCGGCGGGCCAACGTCGGCCAAGGCTCGTAACACGCGCAGGTTGTTGAGCGGATGGATGTCGCAGGCGACGATCCCGGCCATCGCCCGCACGACCGCGCGATCGGCGGGCTCGGCGGGCAGCAGGGGCGGGGAGGGGCGGGTCTCCTCCAGCCACTCGAGGATCGCGAGGCTCTGGGTGATCACCCGCTCGCCGTCGACCAGGGCGGGCGTGAGGTGTTGCGGGTTGATCTCACTATAGCTCCCGCCCCCCTGCTCCCCCGCCGCGAGGTTCACGGCGCGGTATTCGTAAGCGAGGCCCTTCAGGCCCAGACCGATGCGCACCCGGTGCGGCGCGCTGGCTCGCCAGTAGGAATAGAGGGCGAGACGTGGCGCGCCGCCTCGCGGTGGAGGATCGCCGCTGGCGCCGTCTGTCACGGCTGGGCGAAGCGCAGGTCGATCACCCGTTGACCGCTGGCGGGCACGCTGAAGGTCTGGGAAATCGGCTTGTAGCCCTGCCCCGGCAGCCAGCCGGTTACCCGCCAAGCGCCGCGCCCCGATCCGGACGGGCTAACGACGATCCACGGCCCCTCGCAGCTGACGCTCGCCACCGGCGCGCCAGCCCCGTTGGCGAAGCTGACCGCGCCATTGGCCAAAAGATCGCCGGCCGGGTTCGAGAATTCGATCCGCACCGGATAGGCCTTCCACTTCGGGTCGTCCTTGGATTGGCCCACGCCGGTGCAGCCAATCCGCAGCCCGCCCATGGTCGCCTCGCTGTCGAGCGGCACGACGGTGGGCCCGCCGCTGGCTGCTCCCGCCGGCGAGGTTTGTGAGAGCGCCTGGCCGACATCCAGCGCCAGGACCGTCGTCAGCGCGATCGCGAGAACGGACGCTTGCGTCATTGTTTTTGTCCTTTCCTTGGTTCGGGCCCGCCCCGCCGTCGTGGAGACCTGCTTGCCCGCCTCGTCGCTTGGTCAATGTCGTTGTCGGCGAACGGCGCGCCGCTCAGACGATGACGAACGCCAACGCGCCGACCGCCTCGATACTCGCCTCGACGCGGTCGCCCCGCGTCAATGCGCCGACCCCCGCCGGCGTTCCGGTGAAGATCAGATCGCCCGGTGCGAGGCGCCACAGCCGCGAGGCTTGGGCAATGATCTCCTCGACGCTCCAGACCATGTCGCTGAGATGGGCGTCTTGCCGAATGCTCCCGCCGACGCTGAGGGCGATCCGACCGCGCGGCGCGGCGCCCTCGCGGCGACGGATGGGGCCGATCGGGGCCGATCCGTCGAACCCCTTGGCCGCTTCCCAGGGCTGACCCTTCGCCTTGGCGTTGGCTTGCAGGTCGCGGCGGGTGAGATCGACGCCCACGGCCCAGCCGAACACCTTGTCGAGCGCCTCGCCGGCGGCGATGTCGGCCCCGCCGGCGCTGAGCGCGACCACCAGCTCCACCTCGTGGTGCAGGTCGGCGGTGCGGCTCGGATAGGGAATCTCGGGGCCGGCGATCACCGCGTCCGCCGGCTTGGCGAAGAAGAACGGCGGCTCGCGATCGTCGCCGCCCATCTCGGCCCGATGCGCGGCATAGTTGCGCCCGACACAGAGGATGCGCCGCACCGGGAAGACAGCCTCCTCTCCGGCGATGGGAATGGCGGGCGTCGCTGGCGGCGGGAAGGCGAAGGCGCTCACGACGGCGCCGTCCTTCCGTCCGGCAATCGGCGGCTCATGACGGGAGTTTCACTTGCACGGGCGGCAAAACCTGCTTTGTCGCGCTCGCCGCCCCGACGGCGCGGCGGCGGTCGGCGTCGCGCCGCGATCCCGACGCCCGGAATTGGCCCATGCTGATCATCGAGGCTCTGAGCCACGTCTACCCGGGCGGGGTCAAGGCGCTCGACGACGTTGATCTGACCATCGGGCCAGGGGTGTTTGGCCTGCTCGGCCCCAACGGCGCCGGCAAGTCGAGCCTGATGCGGATCGTCGCGACCTTGCAGAAGCCGAGCGCCGGGTTCGTCCGTTTCGGCGCCATCGACGTCGTCCGCCAGCCGGAGGCCCTGCGGGCCGTCCTTGGCTATCTGCCGCAGGATTTTGGCGTCTATCCGAGGGTGAGCGCCCGCGAGATGCTCGACCATTTGGCGGTGCTCAAGGGTGTGGCCGGCAAGGGGGCGCGGCGCGAGCACGTCGAAGCCCTGCTGCGGCAAGTCAACCTCTGGTCGCACCGCGACAAGCCGCTCGGCGGCTTCTCCGGCGGGATGCGCCAGAGGTTCGGCGTCGCCCAGGCGCTGATCGGCGCGCCCGCCCTGATCATCGTCGACGAGCCGACCGCCGGGCTCGACCCGGAGGAGCGCAACCGCTTTTTGGACATTCTCGCCGAAATTGGCGAGCGCGTCGTGGTGCTGCTCTCGACGCACATCGTCGCCGATGTCGCCGACCTCTGCCCGGCCATGGCGATCCTTTGCGATGGCCGGATAGTCCGGCGCGGCGCGCCGGGCGAGCTTCGGCGAGAGCTTTCGGGCCGGCTGTGGATGAAGACGCTGGACAAGGCCGAGCTGACGGAGGCGCGCGCCAGCCTGACGATCATTTCCAGTCGGCTGCGCGCCGGCCGCACTGTCGTCCACGTGCTCGCCGACGCGGCCCCGGGCCCCGGCTACGTCGCCACAGCCGGTGACCTGGAAGATGTTTACTTTTCGGCGCTGAGCGGCCGGCTGGCCGCCCATCCGGCGGCGGCTGCGTGAGCGGGGCGCTCGCCCGCCCGGCGCCGGCCGATCTGGGGCGCCGAGCACGGCGGCTGTTCTGGCCGGTGGCCGGGTTCGAACTGCGCCAGCAGCTGCGCTCGCCGCTGTTCTGGGTCACGGCCATCTCGCTGTTCCTTTTGGTTTTCGGCGCGCTCTCCAGCGACCGCATCCACATCGGGGATACCGGCAATGTCCACAAGAACAGCCCGTTCGCGGTGATCCAGACGCATCTGATCATGGCGCTGTTCTTCCTCTTCGGCGCCGCCGCGTTCGTTGCCGGGGCGGTGGTGCGCGACGATGACAGCGGCTTCGCGCCGATCCTGCGCGCCGCCCCGCTGGCCAAGTCCGACTACCTCTACGGCCGCTTCTCAGGCGCCTTCGCCGCCGCCGCCCTGGCCTTCCTGGCGGTTCCGCTCGGGGTGCTCGCCGGCGAGGCGGCCCCGTGGCTCGCGCCGGACTCGCTTGGGCCGCCGCCCCTCGCCCCTCTTGTTCTCGCCTACGCCGGCTTGGCGCTTCCAGGGCTGTTCCTGCTGAGCGCGGTGCTGTTCGCCGTGGCGACCGCGCGCCGGTCGATGGCCTGGACTTTCGTGGTCCTGACCGTGCTGGTCGTCTTCTACACCGTCGCCGCCGCGGCGCTCGATCGGCCGGAATTCCGCCCGTTCCTGGCCCGCTGGGATCCATTCGGCCTGTTCACCTTCAATTCGGTCACCCGCTACTGGACCGCCGCTGAGCGAAACAACCTCGCACCGCCGCTAACCGGGGTGCTGCTGTTCAACCGCGTCGGCTGCCTCATCGGGGGCGCCCTTGCCCTGGCCGCCGCTTATCCGCTGTTCGACGCGCGCGAGCGGCGCGATAGCCGTCGTCGACGCCAGCGCTCGCCGGCGATCGACCACGCGGCGGCGCCGGTCCTCCCGGCCGCCGCGGAGCCGCCGCCGGCGTCACTCTCCCGCGGGCGCGTCGCCGCGGCGCAGGTCTTCGCCCGGGTCGGTTTCGACCTAAAGCAGGTGCTGCGCGGCCCGGTTTTCTGGATCTTGACCGGGCTTGGGCTGATCAACGCCGGCGCCGCCGTTTGGCAGGCGACCGATGACGCCCGCTACGGCGGCGCCCTCTATCCGGCGACGCGGCTCCTGATTCCCGAACTACGCGGCGCCTTCGAATTTTTCGCCTTGGTGCTGGCGGCGTTCTACGCCGGCGAACTGGTGTGGCGCGACCGCGACAAGCGGATGGACGCGGTGATCGACGCCACCCGCGCGCCGGACTGGGCCTTCGTCGCCCCCAAGGCGCTGGCGGTGTTTCTCGCCCTGCTCGCGGCCGTGGCGGCCAGCACGGTCGCGGCGGTGCTGATCCAACTGGGCAAAGGCTACGGACGGCTGGAGCCCCTCGCCTATCTGCTCGGCTGGATCGCGCCGGCGGCGGCGGACCTGGCGATCGTCGCCGCGCTGGCGATCTTTCTGCAGGTGCTCGCGCCATCGAAGGCGTGGGGATGGGGCGCGACCACCCTCTACATCGTCGGCCGTTTCGCCGTCCCCGGTCTCGGCTTCGAACACAATCTGATCTTTTACGGTTCGACCAATCCCGTGCCGCTCTCGGACATGGACGGCGAGGGCCGCTACTGGATCGGGGCTTGGTGGTTCCGAGCCTGGTGGGCGGCGTGGGCGGCGCTGCTGCTCGTCGCGGCGAACGCCTTCTGGCGGCGCGGCGCGGACCTGAGGTGGCGCGCGCGCCTGGCCGAGGCGGCCCGGCGGATGCGCGGCTCGCCGACTTGGTTCGCCGCCGGCTGCCTCGCGGCGATCGCCGCCAGCGGCGGCTGGATCGCGCTGAACACCCTCGCCCTCAATCGCTACCAGACTCAGGCCTCGGACGATCGCTGGCTCGCCGATTACGAAAAGGCCTTGCTGCCCTACGAAGCGACGCCGGAGCCGACCCTCGTCGCCGTGCGCCTCGCAGTCGACATCCGCCCGCGCGCCCCTCGCCTGACGGCGCGTGGAGTCTACGTGCTCGAGAACGACACGGGCGCCCCGCTGCGCCAAGCCCTGTTCCGCTTCGACCGGCCGGTGATCGTCCGCGCTCTGAGCCTCGATGGCGCCCGGGCGACGCGGGTGTTCCCACGCTTCAACGCCCGCATCTTCAGCTTCGACACGCCCCTGGCCCCCGGCGATCGTCGGGTGCTTTCCTTCGACACCCTGCTGCGCGAGCGCGGCTTTCGCACCAGCCGCGGCAAGACCCGCGATCTCACCGACGTCGTCGCCAACGGGACCTTCGTCAACTCGACGCAGTTCCTGCCGGTGATCGGCATGAACCGCGACCGCCTGCTGACCGATCGGGCCAAGCGGCGGCGCTACGGCCTTCCCGCCGAGCTGCATCTGGCGCCGCCGGGCGACGCCGCCACGCGCCAGCGCTCCTTCCTCGGCTTCACCGGCCGGGCGACCACCGACATATCCGTGACCACCGAGGCGGACCAGACCCCGATCGCTCCCGGGGCGGTGGTCAGCGACCACACGACGGGCGGCCGGCGCACGGTGCGTTTCGTCAGCGCCACGCCGATGCTGCCGTTCTTCTCGGTGCAGTCGGCCCGCTACGCCCGCCGATCACTGATGCACGGCGGCGTCGCCATGGCCGTCTATTATGACCCGAGGCACTCGGCCAATGTCCCGCGCATGCTCCGCGCCCTGGCGGCGTCGATGGACTATTACACAGCCAATTTCGGCCCCTATCCCTTCCCTTACGTCCGCATTGTCGAGTTCCCCGACTACGATCGCTTCGCCCAGTCGTTCGCCGGCACCTTCCCGTGGTCGGAGGGCCTGGGCTTCATCGCCGACACCCGCGATCCGGCGCGCATCGACATGGTCACCTATGTCGCCGCCCACGAACTGGCGCACCAATGGTGGGGCCATCAGCTCGTCCCCGCCAACCAGCAGGGCGCCACCCTCCTGGTCGAGACCCTGGCGCAGTATTCCGCCCTGCGGGTGATGCGCCGGCTGGAGGGGCCGGCGCGGGTGCGCAAGTTCCTCAAGTTCGAGCTCGACAGCTACCTCAAGGGCCGCGGCGGCGAGGCGATGGCCGAGCAGCCGCTCGTCAGCGTCGAGGACCAGCCGTACATCCACTATCGCAAGGGCTCGCTGGTGATGAACCGCCTCGCCGACGAGATCGGCGAAGATCGAGTCAACGCGGCCCTCCGCGATCTCCTGGCCCGCTTCGGCGCCAAGGGCCCGCCCTATCCCACCTCCCTCGACCTCATCGCGGCCCTGCGCGCCCATGCCCCCGCCGACAAGCAGGGTCTGATCACCGACCTCTTCCAGAGCATCACCCTGCACGATCTGCGCGCCACCGCCGCGAGCGCGCGGCGCCGTCCCGACGGCCGCTGGGACGTGCGCGTCACCGTATCGGCCGCCAAGCTCTACGCCGACCCGCTCGGCAAGGAGCGCCCCGCGCCGATGGACGAGGATGTGACGATCGGCCTCTTGACCGCCCGGCCGGATGCTTCCGGCTTCGGTCCGGCCGAGGTGATCGGCGCCGAACGCCGACGCCTCCGCTCCGGCCTCCAGACCGTGACCTTCGTCACGGATCGCAAGCCCGCCTTCGTCGCCCTCGACCCCTTCCTCGACCTCATCCAACGCGACGCCGACCAGGCCGCCGTCGCGGTCCGCTGACCCTTGATCTCGAGCCGGGCTACCCTCGGCCCGGCCACGGCGCCGGCGCTCCAGATTGGAGCCATGGTGGAGCGGCGCGCGGGGGTGGGTTATGGAAGCGGCCCCATCCTCCACTTGAAGTCCTCACGGGAGTCCTCGCCATGCCCCTGGACGCGGGCGCGACGCACGCCACGCCTACAAAGGCTTTCGACTGGCGCGACCCGCTCGATCTCGCCTCGCGGCTCACCGACGAGGAGCGGATGATCGGCGAGGCGGCGCGGGACTACGCGCGCGGCCGGCTCATGCCCCGGGTGGTCTCCGCGTTCGCGCAGGAGCGGTTCGATCGCGAGATCATGACCGAGATGGGCGAGCTCGGCTTCCTGGGCGCCACCCTGCCGGAGGAGTACGGCGGCGCCGGCGCGAGCCACGTCGCCTATGGCCTGATCGCCCGCGAGGTGGAGGCGATCGACAGCGGCTACCGCTCGGCGATGAGCGTGCAGTCCTCGCTGGTCATGTACCCGATCTTCGCGTTCGGCTCCGAGGCGCAGAAGCGCCGCTGGCTGCCGGGCATGGCGCTGGGCGAGATCGTCGGCTGCTTCGGCCTCACCGAGGCGGACGGCGGCTCAGATCCAGGCGCCATGCGCACCGCCGCGCGGGCGGTGGACGGCGGCTTCGTGCTGAACGGTTCGAAGATGTGGATCACCAATTCCCCGATCGCCGACGTGGCGCTGGTGTGGGCCAAGCTCGACGGCGCCATCCGCGGCTTCCTGGTCGAGCGCGGCGCCGACGGCTTTTCCACCCCGAAGATCGAGAACAAGCTCTCCCTGCGCGCCTCGGTCACCGGCGAGATCGCTCTATCGGATGTGTTCGTCCCCGAGGACGCCATCCTGCCGGAGGTGCGCGGCCTGAAAGGGCCCTTCTCCTGCCTCAACAAGGCGCGCTACGGTATCGCCTGGGGCGCGATGGGGGCGGCGCAGTTCTGCCTCGAGGCGAGCGCCGACTATGTGGCCAGCCGCAGCGTGTTTGGCCGGCCGCTCGCCGCCCGCCAGCTGATCCAGAAGAAACTCGCCGACATGATGACCGAGGTGGCGCTCGGGCTGGAAGGCGCCCTGGCGCTCGGCCGGCGCATCGATCGCGGCGACTTCGTCCCCGAGGCGATCAGCCTGATGAAGCGCAACAACTGCGGCAAGGCGCTGGAGATCGCCCGGGCCGCCCGCGACATCCACGGCGGCAACGGCATCAGCGGCGAGTATCACGTCATGCGCCACGCCGCGAACCTCGAGACGGTCAACACCTACGAGGGCGCCCACGACGTCCACGCCCTGATCCTCGGCCGCGCGATCACCGGCGAAAACGCATTTTGACGCTCAGCGCCGTACCGCCGGCTTCCAGCCGGCTCCCCACCGAAACGGCTCCGCCAGCGCGCGCCTCCATGCGCCTGGTCGTGGCCGCCTCGGCGGCGGGCACGGCGTTCGAGTGGTACGACTTCTTCGTCTTCGGGGCCCTGACGCCGGTCATCGCCAAGAACTTCTTCTCCGCCCTGGACTCGACGGCCGGCATGATCGCCGCCCTGGCGCTCTTTGGGGCCGGCTTCTTCTTCCGGCCGCTCGGCGCGCTGATCTTCGGCCGGGTCGGGGACCGGCTGGGGCGCAAGGGCGCCTTCCTGGTCACCGTCAGCCTGATGGGCGGCGCGACCGTCGCCATCGGCCTCTTGCCGACGTGGCCGCAGGCGGGGCCGCTCGCGCCGATCCTGCTCATCCTGATGCGCATCCTGCAGGGAACGGCGCTCGGCGGCGAGTTCGGCGGGGCGATCATCTATGTCGCCGAGCATGCCCGTCCCGAACGCCGCGGCCTCTCCACCGGCTGGGTGCAGGCATCCGCCGCCTATGGACTGATCGGCGCCCTGCTGGCGATCTGGGCGACGCGGGGGACGATGGGCGAGGCGGCCTTCGCCTCGGCGGGCTGGACCGGCGGCTGGCGCGTTCCCTTCCTGCTCTCGGCGGGACTGCTGGCGATCTCCGTCTTCATGCGGCTCAAGCTTTCGGAGAGCCCGGCCTTCGCCGCCATGCGCGCGGTCGAGGGGCCGACCCGGGCGCCCTACCGCGAGGCGTTCGGCCGCTGGGCCAACCTGAAGTGGGTGCTCGTCGCCCTGGTGACGATCATGAGCGCTCAGGGCGCGGCCTGGTACACCTTGTTCTTCTACGCCGAGCAGGTCTTTCTCGAACGGTTCATGAAACTGCCGCCGCAGATCGGCACCGGCCTCCTCATCGCCATCAGCGCCGCCAGCGCGCCGCTCTATGTCCTCTTCGCCTGGCTGTCGGACAAGGTCGGCCGCCGGCCGGTCGCCTGGGGCGGCATGACCCTCGCCTTGATCGCCTACTTCCCCGCCTTCCATGCCCTGTCCTGGTTCGCCAATCCGGCGCTCGCCGAGGCTCAGGCGAGGACGCCGGTGGTGGTCGTCGCCGACCCGGCGCGTTGCTCAGTCATGTTCGACCTGACCGGGAAGGCCCGCTATCTCACCGGCTGCGACCTGGCGCGCGCCGGCTTGGCGGATGCCGGCGTCTCCTACCGCAACCAGGGCGCGCCGCCCCGCACACAGGCGGAGGTGAGAATCGGCGGCCAGGTGGTGATCGCGCGCGCGGCGAACGGTCTTGCCCCCGCCGGGCAAAAAGCCGCCGCCACGGCGGTCAGGACCGACCTCGCGAAGGCGCTCGCCAGGGCCGGCTATCCGAAAGTCGCCGATCCGGCGCGGATCAATATCCTGGGCCTCTTCGCCACGCTCATGGTGTTCGTGATCGCCTGCACCGCCCTCTTCGCGCCCATCTCGGCGACCCTGGTCGAGCTCTTCCCCACCCGCATCCGCTATACCGCCCTCTCGCTTCCCTACCACGTCGGCACGGGTTGGGTCGGCGGGTTCCTCCCCGTGAGCGCCTTCGCGGTCGTCACCCTGACGGGCGACATCTACGCCGGCCTCTGGTACCCGCTCCTTTTCACCGCCATCAGCGTCGTCACCCTGCCGCTGCTCCTCCCCGAAACGCGCGGCCGGCCGCTGAATGGGGCGCAAGCGGCCCAGCAACCTTAAGGCCTCGCCGCCCTGTTCCGCCGCGTTAGAGCCTCGCTCACCAGGATGGCGGTGAAGGCGATCGCGGCCGAAACCGCGCACAACATCAGCGTCCGCGTCTCGCCGCCGGGCTCCTGGGCCGACTGCCAGATGGCGGCGGGCAAGGTGAGGGTCGCGCCCGGAATCGCGGCGACGAAGGTGATCGTCGCGCCGAATTCGCCGAGCGCGCGGGCGAACCCCAGCACCGCCCCGGCAATGATGCCCGGCGCGGCCAGGGGCAGGGTGACGCTCGCCAGGCGCGACAGCGGCCCGGCCCCCAGGGTGCGGGCGCTCTCGTGCAGCTCCGCCGGGATGGCCTCGATGGCGAGGCGCATTGGCCGCAGCATCAGGGGAAAGGCCATCACGCCCGCCGCGAGCGCCGCCCCGGTCCAGCGGAAGGCGACGCTGACGCCGATCGCGCCGAGCGCCAGGCCCAGCGGCCCGCGCGGCCCGAGAAGCGCCAACAGGGCGTAGCCGGTCGCTACCGGCGGCAGCACCAGCGGGAGGTGAGCCAGGGCGTCGACCACGCTCTTGCCGAAAAAGCGCCCGCGCGCCAGGGCCAGGGCGAGGGCGAAGGCGAGCGGCAGGGTCGCGGCCGTCGCCGCGGTCGCCACCTTGAGCGACAGGCCGATCGCCGCCCAGTCCTCGGCGGCGAGCGCACTCACGGCGGCGCCGCCCAAAGGTGTACAACGGTCATCATGCCGCTCAGCCGCCGCGACCGCTCGGCTTCCGGCGCCGGCCCGAGCTCGGCGACGATCTCTCCGGCGCGGACGCGCGCCACGATGGCCTCGTCGACGGCCGGAGCGGACCACCGCTCGGCTTCGCGGCGGCCGTGAGAATCGGTGAGCGGGTCGGCTTCCGGCGCCGTGACGATCAGATCGGCCAGTCCGAGCACCCGCGCCGCGCGCAGGCTGAGGAGATCGGCGCTGGCGGGCGCCTCAATCAGGAACAGCCGGCCGATCCGCTCGGCGGGCGCCGCGATGGCCGCGTCAATCTCCTCCGCCGCCCTTTCCATGTCGCCCCGGTCCGCCGCGACCGCCGCCTCGCCGGCGAGGACCCGGCGGTAAAATGCCCGCCGGGCGACAAGGTCCGGGAAGGCTGCGCGGATCGCCCGACGCCGCTCGCCGAGCAAGCCAGCCAAGCGACCAAACCCCGGAGACAAGACGCGCTCCAACTCCCCGCGCACCAAGCTGGCCAGCGCTGGCGCCGCCCCGCCGCTGCCGATCGCCGCCACCAGAGGCCCGCGATCGACGATCGCCGGGCTGAGGAAGTCGCAAAGCTCCGGCGCGTCGGCGACATTGACCAGCGCCCCGGACGAGCGCGCCGCCGCCGCCGCCAGACGGCGGAAGGCCGGATCGAAGCTGGCGACGAACACCAGATCCGCTCCAGCGTAGGCAGCCGCTTCGAACGCCGCCGGTCCAGCCAATCTGACGACCTCGGCGCGCGACCCGGCGAACAGCCGCGCCTTGGCCTCCGCCGCCGCGTCGCCGCCGGCGATGACCACCCGCTTGTCAGCCAGCGGGATGAAGGCGGGAAAGGAGTCCATGACGCGCTCGCGAGCATAGCACGGCTCGGAGTTGCGCTCTGGTGGACCCGCCATGGCGTCCACCGATCTCGCGCTCGCCACTCCCTGCTGCTCGATCGACAAAGGACGCCATGCGCCAAAGCACGAGGCGAGGCCGGACTGGAGAGCCTCGCTTGGCTGAAAATCGGCTTCAGCCTCGGAGCCGAACGCCGCGCGTGGCTCCCCGGGTCAGGGGAAGCCGATGAATACGCGTACGACATTCCACTACCCGAGAGAAGCCGGCGGCGCGCCAGAGCTCCCGATGGCACGCTCCAGCCGCCGAGACCACTACGAACCCGCAAGCCGACGTATAAGGATCGCGCGGTGGCCCTGGTTCGGGCGCTCGGAACGGTATCTCCCGACGATCTTCGCGGCGCGTGCGTCTATCGCTGCCAGATCAAGAAGCTCTGCGAAGCCGGCCTCCTGACGCGTGTCAGCTACGGGCGCTATAAGATCGGACCTGCCGCACACCGGTTGCTGGGGTCTCAGCCAACGACAGACGAGCATCATCGCGCTGAGGCTGCGTGAAATGTCTGAGCGAACATCGGCCTCGGCGCACGCGGAGCAGTCGACGCTTGGGCGAGTCCGCAGGCGCAGCGGCGCGCCTGCGGACCACATTCAGCTGCCCTGCGCCGATCCGGACCTTGGCTGGGCCGGATGTGGCGCGTCGATGGCAACGTCACCCGTCGAACGTCGAAATCCTCGCTCCGCCCAAGCGACCAAGTCGGACATGGCGTAGATCACTCGACCACCGACCTTCCGGTAGGCCGGTCCCGTGCCGTAGCAGCGGTGTTTCTCGAGAGTTCGACCGGACAGGCTTAGGAAGCGGGCTGCCTCGGGCGTCCGCAGGAAGCGGGGCGGAAGGTTGGAATGGTTCATCATTGTCTCCTCAGATTAGCACGCGGGCGCGTGCGTCGAGGATGTGCCGCAAACCTGACCAGCCCTGTCGGGCGGGTAACGATGGAACGGAAAGCCACAGGTGCATGGCTCGGCCAAGCACGACGGCTTTGCGCCCCAAACATCGCCGTTCGTCGTGCCCAAAGCCGGTCACGGAAGCCGCCCTTAATCATAGACCTCGGCGGAGCTCCTAATGGCCGGAGCTGGGACTTTGCTGCCGTTCGCCTGCGGCGTGTCGGACGGCGGCTCTTGTCAGAAGCCGACGTCCAACGTTCGCCCGAGCGGCATCTGGGAACGTCAGAAGCTGGGCCGATCCCGGACTGACAGCTTTCGGCTCGTGCACGACGGAAAGCGGACGTTCCTTCAACTAGCTACGAACGGCTCGACGGCCCAATCCCGGTCATTGGACGTCGCTGAGTCGCTATTCGAAACCTGCCGCTCGTTCATGTCGATGACGCGACCGAAGAGCGGGAATCATGAAAACCGTCTCGCCGCTCTGGCGAAACTTGCGGTCGCAGTTGATGAGGTGCTGAAAGATCTACTATGGTGCCGATGAACAATTGATAGTCCACTTGAAGCGATGGAGTGTCTCGGATGGACTTCACTGGCTTAGAAACTCCGTCCAGCCCCCGGTCCTCGGCCCGGTACTTGAGACGGCTCCAGGCAGAGTCGTCTGCAGGCGCTCAGCATAGAGCCGAGCGAGCTCAAGATGCACGGACTGCGCGCAGACGCTTTTTGCGGAACTGGCTCGCTCAAGCTCCTCTGACGAACGCTTTGTCAGGTAGTCATGATCTGAGCACATCCTTCATCCTCCCGAAGGTGGTGCGTTGATGTGTCGCGCATCCTCTCCACAGTGCATCCGGACGATCCCTAGGGGATCTACCACTGCTTGTGGTTCGTACCGGTCGACGGTGCGATACCTGCGGCGAGTGCAACTTGAAGCATCTCGGTCAGGCTGCTGGCGTTCATCCGGTTCATCACTTGGGCGCGGTGCAACTCAACGGTTCGAGGACTGAGGCCAAGCTTCTGGGCGATCGATTTGTTGGTGCCACCCTCAATCAGACCCACGAGCACTTCGCGCTCTCGCGGTGTCAACCTGGCCACGCGAGCATCGGCGTTCTCGTCGCGCGTCGTTGGCCGTACGGCGCCATGAGACTTTGCTATCGTCGTCGCCAACTTGGCGCGCAGCGATGCCTCGTCTTTTATGATCACGTAATCGATCGCTCCGGCCTTCATCGCGGCGACCGCCGCGGTGACGTCGGCGGTTGGTGCGTCTAAGGCAATCACCGGCAATGTGACCGAGCGCGCCTTCAACTCGCGCGGGATCGAGAGACCCTCGTTCCTCGACTTTCGTAGGTCGACGAGCACGCAGCCTGGCGCAAGAACGGGGGCCATTTCGAGAAAAGCAGCCCCGGTTTCAAACGTTCGTGCACGATAGCCGAGTCCTCGAACGAGGCCTGCCAGCCTGCGTCCTTCGGCGACCCTGGCACTGAAGATATAGACTTGCCGAACGTCGTCGTGGGTCAAGTCTTCGGTGATCCCGCCAATCCGGGCCACCGCGCCATTATCGTCTGGAATGGGGAAGCTCGTGTCGCGGAGCCAGCGGACGGCTCCGTCCCCCGGACGGATAATGCGATACTCGACCTGCGCGACCTCTCCGGCCTGAGCGCTCGCGAGAGCGTGTTCGACCTGCTGCCGATCGTCAGGATGGACGTCCTTCATCCAATCGGCCAGCGCGGTGGGCGCCTCCCCACTCGGCACCCCCCAAAACCGCTCGTAGGCGGCGCTGCGATAGATAATTGTTCCGTCTGCCGGATCGCCGATCCAGATCAGGTTGCTGCTATGGGCCGCGAAGCTGCGGAACTGCGCTTCGCTCGCCCGGACCGCGGCTTCAGTGCGGCGCTGGGCGGTGACGTCGATCGCGGCACCGATGAAGTCCACCGCTTGACCGTCCACGAAAGTTGCCTGACCCGAGGTGGCGATGGTCCGCGTGACGCCGTCGTCGCGTCCAATCACCCGATACTCGATAGTGTACCGACCGTCCCCGGCTGGGTCCACGCAGGCCGCGGTCGCCCGCTGCACGCGGGGCAGGTCGTCCGGATGGATACCGGCCTCATATGCGGCAAGATCGACAGCGGCATCCGGCGGCAGGCCCCACATCGCGCGCAGACGCTCATCCCAGTTGAGCGCCCCGGATCTGGGGTCCCAAGAGTAGATGGCCAGACCGACCAGGTCGCTCGCGGCTCTATGGCGGGCCTCGTTCTTCCCAACAGCTTCCTCGATTGCCCAGCGCTCGCTGGTGTCGCGCGAAACGAATGCGGCAGCACCGATCCGCTTGCCGGCGGCATCCTGCAGCGTGAAGGCGGACCAGCGAACCTCGGTCTCTCGTGACGGATCGGTGAAGTGGCGGAAGGCCAATTGCCCCTCCCAGTGCCCTTCGCGCAGCAGTGTCGGCAGGGCGACAGCTTCGACAATCGGGCGATGCTCGGAGGTGACGAAGTCCAGAATGTCATCGATGATGTCGGCGTCGGCGGACAGGCCGACCATCTCGCGGCCCGCGGCGTTCAGAAAGATAGGTTGGAACTCCGCGTCGCACAGGCCGACGAAAGTCGTGGCCTGGCTGACCACGAGCGACGCGATTGCGGCGAAAGCAGCTCCGTTGTGGTTCGACTCCACCGATGGTGGCGCGACGTCCGTCATTAGGCCGGCCCTCCAAATCAGGCTGCCGGCGTAACGGCAACGTCCGCTACCCTCGGAATGTTCCCTAGGGATGGCCCTTATGCCGAGGAGGTGCACGACGACATAGGGCTCCCTGTCGGGCCGGCGCGTTTTATTCGTTCAGGTTTCTGACGCCTCGCCAGCGCGGTTACCGCAGCCAAGAGGAGTACGTCATGACCATCACGCAAGAATCCGTGTCGCTCGAGGATGCTCAGCGCGTGATCGCCGCCGGTCAGGCCAAGGCCGACGAGATCGGGTCGCCGAGCAACGTGGCCGTGGTCGACGCGGGCGGCAACCTCGTCTCTCACATCCGCATGGACCAGGCGTGGGTGGGCAGCGTCGACATCTCGATCAACAAGGCTTTCACGGCGCGCGCGTTCGACATCGCCACCAAGGACCTGGCCGAGAACGCTCAGCCCGGTGCGCAGTTCTACGGCATCCAGAACTCCAACCATGGCCGGGTGATGATCTTCGCCGGCGGCATCCCTCTCCGCCAAGACGGCCAAGTCGTCGGGGCGGTGGGAGTGAGCGGGGGCAGCGGCCAGCAGGATCAGACGGTCGCCGAGGCGGCCGCAGCCGCGTTCTGATCTTCGCGGCAACACGAATTAGGCAAGGAGAGATTTAAGATGGTAACGCAGGTCAGCAAAGCGGTTCTGGTACGCCTCGAAGCACTATCCGGCAGGGAGGACGACGTCCGCGCCTTTTTAAACCAGGGGCTGTCGATCGTCGAAGGGGAGCCCAAGACCGTCAGGTGGTTCGCAGTCCAGTTCGGACCTTCGTCGTTCGGGATCTTCGACGCCTTTCCCGACGAAGACGGGCGCCAGGCGCACCTGTCGGGTGAGGTCGGAAAAGCCTTGGGTGAGAACACGGGTGTGCTCTTCGAGAAGCCCACGATCGAACAGCTTGATGTCGTCGCGGAGAAGCAGCCGGCATAGGACGGATGGCGCCGCGAGTGCGGTGCGTATCAAGCCAAAACCTGCGCGACGGGCAAGTTTGAATAGGGGCAAGGTCAGCTTCGCCGTTCGGACGACATCCTGCGCGGGACAGACGATTAGCTGGTTGAAGCGTTCGCGGTAGATGAAACGAATTTCGAAGCGACGTCTTGGTGTGGGATTTGGAGAGATGGCGAACGAGACTCTCATCGGCTTGCAGGTTGAGCAGGTGTCTGCGCAGGCGGTGACCACATGACATTCGCCGCCGCGCAGCAGGGCCCGTCTTCGCCGGGACCGGAGATCATGGAGCGGCGCCCATTCGGCCCCGTGGCGCGTGAGGTTTCGCTGATTGGTCAGGGAACCTGGTACATCGACGACGCGCACCGGCCGACCGCGGTCGCCGCTCTACGCCGCGGCCTCGATCTCGGCATGACCCACATCGACACCGCCGAGATGTACGGTGACGCCGAGCTCGTGGTCGGCGAGGCCATCGCGGGGCGGCGGGACGAGGTATTCCTCGTTTCCAAGGTGCTCCCCAGCAACGCATCACTTAGCGGGACGGTCGCCGCCTGTGAGCAATCGCTCGCGCGCCTACGCACCGATCGGCTGGACTGCTACCTCCTCCATTGGCGAGGGTCGCACCCCTTGGAGGAGACCTTCGCGGGCTTCGAGCGGCTCCGCGAACAGGGCAAGATCCTGTCGTGGGGTGTCAGCAATTTCGATGTGCCCGACCTAGATGCCGCCTGGAAAGCCGGTGGCGGGGGCCAAATCGCCTGCAATCAGGTCCTCTATCATCTGGGCGAGCGCGCGATCGAACACGCCGTGTTGCCGTGGTGCGAAGAACACGGCGTGGCCGTGGTCGCGTACAGCCCGTTCGGCCATGACGACTTCCCCGGCCCGCACACGCCGGGCGGCCGGCTGTTGGAGGAAATCGCCGCAAACCACGGTGCGACCGCACGCCAGGTGGCGCTCCGCTTTTTGGTGCGCGCCCCGAACGTGTTCGCGATACCCAAGGCGTCGAGCGCAGGCCACGCCGCCGAAAACGCCGGGGCCGGTTCGCTGCAGCTGACGCAAGCCGAGCTCGCCCGGATCGATGCGGCGTTCCCGCTCGGGTCCAAGCCGTCCCGGCTGCCGATGCTGTAGCAGGCCGTGCAACCGGGTCGAATGCCTGGGCGTATCAAGAAGCGAGGAGGTCGCATGCGAGATACCAAGGCCTCTGGCTTCGTCCGCGTTCGCGGCGCGCGCGAGCACAATCTCAAGAATGTCGATGTCGACATACCGCGCGACGCTCTGGTCGTGTTCACCGGCGTGTCGGGATCGGGCAAGTCGTCGCTCGCTTTCTCCACGCTCTATGCCGAGGCGCAGCGCCGCTATCTGGAATCGGTCTCACCTTATGCGCGCCGTCTGTTCCACCAGATGGAGGTGCCCGAGGTCGACGAGATCGAGGGCCTGCCGCCGGCGGTGGCGCTGCAGCAGCAGCGCGGATCGCCGACCACCCGCTCGTCGGTCGGCAGCGTCACCACCCTCTCCAACCTGCTGCGAATGCTCTATTCGCGCGCCGGCGACTATCCGCCGGGCCAGCCCCTGCTCGACGCGGACAGCTTCTCGCCCGAACACGCCTGAGGGCGCCTGCCCGCGCTGCCACGGCCTCGGCCGGATCCACGAGGTCACCGAGGCCTCGATGGTGCCCGATCCTTCGAAGACCATCCGCGAGCGCGCCATCGCCGCCTGGCCGATGGCGTGGGGCGGCCAGAATCTGCGCGACATCCTGATCAGCCTCGGCATCGACGTCGACACGCCGTGGCGGAATCTGCCGAAGAAGGTGCGCAACTGGATCTTGTTCACCGAGGAGCAGCCCCAGGTCCCGGTCTATCCCGGCTGGAGCGACGACGAGATCCAGCGCGCGATCCGGCGCAAGATCGAGCCGGCTTACATGGGCACTTTCTCGAGCGCGAAGCGCCATGTCACCCACAGCTATGCGACCACCCAGAGCGCGATGATGAAGAAGCGCGCGGCGCGCTTCATGATCGCCGGCCTTGCCCGCTCTGCGACGGCAAGAGGCTGCGCCGGGAGTCCTTGTCGGTCCGCTTCGAGGGCCTCGACTTCGCCGAGATGAGCCGCCTGCCCATGGCCCGCTTCTCGAAGATCTTCGCGCCTTATGCCGAGGCGAAAGCCGGCAAGCTCAGGGCACTACGCAAGACCCACCCGGAGAAGGCCCTGGTGGTCGAGCGCATCGCCGGCGATCTGTGCCGCCGGCTGTCGGTGCTGCTCGACCTCGGCCTCGGCTATCTGACGCTGGAACGCAGCACGCCGACCCTGTCGCCGGGCGAGCTGCAGCGGCTGCGGCTCGCCACCCAGGTCGTCTCCAACCTGTTCGGGGTCGTCTATGTGATGGACGAGCCGTCTGCCGGGCTCCATCCCGCCGATACCGAGGCGCTGCTGCGGGCACTCGACGGCCTGAAGGCGGTCGGCAATTCGCTGTTCGTCGTCGAGCACGAGATGGACGTCGTCCGCCGCGCCGACTGGATCGTCGATGTCGGCCCCGCCGCCGGCGAGCATGGCGGCGAGATCCTCTACAGCGGCCCGATCGAGGGCCTGCGCGAGGTCGCGGCGTCGGAGACAAGGCGCCATCTGTTCGACGAAGGCGGCGGGATGCCGAGCCGGAAGCGCGAGCCCGCCGGCTGGCTGCAAGCTGGAGGGCGTCTCGCGCAACAATCTGAAGCAGGTCGATTGCGCGATCCCGCTCGGGGTGATGACCACGGTCACGGAATTTCCGGCTCGGGAAAATCAAGCCTGGTCAGCCAAGCGCTGGTCGAGCTGGTCGCCGCCGCGCTCGGCGCCCCGGTCGCAGCCGAAGAGGAGGCGGATGCCGAAGCCGCGCTCGAGGACCGCCTCGCCAGCGCGACCGAGGGCCGGATCGTCGGCGGTCTCGAAGGGATCAGGCGGCTGATCGAGGTCGATCAGAAGCCGATCGGCCGCACCCCGCGCTCCAACCTCGCCACTTATACCGGCCTGTTCGACCATGTCCGTGCGCTGTTCGCGGCGACGCCCGAAGCCAGGAAGCGCCGCTACGATGCCGGCCGCTTCTCGTTCAATGTCGCCAAGGGCCGCTGCCCGCGCTGCGAGGGCGAAGGCTTCGTCATGGTCGAATTGCTCTTCCTGCCGAGCGTCTATGCCCCATGTCCGACCTGCCACGGCACCCGCTACAACCCCAAGACGCTCGAGATCCGCTATCGCGGCAAGACCATCGCCGAGGTGCTCGCGCTCACTGTCGAGGACGCCTGGGATTTCTTCGACGACGCGCCCAATGTCTGCCGGTCGCTGAAGGTGCTCCGCGAGGTCGGGCTCAACTATCTCCGCCTCGGCCAGCCCGCGACCGAGTTTTCGGGCGGCGAGGCGCAACGGGTGAAGCTCGCCACCGAGTTGCAGCGCGCCCAGCGCGGCGGCGCGCTCTATGTGCTCGACGAGCCGACCACGGGGCTGCACCCGACCGATGTCGAGCGCCTGCTCGGCCAGCTCCACGCGCTGGTCGACGCCGGCAACAGCGTCATCCTGGTCGACCACGACATGAAGGTGGCGGCGGCGAGCGACTGGGTGATCGACATCGGCCCCGGCGCAGGCGACGAAGGCGGCCGGATCGTCGCGAGCGGGCCGCCGGCGAAGGTCGCGCCTGCGGCGCAAGCCGCACCGCACCCTATCTTGATCGCTCGCTTGGCAACGTGCCGGTCGCTAGGGACCGCTGAGTGTTGATCGGGCGCAGCTTGGTAGCCGGATCTGGGCTTTCGGCGGATTGTCGGTTCTTGGGGTGGATCAATATTGCCTGCCCTGTCTCACCCACAGCAACTTCCGCAAACAACACGAGTTCGATAGAAATGGCTCAGCACTCTCACGCAAAAACGTACGGTGCCGAGCGCGGCCTCAGTCGTTTCGAAGGGTTCAGCGACGCCGTCTTTGCCATCGCGCTGACCCTCCTGACAGTCGAGATCAAGGTTCCCGGCGCTCCCGACGGTCCGCAGGGTTATACCGATCTAGGCCGCGCCATGGCGGAGCAATGGCGCGAACATCTGGCGCTGATCGTCTGTTATGTCGTGATCGGCGCCTATTGGCTGCAGCATCATTACTCGGGCCGGATTTATGCCCGAAGCGACCACTGGCTCGGTGCGATCAACCTTCTCTTTCTGTTGGCCATCGTGGTCATTCCCTATCCCATCCGCGTCTGGTGCTTCCACCTCGGCACCCGCTTCGCGGATGTCGGATCGGTGGTGCTGGTAGCCGCGCTTGCCCTCACCGCATGCACTTGGATGGGCAAATGGTGGTACGGCATGTCCGATGGGCGATTAATGGACGAGCGCCTGGCGCCCGATTTCCTTCGGCAGATGTGCCGCCGGTACGGCATCGGGGCGCTGATCCAAGTCGCCGCCGTGCCGATCGCGATTGTGGCCCCAACCGTTGGGGTCGCGATTGCGCTGCTATGCGTCGCGTTCTTCCTGCTGCCGCAGCCAAAGCCGCGCTACAAATCGGGTGAAGCGCCGCATCGCGATGAGAAAGCGGAAGCGTAACGAACTCGGTTCGCTCTGGAGTAATGGCGATGTCCCGGTCCCCGACCCGCAAGGTGACCATGTTCGCTCCGGACGACGTCCACTCGCTCGAAATCTCCGGCGTTATGGATGCGTTTTACGAGGCCAATCGCAACGCCGGCCAACTGCTTTACGAATTATGCCTAGTGGCGGAGACCAAAGACCCGATCCGCTGCGCGTCGGGGCTGCGGATCATGCCAGACCGGGCGATCGGTGAGGCCGTACCCGCGCCCGACACGTTCGTCGTCGCCGGCAGCTACGGTGTTCCCGACCGACCGAGCGCAGTGTGCTGGACTGGATCGGGGCACAAGCCCGCTCGGCGCGGCGGCACGGCGCGGTCTGCACCGGCGCGTTTTTGGTCGGCGATGCCGGCTTGATCGACGGGCGGCGCGTGACCACGCACTGGGACTATGTCGACGAACTCAGCGTCCGGTGTCCCGCGGCGCAGATCGAGCCGGACGCGATTTTCGTGCGCGACGGTCCGCTGTTCACGTCGGCGGGCGTAACGGCAGCGATCGACCTGGCCCTGGCCCTGATCGAGGAAGACCATGGCCGTGGGCTGGCGCTCGCGATTGCGCGCCACATGGTCATCTACCTCAAGCGCCCCGGTGGGCAGTCGCAGTTCAGCACCCACCTGATCGAACAATCGAACCGCCGCACGCCAATCGCCAAGGTGCAGCATTGGGCGGCCGAGCATCCGGAGGCTGAGCTGGGAACGGCAGCGCTGGCGGCGCACGCAGCGATGAGCCCGCGCAACTTCACGCGGATTTTTCGACAGGAAGCCGGCGTCACGCCAGCCGAGTTCGTCGAACGGCTGCGGATCGACACGGCGAGGCGACTGCTCGAGGAAACGGCACTGCCGCTAGCGACAGTGGCGCGGGCCTCAGGTCTCGGGACGACGGCATCGGCCCGCCGAGCGTTCCTGCGCCGCTTGGGCATAACCATGCGCCAGTATCGCGAGCGATTTTAGGCGTCGGAACAGCCAGTCGGCGTTGATCGTCCTGATCCGGCCGCGCTTTGGCCGGAACCGTCCGTGCGCGCAGGTTGTCGCCCCCGGCGCGATCCGCGACAAGCGTCGTCCCCTCACCGCGCCTTCCCCTTCCAATTCCGTGGGCGCGGTGCGGCCCTTCCAAGGACGCTTCCCGTGTTCCGTCGGACTTTACTCAAATATTGGGCCGCGATTGTCGGCGACCCCGCAGCAAACGCCATTGCGCCAGAGCTGTTCGCCCAACTTGCCGATCATGCCAGCAATGCGGTGCTGATCGCCGACATCGGCGAGCGCGACCAACCGATCTCGTACGTCAACGCTGCGTTCGAACGGTTGACCGGCTATGACCGCGTCGACGTGCTGGGCAAGAACTGCCGCTACCTGCAGGGCGCGGATCGGCTCCAGCTCGGGGTCGGCGAGATCCGCCAGGCGATCGCCGCCGGCGCGGGCTGCGAGGTGCGGCTGCGCAATTACCGCAAGGACGGCACCCTGTTCTGGAATCAGCTTCGGCTAAGCCCGCTAGGGCCGGACGGAGCGCCGACCCACTATGCGGGCTTCATACGTGACGTGACCGATCTGGTGCAGGCGGAAGCGCGGGTAGATACCGTCACCAATCGCGACGCCCTGACCGGCTGCCTCAACCGTGACGGGCTGGTCGCAGCGCTGGGGCCCCTGTGCGCCACGCACCGGATTGTGCTGACAAAGATCGACATCGCACACTTCCACGACATCAACAGCGGCTACGGCTATGACCTAGGCGATGCCATGCTGCGGGAAACCGCACGGCGGCTCGCCACCCTGAAGGCCGGGGTTGTGGCCCGCGTCGGCAGCGACCAGTTCGCGGTGGCGTTGATCCTCAGTGACGACGCGGAGGTCGCGGACACCCTCGCGAGCATCGCGTCCTGCCTCGGATCGCGGTTTGACTTGCCGGGGGCGGCGCTCACGGTCCGGATCGCGACCGGCTACACGACCGGTAGCCCCGGCGACGATCCGATCAAGCTGGTGCGCGAAGCCGGGGCGGCACTGGCGCAATCCAACGGCTCGCAGTTGCGGGCACCCTGCGCCTTCGCCGTCGAAGCCGAGCGCCACGCTTTCAACCGGGTCCGCCTGACCGCCGCGCTGCAGCAAGGCATCGTGGCGGATGAATTTCTCTACCACTATCAGCCCAAGATTGATCTGCAGACGGGCGAGGTCGTTGGGGCCGAGGCGCTGCTGCGCTGGAAGCACGGTCTGTTCGGGCTGCAAACGCCCGACGGGTTTGTAAGGCTGGCGGAGGATACCGGGCTGATCCTCGATATCGGCGCGCGCGGCTTTCATCAGGTCGCGAGCTTTGCCGTACGGGTGAACCGCTGGCGCCGCCGACCGCTGCGTTTCGCCATCAACGTATCGGCAATCGAGTTCACCCACCGCGACATGGTCGCCTTCATCACCAACGTATTGGACCAGACGGGTGCCGACCCGTCGTGGCTAACCCTCGAGCTCACCGAGCGGCTGATCGCTACCGATTCCCCGGAGATGCTGGCGATCTTCCACCGAATCCGAGAACTTGGCGTCGGGCTATCGATCGACGATTTCGGCACCGAATATTCGAGCCTGCGCTATCTTGAGCGATTTCCCGTCACCGAAGTCAAGATCGACAAGAGCTTCGTGTCGGACCTTCAGCACCAGACCACCAAACGGATCATCGTGGGCGCCGTGATCCAGCTGGGCGCTGAACTCGGCATCGACATCGTGGCGGAAGGCATCGAGCACGAGGGCGAACGCGCTATCCTCCGCGCGATGAACTGCCAGCTTGGCCAGGGTTATCTCTTCAGCCCGCCTCTCAGCGAAGAACATTTTGCCGCACTTGCGCGCGACGGGATTTTGCCAGGCACAAAGCCTGCCTGACCTTCGACAACGGCCCGGACCGAGGGATCCCGGGCGGGGAGTGGGCAGTCGACGCTACAATTAATACAACGCTCTGTGGGGCGTTAACTACCGTTCTCGGTCGAGCTAAACGTACGTCCGCTTCCGAGCGACACCGCATTGACGCTGAATGACCGGAAATAGGGCGCAAAGCCGACCGGCCGGTTTGCGCGACCCGAATGGCGGGTTTCAGCAAAAGCCGACGCTCACATCAACGACGCTGAATGTCTTGAGCTGGTCGATCGCGACACGCCCTTGCGAAGGTCAACTATAGCTCCTCTGCCTCCCGAAACCTGCCGGAGCGCAATCGGCCAGCTGTTGCCTCCTGAGCCGAGGCGGCGATCGCGCCGCAAAACGACCTCTGTGCTGTCGGGCTCGGGGCCGCCTTCGCGAAGAAGCGAGTTGCGCCGCTGTGCACGCTACAACCGCCGATGCCACGCTACAGCGCCGGTAGCGCCCGCGACGTCTATCGGATGGTCGGTGCCTACGCTAAGTCACGATCCGCGGCGATCAAGTTTCCTACCGCACGCTCAACTCGCGTAGCTCGGAGAGCAAAATCGCAGCGTAGGGTACAATCGCACACCGACGCGTAGCAGCGCGCTCTGGCGTAGGAAAAGGCGTGGCTCCCCGGGCAGGACTCGAACCTGCGACCCGCCGGTTAACAGCCGGCTGCTCTACCAACTGAGCTACCGAGGATCAGGCGACGCTCTCGAGAAAAGCGAAGCCGAGGCTCTTACGACGCGGCCCAATGGGGTGCAAGGCGGGTTGGGAGCGCTGGAGGCCTGGGCCGGAATCGAACCGGCGTGGACGGATTTGCAGTCCGCTGCGTCACCACTCCGCCACCAGGCCGGCGCGGTTGTGGGACCAAGTATAGACTTCGAACCGCCGCCGGCAACTGAATGAGGAGGGCAGAATGAGAAGAACGCGACGGAGCGTGGTCGTGGCGCTCGCGGCGGCGGCGCTGCTCTCGCCGATCGCCGCGACGGCTCGGAGCGCCGGCGGCGCCACCGTGTTCGCCGCCGCCTCGCTGAAGAACGCGCTGGACGAGACGATCGCCGCCTTCGCCAAAGCCGGAGGCGCAGCGGTCAAGGTGTCTTATGGCGCTTCCTCGACCCTGGCGCGGCAGATCGAGCAAGGGGCGCCGGCCGATCTCTTCGTCTCGGCCGATGCCGACTGGATGGACTATCTGGCCGGCAAGCGGCTGATCGCGCCTTCGAGCCGCATCGATCTCTTCACCAACCACCTGGCCTTGATCGCGCCGGCCGGGTCGACCGTTCGGCTGCGCATCGGCCGGGGCATGTCGCTCGCCGCCGCTTTGGGGAGCGGACGGCTGGCCGTCGCCGGGCCGCAGGCGCCGGCCGGCCGCTACGGCCGCGCCGCGCTGACGAGCCTCGGCGCCTGGCCGAGCGTCAAGGCCCGCCTGGCCCCGGCCGAGAATGTCCGCGCCGCCCTGGCCTTCGTCGCGGCGGGGGCCGCGCCGCTCGGAATTGTCTACGATACCGACGCCAAGGTCGAGCCGAAGGTGCGGATCGTCGGCCTGTTCCCGGACGCCAGCCATCCGCCGATCATCTATCCGGCGGCGCTGATCGCCGGGCGGCCGAACGCGGCGGCGGCCGCCTTCCTGCGCTTCCTGGCCGGGCCGAAGGCGGCGGCGATCTTCGCCCATTATGGCTTCCGCCGACTTTGATCCGCTGAGCCGGCAAGCCGTGGCGCCGGCCTTTTTAAAGCGGCAGGCCCGGCGCTGGCTGGCGCGAAGCCGGCGCCGCGCCGCTGGTTTGCCCGCTCGGCGTCCGCGCTTGTAAACCGTGCGACGCCGCCGCCCTTCGAGACCTTCCGGATCGATGACCACCGCCGCCGCCTTGCGCGCCACCATGGTCGACAGCCAGGTGCGCACCCAGGACGTGACCGACGTCCCACTGATCGACGCGCTGCGCCACGCGCCGCGCGAGGATGTCGTTCCGGCCGACAAGCGGCCGCTCGCCTATGCCGACGCCGAGATCGAGCATGCGCCGGGCCGCTGGCTGCTGCGACCGCGCGACATCGCCAAGCTGCTGCAGGCGTTGGCGCCGCGGCCCGGCGAGCGGGCCCTGGCGATCTCGGCGCCCTATGCGGCGGCGGTGCTGGAACTGATGGGCCTCGCCGTGGCGAGGATCGACGCGGCCAGTCCGCCCGGCGGCGTTTTCGACCTGGTGGTCTGCGAGGGGGCGGTGAGCGAGGTTCCGGCGGCGTGGCTGGCGGCGATCGCGCCCGGCGGGCGCCTCGGAGTGGTCGAGCGGCGCGGACCCATCGGCCGGGCGATGCTCTACAGCCGCGACCAGTCCGGCGAGATCGGCTGGCGGCCGCTGTTCGATTCGACGCCGCCGTATCTGGCCGGCTTCGAGCCCAAGGCGGCCTTCGTGTTCTAACCGGCGCGGCTTGCTTCTATAGCGATGGCGGGCGGCCCGGCGGCGCCCGTCGGGCTTGTCTCTGGATGGTGGAACGATCGAGCGGTTTGGGATCGGCCGCCCTGGCGCTGGCGGCGCTGGCGACCGCCGCCGGCGCGGCGCGCGGCGAGACGCTCGGCGACGCCATCGCCCTCGCCTATCAATCCAATCCGACGCTGCAGGCGCAGCGGGCGAACTTGCGCGGCCTGGATGAATCCTACGTCCAGGCGCGGGCCAACTATCGCCCGACGATCACCGCCCAGGGGACGGTGACCAGCGAGACGAACAACTGCACCAGCAGCCCTTTCATCATCGGCGGCGGGTGCAAATCGCCGAGCCTTCATCTTGGCGGCAGCATCAACAGCTCGACCGCTGGGGTGAGCATCAGCCAGCCGCTCTATACCGGCGGCCGCATTTCCAGGCAGGTGACGGCGGCGCAGGCGCAGATCCTCGCCGGGCGCGAGGCGGTGCGCGCCACCGAGGAAGACACGCTGCAGAACGTCATCCAGGTCTATGTCGACGTGCGACGCGATCAGCAGTCGCGCGCCATTCAGGTCGAGAGCGTCGGCCTGTTGCAGCGCCAGCTCGACGAATCGCGCGCCCGCTTCGCGGTCGGCGACATCACCCGCACCGACGTCGCCGAGACCGAGGCGAGAGTGGCCGGGGCCCGCGCTCAGCTCGCCCAGGCCGAGGCGCAGCTGGCGGCGAGCCGCGCCGCCTATGCCTCGGTCGTCGGGCAGAACCCCGGAACCCTGGCCCCGGAGCCGTCGCTGAAGGACCTGCTGCCGCCGAGCCTCGACGCGGCGTTCGACATCGCCGAGGGCAACAATCCGCGCCTGCGGCAGGCGGACTTCACCGAGCAGGCGAGCGCGGCGCGGGTGGCGGCGGCCAAGGCGCAGACGCGGCCGACCGTCTCGCTGCAGGCGACCTACAGCTACTATGGTGGGGCGCAGGGTCCGTACAACCCGTTCCAGAACTACAGCCACGACTTCACGGCGGTGGCGACGGCGACGCTGCCGCTGTTCACCGGCGGGACGACTTCCTCCCAGATCCGCCAGGCGGCCGAGCAGGACAACGCCGACCGCATCGGCATAGAGACAGCCCGCCGCCAGGCGCTGCTGACCGTCTCGCAGGCATGGAGCCAGATGCTGGGCGCGCGCGCCAACGTGATCGCCGACGAGGCGCAGGTGCGCTCGGCCAACATCGCTTTCGAGGGCACGCGGCAGGAGGCGCGGGTCGGCCTGCGCACCACGCTGGACGTGCTGATCACCGAGCAGGATCTGGCCGGCGCCCAGATCGCCCTGGTGGCCGCCAAGCACGACGAATATTTCGCCGCCGCCGCGCTGCTGGCGGCGCTCGGCCAGCTGAACGTCACCGACTTCGCGCCGGACACGCCGGTCTATGACCCGAAGGCCAATTTCGACAAGGTGCGCCGCGCCGACGCGGTGCCGTGGGAGAAGGCGGTCGAGGCCGCCGACCGGCTGGCCGCGCCCGGAGTGCTGGAGCGCCCGGCGAAGGTGACGACCGAGGAGGGAAGCTCCGCCGCCGGACCGTAGCGCCATGCGGGCTGGGAGCCCGCGCTCCGGAGCGCGGCCGTCCTGGCCGCATCCGCACGAGACCGGGGGCGGCGGAGATTTGCCCGATGCGGCCGCCGTCGATAACAGTTTCGCCTCGCTTTTGCTTCCCCAAGGTAGCCGCGACATGACCCCGCCGACCGACGCCGTCGAACCGCCGATGGAGGAGATCCTCGCCTCGATCCGGCGGATCATCGCCGAGGAGCCGGCGACCTCCGCGGGCGAGCCTGACGCGGGGACGGTGACCGCCGAGCCGGCGCCCGCCGACGTGGACGAGGGCGCTCGCGCTCCGGAGATGGACCGCGCGGACGAGAGCGTCGACGCTCAGGGGACCGACGATGACGCCGCGCCGGTCGGGTCGGTGGAGACCGACGTGCTCGTTTCCGAGGCCGCGAGCGCGCGGGCGACCTCGGCATTCGATCGGCTCGCCAGCACGCGGGAGGAGCGGGCCCCGACCCATCCGGATTACGCCATGCCGGCGAGCGGCCGCAGCCTCGAGGATGTCACCCGCGAGCTGCTGGCGCCGCTGCTGAAGGACTGGCTCGACGAGCGCCTCCCGGGCATCGTCGAGGCGCGGGTCGACGAGGAGGTGACCCGCATCGCGCGGGGTCGCGTCCGCTAGCGTCGCCGCCGCCAGCCCGGCTCCCTCTCCTCGCTCGCGGGCGCCGCGCGCGCCTCGGAACCCCATGCTCGACAAGACCTTCGATCCGCGAAGCCGCGAGGCGGCGATCTACGCAGCCTGGGACGGGTCCGGCGCCTTCGCGCCCGTCGACGACCCGGCCGCGGCGCCGTTCAGCCTGGTGATCCCGCCGCCGAACGTCACCGGCGCGCTGCACATCGGCCACGCGCTCAACAACACCTTGCAGGACGTGCTGGCGCGCTTCGAACGAATGCGCGGCAAGGCCACGCTGTGGCTGCCCGGCACCGACCACGCCGGCATCGCCACCCAGATGGTGGTCGAGCGGCAGATGGCCAGCGAGGGCAACATCGGCCGCCGCGAGCTCGGCCGTGACGCCTTCGTCGAGCGGGTGTGGCGATGGAAGGCGCGCTCCGGCGGCGAGATCGTCCGCCAGCTGAAGCGCCTCGGCGCCTCGTGCGACTGGAGCCGCGAGCGGTTCACCTTGGACGAGGGCCTGTCGCGCGCGGTGCGCAAGGTGTTCGTCACCCTGCACCGCCAGGGACTGATCTATCGCGACAAGCGGCTGGTGAACTGGGATCCGCACTTCCAGACCGCCATTTCCGATCTCGAAGTCGAGCAGCGCGAGGTCGACGGTCATTACTGGCACTTCGCCTATCCGCTGGAGGACGGATCGGGCGAGATCGTCGTCGCCACCACCCGGCCCGAGACCATGCTGGCCGACGTCGCGGTCGCGGTCCATCCGGACGACGAACGCTATCGGCCGCTGATCGGCCGTTGCGTGCGCCTGCCGATCGTCGGCCGACCGATCCCGATCATCGCCGACGCCTACGCCGATCCGGAAAAGGGCTCGGGCGCGGTCAAGATCACCCCGGCGCACGATTTCAACGACTTCAAGGTCGGCCAGCGCCACGGCCTGCCGCCGATCAACATCCTCGATCCGTTCGCGCGACTGAACGAGGCGGCGCCGGCCGGCTACCGCGGCCTCGACCGTTTCGCGGCGCGCAAGAGGGTGGTCGCCGAGTTCGAAAGCCTCGGCCTGCTGCGCCAGGTCGAACCGGTGCGCCACGCCGTGCCGCACGGCGACCGTTCGGGCGCGGTGCTGGAACCCTACCTCACGGACCAGTGGTGGGTGGACGCCAAGACCCTCGCCAAGCCGGCGATCGCGGCCGTCGAGGATGGCCTCACGGTCTTCGAACCCAAGGCATGGGCGAAGACCTACTTCGAGTGGATGCGCAATATCGAGCCGTGGTGCGTCTCGCGCCAGCTGTGGTGGGGACACCGCATCCCGGCCTGGCGCGGGCCGGACGGGCGCTGGTTTGTCGCCGAGAGCGAAGAGGAGGCGCGCGCCGCCGCATTGGAGCACTACGGCCGCGAGGAGCCGCTCGCCCAGGACGAGGACGTGCTCGACACATGGTTTTCCTCGGCCCTGTGGCCGTTCTCGACGCTGGGCTGGCCCGAGAAGACCGCCGACCTCGCTCGCTTCTATCCCACCGATACCCTGGTCACCGGCTTCGACATCATCTTCTTCTGGGTCGCACGGATGATGATGATGGGCCTGCACTTCCAAGGCGAGGTTCCCTTCCGCCGCGTGGTCATCAACGCCCTGGTGCGCGACGCGCAAGGGGCGAAGATGTCGAAATCGAAGGGAAACGTGCTGGATCCGCTGGAACTGATCGACCAGCACGGCGCCGATGCCTTGCGCTTCACCCTCACCGCCATGAGCGGCCAGGGCCGCGACATACGCCTCTCGAAGGAGCGCATCGCCGGGTCTCGAAACTTCGTCACCAAGCTGTGGAACGCCGCCCGTTTCGCCCAGACGAACGGCTGCGTCCTCGATCCCGCGTTCGATCCGGGCGCGACCCGCCTCACGCTGAACCGCTGGATCATCGGCGAGATGGTGAAGGCGGCGCGGACGGCGACGGCGGCGTTGGCGGCGGCGGCGTTCGATGAGGCGGCCGGCGGCCTCTACCACTTCGCGTGGGGGGTTGTCTGCGACTGGCACCTGGAGCTCGCCAAGCCCGTGCTCGCCGGCGAGGACGCGATGGCGGCGGCCGAGACTCGGGCGACCACCGCCTTGGTGCTGAAGACGCTGTTCGCCCTGCTGCACCCGATCATGCCGTTCGTCACCGAGGCGCTGTGGGGCGACCTGGGCCTTGGGGATGGCTTGCTGATCGCCGAGCCCTGGCCCGACCTGCCCGATGCCTGGATCGACGCCGCCGCCGAGGCGGAGATCGGCTGGCTCATCGCGCTCGTCACCGAGGTGCGGCAGCTGCGCGCCGAACTCAACGTGCCTGCGGCGGCGCGGCCGAGACTGGCGCTGATCGGGGCCAATGCCCAGACCCGGCGCCGTCTGGAGGCGCATCGCCCTGCCGATTCTTCGTCTCGCCCGTCTCGAGAGTGTCGAGGCAGCCGAAGCCGCGCCGGCCGGCGGCGTCGCCTTCGTCATCGGCGAGGCGACCGGCGTTGTCGCCATCGCCGAGGTGATCGACATCGCCGCCGAACGGGCGCGGCTGGCGCGCGAGATCACCGAGCGAGAGGGCGACCTCGCCAAGGCCGCGCGGAAGCTGGCCAATCCCGACTTCGTCGCCAAGGCGCCGGAGGCGGTGATCGAGGAAAACCGTCAGCGGCTCGCCGAAGCCGAGGCGGCCCTCGAACGCCTGCGCGCGTCGGCCGCCCGGCTGGAGACGGTCGCCTGACCCCAGGGCGCGCCAGCTGGTTCCTCGGCGTCCCGCCGGCATCCCCCGCCCCGCGGTTCGGCCCGGACACCTTAGGATCCGCCGGCGCGGCGGCGGCGGTACGGCGAGGATGCTAAGCGCGCTCCTCGCCGAGATCGGCGCCTGCCGCGCCTGCGCGGCGGAGATGCCGCACGAGCCGAAGCCGGTGGTGCGGGTCTCGGCGGCGACGCGGATCCTGATCTGCGGCCAGGCGCCGGGGCGGCGGGTGCACGAGAGCGGCCTGCCGTTCGACGATCGCTCCGGGGCGCGGCTGCGCGGCTGGATGGGAATCGACCGGGCGCGCTTCTACGGCGATCCGGCGATCGGCGTCGCCGCCATGGCCTTCTGCTGGCCGGGCACGGTCGCTGGGTCGGATCGATCGGCGCCGCGGCGCTGCGCCGAGCTGTGGCGGGCGAGGCTGCTCGCGCTGTTGCCGGACGTCGAACTGACCCTGCTGCTCGGCCGCGCGGCTCAGGACTGGACCCTTGGACGCGAGGCGGCCGGATCGATGGACGCGACGGTGCGCGAGTGGCGGCGATTCTTGCCGGGGTGCTGGGTGGCGCCGCATCCCTCCTGGCGCAACAATGCCTGGCTGAACCGCAACCCCTGGTTCGAGGCGGAGGCGGTCCCTTGGCTAAGGGCCAGGGTGGCGGGCGTGCCGCAACGATCATGCGCCGCCTGATGGCCGCCGTGACCGCCGCCGCCGCCCTCGCCGGCTGCGCGCCGACCTTGCAGACGGTCGGCCGTCCAGGCGCGGCGTTCGCCGGGCCTCGTCTGGAGGCCCATGCCTTCGTCAGTTTTGACGGCGCGCGGCTCGGCCTGACGCGCTGGGAGGCGGCGGACGGCCACCCCTGGGCGGTGATCGTCGGCGTTCACGGCATGAACGACTACGCCAATGCCTTCCATCTGGCGGCGCGCTGGTGGGCCGAGCAGGGCATCGCCACGCTCGCCTACGACCAGCGCGGCTTCGGCCGCTCGCCGGGTCGCGGCATCTGGGCGCCGGACGAGCTGCGCTCGGAGGATCTGCGGACCCTCGTCCAGCTCGCCCGCGCCGCCCATCCTGGGGCCGTGGTGGCCGTTGTCGGCGAGAGTCTCGGCGGGGCCGTCGCCATCGACGCCTTCGCCTCGGAGCGGCCGCCGGCGGCCGACCGCCTGGTGCTGCTGGCGCCGGCGGTGTGGGGCTGGTCGCGCCAGCCGCTCGCCTATCGCGCCGCCCTGTGGCTGGCGGCGCGCGTCGCGCCTGGCGGCGGCGTTACTCCGCCGGGGTGGCTGGTGCGCAACGTCGCGGCGACCGACAACCGGGCCGAGGCCTTCGAGATGAGCTACGATCCGCTGATGAGCTATGGCGTGCGGTTCGACGCCCTCTATGCCCTGGTCTCGACGATGGAGGTCGCCTGGCGGCGGATCGGCGAGGTGCGCGCGCCGCTGCTGTTCCTCTACGGCGCCCGCGACCAGGTGATCCCGCGCCAGGCGGCCAACAGCGCCGCCGCGCGCCTCAAGCCGGACGACCGCACCGCTTGCTACCTCGCCGGCCACCACCTGCTGCTGCGCGACCTTCAGGCGCTGAACGTATGGCGCGACGTCGCCGCCTATCTGCGCGATCCTGGGGCGCCGCTGCCGTCCGGGGCGCCGCCCATGCCCTGCCCGAAGCCGCGCCGCGCCCGGTCCAAGGCTCGACGCTGACATTGCGAGCGCCCACGGCCGACAATCGCCGCGCCGGCGCCGCGCCAGCCGCCGAGGCGCTGGTCGGCGCCATCCGCCGGGCGATCGAGCGAACGCCGGCGCGGACGGTGGTGTTCGGCCTCAGCGGGGCGCAAGGCAGCGGCAAGACGACGCTGGCGGCGGCGAGCGCTGCGGCGCTGCGGCGTGAAGGGCTGACGGTCGCGGTCCTCTCCCTCGACGATCTCTATCTGCGCCTGGCCGAGCGCAAGGCGCTGGCGCGGGTGCATCCGCTGCTGCGCCACCGCGGCCCTCCGGGGACGCATGATGTCGCCCTTGGCGTGGCGGTGCTCGATGGCTTGACGCGAGGCGGCATGGTTCGCCTGCCCCGCTTCGACAAGGCCCTGGACGACCGGCGCGCCGCCGGCGACTGGGTCGAGGCGGCGGGCCGCGTGGATTTGGTTCTATTCGAAGGCTGGTGCGTCGGCGCCCGGCCACAGGCGGCCGAGGCGCTCGCGGCGCCGGTGAACGCCTTGGAGCGGGACGAGGACGGGGCGGGCGCGTGGCGTCGCTTCGTCAACGCCAGCCTCGCGGGCGCCTACCAGACGCTATTCGCTCGCCTGGACGGTCTCGCCCTGCTCGCGGCGCCAAGCTTTTCGACCGTCGCCGCCTGGCGCGGCCAGCAGGAGCAAGCGCTGCGGCGCGACCTCGCTCGCCAGGGCCGTTCGACGGCGCGCTGCATGAGCGAGGCCCAGATCGGCCGCTTCGTTCAGCTGTACCAGCGCCTGACCGAGCACATTTTGGCGGAAATGCCCGCGCGCGCCGATCTGGTTATCCGCCTGGACGCCGATCGCGCGACGACTTGAGAACCCTGGCTCGGTTCAAGGACGCCGGCGGGAGCCGCGCCGAATCGGTCTACGCCTTGCCGCCCGTACCGCCGCGCGGCCGGTCGGTGGAAAGGAAATCGGCGGCGCCGAAGTTTTCGGGAGCGGCGATCTCGACGACCGGTTCGTCGCGGTCGTCGTATTCGAGCCGCAGCGCCCGGCTGATCACCGCATGCATGTCGTAGAGGCAGGTAATGTAGGTGAATTCGAGAATCTGCTCGTCGTCCCAGAAGGTCCGCAGTTTGGCGAACACTTTCGGCGGCGCGCGCCCTGCCGCGCCGGTCAGGCAGTCGGTGTAGGCGAGTACCGTTCGCTCCCGCTCGTCGAACAGCTCCGACACCGTCCAATATGGCACGGCCGCGATCTTCGCGTCCGGGACGCCGAGGCCGCGCAACGACTTGCAGTGCTGCGAGAAGACGAACTGGCTGCCCTTGACCCAGCCCGCGCGCGTCTGCCCCAGCTCGCGCAGAACCGGCTCTATCCGCCGCGCCGGGCTGCGGTAGAGGGCGAACCCGTCGACGGCGTGCTTCAGAATGTCGGGCGCGAGGGCGAACACCGTCCACCAATTGCCCGGCGTGCCGGTGGCCGTGCCCGGTTCGGCCACCGGATCCCTGTCGCCGAACAACAGATCGTACATGCGCCTGACGATCTCGGCCTTGGCTTCGGCGCGCGGCACCTGGCGCAGGACGGGCATGGTATCTCCTTGCTGACCTTCAGGCCGGCGACTGAGCGCGGGTCGATCCGGGGGTCAAGCGCCCTTGCGCCACTCCGCCTTGCGCTCTAACCCAGCCGCTTAGCCCATAACCCGAGCTTACATGTTCAGCCGCCGCGCCAAGGGCCGCCGGCGGCGAGCGCGCGCGAGGATCATGCCCAAGCGGACGGATATCGCCTCGATCCTGATCATCGGCGCGGGACCGATCGTCATCGGACAGGCGTGTGAGTTCGACTATTCCGGCGTCCAGGCGTGCAAGGCCCTCAAGGCGGAGGGCTATCGGATCATCCTCGTCAACTCCAACCCCGCGACGATCATGACCGATCCAGGTCTGGCGGACGCCACCTACATCGAGCCGATCAACCCGGAGTTTGTCGAGGCGATCATCGCCAAGGAGCGGCCCGACGCCCTGCTGCCGACCATGGGGGGCCAGACGGCGCTCAACGTCTCTCTGGCGTTGGAGCGCGCCGGGGTGCTGGACCGCTACGGGGTCGAGATGATCGGAGCCAAGGCGGCGGCGATCGACAAGGCCGAGGACCGTTCCAAGTTCCGCGCCGCCATGGACGCCATCGGCCTGGAGAGCCCGCGCAGCCAGGCGGTCCACACCCTGGCGGCGGCGCTGGACGCGCAGGGCGACATCGGCCTGCCGGCGGTGATCCGCCCCTCTTTCACCCTCGGCGGCACGGGCGGCGGCATCGCCTACAACCTCGAGGAGTTCCGCGACATCGTCGAGCGCGGGCTCTCCCTTTCGCCGACCCGCGAGGTGCTGATCGAGGAGAGCGTGCTCGGCTGGAAGGAGTACGAAATGGAGGTGGTCCGAGACCGGGCGGACAACTGCATCATCGTCTGCTCGATCGAGAACGTCGACCCCATGGGGGTGCACACCGGCGACTCGATCACCGTCGCCCCGGCGTTGACCCTCACCGACAAGGAATACCAGCGCATGCGCACCGCGGCGATCGCCGTCCTGCGCGAGGTCGGCGTCGAGACCGGCGGGTCGAACGTGCAGTTCGCCGTGAACCCGGCCGACGGGCGCATGCTGGTGATCGAGATGAACCCCCGGGTCTCGCGCTCCAGCGCCCTGGCGTCCAAGGCGACCGGCTTTCCGATCGCCAAGGTCGCCGCCCTGCTGGCGGTCGGCTACACCCTGGATGAGCTGACCAACGACATCACTGGCCAGATTCCCGCGGCCTTCGAGCCCAGCATCGACTATGTGGTCACCAAGATCCCGCGCTTCGCGTTCGAGAAGTTCGCCGGCGCGCAACCCGTGCTCGGCACCCAGATGAAGTCGGTCGGCGAGGTGATGGCGATCGGCCGCACCTTCGCCGAGAGCCTGCAAAAGGCCCTGCGCGGTCTGGAGAGCGGCCTGACCGGTCTGGACGAGATCGCCGTCGCCGACACGGACGATCCGGCGGGGGCGGAGAGCGCTCTTCTCCGTGAACTGACGATCCCCTCGCCGGACCGGCTGCGGGTGATCGCCCAGGCGTTTCGCCACGGGCTATCGGTGGAGGCGGTGCGCGCCGCCTGCGCCTACGAACCATGGTTCCTGCGTCAGATCGAGGCGCTGACCAAAGAGGAATCGCGCATCGCGCGCCACGGGTTGCCGGAAGGCGAAGCCGAGTGGCGACGGATCAAGGCGCTCGGCTTCTCCGACGCTCGTCTGGCGCATCTCGCGGGTTCGACGGAACAGGCGGTGCGCGCGGCGCGCCATGCCGCCGGCGTGCGACCGGTATTCAAGCGGGTGGACAGCTGCGCCGCCGAGTTCGCCGCGCCGACGCCGTACATGTATTCGACCTACGAGGCCGGCGCGCTCGGCCAGCCGCCGCGCTGCGAGGCCGCGCCCAGCGCGAGGCGCAAGGCGGCGATCATCGGCGGCGGGCCCAACCGCATCGGCCAGGGTATCGAGTTCGACTACTGCTGCTGCCACGCCGCCTTCGCCCTCGCCGAGCTCGGGATCGAATCGGTGATGGTCAACTGCAACCCGGAGACCGTCTCCACCGACTACGACACCTCCGACCGGCTCTATTTCGAGCCGCTGACCGCCGAGGACGTCCTCGAGCTGATCGCCGTCGAGGCTTCGGCCGGCGAGTTCCTGGGAATCATCGTCCAGTTTGGCGGCCAGACGCCGCTCTCCCTCGCCCGATCGCTGGAGGCGGCCGGGGTTCCGATACTCGGCACCGCGCCGGACGCCATCGACCTGGCCGAGGACCGTGAGCGCTTTCAGAAGTTGCTGCGCGAGCTTGGCATCGCCCAGCCGGTCAACGCCATCGCGCGCGGCGCCGAAGAGGCATTGGGCGCCGCCCGCCGGGTCGGCTTCCCGGTGGTCATCCGCCCTTCGAACGTGCTCGGCGGCCGGGCGATGGAGATCGTCCGCGACGAGGAGCAGCTCGGCCGTCTGATCGAGGGCGCCATCCAGGCGAGCGGCGCCGCGCCGGTGCTGATCGACCAATATCTCTCTCGCGCCATCGAGGTCGACGTCGACGCCCTGTGCGATGGCGAGACCGTGTTCGTCGCCGGCGTGCTGGAGCACATCGAGGAGGCCGGCGTCCACTCCGGCGACAGCGCCTGCTCATTGCCGCCGTTCTCGCTTCACGGCGACACCATCGCCGAGCTCAAGCGCCAGACCGAGCGGATGGCGCTGGCCATGGGCGTGCGCGGACTGATGAACGTGCAGTTCGCGGTCGATGGAGCCGCACGGACCGGCGCCGCGCGTCTTCGTGCTCGAGGTCAATCCGCGCGCCAGCCGCACCGTCCCCTTCGTCGCCAAGACCATCGGCGCGCCGATCGCCGCCATCGCCGCCAAGCTCATGTGCGGCGCCCGCCTCGCCGACTTCGAGCTCTCGGACCGGCCCTATGGCCACGTCGCGGTCAAGGAGGCGGTGTTCCCCTTCTCCCGTTTCGCCGGCGTCGACACAGTGCTGGGCCCGGAGATGCGCTCGACCGGTGAGGTCATGGGCCTCGACTGGCGCCGCCCGGGAGAGCCGGCCTCCGCCGCCTTCTCCAGGGCTTTCGCCAAGAGCCAGCTGGCCGGCGGCGCCCGCGTGCCGCGCGCCGGCGGCGTGTTCGTCTCGGTGAAGGACGCCGACAAGGCGCTGATCCTCGAGCCGGCCCGCCTGCTGCTCGAGCGCGGCTTTGCGCTGATCGCCACCGGCGGCACCTGCGCCTATCTCAACGAGCACGGCCTCGCCGCTCGGGTTGTGCGCAAGGTGCTGGAGGGGCGGCCGCATATCGTCGATGCGATGAAGAACGGCGAGGTGCAGCTGGTGTTCAACACCACCGAGGGCCGCCAGTCGCTGCTCGACAGCTTCTCCATTCGCCGCACCGCCCTGATGCAGCGCATTCCCTACTACACCACCGTGTCCGGCGCCTTGGCGGCGGCGCGCGGCATCATCGCGGTGCTGGACGGCGAACTGGACGTGCGCGCCATCCAGGCCATGTGAGCCGGGAACTCGCGCGCCGATGAGCCGGTCGCCGAAGCCATCGTTCCTCCGCCGCCGGCGGCCGCCGCGGCTGTCCGCCTGGATCGCCGAGGCGCTGCGCCGCCGCCGCCATCGCGCCGCCGCCTCGCCCGAGGTGCTGAACCACGATTGGGCGGCGATGGCGTACAATCGCATCGCCCTCGCCAACCGGCTGATCGCCGCGGCCGGCGAGGACTATCTCGAGATCGGCTGCGACGCCGACCTGCTGTTCAAGGCGGCGATGGCGGCGCGCAAGGTGGGCGTGGATCCGCGCCAGGGCGGCACGCACCGGATGACCAGCGACGCCTGGTTCGCCGCCAACCCCGGGGCGCGTTTCGACGTGGTGTTCATCGACGGCCTGCACCTCTATCCCCAGGTGCATCGCGACCTCGCCAACGGGCTGGCGGCGGCGCGGCCGGGCGGCTTCGTCGCCGTGCACGACATGATGCCACGCGACTGGATCGAGGAGCATGTGCCAAAAATCTCGAATCGCCGCTGGACGGGCGACGGCTGGAAGTGCGCCTTTGAACTGCTGGCGAGCGACGGCGTGGATTTCCGCCTCGTCACCATCGATCACGGCGTGCTCGTCGCCCGACCGGCGACGGAGCGGCCGCGCCTCGCCGATCTCAGCGGCGAACTCGCCGGCGAGCGCTTCGCGACCTTTCATCGCCGCCTCGGCGAACTGCCGGTGATCGATTACCCGGCGGCCTGCGCCTGGATCGCGGCGCCGCCCTAGCGCCAAGCGTAATTGAAGCTGAGGCTGACCCGGGCCGACTTGGCGCGGTTCGGCGTTACTTCGTGCCGCAGCCAGCTTTCCCAGAGGTAGAGATCGCCGGGAGCGGGCTGGAGAGTGACGAAGGCGCGCTCGCCGTCCGGCGCGTCGGCGCGGCGCGGCGGCGCGGCCATCATCAGCGGCAGGCGCGGGTCTTCCAGGCGCAGCGCGCCGGCGCCAGGCGGCGTCGCGACATAGGCTGTCCCGCTGACCACCGCGTGCGGGTGGATGTGGCCGGCGTGGCCGCCGCCTGGCCGCAAGACACTGACCCACAGGCTGTCGAGCGCCAGCCGACCGCGCGGGCCAAGATCGAAAGCGAGGGACTCGGCGAACGCCGCGACGTGACGATCCAGCCGCCGCTTGAGCTCGGCAAAGGCGGTGGCGCGGCGCGGCAGATCGTCGAGCGAGGCGTAGGAGGTGTAGCCGGCAAAGCCGTTGGCGCGGCACCAGGCTCGGCCAGCGGCGTCCTCGCGCGCCAGCATCTGGCAGGCCGCGATCAGATCGGCGCTGAGGGCGGCGAAACCCGGCTCGTCAGCGAGACCGGCGCGGTATAGCCGGGTGGCGAACAGCGAGCGCACCTCGCCGGACGGCGGCGCCCTGACGGCGCGGCTCACAGCCACGCTCCGGTGGCGCGCAGGGCGGCCAGCCGCGCGAAAGCCAGGGTCAGGGCCTTGCGCCGGGCCGGGGCGAGCGGCGCGGCGGGCGCCGGTCGCAGCACCGCGCCGTCGAAGGCGTCGGCGACGATCAGGCCGGGCTCGGGCGGGAGAATGTCGCGGGGAAACTCCGGCGCCACGGCGAAATAGAAGGCGTCGCAGAACGGCAGGTATTCGCCCCACTTGCGATCGGCGCGGAAATCCTCCGGCCCCGACTTCACCTCGATCACCGCCAGTTCGCCGCGCGGGCCCAAGGCCATCACGTCGGCACGCCGGCCGTTGGGCAGGCCGACCTCCAGCAGCGGCGCGTGGCCCATGGCGGCGAGCAGCCGCGCCACGCCCCGGGTAACCGCGCCGGTGGTCTCCGGCCGGTTGAAGGCGAGAACGACCGCGTCCATGGCCGCAAAATCGTTCCGTTTTCGTTCAAGCGTCAAGCGCGGGCTTGAAACCGGGGCTGGTCGAGCCTCGCAAGCGGGGCGAGACGGCGGACCGGCGAGGTGGTAGGTCGCTCGCGAGCCCACCGGGAGACCCGTCATGCCCTTCGACGCCGACTACACCCTGACCATCGATGGCGAGGCTGTCGCCGGCGACACCGCCTTCGACGTGGTCAATCCGGCCACGGAGCAGGCGATCGGCCGCGCGCCGGACTGCTCACGCGCCCAGCTCGACCAGGCGGTGGCGGCGGCGCGGCGCGCCTTCCCCGGCTGGGCGGCGAGCCCGATCGCCGAGCGCCAGGCCGCCCTCCTGGCCATCGCCAAGACCATCGCCGACAACGCCGAGGACCTGCATCGCCTGCTCACCGCCGAGCAGGGCAAGCCGCACGCCGACGCCATGGCCGATGTGATGGGCGGCGCCTTCTGGTGCCAGTCCTTCGCCGGGATGACCATTCCGGAGGAGGTGATCGAGGACACCGACGAGCGGCGCGGCGTCATCCGGCATGTGCCGATCGGCGTCGTCGGGGCCATCGCGCCGTGGAACTATCCGGTGCTGCTGGCGATGTTCAAGATCGCCCCGGCCCTCCTCGCCGGCAACACGGTGGTGATGAAGCCCTCCCCCTTCACGCCGCTGACCACGCTTCGGATCGGCGCGCTGCTGCGCGGCGTGCTGCCGGCCGGCGTGCTCAACATCGTCTCGGGGGGCGACGAGCTCGGCCCGTGGATGACGAGGCATCCTGGCATCGACAAGATCAGCTTCACCGGCTCGACCGCCACCGGCCGCAAGGTGATGGCGAGCGCGTCGGAGACGCTGAAGCGGGTGACGCTGGAGCTCGGCGGCAACGATCCGGCTATCGTGCTGCCGGACGTCTCGGTGGAGGCGATCGCCGAGAAGCTGTTCTGGGCCGCCTTCACCAACACCGGCCAGATCTGCGTCGCCAGCAAGCGGATGTATGTCCACAAGGACATCTATGAACCGCTGAAGGCGGCGCTGGTCGCCTACGCGCGCACCGTCAAGGTAGGCGACGGCTCCGAACAAGGGGTCCAGCTCGGCCCGATCCAGAATCGCCAGCAGTACGCCCGCGTGCTCGAATTGATCGCCGACGCCAAGGCCAAGGGCTACGATTTCCTGATCGGCGGCGAAAAGTCCGAGGCGGCCGGCTACTTCGTGCCGATCACCATCATCGACAATCCCCCGGAGGACTCACGCATCGTCCGCGAGGAGCAGTTCGGGCCGGTGCTGCCGCTCCTGAAGTTCGACACCGTCGAGGAGGTCGTGCGGCGCGCCAACGACACCGATTACGGTCTCGGGGCCTCGGTGTGGTCGGCCGATGAGGAAGCGGCCAGCGCCATCGCCGCGCGGCTGCAGGCGGGCATCGTCTGGGTGAACGAGACCCAGCACATCACCCCCTTCGCCGCTTTCGGCGGGCACAAGCAGTCCGGCGTCGGCGTCGAGGGATCGCTCGAGGGCGTGCTGGAATACACCAACGCCCAGACCACCTTCGTGCGCAAGAGCGCGCCCGCCGCGGCGGCCTGAAGTTCCCTAGGCCGGCGCCATACCCGACAGCGCCGCTCCGCGCCGCGGGCGCCATACCTTTGTCGCGCCGGAGGGCTTAAGGCGCGCCATGATCCGCCAGCGCCGCACCCGCATCGTCGCCACACTTGGCCCGGCCAGCCGCGCGCCCGACAAGGTCGAGCTGCTGGCGCGAACCGGCGTCGATGTCTTTCGCCTCAACTTCAGCCACGGCTCGCACGAGGATCACGCCGCCGCCTTGAAGGCGGTGCGCGCCGCCGAGGCCGCGATCGGCCGGCCGCTCGCCGCCCTGGCCGACCTTCAGGGGCCGAAATTCCGCCTCGGCACCTTCGCCAGGGGCAAGCTGGCGATCAAACCCGGCATGCGGCTCACCCTCGATCTCAATCCGGCCCCCGCCACGGGCAAGCGCGTGCCTCTGCCGCACCCGGAGCTGTTCAGGGCGATGCGCGCCGGTTTACCGGTGGTGCTCGACGATGGCCGGGTGCGGCTGATCGTGAAGAAGGCGGCGCCCGATCACGCCGAAGTCGAGGTCGAAGTCGGCGAAAGCCTCTCCGACCACAAGGGCGTCGCGATCCCCGGCGCGGTGATCCCCGTGCCGGCGATGACCGCCAAGGACCGCGCCGATCTCGACTTCGCCCTGCGCCTCGGCGTCGACTGGATCGCCCTTTCCTTCGTCCAGCACGCCGTCGACATGGCCGATCTGCGCCGCCTGGTGGACGGACGCGCCGCCGTGCTCGCCAAGATCGAGAAGCCGGCCGCGATCGACGATCTCGAGGCGATTCTCGACGTCAGCGACGGGCTGATGGTGGCGCGCGGCGATCTCGGCGTCGAACTCGCGCCCGAGGACGTGCCGGTTGCGCAGAAGACCATCGTCCGCGCCGCCCGCCGTCGCGGCGCGCCGGTGATCATCGCCACCCAGATGTTGGAAAGCATGGTGGTCAATCCCGCGCCGACGCGGGCGGAGGCGACCGACGTCGCCAACAGCGTCTATGAAGGCGCCGACGCGGTCATGCTGTCGGCCGAGTCGGCGGTCGGCGCCTGGCCCAGGGAGGCGGTGGCGATCATGGACGCGATCATCCGCAAGGTCGAGGCCGATCCCCGCTGGCCGGGGCTGATGCGCGCCGAACATGGCGATGACGCCGACGAAGATGTCGACGCCCTGATCGCCGCCGCCACGCGCGCCGCCGAGGCGCGCTCGACCGCCTGCCTGGTCACCTACACGACGACGGGCGCGACGGCCCGGCGCATGGCGCGCGAACGCCCGGTCCACCCGATCCTGGCGCTGGCTCCCGACGAGCGAGTGGCGCGCCGCCTGGGTCTTGTCTGGGGCCTCGAGCCGCGGGTCGCCAGCCAGCCGCGCGGCATCGCCGCCATGACCGAGGACGCCGCCCATTTGGCCGCCGATCTCGGCCTGGCCGAGCCGGGCGGCCGCATCCTGATCATCGCCGGGCCGCCGATGGGCGCCCCCGGGGCGGCCAACCTGCTGCGCATCACCCACGCGCCACGTCGGCGCGGCTAGGTGGGCACCCGGCTCACGCGCACCGGCGTCGCCTTGTAGGCTGGAGTGAGGGCCTTGCTGTCGTGGTGCGTCAGGGGCACCAGGGGGTTCGCTTCCGGATAGTAGGCGCCGATGCAGCCCTCGGGGATGTCGTAAGGGGCGACGCGAAAGCCGCGCACGGCGCGCTCGCGCTCCGGCTCCAAGGCGCAGGCGAGGTCGACCGTATCGTCGGCCGCGAAGCCGAGTTTCGCCATGTCGGCCGGATTCATGAACACCACCATCCGTCCGCCCTTGACGCCGCGAAATCGGTCCTCGTCGCTGTAGATCGTGGTGTTGAACTGGCCGTTGCTGCGCAGCGTGATCAGCTGCAGCACGCCATCTGTGCCGAAGCTCGCCGCGTCGCCAGCGAACAGTTGATGGGGAACGATGAAGTTGGCCTTGCCGCTGCGCGTCGTCCACTTGCGCTCGCGCGCCGCCAGCGGCCGAGGGATGCCGCCCGGATGAAACATCTTTTCGTTCAGACCTTCGAAGGTCGCCGGCCATGTCCGCTCGATCGCCGCGCGCACGCGGCCATAGTCGGCGACCCACGCGTCCCAAGGTACGCGCGGATTGGGCGGCAAGCTCGCCTTGGCGATGCCGGCGACGATCGCCGGCTCGGACTTGAGGTGCGGGCTGGCGGGTTTCACCTGGCCGCGCGAGCCGTGGAAGTGGGCGAGGCTGTCCTCCATCGACACCGCCTGCGGCCCGCTCGCCTGCTCGTCCACCTCGATCCGCCCGAGGCACGGCAGCAGATAGGCCGCCTTGCCGTGCACCACGTGGCTGCGGTTGAGCTTGGTGGCGATCGAGACGGTGAGCGGGAGCGCCCGCCAGGCCGCCTCCACCCGCCGCAGGTCGGGGGCGGCGCGGGGAAAGTTGCCGCCGAGCGCGACGAAGCCCTTCACCTTGCCGGCGATCATCGCCTCGCACGCCCGGACCGTGGTCAGACCCTCGCGGCGCGGCGGCTCGAAGTCATAGAGCTCCGCGAGCTTGTCCAGCGGAGCGAGATCGGGCTTCTCGGTGATGCCCACGGTGCGCTGACCCTGGACATTGGAGTGGCCGCGCACCGGGCAGATCTGCGCGCCGGGCTTGCCGATGTTGCCGCGCAACAGCTGCAGATTGACCAGCATCTGCACGTTCTGCACCCCGGCGACGTGCTGGGTCAGCCCCATGCCATAGATCGCCAGCACCGCCCTGGCCTCGGAATAGGTCTTGGCGAAATCCTCGATCCTTGCCCGCGAAAGCCCGCTGACGCGCTCGATTTCGCCCCAGTCGGCGGCGCGGCAGTGATCGGCGAACGCCTCGAAGCCGTGGGTGTGTTCGGCGATGAAATCGTGATCGAGGACCCGGCGGCTCTTGGCGCCGGCGGCGGCCGCCCTCACTGAAAACCCGGCGTCGTCCTTGGTGGCGGCGAGCAAGGTCGCCCGGTCGGTCTCACCCGACTCACCCGCCGCGACGCAAGCGTCGTCACTGGCGATCAACGCCTTGCAGGCGCCGAGCAGAAGAGCGGTGTCGCCGCCGGCGCGAACCTGCAGGATGTCGTCGGCGATCGAGGTTTCCTTCGGGCTGAGCATTTCCAGCGGATTTTGCGGATTCTTGAAGCGCTGGAGGCCGCGCTCGCGCAGCGGATTGATGCCGATGATCTTCGCGCCGCGCTGCTTGGCCGCCTGCAGCTGGTGCAGGATGCGCGGGCTCGACGCGCCGGGATTGTGCGCGACGTAGAGCAGCAGGTCGGCGACCTCAAAGTCCTGCAGGCTGGCGGTGCCGACCGAGACGCCGATGCTCTCCGGCAGCGCCACCGAGGTGCTCTCGTGACACATGTTCGAGCTGTCCGGCAGGTTGTTGGTGCCGTACATCCGCGCCAACAGCTGCCACATATAGCTCGCCTCCAGGCTGGCGCGGCCGCTGACGTAGAACACCACCTGATCGGGGTCGTCGCTCAGGGCGCGCAGTTCGCGTCCGATGCCGGCGAACGCCTCGTCCCACCCGATCGGCTCGTACTTGTCGCTGGCCGGGTTCCAGCGCAACGGCGCCGTCAGCCGCCCGGCTTGCTCAAGGTCGTGATCCGGCCAGGTCTCCAGTTCGGCCAGGGTGTGCTTGGCGAAGAAGGCCTCGTCGGCGCGGTGGCGGGTAATCTCCCACGCGGTCGCCTTGACGCCGTTCTCGCACACTTCCAGCGGGTGCGGCCTGGCCGGCTTGCCCCAGGCGCAGCTGACGCACATGTAGCCGTCCGGCCTGTTCTGCTCGAAGAGGGTGCGCGAGCCCTCGACCGGGATGCCCTCGCGCAGCAGGATGTCGGCGACCGACTTGACCGAGCCATAGCCGCCGGCCGGCCCAAGGTAGGGTTTGACCCTGGGGTGATCGGCGGAGCGATCGGCGCGGCGCGGCATGGCGAACCCTTAAAGGCCGCCGCGCGCGCGCCGTTCCCGCCAAGGCGCGCGGACGCCGTCGTCCCAATGGATCATAGGCGCCGGAAGAAAGCGGACGGCGGCGTCGCCGATCCGGCGAGAGATCCTACCCCTTGCACACCGCGCCGGCGTCGGTGGTGAACCCGCCTTGGAACGAATACTTTCCGCCGGCGCCAGACGCCGGCGTGCGGTAGAACCAGTCGTGGAAGGCGAGATCCTGGAAGCTGTAGGTGAAGCCGCCGGCGCCCGCGATCGGATAGGCCGTGCCGGTCAGCGGGTCGCCCACTTCGAGATTGTCCTGGCAGCCGCCTGCCTGGCCGACATGGCCCCAGAGCGGCGTGCGGTCATAGAGGCCGCCGCCGGCGACCTTCTGCTGCACGAACGGATCGTCGGCCCACTCGGCCAATTCGTGCGACCAGCCGCCGATGTCGTGGATCGGCGCGAAGAAGAAGCCCGGGTCCAGGTAGGCGGCGACCGCATAGGTCTGAGTGCCGTTCGCGACCGGTACGGCGTTGTGATAGCCGAACAGATAGAAGTTTCCGCCTTCCGGCTCGACCACGTCGTAGGTGACGAACAAGGCGAGCGCGCTCGGCTGTACATGCTGGGCGGCGATCGCCGCCTGGGCGAGGGCGTCGAGCGCGTTCACGTCGATCTCGCCGTAGTGGACGAGGGCCGAGCCGCCGCCGGAGCACGGCTGCTGATAGGTGAAGTCGCTCGATCCGGCCGGGGCGGTGATGTCCAGCGTGATCGGCGGCGCCGCGGCGGTCAGCACCACGCCATAGATCGACCCGTTCACTTGCGACCAGAAGTTGGCGCGCTGGAACGCCGAGACCAGCTGCTCGCCGGCCGGGCCGCTCACGTCGACGCCGTTGGAGGTGAAGCTCGTCGGGTTGAACAGCGGCGAGTTGACGAAACGCGTCTCGACCGGAACGGTGTCGCAGGCGGCCGGCCGGGTCGGGTCGAGCACCGTCCCGTCCGGCAGATGCACGCGCGCGAATATGATCTGGTAGGGAATGCTGGTGCGGCTCGGCGCGCCGTAGGGGCTGCGGCCGACCATGTCGATCGCGTAGGTCTTGCCGTCGGCGGGCGAAGTCACCTTCTCGCGCCAGAACGGGATGGTGCGTCGCGCGGCGCTCTGGCGCTCCAGATCGGCCTCGTTCAGGGGCGGATGCGCCAGCAGGCCCGACAGAGGTTTGAACTGGGCGCGCTGCTGGACGGTCAGGGCGATCGGACCCGCCGACGGAGTCTCGGCGGCCGCGAGACCGGCGCTCGCGAGCCCAACCGCAACGCCCACGGCCGCGCTCGCAACCTGGGCGCCCCGCCGCGGCCGGATCGGGACGGCCCGGCGCCGAGGAACGGCGCTCCGCCGCGCATGACGAACCATTGCCAGCGCTCCTCCGCCCTCAGCGCCCGACCAGCGTCACGACGCCGGGGGCGGGGTTGTCCTTGGCCGACTTGTTCAGCGCCACCAGCTGCTCGAGGATGGTCAGCACCTGCGCCGAGCGGTCGGCCGGGCCGTCGACCAGACGAAAACCCTGGCCCATGAAGCCGACGTCGGCGACATCGCCAGGCCGCGCGGCGCCGCGCTCGACGCGCAGCAGCCGCTGGCGCTCGCCGTTCGGCCAGGCGAGCGTGACCGGCGGCTCGGCGCAGCCGGAGTCCGGCTCGAGGCACAGCTCCTGCCGCGCCACCTCGCCGAGGAAATAGGTAACCCCCTCGGCGGAACGGAACGTCACCTCGACGCCAGGCGGAGGGCGGCCCATCCGCGGACCCGCGCCCGGGCGGGCGGCGGGCGCGAGCATGGCGCGACCGGGAGCCGGCTCGCCGGCGCCGCCGTTCGGCGCCCTTGGCGAGGATCTCGCCGCCTGGCCGCAATGCATGTCGGGGCTGACCGGCAGGGCGTGTGCGCGCGCCGGCGGCCTCAAAGCGGATCGCGGTCGCATCGGCCTCGCCGACGCACAGGCGGTATCCGGCCCGGGTCCGCTCCCACTGGTAGCCGCCGCCCGGCAGCCGCGCCAGGTGGAAGCCGGCGGCGGCGGCCTTGTCGCTCGCCTCCAGCGCGTGCAGGTCGGCCTCGGCGAACGGCGGCCCAATCGTCTCGCGGGTCTCGATCACCTCGGTGCGAACGTCCGCGTCGCGCAGCGCGGCGATGAAGCCGGCGAAGTCCGCCTGCCTCGGTCCGGGCCGGTTCAGCAAACGCACCCGCGCGCCGGTCTCGTCGGTGACCGTCGCCTCGGCGATCAGCAATTCATAGAGCTCCTGCCACGGCAGACCCTCCTGGCCGAAGAAGTTGACAGTCTCGGCGCTCACCGGGGTGAGGAAGCCGCGCATGAACTCCTGGGTGTCGAGATTGTTGATCTGGAAGGTCGGGCCGCCCGAGGCGCTGAGCGATGGCGCTGTCTGGAACGCGGTCAGATTGGGGTTGTCGGCGAACGGCAGGGTGAAGCCGAGCGCGCCGCCGACGCTGGCCGTGCCGCTGACGCCGGAGATCGAGGTGAAGGCCATCGGCCGGCGGTAGGCGGCGCGCAGGATGTTGAGGAACAGCACCCGATCCTGGATGCTGGCGATCTCGCGATTGTAGGTCATGCCGCGGTCGGCGAAGCCATCAACGCTGGCGCATCCGGCGAGCGCGGCGGCAAGGCCCAGCGCGGCGCCCACGGCCGCAAGACGCGAGCCCTTGCCCATCATCGACCCTCCCGGCGACGCGTTCGCCCGCAGGCTATCACCTCGGCCGCCTTGCGGCCAGGATGGCCGCGCCCCAAAGTGGATTCCGGCGGCGCGGGCCCTTCAGCCCGCACGCTCAAGACAAGGGAGGGCCGCGTGACGGGCAAGACATTGGGCGGCATGGCGCTTCTCGCGCCCAGCCTCGCGGTGCTGGCGCTGGCGAGTTCGGCGATCGCCGACACCGTCGATCCGGCGCTCTACAAGGCGCTGCACTGGCGCTCGATCGGGCCCTATCGCGGCGGCCGGGCGCTGGCGGTGACCGGCGTCTCCGGCCAGCCGGGCCTCTTCTACTTCGGCGCGGCGGCCGGCGGGGTGTGGAAGTCGACCAACTCCGGCGCGCGCTGGACGCCGATCTTCGATGGCCAGGATGTCGCCACCATCGGCGCCATCGCCGTCGCGCCGTCCAATTCCAACGTCATCTACGTCGGCACCGGCGAGGGGGCGCTGCGCGGCGACATCACTTGGGGCAAGGGCGTCTACAAGTCGGTGGACGCCGGCAAGACCTGGACCCACATCGGCCTCGCCGACACCCGCCAGATCGGCGCGGTGATCGTCGATCCCAAGAATCCCGACATCGTCCTCGTCGCCGCCATCGGCCACGCCTTCGGTCCCAACGCCGAGCGCGGCGTCTTCCGCTCCAACGACGGCGGCAAGACCTGGACCAAGACCCTCTATAAGGATCCGGACACAGGCGCGATCGACGTCACCTTCGATCCCAGCAATCCCGAGGATCGTCTACGCGGCTCTCTATCAGGTGCGCCGGCAGCCGTGGAACATGTCGAGCGGCGGGCCGGGCAGCGGACTCTACCGCTCCACCGACGAGGGCGCGACCTGGACCAAGCTGGAGGGCCACGGCCTTCCCGCCGGCATCCTCGGCCGCATCGATGTCGCGGTCTCGGGCGCCGATCCCAATCGCGTCTATGCGATGATCGAGGCCAGGGACGGCGGCCTCTACCGCTCCGACGACGCCGGCCAATCGTGGCGGCGGATCAACGCCGACGGCCGCCTCACCCAGCGCGCCTGGTATTTCACCAAGATCTGGGCCGATCCCAAGTCCGTCGACACGGTCTATGCGCTCAACACCGGCATGCTGAAGTCGGTCGATGGCGGCAAGAGCTTCGGCCTCGTCTCGGCCACCCACGGCGATCACCACGGCCTGTGGATCGATCCGGCCGATCCCAACCGCATGATCAACGGCAACGACGGCGGCGCCAGCGTCTCGCTCGATGGCGGCAAGACCTGGTCGACGCAACAGAACCAGCCGACCGCCGCCTTCTACCATGTGGCGACCGACCCCAACCGCTTCCCCTACTGGGTCTATGGCGCGCAGCAGGACAACAGCAACCTCGCGGTCGCCAGCTTCGACGACGAGGGTGTGATCGGCCCGCGCGACTGGTTTCCGGCCGGGCGGCGGCGAGTGCGGCTTCGTCATCCCCGATCCACGCGATCCGCTGATCATCTACAGCGACAGCGAGAACGGCGTGAACCGCTTCGACAAGCGGTCGGAACAGTCGCAGGACATCAGCGCCTTCCCCGGCGACTTCTCCGGCCATCCGGCGAGCGAGCTCGAGCACCGCTTCAACTGGACCTCGCCGCTGCTGCTCTCGCCGCACGATCCCGACGCCCTCTACTGGGGCGCCGACGTGGTCTACAAATCCACCGACCACGGCCACAGCTGGCGGATCATCAGCCCCGATCTCACCCGCAACGACAAGTCCAAGCAGATCGCCTCGGGCGGGCCGCTGACCAAGGACATCACCAGCGTCGAATACTACGACACCGTCTTCGCCCTGGCGGAGTCGCCGCTGGTCAAGGGAATGATCTGGGCCGGCTCGGACGACGGCCTCGTCCACCTCACCGCCGACGACGGCGGCCACTGGCGCGACGTGACGCCGCCGGCGGTTCCGGCGTGGAGCTCGATCGACCTGATCGAGCCGTCCCACTTCGACGCCCAGACCGCCTACATCGCCGTCGACCGGCACAAGCTCGACGACGTGCGCCCTTACGCCTTCCGCACCCGCGACGGCGGCCGAACCTGGACCTCGATCGTCGCCGGCCTGCCGGAGGGGGCGGTGGTCCATGCCGTGCGCGAGGATCCGGTCCGCCGCGGCCTGCTGTTCGCCGGCACCGAGGTCGGCGTCTTCGTCTCCTTCGACGATGGCGGTTCATGGAAGCCGCTGCAGCTCGATCTGCCGAGCGTGCCGGTCCACGACCTCGCCATCCAAGGCGACGACCTCGTCGCCGCCACTCACGGCCGATCCTTCTGGATCCTCGACGACATCACCCCACTGCGCCAGGCGGGCCTCGGCGGCGGCGACATGGTGCTCTATGCGCCGGAAGCGGCCCATCGCCTCTACTATCCGGACGCCGTGGACACCCGCCGCCCGGTGGGCGAGAACCCGCCCGCCGGGGCGATCATCGACTACGCCTTCAAGACCGCGCCCAAGGGCGAGGTGACGGTCGACATCCTCGACGCCAGCGGCCAGCTGGTGCGCCACCTCTCCAGCACCCACAGCGACAAGGTGCAGCAGCCGCCCGAATGGCCCGACCAGATCATCCCGGTCGACACCATCCCCGCCGCCGCCGGCATGAACCGCCTGGTCTGGGATCTGCGCAGCAGCGATCCGGCCCAGATCCCCGGCGCCTTCTATTCCGGCCCCACCCCGCGCGGCGTGCTCGTTCCACCCGGCCGCTATCTCGTGCGCCTGACCTATGCCGGCCAGAGCCGCACCGCGCCCCTGACCCTCCTCGCCGACCCGCGCGTCAAGGATAGCGAGGCGGCGATCGCCGCCAAGGCCGCCCTGGCGCTGGCGGTCTTCCACGACATCGACCGGCTGCATCGGGCGGTGAACGACATCCGCGCCGCCCGCGCCCGCCTCCCCGCCGGCTCGCCGCAGGCCGCGCGCATGACGGCCATCGAGGAAAAGCTGATGCAGGTGAACATGAAGGGCTCGGAGGCCAACCTCGCCTTCCCCGGCATGCTCAACGAACAGCTCGCCACCTTCGCCCTCACCCTCGACGACGCGGACGCGGCCCCCACCGAGTCGCGGCTGGCGGTGTACCGCAGCCTTCACCAGCAGCTAGACGAGCAGCTGGCCGCCTGGGACGCGCTGAAGACGCAGCTGCGCTGACGGGTGATTGGCGCGCGGGAACCACGAACGTCACGAACAAAAAAAGTTTTCAAGAAGGTCTAGCTGAGTGGCTGCGGCGACCGCCGCGCTTACGGATCAGATGCCATACCGGAGGAGCGATGAGATTGAGCTCCAAAAAAGGAAACAGGCCAGAAAGACTAAGACGGCCAAGATGCCGCTGCTGACCGCTGCCCACGCCCAAAATTTTGTTGGCTGTTCAAGCCGCCGAACAAAGCCGCCCCTCCGCCGACTCTAACCGCCAATCTTGAATAAGAGCCAGAGGCGGAATGCGTGCAAGACCGCGTTTTGGCTTGCGGCGATCAAACCACCTGTCAGAAAAGCCGTGCGGGCGAAGCTCGTCCGGTACCCGGCAAACCACATGATCAGGCCCGCCACGAACATTGCCAAGCCGATCGAACCGAGGGTCGAAGTCACAAACCGCGCTCGCCAATAAAGCACGACAGCTTCTCCCGTCGCGCGCCCTGGCCAGTCCCGCGCCACGCGTTCCGCGAGGTCTTTTGGCGACCACGAACGCACCAGGGCCCTCCGAATGGTTAGGAGGCGCGATGTAGTCGGCGGCTCACTGGAGCGTGATGACATAGGCGTGAACCTACCGGTGCTGCTTGGTTGCGCAAAACTGGCCCGGGGCGACCAGGCTGAACCTCCGCTCAGCGCGGACGCCAGCCTGCTCGGGCGAGTAAGCGGCACCTCTCTGCAGGGGTCCTCCAAGACAGCCCGATCTTCCATGCCCGGGCGACCTCCCTCCTGGAGCCGGGCGCCTCGCCCCGGCGTGGCCGAGGCCGCTGCGCTACAAGGAAACTCGGCAGCGCCCGTTCGTGTCGTTCGTGAGGTTCGTGGACGATCAAGGGTGATCGCCGGCGCGCCGGCACGGTGATTTGACCTGCCGGGCCGCGAGCGGGTAGCCGCGCGGCGACGTTCAGCCTGCCGGTCGTCGGCCTCTCCCTGCTGTTCTCGCTCGCCCTGTGCCTGCATGTGCCGCGCACGCGGCAGCCGCCGTGGTGGCTGCTCGTCATCCTGCTGCCGCAGCCGCTGGGCGGCGTCGTCCCCCGAGCTCGGTGCGGGCGCGCCCGCGCTGAGCCTTCCTTGCAGCGGCGGCCGGCTCGCCACAACGCGAGGCCCCTCCCCCCTTGGTCGGAAAATTGATAGGCGAAGGCCGTGCGCGCCGGTTTCGCCAACCCCGACCGTTTCCTGCGGCTCAGCGCCTGGCTCGCGCCGACGCTCGGCGTCGTGGGAATCCTGCTGACCGCCGGCGGCGTCGGGCTCGGGGCGAGCGGGCCGCCGGACTATCAGCAGGGCGAGACGGTGCGGATCATGTTCATTCATGTGCCCGCGGCGTGGACGGCGATGCTGGCCTACGCGGCGCTTGGCGGGGCGAGCTTCTTCGCCCTGGTGTTCCGCCATCCCGTCGCCGACCTCGCCGCCCGGGCGGCGGCGCCGCTCGGCGCCGGATTCACCGCAATGGCGCTCGCCACCGGGTCTCTTTGGGGCCGGCCGATGTGGGGCGCCTGGTGGGTGTGGGACGCGCGGCTCACCTCGGTTCTGGCGCTGCTGCTGCTGTTCCTCGGCTACATGGCGCTGCGCGCCTCCATCGACGACGAGGCCAAGGCCGGCCGCGCCGCCGCCATCCTCGCCCTGGTCGGCCTCGTCAACCTGCCGATCATCAAGTTCTCGGTGGACTGGTGGAACACCCTTCACCAGGGCGAGTCGGTCTTCCGCGCCGACGGGCCGACTCTCGCGCCGGTCTATCTCTGGCCCTTGCTGATCGCCGGCGCCGGCTTTACCGCCAGCTTCGCCGCCTTGTGGCTGATCCGCACCCGCGCCCTGATCTGGCGGCGCCACGCGCTGCGCGCCCGCTCGCGATATGGCGAATGAGCGAGGCGCCGACCTCTCGCGCCGCGGAGCGCGCGCGCCAACCGGAGGGCGCCGGATGAGCGACTTCGACGAGCCGGCCGACGATGCAGCCAGCCAGAGCCGAGCCGCCGCCAAGCCGCGCGGGGGTTGGCTGTCGCGGATCGCGCCCGGCGTCCGCAAGCTGGTGACGCGCCGGGAAACGCCCGACAACCTTTGGGTCAAGTGCCCGGATACCGGCGAGATGATCTATCAGCCGGATCTGGAGGCGGCGCTGTGGGTGACGCCGGCCGGACGGCACATGCGCATTCGCCCGGCGCAGCGGTTCGCCTTCACCTTCGACGGCGGCCGCTGTCGCGCGATCCAGGCGCCGCGCACGCCCGACGACCCCCTCGGCTTCGACTTTGGCAAGCCCTATCGCGAAAGCCTGGCCGCAGCCCGCAAGACGACCGGCGAGAACGACGCCATGGCGATCGCCTCGGGCGAGATCGGCGGCGTGTCGACGGTGGTCCTCGTCCAGGACTTCGCCTTCATGGGCGGCTCGCTCGGGACCGCCGCCGGAGAGGCGTTTCTGACGGCGATCGACGCGGCGATGAAGCGGCAGTGCCCGCTGGTGGTGTTCACCGCCTCCGGCGGGGCCCGCATGCAGGAGGGCGCCCTCTCCCTGATGCAGATGGCGCGCACCACGGTGGCCATCCAGCGGCTGCGGCGCGCCCGGCTCCCCTACATCGTCGTCCTCACCGACCCGACCACCGGCGGCGTCACCGCCTCATACGCCATGCTCGGCGACATCCAGCTCGCGGAGCCAGGATCCCTGATCGGCTTCGCGGGCCGGCGGGTCATCGAGGAGACCATCCGCGAGACCCTGCCGCCCGGCTTTCAGACCGCCGAGTTCCAGGTCGAGCGCGGCATGGTCGACGCGGTGGTCGCGCGCAAGGATTTGCCCGCCGTACTAGGGGCCCTGCTGCGCATGCTGATGCAGGGCCGGACGCGCGCCGCGGCCTGACGCCTCGCGTGAGCGTCGATCACGACCCCATCCGCGCCTCGGACGCGGCGATCCAGCGCCTGCGCGCGCTGCATCCCTCGCTGATCGACCTGACCACCGGCCGGGTCGAACGGCTCCTGACGGCGCTGGACCGGCCTCAGGATCGGCTTGGGCGCGTGATTCACGTGGCCGGCACCAACGGCAAGGGCTCGATCTGCGCCTTCCTGCGCGCCATGGGCGAGGCGGCGGGCCTGAGGGTCAATGTTCTCACATCGCCGCACCTCGTGCGGTTCGCCGAGCGCATCCGCATCCACGGCCGGCTGATCTCCGACGCCGAGCTGGCGCTTCGCATCGACGAGGTCGAGGCGGCCAACGCCGGCGCGCCGATCAGCTTCTTCGAGATCGCCACGGCTCTTGCCTTGCACGCCTTCGCCGAGGCGGGCGGCGATCTGGCGATCATCGAGGTGGGTCTCGGCGGCCGTTTCGACGCGACCAATGTCTTTGCCGCCCCGTCGGTCAGCGTCATCAGCCCGGTCGACTACGACCACACCGAGCTCTTGGGCGCCGAGCTCGGCAAGATCGCCTGGGAGAAGGCCGGCATCCTCAAGCGCCGCCGGCCAGGCGTGATCGGGCGCCAACAGCCCGAGGCGTTGGCGGTGATCGAGGCGGAGGCCAAGGCGCTGGAGGCGCCCCTGCGGCGGCTCGGGATCGAGTTCGACGGCTTCCTTGAGCACGGCCGGCTGCGCGTCCAGGTCGAGGACCGCCTCCTCGATCTGCCGGCGCCGGCGCTGGCCGGGGCCCACCAGGCGGAGAACGCCGCGGTGGCCGCCGTGGCGGCCCTCGGTCTTGCCGACCCCCGGCTCGATGAGGGCGCGATCGCCCGCGGCGTGGCGGTTGCGCGCTGGCCTGGCCGGTTCCAGCGACTGACACGCGGCGCGTTCGCCGCACGGGTCTCTCGCGCGGGCGGCGATCTTTGGATCGACGGGGCGCACAATCCCCATGCCGCCCGCGCCCTGGCGGCGAGCTGCGCCGATCTCGCCGCGCGCGACGGCCGGCCGGTGAGCCTCATCGTCGGGATGCTGGCGCGCAAGGACGCCGCCGGCTTCTTCGCCGCCTTCGCGGACCTGAAGCCCGGCATGGCCGTGGTCGGCTTCGCCTCGCCGAACGCCGCCGATCCGAAGGATCTCGCCGCGGCGGCTAGGGCCGCCGGCCTCGCGACCACGATCGCCGGAAGCGCCCAGGCCGCGCTTGACGCCTTGCTGGCGCCGGGCGGCGATCCCGGTCACCTCGTGCTTTGCGGCTCGCTCCACTTCATCGGCGACATCCTGGCCGCCGACCCGGCCTCCTGGCCCGATTAGGCGGCGGCGGAAGCCTTGGCGACGCCGGCCTCGGCCAGCCAGGCGAGGATGCGCGGCTTGGGCATGGCGCCGACCTTCATCGAGGTCATCTGACCGTTCTGGAACAGCATCATCGTCGGTATGCCGCGCACGCCATAGCGGGAGGGGGTCTGCGGGCTGTCCTCGATATTGAGCTTGGCGACGGTCACCTGCCCGGCCAGCTCGTCGGCGATCTGCTCGAGCGCCGGGGCGATCTGCTTGCACGGTCCGCACCACTCCGCCCAGAAGTCGACCAGCACGGGATGATCGGCCTTCAGAACGTCGGCCTCGAACGAGGCGTCGGTGACGGCGCGGGTGGGCATGGCGATTCCTTCTTGGAGAGGAGGCTGGCGGGCTGGCTGCTAGGTAAGATTCGGCCGCCGGCGCGCAAGGTGCGCCACCGCCTTTCGGGGCCGCATAAATTCTCGCGGCCTCCTCACGAAAGCCCTGTGCCGAGGAGCGCGTCGGGAAGCGGCATCAGCGTCGGTCCGTCGGTCCACAGCAGGGCGGCGCGGACCAGGCGATCCGGATGGATCTGGCGCAGCAGGGCGGCGTAGAGCGCCATCTGTCGCACATAGGTGGGATCGACGTCGTCGGCCGTCTTCGGCGGCGGCCGGTTGGTCTTGTAGTCGATCACCAGCACCTGCGAGGGGGTGACGAGCAGGCGGTCGACGCGGCCGAATACCGCCTGGCCGGCGACTTCGCCGACCATCGGGACCTCGGCGCGCGAGCCCGGTCCGAACAGGGGCGCGAAGCTCGGCTCGGCGAGCACGCGCAGCACCGCGCCGGCGATCTCCGCGCGCTGCTCGCCGGTCAGGCCCGGCTCGCGCGCCAGCAGCCGTTCGGCGAGCGCGCGCCAGTGGTCCGACGCGCTCTCCGGCAGACGCTCCAGCAGGGAATGGATCAGGGCGCCGCGCCGCCAGCGCCCCAGACCGCTGGCTTCGGCCAGCGGCGAAACCGCGGCGACAAAGGCGCGGGCGTCGGCGGAAGGCCGCGCGTGGGCCGCCGGCGCCTCCGCCATCGCGGGTTGGTCGATCCAAGCCGGGAGCAGGTGTTGGAGCCTGGGCGTCCCGTCGGGGCCAGCCGGCCCAGGGCGACCCGGCTCCGAAGGCGCGTTCTCCGCGACAGGGTCGGACCCGTAGCGGCGAATCTCGGACCCATCGGCGAGCTCGACGGTTTTCGAATGAACCTTGGCGAAGGCGCGTTCGATGAAGTCGCGCCAACTCCCCTGGAACCGATGAGCCTGGCTCTCGACCCCGCACACGACGAGCCGGTCGCGGGCGCGGGTGAGGGCGACGTAGAGGAGGCGGGAGGCCTCGCGCTCGACGGCTTCGGCGCGCGCGGCGCGCGCCTGGGCCGAGACAGCGCAATCCTCACCCCCTCGCGGGGCATAGAGAAACGCACCATCGTTGGTCTCCAGGATGGCGCCGCCCAGATCCTGCACCCGGCTGGTGGTGTCGGGCAGGTAGACGATCGGCGCCTCCAGCCCTTTGGCGCCGTGCACCGTCATCACCCGCACCTCGCCGCTCCCGTCGGCGGCGCCGGCGCCCTCGGCTTCGCGCTTGATCTCGATCTGGTTGCAGGCGAGCTCGGCGATCAGCCGTTCGAGATCGCGCGCGCCGCGCTCCTCGGCCGCCAGCACCTCGGCGAGGAAGGCGTCGACCGCGTGCTCGCCCTCGGCGCCCAGCCGCGTGAGCAGGCGCTGGCGCATCGAGCGGCCCTCGCCGTCGAGACGGGTCAGCACCCGCGCGTAGAAGTCGAACGGGGCGCGCCGACGGGCGAGGTCGCGCGCCCAGTCGAGGAAGTCGAGCGCCTCGGCCCAGGCCGGCCGCTCGCCCGCACGCCGCCGCAGCTCGGCCCATAAGCTCCCCTCGCGGGCGTGGGCGAGATCGTAGAGATCCTCCTCGCTGGCGGAGCAGAACGGACCACGCAGCAGACAGGCCAGGGTCAGATTGTCTTGTGGAAAGCGGACGAAACGGCCGAGCGCCAGCAGGTCCTGGAAGGCGCCGTGCTCGGAGAGCGTCAGGCGATCGGCCCCGCCGACCGGGGCGCCGGCCCTCTTCAGGGCCCGGAGGATTTCGTGGAACAGGGCATTGCGGCGGCGCACCAGGATCAGCATGTCGCCATAGCCGCAGGGGCGCGGCTCGCCATTTTTCTTGGCCCCGACCCGCTCCCCGGTCCGCGCCCGCTCGATGATATCGGCGGCGATGCGGTCGGCCAGGCGGCGGTTCGGATTGTCCTCGGCCGGGGCGTCGACCGGCGCCCAGACATCCACCTCCTCGCCCGTCTCGCCGCTTTCCAGCGGCCACAGATCGACGCCGCCGCCTGGGCCGCGCGTCGCCTTGTGCCTCAACGGCAGACCGTCGGTGCCTGGCAGGAGACCGGGCCATGCCTCGGGGTCCTCGAAGACCTTGTCGACGAAGCCGAGGATCTCCTCCGTGGACCGCCAGCTTTCGACCAGGGGCAGAATCTTGAAGCCGCCCCCTGCCGCCAGCGCCTGGCGTGCGAAGGCCTGCGCCTCGACGGCGAACCGCTCGGGCCGGGCGCCCTGAAAGGAGAAGATCGACTGCTTGGGATCGCCGACCGCGAACATCGTCCGGGAATGCGCCGCGGATGACAGGCCGCTGAAGAAGTCGGCGGTCAAGGCGCGCAGCAGACCCCATTGCTCCGGCGCGGTGTCCTGGCCCTCGTCGAGAAGGATGTGGTCGATGCCGCCGTCGAGCTTGTAGAGGACCCAGACGGCGTCCTCCCGCTCGCGCACCAGTCGTGCGGCATGGGCGATCAGGTCGGCGAAGTCGAGCGCGCCCCGCTCCTTCTTGGCGGCCTCGTAAGCGGCGATGTAGGCGCCGGCGAGCGCCAGGAACTGGCAGGTCTCCTCGGCGACGCAGGCGGCGAGCCAGCGCTGGCGCGCCTTCACCTGCCGGTCACGCTCCTCCTCCAGCCAGGCCAATATGGCTGGATCGACGCTCTTGGTGCCCATCCGGCCGCGCGGTTCGCCTTTGCCGGTGTGAAAGATCGGCCAGAGCTCGCCGACGGAACCGGCCGACGTCACCGCGCCCATGGCCGCCGCGAGCTTCTGGTCGGTGATCTTCGGACTGGCGGCCAGGCGTTCGGCCGCGCGCTTCCACTGGCCCCAGCGGATCGCCTCCAGACACTCGCGCTCGACGGCGGCGCGGCTGCTCACCGCGTCGAACCCGCAGCGGCGCCACACGTCGCGGCCCTCGCCGCCACCCTCGGCGCAGCGTTCGAGATAGCTCGCCAGGGCGAGGCGGCGGCCGGCGATGTCGTCGAACAGGCCCTCGAACATCGGTCCCTTGAGCTGGACGGCGAAGTGCGCCCAGGCGCGGCCGACCAGGCCTTCCGGATCCTTCATGGCGAGGCCCGCCACCTCGCGCAGGGCCGCCGCCGCGATCGCCGCCGCCGCCGGATCGTCGAGGACGGTGAAGCCGGGCGGCACGGCGGCCTCGACCGGGAAGCGGCGCAGCAGCTGCTCGCAGAAGCCGTGCAGCGTCTGGATCGCCAGGCCCCCCGGCGTGTCCAGCGCCCTGGCGAAGAGGCCGCGCGCCCGCTTCAGCGCCCTTGGCCCGCGCTCCGCCTCGCCGATCTCGGCGAGAATGCCGTTCAGCGCCTCGTCGTCGGCGATCGCCCAGTCGCCGAGCACATCGATCAGCCGCCGGCGCATCTCGGCGGCCGCCGCCTTGGTGTATGTCACGCAGAGCACGGCCTCGGGCCGGGCGCCGTGCAGCAGCAGGCGCGCGACCCGCTGGACCAGCGTCGCGGTCTTGCCCGAGCCGGCGTTGGCGGCGACGAAGGCCGAGACCCTCGGGTCCGCCGCCTCGATCTGGGTGCGCGCCGGGATCACGACGCCTCGCCCTCCGACGCCTCGCCGATCACCATCCATTCCCAGACGCGGGCGAGATGGTCGAACTCGCCGCCCTGGCGACCCTGGTACTTGGGCGCGAACCAGGAGGTGTAGGCGGTGTCCGCCTTGTCGAAGTGGGCGATGCGGCGGTTCAGGCCGGCGAACGCCGCCTCGGCCAGCTCGGGCGCCTCGGCGGCTTTGATGCAGACGCACTCCACGCCCGGAACGCGCGTGCCGCTCGCCTGGATATAGACCAGTTCACCGGGAGTGCGGGGGCCGATCGCGAGGAAGCCGCCGCGCGCCAGGATGGCGCCGGTGATGGTCAGCTGCGGGGCGAAATGCGCCTTGACCTCCGCCGTGCTGGGCGCGCGGCCGGTCTTGATGTCGAGGATGTCGGCGCGGTCGCCGCGATCCTCGATCCGATCGGCGCGGCAGATGAGGGTGAAGTCCTTTCCATCCGCCGCCCTGAACTCGAGTTTGGCGCGGTTCTCGACATGGAGCTTGGCGCCGGGCCGGCGGCGGCGCTCCAGCTCGATCACCCAGGGGGCCAGATTGAGCGCGAGCGGCCGCTCGCGCGCCAGGGCGGTGTCGGCCAGACCCTCTTCGGCAAGCGCCTCCATGTAGAGCGCCGCGAACCTGTTTTTCGCCTCGTCCGAGAAGACATCCGGGCCATGGACGGCGAACCGCTCGAACGCGCGGTGAATCGCCGTGCCGCGCTGCCGCGCGTCGACGGGCTCACCAGGTACGGCCAGCGACCGCAGCTCGAGGATGAATTCGGCGTAGATGGCGTAGGGATCGCGCACCCAGCGCTCGACCCGGTCGACATAGAGCTGGCGCGGCCGCGCCGCGACCGGGGGGCGGGGCGCGGGCCGGCTGGCGGTGCGCAAGGCGGGCGGCGGGTCGGCGAGCGGCGCATCGAGCTGCCGCGCCCAGGCGAGCAGGTCGGGCCGGGCCGGCGGCGCCACCTTCGCCCCCTTGGCCAGCACCTCGAGCCGGCGAATCCAGCGCGACGGTTCGGCCGGGGCGTCGCCCTTGCGCTCGCGGCTGATGAGGAAGACCTCGGGCGCGCAGGCCGCCTGGGCGAAGTCGTGCGCGGCGAGGCCGACCCGGCGCTCGGGCGAGGGCAGGCCGAGCGTGGCGCGCATCGGCCGGGAAAGAAATGGATCGTGCCCGCCGCCGCGCGGCCAGACGCCTTCCTCGAGCCCCGCCAGCACCAGGCGGTCGGCGCCGGAGAGCCGCGCCTCCAGGGCCCCGAGGATCGCCAACCGGGGGTGGCTGGTGGTCGGCGGCAGGGTCTCGCCGGCCATCAAGGCGGCGAGGAGATCGGCGAAGCCGCTGCGCGTCGCCGGTGGCAGGGCGTCGCTCTCGCCGATGAGGCCGGCGAAGAGGCCGGCGAGCGCCTCGCCCTCCGGCCCTCGCCACATCCGGGGATTGTCGCCCCCCGTCAGGGTCTCCAGCGCCTCCGCCAGGGCGCGCGCCGCATCCGCCGGCGGCGCCTCGCGAGAGGCGAACGGCGCGGCTGCGTGATCGATCGCCGCGCACAGCCATTGAGCCAAGGCCGCCGCCTCGGGGAGGTCGGCCAGGCGCGCGATCAAGGTCGCGCGGTCTCTCGGGCGAGGGCCCCGCAAGCCCTCGAGCTCCAGATGGAAGCGCGCGGAGGCAATCTTCTCCCAGGGAGACAGAGCCGACGGCGCAACACGCAGGAGCGGGTGCTTGGCGATCGCCAGGAGCAGGACCGGATCGAGCGGATCGGCGACCGCGCGGGCGAGGAGGTCGGCGAGGATGGCGGCCGGGGCGTTGGCGAGCGGATCGCCGAGGGACGGTTGCAGCTCGACCCCCCAGCGGCTCAGGCGCGCGCTCACACGCCGGCCGAGCGCCGCGTCCGGGGTGATCAGGGCGCAGGTCTTGCCCGGCGTTTCCAGGCTCTCGCGCAGCAGCAGGGCGGCGAGGCTCGCCGCCTCGTCGTCGTTGGCGGCGCGCAGCAGGGTGAGGCCCTCGAACCCGGTTTTGATCGGATCGCCGCCGCCGAGATCCACCTCGCCCGCCTCGGCCTTGATCGCCTCGATCTGGCTCAGCCAGTCATGCGCCGCCTCCGCCGGCCGCAGCGCTTCGTTGACCAGGCGCCGGCGCCAGCGGCCGCGCGCCTCCCGCTCCGCCGCCGGATCCCAGGACCGCACGTCGGCGCGGTCGATGCCGGCGCGGGTCAGCAGGGCCTTCATCGCGCCTTGCGGATGGCAGTCGTCCACCTCGGCCCAGGCTTCGTCGGCCAGATTGAGGTCAAGTCCCGGAAGCACGACGCATCCCCGCGGCGCCTTCGCGATAACGGCGAGCAGATCGGCGACGGCCGGCGCCGTGCCCGTCGATCCAGCGGCGATCACCACCCCCTCCGGCGGGCTCCTCGTCCAGCGCGCGGCGAGGCGGCGCAGCAGCTTGACCCGCCGATCCGGCGCGTCGGCGAGGCCCAGTTCGCGCGAGGCGCGCCGGCCACGCCTCCAGCGCCGCCTTGAGGAAGACCGCCGAGGCTTGCCAGTGCCGCGCCAGATCCTCGTGCACCAAGCCATCGATCGCCGCCGGATCGCCGCACTCCTCCAACAAGCAGCCGTCCAGGAAGGCGGCCAGCGCGTCGGCGAGGGCGACGGCCGCGGCGGCGCTCAAATCGCCGCTCAGTTCTGCGGCCAATGGCGCGCCACCAGCGCCGCAAGCTCGAACCGGCGGCGCAGGGGATCGATCGGCGCGGGCAGCTCCGCCTCGTCTTCGACCTCGCCGAACGGCGGCTCGTCCGCCTCGAGATCGCCGAGCGAGCGGATGCGCGGGAGCAGCAGCGCCTCGGCGCCCGCCGCCTCGAGAAAGGCGCGGCCGAGCGCCGTCGCCGCCCGGCGGGTCGGCAGCAGGATGGTCGCGTCGGCGAGGGCGTCCGGTCCTTCGGCCTTGAGCCGCCGCCACACCGCGCGGGCGAGGTCGTCGAGGAAGGGTCGGTGCGCGGCGATGGTGAACCAGCGCGGCGCCGGCGCGGCCAGGAAATCCGATGCGTGCGCGTCCGCCATGGCCAACTACCTGTCCAAGGCCGCCAGCGTCTCGCCGATTTCGGCGTGAAGCACCAGGTCGGCGAAGCGATCCTGCTCGGTCGGCTCGCGATTGACGATGGCGAGGCGTGCGCCTTCGCGCTTGGCCAAGAGCGGAAAGCCGGCCGCCGGATAGACCACCAGCGACGATCCCAGCACCAGGAACAGCTCGCACGCCAGGCTCGCCGCCTCCGCCGCGGCCATCGGACCTTGCGGCATCGGCTGGCCGAAGGAGATTGTCGCGGTCTTCACCAAGCCGCCGCAGGCGCGGCAGGCGGGCAGCTCGCCGCGCTCGACGAAGGCGGCGCGGAAGGCCTCCAGCTCATGCCGCAGGCCGCAGTCCAGGCACGTGGCGTAGGAGGCGTTGCCGTGCAGTTCGACGACTTGGTCCTCCGGCACGCCGCTGTCCTGATGGAGGTTGTCGACGTTCTGAGTGATCACCGCCCCGACCTTGCCGGCCCTGACCAGGCTGGCGATGGCGAAATGGCCGCGGTTGGGCTTGGCGCCGGTCCAGCCGGCGGCGCCGCTGAACGCCCGCCGCCAGGACTCGCGCCGCGCCGCCTCGTTGGCGACGAAGTCCTGGAACTGGATCGGCGACATGCGGCTCCAGACCCCGCCGGGCGAGCGAAAGTCCGGCACGCCGGATTCGGTCGACATCCCCGCGCCGGTGAACACCGTCACGCGTCTCGCCTCGGCGATCATCGCCGCCAGGGAACAGGCAAGGCTCATCTCGTGGTGGTCACGGGTCTCGGCAAGGGCGAGGACTTGATCCTCAGCCCTTCTTGCCGAACGCCTTGGCCGTCTTGCGCACCAGCGCCGCCGCCGCGCCGGCGTCGCCGAGGCCGAGCGGCTCGAACAGGCGGCCCTCCAGCGCGTCCTTGTTGATCCAGAAGGCGGTGAGCTGGTCCATCACCGCCTTCGGCAGGTCGGCGGGCGAATTCACCTTGGCGTATCGACCGCCGATGCGGGCGACGGCCAGCAGTCGATCGTTGCGCAGCGTCTTGCCGCCCTCGGTCTGCCGCGCCTCGATCACGCCGATCAGGCGCACCTCGACCAGGGCGCCCGGGAAGGTCTTGGCCTCGGTGAACACCATGACGTCGAGCGGATCGCCATCCTCCGCCAGGGTCGAGGGGATGAAGCCGAAATCGGTGGGAAAGCTCATGCCCTCGGGCAGTATGCGCTTGAGCTTGAAGAGGCCGGTCTCGCGGTCATAGTCGAACTTGTCGCGCTCGCCGCGCGGGGTCTCGATGATGGCGCGGCAGGCCGCGGTCTTCTTGTCCAGCGCATGGTCGAGAGCGGCGAGATCACGCATGGCCGGCCGCCGTTTCCGATTTTGGCGCCGGCGCGGACCCGGCGCCCCAGCGGCGCGCCGCCAGCGGCCAGGCGAACCACAGGATGGCCGAGGCAATGGCGGCGGCGAGGGCGGCGGCGAGCGCCAGGCTCGCGTCGGCCGTGATGACCGAGGTGACGACGTAGGCGTCGGTGGCGAAGGCGGCGCCGAGCAGCGCCAGGGCGGCGAGGATCAGCCGCGCGGTGAAGCGGCACACGCGCTCGGTGTCACGGCCGTCCTCGGCCAGGCGGTGGAAGGGGGCGGAAGTCATCAGCAGGATCATCGCCGCCAGCAGGAGGACGAGGCCGACCCCATGGGCAGTCTTCGCCGCCGGGGCCAGCTTGGCGAAGCCGTTGTTCAGGTAGGCGATCAGCTGAAAGCCGAGCAGGGCCTGAACCCCGGGAAGGACGATGCGGGTCTCGGTCATGAGGTCGTCGAGCCGGTCCTTGAGCGGGATCGGCTGAACGCCCTGGTGGGGCGCGGCGCGCGGCTTGGCCATCAGCATGCCCCAGCCATACCACAAGGCGGCGGAGGCCAGACTCGCGGCGATGCCGACGGCGACCGCCGCCGGCGCGAAGGCCTCGCCGATCGCCACGATCACCGCCGCGCCGATCGCCAGGGTGAAAGGCAGGAGGCTGATCTCCAGCATGCGCTTGGCGAAGCGTTCCTGCGCGGCGGTGCTCTGACCCTTGGCGGTGATCTGGTGAAAGGCGACCGGCGCCAGCAGCAGGACGATGCAGGTCAGCAGCAGCCCGGCGGCTAGCAGCTCCATTGACCGCCGCAGCGTCGAGAGGTGTGGAAATCCCGACTGAAAAAGCACCGAATACTGGAAGCCGAGGAGGATCTGGACGCCCAGCACGGTCGTGCGGATTTCGCTCAGGCCCTTCTTGACCTGGTCGCGCAGGTCGCCATTGCCGGTCTCCGCCGCCATTCACATCCTCGCCTGGCGCGAAGCGGCGAACAGGCCGCTTTCGCGACGGTTTTGTGACAGCCGCCGCCCCGAGAGGTCAATCCAGCCCCGGGTCGCGGAACCAAGCTTGCCAAGGGGGCGCGGTCGCCGCATCGTCTGGGCCGAAGCGCGAACAAGCGAGAAGATCATGATCGAGCTTGTCCTCAATCGTCACCAGCGCGATCTCGGCGGGTTCGAGGTCGGCCGGGTGCTGCCGCAGGCGGCCCGGCGAATGGTCGGCCCCTTCGTCTTCTTCGATCACATGGGACCGGCGGACTTTCCGGCCGGCCTGCCGCGCGCCGCCGACGTGCGGCCGCACCCGCATATCGGCCTTTCCACCGTCACCTATCTGTTCGAGGGCGCGATCACTCACCGCGACAGCGTCGGCAGCGAAGTCGAGATTGCTCCGGGCGAGGTCAATTGGATGACCGCCGGCAGAGGGATCACACACTCCGAACGCTTCGACGCCATTCGCCGCGCCGGCGGCCGGGTGCACGGAATCCAGGCCTGGGTCGCGCTGCCGTCCGAAGCCGAGGAAATCGACCCGGCCTTCGCCCATCACGGGCCGGACGACCTGCCGACCTACGAATCTCCGGATGGGCTGTGGGCGCGGCTGATCGCCGGCTCGGCCTTCGGGGCGACGGCCAGGGTGAAGACCCATTCGCCGCTGTTTTATGTTCACTGGAAACTCGCGCCGGGCGCCCGAGCTCAGCTCGGCGCCGACTATCCCGAACGGGCGGCCTATGTCGCCGAGGGTGCGGTCGAGGTCGACGGCCGTCGCTGCGACAAGGGCCGCATGCTGATCTTCGCCCCCGGCCAGCCGGTGCTGTTCACCGCTCTCGAGCCGGCGCAGGTCATGCTGCTCGGCGGCGAGCCGATCGGCCCGCGCTTTCTCGAATGGAACTTCGTCGCCTCCTCGCGCGAGCGGATCGAGGCGGCCAAGGCTGACTGGCGCGCGGGCCGCATGAAGCTGCCGGACCTGGACAGCGGCGAGTTCATCCCGCTACCCGAGGATAACCCGCCGCCCCCGCCCGGGCCGAACTAGGCGGCCTTTCAGGGAGCGCCGGCCTCCGGCCGGACCCGCTTTCGCCAATGCCGGCGAGGACGCCGGCGCCGCGCGTTGGCGCTAAGCGCTCCGCTCCGGCGCGTGATCGCCGCCGAGGACGTGGCGGGCTTGCATCCAGTATTGCAGGCCGCTGGCGATGGTCACGACCGCCGCCAGCCACAAGAGGACGAGGGCGCCGGTGGTCGCCGGGCCGAGAACCGCCGGGTCGGCGGGCAGCCGGAAGGCGCCCCAGCAGGCGACGACGAGCTGGGCGAACAGGGCGACGAGCTGCAGCGTGGTCTTCCACTTGGCGATCAAGGTGACCGGCAGGCTCACCCCCCGCCGGCCAGCCACCTCGCGAAGGGCGCTGACCGTGAATTCGCGGAACAGGATCAGCGCCGCCGGGATCGCCACCGCCGCGTTGGGCGCCAGCGACAACAGCCCGAGAATGGCTCCGCAAATCAGCACCTTGTCGGCGATCGGGTCGAGCACCGCGCCCCACAGGCTGGTGGCGTGCAGCCGCCGCGCCAGCCATCCGTCGAAAAAGTCGCTGATCGCCGCCACGACGAAGGCGGCGACAGCCCAGCGCTCGAGAGCGAACTGCGTCTCGGGCGGCAGGCGTTCGCTCAAGAGCGCCGCGCCGGCGAGGCCGAAGAAGGTGAGCAGCGCCAGCACCAGGCGCAGGGAGGTGAGGATGTTGGGCAGGCGGGTCATGGCGACCAGCCTAACGCGCGAATCGCCTGGTTGTCGCCCCATGGCGCGGCGGGGGTGGGGCGAGCCGGTTCGAGGGCGGAATCACGGGGCGAGGGCGAGGCGCGCGAGGAGGGCGGCTTCATCGATCGCGCCCTCGCCGGCGGCGAAGGTAAGAGCGCGGGCGCGCCAGCGGCGAGCGAGGAAGGCGTCGGCGACGGCCGGCGGCGCATGGCGATCGAGAACGGCGGCGGCGAAGCCCAGCGCGAGGCGTTCGACGAGGCGGCGGGCCTCGGCCTCGGGGACGGGGGCGGCGAGCAGGTCCTCGGCCTCGGCGCGGACGGCGGGAAGCGCGTCCATCTCGGCCAGGAGAGCCTCGCGGGCGTCCGGTTCGCGGGCGAGCGCGCGCAGGGTGTCGAGGGCGATGACGTTGCCGCTGCCTTCCCAGATGCCGTTCAGCGGCGACTGGCGAAACAGGCGCGGCAGCGGCCCTTCCTCGATGTAGCCGGCGCCGCCGTGCGCCTCCATCGCCTCGGCCACGACCACCGGCGCGCGCTTGGTGGTGAGGTACTTGGCGAGCGGCAGGCCGATTCGCGCCAGTGCCGCCTCGGCCGGATCGGCGGCGCGGTCGAGCGCCCGCGCGAGGCGAAAGGCCAGGGCCACGCCAGCCTCGACATCGAGAGCCAGATCGGCGAGCGTGGCGCGCATCAGCGGCTGGTCGATCAGCCGCCGCTGGAAGGCGGAGCGATGCTGGGCGTGCCAGCAGGCCAGCGCCGCCGCCTGGCGCATCTGGGTCGCCGCGCCGATGACGCAGTCGAGCCTGGTGAGCTGGACCATCTCGATGATGGTGCGCACGCCGCGGCCCGCCTCGCCGACTCGCCGCGCCCAGGCGGCCCGATACTCGATCTCGGCCGAGGCGTTGGACCGGTCGCCGAGCTTGTCCTTTAGCCGCTGGATCTCGATGGCGTTGCGCTCGCCGCCCGGCGTCCAGCGGGGAACGAGAAAGCAGGTGAGGCCTTCGTCCGTCCAGGCGAGGGTGAGGAAGGCGTCCGACATCGGCGCCGAGCAGAACCATTTGTGGCCGGTGAGCCGCCAGATCTCGCCCTCGAGGCCGTCCGGCTCGGCGCGGGTGGTGTTGGCGCGCACGTCGGAGCCGCCCTGCTTCTCGGTCATCGCCATGCCGAGGGTGGCGCCGCGCTTCTCGGACGCCGGGATCGAGCGGGGATCGTAGGTCGAGGCCCTGATCCGGGGCGTCCACTCGGCGGCGAGGGCCGGCTCGCGCGCCAGGGCGGGGACGGCGGCGTAGGTCATCGACATGGGGCAACAGACGCCGAAATCCGCCTCGCCCATGAGGAAGAGCAGGGCCGCGTGCAGGGCGTGGCCGGCCTCGCCCGCCGTCCACGCGGCGGCCGAGACGCCCGCCTCCAGCCCGAGCGCCATCAGCCGATGGTAGGCGGGGTGGAAGGCCACCTCGTCGATGCGCCGGCCGTAGCGGTCGAAGGGGGTGAACCGGGGCGGGTTCTGGTTGGCCTCGGCGGCGAGCCCTTGCGTCTCCGCCGAGCCGACGGCGGCGCCGAAGGCCGCGAGCCGCGCCTCGTGCGCCGCCGCGCCGGACCAGGCGCAGGCCTGGCGCAGGATGGCGTCCGCCGCATAGAGGTTCACATCCTCCAGCGGCGGCGGCTGATTGGTCACCTCGTGGGTGGCCAGATGCGTGCGAGGACTGCGCGCCGACATGGCGGCGATCCTGGGCGCGGGCAGGCCCGATGGAAAGCCCGGCGCCTTGCCGGCGAGCGGCCTTTGTCATAGAGATGCCGTTTCGCCGAGCCGCCTGGCCCCAAGGCATGCCAGGGCGGTTCTTGTCCGCGCTCTCCAACGTCAAAAGAGGACGGTCGCCCCCAGCGGCGCCGCTAGCCAAGCAAAATGCCCAAGCTCAAGACCAAGTCGGGGGCGAAGAAACGCTTCCGCCTGACCGCCACCGGCAAGATCAAGGCCGGGGTCGCCGGCAAGCGCCACCGGCTGATCAGCCATTCGGCCAAGTACATCCGCCAGCAGCGCGGCACCAAGGTGATGGACGCGTCCGACGCACGGATCATCCGCCACTTCATTCCCTACGGTCTGTAAGACATGGCCCGCGTGAAGAGAGGCGTGGTCGCCCACGCCAAGCACAAGAAGGTGCTGGAGCAGGCCAAGGGGTTCCGCGGCCGGCGCAAGAACACCATCCGCGCCGCCAAGGCGGCGGTCGACCGGGCGGGGCAATACGCCTACCGCGACCGGCGCAACCGCAAGCGCTCGTTCCGCGCCCTTTGGATCCAGCGGATCAACGCCGCCGCCCGGGCCGAGGGGATGACCTATTCACGCTTCGCCCACGGGCTGGAGCTGGCCGGCGTCGCCCTCGACCGCAAGCTGCTCGCCGCCATCGCCGGCGACGATCCGACCGCGTTCAAGGCGATCGCCGACAAGGTCCGCGCCGCGCTGGCCTGATCGGCGAGAGAGCTTGACGCGGGGCGGCGCCGGAAGCGGTCGGCCTCGACCGCGGCAAGCGGGGAAAGCGAGCCATGCCGATCGATCCACAGGCCGCCATCGAGGTTACCGCCTACCGCCAAGTTCCGCCGCAGGCGCGGGGCTTCGTCAAGGACATGCGCGTGCGGTGGGCGCTGGAAGAGATCGGCCTCGACTATCGCGTTCGCCTGGTGGGCGGCGCGGGCGGGACTGGCGGCGTCAAATCGCCCGAGCATCTCGCCGACCAGCCTTTCGGGCAGGTGCCGATCTACAAGGAGGCGGGCCTGACGCTGTTCGAATCCGGCGCGATCCTGATCCACATCGGCGAAAAGGACGATCGCCTGCTGCCGCGCGACCCGACCGGGCGGGCGCGGGCCATCGGCTGGGCGGTCGCGGCGCTCAACAGTATCGAGCCCATGACCCAGATGCTGTTCGTTCTCGGGTTCATCGCGGAAGCCAAGGCGTGGCGCGCCGAGGCGCAGGGCCTGGTGAGACCCTTCGCCGAGACCAGATTGGGGCAGCTGGCGGCGGTGCTGGGCGACCGCCCATGGCTGGAAGAGCGCTTCACGATTGGCGACCTGCTGATGATCGACGTGCTGCGCGCCGCGCCCGAGCCAGCCCTCCTCGCCGCCCATCCCAACCTCGCCGCCTACGTTGCCCGCGGCACGGCGAGACCGGCGTTCCAACGCGCGATGGCGGCGCAGCTGGCGGACTTCGCCGGCGCGGCCTGAACCGTCGCGGGCGCCTGGAGCACGATGCGTTCGGCCGAAACGTCTGAACGTTGAATCGTGCTCTATCTGGTCACGCCGCTGAGCGTGTCCCCGGGGTCGCCAGAGCTCGCGCAAGTCCGCGGTTCAGGCGGCGGCCGCCGCCTCGGCGCGGATGCGCTGGACCATGGCGGCGAGGCCATTGGAGCGTTGGCGCGACAGGGCGCCGGCCAAGCCCAAGCGCGCCAGGCCCGCCTCGGCGTCGAAGGCGAGGATCTCTCCCGGCTGCCGGCCGCTGTAGAGATCGATCAGGATGGCTATAAGGCCGCGCACGATGTGGGCGTCGGAATCGCCGCGAAAGCGCAGTCGGCCATCCGGCAGGCGCTCGCTCGCCAGCCACACCTGACTGGCGCAGCCGCGCACCTTGCGCGGTTCGGTGCGCTCCGCCTCGGAAAGCGGCTCGAGATCGCGGCCCAGATCGATGACGTGGCGATAGCGCTCCTCCCAATCGCCCAGGAGGTCGAACGTCTCGGCGAGATCGTCGAGCGTCGCTTCGATGGTCGGCGCGGCCAGCGTCTGCGTCGGGTCCACCGCTAGGATCGCTCCGAGCCGGGGCGGTCCCGCTCGTGGTGGCGCAGCAGCCCCGGCAGATCGGCCAGCCACGTCTCCCGCCGGATGGTGAAGGATTCGTAGGTCGGCGCGAGCCGGTTCGGCTCGTCCAACGAGCCCAGGAAGATCTCCACCTCCTCGCCGCCCTCGACGTCATAGAAGAGCGGCGAGCCGCAGGTCCGGCAGAAATGCTGCCGCCCACGCGCCCAGGGCGCGAACACGCCGAGGCTGGCGAGATCGAGCGGCCGTTCGTTAGAGTCGACGAAGACCACGGCGGCGCGCGGAAAGACCGCGAAGGCGTTGAACGGCGCGCCGTGCGCCTTGCGGCAGGTCAGGCAGTGGCAAAGGCCGACGCGGTTCGGACGGCCGCGCGCCTCGAACCGCGCCGCGCCGCACAGGCAGCCGCCACGAAAGCTGTCGTCCAAGATCCCGCTCCGGCCAGTTCGCTTGACGCGCCCGCGCCAGCGCCGATGTAGGGCGCCGCGCCGGGCTTGGGGAGGGACGATCGGGATGATCCTGGCGAGCGATGTCTGGGCGCGGGCGCTGATCCGCCGGGTCGAGCTGGCCGGGGCGACGGCGACGGTGGCCCGGCGCGGTGACGCGCGGGCCGGCGCGGTGCTCGTCAAGACACGCGATCCCCGCACCGGCGCGGCGGCGCTTTACGAGCAGGCGAGCCGCGGCGAGGCCGAGGCGGTGTGGATGGCGCCGCGCGCTTTCGCCTCCGAAGCCGAGGTCGATGCCCATGTCGCGCGCGCCGCGCGCATCGACCCGGACCTGTGGGTGATCGAGATCGACGACCCCGACGGCGCCCGCTTCCTCACAGAACCAGTGGCCCGCGGACGGTAAGTCCCGCATCGCGCTCTTGCCGTCCGCGCCCCCCTCTGGGCGGCGCGACCGCTTTGAACATGAGGCGGCTGGACGCCGGCTGTCCAAACCGTGTCGCCGAGAGTTTCCGGAATGTCCCGGGCGAGGGGATCATGCTCCGTAGCCGCATGCCCGCCGGCGTAACCCGTCGCCCGTCGCGGCGCACGGCGATGCGCCTGAAGAAAACGAGGTACTGATTGGACGCGGCGCGCTGTTTATTATAGAAACGTGGGATGCGCGTGCGCGCGTCGTAACGCTGAGGATGGCCAGTGACGAAGAAGACTGACTCTGATTTTGAAACAGAAGACAGCCGGTTTGTGGACGCCGGCACACCCCGTTTCGTCGAAATGACTGATGACGAGAAGCGGAAGGTGTTCGGCGACCTGAATGACGACAGTCAGTGGGAAACCGACTGATGCCCGTGTTCGTCGGCATATCGCCTGGCGAAATGACCAAGTCGAAGACTGATCACCAGATGTCGGAGCCGACGAGGTTCCGATTCATCGACATAAGCAACGCTAAAAAGCGCAAACTGTTCGGGCCCGCCGCCGACGAAACCAAGAAAATGGACAGCAAATAATGCCGTTGTTCTTCGGCATATCGCCTGGCGAGGAGCGCACCGCCGCCGGGATTCGCGTCGGCGTCAGAGCCGACGGCGAGGCCGTGTGGATGCACGGCAAGTGGCTGGACCTGGGAGAGGACCATGCCGTGATCTGGATCGACGGAGAGGCGACATTCGTGCGGCCGGATGGCAAGCGCCTGCGGCTCGGCATGTTTCCTTCGTGGCCGGTGTTCGGCCGTGGCCCGAAGGCGCCGCACGCGGTCATGACCAACATCGGTCAGTTCCGGGGCGGCCATGTCGAGATCAGGCGTGGGCGCTCGGTCGAACGCCATGACGTGCCTCGCGTCGCGTGAATGAGCCGGCCGCCCTTCCACAAGCCGGCGGGCATCGCCGACCGTTACGGCCGGCTGCCGCGAGGCGTGGCGGCGCGGGGCGAGTGACGCGCCGGGCGGGATGACCCTCACGCCGGCGCGCTTGCCATCGGGGGCCGATTGATGTGTTTGGCGGCTCGCCTTTTTCACCCAAGCCAAGAAGACCAGGGGATTTCGCCGCCGCCATGACCGACGCCATCGAGTTCAAGGACCTGCCGAACCACGTCGGTGAGGAGGTCGGGGTGTCCGACTGGCTGGAGATCACCCAGGAGCGTGTCAATCAGTTCGCCGACGCCACCGGCGATCATCAGTGGATTCACGTCGATGTCGAACGCGCGACGCGCGAGATCGGCGGGCCGATCGCCCACGGCTATCTCACTTTGTCGCTGATCCCATACCTCGGCGCGAAGCTGATGCGGGTGAACGGCGTCACGCGCGGGATCAACTACGGCTCGGACAGGGTGCGCTTCACCGGCATGGTGCGGGTCGGCAAGCGGGTGCGGCTGCGCCAGAAGCTGCTGGCCGTCGAGCCCAAGGCCGGCGGGCTGCAGCTGAAGAATCTCTGCACCATCGAGATCGAGGGCGAGGAGCGGCCGGCCTGCGTCGCGGAGACGATCAGCGTTCTCTATGGCGGCTGAGCGGACCGGCGCACGGACCACCGACCAGCCGGCGGGCGACGGCCTTGTCCTGATTACCGGCGCCTCGGCCGGCCTCGGGGCGCAGTTCGCCCGGGCCTACGCCGCGCGAGGGCGCGATCTGGCGCTGGTCGCCCGGCGGCTCGACCGCTTGGAGGCGCTGGGCGACGAACTCGCCGCCCGCCACGGCGTCCGCGTCCACAGCATCCGCCAGGATCTCGCCGAGCCCGGAGCCGAGGCCAGGGTGCTGGCGGCGCTGGAGGGGCGGCCAGTCGCCACGCTGATCAACAACGGGGGCTATTCCATTCCCCAGAGCTTCGCCGCCGTGCCGTGGGAAGCGCAGCGCGACTTCCTGATGACGATGGTGGTGAGCGCCGCCGGCCTCGTTCACGGCGTGCTGCCCGGGATGCTGGCGCGCGGCGGCGGCGGCATCGTCAACGTCGCCTCGCTGGCCGGGCTCGGGCCCGGCATGGCGGGGCACACGCTCTATCCGGCGGTCAAGGCCTTCGCCATCCGCTTCTCGGAGTCGCTGGCCGAGGAATACGGCGGGCGCGGCATCAAGGTCACGGCGCTCTGCCCAGGCTTCGTGCGCACCGACATCGGCCGGGCCAACGGCACGCAGGGGGCGATGGACGCCATGCCCCGCTGGCTGTTTCAGGATGCGGCGCCGGTCATCGAGACGGCGATCCGCGCGCACGAGGCCGGCAGGACGATCGTCATTCCGGGCGCGCACAATCAGGTCTCGGCCGCGCTCTTTCGGCTGCTGCCCTGGCCGCTGGTTCGCGCCATCGTCCGCGCCGGCTCGCGCGGGTTTCATGTGGAGGGTCGGGCGGACCCCTGAAAGACGATCATGGCTGCAGCCGGGCGGCCTCGGCTGGCCGGGCGCCGGCGAGGCGCCCGCGGTCCAGGGGGATTGGAGCCGGGCAGGCCTAGCTGGCGGGCGCCTTGCCCCAGTAGGCGTCGCGGATGAGGCGCTTGTAGAGCTTGCCGGTGGCGTGGCGGGGCAGTTCGGCCATGAAGTCGATGCGCCGGGGGGCCTTGACGTGGCTGAGATTGGCGCGGGCGAAGGCCATCAGTTCGGCGGCGAGATCGGCGTTCGGCGCGACGCCCTCGGCCGGCTGAACGACGGCGACCACCTCCTCGCCCATCTCCTCGTGCGGCGCGCCGATCACGGCGACATCGGCGACCTTGGCGTGGGTGATCAAGAGGTTCTCGACCTCGGCGGGATAGATGTTCACGCCGCCGGAGATGATCATGAAGCTCTTGCGGTCGGTCAGGAAAAGATAGCCGTCCTCGTCCAGCCAGCCGACGTCGCCGAGCGTGGTCCAGCCCTCGCGGTGGCGGCTCTCGGCGGTCTTGGCCGGATCGTTGTGGTATTCGAAGCCGCCGCCGCCGGCGAAATAGACCAGACCCTCGCTCCTCGGCGGCAGCACCTCGCCATCTTCACCGCAGATCTTCACCTCGCCGAGGATGGCGCGGCCGACCGAACCCTTCTTCTGAAGCCACTCCGCCGCGCTGATCACGCAAAAACCGTTCCCCTCCGTGCCGGCGTAGTATTCGTGGACGATCGGTCCCCACCAGGCGATCATCTGTTCCTTGACCGCAATCGGGCACGGCGCGGCGGCGTGGAACACCGCGGTCAGCGACGCGTGGTCGTGGCGGGCGCGGACCTCGTCCGGCAGCTTCAGCATGCGGACGAAATGGGTCGGCACGAACTGGCCGCAGGTGACCCGCCAGCGCTCGATCGCGGCCAGCGCGGCTTCCGCGTCGAACCGCTCCATCATCACCACCGCGCCGCCGAGCGACTGGACCGCCATGGACCAGCCGAGCGGCGCGGCATGATAGAGCGGCGCGGGCGAGAGATAGCGGGTGTCCGGACCCATGCCGTAGAGCCCCTGGCCGAGCATGGCGAGCGGATTGGGCTCGTCGATCGGCCGCGGTCCATCCGGCGCGGCGCGCTTGACGCCCTTTGGCCGGCCGGTCGTGCCGGAGGAATAGAGCATCGCGCCGCCGGCGCTTTCATCGACGATCGGCGTGGTCGGCAGGGCGTCGCGGGCCGCCTCCCAGCTGCGGAACGGCGGTTGGGCCCCCTCGACCATGAACAGACCGACGCCGGGCGCGTTCGCGGCCACCGCCTGGGCGATCGCCGCCAGGCTCGCCGAGGCGACGAACAGCTTCGCCTCGCTGTCGCGCACGATGTACTCGACTTCCGCGGCGGTGAGCTTGGTGGAGATGCAGGTGAAGCGGACGCCGGAGCGCTGCGCCGCCCACAGGATCTCGTAGAAAATCGGCGCGTTCTCGAGGAAGAGGGCGATCGCCACGCCCGCGCCGACCCCCTCCCGCCGCAGCAGATGCGCGCCCTGGTTTGAGCGCGCCTCGAGCTCGCCATAGGTCAGCGTCTCGCCCGAGCCGGCCATGATCACCGCCAGCTTGTCCGGATCGGTCCGGGCGTGATGCGAGGGGTGCATCAGGCTTGGTCGGGCCGTTTCAGGCCGCCAGCGCCGCCGGCGGGGCGCGGCCGAGGATCATGTCGGCGGCCTTCTCGGCGATCATGATGGTCGGCGCATTGGTGTTGCCCGAAACCAGGCGCGGCATGACGGATGCGTCGACCACGCGCAGCGCCTCGACGCCGATCACCTTCAGTGTCGGATCGACCACCGCCATCGGGCCGTGACCCATCTGACAGGTGCCGACCGGGTGATAGATCGTCGTGCCGACGGCGCGGGCATAGTCGAGCAGGCCGGCGTCGTCCTTGATCTCGGCTCCCGGCAACATCTCATGGTCGACGAACGGCGCGAGAGCCGGGGCGCCGGCGATCCGCCGGGCCCAGGTCAGACCGGCGACGGCGACCTGCTGGTCGATCGAATCGGCAAGGTAGTTGGGCGCGATCGCCGGATGGATGGTCGGCTCGGCCGAGCGGATGCGGATCGAGCCGCGGCTTTCCGGCCGCAGCTGGCAAGGCGCGATGGTCAGCCCAGGCGCCCGCTCCAGCTCCATCACGCCCTGATTGGCGTACTTCTCCATGTCGGTGGTCGCCGGCAGAATGTGGAACTGGATGTCGGGTCCGGCCAATTCCGGGCGCGACTTGCAGAACGCGGCGATATGCGCCGCCGAGAGGGTCAGCAGTCCCTTGCGGGTGAACAGGTATTTGAGAGTCTCGCCGAGGAATCGTCGACCGTGGGACAATTCGTTGACCGAGACCACGCCCTTCTTCAGCCGCCAGGCGGCGAGGATGACGTAGTGATCCTGCAGGTTTTCGCCGACGCCCGGCCGGTCGGCGATCACCGCAACGCCATGCTGCGCCAGCAGCGCCCCCGGGCCGATGCCGGAAAGCTGCAGCAGCTGCGGCGAGTTGATCGCGCCGCCGCACAAGATCACCTCGGCGCGGGCCCGCGCCGCGTGGCGCTCGCCGCCGCGCAGATAGTCGACGCCGACGGCGCGGCCGGCCTCGATCACTACCTTGGCGGCGAGGGCGCGGGTGACCACCGCGAGGTTCGGCCGCCGCATGGCGGGGTGCAGGTAGGCGACCGCCGCCGAACAGCGCTGGCCGTTCTTCACCGTCAGCTGGTACCAGCCGACCCCTTCCTGGCTTTCGCCGTTGAGATCGGGATTGCGCGGGATGCCGACCTGTTCGCAGGCGTCGACCACCGCGTCGGAGACGACGTGGCCCTCGGTGACGTCGGAGACGTTCAGCGGCCCGCCGGTGGCGTGATGCTCGCCGGCGCCGCGCTCCTGGTGCTGGGCCTTCAGAAAATAGGGCCGCACGTCCTCCCAGCCCCAGCCCTCGCAGCCGAGCTGGCGCCAGCCGTCGTAGTCGGCGCGCTGGCCGCGGATGTAGAGCAGGCCGTTGATCGACGAGGAGCCGCCCAGCACCTTGCCCCGCGGCCAGACGTGCGAGCGGCCGTTGCTGCCGGGATCCGGCTCGGTCTGGTACAGCCAGTTGACCTTGGGGTCTTTCAAGGTGCGCGAGTAGCCCACCGGCACGTGAATCATCAGGTTGGAAATGGCCTGGGCGGGCTCGCGGCTCGGCCGATCGTCGCCGCCGGCCTCGAGCAGCAGCACGCGCGTCTTGCCATCGGCGGTGAGCCGGTTGGCGAGCACGCACCCAGCCGAGCCGCCGCCGACGATGATGTAGTCCGCCGTCCCGACCTCGCCGACCACGCGCACCTCCACTGCTCGACCTCGCCGCGGGCGGCGTCTTCGCCGTCGCCGGCAAGCACCCTATCGCGCTACACGGCCGGCCCGAAAAGCGCTTTTGTTGACTATCGCTGGGTCAAGAGCGCCGGGTCGCCGCCGACGCGCGCCCCCGCCCGCCCTCGCCGAGGAGATTTCCGATGACCAACCCGACATTCGAGACCGTCACCTACGCGGCGGAGGGTGGCGTCGCCACCCTGACGCTGAACCGGCCCGACAAGCTCAACGCCTTCACCACCGGCATGATGCGTGATCTGATCGCCGCCTTCGACTTGACCGACGCCGACGACGCCGTGCGCTGCGTCATCGTCACCGGCGCCGGCCGCGCCTTTTGCGCCGGCGCCGATCTCTCCGCCGGCGCGGCGACCTTCGACTACGCCGCGCGCGGCGACCAGTCGCGAGCCGACATGCGCGTCGGCAACCTGCAGCGCGACGGGGGTGGCAAGCTCACCTTGCGCATCTTCAACTCCCTGAAGCCGGTGATCGCGGCGGTGAACGGTCCAGCGGTGGGGGTAGGCGCCACCATGCAGCTGGCCATGGACATTCGCCTCGCGGCGCGCGAGGCGCGCTATGGCTTCGTCTTCGCCCGGCGCGGCATCACGCCGGAGGCGGCCTCCGCCTGGTTCCTGCCCAAGCTCGTCGGCGTGCAGACGGCGCTGGAGTGGTGCTACACCGGCCGGGTGTTCGGCGCCGAGGAGGCGCACGCCAAGGGCCTGGTGCGTTCGGTGCACGAGGGCGCCGACCTGCTGCCCGCCGCGCGAGCCCTGGCGCGGGAGATCGCCGACAACTGCGCGCCGGTATCGGTCGCCCTCACCCGTCAAATGTTGTGGCGCATGGCCGGCGCGGATCATCCGATGCGGGCCCACCAGGCCGACAGTCGCGCCATTCAGGCGCGCGGGCGATCATCCGATGCGCGAGAAGGCGTTGTCTCTTTCCTCGAAAAACGTCCGCCGCGATTTGCCGACCGGGTGTCGAGCGACCTTCCCGACCTTTGGCCGCACTGGCGACAACCTGAGTTCAGGTAACCGGCGCGACCCGCGCCGGTCGTTCCGCTCCTGATCGACTGTCACCGGCGCGGGTTGATTATTTTTGATCACGTCAGCGCCGATGGCCTCTTGTGTGCCCGCCTGAACTTGCCTAAGAGCCGGCCACCGAAACGCGCAAGTCGATCGCCTGGACGGTCGCTCTGCGGTAAACCCCAGGAACCGAAAGCTAAAGATTGATGGAAAACAAGGCTGAAATGATCGAGATGACGGCGGACATCGTCGCCGCCTACGTCGAAAACAACTCCGTCGCCACCAGTGACCTTCCGGCGCTGATCCAGAGCATCCATAAGGCGCTGACCTCGGTCGCCAGCGGCGGCGAAGCGGTCGAGCCGCCGCCGAAGGAACCCGCGGTTCCCGTGCGCCGCTCGATCACGCCGGACTTTCTCATCTGCCTGGAAGACGGCCGCAAGTTCAAGTCGCTGAAGCGTCACCTGCGAACCAAGTACAACATGAGCCCCGAGGACTATCGCTCGAAGTGGGGTCTCGCCAAGGACTATCCGATGGTGGCGCCGAACTACGCCAAGGCGCGCTCGGATCTCGCCAAGCAGATGGGCCTCGGACAAGGCGGCCGGCAGGCGGCCAAGGGCGGCAAGCGCGGCGCACGCTAAAATCTCAGGAGCGGCGGTCGGCCGAGCGCCGGCCGCCATGCTGATCTTCAGGGGCCCGGCGCCGGCAGGCGTCGGGCCTTTTTCTCGTGAGCGTGTCGCGTTCAGGCCAAAGCGGTGGCGAGAAGCCGCACGCGGCGCGTTCCGACAAAATGAGTCCCGCTGTGGCCGCCGTCCGGCTAGGCAGGCCCGATGAGCGAACCCGTTCTCATCGTCGGGGCCGGGCCCACGGGCCTCAATCTCGCCCTGCGGCTGGCGCGGCATGGCCGGCCCTTCCGGATCATCGACCAGGCGAGCGGGCCGGGAACCCAGTCCCGGGCCCTGGCGGTGCACGCCCGCACCCTGGAGTTCTATCGCCAGCTCGGCCTCGCCGAGGCGGTGGTCGCCGCCGGGACCAGGATCGAGGCGATCCGCATGCTGGAAGGCGGCGCCGAGGTCGCCCGCGTCGATCTGCGCGATCTCGGCGGCGACCTGAGCGCCTACCCCTTCGTCCTCGACCTGCCGCAGGACGAGCACGAGGCGCTGCTCGGGGAACGGCTGGCGGCCGAGGGCGCGCGAATCGGATGGGGCACGCGCCTGGAGGGCCTTCGCCAGGACGAGGCCGGCGTCGAGGCGCGGCTGGGCGGCGGCGAGACGGCGCGCTTCGCCTACGTGGCCGGCTGCGACGGCGCTCACGGGCAGGTGCGCGCGGCGCTCGGCGTGGCGCTCACCGGAGGAACCTACGAAGGCCTCTTCTACGTCGCCGATGTCCAACGGGTCGGCGGCATGGCGCCCGAGTTCGTCCTCGCCCTGGACAAGGGCGACTTCGCCCTGCGCCTGCCCTCGCGCAAGGGCGAGAACGAGCGGCTGATCGGCTGGATGCCCAAAACCAAGGCCGCTTCGCCCAGCTTCGAGGACGTGCGCGCCAACGCCGAACGGCTGCTGGACATCAAGGTGGCGGCGGTCAACTGGTTCTCCACCTACCGCGTACACCATCGCGTCGCCGAGCGCTTCCGGGTCGGCCGCGCCTTTCTCCTGGGCGACGCCGGCCACCTGCACTCGCCGGTCGGCGGCCAGGGGATGAACACCGGCATCGGCGACGCGGCCAATCTTTCGTGGAAGCTGGCGCAGGCGCTCGACGGCCGCGCGCCGGAGTCGCTGCTCGACACCTATGAAACCGAGCGGATCGCCTTCGCCCGCGCTCTGGTCGCCACCACCGACCGTCTGTTCCAGGCGATCGCCGACGAGGGGCTGCTCGGCGCGACCATGCGCAGATGGATCATGCCGCGCCTGTTTCCGCTCGCCGCCGGGCGCGAAGCCGCACGCCACGCGGTTTTCCGCCTCGTTTCGCAGATCCGCATCCGCTATCGCGCAAGCCCGCTCAGCGAGGGGCGGGCCGGCGCGATCGCCGGCGGCGACCGTCTGCCGTGGCTGGCGGAGGCGGACAATTTCGCTCCGCTCGCGAGCCTCGACTGGCAGGTTCACCTCTTCGGGGATGCCGAGCCGGCGTTCGCGGCGGCGTGCGCGGAGCTGCGCCTGCCGCTGCACCGCTTCGCCGTGACGGCCGCCGCCCGGCGGGCCGGTTTCGCCGACGGCGCCGCCTATCTCGTGCGCCCCGACGGCCATGTCGGCCTGGCGCAGCCGAGGGCCGAGGCGGCCACGCTGCGCCGCTACGCCGAGACGCGGGGGCTTGTGTTCGGCTGAGGCTCAGCGTGGGCCGTAAAGCGCCGTTGCCTGCGGCGTCCAGGGTTTCAACGGCCGGCTGGAACCCGGCGGTACGGCGGGGAGCGCGGCTCCCTACCAGATGCGGACGCGCTGGTCGGGCGGGACGTAGAGGGCGTCGCCAGGCTTGACGTTGAAGGCGGCGTACCAGGCGTCGATGTTGTGAACGACCCCGTCGACGCGTTCGTGGGGCGGCGAGTGCGGATCGGAGACCAGTTGGCGGCGCAGGGCGTCGTCCCGCGACTTGCCGCGCCACACCTGCGCCCAGCCCAGGAAGACGCGCTGATCGCCCGTAAGGCCGTTCAGCACCGGCGCCGGCTTGCCGGCCAGGGACTTGTGATAGCCGTCGAGCCCGAGCAGCAGACCGCCGAGATCGGCGATGTTCTCGCCCATGGTGAGCTCGCCATTGACGTGCGCGCCGGGCAATTCGGTGAAGGCGGCGTATTGCGCGCCGAGGCGCTTGGTCTGGGCGGTGAACTTGGCGGCGTCCTCGGCCGTCCACCAGTCGCTCAAGGCCCCCGTGCCGTCGAACTGCCGGCCCTGGTCGTCGAAGCCATGGGTCATCTCGTGGCCGATCACCCCGCCGATCCCGCCGAAGTTGACCGCCGGATCGGCCGCCGGGTCGAAGAACGGCGGCTGCAGGATCGCCGCCGGGAAAACGATCTCGTTCTCCGTCGGCGAGTAATAGGCATTCACCGTCTGCGGCGTCATGCCCCACTCGGTGCGGTCGACCGGATCGTTGAGCCGCCGCACCTGCCGCTGCCATTCGAAGCGGTTGGCGCGCATGACGTTGCCGAACAGGTCGTCGGCGCTGACGCTCAGCAGGCTGTAGTCGCGCCACTTGACCGGGTAGCCGACCTTGACGTTCAGCATCGAAAGCTTCCGCAGCGCCTTGGCCTTGGTCGCATCGCTCATCCAGGTGAGCTTCTGGATCCGCGCGGCCATGGCGGCGCGCAGATCGGCGATCAGGGCCTCCATCGTCGCCTTGGATTGCGGCGGGAAGTAGCGGGCGACGTAGAGCTTGCCGACCGCCTCGCCGATGCCGGCGTCGACGGTGGCGGCGGCGCGCTTCCACCTTGGCTTCTGCTCGAGTTGGCCCGAGAGGGTCTTGTTGTGGAAGTCGAAGTGGGCGTCGGCGAAGCGCTTCGAAAGGAAGGGCGCGGCGTTGTCGGCGACCTGGAACGCCTCCCACGCCTGCAAGGTGGCGACCGGCGTCGCGGCGTAGATGGCGGCGATCTTGGGGAAGGCGGTGTTGGCGCCGACCACCACGCGGGTGACGCCCGGCAGCTCGCCGGCGTCGAGATAGACCTTCCAGTCGAAGCCGGGCGCCAGGCTGGCGAGTTCGGCCGGCGACATCGGGTTGTAGGTCTTGACCGGGTCGCGCTCCTCGGCGCGGCTCCAGCTGGCCTTGGCGATGGCGGTCTCGAGATCGACGATCGCCGCGGCGTTGGCCTCGGCGGCGGGCCAGCCGATCATGCCCAGCATCTTGGCGACATAGGCCTGGAACTTGGCCTTCTGCGCCGAGAACGACGCCTCGATGTAGTAGTCGCGATCCGGCAGGGTGAGGCCGCCCTGGTCGACGCCGACGGCGTAGCGCAGCGGCGTCTTCGGATCGGGGCTGATGCCGGCGCCGAACACCGAGGCGAACGGCGATGTGTTGGCCGCGCCCATCAGGGCGGCGAGCTTTTCGCGGCTGTCGGCGGCGCGGATTTTCGCCAGCCACGGGGCGAGCGGCTTGTCGTCCAGCGCCTCGACGCGCGCCTCGTCCATGAACGAGCGGTAGAAATCGCCGACCTTGGCGGCCTCGCCAGTGGCGTTCCGGTTGGCGGCGGCGGCCTCGAGGATGGCGCGGACCTGGTTTTCGGTCTGCACCGCCAGGGCGTCGAAGGCGCCGTAACGCACGCGGTCGGGCGGGATGACCAGCGTCTTCATGTAGTCGCCGTTGGCATAGGCGAAGAAATCGGCGCCCGGTTTCACCGAGGTATCGCGGCCGGCGAGGTCGAAGCCCCACGGCGGGATCTTCGGGGAGGTCGCGGGAGCAGACGTCGTCGTTGAGCGGCCGGGCCCGGGCCGGCGTCGGCGGCGCGGGCGGGGCCAAGCGCGAGGGCGGCGAAAGCGGCGCTGGCGCCGGCGGCGGCGAACAGCCTGGCCTTGGTCATGGCTTTGAGGAGTCCTGGCGATGCGGGAATTACCGTCCCTTTGGCAGATCGGCGGGGGAGGCGCGACTAAATTTTCCGTCACCGGACGGTGGGGCATGGACCGGAGCCGGGCCGCCTCGGCCGGGCCACGGCGGGGCGCCGCGGCGCCAAGCCTTACGCTGGCGCGGCGCGCCGCAGGGTGAGATTGATGCGGCCGCCGCCAGCCACCAGGTCTGTCTCGCCTTCGTCGAGGATGCGCTCGATCCCGTGGAAGGCGAGGCGCGCCTCGCCGGCCAGCACACAGACATCGCCGGAGGAGAGGCGCAGGGCGCGGCTGGGATCGCGGCGCGAGCGGCCGCCCATGCGAAAGATCGCGTCGGCCCCCAAAGACAGGGAAACGACCGGGAAGCGGACATCGGCTTCATCGCGATCGCGGTGCGCGCCCATCCGCGCGCCGGGGCGATAGAGGTTGACGAGGCAGGAGTCGGCCGGCGTGCGCGCATCTCCGAGCTCACGCCAAACGCTCGCGAGCATGGCGGGCATGGGCGGCCACGGAGCGCCGGTCACTGGGTGATGCTTCTGGTAGCGGTAGCCGGCGCGGTCACTGGTCCAACCCAGCGTACCAAAGCTGGTCATTTCGACGCTCATCGGCCCACCGGGCGTCATCGGCCTATAGAACGGCGCCCGCTCGGCCGCGGCCATCACTTCGGCGATCAGCGCTCGGCGCGCCGAGGCGTCGAGCCAGCTGGACAGCAAACGAAAGCCCGAAGGCAGACCGGCCACCTGCTTCATCCTCGCCGCGCCATGCTCGCCCGCCCGGAGGTCAAGGTCCTTCCATGTCCAGTTTGCTGGCGGCGATCGCGCGCGCTTCGGCGAGGATCGGCCGTAGAGCGACGGCGGCGCCGTCGATCGAGTGGTCCCGGTCAAGGGCGCGGCGCTGCGCCATGTTCCAGCGGGATCGCAGGGCTGGTTCGGCGGCGAGCCGCCACAGCCACAGGCGCGCCTGACGGGCGTCGCGAAAGACGTGCCCGGCGGGCAGCAGGTTGGCGATGTCGCTTCCGGCGCGGCCGAGCACAGCCATTCCCGCCTTGATCGCCATCGCCGCCCCCATCGCCCCGCCGCCCAGAGCCGGAAGGTGCACATAGAGCCCTCCGGCGGCGAACTGCGCGGCCGGGTCGGGGACGACTCCCATCAGCGCCAACTGTCCCGTGCCGATCAAGGCCGCCGCCGCCGACGAGGCGGTCGCCAGCCGCTTGGCGAAGGCTGTCGGATCGTCGAGCCCCACCATTCGCCAGGTGGCCCCCTCGTGGGCCGCGAGGAAGTCGACCACCAGGGTCAGGTCGGCCGCGCGGTCCTTGAGCAGACCACGTTCAAGCCGCCCCTCGGTAAGCACGGTGGCGACGACGAGCGCCGCGGCCACGTCTGCCGGTGCGGCGGCGTCGACAAGCGGCGAGAACGGCAGCATCGGAACCTTGTGGTCGCGCCAGCGGGCCGGCGTCGGCCGGACCGCGCCACCGCCGCCGTCGCCATGGGCAAGGATGAGATCGGCGAACGGCGGTTCTGGATTGGTCGCGTTCATCTGCAGGCCGATCGCCGCGGCGCGGCGCGCCAGAACCGGGGCGACCACGCGCGAGCGGAAGATGCCCTGCGGCGCGACGATCACCGCCGCTTCGAACCGCCGCGCCCAGGCGACGGCGGCGCCGTGCGGCCGCACCTGACCGCGCCTGGCCGGCGTGTGAAACGAAACCTTGGCGCCGGCGAGCGGGTCGATCGCCTCGAGCTCCGCGCGCCAGCCGGGATTGTCGGGTCCTTCGACCTCCGAGGCGCCGACCGGATTTTCCGGCGCGGTCTCCTGCGTCGCCAGCACGCCGATCCGGGCGATCTCCGGGGCGCGCGCCAACGCCGCGGCATAGGCGCAGACCTGGCGGGTGTGAGAGAAAATCCTGCCCCCCGCCGGAAGATGGTCGAGGACGAAGAGTACGCGGTCAGCGCGCGGCGCCGGCGGGGCGGGGCTGGCCGGCTCCGCCAGGACGGCCTCCAGCGCCTGCTCGAGCTCGTCGATGGCGGCGAGAATGATCGGCAGCTGGGCCGCGCTCAAGCCGCTGGGCGGCTGCCGGGCCAGGGCGCGGGCCGAGCCATGCGCCAGCAGCCGGTTGCGCAGGTGCTGCGCCGCCGCCGGCGGCCCGAACTCGGCGGCGCTGCGCGTCGCCGCCGCGAACGGCGCCAGAACCTCCCCGCCCAGCGCTTGCAGCCTGTCGAGCGCCGAGCGGATTGCCGCCGCGATCGCCTGGGCCTGGCCGCCCTGCGTCAACTGTCGGAGTCGTCGCCGCCGCCGGCCTGGGCGGTCCACACCAGCCGGTCGCCCGGCTTCAGACCGGCGAGCACCTCGACGCCGGCCGGTCCGACCTGGCCTATTTTCACCGCCCGGCGCACCGGCGGCTCGCCGGCTCGCCGCTGCACCATCACATAGGTGTCGGGCGCCTCGCCGCGAATGGCCGCGGCGGGGGCGACCAGAGCGCTGGGATTGCGATAGAGTTCGATGCTTATCGCGGCGGTCATGCCGATCCGCACGACCGCCGCTTGCGCTGGAGTCAGGGGATCGAGCCGCGCGCTGGCTGGGAAGGTGACCGTGCCGCCGGCGCTCGCCGCGGTCCCCTCCTGGGCTATGGCGGTGACGACGCCGCCGAGGATCTGCCCCGGAAAACCGCCGCCGGTCACCGCCACCCGCTCACCCACCCGCACGCGGTTCGCGTCGGCTTCCGCGAGACTGAAGCTCACGGCCAGGCTGCCGGCCGGCGCGATCGCGGCGATCATTTGGCCGCGGGTGAACGACTGACCGACGTGCGGCGCGGCCGAGGAGTCGGCCTTGTCGCCGGCCGGGCGCACCAGCACGCCGGCGACGGGAGCGACGACCGCGCCGCCGCCTCCGCTCAGCTCGCGCAATCTCGCGCCCGCGCTGCGCGCCTCCAGTTGCGCGGCTTGACGGTTGACCCCGGCGCCGCGCTTGAGGGTCTCGGCCGTCTCGCGCCTCGCCGCGGCGAGGGCCAGTTCCTGACCCTGCAGCTGCTGCGTCAGAGAATCGTATTCGTCGCGGGCGACCAGTCCCTTGCGCAGCAGCTCGCCGGTCTCGCCGAGCTTGCGGCGAGTCTCCGCCAGCTCCATGGCCGCCTGGGCCTCGCTTCGCCGCGCCTGCGCCACCTCGGCGCTGGCGTCCCAATGGGCGAAGTCGTCGGCGCTCTGGGCGGTCTTCAGGTAGTCGGCCAGGGCGGTGTCGCGGCGTTGCGCCAGGTCGGCGGTGTCGAGTTCCACCAGCGTCTGTCCCCGCGTCACTGTCTCGCCGAACTGGATGTCGACCCGTTTGGCGATGGCGTCGAAGGGCGCGACCACCGGCACCGTCGGGCCCGGAGCGATGACCCCGGTGATACCCAAGGTGACCGCGAATGGCTGGGCGGCGATGACGGCGCTCTGCTGCGCCCCGCTTGCCGCGCCCGGATCGCCGCCGCGCCCACCCCAGATCAGCAGGGCAACGAGGGAGGCGCCGCCCGCCGCCACCAGGCCCCAACGGCCCTCGGGCCGCGACAGCCACCGCCAAGCCGCTTGGAGAGTCATGAGGGTTCTCGCTCTAGCCTTGGCTCGGCGGCGGCGAAAGGCGGCTTTAGTCGGCGCGCAGGGCGTCGATCGGCTGCAGGCGGGCGGCCTTCATCGCCGGCCACAGGCCAAAGCCGACCCCGACCAACGCGGCGACTCCGGGTCCAAGCGGCGCCGCCCACGGCTCGAGGACGAAACTCCAGCCGGTGGAGCGGGCGGTGATCAAGGCGGCGAGCAGTCCAAAGCCAAGCCCCGCGACGCCGCCGACCAGCGCCAGAACGGTCGCCTCGGCGAGGAACATCAGGGCGATGTCGCCCGGCGTCGCGCCCATCGCCGATCGCAGGCCGATCTCGCGGCGCCGCTCGATGACGCCCATCAGCATGACGTTCATGACCCCGATGCCGCCCACCAGCAGCGAGATCGCGCCCACGGCGATCAACAGGCGGCTGTGGATCGCCGCCTGGGCGTTCATGCCGGAGATCAGCTCGCGGGCGCTGACGACCTGCAGCGTCGAGGTCGGATTGGCGAGCAGAGCGGCGACCCGCGCGCCGACCGCCTTGGGGTCGGCCTCGGGTTTCAGCCGCATCAACAGAGTCTGCGGCTCGGCGCTGGTGAACGAGCGCGTCGCGCCCTCGAGCGGGAGGATCACGGCGTCGTTGAGCTCGAACGGGTCGAGCGCCGTGTGGGCAGCCGGTCCGAGCACGCCGATGACGGTGTAAAGATAACCCTTGAAGCCGATCCGCGCGCCCGGAGCGAGCGGCGCGCCGGGTGACGACAGCTTGGCCGCCAGATCCGATCCGACCACGGCCACGGCGCTCGCCGCGTCGATCGGCGCGATGAACCGGCCGGCGCTCAAGTCGACGTGGACCATGCGGGTGTAGTCGGGCGTAACCCAGGCAAGCGCGGCATTGACGGTATGGGCGCCGAGCGAGACGTCGTCGCGGTCGCTGATCAACGGCGTGGCGGCGATCACCGCCGGATCGGTCGAGGGCAGGCGGTCGACGACCCGGCGATCGAGGCGTCCGGCCAAGGCATCCCCGGCCGGCATCGCGTGAATTTGCACCATGTCCGCGCCAAGGTGGCGGAACATCTTCAGCGTCTGCTCCTGCGCCATCCGCCCGACGGTCAGCATGGCGACGATCGAGGCGGTGCCGATCAAGATGCCGAGCAAGGCGAGGATCGAGCGCTGCCCCTGGGCGCGCAGGTTGCCGAGCGCCTCCGCACCCACCTCGCGCAGCGGCAGGCGCGCGCCGGCGAACGGCCACAGCGGGGTCCGCAGGGCGGCCGCGGCATCGCCGGCCGTCACCTCGCGCGCCGATCGTCGCCGACCACGCGACCGTCGACCATCTCGATGCGCCGATCACACCGGCCGGCGAGATCGCGGTCGTGCGTCACCATCAGCACGGTGACGCCGAGCCGCCGATTGATGTCGCCCAAAAGGTCGATCATGCCGGCGGCGGTGACGCTGTCCAGGCTGCCGGTCGGCTCGTCCGCCAACACCAGTCGCGGCTGCGTCACCAGGGCGCGGGCAAGGGCCACCCGCTGCTGCTGACCTCCCGACAGGGTCGCCGGCCGCTGCCCCGCCTTGTCCGCCAGGCCGACTTGACCGAGCATGGCCAGCGCCGCCGCGCGGCGCTGGTCGCGGGTCGCCCCGGCGTAGAGCAGCGGCAGGGCGACATTCTCCAGCGCCGTGAGCCTCGGCAATAGATTGAAGGCCTGGAACACGAAGCCGATCAGGCGGCCACGCAGGCGCGCGGCGGCCTCCGCCGATGACAGCTCGATGAGCTCGCCGGCCAGCCGCAGCGACCCGGCCGTCGGCCGGTCAAGCAGGCCGACGATGTTCATCAGCGTGCTCTTGCCCGAGCCGGAGGGGCCCAGCACGGCGCAGAACGAGCCGGCTTCGATTGCGAAAGTCACCCCGCGAAGGACCGGCGTGGGACGTTCGGGCGGGCCGTAGGTCTTTTCGACGCCACATAACTCTAGCATGGTGAGCGTGATGAGAAGGCCGCTTTCATGGCTTGTCCGGGACGAACTCCGGCTCGGGCGTGACAGCGGCGGGCAGTGGGTCGGGGGCGCTCACCGCACCCATCACCGGATGGTTGATCGGCTGCTTCAGTTCCCTGGGCGTGGCGCAGCTGGCGAGCAGCGCCGCCGGGGCGAGGCTCAGCGTCAGGCGGACCCAGCCGCGCGCTTGGGCGGAGACTTTCATGCCGCTCGCCATCGCCTGACGCTCTCCATCGCGCCGCTCGCCTTCGCCTTGGCGTGCGCGGCGGCGGCCCAGACGCCCCCGCCGCATCCGCCGGCTCCCTCGCCCGCCGCGCCGACGCCGCGGCCGATCGGGCCCAAGGTCCCCCTCTCGCTCGCTGAAGCGGTGTTCATTGGCCTGCGCGACAACCGGACCGTCAAGTCGGCCTATATCACCCGCGTCGCCGAGAAGTTCGACCTGTTCGTGGCGCGGGCGCGTTTCCGGCCGACCGCAAGCTTGGCCGGCAGCGTCGAGGCCGATTTCGGAACCGGCGGCCAAAGCGGCTCGACGGTCAATCTGTCGCCGGTGGTCAACTGGCTGCTGCCGACCGGGGCGCAGTTCCAGTTCAGCTGGTCGCGATTCGACACCAATCTCGGCGGCGTCAGCCAGGGCGCGAACATCCTGAGCGCCACGGTATCGCAGCCGCTGCTCAAGGGCGGCGGGCTGAAGGTCAACCTCGCGCCGGTGCGCACGGCCGAACTGCAGGAGAAGATCAATCAGCTAACCTTGAAAACCACCGTGATCGACACGGTCACCTCGATCATCGGCGCCTATCGCGGCCTGCTGGAGGCGCAGCAGGCCGTCGCGCTGGCGCAGGAGGGGCTCGCCCGCTCACGCGCCCAGCTCGAATCCAACCAGGCGCTGATCGAGGCCGGCCGCATGGCGGCGGCCGAGCTGGTGCAGACCGAGGCGGACAACGCCAACCAGCAGGTGGCGCTGCTCGAGGCGCGGCAGTCGCTCAATTCCGCCCAGCTGGCGCTGCTGCAGCTGCTGGCCATGGACCTGCACACCAATGTGGCGGCCAGCGACCCGCTCGAGGCGCGTCATGTCGGCGTCGATCTCGACCAGGCGATCGCGCTCGCCCTCGCCAACCGCCCGGACTACCTGTCGGCGCAAAAGGCCTTGGCGCAGGCGCGCCTGGCGCTGATGGTGGCGAAGAACGATCGGCTGTGGACGCTCGACCTCGTCGGTGGCGTGCAACATCAGACCACCACCGGCGGCGCTCTGGTGACCATCGATCCGATCACCGGCGCGCCCGTGACCGGGACAGGCTTCGCCGGGACGACAGGCAGCGTCGGGGTGCAGCTCAGCATCCCGCTCGGGGACTTCACGCTGCGCCAGCAGGAGATCCAGGCGACGACCAGCGTCCGGGTGCAGGAGGTCCAGCTCGCGGATCTGCGCAGTCAGATCGAGGCGCAGGTGCGCGACGCCGTTCAGGGGGTCGAGCTCAGCTGGCGCCGCCTCGCCGCCGCGCGGCGGGCGCGCGACCTCGCCGCCCAGGCGCTCGACATCGAGCGCCAGAAGCAGGCCGCCGGGCGAGCCGCCAATTTCGAGGTGCTCTCCTTCGAGACCGGCTTGCGCAGCGCCGACTCGGCGGTGCTCTCCGCCAACATCGACTACCTGAACACCTTGACCTTGCTCGACCAGCAGCTCGGAACGACGCTCGACACTTGGAAGATTACCCTGAACGCCTGACCCGGATGGCGCTCCAACATTGTCGCGCGTCACCGCCCGGGGTAGAGCCGCCGAACGGTTCGAATCGGGAGCGAAACCCCATGTTGAAGGATTTCCGCGACTTCATCGCCCGCGGCAACGTCGTCGACTTGGCGGTCGGAGTCATTATCGGCGGGGCGTTCGGCGCGGTGGTCAAGAGTCTGGTGGATCAGGTTGTCATGCCGCCGATCGGCCTGCTCACTGGCGGCATCGATTTTTCGCAGTTGAAGGTTGTGCTGCGGGCCGCCGATCCGTCGACCAAGACCGCCGAGGTGGCGATCGCCTACGGCGCGTTCATCAACACTCTGATCACCTTCCTGATCGTCGCCCTCGTTGTCTTTCTGCTGGTGCGGGCGGTCAGCCGGCTGCAGCGCGAGAAGGCCGCCGAGGCCGGCCCGCCGGCCGGCCCGACTCCGACCGAGACCCTGCTGACCGAAATCCGCGACCTGATGCGCGCCGGCCGAACCTAGCGTCCCGATTCCGAAGATTCGCGCCGGCGCACGATCCAGAATGATGCGACCTCCAAATTCAGCTCACTAGAGCCGGCGCAGGCGGGCCAAGCCTCTGATCGCTCGCCCGACGGCCGCCGCTTGACGTCGGACGGCCGCCCGCGCGCCGCGCCGCGCCTCCCGCGCCGAGAACGCCTCGCCCACCTTGTCGGCGACCACCGCGCCGCGTTCGCCGAGCGGCCGCGCCCGGCCGGCGGTCGTGTCATGCGCGGTCTGGTGCTCGATCTCGGCGTTGAGCTCCGCGCCGACCAGCACCACCATGACCGAAAACCACATCCACAGCATCAGCCCCAGCATGGCGCCGAGCGAGCCGTAGGTGGCGCCGAAGTGGATGAAGGCGTCGAGATAGCGGCTGAAAGCCACGGAGCCGACGATCCACAGCAGCGCCGCCGCCGCGCCGCCGCTCGCCACCCACCGCCAGCGGGCTGGCGCGCGGCTCGGCGCATGGCGATAAAGAACCGTGAATACCGCCGCGGCGACGCCATAGATCGCCAGCCAACGCACCGGCGTCCACCACAAGGAAAGGCGGCGCAGCCCGGCGGCCCGCAGCAGGGCTGGCGCATTGACCACCGCGATGGTCGCGAGGCTGAGGGCGAGAAGCCCGGCCAGCGTCAGGGCGTAGCAGAACAGCGTCCGCCGCAACCACGGCCGTTTCTCGGTCTCGGCGTAGGCGCGATTGACGCCATCGACCAGCGCCTTGGTGCCAGCGTTGGCGCTCCACACCGCGACCAGGGTGCTGACGACCAAGGCGAAGCCCAGCGTCGTGTTGCGCTGGCCGGTGACCCTGAGCAGCTGGCTGCGGATGACGGTGATCGCGTCGCGTGGCATGAAGTCGCCGAGCTGGACCAAGTGTCGCCGCACGTCGCCGACGTCCGTGAACAGACCGTAGAGCGAGACGAACGCCGTCACGGCGGGAAACAGCGCCACGAGGCCGAAGAAGGTGACGCTGGCGGCGGCGTTCGGAAGCCGGCCGTCCTGCACCTCCCGCCAGGTTCGCCACAGGATGTCCCGCCAGCCGCGCAGCGGAATGCGCCACGGCGCCTCGGCGGCCCGGCCGCGCGCCGGTTCAGCGGCGTCAAACTGTTCCGGGGTCATCGGCGGCGCGGTCGCCCGCGGCCGGTTCGGGCGCAACGCGGCGATCGCCGTGAGGATCACCCCCGCCGACCCCCAGCCGGCGGCCCGCCGCCGCCAGGCGCTCCGCTCGCTCGCCAAGCTCAGCCCCGCGCGACGGATTCGGGGGCCGGCGCCGGGTGGCGCGCCAGCGCCTCGGCGATCAGCCGCCTCGTGTTGCCGAGGCCGAAAATCACGGCGAAGGAGCCGAACCGCGGCCCCTGGCTTTGGCCCAGCAGCACCTCGTACAGCGCCGCGAACCAGGCGCGCAGCGGCTCGAAGCCAGCCGCCTTGCCGATCTCGTAGACCTCGTTCTGCACTGCTTCAGCGTCGGCGGTCTCCGGCGGCAGCCGCGCCAGCGCCGCGTCCATGGCCTCGAGCGCACCCCGCTCGCGCGCGTCGGGGGCGCGGAACCGCTTATGCGGGCGGACGAAATCCTCGAAATAGTGGATCGCGCGATCGACCAGCCTCGCCAGCAACGGTTCGCTCGCCGCCGTCGCGCCGGGCCGATGCCGCTCGATGAAGCCCCACAGCACCGCGGCGCTTTCGGCATTGGCCGCCGAGACCAGGTTGAGCAGCAGGCTGAAGCTCAGAGGGCTGCCGCTCGCCGGCGGCGCGCCGCCGTGGACGCTCCACACCGGATTGTCCAGGCGCCGCGCGTCGGCCGCGGAAGCGCCGCCCGCGGTTTGGCTATTGAACGCCTCCAGCTGCTGCAGGTATTCGTCCGTCGCCTTGGGAATAACGTCGAACGACAGCTTTTTCGCCGAGCGCGGCGACTGGAACAGATAATAGACGAGGCTTTCCGGCGTGCCGTAGCGCTCCCACTCCTCGAGGGTCAGTCCGTTGCCCTTGCTCTTCGAGATCTTCTGGTTGTGCTCGTCGAGAAACAGCTCGTAGTTGAACCCGGCGGGGGCGACGCCGCCGAGGACGGCGCACAACTTCGACGACACCTTCACCGAGTTCGATCAAGTCCTTGCCGCTCATCTCGTAGTCGACGCCGAGCGCCGCCCAGCGGCAGGCCCAGTCCGGCTTCCATTGCAGCTTCACCGCGCCGCCAGTGACCGGAACTTCGGCCAGGCGGCCGTCCTCGTCCTGGAACACGATCGTTCCGCGATCGACCCGGCGCTCCAGCGTCGGAACCTGCAACACCCGGCCCGTGATCGGGCTGACCGGCAGGAACGGCGAATAGGTCGCGCGGCGCTCGGGCCCGAGGGTCGGCAGCATCACCGCCTGGATGGCGTCGAACCGCTCGAGCGCGGCGAGCAGCGTCGCGTCGAACCGCCCCGAACGATAGCACTCGGTCGAGGAGTAGAATTCGTAGTCGAAGCCGTGCCGGTCGAGGAAGGCGCGCATGCGGGCGTTGTTGTGCGCCCCGAAGCTCGCGTGTTCGCCGAAGGGATCGCGCACCGCTGTGAGCGGCTTGCCGAGGTCCTCGGCCAGCGCCAGGCGGTTGGGCACGTTCTCCGGAACCTTCCTGAGGCCATCCATGTCGTCGGAAAATGAGATCAGCCGGGTCGGCAGGGCATCCTCGGTCAGGGCGCGAAAGGCGGTTCGCACCATGGTGGTGCGCGCCACCTCGTTGAAGGTGCCGATGTGCGGCAGACCCGAGGCGCCATAGCCGGTCTCGAAAATCACTGGCGTGGCGAGGGCCGGGAACCGCGCCAACGCCTCGGCGATGTCGCCGGCGGCGATCAGGCTCGCGGCGAGGTCGGGCTCGCCATTGGCGAGACGCAGGCGCAGGATCCGCGCCAACAGGTTGCGCGCCTGCTCGAACGGCCAGGCGCGCGCCTCGCGCGCCGCGGCGGAGAGTCCGCTCAACATTCAAGAGGCGGTAAAGGCCGATGCCGGGCAATGGCAAGCGCGCCACGTGCGCTTGTCACCGATCCACCTCTGTCGCCCGCCCGCTCAGCCGGCGCCGTCGCCCAGGCGGAAGTGGCCGCGCAGCGCCGCCACCGGGATGCTCCGCGAGTCCTGCCAGGCCTCGACCTGGACGTTGGCGATGCGGCGGCCGATCTTGCGGATGTCGGCGCGGGCGAAGGTAGGGCGGGGACGGCCGGGCCGCAGATACTCGATGGTGATGTCGATGGTGCGCGGCTGACGGGTCGAGGGCTGGTTGTGCGCCAGCCACATCAGGGCGGTCATCTCCATGAAGGCGCCCAAGACGCCGCCATGCAGCGCCGGAAGCGACGCGTTGCCGACCAGGGCGTCCTTGAAGGGCAGGCGCGCGACCATGCCGCCATCGATCAGTTCGGCCGTCATGCCGAGATAGCCGGCATATGGAATAGCGGCGAGGAGCTCGGCGAGCCGCCGCTGTTCGCCGGCGTCCATCAGCCTTCGGCTTCCGCCCCGCCCGCCGTGCCGAGGGCGAAAGCCGCCTGAGCGGTGGCCACCGGATCGTCCGGATCGCTTTCGAAGGCGGTGGCGCGAACGAAGCCGATCGAGCGGGTGATCTTGTAGCAGCGGCCCGTCGCGATCACGCTCTCGCCCTTGCGGGCGGCGCGCATGTAGTCGATCCGAAGGTCGAGGGTGGCGACCGGCCCGTTCGCCCGGCTGCCCACCGCCATGCCGCAGACGTGGTCGAGCAGGGTGGTGATCACCCCGCCGGCCAGCACGCCCGAGCGTGGATCGCCGATCAGATCCTCGCGCCAGGCGACCCTCATCGTCGCCGCGCCCGGTTCGATCGCGACCGCCTCCAGGCCGAGCGCCTTGGCCTGCGGCGTTTCGCTCGCCATGCGCAGGGCGAGGCCGCCGAGATAGCCGCCGTTTCCGCTCACCCATCCACCTCGCTGATCGCCGTCCCCGAACCGGCTATATGCGCCCCAGCCGCCCGGGGCCAATCCGCCGGCGATCTCGAAGGAACAAGTCATCCAACCGCACCAGCTGCTCTGCCCGCGCCCGGATGGCCTCTACTGCCCGCCGGGCGACTTCTACATCGACCCGGTGCGCCCGGTCGACCGGGCGGTGATCACTCACGGACACGGCGATCACGCCCGCGCCGGCCATGGCGCGGCGCTGGCCACGCCCGAGACATTGGCGATCATGGCGGTCCGTTATGGCGACGAGTTCGCCGGCGCCCGCCAGGCAATCCGGTATGGCGAACAAATTGGTGTCGGCGGGGTCGACGTGCGGCTGGCGCCGGCCGGCCACGTGCTGGGATCGGCGCAGGTGGAGATCAGCCATGGCGGCCTGACGATCGTCGTCTCCGGCGACTACAAGCGCCGGCGCGATCCCACATGCGCGCCGTTCGAGCCGCGGCCATGCGACATCTTCGTCACCGAGGCGACCTTCGCCCTGCCGGTGTTCCACCACCCGGACGCCGCCGGCGAGATCGATCGGCTGCTGCACTCCCTCGAGCAGTTTCCCGAGCGCGCCCATCTGGTCGGCGCCTATGCGCTCGGTAAGGCGCAGCGGGTCATCGCGCTGCTTCGGGAGCGCGGCTGGGACCGCGCCATACCCGTGCACGGCGCGCTCGAGCGGCTGAACGCGCTGTACCAAAGCTTCGGCGTCGAGCTCGGCGCCCTGGTCCCCGCGACCACCGACCAGCGCGACGCCCACGCCGGCGAGATCGTCCTCGCGCCGCCCTCGGCGGTGGCGACGCCGTGGTCGCGCCGCTTCGCCGATCCGGTCGACGCCTTCGCCTCCGGCTGGATGGCGATCCGCGCCCGCGCCCGCCAGCGCGGCGCCGAGCTGCCGCTGGTCATCTCCGACCACGCCGACTGGGACGAACTGACCGCCACCCTCGCCGAACTCCGCCCCGCCGAGGTGTGGATCACCCACGGCCGCGAAGAGGCGCTGGAACGCTGGTGCGCCCTGAACGGCCTTTCCGCCCGCGCCCTTCGCCTGGTCGGCTACGACGAGGAGGGGGAGTGAGTCCATTTGTTGCAGCGCCGCCGTCTCGGCGGCATGCCGGCTGGAATCGGTGTTGCGCGGGCGCGAGCGCTGATCCGTGCGCGCCTTCGCTCATCTCCTCGACCGGCTGTCGTTCACCGCCTCGCGCAACGCCAAGCTGACCCTGGTGCGCGACTTCCTGCGAGAGACGCCCGATCCGGAGCGCGGCTGGGCTCTGGCGGCCCTGACCGGCGAGCTCTCCTTCCACGCCGCCAAGCCGGCGGCGATCCGCGCGGTGGTCGAGGCGAGGCTCGATCCGGTGCTGTTCGCCTATGCTCACGACTACGTCGGCGACTTGGCCGAAACCGTGGCGCTCGCCTGGCCGACCCGGGCGGGCGCGAACCGCGAGCCGGACCTTGCCGAGGTGGTCGACGCCCTGGCGCTCGCCGGCCGCGGCGAGGTTCCGGCCCTGATCGAGGGCTGGCTCGACGCCCTCGACGCCGACGGTCGCTGGGCGATGCTCAAGCTGGTCACCGGCGCGCTGCGGGTCGGCCTCTCCGCCCGGCTCGCCAAGCAGGCGGCGGCCGATCTCGGTCGGGTCGAGGTGGGCGAGATCGAGGAGATCTGGCATGCTCTGCGGGCCCCATACGAGGACCTGTTCGCCTGGCTGGAGGGACGCGCCGCGCGCCCGAGCGCCGAGACGCCCGGACGCTTCCGCCCGGTGATGCTCGCCCAGGCCATCGACGAGGCGGCCGACTTCGCGAGGCTCGACCCGGCCGACTACGCCGCCGAGTGGAAATGGGACGGCATCCGCGTCCAGGCGGTGAGCGAGCGCGGCGAGCGGCGGCTGTGGAGCCGCACCGGCGAGGACATCGCCGCCGCCTTTCCCGACGTGGTCGCGGCGCTCAACTTCGAAGGCGCGATCGACGGCGAGTTGCTGGTGCTGCGCGCCGGCCGGGTGGGATCGTTCGGCGAGCTGCAGCAGCGGCTCAATCGCAAATCCGCGGACGCGAAGCTGATCGCCGATTTCCCGGCGGGCGTGCGGGCCTACGACCTGCTGGTCGAAGGCGAGGCAGACCTTCGCGCCCTGCCGTTCGCCGAGCGCCGCGACCGGCTCCAGCGGTTCGTCGAGGCGCTCGGATCGGCGCGGGTCGACCTTTCGCCGCTGCAACCGTTCGCCAGCTGGGAGGCGCTCGCCACCCTGCGCGCCGCGCCGCCGCCTGGCGATCCCCAGCGCGCCGAGGGGCTGATGCTCAAGCGTTGGGACAGCCCCTACGTCGGCGGCCGGCCGAAGGGGCCTTGGTTCAAATGGAAGCGCGATCCGCACCTGGTCGACGCGGTGCTGATGTATGCGCAGCGCGGCCACGGCAAGCGGTCGAGCTTCTATTCCGACTACACCTTCGGCGTCTGGCGCGAGGACGCCGAAGGTCATCGCTCCCTGACGCCGGTCGGCAAGGCCTACTTCGGATTCACCGACGAGGAGCTGAAACACCTGGACGCCTGGGTGAGGGCCAACACCACGGAGCGCTTCGGGCCGGTGCGGGCGGTGCGCGCCGAATCCACCCACGGCCTGGTGCTGGAGGTCGCCTTCGAGGGGCTGCAGCGCTCCACCCGCCACAAGAGCGGCCTCGCCATGCGCTTCCCCCGCGTCCATCGCATCCGCTGGGACAAGCCGCCGAGGGAGGCGGACGAGATCGGCCGGCTCGAGGCGCTGCTGGAAGCCGCCGGATGATCTCTCAGGCCGGCCGCGCGCCAGCGACGATCGCCGATCGGCCGGCCCGCGCCGGCATTTCGGTGAGTCCCGGCCGTGTCGCGCTCGCCGCGCAGAAACGCTGGATACGGGCGCAGGCCTCCTCCAGCAGGGCCGGCGCGGTGGCGTAGCTGATGCGGAAGAATGGCGAGAGGCCGAAGGCGGCGCCGAACACCACCGAGACGCCCTCGCTCTCCAAGAGTTCGGTGGCGACGTCCTCGTCGCTGGCCATGACGCGGCCGCTCGGCGCGCGAGCGCCGATCAGTCCGGCGCAGGAGGGATAGACGTAGAAGGCGCCCTCCGGCTTGGCGCAGGAAAGCCCGCGCGCCTGATTGAGCATCGAGACGACCAGATCGCGGCGATCCTGGAAGGCGCGGGCCCGCTCGGCGATGAAGTCCTGCCGGCCGGTCAGCGCCTCGACCGCCGCCCACTGCGAGATCGACGAGGCATTGGAGGTGGTCTGGCTGATGACCTTGCGCATGGCGGCGATCAGCGGCTCGGGGCCGCCGGCGTAGCCGATCCGCCAGCCGGTCATGGCGTAGGCCTTGGACACACCGTTCATCGTCAGGGTGCGATCCTTCAGCTCCGTCGCGACCTGGGCGAGGGTCGCGAATTCGAAGCCATCGAACACCAGATGCTCGTACATGTCGTCGGTGAGCACCCAGACATGCGGATGGCGCAGCAGCACCTCGGCGAGGGCCGCCAGTTCAGCGCCCGCGTAGGCGGCGCCGGAAGGGTTGGATGGCGAATTGAGGATCAGCCAGCGACTGCGCGGCGAGATCGCCGCCTCCAGCGCCGCCGGCGTCAGCTTGAAGCGCTCCTGGGCGGTGGTGGCGACGAACACCGGCTCGCCGCCGGCGAGGCGCGCCATGTCAGGGTAGCTCACCCAATAGGGCGCCGGAATGATCACCTCGTCGCCCGGGTTCAGGGTGGCGACCAGCGCGTTGTAGATCACCGGCTTGCCGCCCGGCGCGACGGTGATCTGGTTCAGCCCGTAGTCCAGGTGATTTTCGCGAGCGAACTTTTCGCGGATCGCCGCCTTCAGCTCCGGCATGCCGTCCGGATCGGTGTACTTGGTCTTCCCCTCGCGGATGGCGCGGATCGCCGCCTCCTTGATGGTGTCGGGCGTATCGAAATCCGGCTCGCCGGCGTCGAGCGAAATGACGTCGCGGCCGGCCGCCCGCAGCGCCCGCGCCCGCGCGCTGGCGGCGATGGTCGCCGCCGGCTTGACGCGGCCAAGAATGGCCGAGGGCGAGAACATCGTCGGACTTGAAGCTCTGGAGGAGACGCTCGGACAGGGCTCTTGGCCGCGCCCTTCGCTTTCCGCAACCCCCCGCCGCTGATAGTCGCGCCGGCGAGATGGCTTGGATAGCGCACCCGTGAGGCGCTGGCTGCCCACCGACGCCGCCGGCTGGCGCTCGCTCGCCTTCTCGGCGGCGATGTTCACTGGTCTGGCGATCATCTTCATTGCCGGCGCCCGCCTGCTCGGTCCGGACGGCTCGGTGAGCGCGCGGCGCTGGTTGGCGGCGGCGCGCGGCCCGTGGGCTTTGCCGGGGTCCATCCTGATCTTCGCCGTCTGCGCCTTCGCCGGCGTGCCGCAGCTGCTGCTGATCGCCGCCGCCGTTGTGGTATTTGGGCCGCTGTGGGGCGCGGTCTACAGCTGGGCCGGAACCCAGGTTTCCTCGGCCATCGGCTTTGCCGTCGGACGGCTGATCAGCCCTGGCCTGATCGACCGCGCCGCCGCCGGCCGCGTCGCCCGCTACGCCGCGATGATCGCGCGCAACGCCTTCTGGGCGACGGTCGTGGCCCGGCTCGCGCCGGTCGCCCCGTTCGTGCTGGTCAATCTCGCCGGCGGGGCGAGCGGCATGGCGCTGGCCGACTATCTCGCCGGCACGGCGGTCGGCACCGTCCCGAAGATCGCGCTCACCGCCCTCGCCGGCCGCTCGACGCTCGCCGCCATGAATTCCGGCCGCCTCGCGCCCCTGCTGTTGGTCGCTTGCGCCGCCGCCCTGTGGATCGGCTCCGGCCTCCTCGCGCGGCGGCTGATCCGCCGGCCGCCGGGATGATTTCCCGGCCGGTGCGCTGCGCCATCGTCGGCATGGGCGCGCGCGGCCGCGCCTTCGCCCGGCGCCTCGCGCCCTGGCCGGAGGCCGAGGTCGCCTGGCTCGTCGAACGCTCCGCCGATCGGCTGGAAGCGGCGCGGTCGCTGGCGCCCGCCGCTCGGGAGACAGCGGATCTGGACGAGGCTCTCGCCGACGCGGCGCTCGACGCCGTTCTGATCGCGACGCCAGATTGGCTGCACGCGGGCCAGGCTATCGCCGCCCTGACCGCCGGCAAGCATGTCCTCTTGGAGAAGCCCTTGGCGCTCGGCATCGCCGACGCCCGCGCCGTCCTGGCGGCGCGCGCCGCGGCCGGCCGGGTGCTGCGGTTGGGCTACGTGCTGCGCGCCGCGCCGTTCTATGCCGCGATGCGCAAAGCGGTCGCCGACGGAGCGATCGGCCGGGTGCTGCAGGCGCGCCTTGGCGATGACCTGTCGGCGGCGCATGGGGCGAGCTATCGCCGTCGCTGGCATCGTCGCGCCGAGGCGTGCGGCGGGCTGATGGTGCACAAGGGCTGCCACGATCTCGATCTGGTCTGCTGGTTGCTCGCGAGCCGGCCGCATCGCGTCGCCAGCTTCGCCGCCGCCGACCTGTTCGCGCGCCCGGCGCCGGCGCCGTTCTGCCAACAGTGCCCGGAAACGGCGATCTGCGCCTTCGTCGATCGCGGGGCCTACGAGGCGCGCACGCCCGGCGAGGCCGCCGATCCCGCCGCTCACGGGCTTGGCGGCTGCGTGTTCGGCGAGAACGGCGATCTCGTCGACCGGCAGGTGGTCGCCTTCGAGCTCGTCTCCGGCGTGCAGGGAAGCTTCACCCTGGCCATGGGTTCGCCCACCGCCTCCGATCGCACCGTGACGTTGATCGGCGAGGCGGGGCGGATCGAGGGGCGCTTCGGCGAAGGCCGCTGGCGGCTGACCAGGCGCGACGGCGAGGTGCGAGCCTGGAGCGCGGACCAGGCCCCCAGTGGTCATGGCGGCGGCGACGAGGCGACCTTGCGCGCCTTTCTGCGAGCTTGCGCCGAGCAAGGCGCCGTCACCTGGAGGGCCGCTGACGAGGCCGAGGCGCTCGTCGGGCTGGAGTTCGCCCTCGCCGCCGAACAGGCGCGCCTTTCCGGCCGCGTCGTCACCCTCGAGACCGCCGGGCGAGGAGGCGGCTCGACCGTCTAAGAAGCCGGCGGCGCCCGGCGCGGCGCCGCCGCAATGGCCTTTAGTGCGCGGCGCCGCCGCCGTGGTGCATCGCCATGCCGCCAGCGACCCGCGATCCGAAGTAGAGGAAGAAGTTGGAGGGAACGAAGGTCGCCTGCTTGGCCGCGATCGCCGCCTGCAACGCCGGCTCCGAGGTGATGCCGGTTGTTCCGGCCGCGTTCGGCCAGACGGATTGATTGAGCACCAGCACCGGGATCACCTGCCACCATTCCGGCGCCAGGCTGATGGCGTTGCTCTGCAGCACGTGGCTGTGGTTGGGCAGCGGCACGAAGATGTTGCTGGTCGCGGGGAACGGGATGTAGCCGAGCTTGGCCAGCAGCGGAGCAATGTCCATCCGGTTGGCGTGCATGGTGCAGCTGCCCGGCGGGTCGTTCGGCGAGGGACATTGCACGGCGACGAGCGGCTTCTTCTTGAAGCCTTCCGGAATCGCGCCGAACAGCTTGATGAGCGTGGTCCCAAGCGCGTTGCCGCACAGCGTGCCGGTTGGCACGAGATCGCAGCCGATCGCGTCGTTGGGGTTCTGGTCATTGTCGGACGAGAACATCGGCACCAGGACGAAAATCGGATCGGTGGTCAGTCGCGGATTGCCGATGTTGCCCGGCGGATTGATCGTCGGATTGAAGTTGGCCTGGCAAATCGGCGTCGCGGTCTCTAGTGGATCGGAATCGGCGTGCCGCTTGTTGTAGTTCAGATCGTTGTTGGGCTGTTCGACACAGACGAAATTCTGCGTATAGTTGAACGTCAGCAGCTTGCCGGCGCCGAAGCCGGCGCTCTCGTTCGAGGCGAGTTGCGCCTGGACGGCGCCGGCCCCGCACGCAAGAGCGAGCGCGACCAGCGCCCCCTTGACTAGCGATTTCATTGTTTTCCTCCGATGAGACCCCGCCTGCCGCGTCAATACGTCGCGGCTGGCGAACGGATCAAGCGTGAGCAGCCCCTTTTTCGCCCAAGTTCAACGCGGTGGCGGCGGAGCTCGCGCGAGCTCCGCCGCCTTCGGCCAAATGGCCGAGTGGCGCGGGCTAGCCGGCCGTTGCCGCCTAGCTTGCCGGGCCGCGGGAGGCGCTTAGTGCTTCATCGCCCCCGGGTGGTTCGACGCCATCGTGCCCATGATGCGCGACCCGAAGTAGAGGAAGAAATTCGACGGGACGAACACCGCGCGCTTCGCCAGCGCCGCCGCCTGCAGCTGGGTCACCGTGGTGATTCCGGTGGTGCCGGCCTGGTTCGGCCAATCGGCCGCGTTCAGCACCAGGACGGGGACGACCTGCCACCACTCTGGCGCTTGGGTGATCGCGTTGCTCTGCAAGATGTGGCTGTGGTTGGGCAGCGGCACGAAGATATTGGCGGTCACCGGGTAAGGAATGTACTTCAGCTTCGCCAGCAGCGGCGCGATGTCGATCTGGGTGGCGTGCATGGTGCAGGTGCCAGCTGGCTCATTTGGCGCTGGGCACTGAGTGTAAACCGCCGGCGTGGTCTTGAATCCTTCGGGAACGGCGCCGAACAACTTGATCAGGGTGCTGCCGAGGGCGCTGCCGCACAGAGTTCCGGCGCGCACATTGGCGCACCCGATGGCGTCGTTCGGGTTTTGGTCGTTGTTGCTGGAAAACATCGGCACCAGCACGAACAGCGGATCGGTGGTGTTGCGCGGGTTGCCGATGCTGCCGGGCGGGTTGATCGTCGGGTTGAAGTTTGCCTGGCAGATCGGAAGCGCGGTCTCGCTCGGGTCGGACTGCGCCTGCACCTTGTTGAAGTTCAGGTCGTCGGTCGGCTGTTCGACGCAGACATAGTTCTGCGTATAGTTGAACGTCAGTAGGTCGCCGTTGCCGTAACCCGCGGTTTCGTTTGGGGCGAGCTGCGCGTGGGCGCCTGCCGCCACAGCGAGTAGCGCGACCGCCCCAATGGCGGCCTTCAACAATCGTTGCATGTCAGTTCTCCAAGGGCGCCCACCTGTGCCGAATACGACGGGGCGCGACGGCTGGATCACCAACTCGCCATTTTATTGTCCGGAAGTCGGCGCCGTCCGAGGAGGAGTTGGCTCACGCCGTCGAGCGGCTCACATCATCGAGGAGATCACCCGATCCGGCGGCTTGTGGCCGTCCATCCATGAGCGGATGTTGATGATCACCTTGTCACCCATGTCGATCCGCCCCTCCAGCGTCGCCGAGCTCATGTGCGGCAACAGGACGACATTGGGCAGCTTGAGCAGCTTCGGGTTCACGGCCGGTTCGTGCTCATAGACGTCGAGGCCGGCCCCGGCGATCTCGCCGCGTTCGAGCATGCCGGCCAGCGCCGCCTCGTCGATGATCTCGCCGCGCGCCGTGTTGATCACATAGGCGGTCGAGCGCAGCAGTTTCAAACGTCGCGCCGACAACAAATGATAGGTCGCCGGCGTGTGCGGACAGTTGACCGAGACGATGTCCATCCGCGCCAGCATCTGGTCGAGGCTCTCCCAGTAGGTGGCCTCGAGCTCCTCGGCGATCCTCGGGCTCACCGGTTTGCGATTGTGATAGTGGATGGCCAGACCGAAGGCGCGGGCGCGCTTGGCCATAGCCTGGCCGATGCGGCCCATGCCGACGATGCCCAGCCGCTTGCCCCACAGCCGCCGGCCCATCATCCAGGTCGGCGTCCAGCCGCGGAAGTCGCCCGCCTGCAGGATGTCGGCCCCCTCCACCACCCGGCGCATGGCGGCGAGGATCAGGCCCATGGTCAAATCGGCGGTGTCCTCGGTGAGCACGCCGGGCGTATTGGTGACCAGAATGCCGCGCGCCTGGGCCGCGGCGATATCGATGTGATCGACGCCGACCCCGAAGTTGGCGATCAGCCTCAGCCCGGGTCCGGCGGCGGCGATCGCCTCGGCGTCGATCCGGTCGGTGATCGTCGAGGCGAGGACGTCGGCGCGAGCCAGGGCGGCGGCCAGCTCGGTCGGTCCGAAGGGCTTGTCATCGAGGTTGAGTTCGGTGTCGAACAGCTCGCGCATGCGCGTCTCGACCGCGTCGGGCAGCTTGCGGGTGACGATGACCTTGGGCTTGCGGGCGGCCATGAGCGCGATGTCGGGTGAGCGGCGGCGAAGCGACGGGAGCGCGTCGCGCGGCCATCCAAGCCGGCTTTTGCGCATCGTGGCAAGGGCGGGCCTGCTGTCGCTGGCGAGCGCGGGTCTGGCGGCGTGTGGCGACCATGGCGGCGGCGGCGACTGCGTGGCGCCGGCGCGCAAGGGCCTCTCGGGCTATTGCGTGCCTCGCTGGGTGAGCCTCAAGCGCGGCGAGGTCTTCGCCCGCAAGGGCCCCGGCCCGGACTACGCCGCGCTGTGGGTTTATCGCGCGCGCGGCCTGCCGGTGCAGGTGGTGGAAGAGACGACCGATTGGCGACGGGTGTGCGATCCGGAGGGCGGCGCCGCCTGGGTGCACCGGTCGATGATCGATGGCCGGCGCACGGTGCTGACCGCCGCCGGCGCGGCGCTGCCGCTCGCCCGCGCCGCCAGCCCGGAAGCCGCGAGCCTCGCCACGGTCAACAATCGCTCGATCGCCAATCTCGATCGCTGCGTCGGCGACTGGTGCAAGGTCAAGATCGCCGGGCTGGCCGGCTGGCTGCCGGCGGCCAAGCTGTGGGGCGTCGGCGAGACGCCGCGCTGCCGGTGAGGAGGCGGGGCCGGTGGGGGCGCGGGGGCCGCCACCAGAGTCTGGACCGGGGGCTTCCGGCCCGCGCCGTCGCCGTTGACCTCGGCGCCTGGAAGGCCGCGCTCCGGAGCGGAGCGGCCGGCATTTGAGGCGCGGGCGGCCGGCGTGCTAGCCCGGGGGGATGGACGCCCCGGACCCGGTTCGTGATCGCTACAGCCGCCAGGAACTGATCGCCTGCGCCCGCGGCGAGCTGTTCGGACCGGGCAACGCCCAGCTCCCCTATCCGCCGATGCTGATGTTCGACCGCATCACCCGCATCGAGGCCGAGGGCGGGTTGCACGGCAAGGGTTACATGGAGGCGGAACTCGACGTTCACCGAGATCAGTGGTTCTTTGATTGCCACTTCATCGGCGATCCGGTCATGCCGGGGTGCCTCGGCCTGGACGCCATGTGGCAGCTGGTCGGCTTCTTTCTTGGCTGGTGCGGCGCGCCCGGTCGCGGCCGAGCGCTCGGCGTCGGCGCGGTCAAGTTCAGCGGCCAGGTGACCCCGAAGGTCGCCAAGGTCGTCTACCGCATCGACATGAAGAAGGTGATCTTGCGAAAGCTGGTGCTGGGGGTCGGCGACGGGGTGCTCGAGGCGGATGGCAAGCCGATCTACGAGGCCAGGGACTTGAAGGTCGGGCTGTTCAACGCCGCCGATCTGGTCTGACGGCGTTCGGCCGGGCCGGCGAGGAGACGGGAGAAGGGAAGGCCGATGCGGCGGGCGGTGATCACCGGGATTGGGATCGTCTCGCCGATCGGCCATGACGCGGCGTCCGTCGCCGCCGCCCTGCGCGCCGGCCGCTCCGGCGTGGTCGCCGCGCCCAGTTACGCCGAACTCGGCTTCCGCTGCCAGGTGCACGCCGATCCGGCCCTCGACTGGGAAGAGCGCGTCGACCGCCGCGCCGCCCGCTTCCTCTCGCCTGGCCTCGCCTACGCCCATATCGCCATGGAGCAGGCGATCGCCCAGTCGGGCCTCGAGCCCGGCGAGGTGTCGCACGAGCGCACCGGCCTGATCGTCGGCGCGGGCGGACCCTCCACCCGCGCCATCGTCGAGGCGGCGGACATCGCCCGCGCCAAGGGAGTGAAGCGGATCGGCCCGTTCGCCGTGCCCAAGGCGATGTGCTCGGGCCCCTCGGCGACGCTCTCGACCTGGTTCAAGATCAAGGGGATCAACTATTCGATCACCTCGGCCTGCGCGACGTCCAGCCACTGCATCGGCGCCGCCCGCGAGCAGATCGCCTGGGGCAGGCAGGACGTGGTCTTCGCCGGCGGCTGCGAGGAGCTCGACTGGACCCTATCGGCCCTGTTCGACGCCATGGGGGCCATGTCATCGCGCTTCAACGCCACGCCGGCGCGCGCCAGCCGTCCGTACGACGCCGACCGTGACGGCTTCGTCATTGCCGGCGGCGCCGGGATCGTCGTCGTCGAGGAGCTGCAGCACGCCCGCGCGCGTGGCGCGCCGATCCTCGCCGAGATCGTCGGCCACGCCGCCAATTCCGACGGCCACGACATGGTCGCTCCGTCTGGCGAGGGGGCGGCGCGCTGCATGCGTCTGGCGCTGGAGGACGCTGGCGGCCGGCGCATCGACTATGTCAATCCGCACGGCACCGGCACGCCGATCGGCGACGTGAAGGAGTGCGGCGCGATCCGCGAGGTGTTCGGCGAGGCGCCGCCGCCGATCTCCTCGACCAAGTCGATGACCGGCCACAGCCTCGGGGCCGCCGGCGCGCAGGAGGTGATCTATTGCCTGCTGATGATGCGGGACGGCTTCATCGCCCCCAGCATCAACATCGACGCGCTCGATCCGGAATTCACCGACCTGCCGATCGTCCGCGAGAGCCGCGCCGCCGAGCTCGAGACGGTAATGTCCAACAGCTTCGGCTTTGGCGGCGCCAACGGCTGCCTGATCCTCGCGCGCGCCTGATCGGCCGATGATGGGCGCGCGGGTGGTCATCGTCGGGGCGGGCCACGCCGGCGGCTCGGCGGCGGCGCTGCTGCGGCAATACGGCTTCGCCGGGCCGATCACCCTCGTCGGCGAGGAACCGCTCGCTCCCTACCAGCGCCCGCCGCTCTCCAAGGCCTGGCTCAAGGGCGAGGCCGACGCCGACAGCCTGGCGCTCCGGCCCGAGAGGTTCTACGCCGAGGCGGACATCGATCTGCGCCTCGGCGTCCGCGCCACCGCGATCGATCGCGGCGCCCGCGAGGTGAGGCTCGAGACCGGCGAGCGGCTCGCTTTCGACCATCTGATTCTCGCCACCGGAGCCAAGGCGCGGGCGCTCGCCATTCCGGGCGCCGACCTCGCCGGGGTCCTTTCCTTGCGCTCGGCCGCCGACGCCGAGGCGCTGAAGGCGGCGCTGCGGCCGGGCAGGCGGCTGGCGGTGATCGGCGGCGGCTACATCGGCCTGGAGGCGGCGGCTTCGGCCCGCGCCCTCGGCGCCGAGGCGGTGGTGATCGAGCGCGAGCCGCGCATCCTCGCCCGGGTCGCCTGCGCGGTGCTCTCCGACTTCTTCACCGGCTATCATCGCGCCCGCGGCGTCACGTTCGAGCTGGCCGCCGACGTCGCCGCCTTCGTGGGGCGCGACGGCCATGTCGCCGGCGTGCGTCTGGGCGATGGCCGGACGATCGCCTGCGACTCGGTTCTGGTCGGCGTCGGCGCACCGCCGGAGGATGGCTTGGCGCGGGCCGCCGGCCTGCCGTGCGAGAACGGCGTCGTGGTCGATGAGCACGCCCGCACCGCCGATCCGGCGATCTTCGCCATCGGCGATGTCGCTTGGCGACCGCTGCCGCGCTACGAGCGGATGTTTCGCCTGGAGAGCGTCGCCAACGCCCTGGAGCAGGCGCGCCAGGCCGCCGCCGCGATCGTCGGCCGGCCGCCGCCGCCGCACGAGGTGACCTGGAACTGGTCGGACCAATATGATCTGAAATACCAGTTCGCCGGCCTGCCCATGGCCGCCGACGAGGTGATCGTACGCGGCGATCCGGCAAGCGCCCGGTTCGCCGTCTTTCACCTGCGCGGCGGCGTGCTGGAGGCGGTCGAGGCGGTCAATGCTCCGGCCGAGTTCATGGCCGGTCGCCAGCTGATCGCCTCGGGCAAGCGGGTCGACCGGGCCAAGCTTGCGGATCCGGCGATTTCCATGAAAGAGGTCGCCGCTTCGAGCGCGCCGCCCTCGTAAGGGCGCGCCGCTTCAGCACTCGGCAAGTCTCGCGGGAGCTCATGGCCAGGATAACCTACATCGAGCACGACGGCGCCGAGCACGTCATCGACGTGAAGCCGGGCCTGTCGGTGATGGAGGGAGCGGTCAAGCACAACGTGCCGGGCATCGACGCCGACTGCGGCGGCGCCTGCGCCTGCGCCACCTGCCACGTCTATGTCGACGCAGCCTGGCGCGACCGCACCGGCACGCCCTCGGCCATGGAGGAATCCATGCTCGACTTCGCCGAAAACGTCGAACCGAGCAGCCGCCTATCGTGCCAGATCAAGGTGACGGACGAACTCGATGGCCTCGTCGTGCGCATGCCCGAGAGCCAGCATTAGCGCCGTTGTGAGATAGGCGGAGTCGCCCGGTCGAACGGGTTCTTAGACGGTAGGCGGCGTCGCGCGACCGAGAGCGTGTTCCATTTTCATGGAACCGACTTGGCGCTCCGGAACACGCTCGGCGGTGTGACAAGATAGAGCACAATTCAACGGTCAGACAATTCCGTCTGAACGCATCGTGCTCCTACGCCCCGCTCCAGGTCCGCACGCGGCCGACATCGACGTGGACGAAGCCGGAGAAGGGATAGTAGCCGACGCCGCCGCGCCCAAGGCCGCGCGCCGCCTCGCGCAACCAGGCGAGCTCGATACCGGGGGCGCGGATGTCGATCGCCTGTCCGACCAGGTGCAGGCTGTGGGTCGCCACCTCGCCACTCTCGGCGTGCAGCATGGCGTTGGTCGCCGGTGAGCGATAGCCGGAAATCACGCCATACGGCGAGCCGGTCTCCAGCTTGGCCGACAGAGCGGCGAGCAGGTCGAGCACCCTAGGATCGATCGGATAGACATCGCCGGTGCGATAGTCGCGCAGGATGTGGTTCACCGCCGACAAAGCGTCCGGGACGTAGGCGCCGCGATCGAAGTACAGCGCGTCGAGCGTTTCGCCGGTGTGCAGGTTGTCGAGCCGCACGCGACGCGGTTCGAACCCCGGACCCGGCGCGAGGCGCGTGCCGGGTGCGTTGACGTTGTCGAACACCCAATCTGGCAGCGACTGTCCGAGCGCCACGCCGCTCGCCGCCGTCAGCGCCGCGCCGCCGGCCAGCGCCAGCCCGGTCTTGAGAAACCGGCGGCGGCCGTCGCGGGAGCGCGCGCTGTCGCGAGAGGGTCGAGCGGGGCGCGCGGAAATCGATGACTTCATTGAACCATCTGGGCAGTTGGACGTTCGCCGCCCCACAAGAGCCGTCGAACCGGGGCGCTTTCGTGGCGGCGAGGTTCACGCGCGGCTTTTTGCCTCGAACTCATCAATCGAACATCATCACGTATTCGTGAACATACGGTTGATCGGGCGAACTCCGTTCACGGTTCCTTCGGCTCGGCTGGCGCGGTCCGCGCGACCACCCCGCCGTTCCGCAACGCCTGGTTGAGCTCGTCGTCCCAGCCATAGTGGTCGGCATGCAGGCTGACGATGCCGTCGTCGTGGCCGATCGCGGTTTCATAGAGCAGCAGGGTGCGCACCTTGGGCACGATGCGCACCCAGCGGGTCGCGCCGGCGTCGATCGCCTCCTGGATCTGCTCGCGCGTCCAGCCCTGCGGCGCCAGGATCGCCTCGGCGAGATCGACGGGATGGTCGAGCCGGATGCAGCCGTGCGACAGGTCGCGCGCGTCTCTGGCGAAATACTTCCGCGAGGGCGTGTCGTGCAGATAGATGGAATAGGGATCGTCGAGATCGAACTTGACCTTGCCGAGCGCGCTCAGCGGCCCAGCCCTCTGCACCAGCGAGCCGTTGACATGGCTGAACCCGTGGCGAGCCAGATAGCCTGGGTGGGCGGCTTCCTTGGGATAGAGCTCCGAGGCGGCGATCCTGGCCGGCACGATCCACGGCGGATTGTATTCGATCGCCCGGGCGTTGGCGGCTAGCATCGGCGTCTTGTGGGTGGCGTCGCCGACCACCACGCGCATGGTGAAGACGACCTCGTTGGCGCGCCACAGGGTCAGGCCTTCGTTGGCGATGTTGACGTCGATCCGATCGGGCGGAAAGACGCGCGGCGCCCAGCGCCAACGCTCGAGATTGGCGTCGATGATGTCGACGATCTTGCGCGCCGGAATATCGAGCGCGGCTCGGCTGCGGGTATCGAGCACGCCGCTGGCCGCGAGATCGTGCCGCGATTGAAACTGTCGGAGGGCCTGGTCGAGCGGCTCATCGAAGATCGTCGAGGCGGCATCGCCGGCCGCATACCCCTCCGCCGCCAGGCGCTGGCGCAGCGCCGAAACCAGCGCGCCGCGCGACCCGAGTTGAATGGGCCCGCCGGTCGGCAGCCGCGGCCAGCCGCCGCCGTCGGCGATGGCGAGATAGTGCGCCCGGGCGGCCACGAGATCGTAGTAGCCCTTGAGCGGCGGCGGCTGGCTGGCGAACCAGTCGGCCAGCTTGCCGTCGGCCCGCGCCGCCGCCAGGGCGGCGACCGCGTCGTAGGGCTCCGGCCGCATCGTCCAATCCGAATCGGCGGCCATCGGATCGATCCGCCCGCCATGTTGCGCCTTGGCGTAGGCCAGGCTGGCGGCGACCAGGTCCTCGCCGATCGCCGGGGGGGCGAGGCCTTGCGAGCCGGCCTCCGACAGCGCCTTGGTGGCGATCGTCGCCTCCTCGGGCGTGAAGGGCGGCGGCGCTGGAGTGGCTTCGGGAGCCGTCGGACCGCTCGTCGGCGGGGTTGTCTGGTCGGGCGACGATGAGGGCGCCGTCGGCGGCGCGGCGGCGGCTCCGACTGGCGCGCCAAGGCCGCGGAGGCGGCGACGCAGGCGCCCGCCAGCGCCAGGGCGGCGAGCCCCGGGCGCCAGGCGGGGTGGGCGGGACGGCGCGGGCTGCGGATCATGGGGTCGGGGTCGCCTGTCACGAGCTCGGGGCGAATCGCCGCTCGCCGCTCGCCTATAGCTGCTTGCGGGCGCTTGGCCATGCAAGCCGCGAATGGTTGCGTTCACCCCGAGGGCGCCGGAAACTGGCCGTCCGACGCCGGAGAATGTCCGCCCGCCCCGCCCGATGACCGATCTCCTCGACACCGCGCCCGTGACGGCGCCCGGCCAGTCCGAAGCCCAGACCAAGTCGACGATCCTCGGCGTCGCCGAGCGGCTATTCGCGGTGCGCGGGTTTCAGTCGGTTTCGGTGCGCGACATCACCGCCGAGGCGGGGGTCAACCTCGCCAGCATCAACTATCACTTCGGCTCCAAGGACGGCCTGCTCTTCGAGATCTTTCGCCGCCGCACCGCCGAACTGAACCGCGAGCGCGCCCGGATGCTGCACGAGGCGGCCGATCGCCACGCCGGACGCCCGCCGGTCCGCGCCGTCCTCGAGGCGCTGCTCGCCCCGCCGCTGCGCTGGTCGCATCCAGACCACGAACGGCGCACCGCCCTGCAATTCATCATCCGCGCCCGCGACGAGGGCACCGAGGCGATGCGCATCGCCCTGTCGACGGATGTCTCGCATCTGCGCCGCTTCGCCGACGCCCTGATCGCCGCCCGTCCCGCCCTGCCGCGCGAGACGGTCTACTGGCGGCTGCACTTCACCCTCGGCATGCTGCACAACAATCGCTTCGCCGAGTTCGACCGCCTGCACGTCCTCTCCGACGGCCTCACCCGGGAGGCCGACACCGCCGGCCTGCTGACCCGCATGCTCGACTTCGCGGAGGCGGGATTCCTGGCCTGACGGCGGGGTAAACGCCCGGCGAGCCGGCGCGCGCGGCAAGGCCGCCTCCTCCGCTTTGCGGTCCCCCTCCTACAGACGCGGAGGAGAATTCCTTCGTTCCCTGCCCCTTGGGGCGGAGCGCGACCGAAGACCGGGAGAGGGCTCGCGGGCTGAGGCGTCTCCGCCGCCTCGCGTCAGACCCGCGCCGCGGCGATGCGGGCTTCGGCAGTTTCCATGGCGATGTCTTCGCTCGGCCGGCGCTCGGCGGCGGAGCGGTCGAGCACCTCCTCGAGGGTCGCCATCAGGCGGGCGAGCTTCGCCTCGACCCAGGCCGGATCGTACGCCTCGCCGCGGCTGAGCGCGCGGAGCTCGGCGGCGACGTTGATGATTCCGCCGCCATTGATCACGAAGTCCGGCGCATAGGTCAGGCCGCGTTCGAACAGGCGCCGGCCGACGTCGGGGTTGGCCAACTGGTTGTTGGCTCCGCCGGCGATCACCTGGGCTTTCAGTCGGTCGAGCACGCCTTCGCTGATCGCGCCGCCGAGGGCGCAGGGGGCGAACACGTCGGCGTCGACGTCGAAAATTGCGTCCGGCTCGACGAAGCGCGCGCCGGTGCGCGCCGCCACGGCCCGTCCGTTGGCCTCGTCGATGTCGGTGACGACGAGCCGCGCCCCGTCGCTCGCCAGCTTCTCGGCCAGGAAGGCGCCGACATGGCCGGTTCCCTGGATGGCCACCGTGACGCCCGCCAGGTGGCGGCCGAGCGCGCGGCGCACGGTAAGGGCGATGCCGCGGCGGATGCCCTCGGCGGTCACCGGGCTCGGGTCGCCCGACGCGGCGGCGTGACCCTCGAGCCCGGCGATATAGCGGGTCGTCCGCCGCGCGTGGGCGAGGTCGGCCGGCGAGATGCCGACGTCCTCGGCGCTCCAATAGCGGCCGCCGAGCGTCTCGACGGCGCGGCCGAAGGCCTCGAACAGCGCCGGCGACTTCAGCGCCGGGCCGCCAATGATCACCGACTTGCCGCCGCCGAGCTCGAGATCGGCGATGGCGTTCTTGTGCGACATGGCGCGGGAGAGGCGCAGCACGTCGTCGACGGCCGCCTGCTCGCCCTCGTAGGGCCACATGCGGCAGCCGCCGCACGCCGGCCCGCGCGCCGTCGAATGGATGGCGATGAAGCCTCGAAGGCCGCTCGCCTGATCGGCGAACGCCAGCAAGCGCTCGTGCCCCTCGAAGGCGGGCGATTCGAAGATGCTCATGAAAAAGTCCGGGTGGGATGAAGCGGCCGTGGCCGCGGCGTTCCGCCGGGCGCCTGTTGCCGCAAGCGCGAGCGGTCCGCAACCGCATGGCCGCCCCGTTTCGCCCGACGGCCAGACCGCCGGGTCGCCGGCCCGGCCCCCATAGGGCGCTCCATCCCATTGGCTGGCGGCCCGACCGCTCTGCCGGGGCGGCGAACGCGCGCCGGCTATCGTGGCTCGCTGTTCGCGCCTATCTTTCCGGGAATGGCGCCCTACGACATCTCGTCAGCCGAGCCGCTGGCCAGGCCGGCGGCGCTCACCGACGGCCTCGGCCGTCGGGTCACCTACCTCCGCCTGTCGGTCACCGACCGCTGCGACCTGCGTTGCGTCTACTGCATGGCCGAACACATGCGCTTCCTGCCCAAGGCGGAGGTGCTGAGCCTCGAGGAGCTGGACCGGCTCGCCTCGATCTTCATCGCCTTGGGCGTGCGCAAGCTGCGGCTGACCGGCGGCGAGCCCCTGGCGCGCAAGGGTCTGCTCACACTCCTCGAGCGGCTGTCGCGCCATTTGGCGAGCGGGGCGCTGGACGAACTCGCCGTCACGACGAACGGCACGCGCTTGGGCGAGTTCGCCGCGCCGATGGCCGACATGGGCGTGCGGCGCGTCAACGTCTCCCTCGACACCCTCGATCCGGCGCTGTTCGCGCGTCTGACGCGCGGCGGCGATCTCGCCAAGGTGCTCGCCGGGATCGAGCAAGCACGCGCCGCCGGGCTCGAGATCAAGCTCAACACCGTCGCCTTGGCCAACGACAACCGCGCCGAACTGCCCTCCCTGATCACCTGGGCGCACGCGCGCGGCCTCGCCATCACCCTGATCGAAGCCATGCCCATGGGCGAGATCGAGGCCGACCGCGCCGACCAGTTCGTCTCCCTCAAGGAGGTGCGCCGGGAACTCGAGAGCTTCTGGACCCTGCGCGACCTTTCCTTGTCCACCGGCGGACCGGCGCGCTACGTCGAAGTCGCCGAAACCGGCGGGCGCCTCGGCTTCATCGCTCCGCTCACCGGCAATTTCTGCGACGGCTGCAACCGCGTCCGGCTGACCTGCACCGGCGTGCTGCACGCCTGCCTGGGGCGGGAGGCGGCGATCGACTTGCGGTCCATCCTGCGCGCTGACGGCGACGGCGAGGCGCTGGCGGCGGCGATCCGCGCCGGCCTTTCCGCCAAGCCGCACGGGCACGATTTCCACATCCGACGCGGCGCGGCGCCCGCCGTCGACCGCCACATGTCGACCACCGGGGGATAGACGATCCATGGCGCTTCGGGTCTTGCTGTTCGGCGCGCTCGCCGAGGCCGCCGGCTGGCGGGAAAAGGAGCTTCAGTCGGCTCCGGCGAGCGTGATGAAACTGCGCGAGCAGCTCGCCCGCGATGATCCGGCGGCGGCGGCGGCGCTGCGCCGGCCTGGCGTGCGCGTGGCGATCGACTGCGTCCTCGCCTTCGGCGACGCGGAGATCCCGGCCGGCGCCGAGGAAATCGCCTTCATGCCGGTGATGAGCGGCGGATGATCCGCCTGGTCGGGCAAGCCTTTGATCCCGGCGCGTCGCTGGCGCGTTTCTGCGCGGGACGCGAGGATGTCGGCGCGGTCGCCGCCTTCATCGGCCGCGTCCGCCGCGACGGCGGCGAGGGGCTGGAGCTGGAAGCCTATCCGAGGTTCACCCAAGGCGAGATCGGCGCTCTGGTGGAGGCGGCGCAGGCGCGCTTCGGCCTCATCGACGTCGAGATCACCCATCGCCTCGGCCGCATTCCGCCCGGCGACGCCATCGTCCAGGTGCTGACCGCGGCCACCCACCGCCGCGCCGCCTTCGAGGCCTGCGACTATCTCATGGATCACCTCAAGAGCGCCGCGCCGCTGTGGAAGAAGGAATGGTCCAGGGATGGCCCGCGCTGGGTCGAGCCGACCGATGCCGACCTGGGCCGGCTCGACCGCTGGCGGGCGGCATGAGCGAGGATGGGCGCGCCAGCCTGGCGCCGGGTGGCCGGATCGCCGAGAACGCGGCCTTCACACCGGTGCGCATCGCCGTGCTGACCATTTCCGACACGCGAGACGAGGAGAGCGACACCTCCGGCGCCCTGCTAGCCGAGCGCGTCGCCGGCGCCGGGCACAGACTCGCCGGCCGCGATCTCGTGCCCGACGACAAGGAGGCGATCCGCGCCAAGGTGCTCGGCTGGATCGCTTCGGGCGGGGTCGACGCCATCGTCTGCACCGGCGGCACCGGCCTCACCGGCCGCGACGTCACCGTCGAGGCGCTGGAGCCGCTGTTCGACAAGAAGATCGATGGCTTCTCGGTCGTCTTCCACCTGGTCAGCTATCAGAGCGTCGGGCTCTCGACCCTGCAGTCGCGCGCCGCCGCCGGCCTGATCGGCGGCGTGTTCGTCTTCTGCCTGCCGGGCTCCAACGGCGCGGTTCGCGACGGCTGGGACAAGGTGATCGCCAGCCAGCTCGACAGCCGCCATCGCCCCTGCAACATGGTCGAGCTGATGTCGAGGCTGGGCGAACGTTGAGCGGCCTGAGCCACCTCGATCCCGAGGGCCGCGCGCGCATGGTCGACGTCTCGGCCAAGCTCGACACCCACCGCGAGGCGACCGCTCGCGGCGAAGTGCGGATGCGCCCCGAAACGCTCGCGCTCGCCCTGGCCGGCCAGGGCCGCAAGGGCGATGTCTTCGCCGTCGCCGAGCTGGCCGGCGTCATGGCGGCCAAGCGCGCCGCCGAGCTCATTCCCCTCTGCCATTCCCTGGCGCTCACCAAGATCGAGGTGCGCATCGCCCCGGGCGAGGCGGGCTTGACAGTCGAGGCGACCGCGCGGGCGCGGGGGCCGACCGGGGTCGAGATGGAGGCGCTGACCGCCGTCTCGGTCGCATGCCTCACCCTTTACGACATGCTCAAGGCGGCCGATCGCGGCATGATCATCGAGGCGGTGCGGGTGGTCGCCAAGGCCGGCGGCGCTTCGGGAGACTGGCGAACGCCATGATGCTGCCGAGCGTCGAGGCGGCGCGGGCGACCATGCTGGCGGGGCTTGGCCCCTTGGGAAGCGAGACGGTCCCCTTGGCCGAGGGCCTCGGCCGCGTGCTGGCCGCCGAGGTGCGCGCCTTGCGCGATCAGCCGCCGTTCGCCGCCTCGGCCATGGATGGTTGGGCGGTGCGCGCCGCCGATGGTCCGGGCGCGAGGCAGATCGTCGGCGAGAGCGCCGCCGGGGGCGGCTTTGGCGGGATGCTCGGTCCGGGCGAAGCGGTCCGCATCTTCACCGGCGCGCCTCTCCCCGAAGGCGCTGACGCCGTGGCGATCCAGGAGGACGCGAGGCGCGAGGGCGGAGCGGTGAACATCGCCGCTGTCGTGACCGGCCGGCACGTGCGGCCACCCGGCCAGGACTTCCGCGCCCGCCAGAGCCTGCTCGCCGCCGGCGTCTGTCTTGATCCCTGGCGGCTCTCCCTGGCCGCCGCCGCCGGCGCGGGCCGGCTGGAGGTGACCCGCCGGCCGCGGGTGGCGATCCTTTCCACCGGCGACGAGCTCGTGGCGCCGGGCGCCGCGCCCGGTCCGCACCAGATCTTCGACAGCGGCTCGACCGCCCTGGCCGCCGTGGCCCGGACGCGCGGCGCCGAGGCGCGCGCCTTGCGCGCCGCCGGGGACGATCTCGACGCCATCGCCGCCGCGGTCGGCGAGGTGGAGGCGGATCTGCTGGTGGTGGTCGGCGGCGCCTCGGTCGGCGACCACGATCTGGTCAAGCCAGCCCTGGCGCGGCTCGGATTGCGCCTCGTGGTCGACGGCGTCGCCGTGCGGCCGGGCAAGCCCGTCTGGTTTGGCCGGCTCGCAGACGACCGCCCGGTCCTGGGGCTGCCGGGCAACCCAGCCTCGGCTCTGGTGTGCGCCGAACTCTTCCTCGCCCCGATTCTCGCCGCCGCGCAGGGCGCCGACCCCCGCTTGGCGTTAAGCGCGGCGCGCGCCGCCGAGCCGCTCGCCGGCAATGGGCCGAGAGAACACTGGATGCGCGCCCGCCTGGACCGCGACGCCGAGGCGGTGCTGTGGGCCCGGCCATTCGCCGACCAGGATTCCTCGCTGATCGCCGTCTTCGCGGCCAGCGACGCCTTGATCCGCCGACCCGCCGGGGCGGCGGCGGCCGCGACCGGCGACATCGTCGAGGCGCTGGTTCTGCCCCGTGGTTGAGCGGCGCGGGTCGGCCATGGCAGAAGAAGCCGCCGCGGGCAGGCGGCGGATCGGGAGCGGGCGATGATCACCGCTTTGGCCCTCGCGGTCACGACCTTCTTTTATAACCCTCACCCTCACCCGCAGGTCGCCAAGCGCACTTATCACCTGCGCGCCTGGACGCTGGTGGTCGGCCACGACAAGTTCACCGACGAGATCACCTGCTCGCTTTTCGCGCGCCGCGTGCGCTACCGGCCGGGGGTGCTGATCTTCCACCTGCGCGATGGCCTGGAGACCACGCACGCGGTGTTCCGCACCGATGACGGGGCGACGACGCCGGTGTCGCGCGCCTTCCACCAGCTGGAAAGCGCCGGCTATTTTCCGCGGCGCGGCTGGATCGACCGGGCGGCGGGCGGAGACGTGGCTCTGCCGCCGTCGTATCTCGAGGGCGCGCGGCGGGTGTGGATTCGCGCCAGTCCGCGCCAGACTCCCAGCCTCTTCGAGATCGGCGATTTCGACGAGGTTCTCGACCGCGCCCAGGACCTCGGCTGCGGCGACAAGAGCTTCGTCGACGTCAAAGCCTGACGCCGCCGGTGGTTCGGTGATGGTTAACGCGGGCGTAATCTCCTCGATACCGCTTCTTTACGAAGAGCGGCGATAGGCGGACCGTGTCCACGAAGGTTTGCTCGCCAATGATCTCGCCGCCCGCGACGGCCGGCGCCGCCGCTCCGACCGCCAGGCTCGGGCTCGGCGTCGCCCAATTCGGCCTCGACGGCCGCGTCGGGGCGCGTGGCCGTCCGCCCGAGGCGGAGGTGCGCGACATGCTCGCCCTCGCCGGCCGCTCCGGCCTCAAGCTGCTCGACACCGCCGCCGCCTCGACCCACGGCGAGGGGGTGCTGGGCGCGGCGCTGCCCAGGCCGGCCAGCGCCCGGGTGCTGATCAAGGCGCCGCGTGGCGATCGGGGCGGCGGCTATGTCCGCGCCGAGGTCCGCGCCACGCTCGGCCGCCTCAATCTGCCGCGCGCCGAGGCGGTGATCGTCCAGTCGGCCGGCGATCTGTTCGCGCCGCACGGCCCGGAATGGTGGGCCGGGCTCAAGGCGCTGCGCGACGAGGGTCTGGTCGCGCGGGTGGGCATCTCCGCCTATGTCTCCGACGACCCGGCCGGACTCGCCCGGCGGTTCCAGCCCGACATCCTTCAAGCCCCGGCCAGCCTGCTCGACCAGCGCCTGCTGCTCGACGGCAGCCTCGAGCGGGTGCGCGAGCGCGGCGTCGAGGTGCATCTGCGCTCGATATTCCTGAACGGCCTTCTGTTCCTGCCGCCGGACCGCGCCCCCAGCCAGATCGGCGACGCCGCCATCGCTCGCCTGGCCCGCGCCCGCCGGCTGATCGTCGAAGGCCGCAGCGATCCCCTGCGCGCCGCTCTCGGCTTCGCCTTGTCGCGCCCCGAGGTCGACGCGGTCATCGTCGGCGCGGCGACCGTCGCGGAGCTGTCGGCGGTGATCGCCGCCGCCCGCCATCCGCCGCCCGATCTCGACTGGGACGACATGGCCCTCGACAATCCCGAGGCCGCCGACCCCCGCCGCTGGGCCGCGGCGTGACACGCGCCTCTCAATCCCGCAGTCGCACTCCCACCAGGATCATCCGCCGTGGCTCGCCATAGCCCAGCGTCTCCTCGTAGTGGCGATCGGCGAGGTTGGTGATCCGGCCGGTCAAGGCGATGTGGTTGGTGAGGCGCCAAGCGACGGCGACATCGGCCAGCGCCAGCGCCGGGCGCATCGCCGGGCCGAAGGGGTAGTTGGGACCAAGGTCGGGCGAGGCGCTCTCGGCCCGGACGGTGAGGGCGCCGCTCAAACGGCCGCGGTCCACCAGCAGACTGGCGGCGCCGGCATCTGGCGGGATGCGCGGCAGCCGCGCGCCGCTTGTCTCGTCGATGGCGTCGGTGTGAGTGTAGCTGGCTCTCAGCGACAGCCCGCCGCCCAGCCGGAGCGACGCCGCCGCCTCGACGCCCATGGACCGGGTGCGGGTGAGATTGACGTATCGGCCGCCGACAAAGGCGATCTGATCGCGAATGAAGAGCTCGAACCCGGTCACGGACGCCTCCCACCGGCCGGCGCGATCACGCTGTCGCAGACCCAGGTCCCAGCCCTCCGAGGTCTCCGGTTTCAGACCCGCCGAGGGCCGGGCGGGGAAGCAGAAGTCGCAGGCGATCTCGCTGATCGTCGGGGTCTTGAACCCCTGGCCGATGTCGCCGGTGAGCGCGAAGCCGGCCGGCAGGCTCGCCACCACGCCGCCCCGCGCGCTCGCCCGGCCATCGAAACCGTCCGGCGCGTCGTAGCGCAGCGAGGCGCCGAGACTCACCGGAGGCAGCGGCCGAACATGGCCGGCGACAAAAGCGGAGGTGTCGCCCAATCCTGCGCCTGCCCCGGTACTCAGGGTGGCCCAGGTCGCGTCGCGCTCGGCGCCGAAGACCAGCCCGAACGGCTCGGCCGCCGCGCCCCGGCTCGCCATCCAGCGCACGTCCGCCCGGTCGGCGTGATAGCCGGACGGGAACGGGCCGCCCAGCGAGGCGCGGTCGAGATCATAACCCGCCAGCGTCAGGCTCTGGCTGAAGCCGGCCGACGCCGCCAGACTCGCCCGCGCGTAGCCTGTCCAGGAGCGGGAGGTGGCGTACTCGGCGTCGTCGCCGAAGGTGAAATTGGGCGGCGGATAGCCGTCGATGTCGACGTGCGAGTTGGCGTAGCGCACCTTGCCGTCGAGACTGAGCGTCGGCGTCAGCCGCATCCGGCCGGCGAGACCGGCGGTCCACTCGAAAAAGGGGTCGGTCTCGGGGAAGCCGTCCGCTTTGGAGACTCCATCGCTCGTGTAGACGGACGCGGAGGCGCCCAGCGCCCAATCCGGCTTGCTGATCCCGGCGCCGGCCGCCGCCCGACCGGTCCCAACGGAGCCGCCCTCCAGCGCCAGCCGCCAGCCGTCCTCCTCGCGCGTCGTCAGCGAGACGACGCCGCCGATCGCCGCCGAGCCCCACAGGGAGCCCTGCGGCCCCTCCAACACCTCGACCCGCGCGATGTCGCCCAGATCGAGGCCGCCGAAGTCGTAGGCGCCGCTCGGCGAGGAGGGATCGTTCTGGACGACGCCGTCGATCAGCACCAGGGTCTTGTCGGCGCCGGCGCCGCGCAGGCTGACGCTGGTGACCCCGCCGAAAGCCCCCGCGTCGCTGACGCTCACTCCCGGCAGCAGCCGCAGGATGTCGGCGGCGAAGCTCGCCTGCCGCAGCGCGATCTCGCCGGCGTCGACCACCAGGGCGTCCGGTGTGTCGACGAGCAGGCTCGGCGCCCGCGTCGCGGTGACCACCACCTCCGCGAGCGGAGGGGCCGGATCGGCGCAGGCTCCCGCCGCGAACCCCAGCCCGGCCAGCAGCGCCACCGCCGCCGCGCTCGCCGGCTCGTTCTTTTCATGTCGGCGTGGACGCAAGCACTCCCGATCGGAGCCCTGATGACAATGACGCGGCATCGGTGATCGTCCTTCCAGCCCGGGCGCGGCGCCGCGCGAGCCGATGAAGCGCTTCGTTGGGGCGCGCCGGCCCCGCGCGAAGTCGCCTCGGAAGGAGGGACGCGGCGACACCGCCACGCCATCCCGCGCCGACGGCCTGGTCCCGGGCCACGGACGAGCGACGGCGGCGGCAGGTCTCCTGGCTCGCGGGTCGTCGCCCGATCCGCGCCCTCGCCTTCCCGGAGCACTCCGCTCCAGTGGCGCCGCCCGGATCGGCTCCGGACGGACGGACGCGAGGGCTCGCCGCTCACAGTTGCGGGCACAGCGGCGGAATTGGAGACGCATCGCCTCCGCACCGCCTTCCCTCTTGGCCCCCTTTGTCGGGGACCGCCTGAGGCGCAGCCTATCCCCGGGCTCGGCCGCCGGGCAAGCCGCGAGAAGAAAAGCGCGCCCTCAGGCGCCGGTGGTCGCCTCCGACAGCGCCCACAGCCGCTCGGCGCTTTCAGGATCGAGCGCGTGCGGCATGACGCCGGCGAACGGCGTCTCCCGCGACCAGGGCAGGGCCTCGGCGCAGTCCTCGAGATAGAGGCCGCCGACGCCCTCCAGCTCGGGGCCGAGCGCCGCCCAGACGCTGGTCGCCGCGCCCTGCTCGGGGCTCTTGAATCGACTGTTGACCTGGCCGCTTTCGTCCATCCAGCCAAAGCCGATCATTTCCTCGCGGGTCAGGTGCCGTTGCAGCGGCGTCATGATCCCGCCCGGCATCACCGAATTGGCGGTGACGCCCAGATCCTTGAACCGATCGTGGAAGGCGACGGCGAACAGGGCGTTGGCGCTCTTCGACTGACCATAGGCTTCCCACTTGTCGTAAGGCCGGCGGCGATAGTGCGGGTCGTCGAAGTGGACGGCGCTGCGCCGGTGGCCGATCGAGGACAGGGCGACGACCCGCGACGGACGGCCGCGCCGCTCGGCGCCGGCGATCAGCGCCGGCGCCAGGAGAACGCTCAGGAGATAGTGGCCGAAGTGGTTGGCGCCGATCTGCATCTCGAGATCGTCGGCGGTGTAGGTCAGTGGGCAGGCCATGACGCCGGCGTTGTTGACCAGGATGGCGAGCGGCCGCTCGCCCCAGGCCTCGGCAAAGGCGCGGACCGAGGCGAGATCGGCCAAGTCGAGGCGCGCCGCGCTCACCCGCCCGCCGGCCACCGAGCGTTTGATGTCCTCGGCCGCCCGTTCGCCGGCGCCCGGATCGCGCACTGCCAGCACCGCCTCGGCGCCGGCCTGGGCGAGGGCGCGGGCGGTCTCGACGCCGATACCACTCGCGCCGCCGGTGATGATGGCGGTCTCGCCGGCGAGGTCGTGGCCGGCGGCCACCTCGCGCGCGGTCGATTGCGCGCCGAATCGCGAGGTGATGCGCGGGGCCATGCGGACGGTCCTTGGTGTTCGAATGAGGCGGTGTTCAACCATGGCGCGAGGCGCGCCCCGGAGCAACGCCATTGACGGGGGCGGCCTTGCCGGCCTCCGGCTTGACCCTGCCGGACTCGGGAGGCATGGACCTTTGCGGAAAATCGCTTCTGGCGGACGCGCGCCTTTTAAAGGGGGACGATCGCGACATGAAACCTCACCGTCTGTTCGTCGCCGGGCTGTCCCTAGCGATTGGTCTGGCCGCCGCCGCCGGCGCGGTGGCCGCCGACAAGCCGGCGGTCAGCAAGGACCAGCGCGATAAGGGCATGGCCGCCGCGCCCGGCCTGATCTCGGCCGGCGGCTTCGATTGCCAGCTGGCCGACGCCAGGCTGATTGGCCAGGGCAAGGACGCCAAGAGCAAGGCCAAGACCACCATCTACGAGTTGGCCTGCACCGGCAACGAGGGTCTGATCGTCGAACAGGTCGAAGGGGTGCCGGCGCCGCAGTCGTTCACCTGCGCCCAGGCCGCCGATGTCGCCGGCGACAGCAAGGGCGCCGCCGCCTGCATTCTGCCGGGCAACGCCGACCCGAAGGCCGGGCTGCTGCCGTACATCGCCAAGGCCGGCAAGCCGTGCGTGCCCGAGAAGGTCCGCGCGCTGGGCCAGTCGCCGACCAACGCGGTGTTCGAGCTCGCCTGCCAGGGCGGCGCCGGCTACATCCTGGCGATCTCCGCCCCACCCAGGCTGGACAAGCCGGCGACCATGGATCCGTGCGCCGCCTACCCCGCGGACGGTGATATTTCCTGCAAGCTCACCGATCGCGCGGCTCAACTCGCGGTCGTCGACCGGCTGATGGCCAAGACCGGCAAGCCCTGCCAGATAAAGGACCGCGCCTGGGTCGGCTCGACCTCGTCAGGGCTGATGATCTGGGAGGCGGCCTGCGCCGACGGCAAGGGCTACATGATCGAGGCCAAGCCCGACGGCACGACCACGGCGATCGATTGCGCCGCCGCCGACACGATCGGCAACGGTTGCAAGCTCACGGACGCCCGGCAAGCCAAGACCGAGCAGAACGCCCTCTATACCCGGCTCGCCGCCAAGGCCGGCTTCCAATGTCAGGTTTCCGGCTACGCGCTGCTGCCGGCCAACATCCGCAACCGCGAGGTGGTCGAGATCCGCTGCGCCAATCGCCCGGACGGCGGCATCGGGGTCTTCGGGGCCACCGAGGCGGATCCTTCGATTGTCTACGACTGCGCCCACTCCGAGATCGAAGGCTACCGCTGCGCCCTGACCAAGGCTTCGGCCGCCTCTCCCTCTCTCACCGCCGATCTCAAGAAGCTCGGCAAGAACACCTGCCAGGTTTCCAATTCGCGCTTGGTCGGGTTGACGCCCGACCATGCGGGCGCCTTCGTCGAGGTCGCTTGCGCCGACGGGCTGCAGGGCTACATGGTCGAGTACACGGTCGCGCCCTTGGCGCCGAAGTCGGTCACCGTGTGCTCGGAGGCGAAGGGGATCGCCGGCGGCTGCACCCTGCCGGGCAACACCAAGTAAGTCGCCCGCCGCGACGATATAACGGCAAGGCGCGCCGCGCTCAGCCGAAGCCGAAGCCGAGAGGACTGAAAAAGGAAATGACCGAAAAGGGAGAGGGGGCCAAGGCGCGCGAGACCGGCGGCAAGGCCAAGCGCAAGGCGGCGGAGTTGCCCCGCCGCGCCTTCATTCGCCTGCGCCTGGCCGAGATCAAGGAGCGCCTCGCCGACATGGCGGCCCGACACAAGACGGCGCAGGAGACGCTCGCGTCCGGCGGCGCCGACAAGCCCGACGCCGGCGCCACGCGATCGCTTCGCCAGGCGCGAAGCTACGCCAAGCAGCGGGTCGAAGTCCTGCGGGCCGAGCAGAAGGCGCTGCTGGCCGAGCGCGGCCAGGGCAAGAGTGGGCAGGCCGCCGACGGCGCCTGAGCGTCAGATCCTTTCGACGGCCGCCCTGCACCCCGGCCCGGCTGGCGACGCTCGGCCTTGATCGCCGCGCGCCCATGCTTCCGATCAATGCGGCGGGCTGTAGCCTGGCGGCGGCGCCGGAACCGTGGACGGGGCGATCGGCTTCGGCGCTGCGGCTGTCGCGCCGACCGCGGGCGCCGAGGTGACCGGCGGCGCCACGACCGGCGCTGGGGCGGCGGCGGCCGCCGGCATGGCGGCCGTCGCTCCCAGCGGAACGGGCGTCACCGGCGCCGCCGCGGCGCCTGGTCCGACCTTGCCGCCGGCGCTCGCCGGCGGGGTGGCGACGGGCGCCGCGCAAACGGTCGTCTGGCCGGTCGCGGGATTGCGGCACGTCCCGGCGGCTCCGGCGGTGGAGGCGCTCGCCAGCAAGGCGGCTGTGAGAAGATGAACGGCTTTCATGCCCGGCGCCTCTGATCTGACCTGCTGAGCGAACGCCGCGACGCGGACGCCGTTCCGCGGTGAAACGAGCGCATGGGCTGGCGGGCCACGGACGACGAAGATGAGCACTATGTCTACGCCATAGCGCTAAGCAGGGCAAACTCTCCCTCTGGGCGGCGATCGACAGGACCTCCAAGTACGCCTTCGTCCAGTCGCACGAGCGCGCCGACCGGCGCACCGCCTGCGCCTTCCTGGAGGCTCTCCTCGAGGCCTGCTCCTGCCGGCCGCACATTGTGCTCACCGACAACGGCATCCAGTTCGCCGAGCTGCCGAGGAACCGCGACGGACCGACCGCACGCTGGCGTGTCAACCCGCCGGAATTCCCCGTTCCTTTGGTTGCTTCAATCTGATAACTATTAGCGGTGACCGAGCCTCGCGATCCCACCCTCGATGTGCTGCTCGACCTCGACGGCCAGGTGCTCGTCGTGGACCCGGGAGGCGACCATTGGGTCCGGTTCGTGGTGACGCGGGTGCCGGTGTCGCCGGAGAAGGCGCACGGGCTGGACTACTCACTGACGCTGCACGGCCCGGATGGCGAGCGGCTGGTCGGCTTCGACAACGCCCATCCGGTGGCGCGGCAAAAGCGCGGCGATCCGCAGGACCATCGCCACCGGCTGCGGACGATCAAGGCTTACGACTACCGGGACGCCGCGACGCTGCTCGCCGACTTCTGGACCACCGTGGACGCGGTATTGCGCGAGAGAGGAGTGATCCCATGACGACTCTGAAAGTGGGCATCGCCAGCTATGAGGACATGAAGGCCCGCACCATGGCGGTGGCGCGGGGCGAGCACCGCATCGCGCCCGACGAGCCGAAGGTGTGGTTCACCTCGACCGAGTCCTTCGCCAAGGTTCTGTCGGCCGGCAACCGCGACCTGTTGCGGGTAATCGTGGAGCAGGCCCCCGGCTCCCTGGACGAACTCGCGCGGATCACCGGCAAGGCGAAGTCCAACTTGTCGCGCACGCTGCGAACGATGGCGGGCTATGGCCTTGTTAGCCTGGAACGCGGCGAGCGCGGGCGGATCACGCCGAAGGTGGCGCATGACCGGGTGGAGCTGGACCTTCCGCTCACGATCGCACGCAAGGCGGGTTAAGCCGTAACCGCTGGGCGGCGAGCAGGCCGGACCCTCGTCAGCCCATCAAGGTTGGCGTGTGCCGCGCCACCGCTGCGCGGCCGCGGCCTTGACCGCCTGCCGCCGCCCCGGCGGGTGGCCCGCAAGCGATCACGGTTCAAAATGAGCGGGAACGCTCCCACGGCGACCGACCCAGGCGTGCCGTGCCGCAATGTCCCGGCGCCGCTCCCCTTTGCGCGACCGCGCCACGTTCGGCGAATTGCCGGCCGATCTCTATGTCGTGCCCGGCCATTGGCCGCGCCTTGGCCGCCCGGCAAACAGGATGCTGAGACCTGGCGCTTCGTGCACGACTGGCCCGCGCACGTGCCGGATACGGATGCCGAGGTGGGCGTGTTTCGAAGCGTGGTTCGGCGACCTGTTCGACCAAATTTCGGGGCGTCACGATGATGTAAGGAGATTGCCGACATGACCGTGCCGCGACGCGACGCCCTCGATCTGCGCGTCTCAACGGCGCGGCAGGCGGAGCATGATGTCTCCATTCCAGACCAGAAGCGGCAAGCCGAGGCGTATTGCCAGTCGCGCGCCTACCAGCTCGCCGAGATCTGCGTCGAGCCAGGCGCGTCCGCCACGAATGATCGCCGCCGGAATTCCAACGCATGATCCAGGCGGGCACGAGCAAGCTCGCGGGGCAGCAGGCAATCACCGCGCCTATGGTTCAGAAATTCGCCCAAAACGGCCCGGGAACGCTTCCGGATCGACCGCGGCCGCTATCGGCGCGAACACCTCGGCGCCCTGGCCCAGCGGGTGGAGGCAGCGCAAAAGGAAGTGCGGATCATGGGATCGAAGAGCGATCTACCCCGACCCCTTCCCGCCGCCAGCGGCGTAAAATCGGCTACACCGGGCGTTCGATTTCTGATCGGCGTTGGCGGAGAGGGGGGGATTCGAACCCCCGATACCCTTGCGGGTATGCCGCATTTCGAGTGCGGTGCTTTCAACCGCTCAGCCACCTCTCCGGTGCGGCCGGGCAACCCCAAGCAGGATCGGCGCGGCGTGCGAGCGTAGCGGATTACCTAGCGATGCGGCGGCCGCCGGGCAACCGCGCGCGTCGAGCCAGCCGGCCTAGAGCGTGTTCCGTTTACATGGAACCGACTTGGCGCTCCGGAACACGCTCAACGGTGTGACAAGATAGAGCCCGATTTAACGGTCAGACGATTCCGTCTGAAACCATCGTGCTCTAGTGGACGCCGGCTGGGGCTGGTGAGGTCGCCTTGGCCGGCGTGGGCGCGCCGGGCGGCGTGGCCGTCGCCGGCCCAGCCCCGCCGGCGCCCGGGGCCGCGCCGGGCTTGCCGGCAGCAGCGGCGGCGCCCGCGGCCGGCGCGGCGGCGGCGGGCTTGGGCGGCGGAATCGGCAGGCTGGAACCCAGGGTGTGAAGATAGGCGATGACGTTGATCCGGTCCTGCGGCTGTTTCAGGCCGATGAAGGTCATCTTGGTTCCGGAGATGTAGGCCTGCGGCCCTTTCAGGAACTCATAGAGGTGGTCGTAGTCCCACACCGGCTGCTTGGCCCCGAAATCGGTCATGCCTTGCGAATAGGCGAAGCCCGGGTGACTGCCCGGCTTGCGGCCGACGACGCCGTAGAGGCCAGGTCCGGTGCTGTTGGTCCCGGCCGGATCGAACTTGTGGCACGACTGGCAGGCGGCGGTCTTGGCCTCGCCGGCGGCGACATCGGCGGTCTTCAGAACCGTGCCCCAGTCGGGCGGCACGTCCGGGGCCTCCGCCCCGCCGCCGGCGTCGGCCGCGACCGCGATGAGATAGCCGGGCTTGGCCGGCGGCGTCTTCTGGAAGAGTTCGGGGATGACCGCGTTCAAACCGACGATCACCAGGGCGACGGTGAGCAGCGCCGCCATGATCTTGTTGCCGGAAAGATCGTTCATCGACGCCCTTCTTGACCCGTCCACGCTCTGCCGCCGTTGCGGGCGGGTCTGTCGCACGCTACCGGCGGTCACGCAACGGGCGGCCGGGCGCGGCTCGCCCCCGCCGCCTGGCGCGCGTTCCGTTCACAGGGATCCAATCAACCGGGCGGAACGTGCTCGAGACGACGAGTGATGCTTCGAGCATGATCCAGGCGGACGATTCCGTCCGATCAGATCATGCTCTAGACCGGGCGACGCGTTGAACCCTATCGTTCTCATCCCCGCGCGCATGGGCGCCCGCCGCCTGCCGGGCAAGCCGCTCGCCGATATCGCCGGGGCGCCGATGATCGTCCGCGTCCTGCGCGCCGCCGAAGCCGCCGGCGTCGGACCGGTGGTGGTGGCGGCGGGCGATGAGGCGATCGCCCTCGCGGTCGAGGCCGCTGGCGGGCGCGCCGTGCTCACCGATCCCGACCTGCCGTCCGGCTCAGACCGGATCGCCGCCGCCCTCGCCCGCCTCGATCCGGGTGGGCGGCACGACGTGGTGGTCAACCTGCAAGGCGATATGCCGTTCGCTGATCCGAGCCTGCTCAGCGCCTGCGTGGCGGTGTTGGAACGCGAGCCCGAGGCGGACATCGCCACCGCCGTCGCGGCGGAAGCCTCGCCGGCCGATCGCGGCAATCCGGACGTGGTCAAGGCGGTGCTTGCCTTGCCGCCAGGGGCTCGATGGGGTCGCGCCCTCTATTTCACCCGGTCGACGCTCTACGGCGAGGCGCCGGTCTGGCGGCACATCGGCCTCTACGTCTATCGCCGGGCCGCCCTGGCGCGGTTCATCGCCGCGCCGCCCTCGCCACTGGAGCGTCGCGAAAGCCTCGAACAGCTGCGCGCCCTCGAGCTCGGGCTGTCCATCTGGGCGGCCGTCCTCGCCGAGGCGCCGGTTTCGGTGGACACCGCGCAGGACCTCGCGGCGGCGCGGCGACTGGCTGGCGGCGAGCCGACATGAGCGCGCCACGCATCGGCTATCAGGGCGAGCCGGGATCGAACAGTCACACCGCCTGCCGCGAGGACTTCCCGGCCCACGACCCGATCCCCTACCCGGCCTTCGAGGATGTTTTCGAGGCGGTCCGCACCGGCGAATGCGCCCTGGCGCTCATCCCCATGGAAAACTCGATCGCCGGCCGGGTGAGCGACGTGCACTATCTGCTGCCGTCCTCGGGGCTGCGCATCGTTGGTGAGCGATTCCGGCCGATCCACTTCCATCTCATGGCCAATCCGGGCGTTCGTCTCGAGGATCTCCGAACCGTCGCCAGCATGCCGATCGCCCTTGGGCAGTGCCGCCGGACCCTGCGCCGGCTCGGGCTGGCCGCCGAGCCGACCAGCGACACCGCGAGCGCCGCCAGAGCCCTGGCCGACAAGCCCGATCCCACCCGCGCCGCGGTCGCCCCCGCCCTGGCGGCGGAACTCTATGGTCTGTCGATCCTGCTCCGCGACATCGAGGACGAGGCGAACAACACCACCCGCTTCGTGGTGATGACCAACGCGGGAGAGGCCGCCGTCGCGCCGCCGCCGCCGCCGCCGTGCGTCACGAGCTTCGTCTTCCGCGTCCGAAACCTTCCGGCGGCGTTGTACAAGGCGCTCGGCGGCTTCGCGACCAACGGCGTCAACATGACCAAGCTGGAAAGCTACATGGAGAACGGCGTCTTCCAGGCGACCTTCTTCCACGCCGAGGTCGATGGCCGCCCCACCGACCCGCCCCTGGCGCGGGCGTTGGAGGAGCTGGCCTTTTTTAGCGACCACGTCGAGATTTTAGGCGTGTTCGCCGCCGACGCCTTCCGCCGGATCGGCCAAGGCGGCTGACGCTACCGCGCGGCGGCCCAATCGGCCAGGCCCAGCCGCGGCAGCATGGCGTCGCGATAGGCTTCGAACTCCTGACTTTTGTAGAACGGCACCAGCGTGCGGGCGTCGCTTCCGGCGAGATAGCGCAGCCGCGGCGTCTTGGTCGTGACCGCCTCGAACACCAGATCGGCGACTTCCTGCGGATCGTTGCCGGTCGCGCCCGCTTCGATGAATGTCGAGACGGCGGCGCGGAAGCGCTGGGCATTGGCGAAATGCGGCGAAGCTTCGGTGAAGCTGGGGTCGGTGACGACGTTGGCGCCGAAGCTGGTCGCGAAACCGCCGGGCTCGACGATCGCCACCCGCACGCCGAAGGGCGCCATCTCGAACCACAGCGCCTCCGACAGCGCCTCGAGCGCGTGCTTGCTGGCGGCGTAGGCGGCGGCATAGGGCACGGTCAGCCAGCCGGCCACCGAAGAGAGATTGACGATGGCCCCGGCCCGGCGCTCGCGCATCTCGCCGGCCACCGCGCGAACCATCCGCACCGGTCCTAGCACATTGGTTGCAAACTGGCGCCGCAGCGAGTCGTCGGACAGGCTGTCCACCGGGCCGACCATCTCGAATCCGGCGTTGTTGACCAGGGCGTCGATCGGCTGCTCGCGGCCCGCTTCCTCGACGGCCGCGCTGATCAGCCCCTGATCGGTGACGTCCAGGCGCACCGGACGCACACCGGGTTCCTGTCTGGCGAGCGCGAACAGGTCGGCGGACCTGGCTTCGCTACGATAGCCGGCGTGAACCTTGTGGCCGGCGGCGGCGAAGGTCTTGGCGGTGAGCAGGCCAAAGCCGCTGTTGGCGCCGGTGACGAGGACGTTGAGCATCGCGGGGCCTTTCGCGGAGGGGGATCAGTCTCGCGCTTAGACAGGATGGACGATGTGTGTCAATTCGTCCGGAGCGGGGTCGCGCGCTCGGCGGCGGTCAAGGTGTTGCGCAGCAGGCAGGCGACGGTCATCGGCCCGACGCCGCCCGGCACCGGAGTGATCCAGCCGGCCACCTCGCGCGCCTCTGCGAAGGCGACATCGCCGACCACCTTGGTCTTGCCGGCCGCCGCCTTGGCGGCGTCGGGGTGAGGCACGCGATTGATGCCGACATCGATGACCGCGGCCCCGGGCCGGATCCAGTCGCCGCGCACCAAGCCGGGCCGGCCGATCGCCGCCACCAGGATGTCCGCCTCGCGCGCGAGGGCCGGCAGGTCGCGAGTCCGGGAGTGCGCGATGCTCAAGGTGCAGTCGGCGGCGAGGAGAAGCTGCGCGACGGGCTTGCCGACCAGGATCGAGCGGCCGAGCACCACCGCCCGGGCGCCGGCAAGATCGCCGAGGGCGGCGCGCAGCAGCAGCAGGCAGCCGAGCGGGGTGCACGGCGTCAACCCCGGCAGGCCGTTGGCCAAGCGCCCGGCGTTGGCGATGGTCAGGCCGTCGACATCCTTGCCCGGATCGATCGCCTCGATCACCGACGCGCTGTCGATGTGAGGAGGCAACGGCAGCTGCAGCAGGATGCCGTGGATCGTCGCATCGGCGTTCAGCGCCCGAACAAGCGCGATCAGCTCGTCCTGACAGGTGGTCGCCGGAAGGCGGCGGGTGACAGACTTCATCCCCGCGGCTTGCGCCTGCTCGCCCTTGGAACGGACATAGATGGCGCTGGCCGGATCGTCGCCGACCAGAACGACGGCGAGGCCTGGCGGCGCGCCGCCGGCCGCCACCCTGGCCGCGACCTCGCCGGCCACCTCGGCGCGCAGCGCCTCGGCGCGCGCCTTGCCGTCGATCAGCCGCGCGCCGCCCGCCGGTGATCGGGAATCAGTCGAGTCCATAGAGGGAGTCATAGGGGTCGAGGCGACCCGCCGCCACGTCGGCGACGCTCACCGCCGGCCAACCGACCTGGCCGCGCGCGCTCGCCCGCCAGGCGAGAGCGATCTCCTCGCTCAACTCGCCGGCGCCGGCGGCGAGACGATCGGCGATGAAGGCGCGTCCGCGCGGATCTGCGCCCTGGAAGGCGCCCGCTTTCTCCAGGGCGTAAAGCGGCCGGATCCCGGCGTTTGTCGCGGCCAAATAGCTCGCCACCCGCGCCTCCATCGGCCCAGCCACGCCGGCGGGGGCCGGCAACCGGGCGCGCACGGCGGCTTCGCTCACATTGGCGCGGACGAACGCCCCCTCGATGGAAGCGTGAATGCGCGCCTGGGTGAAGCCGTCGGGATTGGGATGATCGCCCCAACCATTGAAATGCTCGCTGACGTGCATCGGCTGGCTGCCGTCGCCGACGTAGTGGGCGAGCACGCCGATATCGCGCAGGATCAGGGCGCGCCGGGCGGCCCCGTCGGCGGCGAACCAAGCGCGGTGGGCCGGCGGCGCCGGGCCGCTGGCGGCGGCTTCGTCGACGCGCAGATAGGCGAAATCCTTCGCCAGCTGCTGCCAGGCGTCAATGATCGCGAAAGGCAGGTATCCGGCTTTCCAGGAGTCGCCGCCGGCGGCGCGCACCGCCTGATCGTAGGCGGCGCGGGTGGGCGGCAGGGCCGCGAGGGCCGGTCCGCCCAACACCTTGCCGTCGTCACCGAGATCGAGAAAGTGGGCCGGGTCCCGATCGGCGTCGTGAACGCGTCCAGCGTCCTTCCATCGGTCGGGCTCGCGCGCCAGTTCGCCGACCTCCCGAGCGGCGGCGACGGTCCGCAGGAAGGCGGGGCAGTCCCTAGGCAGCCCTTCGATCGCCAGGCGGCCGATGACGCGGTGGCCGGTCGCGCCCCAGGCCAAGGCGCGGTTCGCCGGCACGGCGGCGAGGAGCAAGAGGGCGAGGGCCAAGGCGCGCGGCATGGATCGGATGGGAACTCGTGAAACGGCGACGGAGTGTGGCTCATGCGCCATGGCCAGGTGGCGTTCAAGACACAGGCCCCGCCGCCGCTCGCTAGATGTTCACGCATTTGTGAGCCGGCGGCGACAGTGTGATTCAGTCGCTCGCGGTCAACCCCGATGCCCGACGGCCTGCCGTGAAAGCAAGTCTCCCGTGTTCTCGACACTTAAGCTTTAGGTAATCGGCGCCATCGAATACGATATTGAAGCAATGCCGCAGGTCCGGTGGCGGCAGGCCGAAACCAGCTTGCGTTGCGCGGTCAAACTCGTCTAGGACTTGCGTCACCTTGACGGAACCAACGAGGGGCCTTCCCGTTGCCATCCTTCTCCCGCGTGGTCGCCGCCGCGGCCAGCGCCCTGGCGATTGCCTACGGCGCGTCGCCCGCCAGCGCCGCCACACTGGCGTCCGCCGCCTCTGATCCGATCGGCGATCTGATCGGCAAGGTGGCCGCCACCGTTCAGCCGATCCTCGACAGCTTCGGGCTCAAGGCGACCCTCTATCACTCGGGCGGCGGCATGTCCGACCGCGACGCCCTGGGCTGCCACGTGGTGCCGATGCGCACCGCCGCGGTCGACGGCGTCCAGGTTCATCGGCACGATCTGCTGTTCATCAAGGAGACGGTCGGCATGCCGATGCCCGATGGTCGCCGGCACGATGGCTACTGGTACGCCTCCGATAGCGGCGGCGGCATCCACAGGGGTCGCATCGACCTGTTCACCGGCCACGGCGCCGGCTCCATGGCGGTGCTGATGCCGCTCAACCTCGCCACCCTGACGGTCGCCAAGGTCGGCGTCTTCCAGGGCTGCCCGAAGGACTAGCCGGGCCGCCTATCTCGGCATCGCCGCGACATTGCCGCCGTCGACCGGGATGATGGCGCCGGTCGTCGCGCGCATCTGGGCGGCGAACAGGAAGGCCTGGGCGACGTCCTCGGCAACCACCTCGCGCCCGAGCAGGTTGCCGGCCATGTAGGTTTCGGGACTCACCGCTCGGGCGCGGGCGCGGTCCTCGATCATCTCCGACGTCAGCAGGCCGGAGCGGACGCGGTCGGGGTTGATCGCGTTCACCCTGACGCCCTCGCCGCCGTGCTCGAGAGCATATTGGCGCATCAAGGCAAGCAGCGCGGCCTTGGCGGTTCCGTAGGCCCCGAAGTCCGGCCCCGGGTTGAGGGCCTGCTTGGAGGCGTTGAACAGCAGGACCCCGCCCATGCCTTGGGCGCGGAACACGCCAATAGCCGCCTGGGCGACCCACTGATGGGCGAAGACATTGATCGCGAAACTGGCGCGCAGCTCGGCATCGGCCAGGCTGGCCATCGGCCCGGCGAGCGCCGCGCCGGCATTGGAGACGACGATATCGAGCCCGCCGAAGCCCGCCGCGACCGCCTCGAACGCCGCGTGCACCGCCGGGCCGTCGGTGACGTCGGCGCCGATCGCCAGCCCGCCGGTCGCTCGCGCCAAGTCGGCGAGCGGCCCCTCGGCGACGTCGATCAGCGCCAGCTCCGCCCCCGCCGCGCGGAAGGCGCGGGCGGTCGCTGCGCCGATCGCTCCGCCCGCGCCGGTGATCGCGACGATGCGGCCGGCGAGCGGCGGCGGCTGGGTGGCGCCGAGCTTCGCCTGCTCGAGCGACCAGTACTCCATATCGAAAGTATCCGCCTCGCCGAGCGGCGTGAAGCGGCCGACCAACTCGGCGGCCAGCACGGTCGTTGCCCAGGCCTCGGCGATATCGGCGGCGATCGCCGCCGCCTTGGCGCTCGTGCCCAGACCGGCCAAGCCGACGCCGGGGATCGCCGCCACGCGCGGCAGGGGATCGAGCGCGACGCGTCCCTCGCCAACGCGCGCGCTCTGGCGGGCGAAATAGGCGCGGTAGTCGCCGACAAACGCCGCCACGGCCGGGTCAGCCTTCGCGCCCCACGCCTCGGCCTCCTCTCCCAAGCGCGGCAGCACCAGCGGGAAGGCCTTGGTGCGGATAACATGGTCGGGCGTGGCGACGCCGCGGCCAGCCCAGTCGGCGAGCCTCGGATCGTCGGCGACGGCGCGCGCCGCGCCGCGCGAGCGGAGGTCCCACACCCAGTGGCGGGGCCAGGCCTCGCCAGCCGCCCGCGCCAGGGCGCCGCGCAGGCGGGGGCCGATGCGCGCCAGTTCGGCGGCCGAGGGGGCGGCGGCGGCCGGCGCGCGAGCCGCTGGCGCATGACGCGCGAGGAAGTCTTCGGCGAGGGTGACGAGCGCGATGGTCCGCTCGTAGCTCTCCTGGGCGGTCGCGCCGAAGGAGAACAGGCCGTGGTTGATCAGCACCAGCCCCTCGACGCCCGGCGCCGCGTCAAACGCCTCGGCCGCCGCCTTGGCGAGGGCGAAGCCTGGCATGACGTAGGGAACGAGAGCGACCCGGGCGCCGAACACCTCGGCGAGGAGCGCCGCGGCGTCCGGTTGGTTGGCCAGCGCCAACGCCGCGCTCGCGTGGCTGTGGTCGATATAGACGTGCGGCAGAAAGGCGTGCAGCAGGGTCTCGACCGAGGGCGTCGGGCCGGCGGCGTCGAGCATGTTGGTGCGCAACGCATTGACCATCGCCGCGTCGGAGAGCGCCGGCAGGGCGCGCAGCCGGCGCAAGGGCCCGAGCCGCACCGCCGGATGGCCGGCCGGCTCGATCGCCGCCAGATCCCAGCCGCTGCCCTTGACGCAAATGACCTCGACCGGATCGCCGAACAGGTCGGACACAGTCGTCTTCACCGAGGTGTTGCCGCCGCCATGCAGCACCAGAGCGGGCTCCGCGCCGAGCAGCCGGGCGCTATAGGTGCGCAACGCCAACGCCTCTCCGGCGCGGCGCCAGCGTTCGACCGCCGCGGCGGCCTCCGCCTCGCTCCAGCGACTCTTCACTAGGAAATCGGGGTCACCCGCCGCGCGCCAGGCGGGCGTAATCCTCCATCAGCGACAGCGAGATCGCGCCGGGCGTGAAGACGTGCTCGCCGACCCGCGAGACCGGCGTCACCTCGGCGGCGGTGCCGCAAATGAAGCATTCACTGAAATCGGCGAGCTCCTCGGGCCGGATATGCCGCTCCGCCACCTCGATCTGGCGTTGCTGGGCCAGGGCGATCACCGAGCGGCGGGTGATGCCATCGAGGAAGCAGTCCGGGATCGGCGTGATCAGGCGGCCATCCTGAACGAAGAAGACATTGGCGCCGGTGGCCTCGGCGATATAGCCGCGCCAGTCGAGCATCATCGCGTCGGCGAAGCCGTCGCGCTCGGCGGCGTGCTTGGAAATGGTACAGATCATGTAAAGCCCGGCGGCCTTCGAAGCGGTCGGCGCCGTATCGGGCGAGGGCCGACGGTACTTGGCCCAGGCGAGCTCGATCCCGCGCGCCTTCTGCTCCGGCTTGAAGTAGCTCGGCCAGGGCCAGCAGGCGATGGCCAGATGGATGCGGCTGTTATGCGCCGCGACGCCGATCGTCTCGCTGCCGCGCCAGGCGATCGCCCGGATATAGCAGTCCTCGAACCCGTTGCGGGCGCACACGTCCGCCTTGGCTTCGTCGATCGCCTCCGGCCCGTGCGGAACCTCGAAATCCAGGATCGCGCCCGAGCGGATAAGCCGCTCGGCGTGGTCCCGGGCGCGGAAGATCGCGCCGCCATACATCCGCTCGCCCTCGAACACCGCCGAGGCGTAGTGCAAACCGTGGGTCAGCACATGCACCTTCGCTTGGCGCCACGGGACCAGCTCGCCGTCGAACCAGATCCAGCCGTCGCGGTCGTCGAAGGGAATGAGGGGCATGAGGCGCCGTTGCGTCAACTGCTGAGGAAATCGCGCGCCTTAAGACGACGGGCGAGCCGCATCGTCAACGGCGCGCCAGGGCGTCGGTCGCGAGGCCCGGCCGCCGAGACGATCGAACTTGGAGTGGGGAGGAATTGGTCGGAGTGGCAGGATTTGAACCTGCGACCCCCGCGTCCCGAACGCGGTGCTCTACCAGACTGAGCCACACTCCGACGAAGAGGGAGGCCGGCTATATCGGAGCGAAGGGCTCGGCCGCAAGGCTCCAGGCCAGCCGTTCTCCGGGGTTTGCCGTTCCGCCGGGCCAAGTCTAGATCGGCCGCGAGGAAAGGGCGAACGCATGATGGACCGGCAACTCCGCGACTTGGCGCTCGCGATGCTTTGCTTCGGTGGGCCGTTCAGTGCGCGCGCCGCCGACCCGGCGTCCGTGCCGGCGCCCACATTTCGAGTGGGCGATACCTGGGTCGTGAGCCGGACCGAAGCTCGCGGTGAGGCGGGCTTCAATCAACGCACCTTTGTCAATCGCGTCGAGAGAGTGTCCAACGACACGATGGTGCTGGGATCGAAGATCGATGGGGCGACCACCGATTTCGTGGATCATCTGGTCGGTTCCGACTTCAGCCTCATGCGCGTCATCAACGGTCAAGAGACGGTGACATCCAAGCCGTTCAACTTTCCGCTCGTCTTGGGAAAGACGTGGACCGTGGAATTCACCGACCCGCGGCTGACCGGCCCGGTGCAGTCCACGCACGTGCACGCGATCTTCAAGGTGGTCGGCTGGGAAGATGTGCTCACGCCGGCCGGCAAGTTCCGCGCCTTGAAGATCGAGGACAACGGCTCGATCGTCGCGCAGATCGGCGCCACCACGCGATCGATCGGCGGGGGGCAGACAAACGGCTCGGGCGCCGCCGCGGCGGCTCAAACGGTGAGAATTCCGCCTCACATCGAACGCATCACAGAGTATCAGGAAATATTCTACGCCCCTGAAGTGCGGCATTTGGTCAAGCAAATTTATGAACCGTACAATGGTGCAAACGTGCGAATGGGACGAGATACGGAAACGCTGGCGTCCTTCACGCCCGGAGCCTAGGCGCGCTCGCCGCCGCCCAGCTTGGTCGGCGAGCCGACCGCGACAGCCCGGCGCCGCTCGCGTTGCCACCGGCGGCGTCGCGCGCTATCTGGCCGGCTCCACGCGCCGGTCAATCGATACGCGCCTCCGCTGGGGAATGGTGTAATGGTAACACAGCGGTTTTTGGTACCGTTATTCTAGGTTCGAGTCCTAGTTCCCCAGCCAATCCGCCTCCTGTCACTCAACTGTCGCGTCGGCCGACTAACCGACAGTCCGCACGGCGCGGTGATCGGCGAGGCGGATTGTCATGGGCTTGGCGCGAAGCCGCCGCGCGCGACTGGCCGGCGGCGCGGGCCTGGCCGGTCTGCTGCTCGCCGCCGCCGCGGCGGCGGAGCCGGCGACCGCTCCATCGAACCCCGTCAGTGAACTGGTGGTCACCGCCCCACGCCAGCAGGTCAAGGCGCGCATCGTCCAGCTCGACGCCCCCAACCTGATCAGCGTGCGGTCGGCCGAGACCATCCTCAAATACCCCGACTACAACGCCGCCGAGGCGCTCGGCCGGATGCCCGGCGTATCGCTCTCCAGCGACACCGGAGAGGGCCGCTTCGTCCAAATCCGCGGCATTGACGCCAATCTCGATGGCGCGACCTATGGCGGGGTGCCGCTGCTCAACACCAATCCGGGCGGCACGGCCGCCGGCGGCGGCGGCCGCGCGGTGGAGTTCGACACCATTCCGACCGGGGCCGTGGATGGGCTGATCGTCACCTACACCTTGCTGCCCGATCACGAGGCGGAGGGCCTCGGCGGCTCGATCGAGCTGTCGCCGCGCACCGCGGTGGCCGTCAGCCGACCGTTCTTCGAAGGCACGCTCGGCTGGGGCTTCGAGCCGCTGCACGGTCACACCGGCCCGTTCGAGATCGATATCGCCACCGGGGCGCGGTTCGGGATTGGCGATCACGGCCTCGTCGTCGAGAACGGTCCGGGCTCAGTGGGTGCGCCGCGCGCCGGGTTCATCTCCAACCCGGCGCCGTTCTCCGTCGTGCTGACCTTCTCGCGCCAGGACGACCGCCGCGGCGTCGACGACCTGGAGGAGAGCTACATCGACGATTTCCGACCGAATTCGGACACCCGTATCGCCCCGGCGAACGCCGTCTCCGAATACGACCTGCGCCGCTACGACTACCACCGCCGCCGGTTCAGCCATGGCGCCGAGCTGGATTTCGAGCCGAACGAAGATCACAGCTACTATGCGCGGTTCGGCGTCGCCGGCTACACCGAGGCGGTGCGCAAGAACTTCCTGTTGTTCACCAACCTCGGCAACGTCGAGAACCCAGCGGCGCCCAACCCAATTCCGATCGACCCGAACAATCCGAACGGCTATCTCGTCACCACCAATCCGGATGTCTCTCTGACCGACGAGGAGGAGGTGCACCGCAACACCATCGTCGCGGTCGGCGGCCAGGATCGCTGGGGCGAGATATCCCTCGACTACCATGGCGCCTACAGCCGCGCGACCTTTCACGTTCGCCGCAACATCGGCGCCGACTTCTACGCCAATGAATACTCCGGGGCGGCCAAAATCCCATTCACCTATGACAATGTCTCGCGACCGAACTACCCGATCTTCGGCTTCCCCAGCGGATTCGACGTGAACAATCCGGCGAATTACTCGCTGCTCGGCAAGCTGGCCGACCCGGGCAATGGCTACGACATCAATAACGGTCAGGATTACGACGTCGATGAGGAATATTCCGGCGCGGGCAACCTGACGCTGCCGCTCGACTTCGTGAACCGCGACGCGCGGTTGAAGCTGGGCGCCGAGGTGCGGCTGCGAAGCAAAAGCGCCATCGACTATGTCCAGAGCTACGCAACCCCGGAAATATCGCTGGCGACCCCCGGCTTCTCGGGACCGCCCCTGACCTTCTATAACGGCCGGTACAGCGACGGTCCCCAGATCAACCTCTATGCCATCCGTGACCTGATCAACAGCGGCGCGGCGGTCCTGGCGACGAACACGCCGGCCAATCCGTTCCTCACCGGCTTCAACTATCCCGCCTATATCGCCGCCGGCGAGAACATCTACGCCGGCTACGCCCAGGTGACGACGAGCGTCGGCAAGGCAAGCTTCCTGGTCGGCGCCCGGGTCGAGGCGACCAACGCCACCTACGGGGCCTACGTGCAGACCTTCGGGCCGAATGGCCGCCTGATCGGCAACGTTTTCGAGGCGCGGCCCGTCGACTACATCAACATCTTTCCCACCATCCAGATGCGCTACGCCTTCGAGCCGAATCTGCTGCTGCGCGCCACCTGGTCGAGCGGCATCGGCCGTCCGGGCTTTGAACAGAACACCACCGCCGCCACCATCGATCGCACCGTCAACCCGGTGGCGATCACCCGCGGCAACCCCGACCTGGAGCCGACCTACGGCAACAATTTCGATCTGTCATTCGAATACTACATGCATGACGGCGGCATCGTCCAACTCGCACTGTTCGACAAGGAATTCACCAACTACATCGCCGACCGTATCTACAACACCATGACCGACCCGCTGGAGCCGGGCACGCTGTCGCGGGTGACCACCTTTCTCAACATCCCGACCGCCTATGCCCGCGGCGTGCAGGTCGACTACCATCAGACGTTCAAGTTCCTTCCCGAGCCATTCGACGGCTTCGGGATCGACGCCAACCTGACCGTGGTCAATTCACGTATCCTCGAATACGACGCCAAGTCGTCGATGGCTCACCAGGACCAATACGGCCTGCTGCCCGGCACCTCTCAGGTGACCTGGAATCTCGCCGGCTTCTATGAGGCGCATGGTGTCGAGGTCCGCCTCGCCGCCGAATATGTCAGCCACAGTCTGTTCGGCCTCGGTGGCGACAAACTCCTCGACACCATTCAGGACGATCGCCTCACCCTCGACCTCAGTTCCAGCTACAAGGTCAACAAGCACATGCAGGTCTACTTCGACGCCAAGAACCTGCTGAACACCCCGCTGCGCTATTACGAGGGTAGTCCCGACCGGCCCTTGCAGCAGGAATTCTACGACATCACGATCGAGGGCGGCGTAAGGGTGACCTATTGAATCGCGATTGTCCCAGGCGGCTGGGCGCGATGGCGGCGGCCATCGCCATGGCGAGCGCCGGCCCGATGGCCGTTTGCGCCAAGAGCGCCGGCGACGCCGACGTGCCGCGCTACGCCCATGTTTTCGTCATCGTCGAGGAAAACAAGAATTACGAGCAGATCCTCGATCCGAAGCTCGCGCCCAAGATCACCGCGCTGGCGCGCCGTTACGGCCAAGCGACCCGGTTCTATGGCGAGGTGCATCCCAGCGAGGCCAACTACGTCGCCCTGCTGGGCGGCGACACCTTCGGCATCCACGATGACGACGGCTTCAGTTGCCACGCCGGCTCGACCGATCCGTTCTGCGCCGGGGCGGGCGCGCCGGGCTACGCCGACCACACCATCCGCGCGCCACACCTCGGCGCGCAACTGGAGGCAGTGGGTCTATCCTGGAAAGGCTATTACCAGTCCATTCCGAAACCTGGCTCGCTCGTCTTCATCGCCAGCGATCCGAAGATCAGCGACGGCACCAAAAAGACGGCGCTCTACGCCTCCAAGCACTCGGGCTTCCTGAACTTCGCCTCCGTCCAGGCCGACCCCAGGCGCGGCGAGAAGATCGTCGGCTTCGGTCAGCTGGCCGCCGACATCAAGGCGAACGCCCTGCCCTCCTTCGCGCTCATCGTTCCCGACCAGTGCAACGAAATGCATGGTCTGCATGGCGCCAACGTTCCCGCCGATTGCAATGGCGACAATGTCGGTCCGCTGATCGGCCGCGGCGACAAGGTCGCCGGCGATCTGGTCGAGACGCTGCAATCGACGGCCGCGTGGCGATCGCCAGAGAACGTCGCCATCGTCATCACGTTCGACGAGGGCTCGGGCAAGACGCGGGAAGGCTGCTGCGCGGTGACGCCGCAGGCGCCGTCCAATTTCGGCGGCGGCCACATCCCGACCATCGTGATCACCAATCACGGGCCGCGCGGCGTCGCCGACGACACGCCGTACAATCACTATTCCCTGCTGCGCACCCTTGAGGATGCCTTCGGCATAAGCGACCACCTCCGCCACGCCGGCGAAAGCGGCAAGGGCGTGGTCGCCATGACTCCGCTGTTCGCGGTCGCCGCGAAGCGATGATCGAGCGAGCCGAGAGCGGCCGCCGACGCAGCGCCTAGAGCGTGTCCGTTTACATGGAACCGACTTGGCGCTCCGGAACACGCTCAGCCGTGCGACAAGATAGAGCACGATTCGACGTTCGGACAATTCCGTCTGAACGCATCGTGCTCTAGCGGCTCCGGCGCTTCCTCGCTCCTTCCCTCTGAAGACGCGGCCATTGCCTCGGGCCGGCGACCCGGGCCTGCGAGGGCGTCAAATCGTCGGTCGGTTGGCTGTCGATCGGAGCGCCCACGCTCTTGCTCAAGCGCGCGGCCGTTGCGCTCGCGGCGGCCGCCTCGGCGGCGGTCGGCCCCGTTGGGAGAGGCGGCGGCGGTGCGCGCGGCAGGTGGGTGGCGTTCGCGGCGGCGGCGTAGCGCTCCTCGCAGGCCGGGACATCATGCGCCGCCGTTCGCATCGACTGGGCGGCCGCGGCGATCGCCAGCGGGTCGGCGTCGCCAGCCGCGACCCGGTTCATGCCATCGAACGCCTCGGCCTTGCCACGGAAGGCGAGGGCGCAGGCCGCCACCGCGGCGTCGAGGTCGGCCGCGACCATTGTCGGCAGACCGACGGCGAAGCGAATGGCCTCCGCTTGGCGCGCCGCTTCGCCGCAGACCTGTCCGCCGCTCGCCAGCTCCTCATCGAAGCGGCCGACCTGGTGGCTACGGGAGGGCACCAGCGGCAAGGCTTCGCATGGCTGCGCCGCCTTCAGGAACGCGGCGTCGCTGGCCTGAAAAGCGACAATCCCGGCCTGGCTTATCGGCGCGGCCGCTGGCTTGGCCGGGACTGGCGCCTGGTCGCAGGCGGCGAGCGCCAGCGCCCCAGCGATCGTGGCGAGCTTGCCGACGGCGCTCACAACGGCAGGCCAGGGCCGCCCGGCGCCGCGGTCTGTCCGGCCCCGAGCGGGCGGATCATCAGGACCACGTCGACCCAGCGGCCGAACTTGAATCCGGCCCCGGGCAGGGCGCCCGCATCGGCGAAGCCGGCGCCGCGGTGCAGACCGATGGAAGCGGCGTTGGCGGAATCGCCGATTACCGCGATCATCTGGCGGAGGCCGAGCGCCTCGCAGCGGGCGATCACCGTGGCGAGCAGGGCCTTGCCCACGCCGCGGCCGAGTCGATCGGGGGCGACATAGACGCTGTCCTCCGCCGCGAAGCGATAGCCGGCGCGGACACGGAAGGCGGCGGCATAGGCGAACCCGGCCACGACACCGCCGTCGCGCGCCACGAGGAATGGCAGGCCGAGCGCTCCAACGGCGGCCATTCGCCGGGCGGTCTCCCCGTCCTGCGGCGGCCGCTCCTCGAAGGTGCCAAGGCCATGCAGCACGTGATGGCCATAAATCGCCGTCACCGCCGCCACATCCGCGTCCGTGGCGTCGGCCACGATCACGCCGCCGCCCCCACGCCCTCGATCGCCCAGATGGCGAAGGCGTAGTCGAGCGCCACCTCGTCCAAGTGGTGGAAGCGGCCGGAGGCGCCGCCGTGACCCGCGTCGAGATTGGTCTCGAGCAGCACCGGCCGGCCGCTGGTGGTCGCCTCGCGCAGTCGGGCGATCCACTTCTGCGGCTCCCACCAGGTGACCCTCGGGTCGGATAAGCCGGCGCGGGCGAGCACGGCCGGGTAGGGCTTGGCCGCCACATTTTCGTACGGGCTGTAGCGGGCGATGCGATCATAGGCCTCGCCGCTTTCCAGCGGATTGCCCCACTCGGGCCACTCCGGCGGGGTGAGCGGCAGGTCGGGATCGCTCATGGTGTTCAGCACGTCGACAAAGGGCACGGCGGCGACCGCCGCGCCGAACAGCTCTGGCGCGAGATTGATCGCCGCGCCCACCAGCATGCCCCCCGCCGAGCCGCCATAGGCGCAGATCCGCCCGGCGCGGGTGTAGCCCTCGGCGATCAGGTGTTGGGCGCAGGCGATGAAGTCGGTGAAGGTGTTCGGCTTATTGGCGCCGCGTCCGTCCAGGAACCAGCCCCAGCCCTTGTCGGAGCCGCCCCGAACATGGGTCCAGGCCCACACCCAGCCACGATCGACGAGGCTCAAGACTTGCGTGGAGAAGACCGGCTCCAGGGCATGGCCATAGGCGCCGTAGCCGTAGAGCATCAGCGGGGCCGAGCCATCGAGGGCGGTTCCTCGGCGCATCAAAAGGGTGATCGGAATGAGGGCGCCATCGGCGGCGCGCGCGTGCAGCCGCCGGGTTTCGTAAGCCGACGGATCGTGGCCGCTCGGCACCTCCTGACGCTTGCGCACCCTCCGCGCGCCGCTCGCCAGATCGACATCGTACCAGGCGCGGGGCGTGGTCGGCGACTGGTGAACGATCCGCGCCGTCGTCGTCTGGTATTCGAAGCCCGGGATGATCGACAGGGCGTAGGCATCCTCGTCGAAAGCGATCGGCGCCTCCGGCCCGCAATCGCGGCGCATCACGACCAGGCGGTCCTGGGCGTCCTCGCGCTCGATCCTGACCAGATGGTCGGCATACGGAACAAAGCCGGCGATCAGCCGGCCGGAGCGGTGGGGGACGAACGGGCGCCAGGTCTCGGCCGTGGGAACGGCGGCGGAGGACTGGTGGAGGGCGAAATCGATTGCGCCATCGCTGTTGGCGCGGATGATCCAGCGATCGCTCCAGCAGTCGAGATCATAGCGCACCCCTAGACTCGCGCGGACGGACGACGGTCGGCGTCGCGGCCGGATTGTCGGCGGGGATGAGGCGAACCTCGCTGGCCTCCTGATTGGCGATGTCGATAAGGATGCAGCGGCGGTCGGTGGTCACCCCCAGGCCGAGGAACATCCCCGGATCGGTCTCGGCGTAGACGAGCGCGTCGGCGCCGCCCCGGGCCGGCCGGCGGAACACCTTGGCGGGGCGCGCCTGCTCATCGCGCCAGATCCAGAACAGCCACTGGCTATCGGGCGAGAACACGAACTCGCCGGTGGTCTCCGCCGGTCCATCGGCGAGGCGCTCGCCGGTGACCAGGTCCTTGACGCGAAGGACGTAATACTCCGATCCGCTGTTGTCCGTGGTCCAGGCGAACAGTCGATGGTCGGGCGAATGCCGCGCCTCGCCGACATGATGGTAGACTTGGCCGAGCGCCTCGGCCGCCTCGTCGAGCAGCACGGTGTCGGGTCCCTCGGCGCCGCGCGGTCGGCGACAATGGCGCGGATGCTGGGCGCCGGCTTCATAGCGCACGAAGTAGTCGAATGGCCCGTCAGGCAGGGGAACCGAGGCGTCATCCTCCTTGATGCGGCCCCGCATTTCCGCGGCGATGGCGCGCCGCAGATCGGCGACCGGCGCGAGCAGAGCGTCGGCGTGGTCGTTTTCGCGCTCGAGCCAATAGCGGATTTCCGCATCGAGCCGCGCCGGGTCGCGCAGCACCTCGCGCCAGTTGGCGTCCTTCATCCAGGCATAGTCGTCGATCCGCTCCCGGCCGAGCTGGGCGGTATGCTTCGGGCGGCGCGGCGGTCCGGGGGGCGGCGGCGGCATGATGGGACACTTGCGGGTCTTCACGGTGCAAACGCAACTCGCGCGCACCATGGCCGCTTTCGGGCGAGCACCGCCCACACCTGGTCACGGCCCTGGCCGATCACCCTGGCGCGGGGCGCAGCATGGCGGAGGTCAAGGGAGCGATGGTCCAGGTGATCGATGTCGAACCCTTGGGCCAGGGCTGGATGGTGCGCCAGGCGGGCGCCGCGAACCCTCAGGTATTCCGCAGCGGCGCCAAGGCCGAGGCCGCCGCGCGCGCGCTCGGCGCCCGGCTCGCCAAGGCCGGTCAGGCGGCCGAGGTGCGCATCTTTCTGCGCGGCGGGGCGCTGGCCGGGCGGATCAGCTGCGCGCCCAGCAACGCCTAGAGCACGATGCGTTCAGAGGGAATCGTCTGAACGTTGAATCGTGCTCTATCTTGTCACACCCTTGAGCGTGTTCCGGAACGCCAAGTCGGTTCCATGTAAACGGACACGCTCTAGGCCAAGTCGTTGGCCAACTCGGCGCGGGTCGCCTCGTTCAGCGGCGCGATGTGGCTGTACGGCGGGTGGTCGCAGCCGATCGCCACTTGGGTTTCCGCGCGGACGAAGGCGGCGGCGTCCTCGTCCGTCAGCGGGAAGCGGAGGAAGTGCACCGAGGAGGCCTTGCCGTCCTCGCGGGTGCGTTCGACGTCGCCTTCGGGGATGGCGGCCGTCCGCCGGCCGTCGACCGTGATGAAGAAGCGATCGTCGACGCCGCCGAGCTTCGCCAGGGTAGCGGCGCGGCGGACCGGATCGTCGATCTCGAAGAGGACGGTGGCGACCAGCTCGCGGCCTTGCGGGATCAGCGGGTTGTAGGCCGCCAGTTCGTCGGCGACCTGAGGCTCGCCGCCGCCTTCGGTGAGCAGCATCTCCTGCACCTGGAAGAGCATGGTGTCGTAGCTTTCGAAGATCAGGGTGCAGATCGGCCCCAGGGCCACGCGGCGCAGTCGCTTGGCCGGCAAGAGGGCGGCGCGGCGCGCCTTGCGCTGCTTGGCGTAGTCGGCGTCGGCGATCAGGTCGGCGGCGGTGATGCGGCGGTCGGCGGCGGGCATGGAAGCTCCAGTCTAAAGTCCGTAGGCCTCGGCCATGACCTGAATGGGATGCCGCTGGCGGGGGGGCTGGCCGGGCTTGGCGGCCATTTCGGCCCCCACCAGTTCGCCCAGGTGGCCGCAGGCGAGCGGGCAGTCCGAACACAGGGTGGCGTTGTCCTTGGCGACCACCTGGCGGGCCGCCGGCTTGCCGACTTTCACCGCCAAATCGTGCGTCGCCTTCATCACCCCAAAGGTGCCGCCGTGGCCGGAGCAGCGCTCGATCAGGTCGACCTTGGCGCCGGGGATGAGGCTCAGCATCTGGGCGGACATGGCGCCCATGTTCTGGGCCCTAGCGTGGCAGGCGTGGTGAACGGTGACGCCGCCGTCCGGGGCCGCCAATCCGTCGGCGAGGCCATGCGCCTTCGATAGTTCGACGACATACTGGCTGATGTCGCGGGTCGCGGCGGCGAGGCGGCGCACGCCCGCGTCCTCGGGGAGGATCAGCGGCCATTCGAACTTCAGCATCAGGCCGCAGGAGGCGGTGAGGGTGACAATGTCGAAGCCCTCGTCGACCAGCGGCAGCAGGGCGGCCGCCACCTTGCGGGCGCTCGCCGCCACCTCGGCGATGTCGCCGGCCTCCAGCTGCGGCATGGCGCAGCAGGCGGGATAGGCGAAGCGCGTCTCGACGCCCTGCCGGGCGAGCACCTTGGCGGCGGCGACGGCGGTCTCCGGGTCGTTATAGTCGACGAAGCAGGTGGCGTAGATCGCCGCCTTGCGTCCGGCCGCCGGCCCGGCGGCGTCGGCCTTGGGCAGCCGCTTCAGCCGGTCGCCGGCGGTGCGCGCGTGATATTTCGGCAGGCGGGCGGTGCGGTCGATGCCGAGCGTCGCCTCCATGACGGCGCGCGCCGGCCTGTTCTTTTGCGCGGTGGCCCAGTTGGCGAGACCGGCGACCGGCTTGGCCAGCTTGCCGTTGCGGTCGGTCTCGCCCAGCTGCTCGCGGACGAACTCGCCGCCGTTCGCCTGGCGGAGCGCGGCGCGATGGCGAAGCAGCAGGTGGGGGAAGTCGACGTTGAACTCGTGCGGCGGCACATAGGGGCACTTGGTGAGAAAGCACATGTCGCAGAGGGTGCAGGCCTCGGTTACATGGGCGTACTTCTCGCGCGGCACGCCGTCGACCTCGCCGGTCGGGCCCTCGTCGATCAGGTCGAACAGGCGCGGGAAGCTGTCGCACAGATTGAAGCAGCGCCGGCAGCCGTGACAGATGTCGAACACCCGCTCCATCTCCGCCTCCACCTGGGCGAGGTCGTAGAAGGCGTCCTCGCGCCAGGCGAGCGGGTGACGGAAGGGCGCCTCGAGGCTGCCCTCGCGCGGCGCGGTGCGATCCGGAACGGTGACGATGGCAGTCTTCCTTCTTCCCGTCCTTTTTAAGGACGGGCCTCGAGCGCCGCTCTCACGGGAACGGCGAGACTTGACTTGGAGCGCGCCGCCTCGGCCGCGCCGGGGCGAGGCGCCCCGGCTCCAGGTTTACAGCGTGCTTAGGCGTCGAGCCCGTCGAGCGCCCGCTGGAAGCGGCCGGCGTGCGACTTCTCGGCCTTGGCGAGGGTCTCGAACCAGTCGGCGATCTCCTCGTGGCCTTCGTCGCGGGCGGTGCGCGCCATGCCCGGGTACATGTCGGTGTATTCGTGCGTCTCGCCGGCGATCGCCGCCTTGAGGTTGAGCGAGGTGCCGCCGATCGGCAGGCCGGTGGCCGGATCGCCCACCCCTTCCATGAACTCCAGATGGCCATGGGCGTGGCCGGTCTCGCCTTCGGCGGTCGAGCGGAACACTGCGGCGACGTCGTTATAGCCCTCGACGTCGGCTTTCTGGGCGAAATAGAGGTAGCGGCGGTTCGCCTGGCTCTCGCCGGCGAACGCCTCCTTGAGGTTTTCCAGGGTCTTGCTGTTGGCGAGCGACATGAGCGTGGATCCTTCTTGTTCGGCGATGCGCGGGAACTGGCTTGCCGTTTAACCCCGCGCTTCCATGGCGTCCAATCGATTGAATCCATCGGATCGATAGGGTTTTTCTATTCGCCTGCCTTTGAGCGAAAACGCGAGAGGTCGTTCGACCCACCGGTGAACCGCCAGAGCGCCGAGCACTGAAATCGCCAAGGCGACCGGCAGGAAGAAGGTGGTGTCAGCCGCGGCCAGGGCGTGGGCCGCGAGGGCGACCAGCGGCAGATGCACGAGATAGAGGGCGTAGGAGGCGTCGCCGAGCGCGAGACCCGGCGGCCACCGCCGCGCGCCAGCCGCCGCTTCGATGGCGGCCGCTCCGGCGACCACCAGCGCGGCCGGCGCGCCCCACAGCAGCGGCCGCCACAGCTCGACGAAGACACCGGGCGCCTGGGTCAGCGCGAAGCCCGTCAAGCCGGCCAGCAGCATGGCCCAGCCCCACCGGCGCGAGGGCAAGGCGCCGCGTTCGGCGAAGAGGCCGATCCCGATGCCGGCGGCGAACTCCAGCACCAAGCCGTTGGCCCCGAGCACGAAGGCCGGATCGCGCAGGACATAGCCGGCGGCGGCCAAGCCGAACAGGCTGGCGATCAGCCCCCCCGCTCGCCAGGGCCGCGGCAGGCCAAGAGCGGCGGCGAAGAGAAGATAGAAGGCCGCCTCGTAACAGAGGCTCCATCCCGGCGGCAGGGTCGGAAACGGCAGGCCGCGTGGGTCGAAGTGCGGGACGAGGGCGAGCGAGAGCAGCAGGTGCGAGAAACCAGGGCGCACCTGCGGCATGAACGCGGGGGCGAGGGCCGCGATCGCGGCCGCCACCAGCGTGGCCAGCCAATAGGCCGGCAAAATCCGGCGGCCCCGGTCCACGAGGAAGGCCGCCGGAGTCGTTGGCCGCGCCGCCGTGGCCCGCCACAGCACGAAGCCGCTGACGACGAAGAAGATGTCGACCCCGGCTCGGCCGATGTCGAAGCCGCCCGCGCGCCATTGCAGAGCGTGGTAGATGACGACGCCGAGGGCGGCGGCGGCGCGCAGATACTGGATGGAGGCGAGGCGCGCGGCGCCATTCATCCCGGGCCTCGCGACCTTTCCAATTCTCGCTCGTCGATGTGACCGGTCGGCGGAGCGCGCCAGTCGCCGTGAAAGTTGAAATCGAGCGTGCGGCACAGGCGCGGCGCGCCGCCGGCGTCCTCGCCCAGGGCATAGACGCGCATGTCGGCGAACGGCCGCAGGCGTCCGAAGGCGAGAAAGCCGCGCCGTGCGCCGGGGCAGAGGGCGGAAATCATCGCCTCGCCCTGGTCTTGCTTGGCGTCGATCTCATAGAGGTCGCGCTCGGAGGCGCGCGGGCCGATAAGAGGCCGAAGGCCGCCCGCCCCCAGCTGCCGCTCGCTCTCCGGCTTCAACTCGGCGGTCGCCTGGGCGTCGGTGGCGAGGACGCGCAGGATCGTCTGGAACATGAACCGCTGGCGGAACTCGAAGGTCAGGCGGCCGGCGACCTTCTGTGTCTCGGCGTTGGCCGGATCATACGACCAGATCCGGATGGCGGCATGCGTCGCGCCAGCCAGAGCGAGGATCAGAACGGCGGCGGCGGCGGTCCTCGCCGGAGCGCCGCATCTTAGGCCGCGTTCGACGGTGCTCCTCAGCGGAAGAAGGCCCGCTGGAAGTCGGCGCTCCGGACCAAATCGGTGTTTCACGGCGCGCGGAGCCCGAGCTTCAGAGCCGCCGGAGAGAAGTCGGCGAGCTTCCATACACCGTCCTCTCGGACGAACATCAGCAGGCAATCGCCCTTGCCGCCGCTCCCATGGCCGCTGGCGCACATCCGACCGCCGGGCATCGGCCTAAGCACGGTCGACAGGGCCAGAACGCCGGGCAGCGGCGTCTGCGGTCGATAGCCGTAGTAGTCGGCGACGGCGCGGAACACCCCAGGACGGATCAGCGCCTCGCCGGCCCAGCGGCTCACCGGTCCCGAAGCGAACACGCCGGCGGCGGCGATTGCCGGCGGCAAGTTCGCGGCGCGGGCGCGCGCGACCAGCAGCGCCTGCAACCTGGCCTCCAGAGCCACCTTGTCGACGTGGGCGGCGAAGACCGCGCGATCGTCGTCGCGCACCGCGACCATCAGGGCGTGAACATCGCCGGCCGCGTCCAGCCGCTCGCCCGTGGCGCAACCGGCGAGACTTAGCAGCGCGGCGGCGAGACGGCCAAGGCGCCGGTGGCGTTGGTTCATGGCCCAACGTCACTGAAACGGGTCCGCCCGCCGGTCAAGCGATAGCGGCGAGCGCCGCCTCGACCCCGTTGGCGCCGGCCTCGCCCGGTCCTTCGTCGGGCCGAGGGCGGCCCGGCTCCAAGAGCGTCGGCCTAGAAGTTCACCTGGCTGAAGATGCCGATCTCGTCATAGGTGCCACGCACCGTGCCGCCGATCACGCCGTTGCCGGTGTTGAAGCCGGCGTCGTTCAACGTCGAGCTGATCGGGGTGATGCCGAAGATTCCGGAATTGGCGGCCGGCACGGCCCCGAGGGCGTCGCGCTTGTACACCAGGGCGAAGTCGAGCGGCTTGATCGGCTTGTAACTGATACCGATGTTGAAATAATTCTCCTTGGCGTTCGGGTTCGTCCGGTAGAACGGCTGCACGTAGTCATAACGGCCAAACACCGCTAGCTTCGGGGTGAAATTGAACGAGCCGAAGCCGGAGAAGCCGCGGGCGTTATTGATCAGATTGGGGTTGGGCTGGGCGACATCGTTCCAGTTGTGCGCCCAGAAATACTCGCCGCCGAGGCGGATACGGTCGTTGGTGTAGGCGACCAGGGCATCGAAGCGGCTGGCGCTGCGGTAGCTTGTCGGCGTGAACGGCGGCGTCGGGTTGACGACATCCTTGCCGAGCTTGCCCTCGTAGCCGCCGACCGCGGCGGTGAAGCCGTGGTAGCTGGCCGACAGGCGGCCTTCGACGTCGACGGTGTCGGTGCGGTTGGCCGTGCCGATCGCCGGGATCTTGAAGCCGTTGCCGTCGAACACCGACACTTGGTAGCCAATGATGTTGTTCGCAAAATTGCCGAACACGTGGATGCCCCAGTCGGTCGTGGTGCCGAAGTTGTCGCGGTCGAGCATCATCTTCTCGACATAGCGGTAACCGTAGAGGCCCTCGACGAACGGTATCCATGGCAGGTCGGCGGCGCCGGCGCGGATATTGAGCGCGTCGCCCAAGTGCGCCTGCAGATAGGTCTTTTTCAGGAACAGCTGCGTCGCCTTCGTCGTGCTGTCGTATGTGAAGTCGGTGGTGATGTTCGCCGACCACGTGTCGTTGAACTTGTGATCGAAAATCAGGTAGGCGCGCTTAATGTCGTAATCGACGCCACTGTCCGACTGGCGAACGTGATTTGAGAAGTTCTGAATGCCGCTGACATCGGCGAAGATGCGACCGCCGACGGTGGTCTGGCCCCACCAGCCCGGCTTGGGCGTCGCGGCCGCGACCTCGGTCTTGACCTCATCGGGCAGGGTCTGAATCTGCGCCTGGGCGGTCTGCAACTGGCTTTGCGCCTGGGCGGCTTGGGCCTGCGCCGCCTGGGCCTGGCTCTGGGCCGCCTGGACCTGGGCCTGGGTTTGCTGCTGCGATTGCGCTTGGGCGTCCAAGCGGCCCTCGAGTGCCTGGACCTGGGTCTTCAGGGCCTCGACCTGGGCTTTCAGCTCCAGCTCCGTTTGCGAGGGGCCAATCGGCGCGCGCCGATGATGCTTCGTCGGCTTGGCCTCGGCCACGCCGCCGGCAAGGAGCGTCAGAGCGGCGGTGGTCAGGAGCGCGGCGCGAAGCGTTCGCGAGGAACTGGTCATGTCGAAATCCCCTTGTCGGCTTGATCGGTCGGCGGGCCGGGCGCGCTTGCCACGGCTGGTCGCCTAACCGGGTTTTGTGTCAGTTCTGTAAAAAAAGGCGGTCGGTCCGGAGAGCCGCCCCGCTCGTTCGCCCGGGTTGCGGCGGCGCCTCTAGCGGCGGCCGCCGTCGGAGAAACGATAGCTTTGCTAGTTCCAAGTTAAGCTGAGCTGATAACGCTCTTGGCGGCGCGGCATTTTGACAACATTGGCCTGGCAATCTCGAGGGGGTTGTTGCCTTGCCGCCACGCAAGGAAAGGGGCCCCGGCTTGCGCCGGAGCCCCAGGGGTAAGCTCGAGGTGCGGTGTCGCGGCGGTGGTTACGCGCCGGGCGAGATCGCGTGGCACTGCGATCCGGTGCCGCTGGCCGGGCCGCTGCCCGCCTGCAGAATATTGAGGTTGTACTTCGCCGTCACCGCATTGGGAGCGATGAAGGTGTTGAGGATCGCGGTCTGCCAGCCGGGCGGCATGGGGGCGAAACCGGCGACGCCGAGCAGGCCCTTCTTCGGGTCGGTGACCGTCTTGCTGGTTTCGAACCACTTGAGGAACTTGACCCAGTTCGCGGTCACCGTGGCGTCGGCGTAGCAGGTGTAGGACAAGAGGTTGCTTGTGCCGAGGATCGGATAGCCCTTGGGGTTGGTCGGGTTGGCGATAGGGGCGGCCTGCGGCCCGGTGCCATGCGGCGACTGAACCCAGTTGGTCGGCACGGCCGAGGCCGCGGCGCCCTTGGGCGGCACGATGAGCTTGGAGAACGACACGGTGACCGTGGCCGGCGTCGGCGAGATCGGGGCGGTATCGTGCGGACCGATCAGGCTGGCAGTGTTGAGGCCATAGGTGTTGGCGCCCGGTCTCGGTGACGTAAGGCAGCACGTAGTCCGGGCCGATGTAACCGATCCGCCCCTGGACAACCGAGTCGCCCGGATTGCCGCCCGGCTGGTTGTTCGGGTCGAAGCGGATGTAGGCGGCGACGCCGCTGCTGCCGTTCGCGCCCGTATACTTGCCTGGAACGTCGGTGATGTTGTCACCCGTCCCATAGTTGACGGCGCCGTTCCAAGAGCCGGTATAGATTGGTGCGCTTGGGCCGGAGCTGATCGACGAGGTGAAGTCCGGGAAATACTGGGTGCCGGCGCCGGTGCACACCGCCGACAGGTGGCGGGTGAAGACCGAACTGGTGCCCGAACTGTCCGAACGGCCGACCATCACCAGCGGCACGCTGAAGGTTCCGGTGTCGGCCGGGTCCTGCAGGCTCTGGCCGCCGTTCAGCGAGGTCGGGATCTGGTTCCAGTCGGTGATCTGACCCTCGAAGATGGCGCAGTAGGTCGCCGCGTCGAGCACCAGGCCGCCGCTGCCGTCGATGCGCTTCTTGGCGAGGTGGAAGTGATAGGAGGTGACCGAGCCATCGGCGTTGCGGACGCGCTTGTAGGTCGCGTCGTAGGCGATATCGACCGGCGTGATCAGCAGCGGAACCTGGATCATCGCGCCGTAGAGCGGACCCGGCGCGGCATAGTTACACCCACCCTTAGGCGTGGCATAGCTGTAGCCGGTGGTCGGGCTGGTGATGCAGGTCGAGGTGGTGTTGGAATACGCCGCCACATCGCCGGCGCGCCGGACGGGCTCGGCAGCTGCATCGCTGTCTCGGCGTTGGCGTAGTCGACGGACGGAAAGGGGCTGCCCGGGTTGCCGCCAAGCAGCGGCATCGCCCCAGAAGTCGGCCGCGTCATGGGCGAACCAGCCCTTGATGCCGGTCCCCGATCCGGTCGAGATGTAGTTCAGCTGGAAGGTGTCGTCGACCTGCGTCGTGGCGCAGTTCTGCGGCGGCAAGCCGGTGTAGTTGAACTCGGTGATGGACTGGAAGGTCGGGTTGGTCAGCGTGCTGACCCTTGACCACGAACCCGCCGGTCGGATTGCCGTAGCAGTCTTCGGATTGGCGCAGGTAGGGGGCGACAAGCGAGGAGCCGCCGCCGTAGACCTGGCTGGTGACCTGGGCGGAGGCCGGCGCGGCTAGGCCCGTGGCGGCCGCGACGAGGGCGCTGGCGCCCATGAGGAGCTTCAGTTTCGACATGTCTTTTCAGGGTTCCCGTTGTGGTGACGGCGGGGCGCGGTCGCGGACGGGTCAGAAAGACCCGGCCATCCGCTCGGCCCCGCCAGATGTTGCAAGCGACACTTGGATGTTCAGGGCGGGTCGCCGCCGAACAGACCGTCAGTCAACTTGATCGGTCGGCGTCAAGATCGTTAATCCGGGGGCCGGGGTCAAATCACGGTTTCATGCAATATTTGCGACACATTTGTAAAAACTGGACGTATGCGGATGAGTTCTACTGGCGGCTAGCCGTCCGCGGGGGGAAGGCGAGGGGCGACTGGCCGCCGCGGCCGTCGCGGGGCCGCCCCCGGCGGTGAGGCCGGCCGGACGGTTATGTGACGTCAATGTAACAAGTGGTTGAAGGCTCAGTCACAATACCAGACCTAACGGAACACATTAGATTTTCTATCCTTGAGATACTTGGAACGGCGGTTACTTTGACGACATAGGCGCGCACAGGCGCGATTGTTTGCTTGATAGAACTGCCCGCCTGGGCTAGGCGTCCGCCGCATCCGTGAACAGCCGCCTCGGTGGCGAGGTCGGCGGACAAGCGGGAATCACGAAGGGTTCGATGCGACAGTCGAGGCTGTTGGCGCGGCGCTCGCGCCCGGCGAGAGGCGCCTGGCCGCCCCTGGAGTCGCCCGGCGCGGGGATCGCCGTCGCGGCGGCGGTCGCGCTCGCCTGCGCGCCGGCGGCGGCGCGCGCCGACGCGCCCGCGCCGCCCAACGGCCCCGCCGTCGCGCCCGAACCGGCCTTCGACGTCGAGGCCTATGACGTCGACGGCGCCAGTCTGATCGGCGAGGGGGAGATCGAAACGGCCGTCGACCCCTATCTCGGCCCCGGCCAGACCCGCGAGACGGTCGAGAAGGCGCGCGCGGCGCTGGAAAAGGTCTACCGCGACAAGGGCTTTCAGTCGGTGGTCGTGGAGATCCCGCCGCAGAGCGTCGCCGACACCGTGATCCGCCTGCACGTGATCGAGGCGCCGATCGGCCGGCTGCGGGTCACCGGCTCGCGCTATTACGACCTCGCGCGTCTCAAGGGCGAGTTCCCGTCGCTCAAGGAAGGCCAGGTCGCCAATTTCACCGCGACCCAGACCGAGCTCAGCGACGCCAATCGCCTGGCCGATCGCCAAGTCAGCCCGGTGGTGCGGGCCGGCGTCGCGCCCGGCACCGTCGATGTCGATCTGAAGGTCAGCGACACCCTGCCGCTGCACGCCAGCGTCGAGCTCGACAATGATCACAGCGCGGACACCACGCCGCTGCGGCTCAACGCCACGATCCACTATGACAACCTGTGGCAGCTCGGCCATAGCGCCTCGTTCACCTACGCCGTGGCGCCCGAAGACCCGGCGCAGCAGCAGGTGTTCGCCGGCTCCTACCTGGCGCCGCTGTGGTCGACGCCGTGGAGCCTGCTGGCCTACGGCTATGACTCCAACAGCAATGTCGCGACCCTGGGCGGCGTCGACGTGCTCGGCAAGGGCTATGTCGTCGGCGTGCGCGGCGTCGACCAGCTGCCGAGGCTCGGCGACTTCAGCCAGTCGCTCAGCCTGGGAATCGATTTCAAGCATTTCGACCAGAACGTTTTCGTCGCTGGCCAGAAGACCGTCGCGCCGATCGAATATTGGCCGCTCGCCGCCAGCTGGACGCTGACCCGGCAAGACAACCATGGCGATCTAAAGGTCACCACCTCGCTGACCGCGAACATCCGCGGCCTCGGCGGCAATACGTTCGAATTCCAGTATGCACGGCAATTCGCGCGCCCGAATTTCCTCCACCTCAACCTCGATATCGCCGCGACCCAGAATCTCTGGCGCGGCATGCAGCTGGCGGAGCGCTTTTCCGGCCAGGTGAGCGACTACGGTCTCGTCTCCAGCGAGCAGTTCGCCGCCGGCGGGCTCACCTCTGTGCGCGGCTATCTCCAAGCCGAGGCGATCGGTGATCAGGGCTTCACCGGCGGGGTCGAGGTGCGCTCGCCCGTGCTCGCGACCTACATCCCCTATGTCGGCCGCTCGTTCCAAGATCTGCGGCTCTACGCCTTCGCCGACGGGGGCGTCGTCAACGTCATCGCGCCGCTGCAGGACCAGACCGAGGAGTTCGATCTCGCCAGCACTGGGCTGGGGCTACGGCTGCAGCTGCTGCGCTACCTCAAGGGCGAGCTCGCCGTCGCCGTGCCGCTGATCGACGGATCCCAGACCCGCGCCTACCGCCCGCGCGCCACCTTCAGCGTCAAATCCGAATTCTAAGGCAGATCTCACAACAGCCATGAGCCGTCTTTTCCGCAGCGCTTCGCCGCCGCATCGCATCAAGGGGGAGTTCACGATGATGCGCGTCCTGGGGTTGCTTGCCGCCCTCTTCGCCCTCGTCGCGCCGGCCGCCGCCAACGCTTGGTGGAACAAGGATTGGCCGTATCGCGAGCAGATCACCATCGACGCGACGCCCAAGGGCGGCAACATCGCCGCCCCGGCCGGGCGCGTTCCGCTGCTGATCCGCCTGCACCACGGCAACTTCAAGTTCGGCGACGCGCTCGACAAGGGCGCCGACATCCGCTTTGTCGCCGGCGACGACAAGACGCCGCTCGCCTTCCACGTCGAAAGCTTCGATCCCTTGGTCGAGGTGGCGGCGATCTGGGTCGACATCCCCGCCTTCCCGGCGGGCGCGGCCAAGCCGATCTGGATGTACTACGGAAACAAGAAGGCGACGCCGCTCGCCGACACCGCCGGGACGTTCGATCCCGACTACAGCCTCGTCTACCACTTCGACGGCGCCGCCGGCAGCCCGCCGACCGACGCGACCGCCAACAAGAACACCGCGACGACGCCGATCGCCGATCTCGATCAGGCCTCCATCATCGGCAAGGGCGCGAAGTTCGCTGGCGGCCAATCCATCATCATTCCGCCAAGCCCCTCGCTGGCCGTCGCCGCCGGCGCGCCCTTCACCTTCAGCGCCTGGGTCAAGACGCCGGCGCCGCAGCCGCGCGCCGCCCTCTATGTCCGCCGCCAGGGCGGCGCCGGCCTCGTGATCGGGCTCGATCAGGGCGTGCCCTTCGTCGAGCTGCGCAACGGCGCGGTCGCAGACCGCCCGCGCCTCGGCGCCGATCCTCGGCAATCAGTGGTCGCACATCGCGGTCACCGCCGACGGCAAGGTCGTCACCCTCTATGTCAATGGCCGGGCGGCGGCGAACCTCGCCGGCGGCTTGCCGGCGATGAACGGCCCGACCGCGCTCGGCGGCGATTTGGCGGCCGGCGGCGATGTCGCCGGCTTCGTCGGCGAGATGGACGAGGCGCGCATCTCCAAGGTCGCCCGGCCGGCGGCGCTCATCGCCGTCGATGCCTCCACCCAGGGCGCCGAGACCAAGATGCTGGCCTATGCCCCCGACCAGAAGCAGTCGGGCATCGGTTTCGGCTCGCTCGGCCTCATCGTCACCCACGTCGACGCCCCCGCATGGTTCATCATCGGCCTGCTCGCCATCCTCGCCGGCGGCTCCTGGTTCGTCATGACCCGCAAGGTCCGCTACGCGGCGGTCGCCGAGTCCGAGGACGACGACTTCCTCGAATTCTTCCACGAGCACGGTGGCGAGCCGGTGGCGCTCGACAAAGAGATCAAGCCCGACCAGTTCGACGGCTCGCCGATCTACCGGGTCTATCACGCCGGCGCCCAGGAGATGCTGCGGCGCGAGCAGCGCGGCGTGCGCACCGTGAGCAGCGAGGGGATCGAGGTCGTCCGCTCACTGATGAACACCCAGCTTGTGCGCGAGAACCAGAAACTCGCCTCCCTGCTGGTGGTGCTGACCATCGCCATCTCCGGCGGCCCCTTCCTCGGCCTGCTTGGCACCGTGGTCGGCGTGATGATCACCTTCGCCGACATCGCCGCGGCCGGGGACGTCAACATCAACGCCATCGCGCCGGGCATCTCGGCGGCCCTGCTGGCGACCATCGCCGGCCTCGCCGTCGCCATTCCCGCCTTGTTCGGCTACAACTATATCCTGTTGCGGAACAAGAACATATCGGCGAACATGCTGGTGTTCGTCGATGAATTCATCACCCGCATCTCCGAGCGCTACGCCGAACGCTTGCATCCTCTGGCGGCCGAATAGGAGAGCGGCGATGCAAGTCCAAGACGACGACAAGCCATATGACGAAATCAACATCACACCGATGTTGGATCTCGCCTATGTGCTGCTGGTTATCTTCATCATCATGACGACGGCGGCGATCCAGGGCATCAAGGTCGACCTGCCGAAGGCGAGTTCGACGGTCAGTCTCACCAAGCCGAAAACCAAGGCGATCACCATCGACAACAAGGGCAATATCTTCCTCGACGCCTATCCGGTGACCTTGGCCGACCTGGAAAGCCGCCTGCGCACCGCCAAGGCGCTCGACCCGGATTTCCCGGTGATCGTGAAGGGCGATTCGGTCGTCCAGTACCAGAAGATCATGGACGTGCTCGATCTGTTGCGGCGGATCGACCTCGACAAGGTCGGCCTGGTCACCGGCAAGCCGCAGGCGAGCTGACCGGGTCATGGCCTTCGACGAGGAGGATCGCGAGACGCGGCCGCCGCCCGAAGAACGGGGCGAGCCGCACGCCTATGGCGAGAACGATCCCTATCACCACACCCGCAAGAAGCGCCGGCCGCCGTCGGCGACGCGCGGGCGGATCATCACCGCCGTGGTGCTGGTGGCGCTCGCCGGCGGCCTCTACTGGCTGAGCCAGAACATCGCCGGCGTCACCCGGCCCGACCAGATCCAGCCGACCGTCAACCTGCTGCCGCCGCCGCCGCCCGCTCCGCCGCCGCCGCCGCCGCCGCCCCACCGCCGGAGCAGAAGCCGCTCGAACCGCCCAAGCCGACCGAGCAGCCCAAGTCGGCCGACCAGCCGCGCCAGCTGACGATCAACGGCCCGGCCCAGGCGGGCGGCGACGCCTTCGGCATCAAGGCCGGCAGCGGCGGCGGCTCGACGCTGGTCGGCGGACCGACGCAGGCGCGGACCGGCGGGCGCCGGCGGCGGCGGCTTCGCCGAGGCGAGCTACAGCCGCTATCTCTCCGCCGAGATCCAGCGCGCGGTGCAGGGCGACGATCGCGTCAGCCGCCAGGTGTTCCACGCCGAAGTCGCGGTCTGGATCGACGCCGCCGGCCGCCTGACCCGCGCCCGGATCCTCCACGGCAGCGGCGACGGCGCGGCTCGATCAGCAACTCGTCGCCACGCTCGAGGGCATGCGCTCGGTCGGCGAGCCGCCGCCCGCCGCCTTCCGCTTCCCGCAACGCGTCACCATCCGCGGGCGGCGCGCATGACGCCGCCTTCGCCAAACAAGGACTCATGATGACCCCGAGCTCCACGCCGCCGAATCGCGCGCGCGCCTCGCCGCTTCCGCCGCCCTGGCCGCCGTGCTGGCCGCCGGCCTGCGCCCAAGCCCAGGCGCCCGCGGCCGAGCCGGTCGCCACCGGCCCGGACATCGCGATGCCGGGCCCGCGGCAAGCCTCGGCCGCGGCCGCCGAGACGCCGTCGGAGAGCATGGTCATCAATCTGATCCGCCTGCTGGTCAAGCAGGGGGTGATCACCCAGGACGCCGCCGATGCCCTCAAGCAGCAGGCCGAGGACGAGGCCGACCAGGCGCGTCTCGCCGCCGCCCAGGCGCCGCCGGCCGCGTCCTGCCGCCGCCGGCCGCCGGCGCGGTGCGCGTGCCCTACGTGCCGCTGATCGTGCGCAACCAGATCCGCGACGAGATCAAGCAGGACGTGCTGGCCCAGGCCCAGGCCGAGGGCTGGGCGGCGCGCAACGCCGTGCCCGACTGGGTCAACCGCATCACCTGGTGCGGCGACTTCCGCTTCCGCGACCAGTTCAACTTCTATTCCAGCAACAACGCGCCGGGCTTCATCGACTTCGCCGCCTTCAACGCCAATGGCCCGGTCGACATCAACCTCAACACCAACGCCGCCGGGCCGCCGATCCTCAACTCGCGGTGAACAATCTCAATCAGCTCAGCCTGCGGGCGCGGCTGGCGATGACCGCCGACATCTTCAAGGGCGTCTCGGCGACGATCCGCCTGGCCACCGGCAGCGACAACAGCCCGGTGTCGACCACCCAGCTGCTCGGCGGCGGCCTCGCCAAGAAGGACATCTGGCTCGACCAGGCCTATCTGCAGCTGGAGCCGGTCTATTGGGGCGCGCTGCGCTTCGGCCGTCTGCCCAATCCGTTCTTCTATACCGACCTGGTCTTCGACGATAACCTGAACTTCGACGGCGTCGCCGGCCAAGCGGTGATTCCGGCGCCGATCGGCCCTCGCGGCGTGACCCTGTTCGCCAACGCCGGCGCCTTCCCGCTCGACTATGTCAGCGCCAACTTCCCGACCAACAGCCAGGTCAAGACCGGCGACCGCACCAAATGGCTGTTCGCGGTCCAGGGCGGCGCCGAATACAAGCCCGATCCGCTCGGCTGGTCGGTCAAGGGGGCGGTCGCCTACTACGACTTCTACCACGTCGCCGGCGTGCTGTCCGACCCTTGCGCCCTGTTCGACGGCAACACGCAGTGCGACACCGACTTCACCCGCCCGGCCTTCATGCAGAAGGGCAATACCGTGTTCGCCCTGCGCGACATCATTCCCGACCCGTCGAAGCCGCTCGGCTTCACGCCCCTGCCGCAGTTCGTCGGCCTGGCCTATGACTATCACGTGCTGGACACGACGGCGGCGTTCGAAATGCCGCTGTTCGGCACGCAGCGGCTGCTGCTGACCGGCGACTTCGCCCACAACTTCGACTTCGGCCCTGCCGCCGCCCTCCATCTGCCGCTGAACAATCGCGGCCCCTGTAGCGGCCAGCCATGCGTCGGCCAATACCAGAGCGGCAACAACGCCTTCATGGCGCGGCTGCTGATCGGCAATCCGCGCCCGGGCGTGGTCGGCGACTGGAACTTCACCTTCGGCTACAAGTACATCGAGCCCGACGCGGTGATGGACGCGTTCAACGATCACGACTTCCATGCGGCGGCACCAACGCCAAGGGCTATTTCCTCTACGCCTCCTACTTCTTCGCCAACAACACCTGGGCCGACGTGCGCTGGTACAGCGCCAACGAGGTGCTCGGGCCGCCGCTGGCGATCGACATCCTGCAGCTCGAACTGAACACGAGGTTCTAAGAATGGGATCGTTGCTGAGCGTCGCGTCCAAAATGCGTCATCCCGCAAACCGCGCGGCGGCCATCCGAGACCTGGAAGTCGCGCCTGATCGATGGATGGCGGCCGACGCGGCGACCGGCGGCACTGGCCCCCGGCTCTCCGCGCTGCGTGTCCGGCTGGGATGACGCGGGGTCTTGGGGATGACTGGAGCGCTCGTTCTTTTCCTCGCCCCCCTCGCCCGCGCCGCCGACAGCGGCGAGGCGGACAAGCTGCGCGAGCAGCTGCGCTCGACCGTGCTGCAGCTGCGCGAGTGCCAGGATCAGCAGGCGGCCGCGAAGAGCGCCGCCGCCTGTCCCGCGCCGGGCGCGGGGTCCGCCGCCGCCGCTCGTCCGACGCGGCGCTGAAGGCGAGGCTCGCGGCGGCGCAACGGCGCCTGCGCCGCCGCGCAGCGCGACGCCGCCCACGCGGCGAGCGATAAGGCCTCGCTGGAAAAGGCGGCGAGCGACTACGCCGCCCTGAAGGCCAGCGCCGACCAGACGGCCGCCGAACTCGAGAAGGCCAAGGCCGCCTTCGCCAAGGCCGACGACGCCGGCCGCGCCGCCGCCGCCGAGCGCGATCGGCTCAAGGTCGAACTCGCCACCCAGACTCGCGTCGCCGAGACCTGTCAGGCCAAAAACGAACGCTTGACCGCCGTCGCCGAGCGCCTGCTCAACGCCTACGACCACGTCAGCTTCGGCGAGAGGCTTCTCGCCCGCGAGCCGGTGACCGGCTTCGGCAAGGTGCGCCGCGAGACCATCGCCCAGGCGCGCGAGGACGAGATCCGCGCCGAGCGCTGCGATCCGCGCCTCGACGCCTTGCCGCCGAGATCGACCCGACCGCCGGCCAGCCCTAGACCTCAGCAGCCCGTCTTCAACAAGAGCCGACCCCATGACCCCTCCCGTCTCGCCACCCCTTCGTCCGCTCGTCGGCGCCCGCGCCGCTCCGCCTGTGCGGGCGCCAGCCTGGCGGCCATGGCGGCCAGCCTGGCGGCTGGCGCCGGCCACGCCCAGACCTTGAGCGTCCTGCGCGCCCTGCAAGGCAATCTGCCGGTCGCCACCGCGGCGCAGCAGGCGCTGGCGGCGCAGAAGAACTACGGCCTCGCGCCCCCAACCCGGCCATGGCGGCCGCCCTGGCGCGGGCGAACCAGAACGAGGGTCATCTGGCGACCGCCCTCAGCCTGGCGCAGCAGGCGCAGGCGGCGGCGCGCGCGGCCGCCGCGGCGATGAACGGCGGGTCCCCAACGGCCTCGCGCCCGGCGGCCTGCAGATTGCTCCCAACCTCACCACCGCCGCGCAGGACCAGGTCGGCGTGCACACCTGGCAGGGCGCCAACCTGCCGACCAGCGATCCGAACAATCCCAACAATGTCACCATCGTCCAGACGCAGCAGCAGGCGGTGCTCTCCTGGACCACGTTCAACGTCGGCCAGCAGACCACCCTCACCTTCCAGCAGCAGCCGAGCTGGGTGGTGCTCAACCGGGTCGTCGGCCAGCTCGACCCGTCGACCGGTCTGCGCATCCCTGGCCAGGCGCCGGCCCCCAGCCAGATCCTCGGCAGCGATCAAGGGCGCCGGCACGGTGCTGGTGATCAACCAGAACGGCATCCTGTTCAGCCCGACCGCCCAGATCAACGTCGACTCACTGATCGCCACCAGCCTGGAGATCGGGGCCGCGCTGCGAAGAACTTCGCATCCCGGGATTTCGGCATCAGCCAGGCCAACCAGCGGTTCCTGCAGCGGCGGGCTGCTCGGATCGCTGCAGGGCTACGCCACGCCCGTCACCTTCTCCGCCCAGGCGACCGGCTATGACAGCAACGGCCAGCCGACCTTCGACCCGCTGATCGAGGGTCCGGTCGAGGTCGCGACCGGCGCCACCATCACCACCGGCGCGTCCGGCTCGGCGCTGCTGATCGCGCCGACCATCGTCAACGGCGGCCAGATCACCTCGCCGAACGGGCAGATCAGCCTGATTTCCGGCCGCAGCGTCACCTTCACGCCGTCGCAACGGCGACGCCAACAGCGTCGATCCCAACCTGCGCGGCGAGCAGATCAACCACGGGCAATGTCGGCGCGCTTCACCGGCGACTACGTCGACAACCAGGCGAACAGCCTTCTCGCCGCGCCGGGCGGCTACACTTCGCTGCAGGCGACGATCGACTGGCGCGGTGCTCCACGCCGGGGTCATCGACGCGACCACCAGCGTGTCGCTGAACGGCTATGTCAACCTGCAAGGCGGCGACATCGAGCTCGCGCCCGGCGCGGTGATCGCCATCACGCCCGACGCCGGGCCGGCGACCATCCCGCAGAGCGCCACCTCGGTGCTGGCCTTCAAGACCTCGGTGATCCGCATCGGCGACACCGGCGCCAACATCGATATCGGCGCCAACAGCCTCGATCTATGCGCCGAGCGGCGAACATCAGCATCGGCGCCGACCCCGGGCAGGTCGGCTTCGGCGCCAGCCCGACCTCGACGGCGCGCGTGTTCGTCGACGACGGCGCGGTGATCGACGCCGCCGGCGTACCGAACGTTCAGGTTCCGGCATCCAGCTGCTGATCACTATTCAGCCGGTGACGCAGAACGACCTCGCCAATACGCCCAACTACCGCTCCAGCTTCCTCGATGGCTCTGACGGTGTACGGTCGATCCTCGGCTGTCGGGCGTCACGCCAACGGGGTCGCCTGGGTCGGCTCGCCGCTGATCAGCGCCGCCAGCTACTATGCGCAGGTCGGCGTCACCGCTTCGGAACTGATGACCAAAGGCGGGACGGTCGACCATCGGCGCGCCGGCGTGATCGCCGGCGGCGCTCCGGTGGCCCAGGCGCCCGACGTGATCATCAAGTCCGGGGCGACGATCGACGTCAGCGGCGGCTGGCGCACCTTCGGCGCAGGGCTCGTCCAGACGACCAAGCTGATCGACGCCGCCGGCAACATCGTCGACATCGGCCAGGCCAACCCCGACGACACCTTCATCGGCGTTTACACCGGCTACACCAGCGTTCAGCCGCGCTGGGGCGTGACGCAGACCTGGGGCGACCCGATCCTGCTCGGCGGCCAGCAGGAACCGTCCTATACCGAGGGACGCGACGCCGGCGCCCTCGTCCTCAAGGCCTCGGCCATCGTGCTCGACGGCCAGGTGTACGCCGACGCCTTCGCCGGTCCGCAGCAGCTCGCCGGCGCCCAGGCCGGCACGGCCGCCGGAACTCTCTACGGCGACATCCGCCACCTGCAGGCCGCGCCCTCGCAACTGCCCGCCGGCGGCTATCTCGACATCCAGGCCCTGAGCACCCTTTTCGGCGGCGGCGGCGGCTACACCGGCGGCGGCGATGTCCAGATCGTCGGCGGCGCCGACTACGCGCCGCTGCCGAGCGACTTCGTCTATGGCCAGGACATTTCCTTCGCGCCCGACGGCAGCCTCGTCATTCCGCCAAGGCCGCCCGGCTCGCTGCTGCCGGCCAGCCGCTTGGACGTGATCTCGCTCAATGCCGACGCCCTGAGCGCCGCCGGGCTCGGCCAGCTCACGGTCCAGACCAGCGGCGCGCTGAGCGTCGCCGCCAACGCCCAGGTGAGCCTCGATCCAGGCGGCGCCTTCGAGGCCACCGCCGGCCGGGCGATCACCGTCAACGGCAAGGTCTCGGTTCCGTCGGGCTCGATCGATCTGGCCAACAGCGATTTTGGCGGCTCGGTGTTCGTCGCCGAACCCATCGGTCCCGGATCCTTCGACGTGGCGATCAATGGTCAGCTCAACGCCGCTGGGCGCTGGATCAACGACGACAACGCCGTCCCCGGCCAGTTCGTCGGCCCGGCCTGGCAGAACGGCGGCGAGATCACCTTGTACGCCGCGCCGAGCGTCGATCCTGGGTTCGCCTACGTGCCCTACGCGACGCCGCAAACGACAAGCCAGGACGACAGCGGCAGCATTCTGGTCAACACCGCCGGCGCGCTGAATGTCACCGGCGGGGGCTATGTCTCGCCGAACGGAGCGCTGTCGCTCGCGGCCAAGGGCGGGAACGTCAGCCTGTTCGACGAAACATCCTATTTCGAACTCGGAGGGGCGAACGGCTCCTTTTCCTTCCAAGGCGCGAACTCGGGATTCCGCGTCTCCACGCTCCTGGATTCCAGCGGCCAGCCCTTCGCGGCCATTCCCGTGAACCCCTCGGCGATCAACGCCCGCGTCGACCTCGTCCCCGGCGCCATTCTCGCGCACGGTTTTGGCGGCGGCGGATCCTTCTTCCTGAGCGCCGCGGCGTTCAGCTTCGGCGACGGCCAGGCCGCCACCGGGGCCGAGCTGCCGCTCGATTTCCTCCCCAAGACGGGCTTCGCGAGCTACACGATCAAGTCCTACGCGACCGACCTGATCCCCAATACCTTCGACAACGGTTTCGGCGGCGACAACGCCGTCCTCGCGACGCAAGTGGTGAACCTGGCGGCCGGCGAGAGCCTCGATCTCAGCCAGTCCTATTTCTCGCCGCTGCTGAGCGCGGCGCAGGTGGCGCAGCTGCGCGGCTTCGCCACCGGCGGCGATCTCAACGCCATTCTCGCCCCCGTGCTGCCCGCCGACGCTTGGGACGCCAAGCCGGTCGCCCTCACTCTTGGCGGTCTCATGGAGTTGCACGTCAATCAAGGCGCGGCGGTGGTCGGAGCGCCGGGCGCGGCGCTGACCGTTCCGCAATTGTGGAACGAAGGCTCGATCCGCCTGCCTGGCGGCGTCCTTGCTCAGTCCGAATCCCTGCCGACCCTCTACACCACGGCCAACCCGTCTGGGCTGGGCCCCAGGGTCGCCGTCGCCGTCCACAGCCTCGCCTGCGTGAACGGCGCGACGTCCTGCGCCTTCACCGCCCTGCCGGATGGAACCATCCCGGAGAACGCGCCCAACGCCCTTGGCCAGAAGAACGCCCAAGGCCAGGTGCTGACGAACGCCGAAGTGGCCGGTCAGGACTACATCTACCTGCTCGGCGATCTGAACGCCGGCGAGGGGCTGCGGCTCGGCGCGGGCGCCGTTACCGATCTCTCCGGCGAAGCGATCGTCGACCCGCGCGCGTTGCCGATGGGCGGCGCGCCAATCGCCAACTACGTGGATGGCACGGTGATTGGCGGCGGCCAGCTGGTCAGCGCCGTGGCCGGCCCCGCGGCGACGCCGGTCTTTCGCGCCCCGGGCGGGTTCGGGGCCTACAATCCGCTGGTTGTCAACCTTGGCCAGACCGTCGCTGCGGAGGTGGTGAACGCCGAACCTGGCGACACGATCGATCTGCGAGGCGCAAGCGCCGTATTCGACCGTCCGATCACTCAGACCTCTATCGTCGCCGGCGGCCCAGCCCCGACCTATGGCCCGACCGCGGTGTGGAGCAATGGCGGCGGCCTGACGCTCGGCTCCGGTGGGACGATCACCGGCGCGCTCATGGAAGCACAGGGCGGCGCGCCGGCGGCGCGCGGCGGCGTCCTGACCTTGATCGACCCGACCCTGACGCAGCTGGACCCGGCGCAGCCGGCGTTCGACACCGTCTCGGCGGCGGCGATCGCCCGGGCCGGGTTCGATACCTTGGTGGCCCAGGGCGGCTTCACCTCGCTGGGCGACGTGACGCTCACGCTGCGCGGGGCGCTGTTTGTCACCGACCGGCCCAACGACGGCGGTCTGGTCCCAACCTCGGCCAGTTCGCGCGACGCCTATGCGCCGATCATCGGCTCGGGCGGCGATCTGGTGGTCAACGCCAGCTATATCGGCCTGGACAGCGGCTTTCAGGCGTTCTCGACGCCCGCCTATGGCAAGATCGCCGGCAACTCAGTGACCTTGAACGCCGGGGCGCTCGATATCACCGGCGCGGTCCTGTTCGACCAATCCGTCGCCGACGTCACTCTTTCATCGGCGGGCGACCTGCGCCTGATCGGGGCCATCCCCTACCAGCAGGCCTTCAACACCGGCCAGATCTTCACGCCCTCGCTCGTTGGCCAGCTGGCGGTGAACGGCAACCTGACCATCGACGCCGCCCAGGTCTATCCGACCACCGGGACCAGTTTCACCATTTCGTCGAACGCGGCAGCCGGCCTGATCGCCTTCAACCGCTCCCCAGGCGGTAATCCCTCGACGCCCTATTCGGCGGGAGGCGCGCTCACCGTCCAGGCGGCGCAGATTGATCAGAACGGCGTGGTGCGCGCGCCGCTCGGAACTCTGACGCTCGGCGGGACGGTCAAGAGCCAGTTCGCGCCGGCGACGACCTCCCTGACACTGTCGAGCGGCGGCCTCACCTCGGTCTCCGCCGATGGCTTGGTGATCCCCTACGGCGCGACGACAGACCAGGCGGAGTGGTACTTCAGCCCGACGACCACCAATCCGCTCACCGCCCCGCCGGCGGCGGTGCTGCATCTGGCCGGCCAGGCGATCAACGTCGCGAGCGGCGCCACCGTCGATCTGACCGGCGGCGGCGATGTCTACGCCTATGAGTTCATTCCCGGCGTCGGCGGCTCGCGCGACGTGCTGAGCCAATTCAATACCGACTCCTTCACGTCCAACAACGGCTACCAGTACCCGGATCACCGTCAAGTCTACGCCATCGTGCCATCCCTGGCGAACGCGCCGGCGGCCGCCTACGACCCGATCTATTCGGCCAACTACAGCCCGCTTTACGGTCCGAGCCAAGTCGGCCAGCAGGTCTACCTGAGCGGCGGGCCGGGTTTGGCGGCGGGCTGGTATACCCTGCTTCCGGCGCAATACGCCTTCCTGCCCGGCGGCATGCGCCTCGTCCAGGACACCGGCGCGGCGACGCCGCCGCCCGGCGCCTCGGCGGTGCTCAAGGACGGCACGGTGGTCGTCTCGGGCTTTTACGGCGACAGCGCCAACGCAACCTACTCCTCGACCCAGGACGTGTTCGATGTCCAGTCACAGGCGGTGATCCTCAACTCGGCCAACATCGCGCTCACCCGCGGGAACGCCTATTTCGCCGCCCAGGCCGCCCACGCGGGCGTCCAGACCCCGCGCCTGCCGATCAACTCCGGCCAACTCTCCATCAGCCCGGTGACCGCGCTTTCGATCGACGGCGCCTTCGACACGGCCCCGGCGAGCGGCGGCCGCGGCTCCGAGGTGAGCATCACCGGCCAGAGCCTCGACATCGTCGGGGCGGGTCAGCAGGGGAATGTGCCAGGGGCCATCGTCCTCACCGACGCCTCGCTCGAGAAGCTCAACGCCACCAGCCTGCTGCTGGGCGGCACGCGCACCGACAACGCCGACGGAACGACCGCGCTCGACGTCACCACCAACAACATCACGGTCGGCGGCGGCGCCAACCTTTCCGGCCCCAGCATCATCATGGCGACCGACGGCCAGGGATCGTACCTGGCCATCGACCCCGGCGTGTCGATCACCGCCACCGGGGCCGACACCGTCGGACTCTCCGGCGACTTTCTCATCAGCGGCTCGGGCGGCGCCGGCGGTCCGACCGGCGTTGGCCAATTCCTGCGTGTCTCCAACGGTCCGTTGCGGCTGGTGGTTCGCGACAATCCCACCGCGGGCGTGACGCCCGGAGCGCTTTTAGTCGGGGCGGCCAGTCTATCCGGCAACGCGGTCGAACTGGAGGGCAGCGGCGATGTGCGTATCGATCCGAACGCCAAGCTCGCCGCGACGTATCTGGCGCTCGGCGCCGCCCACGTCACTTTCGGCGCCAATCAGGGCCAGGGCGGGCTGGTGGTCACGCCTGGGCTGCAAACGCAGATCGCCCAGACCAAGTACCTCACCATCCAGAGCGAGAACGCCCTCGATTTCCAGGCTGGAACCTACGGCTTCGGCAATCTGACCCTGGACGCGCCAGGGCTGAACGACGTCAATGGCGGCGCCGTCACCCTGAACGCAGCCACGCTGCAGCTCGCCAACTCGGGGGCCGCCCCCGCCACCTGCGGCGCGAGCGGCGCGCCGGCTTGCGGCGCGGGAACGCTGATGCTGAACGCGCCGCGGATCGTCTTCCAGAACGGAACGCAGCAGACCTATGGCTTCGGCGGCGTCTCCCTCGTCGCCAGCCAGGGAGTTCTGTTCGATGGCGTCGGCGGCCTCGACGTCGGGTCAGCCAATCTCGCCATCGTCACCCCCTTCGTCGGCGATCGCGGCGCCGGGGTGCAGGTCGCCACGGCCGGCGCGACGAGCGCCACCCTGCCGAGCCTGACCCTCGCTTCAACCGGCGCGGTCGCCATCTCCAGCCCGGGCGGCGCCTTCACCGCCCCGGCGGGCACGCCCGGATCCAATCTCACCATCGACGGCGGGACGATCGGCGTCGTCGGCGCGACGCTGCGCGCCACCGCCGGCGGCTTGACCCTCAAGTCGCAAGGAGAGCTCAGCGTCTCCGGCGGCGCCGTTCTCTCCGCGCCCGGCTACGCCAAGAGCTTCGGGGATCCGGCGACTCCCACGACGATCGCCGCGCCCGGTGGAACCCTGACGCTGGCGAGCGTCGGCGGCAACATCGATGTCAGCGGCGACTCCCAGCTGTCGATCTATGGCGGCCAGGGCCAGGCCGGTACGCTGGTGCTCTCGGCGCACAACGGCCAGATCAACGCCGCCGCCTCGACCTTCGCGGTCGGCCCGCAAGCGGCTGGCGCCTCCCTCACTCTCGACACCGGCGGCGCCTTCGACCTCGCCAGCTTCGTTCAGGACGTCGCGCCGGCCTTCACCGGCTCGATCGCCGTGCGCGCCGGCGGCGGCGATCTCGATCTGAACGCCGGCCAGGTGCTCAAGGCGGCCAACGTCCAGCTGGTCGCCGACGGCGGCCTCGTGGACATCGCCGGCGCGATCGACACCTCCGGCGCCAACGGCGGGGCGATCAGCCTCTATGGAGCGAGCGGCGTGCATCTGCTGTCGACCGCCATGCTCGACGCCCACGCCGATGGCTACGGTCTCACCGACACCCGCCAGGCGAGCGGCGGAAACGTCACCCTGGGCGTCGACGGCGCCGGCCCGATCACGGTCAACTCCGGCGCGGTGATCGACGTGGCGGCGCTGAACCCCGAGAACCGGCTTGTGCCGATCCAGCGGAGCAACGGAACCTACTACGCCTATGTCGGCGGCGACCTCGGCGGCACGCTCACCCTGCGCGCGCCGGTGTCGGGCCCGAACGGCGCGCAGACGGTGAACATCAATTTCGCCGGTTCGGTTGAGGGGGCGAGCAGCGTCGCGGTCGAGGGCTTCCAACGGTTCGACCTCAGCCAGTTCGCCAACGCCGCCGATCCCAACGCCTGCTGGGGCGTGTGCATCGCCAATGGCGTGGCGACGCTCAACCTCGCCGCCGGGCCGAACGGCCAGGCCAACCCCTTGTCGGATCCGAACGGCGCGCTCGTCCAGTTCGTCCAAGACTTCAATATCGCCAGCTCCTACGGCAATCTCGGCGGCCTCGCCGCCCAGGCGAACTTCCATGCCCGTCCGGGAATGGAGCTGGACTTCGCGGGCGATATTGTCCTCGCCTCCAACTGGAATCTCGGAGCCGGGACGGTGAATATTCCCGCGGCGGTCGCCGCCGGCCTGATGGCTCTGGTCCCCGGAAGCACCACGCAATACTACGTGCTGCCGGGCGATGAACAAGCCGTCTTCTCCAACTACACCAACCTGACCTACCGGGTCGGCGGCGCGGTAACCGGTGAACCGGGCGTGCTCACCTTGCGGGCGAGCGGCAATCTCGACCTTAAGGGCAGCATCACCGACGGGTTCTTCCAGTTCCACGACCAGACCGATCCCAACTATCTCAATCACGTGCTGGGCGGCGCGGCGCTCTATCAGCCGCAGGCGAGCGCCGGCTGCAGCCAGTTCGGCAATTGCGGCGGAATCGGTGATTGGACGCCGACCGGCTCGACGCGAAACTTCGTATCCATCGTCTTTCCAGGCGACATCGACCGCGGCTCGGTCGTCGATTCGCCGGCGCCATACAGCCCGGCGGCGAACGCGCCCGACGCCGCCGGCGATCCGCTGGCGGTCGGGACGGGCGATCCGCTCGGCAGCGCCCAGCTCTTTCCGCTCGTGTCCAACGGCGCCGGGGGGCAGAGCGCGGTCGGCTCATGGTCGTATCAGCTGGTGGCCGGCGCCGACCTCGCCGGGGCCGGCGGGCGGCCCAGCGTCGATCCGCTGGCGACGGTCGCCGGTTCGAACCACGGCCTGACGGTCGAGGGGCAGAACGTCTACGGCTATCAGGCGAGCAAGGGCTCGTCGACCTTGCTCGACAGCCTGATGATGCGCCTGATCAATCCCGACAGCTCGGTCTCGCTGCTCACGCCCGAGGCCTGGTTGGCCGCGTTCGAGCAGTCCACTGGGCTCGGCGACGGCGCCTACACCAAGATTGGCTTCGATCGGACGCCGCCGGCCGTGCGCAAGGGCTTGGAGGCCCTCGCGGCTCAGTTCTTCGGGGCCAATCCGCAAAACGCCAATGTCGGCCAGGATGGAGTCACCACCAGCCTGAAGACGGCCGCCGATTTCATGGCCTTCGTGTCGATGAACTTCGGCCAGCTGTCCGGCGGCTACAAGGTTCCGCCGCCACCGCGCGATCCCGACGGCCGACCGATCTATGCCACCGCGCCGACCCTGGTGCGCACCGGCGCGGGCGATGTCGCCTTGGCCGCCTCGGGGACGATCGACCTCAGCAACGGCCCGGCGATGGCGCTTGATGCGCGCGACGGCCTGCTCGTGCCGGCGGCGCCCGGCCAGACGCAGTTGGGCGGCGCGCCAGTCTACACCGCCGGTGACTTGGCCCAGCTCGGCGATGTCACGGCGCTCGACGTCGTCAACGGCCAGACCTATGCGGTGGATTTGGCGGCGAACGCGATCGTCAGCGACCAGCTCGCGACGCAGTCGCCGCGTGGCTACGGCTACGGCTACAAGGCATCCGCCAAGGGCGGTTACGCCGGCATCCTGATCGCCGACCCAGCCTACGAAACCGGAGGCGGCTTCGTGAGCCTGAGCGCTGGCGGAGACATTCTGTCGCGCCGCGACACGGTCCTGGAAGCGGAGCTCGGCGGCTTTGGCGTCAACCTGAACCCGGCGGCCGCCTGGTCGTGGATCGGCACGGGGGCGCAGGCTTGGCGCACCGGATCGATCGGCGCGATCGTCAACGCCCTCATCGATCCGCAGCTGTTCCAGGAAGGCGTCGGCACGCTTGGCGGCGGGAACGTCTCGGTCAGGGCCGGCGGCGTCATTTCCGACCTCTCGGTCGTGGCGACCAGCGCCCTGACCACCGCATCGGTCGCCGATGGCGCAAACGGCGGCGCCGGCGGGGCGGCGCTGGTGACGCTCGCCGGCGGGAACGTCGATGTCACGGCCGGCGGCGACATTCTTGGCGGGCGGCTCGACGTGGCGTCCGGCGAGGCGCGCCTGACCGCCGGCGGCTCAATCCTGACCGCCGGGGCCCTGCCCAGTTCCTTTACCGGCGCCTCGTTCGGCAACGATCTGCGGCTCAGGCTGACCGACGCGACGGTGGCGATCGACGCGCGCGGCCAGATCCTCATCCAGGGCATCGGCGCGCTCGGGGTGCAGCAGCTGCCGAACGCCTCGCTCGAGGCTTCCTCCGACAATCTGAATGCCCAGGGGTTCTATTCGCCGACCTCCGCGGTTTCGCTGACGGCGAACGGCCCGGTCCAGGTCGAGAACGTCGGGGCGGACCTGCTCACGACCAACGGCTCCGCCACCAACAATCTCTATGAGGCGGTCTATCCAGGGTCTTTCGCCGCCAATTCCTTGGCTGGCGATCTCCAGGTCGCCACGGTCGCCGCGCCCGGCGGCGTCCAGGCCACCAATGTGCTGATGGTTCCGAGCCCGACCGGAACCCTGCGGCTGATCGCCGCCGGCGACATCGCCCCCCTGTCGATTGCCATGCTCGACGCCGATCCCAGCAATCTTCCCGGCGCCTTCACCAACGCCGGCCAAGCCGGCGGCGAGGCCTTCGTGTTCCCGGCGGTGCTGCCGAACACCAGCGACGCGCAACGTCGGCTGGAGCACAACCAGAACTCCACCCACGCCGGCGACGCGAGCCCCAATCTGATTCTCGCCGGCGACGACATCATCGGCCTGATCTTCTCCTCGCCGAAGATGGCGCAGGTCGCCGCCGGACGGGACCTGGTGAACGCGGTTTTCTTCGGCCAGAACCTCGCTTCCACCGACATTACCCGGATCACCGCCGGCCGCGACATCGTCGGAACCACGGTGCTGGAGCGGGTCGTCGGCGCGAGTGGACCGACCGGCCCCTTCCTGCCGGCCCTGCAGGGCAACAGTTTCGTCATCGGCGGACCAGGCTCGTTCTTCCTCGAGGCGGGGCGAGACGCCGGGCCGTTCTTGAATTCCGCGGTGACAAACGGCGTCGAATACAACGCCGGCTCGCCGGGCCTGCTCACCTTTGCCGGCGGCATCCAGTCGGTCGGCAATCTGTGGAACCCGTGGCTGCCGGCCCAGGGCGCCAGCCTGTTCACCGAGTTCGGCGTCGCCAAGGGCCAGGACTACGCCGCGGTGATCTCCGCCTATCTCGACCCGGCCAACTTCGCCCAGGCGCCTGACTATCTGTTCGAGCAGACCACCAGTTCCAGCGGTATCGTCACGGTCGATCGCAACGCCCAGATCTATGCGCTCGACCTGATCGGCTGGCTGAAATCGATCGCGCCGAGCATCCTGGCCAAATTTCAGCAGAGCCAGGCGCTGAGCGGCGGCGCGGCGAGCCCCGACGCCTTGGTGCAGGTGGCCCAGACGCTGCAGGCCGGCGGCCAGGTCAGCCTCGCCCAGGCCCTGGCGGCCCTGCCGCAGGCGAGCGGCGACCGCATGCCGCTGATCCCATGGTTGCAGCTCAACTATGCCGGGCTGCTCACCACCCGCTACGGCACGCTCGATGTCACCTATCAGCAGGCCTACGACGCCTTCCAGTCACTGCCGACACTGCAGCAGCGGCCTTTCCTGCTCGAGGACGTCTACTTCAACGAGCTGGTGCAGACGTCGATCCCAAGCAGTGCCTCCTACTTGAAGTATTCGCGGGGCTACCTGGCGGTGAACGCTTTGTTCCCGGCGGCCTTGGGTTACACCCAGAACAGCCTGACCGGCGGCGGCAACGGCTCGAACGCCCCGGTGCTCACCGGCAACCTCGACCTGCGGCTCTCCACCATCCAGACCGATCAGGGCGGCGATATCGTCATCTTGGGTCCTGGCGGCCAGATCCTCGCCGGCTCGACGGTGGCCACCGCCGATCAGGCGGCCCGCCGGGTCTATTCCGGCGGCGATCTGTTCTCGGGCCTGCCGGCCACCGCGATGAGCGTCGGAACCGGCGCGCCGCAGACCGCCGCGATCAGCCAGATCCCGAGCGGCTACGAGGGCATCCTCGCCCTCGAGGGGGGCAACATCGACGGCTTCACCGATGGCAGTCTGCTGCTCAACCAGAGCCGGCTGTTCACCGAGGGCGGCGGCGACATCGCCCTGTGGTCGTCCAACGCCGACTTGAACGCCGGCCAGGGGCCGCGCTCCTCCGCCGACTTCCCGCCGGTCGTGGTGCGCATCGACGAGAACGGCTTCGTCCAGGTCAACGCCGCCGCCGGAGTGTCCGGGGCCGGCATCGCCGCCTTCCAGCCCGACCCCGCCGCCCCGCCGCCGGATGTCTTCCTCATCGCGCCGCGCGGCACGGTGGACGCCGGCGCCGCGGGGGTGCGTTCGTCCGGCAGCATCTTCGTCGCGGCCTTCCAGGTCGCCAACGCCACCGGCTTCTCGGCCCAGGGTTCGGTCAGCGGGCTCGGCGCCGCCGCGCCGGTCAATGTCGCGGCTCAGACCAGCGCCAGCGCCGCGACCACCGCCGCCAACGCCGCCGCCCAGGCCGCCGCGACCTCCGGTTCCCAAGGGGTCGACCGCACCCTGATCACCGTCGACGTGCTCGGCTACGTCGCCGGCCTCTCCGACGACGACGCCGACACCGCCGACGAACGCCGCAAGAAGCAGAAATAGGGCCCGAACCACACCGCGGCTTCCAGCCCAGCGGAAGCGGCCCCTTCTTGGAGCCGGGCCGCCTCGGCCCGGCGGACGGCGGCGGGACGCCCATGTTCCAGCGACACCATCAGCGCTCCGAATCGTAACGCCGGCTTTGAGCCGGCATTCCACCCGGCTCCGCCAACGCCGCCTGGAAGGCAGCGGTACGTCCTTGAACAAAAGCGGAACACAAGCAATTGTGGCTCCGTGGCGGCGGCGTGGTCTCAGGCCATGGCGCTTTCAGAACCGCACCGGCAAGATGGCGCCCGAGCATCGGCGTCTTTCGCGCTACGAGACCATGACCCTCGATGACATCCGCGCCCTGCCTGTGGAGGATCTCGCCGCGCCGACCGCGCCTTGAACTCTTCGCCCGGGGCGAGCGGCGCGGCTGGAAGGGCTGGGGCAATCAGGCCGACGCGGATTATGCGCCGACGTGGAAGACCTACGCCCACAGCTCAATGGTCGCGGCGGAGTAGAGAGTTGCCTGGAGCGCCGACCTCCAGGTCGGCATCATATCGCTTGAAAGGCCGGCCTGGAGGCCGGCTCTCCAAAGGCCGCTTCCCCCCTCAGCTCCGCCACACCACCCCGGAGGTCTCCGCGTCCGGCGTGTGCAGCTCGTTGCGCCCGACCACCATGTGATGCACCTCGTCCGGCCCGTCGGCGATCCTCAGGGTGCGCTGGCTGGCGTACATGCGGGCGAGCGGCGTCCACTGCGAGACGCCGGTGGCGCCGTGCATCTGGATCGCCTGGTCGATGATCTGGCACACCCGCTCGGGCACCATGGCCTTGACCATGTGCACCCAGACGCGGGCGGCGCGATTGCCCATCACGTCCATCGCCTTGGCCGCCTTCAGCACCATCAGGCGCATCGCTTCGATCTCGATGCGCGCGCGCGAGATGATCTCGAGATTGCCGCCCAGCATGGCGAGCGGCTTGCCGAACGCCTCGCGCGAGAGGCCCCGCCGCACCATCAGATCGAGCGCCCTCTCCGCCGCGCCGATCGAGCGCATGCAGTGGTGGATTCGCCCGGGCCCGAGGCGCATCTGCGAAATCTCGAAGCCGCGGCCCTCGCCGAGCAGGACATTGTCGTACGGCACGCGCACATTGGTGAAGCGGATGTGCATGTGGCCATGCGGCGCGTCGTCCTCGCCGAAGACGCACATGGGCCCCAGAATCTCCACGCCCGGCCACGGCAGGGGCACCAGGATCTGCGACTGCTGCGTCGAGGCCGGCGCCTCGGGATTGGTCTTGACCATGCAGATCATGATCTTGCAGCGCGGATCGCCGGCGCCGGAAATGTAGAACTTCTCGCCGTCGATCACCCACTCGTCGCCCTCGCGCCTGGCGCTCATGCCGACGTTCTTGGCGTCGGAGGAGGCGCGGTCCGGCTCGGTCATGGCGTAGGCGGAGCGGATCTCGCCGGCCAGCAGAGGCTTTAGCCACCGCTCCTTCTGCTCCGGCGTGCCGACCCGCTCCAGCACCTCCATGTTGCCGGTGTCGGGGGCCGAGCAGTTCATCGTCTCGGAGGCGAGCCGGTTCTTGCCGAGTTCGGCGGCGATGTAGGCGTAGTCGAGGTTCTTGAGGCCCTCGCCGGTCTCGGCGTCGGGCAGGAAGAAGTTCCACAGTCCCTCGGCCTTGGCCTTGTCCTTGGCCTTGTCGAGCGCCTCCAGTTGGCCGGGGGCGTAGCTCCAGCGATCGGCGCGGCTCTCTCCGAGGCGGTCATATTCCGCGCTCATCGGCTCGACGGTCTCGCGAATGAACCGCTTGACGTGCTCCAGGAGCGGCAGGGCCGCCTCGCTCATCCGCAGATCGTTGAGCTCGTCGGTCGGATCGAAGCCGAAGGCCGATGCGGCGGGTCGGCGGATGGCGGCGACATCGTTCATGGTCGTTTCCTCTCTCGTCGGGAGCTCTCTAGCCGCTCCGCACCACCTCGGCAACTCGCCGGTCCGGGATCAGCCACATCACCGCGACCGCGGCGTAGAGCAGATAGGCGAGCGCCGGCGCGACGAAGGCGAGCACCATGCCGGCGGCGTAGAAGACCGGCGAGGACTTGCCCTTGAAATCGCCGCCGATCGCCGCCTTCAGGCGCGAGCCTGGCCCTTGCAGGCGGATAATCGCCGTCTGCATCGCCAGAAAGGCCAGGGCGCTGGCCAGCAGGCTCGCGCCATAGATCGCCGTCGGCCAGGCCGCGAACGGGTGGGCGCCCATCCAGGCGGTGGTGAAGGGAATGAGAGACAGCCAGAACAGCAGGAGGAGGTTGGCCCACATCACCGCCCCGTCCACCTCCGGCGCCAGCTTGAAGAAATGGTGGTGGTTGTTCCAGTAGATCGCCACGTAGGTGAAGCTGATCACATAGGCGAGAAATACCGGCCACAGACGCGTCAGCGAGGCGATGTCGGCTCTCGCCGGCGGCTTCATCTCCAACACCATGATGGTGATGATCACCGCGATCACCCCATCGGTGAAGGCGAGCAGCCGTTCGGAGCTCATGGCGGCGCTGTCGCTCCGCGATACGACCTGAACGGGGTCAGACCGCCGGCCGCGCGCTCCCCCTTAGCCTCGCCGCCAGGCTTAGGCCGGCGCGAGGTTCTCGGCGATCAGCCCGACCTTGAAGTAGCCGTCCAGCTGCAGCTGGTTGATCACGTCCATGAACTGGCGATAGCGCACGCCGCGGTCGGCGCGGATGAACACCTGCTGGTTGGTCGGATCGGCGACGCCGAGCGAAGAGGCCACGTCGGCCCCCAGCCGGTCCATCGAGGTTGGCCGGATGTCGCTGGCTCCGAACGAGACAAAGATCTGGCCGCTCTTCTGAATGGAGATGAAGGTCGGCGGCTTCTGGTGCTCCGTCGGCGGCGGCGCCTTGGCCGGCGGCAGGTCGAGGCGGATCGAGACCGTGGCGATCGGCGCGACCACCATGAAGATGATCAGCAGCACCAGCATCACGTCGACGAACGGCGTGACGTTCATGTCGCTGTTCTGGCCGAGGTCAAACCGCCCGCCGCCGCCGCCCGCCAGTTTCGCCGCCATGTCTCACACGCTCCCTGTCGGCGGCCTCGCGCCGGGCCGCTTTGAAATTCGCTCGCCATTTCCTTGGCGCGGCGGCGGGTGGATGTAAAGCCGGGTTTTCGACTTCCGCCGAACGCCCCGCTACACCGCCACCTGCACGCCCATCTCGACCACCTGGCCGGGCGGAATGGCGAACACCTCGCTGGGGTCGGCCGAGTTGCGCGCCAGCATGACGAACAGGCGATCGCGCAGCCGTCCGAGGCCGCGATCGTGGCTGGGCACGATGGTCCGCCGGCCGAGAAAGTATGAGGTGTCGATCGCCTCGAAGCTGCATCCGGCGAGGTTCACCGCCTTCAACGCTTCCGGCACCCGCGGCGTCTCCATGTAGCCGAACGTCAGCCGCACGCCGAAAAAGCCCTCGGCGATCTTGTGGCAGGTGGCGCGCTCGCTGTCCGCCACCCGCGGCGTCTGGGCGGTGTTCACCGTCACCATGACGTTGGTCTTATGCAGCACCCCATTGTGCTTGAGGTTGTGCAACAGGGCGCTCGGCGTCAGGTCCGGCGAGGGAGTGAGGAAGACGCCCATGCCCGGCACCGTCGGCCGCGGCCGGCGCGCCAGGGAGGCGAGGAAGTCGGCCAGCGGTATGCGGTCCTTGCGCGCCTTGGCGCTGATGATATCGCTGCCGCGGATCCAGGTGGCGATCACCATGATGACGCCCGAGGCGATGGCGAGCGGCACCCAGCCGCCGGTCAGCAGCTTCAGCATGTTGGCGCCGTAGAAGCTCAGGTCCACCGCCAGCAGCGGCAGGACCACGAGGGCCGTGCGCCACAGCGGCCAGCGCCACAGCCGCCGCACGACGATCGCGGTCAAGGCGGTCGTCACCGACATGGTGCCGGTCACCGCCAGGCCGTAGGCGTCCTGCAGCGCGGCGGAGTTCTTGAAAATGCCGACCAGCAGGATCACCCCGATCATCAGCAGCAGATTGACGGTCGGCATGTAGATCTGGCCGGCCTCGGTCGCCGAGGTGCGTCGCAGGTTCAGGCGCGGGAAGATGCCCATCTGCATCGCCGCGTGCGTCATCGAATAGGCGCCGCTGATCACCGCCTGGCTGGCGATGATGGTGGCGATGGCGGCGAGAATCACGAGCGGAATGCGCAGGAACTCCGGCGCCATCAGGAAAAACCAGTTCTGCTCGGCGATCTTGGCCGCGTGATTGGCCGGATCGGCGAGCCAGTGCAGGGCGAAGGCCCCCTGACCGAGGTAGCAGAGCAGCAGGGCTGGGAAGACGGCCGCCAGCCACGCGGCGCGGATCGGCGCGGCGCCGAAGTGGCCCATGTCGGCGTAGAGCGCCTCGGCGCCGGTGATGGTCAGCGACACCGCCCCCAGCACCAGCGCGCCGATCAGGCCGTGATGCGCCAGGAAGGAAAGGCCGTAGGTCGGCAGGAAGGCCAGCAGAATTTCGGGGGCCTCGGGGATGTGCAGCAGGCCGAGGGCGGCGATCGCGACGAACCACAGAAGACAGATCGGTCCGAACCAGGCGGCGACGCTGGCGGTGCCGCGCGATTGCGCCATGAACAGCCCGACCAGCAGCACCAGCGCGGCGCCGATCTCCACCGACGGCGTGATCGCGTGGGCGAGGCTGGGGACGGTCTGCAGCCCCTCGATCGCCGACAGCACGGAGATCGCCGGGGTGATGATCGCATCGCCATAGAACAGCGCCGCGCCGACCACACCCAGCGCCAGCACGACCGCCGTCCGCCGGCCGAGCGCCCCCTGCGCCAGGGCCATCAGCGACAGGATGCCGCCCTCGCCGTGGTTGTCGGCGCGCATGATGAACATGACGTATTTGATCGTCACCACGATCAGCAGCGCCCAGACGATCAGGGAGGTGAGGCCGAACACCTCCTCGCGGCCGACCGCGCCGTGCGCCGCCGCCGTGATCGCGCCTTGAAAACCGTAGAGCGGGCTGGTGCCGATGTCGCCGAACACCACGCCCATCGAGCCGACGGCGAGGCCGGCGAACCGCAGGCGCGCCTTCCTCGGGTCGAGCGGCTGCCCGTGCGCGTCCAACCCTGTCCTCATGGCCCGGTCCTTAGGGGGTGAGGGCGGCGATGGGAACGGAGCGCGCGAGACCGCGCGCGGTCAGCCAGTCGGCCACCGCCGCGTTCACCGCCTCGGGAGCCTCCTGCTGAACCCAGTGCGACACGCCGGGCAGGCGGCGCAGGGTCAAGTCGCGCACGAAGGGCTCGTACCCTTCGGTGTTCTCCAGGCCGATGGCCGCGTCGTCCTCGCCCCAGACCATCAGGGTCGGCGCCTCGATGACAGGCGCCGCGCCCGCGTAGTGGCCGAGCAGGCCGATGTTGGCGCGATAATAGTTGATCATCGCCCTCATCGCTCCCGGCTGGGCGGCGTTGCGGCGGAAGATGTCGGTGACCTCCGCCGGGAAGCGCGACTTGTCCAACGCCATGCCGGTGAAGGCTTTGGCGACAGCTCGGCCGTGGAAGGCGGTCATGGCCGCCTCCGGCAGCCATGGCAGCTGGAAAAAGCCGACATACCAGGAGCGCAGCCGCTGGCGCCACGAGGTGCGCATCACCCGGGCGAACACCGCCGGATGCGGCACGTTCATGATGACGAGACCGTCGAGCGGCAGGCGGCGCTCCATGGCGAACACCCAGGCGATCATCGCCCCCCAGTCGTGGCCGACCAGCAGCCGCCGCCGCGCCCCCGCCGCCTCGAAGAGCCCCGCGACATCCTCGACCAGGCGCTGCATGCGGTAGGCGGCCTTGCCCTCCGGCCGGTCGCTGTCGCCGTAGCCGCGCAAATCCGGGGCGATGGTCCGCCAGCCGAGCTCCGCGAGCAGCGGCAGCTGATGGCGCCAGGAGAACCGGCTCTCCGGAAAGCCATGCAGCAACAACGCCACGCTGTCGCCCGCGCCGGCCACGTCGGCGGCGAAGCGGAGACCGTTGGCGCGCAGGATCTCGCTCATCGCCCGCGCAGCTCGTCAGTCCACCGGGGCCGCGCCCGCCGCGTCGATGCGCTCGAGGATGCCGGTGGCGACGGCGAAGCGGCAGCCATGCAGCGCCAGCCGCCCGTCGGCCACCCGCTCGGCGATCCAGGGGAAGCCCATCAGGTGCGTCAGCGTCAGGCGCACGACGCCGATCTCGCAGCGGTCGAGCACCTCGGGACCATAAGGCGGGCTCTCGCCGGCCAGCACCGGCCGGGCCATCTCCATCCACGGCGCGACGAAATCGCGCGCCTCGGGCGGCGCTCCCTCCACCAGCGCCCGCACCCCGCCACAGGCGACGTGGCCCAGCACGACGATCCTCTTCACCTGCAGCACCCGCACGCCGAACTCCAGCGCGGCGCTGGTGCCGTGATAGGCGGCGTCCGGCTGGTAGGGCGGCGCGAGGCCGGCGATGTTGCGCACCACGAAGATCTCGCCGGGCGCCGCGCCGAACACCGTCTGCGGATCGACCCGCGAGTCGGAGCAGGACAGCACCAGCGTCTCCGGGCTCTGCCCAGCGGCCAGCGCCTCGTAGCGCGCCCGCTGCGCCGGCCAGGTCTCGGCGCGGAACCGGCGATAGCCTTCGATCAGTCTGTCCATGATCCCCGTCTAACGCGGAAGGCAAGCGCCGGTCATCTCTCGAGCATCACGCCTCGGCGGGTCTGACCACGACCACCCGTCGCTCGTCGAGGCGCAACTCCGGCACGGCATCGCGGGTGAACGGGACCCACCAGCTCGCGCCGTCCTCCGGCTCGATCTCCAGCAGGTCGCCGGCGCCGAAGTCGGCGACCGAGCGGATCCGGCCGAGCGGCTCGCCGGCCGGCGAGATCGCCGCCGCGCCGATCAGGTCGTCGAGATAGACCTCGTCCTCGCCGCTCGTCGCCGGCAGGGCGTCGCGCGGCACATAGAGCTTGAGCCCACGCATCGCCTCGGCCGCCTCGCGATCGGCGATCTCCAGCGCCCGGCCCACCAGCGCGCCTTTGACCGCCCGGCCGCCGGTCAGCGTCAGCCGCGGCGCGCCCGCCGCGTCGAGCAGCGGGCCATAACGCAGCAGATTGGCCGGCGCCTCTGTGAAGGCCGTCAGCCTCACCTCCCCCCTCACCCCGAACGCCCCCGCCGCCTGGGCCACGAGGATCAGGCGTGGATGTGGGGGCGCGGCGGTCATGCGCGGCGGGAAAGTCGCGCCCTGCCGGCCCCCCTCGCTCGCTTCGGGGCTACTCCCCCCGTTGCACGCGGGGAGATCGAGGAGCCCGCCGGTCGAACAGATCCTCCCCCGCGCCGGCGGGGGAGGATGTGAACGGGGCTCGCTAGGCGCGGCGCGGCCATCGCTGGCGCCCTATCCCTCCGCCGACGCCTCCGCGCCGACCGGCGGGGTGGCGAGGCTCTCGGCTTGGGGTTCGGGCGCGGCTTCGGCCGTGTCGCCGGCCGGCGCTTCCTCGGCCGCCGGCTGCTCGGCCGCGACTTCCGGCTCGGCCGCCGCCGTCGCCGCCGCCTCGGCCGCTTCGGCCTCCGCCTGACGGCGCGCCTCCGCCAGCGCCGCCTCGCGCTCGGCGCGTTCCTCGGCGCGCTGTTTGGCCTTCGCGTGCGGCTCGCCCTTCTTGGCGTTCTGGCCGGCTTGCCATTTTACAAGACCTTGGCCCGCCAGGAATCGCGCCACCCGATCGCTCGGCTGGGCGCCCTTGGCCAGCCAGCCGGCGATCTTTTCCCCCTTCAAGGTAACCCGGCCCGGGTCATCCTTGTTGAGCAGGGGATTGTAGGCGCCGACCTTCTCGATGAAGCGGCCGTCGCGCGGCGCGCGCGAGTCGGCGACGACGATCGAATAATAGGGCCGCTTCTTGGCCCCCCCGCGGGCGAGACGAATTTTGAGCATGGGTGTCTTGGCTTTCTTTGCCTTCAGGTTTTGCGGAACGGATTGAATCCCGGCGGCAGGCCGCCGCCGAGACCCGGGAGAGAGGGCGGCGCGGGTCCGCCGGCGGACGAAGGCAGCGGACCGCCGCCCAGGGATTTCAGTCGGTCGAGCCCGCCCGGCGGCGGCGCGCCGCCGGGCATGCCCGCCAGGCCGCCCATGCCGCCCATCATCGCGCCGAGCCGGGCGAAGCCCTTGCCGCCGCCCTTGGCCATCATCTTGAAGGCGTCCTGCATCTGGCGGTGCTGCTTTAAGAGGCGGTTGAGCTCGGCCACCTCGACCCCGGCGCCGGCGGCGATCCGCCGCTTGCGCGAAGCCTGCAGGATGTCCGGCTTCTTGCGCTCGGCCCTGGTCATCGAGCCGATGATCGCCCGCTGGCGACGAAAGGCGGCATCGGTGACGCCGGACTCGGCGATCTGCTTCTTCATCTTCTGCACGCCCGGCAGCATGCCCATCAGCCCCTGCATGCCGCCGAGCCTTTCCATCTGCGCCAGCTGCTCGGCCATGTCGTTCAAGTCGAACCGGCCCTTGGCCAGCTTCTCGGCCATGGTCCGCGCCTTGGCCTCGTCCAGCTCCGCCGCCGCCCGCTCCACCAGGGCGACGACATCGCCGCGCCCGAGGATGCGGCCGGCGACCCGCTGGGCGTCGAACACGTCCAGGGCGTCGATCTTCTCGCCAGCGCCGAGGAACTTGATCGGCAGGCCGGTGACCGCCCGCATGGAGAGCGCCGCGCCGCCGCGCGAGTCGCCGTCGGCCCTGGTCAGCACCAGGCCGGTCAGCGGCAGACGCTGGTGGAAGGCCTTGGCGGTGCGTACCGCGTCCTGACCGGTGAGGCTGTCGGCGACCAGGAGGGTTTCGCTCGGCTGGGCGATGCGGGCGATCTCGGCCGCCTCGCTCATCATCGCCTCGTCGAGTGTGGTGCGGCCGGCGGTGTCGAGGATCAGCACGTCGAACCCACCGAGCTTGGCGGCCGAGAGCGCCCGCCGGGCGATGTCCGCCGGCGCCTGACCGGCCAGAATCGGCAGGGAGTCGACGCCCGCCTCCTTGGCGAGAATCGCCAACTGCTCCATCGCCGCCGGCCGGCGCACGTCGAGCGAGGCGACCATCACCCGCCGGCGCTCCAGCTTGGCGAGGCGCAGGGCGATCTTGGCCGTCATCGTCGTCTTGCCCGAGCCCTGCAGGCCGGCCACCAGGATCACCGTCGGCGGGTTGAGCGCCAGACGCAGCGGCTCGGCCCCGCCTTCGCCGCCGAGCATGTCGACGAGGCCGTCGTGGACGATCTTGATCACCTGGTCGGCCGGCTTGACCGAGCGGATCACCGCCTCGCCGAGCGCCTCCTCGCGCGCCTTGGCGACGAAGTCGCGCACCACCGGCAGCGCCACGTCGGCCTCGAGCAGGGCGAGACGCACCTCGCGCAGGGCCGCGTCGATGTCCTTCTCGCCCAGCACGCCGCGCCCGGACAGCCGGTCGAAGACGCCGGAGAGCCGTTCGCTCAGGGAATCGAACATCGCACCGACTTCAAGCCGCCTTGTGGACTTAACGAACGCAAAAAGCCCCCGTGCGCGATCACGCGGACGGGGGTCCTTCACCGGCCTCTTCCGACTGCTCGCGGAGGGAGCCGGGGTCGTGACGGCGAGGGCGCGAACCGGCTTCAGGCCGATCGCGCCAAGCCTATGCGCTGTCTCGCCCGCCAGGGTCAAGCCGCGCGCCAGAGCGTTCCTCGCGCGTCGGCGCCGATCCCCCTTCCGTCTGGTTTTCCGTTGCAGGCTCGACGCGCGGCTCGCACGTTACCGAGATCCATGGCCAAGGGACGGGTGAGGATCGGCATCTCCGGCTGGACCTATGCCGGCTGGCGCGGACGGTTCTATCCCAAGGGCCTGCCGCGGCGCGCCGAACTGACCTTCGCCGCCCGGCGCTTCGATGCGGTCGAGATCAACGGGACCTTCTACGGCCTGCAGCGGCCGGAAAGCTTCGCGCGATGGCGAGGCGACACACCGGACGATTTCGTCTTCGCGCTCAAGGGCCCACGCTTTATCACCCACTTCCTCAAGGCGACGAGGCCGGAGATCCCGCTCGCCAACTTCTTTGCCTCCGGGCCCCTGGCGCTCGGCTCCAAGCTCGGACCCATCCTCTGGCAGTTCCCACCGACCTTCCGCTTTCAACCAGAGCGGCTCGACGAATTTCTCGCCGCCCTGCCCCGAGACACGACCGCGGCTCTCGCGCTCGCCCGGCGCCATGACGAACGCCTCGCCGGGCGCGCTTTCTTGACGATGGACGGCGAGCGGCCGCTGCGACACGCGATCGAGATCCGCCACGACAGCTTCCGCTCTCCGGCGTTCGTCGCCTTGCTGCGACGCCACCAGGTCTCCCTGGTGGTCGCCGACGCCGTCGACTGGCCGTTGCTGATGGATGTGACCGCCGACTTCGTCTACGTCCGTCTGCACGGCTCCGAAGAGCTTTACGCCAGCGGCTACGAGGCCGCGGCGCTGACGCGCTGGGCGGCGCGGATCGAGGAATGGGCGCCGGGCGGAGAGCCGGCCGACGCGATCCGCATTTGCGAGCCGACGCAAAAACGAGCGAGATGGTCGTGATGTCTTCGTCTTCTTCGACAACGACGCCAAGGTTCGCGCCCCAGCCGACGCCGCCGCCCTGGCCGCGCGGCTGGCCGGCAGGGCGGCGTGAGCTGGTTGCGGCCCAGCCGCTCGAAGGGCAGCATGGGAGCGGGTCAGCAGGGAGGGAACCCATGAAACCGCTCAATGGCGCATGCCTGGCGAGTCTCTTCGCCTTGGTCTGCGCCTCGCACGCCGCCGCTGGCGCAAGAACGCCGCCCAAGTGCTTCTACGGCCGGAACGTGAACAACTTCGTCGCTGTCGACGATCAGACAGTGAACATCCGCGTCGGCGTCTCGGACGTCTATCGGCTCAAGCTGTTCGCACCCTGCGTCGGCATCGCCTTCGTCCAGACCATCGCCCTGGGCTCCAACCCCTCGGCGTGGATCTGCGCCGATCAGCCGGCGCCGGCCGACCTCTTCATCAAGACGCCCACGGGTCGCCAGCGCTGCCCCGTCACCGCCGTTGCCCCCCTCTCGCCCGCCGACGTTGCCGCCCTGCCGAAGAAGCAGCGGCCATGAAGCCGCGACCTCGCGAGGAGAGCCGGGATCGACCGGCGGCGTTTAATATTTCACCCGCACCGTCACGCCCCAGAAGCGCGGCTGGCCGGGGAAGTAGTCATAGTTGTTAAGCGCCGGGTCGGACGACGGCTGCGGCTTCGAGAAGGTCTGCACCACGCCGTCGAACGCCGCCTGGCTGTAGCGCTGGTTGAACAGGTTGGTCGCCCACACCTCCGCCACCCACGAGCCGCTCGCCGAGCCGATGCCGATGCGGCCATCGACCAGGGCATAGCCAGGCTGGGTCTTCACCGGATCGTGGTCGGATCCGGTGTTGTAGGGCGACTGGTATTTGACATCCGCCGTCGCCGTGAAGCGCAGTCCGTTCAGCACCTCGTGGCTGAAGGTCGCGCCGCCGACCAGCGACCACGCCGGCGCGAAGGAGAGGTGCGAGCCGGGCAGGCGGAAGAGGTCGGTCGCCTGATAGAGCGGCGAGCCGGGTGTGTTGTTGCCGAGCGCCGCCTGGTTGGCGGCGCTGTTGGGATAGACGGTGTCGGCATAGGTCACCCCGGCGTTCAGGGTGATGTCGCGGCTGGCGCGCAAATAGGCGTCCGCCTCGACCCCGGCGGTGCGCGCGTCGGGGATCGTCTGCTCGATGAATTCGGTGCCGGTATAGGCGTTCAGCTGGAAGTTGTAGTAGCGCTGGTAGAACAGCTCCGCCGTGGTCAGCAGGCGACGGCCGAACCATTGCATCTTGGTTCCGACCTCGAATGAATTGACGTTCTCGGCCGGAAAGAAGGTGTTGGTTTCCGGCGTGTTCGAGGTGTTGTTGTTGGTGGTGACCTCGGCAAGGTTGAACCCGCCGACCAGATTGCCGCGCGAATAGGCGGCGTAGGCCATGGCCGTGTCGCTGAAGCGGTAGGTCAGCTTGGCCGTGCCGGTGACGACGTTCTCGGTGAACGCCTGCTGGGTGGCGAGGCCGCGGAACGCCGGATTGGCCAGGCACAGGATCTTCGGCGTCGCCGCCCCGAGGATGCTCTCGAAGAAGGCGCAGGTGCCGCTCGTGTCGGTGATGTTGTAGAGCGTATCGAGCGACTTGTGCTCCGAGGTGAACCGCACCCCGCCGGTGAAGGTCAGCTTGTCGGTGATGCGGAAATCGTCCTGAGTGAACAGGGCGATGCTGTGCTCGTGCTGGTGATAGGTATCGAGGGTGCCTTGGCCGGCGGGAAAGGCCTGACTGGGCACGAGGCCGAAACACACCAGCAGCCCCGCCGGGCACTGCGGCGAGGCGGTGAGAATGTTCAGATAGTTGCCAAGATCGGTCCCCCACTGCAGCGGCGCGATCACGTCGAGATTTTCGTGGCTGTAGAAGGCGCCGACCAGCCAGCTTAGCCGCCCGGCGTCGCCGCTGTAGCGCAGCTCCTGCGAGAACTGCTCGAACTGCTGGCTGCCGCCGTTGGCGCGCACCAAGTCGGCGCCGGTGTAATCGGAATCGCCATCCGTGCGGTCGCGCCAGTCGCGCCAGGCGGTGATCGACACCAGCTTGGCGTTGTTCAGCCACGGCGTCGTCCAGCGCGCCTCGGCCGAGACGCCGCCGTCGCGGACGCGCTCGGTGTCGCTCTGGTTGAGCACCGCGGTCAGGTTGGTGCGCGTCACCGGATCGATGATCGTGCCGGGGAAAAAGGTGTTTTGCAGGGTCGCCGGCAAGCCGGTCTGGAAGCCGAGCGCCGCGCAGCAGTGATCGTTGCGGCCGGTGTAGTCGGCGATCAGGTTGACGTTGAAGTCGTTGTTCGGCTGGTAGAGCAGCTGGCCGCGAAAGGTATAGACGTGCTCATCGTATTGGTTCGGCAGCGGCGTTCCGGCGAACGAAATGACCGGCGCGTAGCCGTCGCGCTGGCTGTCGGCGAAGAACAGCCGGCCGGCGAGCACGTCGCCGACGATCGGACCGGTCACCGAGGCCGAACCGGACCAGCCGTTGTAGTTCTGCGCGGTGATCTGCGCGTCGCCGCCGAAGGTGAACGATGGCCGGGCGGTGGTCACCTGGATGACGCCGGCGACGGTGTTCTTGCCGAACAGCGTGCCTTGCGGCCCTTTGAGAATTTCGACGTCCGAGAGCTCGCCGAGATTGTTGAAGCCGACGCCGTTGCGCGGACGGTAGACGCCGTCGATGTAGACCCCGACCGCGTCCTCCAAGCCCGGGTTGTCGGCCACGGTGCCGATGCCGCGGATGCGGAAGGTGGTGGTCGAACTCATTGCCGTTGGTGGCGCCGGTGAGTCCCGGAGTCAGCAGGGTCATGTCCTTGACGCTGCGCACGCCGGCCTGCTGCAGCTGCTGGGCGTTCAGCACCGTCACCGCCACCGGCACGTCCTGGAGCCGCTGCTCGCGCTTCTGCGCCGTGACGATCACCTCGCCCAAGGTCGTGCTCGGCGTCGTGGAGCCATTGGCCGGGATCGGCGGCCCGGCCGATTGCGCGAACGCGGCGGGGGCGGCCAGCGCCGCGGTGGCGACGCCGGCGGCCAGAGCGGCGCGCGCGCGGACAGACGCGGTCATCGACATGGTCCTGAGCTCCCCGACATGCCGCGCGATCACGACGCGAGGACGCTACGCCAGGGCGACCTTGCGTCAACCCGCCGCCTTCGCGCCCTCGTCGCCTTTCAGGCGGTGTGTGGCGGCGCCGTCACAAACCGCGCATCTCCGGTCAATGCCGAAACGCACGCACGCCGGTGAAGGCCATGGCGATGCCGGCGGCGTCGGCGGCGGCGACCACTTCGTCGTCGCGGATCGAGCCGCCGGGCTGGATCACCGCCGTCGCGCCGGCCTCGGCCGCCTGGATCAGGCCGTCGGCGAACGGGAAGAAGGCGTCCGAAGCGCAGGCCGAGCGTTCGGCGAACGAGTGCGCCTGGCCGGCGAGGTGGGCCAACTCCAACGCCCGCAAGGCGGCGATCCGCGCCGAGTCCCGCCGGTTCATCTGGCCGGCGCCGATCCCGGCGGTGCGGCCGTCCTTGGCGAAGACAATGGCGTTCGACTTGACGTGCTTGGCGATGGTGAAGGCGAACAGCATGTCGGCGATCTCCGTCTCGGTGGGCGCCCGCTGGGTGACGATCTCGAGGTCGCCGGCGCCCAGCCGCGCGGTGTCGCGCGCCTGGACGAGGAAGCCGCCGCGCACCGAGCGGAAAGTCTCGCCCGCCGCCGCCGGGTCGGGCATCGATCCGGTGAGCAGCAGGCGCAGATTCTTGCGCTTGGCGAACAGGGCGAGCGCCGCTTCGTCGGCGTCGGGGGCGACCACCACCTCGGTGAAAAGGGTGACGATCCGCGCCGCCGCCGCCGCGTCCAGCGGCCGGTTGACCGCGACAATTCCGCCATAGGCGGACACCGGATCGCACTCCAGCGCCCGGCGGTAGGCGGTCTCCAGATCGTCGGCCAGGGCGACGCCGCACGGATTGGCGTGCTTGACGATGACCACGGCGGCCCGCCGCCGGGGATCGAATTCGGCGACCAGCTCCAGCGCCGCGTCGGCGTCGGCGATGTTGTTGTAGCCGAGGGGCTTTCCCTGGATTTGCCGCGCCGCGACCACGCTCGGGCCGCTCTCGCCGGTGGCGTACAGGGCGGCGCTCTGGTGCGGGTTCTCGCCATAGCGCAGGGTCTGGCTCAAGCGGCCAATCACGGTTTTGCTCTCGCCGCCGCCGGCGCGCCGGGCGAACCACTCGGCGATCGCCGCGTCATAGGCCGCCGTCCGCGCGAAGGCGCGCGCCGCCAGGCCTTGCCGCGTCTCGGCCGAGACGGCGCCATGCTCGCGCAGCTCGGCGATCAGCCGCTCGAGATCCTCGAGCCGCGTGCACGCGGCGACATGGGCGTGGTTCTTGGCGGCCGAGCGGATCATCGCCGGCCCGCCGATGTCGATCTGCTCGACGCAGGCGGCGAAGTCGGCCCCGGAGGCCACGGTCGCCTCGAACGGGTAGAGGGTGACGTAGAGCAGATCGATGCCGCCGATGCCGTGCTCGTCGAGCGCCGCGCGGTGCGCCGCATCGTCGCGTCGCGCCAGCAGGCCGCCATGCACCGCCGGGTGCAAGGTCTTGACCCGCCCGTCCATCATCTCGGGGTAGCCGGTCAGCTCGGCGACATCGCGCACCGCCAACCCCGCCGCGGCGATCGCCGCGCGCGTGCCGCCGGTCGAAATCAGCTCGACGCCCAGGCTCGCCAGGACGCCGGCGGCTTCGACCAAGCCGCGCTTGTCCGAGGCGGAGAGCAGCGCCCGGCGGATGGAGACGGCGCCCGGGCGGGTGTCGGATGGCGAGGTCACGGCAGGTCGCGGGTCGGGGAAGGGGTCGATGGACGCCTTACAGCGTCGAGCGCCGTTTTCGAAGCCGCCCCCCCGCCGCGCCGCGCTCTTGCGCCGCCCCAGCCGGGCCGGCTTGCGCCCGCCAGTCGATCGGCGCACTGGCGCCCGCCCGACCCTCCAGCTTCCGAGAGTACCTGATGACCGACGCCGCCGATTCGCCGCCGCCGAACCAGCCGGCCGACTATGTGCCGCCCAAGGTATGGACCTGGAACAAGGAGAGCGGCGGCCGCTTCGCCAACATCAACCGGCCGATCGCCGGGGCGACGCACGACAAGCCGCTGCCGGTCGGCCGCCATCCGCTGCAGCTCTATTCGCTGGGCACGCCGAACGGGGTGAAGGTGACGATCATGCTGGAGGAGCTGCTCGCGGCCGGCCACTCGGGCGCCGAGTACGACGCCTGGCTGATCAACATCGGCGAGGGCGATCAGTTCGGCTCCGGTTTCGTCGCCGCCAATCCCAACTCCAAGATTCCGGCGCTCGTCGATCGATCCGGCCCCGAGCCTATCCGCGTTTTCGAGTCGGGCGCCATCCTGCTGCACCTGGCCGAGAAGTTCGGCGCCTTTCTGCCGAGAGAGCAGCCGGCGCGGGCCGAATGCCTGTCCTGGCTATTCTGGCAGGTCGGCGCGACGCCCTACCTCGGCGGCGGCTTCGGGCACTTCTACGCCTATGCGCCGATGCGGATCGAATATGCCATCGACCGTTTCGCCATGGAGGTGAAGCGCCAGCTCGACGTGCTCGACCGCCGGCTGGCCGAGGCGCCGTTCCTCGCGGGGGACGCCTATACCATCGCCGACATGGCGGTCTGGCCGTGGTACGGCGGCCTCGCCAAGGGCCTGGTCTATGGCGCCGGCGAGTTCCTCGACGTCGCCAGCTATCGCAACGTGCAACGCTGGACCGGCGAGATCGCCGAGCGCCCGGCCGCGCGGCGCGGCCGCCGCGTCAACCGCCTCACCGGAGATCCCACCACCGAGATGCGCGAACGCCACGACGCCAGCGACTTCGGGGAGTGAACCGAGCGCCGGCGCGCCCAGGCAGGAAATCGTGAGAGGGCTGCTCAGGGATGGCGCGACCGCGACGACCGCTCGCCGTTTGAACTCGCCGGCTATGCACGGCATCCGACCGCGCGCCGGGCGCCGCTCATGTTCAGGCTCGCTTGTACGAATGCTCATGTTCAGGCTCGCTTGTACGAATTCACCTCCGTGCGCGAGCGAGCCTTTGACGGAGGGACGCGAAGTCGGCGCGGGAGCCGCGCCGCCCCCGCGCCGAGAGTTTCGCCTCGACCTAGAGCGTGTTCCGTTTACATGGAACCGACTTGGCGCTCCGGAACACGCTCAACGGTGTGACAAGATAGAGCACGATTCAACGGTCAGACGATTCCGTCTGAACGCATCGTGCTCTAGAACGCCGTCGTGCCGATCGGCGTGCCGAGACCAGTTGGGCCATCGTAGCCGACTTCGGCGTTGCAGAAGTAGGCCGGTTGGCCCGGGCACGAGCCGTTGCTGCCGACCGTCACGTCGTTGAGGGCGCTGACGTTGGCGTACGGGTTCGAGCCGTAGGTGACCGAGCCGCCGTTGTTGCCGTAGATGCCGCCGACCAGCGGGGCGGCGACGCTGGTGCCGCCGAACACCAGCCAGCCGGAGCCGGTCGGCCCGGTCGGGCCATAGACCGCCACGCCGGTCGCCGGGTTGGCGTCGGCGGAGACGTCGGCCTCCATCCGCTTGGCGCAGCCGGTGTCTTTCTGCCAGCTCGGCTTGGCGTAGACGGCGCTGCAGCCGCTGCCCGAACCCGACCACGCCGCCTCGAACCACATGCGGCCGGTCTTGATCCTGGTCAGGGTGGTGCCGCCGACGGCGGTCACGTGCGGCGAGGTGGCCGGAAACTGCGCGCCGTAGCCGCTGTCGCCGGTGCTGGCGGTGATCGCCACGCCGGCGTGGTGATAGCTCTTTTCCGCCTTGGTCGTGCCGGCCTCGGAGCCGCCATAGCTGTTGCTGACCACGTGCGCGCCCTTGGCCACGGCGGTGTCGACCGCCGCGCCCAGGTGCTTGTCGCTATTGGTGCTGGCCTCGACGAGAATGATCTTGCAGTTTGGGCACATGGCGCTGACCATGTCGAGGTCGAGCGCGCTCTCCTGGGCCCAGCCGGTGTTCTGCGCCGGGTAGGGGCCGGGCATGCCCTTCTCGTTGAGCTTCTGGAAGCAGCCGTTGGCGGTGGTGCAGGCCGGCAGGCCGTATTGCGCGCGATAGACCGCCAGGTCGCTCTCGGCGTTGGTGTAGCCGAAGGCGTCGACGATGGCGACGGTGATGGCCGAGCTGCCTGGCGTGGTCACCGCGTAGGCCGATTGCAGATCGCTCGGCCCAAAGCCGCGGGGCGTGGTGTTCGGCCCGGCCGCGGTGGCGAGCAGATGGCCGCTGGCGTCGGTCACGACATGGGCATGGCAGCGCGCGAAGCCGTTGCCGACCAGGTGCGAGCAGACGGCGACGTGGTAGGTGGTCCCGGATTTTTCCACCCGTTCGGCGGCGACGGCGATGCGCGTCGTTCCAGCCAGGGCGCCGACGGCGAGGACCGCCGCGGCCGCGTGACGATACATGATGGTTTCGACTCCCGTTTGGATGTTGGCAAAGGCATCCAAGGCCAAGCGCCTTGCGCCTTGGCGACAGCTTACTCCTTATTTCGTCGCCGGAGAGTCGTTTTTTCGCCGCGCGCGCGGTTGGGGGGCCCGCCTAGCGGTCGAGATGGGCCTTCACGGTCTCGATCGCCTCGACAAGCCCGACCCGTCGTATGGTCAGCCCGTCGGGCAGGCCGGCGAACAGCCGGCTCGGGGCCGCCGGGTCGAGCATGACGAACGCCCCCCTGTCGTCCGCGCGCCGGATCAGCCGGCCGAACGCCTGGGCGATGCGGCCGCGCGCCAGGGCGTCGTCGTAGAGCGCGCCGCCGAACCTGGCGCGCCGCGCCCTGTGCAGCAGGTCGGGCCGCGGCCACGGGACGCGGTCGAACACCAGGAGGCGAAGCGACCGGCCGGGCACGTCGATGCCGTCGCGCACCGCATCGGTGCCGAGCAGGCAGGAGTCCTGCTCGGCGCGGAAGATGTCGATGAGGCTGCCGGCGTCGAGCCCATCCACGTGTTGGGCGTAAAGCGCGAGGCCGGCTTCGGCGAGCGGCGCGGCCAGACGGCGGTGGACCGCCTCCAGGCGCCGGATGGCGGTGAACAGCCCCAGCGCGCCGCCGCCGGCGGCGAGGAACAGTTCGCGCATGGCGGCGGCGACCTGGCGCGGATCGTTTTTGTCCACGTCGGTGACCACCAGCGCGCGCGCCTGCTCGGCGTATTCGAACGGCGAGGCCAGGCGCAGTGTCTTGGCCGGCGTGGCCAGCCTGCCCGCGCCGGTGCGCGCCTCGGCCAGGGCGAAGGGCGTCTCCAGCCGTGAGTCGGCCAAGGTGGCGCTGGTGATCAGCACGCCATGCGCCGGGGCGAGCACGCTTCGGTGGAATGGCTCGGTCGGATCCACCCAGTGCCGGCGGAAGGCGACATCGGCCGGCCGGCCGGAGGCGAGCGGCGCGGCGAACAGGTCGACGAAATCGGGATCGTCCTCGCCGCTCTCGGCGAGGTCCGCGAGCATCGCGCGCCAGGCCGGCAGAACCGCCAGGGCCCGGCGTTCCAGGCCGCGCAGGGCGCCGACCAGCCGCGCCTTTTCGGATCCTTCGAGAGTGTCGGCCTCCTCGTCGAGCGCGGCGGCGAGGGCTTCGGAAAGCCGCCGCAACGGAGTCGCCAAGACTCTCCAGCGCCGCGCCCGCGCGACCGCGCCGCTTCGCGCACCGCCTCGCTCGCCGGCCGGGCGAGGCATTCCAAGCCCGACTCCGATGGCGCGGCCCGAGCGCGCAGTTGCGCGAGGGCGGCGGCGAGGAAGCCTTCCACCGGACCCAGCGGGGCGGCGACCACGCCCTCCGCCGCCAGCCGGGCCGACCAGCCCTCGCCGGGGAGAACCGCCGCGGCGCGCACCGCCCCGGCGAGCGCCGCCTGGGCGTCCTCACGGTCCTCGAGCAGATCGCCGAGCCGGGTTTCCAGCCCGCGACCGCGCCGCCCGCGCGTCTCGGGACCTCGCACCCAGCGGCGCAGGTCGGCCGCCTCGGCGCCGGACAGGACAGCCGAAAAGGCGTTGTCCGCGGCGTCGAACAGCTGATGGCCTTCGTCGAACACCAGCCGCAGCGGCTGGGCGGCTTCGCCATCGCTCTCGCGCCGCGCCGGCGAGCGCGCGCTGTCGAGCGTCGCGTGACTCATCACCAGGGCGTGGTTGGCGATCACCAGTTCGGCGGCTCGCGACCCGCGCACCGCCTTTTCGATGAAACAGACGCCGTAGTGCGGGCAGGCGGCGTGGACGCATTCGCCCCGCCGGTCGGCTAATCCCGCAGGCCCGGCCCGCGCCGCAGGCGCCGACCGCGAACAGGCCGGTCAGCCAGGCGGGGAAGTCGCCGCCCGCCATGTCGCCGTCGCGGCTGGCGCGGATCCAGCGAGCCGCCAGAGCGAGGCCGATCAGGTCGCCGCCGCCGAGTTGCGCGGCGTTGACCGCCTCCTGATAGTTCAGCAGGCAGAGATAGTTCTCCCGCCCCTTGCGCACCACCGCCTTGGCCGCGCGGGTCGGCGGGTGCGGATAGACGGCATGGCTCTGGCGTTCGATCTGACGTTGCAAGGCTTTCGTGTAGGTGGAGATCCACACCGCGCCGCCGTGCGCCTCGGCCCACAGAGAGGCGGGGGCGAGATAGGCCAGGGTCTTGCCGATGCCGGTGCCGGCTTCGGCCAGGACGGTCATGGGCTCGTCTTCGCGCTCGCGCGGCTGAAAGGCGTGCGCCGCCTCGCGGGCATAGGTCGCCTGCGCCGGCCGCGCCTCGTCGAGGCCCAGGCGCCCGAGCAGGGTGGCCAGGCGCAGCTCGGCGGCGATCGGCTGCAGCGGCTGGGCGCCCGCCAGTCCCGGCGGGGCGCTCTCGCGCCACTGCGGCAGGCGCGCCCAGACGTCGAGGCCGCCGCCCCGCCAGGGCCGGCGCGGCGGCGCGTGGGCAAGGGCCGCGAGCACCGCCGGCGCCCAGGCCCATCCGGCCCTGCCGAGCGTTTCGGCGATCGCGAGGGCTTCGGCGCGACCGGGCCGCGGCTCGCCAGCGAGCTCCGCCAGCAGCCGCGCGGCGATATCGCGCAACGCCGCCGCCTGCTCCGCCGCGCTCTTGGGTTCGGCGAGGCCGAGCGCCAGAGCCAGACCCGCCGCCGACGGAGCGCAGAAATCGGCCGGCCGGACGAAGGCGAACAACTCGAGCGCGTCCAACAGTCGAGGCGAGCGCGGCGGCGCCGGCAGATCCAGCCGGCGAAAGCTCATCGCGGCGTGGGCGAGCAGAACCGAGGCGCTCTCGAGCATGCGCCTGGCGCCGGCGGCGTCCACCTCCCGCGAGCCGCGATCGTCGGCGAAGCCGCAGCGGCCGCCGGGAAGCACCACGAGCGCCGCCGGCGGTTCCGCGCCCGGCGGGGCGGCGATCGAGACGTCGGCGACGGTCAGGACCTCGCTCACGGCGGGATGCTACAGGCGAACGCCAGATCGGGGTAGAGACGCGGCGAGGCAAAGTCCGGACACGGCATGACGGTTGTCCACCCCGCTCCAGAAGCCGCCGAAATCGTCGCGTTCTGGCGCGCCGCCGGCCGCAACGCGTGGTTCGCCAAGGCGCCAGCGTTCGACGAGGAAGTTCGCGCCCGCTTCGAGGGCGCCCACCACGCGGCGGCTCGGCGCGAACTGGAGGCGTGGCGGGTCACGGTCGATGGCGTCCTCGCCCTGCTGCTGCTGCTCGATCAGTTTCCGCGCAACCTCTATCGCGGCTCGGCGCACGCCTTCGCCACCGATCCGCTGGCCAGGGCGGTCACGGCGCAAGCCATCGCCGCCGGTCTCGACCGCGCCGCCCCATCCGATCTGCGGGCCTTCTTCTATCTGCCGTTCGAGCATTCCGAGTCCATCGAGGATCAGCGCCGTTCCCTCGCGCTGTGCGAGGTGCTCGAGCGGGAGACCGGCGAGAGCGCGCGCTGGGCGCGAAAGCACCACGACGTCATCGCCCGCTTCGGCCGTTTTCCCCATCGAAACCTCGCCCTTGGCCGAGAGACGACGCCGGACGAGGCGGCCTTCCTCGCCGAGGGCGGCTTCGCCGGCTGAAACCGGGAACCAAGTGCGCGCGCCGCGCGTCTCGACGAGGCCTCGAGGCGCCGCCGATCGTCGTCGCCGGGCATCATTCCTTCGAAGGAGGGGTTGGACAATGAAGATTTTGATCGCCGCGAGTGCTTGCGCGGCTCTTCTGGCCGCCGCCACGGCCGCTGGCGCTGTCAGCGACACCACCAAGGGCGCCGTTGCGGGCGCCGCAGGCGGCGCCGTCGTCGCCGGGCCGGTCGGCGCGGTGGTCGGCGGCGTCGGCGGCGCCGTGGCCGGCCACCACTACGCCAAGCACCACCGCGAAGACGCGGGCCTCGCATCGCCACCACTCGACCAGCCATTCGAGCTCGACGGCGAACTCGACCCCCTCCGGCGCGTCCACGCCGCAATAGAAGCCAGAGGCTGGCGCGAAAACGGCCGGTCCCTCGGCGAGGGACCGGCCGCTGCTTTCGATCCGGTTGGTCCGGCCGGGCCGCTATTGCGGCGGCTTGGATCCGCTGGTGCTGGCTCCGGTGTTCGCGCCGCCGTTGCCGGCCGCGCCGCCGCCGTTCGGCTGGCCCGAGGCCATGGCGGCGGTGTTGGCGTTGTTCGCCGCGCCGTTCGCATTGGCGGCGGCGGCGTTCGCGTCCTGAGCCGCCATGCCGGCCTGAGCGCCGTTGGCGTTCGCCGCGTTGGCGGAGGCGGCGGCGGCGTCGGCCGAGGCCGCCGCCGAGTTGGCGGCGGAGTTGGCGGTGTCGTCGTGTTTGGCGCAAGCCGCGAGGGCCGCGGTCGCGGCGACCGCGCCGGCGACGAGCGCCACCTTCATCTTGGTCATGGGCTGGCTTCCTTTCTGATGTGCCGGTTCAAGCGGCTACTTGAGGTGAATGGCGTTCAGGGAGCCGATCAGATGGAAGGTCTGCAGCAACCACAACACCACAGCGATGATGATCACGATGTTGAGGATGCTTTTGATCGTGCCTTGCATCGGAATGTAGGTGTTGACGAGCCATAGCAGCACGCCCACGACCACCAGCACGATCAGCACGGTCACCATCGATGGATCCTCCCTCGCCCGGACGCGGATGGATGGGTCCGCGGCTTGGCGAAACCAACGCCGGCGGCGGCGGGCGGTTCCTTGATCGCGGCGCGGGGCTTTTCCCCGCCACGGCGGAAAGCTATCGTGCGCGAAGGCGGGGCGACGCCTGTCTGTGGAGGGCGAACGATGACCTGGGCGAGGATTTTTGCACCGGGAACGGCCCTCCTGGCTTCGGCTTGGCTCACCGTCGCGCCGACCAATGCGCTGGCGGCCGCGGCGCCGTCGCTGGCCTCGGCGCTGCACTACCCGTTTGAAAGCGAACTCGTCGCCGCCGAACGCGCCACGGCCATAGCCTGGGTGCGCGACTTGAGCGGCGAGCGGAATGTCTGGATCGCCCAGGGGCCGTTGCTAAAACCGCGCCAGGTCAGCACCTGGCGGGGCGACGATGGCCAGGAGATCACCAGCCTCGCCTTCTCGCCCGACGGCAAGCGGCTGGTGTTCGTGCGCGGCGGCGATCACGACGCCAACTGGCCGGCGGCCGGCGACCTGCCGCCCGATCCGACCTCCAGCCCCACCGCGCCCGAGATGGCGGTCTGGTCGGCCGCCAGCGCCGGCGGCGCGCCGATCCGCGTCGATGGCGGCGACGCTCCGGCGATCTCCGCCCGGGGGGTGCTCGCCTATCTCAAGGATCATCAGGTGTGGACCGCGCCGCTGGACGGCAAGGGCAAGCCCGAGCGGCTGTTCTTCGATCGCGGCCGCGACGGCGAGCTCGCCTGGTCGCCGGATGGCCTGGCGCTCGCCTTCACCTCGGACCGCGGCGACCACGCCTTCATCGGCGTCTGGCGCGGCAAGGACCGGCCGATCACCTGGCTCGCGCCGTCGACGGGACAGGACTCCTCGCCGCGCTGGTCGACGGACGGTCGGCGGATCGCCTTCGTCCGCAACCAGGGCGACGGCGGCCCGCCCGACCCGTGGCTGGTCGAGGTTCCGCATCCCTTCGCCCTGATGACCGCCGACGCGGTCAGCGGCGAGGGCGCGACGGTCTGGCGGAGCCCGGCGACCGCCGAAGGATCGTTCCCGGAGGTGGCCGGCGGGGCCAATCTCGTCTGGGCGGCTGGCGATCGCCTGGTCTTCCTCGCCGAGCTCGATGGCTGGGAGCATCTCTACAGCATTCCGGCCGGCGGCGGCGCGCCGGCCTTGCTGACGCCGGGCGCGTTCATGGTCGAGGACATCGCGCCGAGCGCCGATCGGACCAGCATCGTCTATTCGGCCAATGCCGGCGCGACGGCGCATGACGGCGAGCGGCGGCATCTCTTCAAGGTCTCGCCGGCGGGCGGGCCGCCGGTCCCGCTGACCGCCGGCGTCGGACTGGAGTGGCGGCCGACGCCGCTGGCGAGCGGCGCGCTCGCCTTCGTGGCCGCCGGGGCGAATCGACCGCCAGGCATCGCCGTGGTGGACGCCGGGACGCGGCGCGATCTCGACGACGGCGGTGTCCCGGCCGATTTCCCGGCCGGCGACTTCGTCGGTCCGACGCCGGTCAGCTTTCGCGCCGCCGACGGGCTCCTCGTTCACGGCGTGCTGTTCGAGAAGCCAGGAGCCGCGCGCCAACCGGGCGTGGTCTTCCTGCACGGCGGTCCGCCGCGGCAGATGATGCTCGGCTGGCACTACATGGATTACTACAGCAACGCCTATGCGGTGAATCAGTATCTGGCGAGCCACGGGTTCACCGTGCTGGCGCTCAATTACCGCCTCGGGATCGGCTACGGCCGCGCTTACCAGCATCCAGAACATGCTGGGCCGGCCGGCTCGTCGGAATACCAGGATGTCCAGGCGGCCGGGCGTTACCTCCAAGCCCTGCCGACCGTCGATCCGGCGCGGATCGGCGTGTGGGGAGGCTCTTACGGCGGGCTGCTCACCGCTCTGGCCCTGGCGCGCAACTCCGATCTGTTCAAGGCCGGCGTCGACTTGCATGGCGTCCACGACTGGTCGCGCGCCATCGCCCGCGACGCGCCGGCGCCGTTCCGCCGTTTCGAGCAGGGCGATCGCGCGCGAGCCATGGCGGTCGCCTTCGCCGCCTCGCCGGACGCGGACATCGCTTCGTGGCGCTCGCCGGTGCTGCTGATCCAGGGCGATGATGACCGCAACGTCGAGTTCCACGACACCGTCGACCTCGCACGGCGGCTGGAGGCGCGCGGCGTTCCCTTCGAGGAGCTGGTGCTGCCCGACGAGATCCACGGCTTCCTGCGCCACGCCTCGTGGTTGAAAGCGGATGAGGCGACGGTGGGCTTCCTTCGACGCGAACTGCGCGTCACCGGCGAGCAATGAGCGGCGAGCGCCAGTATCTCGATCTCTTGGCCGAACTCCTGCAGCATGGCGAGCCGCGCGCCGACCGCACCGGCGTCGGCACGCTCGGCCTGTTCGGCCGCACGATGCGTTTCGATCTCGCGCATGGCTTTCCGCTGCTGACCACCAAGCGGGTGCACTTCCGATCGGTTGTGGTCGAACTGCTGTGGTTCCTGCGCGGCGATACCAATGTCGCTTGGCTGCGCGAGCACGGCTGCACCATTTGGGACGAGTGGGCCGACGCGGCCGGTGACCTCGGTCCGGTGTATGGCAAGCAGTGGCGCTCCTGGGCGGCGCCGGATGGCCGCGTCATCGACCAGATCGCCGAGGCGCTCGCCGCCATCCGCTCGACGCCGGCGAGCCGGCGGCTGGTGGTCAGCGCCTGGAACCCGGCCGACGTGCCGGCGATGGCCCTGCCGCCGTGCCACTGCCTCTTCCAGTTCCACGTCGCGGGCGGCCGGCTCTCCTGCCAGCTCTACCAGCGCTCGGCCGACGTCTTCCTCGGCGTGCCGTTCAACATCGCCAGCTACGCCCTGCTCACCCATCTGATGGCGCGGGCGAGCGGCCTGGAGCCCGGCGAGTTCATTCACGTGCTCGGCGACGCCCACCTCTACGGCAATCACCTCGACCAGGCCCGCCGGCAACTCGCTCGCGAGCCCAAGCCATTTCCCTCGTTGCGCCTCCTGGACAAGTCCGACCTTTTCGCCTTCGCCCCCGATGACATCCGCCTCGAGGGCTACCATCCCCATCCGGCGATCCCGGCGCCCGTGGCTGTCTAGACCCGACCATGGCGCGCGTTCGTCTCGTCGTTGGCCCGGCCGCTCGCGGGCGCAACGGCGTCATCGGTCTCGACGGCGCCCTGCCGTGGCGGCTGAGGACCGATCTGCGCCACTTCCGCGACTTGACGTTCGGCAAGCCGGTGATCATGGGCCGCAAGACCTGGGACAGCCTGCCGCGACGACCGCTGAGCGGCCGCACCAACATCGTCCTGTCCCGCGACGGCCGATTCGCCCCCGCCGGCGCGGTGGTCTGCGAAGACTTCGCGCAGGCCGTGCAGATCGGCCGCGAACAGGCGGCCGACGATGGCGCGGAGGAGGTCTGCGTCATCGGCGGCGAGGCGCTGTTCGCTCTCGCCCTGCCGCGCGCGCGCCGCATCTACCTGACTGAGGTCGACGCCGCGCCGGCCGGCGACGCCTGGTTCCCGCCCCTCGACGAGCGCGATTGGCGCGAGGTCGCCCGCGCGGCGCGCCCCGCCGGTCCGGAGGACGACCACGACACGGTGTTCAGGGTGCTGGAGCGGATTTGATCGGAACGGACGGGCCGAGCGTTCGCCGGCGGACGATCGGTCGCTCGCGTTGCCGCCGGCCGCCGGGCGCGATAAGCACCGCCCCCTTGATCGAACCGGCCGCCGCAAGGACCGCATGACGACGCTCGACGACCGCGAGAGAGGCTTCGAAAAGAAGTTCGCCAACGACGAGGAGCGCGAGTTCCGCGCCGCAGCCCGCCGCAACCGCCTGCTCGGGGAGTGGGCGGCGGGGCTGATGGGGCTGGAGAACGTCCACGACTATGCCGCGGCGGTGGTGCGGTCCGACTTCGAGCAGCCCGGCGACGAGGACGTGCTGCGCAAGGTGACCCAGGATCTGGCGGGTTCCGGCGTCGCCGTGCGCGAGGGCGAGGTCAGGGCCAAGATGGACGAGTTCCTGGCCATCGCCCGCGAGCAGGTGCAGACCGCCGGTTGAGCACGATGCGTTCAGACGGAATCGTCTGAACGTTAAGATCGTGCTCTATCTTGTCACACCGCTGAGCGTGTTGCGGAGCGCCAAGTCGGTTCCATGTAAACGGAACACGTCTAACCCGCTCGCTTGCCTCTGGCGCGACTCGGCGCACTTCGCTAGGCCGGCACGAACCATGAACGCGACGCTCGCCATCCTCGCGCTTCTGCTCGCCCTGGCCGCTGGCGGGGCGATCGCCTGGGCCGTGGCCGAGCGGGGCCGAACGCGGCGGGCCGAGGCGGACGCCGCCGCCGCCCGCGGCGAACTGGCGGCCGAGAAGCAATCGGCGGTGCTGCGCGCCGAGGCCGAACGGCAGGCCGCCATGGCCCAGGCCGGCGCCACGGCCCAGGCGGTCGCCGACACCCTGGTGGCCCGCGCGAGCCAGACCTTCCAGGCGCGCGAGGAACTCGCCCAGACGAAACTCGAGGCGCAGCTGAAGCCGATCGCCGAGATGCTCGCCAGCTTCAAGACCCAGGTCGCCGAGGCCGACCGCGCGCGGGCCGAGAGCGCCGGGGCCCTCAAGCAGCATATCGACCAGATGCTCGCCGCCTCGACCGCCACCCAGGAGGAGGCGCGCAAGCTCTCGACCGCCCTGCGCCGCGGCGCCGGGGTTCAGGGGCGCTGGGGCGAGCAGATGCTGCGCAATGTCCTCGAGCTGGCGGGCATGCAGGCCGGCATCGATTTCGAGGAGCAGGCGCACATGGCCGGCGAGGGCGGCGCCGTCCGCCCGGACGTGCTGGTGCGGCTGCCGGGCGGCGGCCGCTTCATCATCGACGCCAAATGCTCGCTTACCGCCTTCGACGAGGCGGTCGCCGCGCTCGACGATGTCGCCCGGGAGGCGGCGTTCGGCCGCCACGCCGACAGCCTGCGCCGTCATCTGCAGGGCCTGTCGGCCAAGGGTTATTGGGATCGGTTCGATCCCTCGCCCGATTTCGTCGCCATGTTCGTGCCGGGCGACGGCTTTCTCGCCGCCGCGCTGGAGCGTCTGCCGGATCTGATGCGCGAGGCGATGGATCGCCGCGTGGTCCTGACCACGCCGACAACCCTCTTCGCCCTTTGCAAGGCGGTCGCCTACGGCTGGCGCATGGAGGCCCAGGCGCAGAACACCGCCCGCGTGGCCGAACTCGGCCGTGACCTCTACAAGCGCCTCGCCACCATGACCGAGCACGTCGAGGGGCTCGGCAAGTCGTTGGCGGGCGCGATGAAGGCTTACAACGGCTTCGTCGGCTCGCTCGAATCCCAGGTGCTGACCCAGGCCCGCCGCTTCGCCGAGCTCAAGGTCGACCACGAGGGCAAATCCATCCCGCAGCTGGGCCCGGTCGACGGCGCGCCCCGGCCGCTGGTGAAGCTCGCGGCCGCCTTGACCGCCGAGACGGCCGACCCTACCTCGCCGGCATGACCACGCGCCGCATCCTGACGGTCGATACCGACATGGCGATGCTCAAGCGCGTCTCCGAGCCGGTCGCCGAGGTCGACGACGACCTGCGCGCCCTGATGGACGACATGCTGGAGACCATGTACGCCGCCCCGGGCATCGGGCTGGCGGCGATCCAGGTCGGCGCGCCCAAGCGGGTGGTGGTCATGGATCTCGCCCGCGGCGAGGAGGCGCCGCGTCAGCCGCGCTATTTCGTCAACCCGAAAATCCTGTGGTCGTCGGAGGAGACGGTCGCCTGCGAAGAAGGCTGCCTCTCCGTGCCGGACATCTACGAGACGGTCGAGCGGCCGGCGCGCCTGCGGCTCTCCTATCTCGACTACCACGGCGAGCCGGTCGAGGAGGACGCCGAGGGCCTGTTCGCCGTCTGCATCCAGCACGAGATGGAGCATCTCGACGGCATCCTGTTCATCGACCACCTGTCTCGCCTGAAGCGCGACCGGGCGGTCACCAAGGTGCGAAAGGCCGCCCGCGAGGCGGCCTAGCGCCAGCCAGGCGGGGCCTCAGCATGCACCTCTTCTTGATGATCCTCGTGCCCTTCGCCCTGGCGGCGGTGGCGCTGACGCTGGGCGCGGGCGTCTACTCGATGATGCGCGGCGGCGAGTTCGCGCTGAAGTGGTCGAACAAGCTGATGCGCTTGCGGGTCGGCCTGCAGGCGGTGGCGATCATGATCATCCTGGCGGCGATCGCCACGCGAGGACATTAGCGCCGACATTCCGGCGACATGACAAGCGGCCGAGGCCGCCCGATCATCCCGCCGCCGGCACGTAGATCTCCCCGCCGCCGTCGCGGAACTTCTCCGCCATCGCCGCCATGCCGGCTTCCGCGACATCGTTCTGCGCAGCCGCTGCGTCGCGGATTTCCTGGCTGATCTTCATCGAACAGAACTTCGGGCCGCACATGGAGCAGAAGTGGGCGGTCTTGTGGGCATCCTTGGGCAGGGTCTCGTCGTGGAACTCGCGCGCCGTCTCGGGATCGAGGCCGAGATTGAACTGGTCCTCCCAGCGGAACTCGAAGCGGGCGCGTGACAGGGCGTCGTCCCAGGCGCGCGCCGAGGGGTGGCCCTTGGCGAGGTCGGCGGCGTGGGCGGCGATCTTGTAGGCGATCACCCCCTGCTTGACGTCCTCGCGGTCGGGCAGTCCCAGATGTTCCTTGGGCGTCACATAGCAGAGCATGGCGGTGCCGAACCAGCCGATCATCGCCGCGCCGATGGCGCTCGTTATGTGATCGTATCCGGGCGCGATGTCGGTGGTCAGCGGCCCGAGCGTATAGAAGGGCGCCTCGTGACAGGCGGCCAGCTGCTTGTCCATATTGGCCTTGATCTTGTGCATCGGCACGTGGCCGGGCCCCTCGATCATCACCTGGACGCCGTGTTTCCAGGCGACCTTGGTGAGCTCGCCCAGCGTCTCGAGCTCGGCGAACTGGGCGGCGTCGTTGGCGTCGGCGATCGAGCCCGGGCGCAGGCCGTCGCCGAGGCTGAAGGAGACATCGTAGGCGGCCATGATCTCGCAGATGTCCTCGAAGCGCTCGTAGAGGAAGCTCTCGCGATGGTGCGCCAGGCACCACTTGGCCATGATCGAGCCGCCGCGGGAGACGATGCCGGTGACCCGGCTGGCGGTGAGCGGCACGAACGGCAGGCGCACGCCGGCGTGGATGGTGAAGTAGTCCACCCCCTGCTGCGCCTGCTCGATCAGGGTGTCGCGGAACACCTCCCAGGTGAGATCCTCGGCGACGCCGCCGACCTTCTCCAGCGCCTGGTAGATCGGCACCGTGCCGAGCGGCGTCGGGCAGTTGCGCAGGATCCATTCGCGGATGGTGTGGATGTTCCGTCCGGTGGAGAGGTCCATGATGGTGTCGGCGCCCCAGCGGATCGCCCAGGCCATCTTGTCGACCTCGTCCTGAACGGAAGAGAGCACCGCCGAATTGCCGATGTTGGCGTTGACCTTCACCAGGAAATTGCGCCCGATGACCATCGGCTCGAGCTCGCCATGGTTGATGTTGGCCGGGATGATCGCCCGGCCGCGGGCCACCTCGTCGCGGACGAACTCCGGGGTGACGAAATCGGGAATGGCGGCGCCGAAGTCCTCGCCGTCGCGGATCGGGCGATCGCCGGCCTGGCGGCGCAGATTCTCGCGGATGGCGACATATTCCATCTCGGCGGTGACGATCCCGGCGCGGGCATGCTGGAGCTGGGTGACCGCCGCGCCGGCCTTGGCGCGTAGCGGCGGCGGCGGGGCCGGGAAGATCGGCGCCGCGTGGCGGCCGCTGGCGAAGCCGTTGTCTTCCGGCCTGACCGCGCGGCCGGCGACCGGCTCGACATCGCCGCGCGCCAGCACCCAGGCCTCGCGCGGCCGCTCCAGCCCCTTGGCCGGATCGATCGTCGCCGCCGGATCGCCGTAGGGTCCGGCGGTGTCGTAGAGGGTCAGCGGCGGCTCGCCGGCCGAGGGGTGGAGCGCCACCTCGCGGAACGGGACCCGCAGGCAGGGGTGGCGCTCGCCGGACCGCCAGACCCGGCGCGAGCCGGGACGCTCGCCGGCCGGCAGGGCGCGGCTGATGGGGACCTGGATGTTCATTTCGCGCCGTCTTCCTTCACGCACCTATGTCGTCACGGAGCGGAGAAAGCTTGGCGCCCGAAGGCGCGTTCCCTCCCTTCGCCGGCATGACCCGGATCAGGTTCGGCGGGTCGCCGCCTCGAGCGGCCTCTCAGTCCCTTGGAAGGGGACGCCCCGGAGAACGGCGACAAGCCATAGGCCAGCGGTTTCGCGCGTCAAGCCAGCCCCCGCCGGCGACGATGACGCTTTCGTGATCACGCCGCCCTGAACCGCGAATCCGGCGCCGGCCATCGACACGGCCAGCCGCCCTGCTAAGGGTGGCGCCTCAAACCACGATCACAGCGGGACGAAACCACCATGAAATTCAAAACTCACGGCGCCTCGGCGCTGCTCGGCGGCTGCGCCGCCCTCGCCCTCGCGCCGGCGATCGCCCATGCCGCCAAGGTCGAGGTGATCGACGAGATCAAGCACGACAGCTCGCCGCCGCTCGCCTACATGATCCGGGCCAACCCGCCGGCCCGGGCCGTCACCCCCCGCGCGGTGCCGCTGCGGCCGCTGCCGCTCGCCGCCAGCGCCCCGGTCCGCGAGGATCTCGTGCTGCAGAGCCACGCGGGCGCTCCGGTCGGCACCACCGACCTGCTCAACTTCGCCGGGGTCGGCCAGGGCGACTATGGCTATTCCGACAGCCTCGCGCCGCCCGACACCAACGGCGCGGTCGGCCTCACCCAGTACGTCCAGATCGTCAACGCCTCGTTCGGCATCTTCGACAAGACCACCGGCGCCCTGCTGGTCCCGGTCGCCGCGAACAATACGGTGTTCGCCGGCTTCGGCGGCGTCTGCGAGACGACCAATGACGGCGACGGCACCGTCGTCTACGACCGCATCAACAATCGCTGGGTCCTCACCCAGCTGTCGATCGAATCGACGCCCTATACCCAGTGTGTCGCGGTCTCGAAGACGGCGGACGCCACCGGCGCCTGGAACCGCTATGCCTTCAGCTATGGCACGGACTTCAACGACTATCCGAAGCTCGGCGTCTGGCCGGACGCCTACTACATCACCTACAACATCTTCGCCAACGGCCAGTCGTTCAGCGGCGCCAAGCTCTGCGCGCTCGACCGAGCCAAGATGATCAAGGGGCGCAAGGCCAAGCAGCAGTGCTTCCAACTGACATCGGCTTACGGCGGCGTGCTGCCGGCCGATCTCGACGGCAAGACGGCGCCGCCGGCCGGCTCGCCGAACTATCTGGTGAACTTCGGTAGCAACTCGCTGCATCTGTGGAAATTCCACGTCGACTGGACGACTCCGAGCAATTCGACGCTCACCGGACCGGCGACGATCGCGGTTCCGGCGTTCAGCCCGCTGTGCGGCGGCGGCACGTGCGTGCCGCAGCTCGGCGGCAACGCGCTCGACAGCCTCGCCGACCGGCTGATGTATCGCCTGGCCTATCGCAACTTCGGCACGCGCGAGTCGCTGGTGGTCAACCACTCGATCAGGGCCGGAACCTCGGGCGGCGTGCGCTGGTACGAGCTCGCCACGCCCGGGACCACGCCGAGCCTGGTGCAGTCCGGCACCTTCGCGCCGGACAGCAGCTTCCGCTGGATGGGCAGCATCGCCGAGGACAAGCAGGGCAACATGGCCGTCGGCTACAGCATCTCCTCGGCCTCGCTCCACCCGGCGATCGGCTACACCGGCCGACTGGTCACCGATCCCTTGGGAACCATGCAGGGCGAAAAGATCGTCAAGGCCGGCGCCGGCAGCCAGAACGGCGGTCTCAGCCGCTGGGGCGACTACAGCGGCATGGCGGTCGACCCGAAGGACGACTGCACCTTCTACTATACCAACGAGTACCTGAAGACGACCGGCTCGTTCAATTGGAGCACGGAGATCAACTCGTTCAAGTTCCCGAACTGCAGCTGATCTGTGACTGGGGGAGGGTCGGCTTGGCCGGCCCTCCCAAACCGCTGCGCCGTGGTCGGCGTCACGGCAGGGCGCCGATCGTCGGACGCCAGGCGCGGATCTCGACCCGGTCGAACAGGCCCGCCTTGGCATAGGGATCGGCGGCGCTGAACGCCTCGGCGGCGGCGCGATCGGCGACCTCCAGCACCAGCAGCGATCCGGCCATCTCGCCATCCTCGTTCAACAGCGGCCCGGCCACCCTGACCGCGTTGCGGTGGGCATCGATGTGCGCCAGGTGCGCCTCGCGATTGGCGAGGCGGACGGGCAGGGCGCCCGGCTTGTCGAGGCAGGTGAGGACGAAGAGGGGCATGGGTCAGGTCTCGGCGCGGAGGGGGCGGGCGAGGAGGTCGGCGATGGCGGTCTCGACGGCGGTCTGCCCGCCGAGGACGGCGCGGACGGCCTCGCAGATCGGCATCTCGACGCCGTGGCGCGCCGCCAGGGCGACCACCGCCGGGGCGGAGGCGGCGCCTTCGGCGACGGTGAGGCGGCCCGCGAGGGCCTCGGCGGCGGTCTGGCCCGAGGCCAGCGCGCGGCCGAGGCTGAAGTTGCGCGAGGTGGCGCTGGAGCAGGTGAGGATGAGATCGCCCAGGCCGCACAGGCCGGCGACCGTCTCCGCCTCGCCGCCGAGCGCCACCGCCAGGCGGGTCAGTTCGGCGAACCCGCGGGTCACCAGGGCGGCATGGGCGCTCCGGCCGAGGCCCCGGCCCTCGACGATCCCGGCGGCGATGGCGAGCACGTTCTTGACCGCGCCGCCCGCCTCGGCCCCCACCGGATCGTCGGAGACGTAGGGGCGGAAGCTCGGGGTGGCGAGGGCGGCGGCGATCCGCTCGGCGAGGGCCAGGTCGCGCGACGCCAGCGTGACCGCCGTCGGCAGGCCACGCACCACCTCGCTGGCGAAGCTCGGGCCGGAGAGAACGGCGGCGGTCGCGCCCGGCAGGGCCTCGGCCGCGACCTCGGTCATCAGCTTCAGCGAGCCCGCCTCGATGCCCTTGGCGCACAGCACCACCGGCGCGGTCGGCGCATGGGTCGCGAGGCCGGCGAGCGTGGCGCGCAGGTGCTGCGCGGGGGCGACGGCGAGGATGACATCGGCGCGGGCGATCGGCGCCATGTCGGCGCTCGCCTCGATCGTTTCGGCGAGGTCGACGTCGGGCAGAAACAGCGGGTTGCGATGCTCGCCGTTGATCGCCGCGACCACCTCCGCCTCCCGCGCCCAAAGCGTCACGGCGAGGCCGGCGCGGGCGCACACCTGGGCCAGCGCCGTGCCCCAGGCGCCGCCGCCGATCACCCCGACGCGGGCGAAGACGCCGTTCACGCCTTGGCCCCCTTGCGGCCGGCGCGATGGCTGGGCGCCTGGCGGGCGGCATTTTCGTCCAGCGGCCAGCGCGGGCGGGCGGAGACATCGAGGCTGTCGGTCAGTCCGAGCGCCAGCCTCTCGGCGCCGGCGAGGGCGATCATCGCGGCATTGTCGGTGCACCAGCGCGAGGGCGGGGCGACGAAGGCGAAGCCGCGCATCTCCGCCAGCCGCGCGAGGGCCGCGCGCACCGCGCCATTGGCGGCGACCCCGCCGGCGACGACCAGCCGCCGCTCGTCATCATTCGCCGGAGCGTACAGATCCATCGCCCGCTCCGTGCGCGTGGCGAGCTGGTCGGCGATGGTCGCTTGCAGGCTGGCGGCGAGGTCACGGCGGTCGGCCTCGCTGGACAGCGTGGCGGCGAGGCGGGCGGCGGCGGTCTTCAGCCCCGAGAACGAGAAATCGCAGCCCTCGCGGCCGGCGAGAGCGCGCGGCAAGGGGAAGCGACGCGGATCGCCGCCCTCGGCCAGCCGCTCCAGCGCCGGGCCGCCTGGATACAGGAGGCCGAGCGCGCCGCCGACCTTGTCGAACACCTCGCCGGCGGCGTCGTCGAGCGTCGTGCCGAGCCGTCGGCAGGCGCCGATACCCTCGACGGCGAGCAGCTGGCAATGGCCGCCGCTGACCAGCAGCAGCAAATAGGGGTAGGGACAGTCGGTGGCGAGCCGGGCGGAGACGGCGTGGCCCTCGAGGTGGTTGACGGCGATCAGCGGCTTGCCCAGCGCCAGCGCCATCGCCTTGGCGAAGGAGAGGCCGACCATGACGCCGCCGACCAAGCCCGGCCCGGCGGTGGCGGCGACGCCGTCGAGATTGGCCGGCGCGAGGCCGGCGGCCTCCAGCGCGCGGCGGGCGACCGGCTCGATCGTCTCGACATGGGCGCGGGCGGCGATCTCCGGCACCACCCCGCCGAACGGCGCGTGATCGGCGATCTGGCTCAGCACCTCGTCGGCGAGAACCTCCGGCCGGCCGTCGGCGCCGAGCCGAACGACGGCCGCCGCGGTCTCGTCGCAGCTGGTCTCGATGCCCAGGACGGTCAGGGGGTAGTCAGTCATCTTTGCCTTACCTAGCCCCTGCGGTAGCGACCGCATCGTGGCTCATCAACCAGTGATCCGAATCGGGGCGCGGGGCTCGCGCCTGTCGCTGGCGCAATCCGAGACAGTGCGCCGCGCCATCGCCGCCGCGCTGGGGGGCGAGGATCGCGCCGTGATCGTTCCCATCGTCACCACCGGCGACCGCATCCAGAACCGCACCCTGGAGGCGATCGGCGGCAAGGGCCTGTTCACCCTGGAGATCGAGGCGGCGTTGCGCGAGGGGCGCATCGACGCGGCGGTCCATTCGCTGAAGGACCTGCCGACGCAGGAGTCGGAAGGGCTGGCGATCGCCGCCATCCCCGAACGCGAGGACCCGCGCGACGCCCTCATCGGCGCCGCCGCCCTCGCCGACCTGCCGCCCGGCGCGCGCCTCGCCACCGCCAGCCTGCGGCGCCAGGCGCAATGCCTCGCCGCCCGGCCCGACCTCGCCATCCCGGTGATGCGCGGCAATGTCGACACCCGCCTCGCCAAGCTGGCGGAGGGCCACGCGGATGCCCTGCTGCTGGCCGCCGCCGGCTTGAAACGGCTGGGCCTGGCGGAGAGGATCGGCGGCTTCATCGATCCGCTGGACGCGCCGCCGGCCCCGGGCCAAGGCGCCCTGGCCGTGCAGACCCGCGCCGAGGACGCCGGCGCGGCGTGGCTCGCCGGCCTCGACCACGCGCCGAGCGCCATCGCCTGCGCCGCCGAGCGCGCCGCCCTGGCGGCTCTCGACGGCTCCTGCCGCACGGCGATCGGGGCGTGGGCGCGAGTGGAAGCCGGCGATCTGCGCCTGGTGGTCGAGGCGCTGTCGCCGGATGGAAGGCTGCGCGTGCGGCGCGAGGCGGCAATCGCGGCGAGCGCCAGCAAGGCCCAGGCGATCGTGATGGGCGCCGCTCTCGGCGCCGAGATGCGCACGCAGGGCGGATGGACCGTCTGACCGGCCGCGATGCGGACCGAAGGTCCGCGGTCCGATGACCCCGGCCGGACCGCGGACGTCCCGTCCGCACCTTTTTGGCTCCCGCGTCTGGGTCACCCGCGCGGAGCCGGGCGCCACGCGCACCGCCGAGCGCCTGCGCGCCGCCGGCTTCGAGCCGGTCGTCGATCCGCTGCTGGAAACCCGCGATCTCGCGGCCGGCCCGATCGATCTGAGCGAGGTCGGCGCCCTCGCCTTCACCAGCGCCAACGCCATCGCCGCCTTCGCCCGCCGCTCGGCCGAGCGCGCCCTGCCCGCCTACGCCGTCGGCGAGGCAACCGCCGCCGCCGCCCGCGCCGCCGGGTTCACCGACGCGGGGGTGGGCGCCGCCGACTCCGCCGTCCTCGCGCGGCTGATCGCCGCCGACCCACATCGCCCGGCTGGCGCGATCCTGCATCCGAGCGCCGCCGAACTGGCGGGTGACCTCACGGGCGAGCTCGAACGCGAAGGCGTCGGCGCCCGACGTTTGCCGATCTACGAAACCATCCCTCGCGCACCTTCCTCGGACACCCTCGCCCATCTCTCCGCTATGGCCGCGATCCTCCTCCACTCCCCTAAGGCGGCGCGGGCCTTGGCGGAGGTGCTCGCCCACACAACTTTCCCTTCTCCCCTTGTGGGAGAAGGTGGCGAGCGAAGCGAGCCGGATGAGGGGTCGCGCGGCGCCTCCACTGAGGCGAACACCTGGCCGGCCGGCGCATCGTTTCCCCCTCATCCGACCTCTCGCTCGCGCGAGAGGCCACCTTCTCCCGCAAGGGGAGAAGGGAAACCTGGTCGCGGCGCCCCACGCATCCTCTGCCTCTCACCGGCGATCGCCGAGGCGTTCGGCGCCGCGGCGCGCGACCCTCGGCGCTTCGCCACTTACGCCGCCGCCGATCCCACCGACCCGGCGCTGCTGGTGCTGCTGGGGGACACGCTCTCATGACGCTGGACCCCGACCACGAGCCCTGGCGCGGGCCGGGTCCGCTGTTCTGGCTGGCCATGGCCTTCGCCCTCGCCTGCCTGATCGCCGCCGCCGTCGTGGCGCTACGCTTTGGTGTCTTCGCCCATCACTCCGGCAGCCCTCTCGGCGAGGCGACCGGCGCGCCCCGCTCACGGAACGCGCCGATCCGGGCCCGGCCCGGCTAGAAGCCCGTGGCGGGCGCTTGCGGCGGCCCCGTGTTGACCGGCTTGGTGACCTCCACCTGACCGCCTACCTCGCCCCCGGAGATGGTGCAGGCGATCGCCGGCAGGGTCCAGGTCGTCGTCGTCGCCTCGAAGTTCACGCCGGTGGTCTGGCTGACGGTGTACTGATAGGCCCCAATCTGGTGGGTGTGTCCGACGAGACCCGCCATCTGCGCCTGCAGCGCCGCGACGGCCGAGGCGGCGTCGTTCGCCGCCCGCTGCGAGGCCTGGAGGCTCTCGACCGCGGCCTGAAGCGCCGCCACCTCGGCGGCGAGCAATTCGACCGTGGGCGCCGCGTTCAAGCCGCCGGTCTCCGTCAGCGGCGGTCCCGCCGAAGTCGCCGGCTGGGGGAAGGTTGGCGTGGTCTGGAACCCGGGCATGATGGAATTTCCTTTCGCTCGAGCGAGTTGTGGCCCTATCGGCGAGCGCGCTCACCCGCCGGGGGCGATCCGCTTCTTAGACCGACCACGCCAAGCCATGAAGCGGGCGCGAAGGCGCTGCCGCCGCTGCTCACAGCGCCTCGGCCCGCTCCTCCACCGGATCGACCGGCGCCCGCCGCCCGACCATCGCGGCGCGGGCCATCGTCGCCGCAGCGTAGAGCACCACGACCACCACGCCCCAGCGCAGGGCGACGAGCGGCAGGCTCTTGACCACCAAGGCCGCCAGCAGCACCGCCGGCACGCCGCCGATCGCGAGGCCGGCGGCGATGCGCAAGTCCACCTCGGCGTCACGGATGTGCCGCGCGCTCGCCCCCGCCAGGGCGAAGGCGCCGCCCGCGGCCATGATCGGGAAGCAGAGGCGCGGGTCCATGCCCATGAGGCTCAGCAGCACCAGGGTCGGCGCGTAGTTGCCGACACCGAAGTTGAGCAGGGCGCCGAACACGAAGTTGGCGCCGATCGCCACCACGAATGGCCCCGGCGGCAGCGACGCGGCCACGCCGCCGCCCGGCATCAGCTTCAGATTGGTCATCGCGTAGAGGATGGCGGCGAGCACCAGGGCGACGGCGACCACCGCCTGCACCACCCAGGTGCGCGCCCGCGCCGCCACCGGCGCCCCGGCCACCGCCCCGGCGACCAGGGCGACGACGCAGCCGACCAGCAAGGGCGGATCGACCTTGACGCCGAGAAGGGCGAGGAAGATCGCCGCCTCCGCCAGGGTCGGCGGGGCGTAGCCGACCATCATGGTGCGCGGGATCAGCCGATCGGGCGCGAGGCGGCGCAGCTTCAGCCACGCCAGAGTGGGGGCGAAGGAGCCGATGCCGAGCGCGTCGAAGAAGTTGATCACCGCGCTCATCGCCGCCGCCTCGAGGCTGGGCGCCGCCCGCCGCGCGATGGCCGCGCGCGCGAGGATCGCCGCATAGGCGAGGCTGGCGAGGCCGATGGCGGTGAGGAGAATGACGACCATGCGCGCGCCTCCCCCGCCGCCTGTCCGGGCGTTGGAGATAGCACACCGTGGCGAAGCCCTCATGCGGACCAGGAGGTCCGCTATCCATTGCATCGGGCGCCGTCGGAGCGCGGACGTCCCGTCCGCATTTTTTGCGCCGCCCGAAGCCGTTCGGCCCGTCAACCGCACGGCCGCACCGGCGCGAGCGCGCCTAGGCAAGCCCGCCCACCCGCGATACAACCCGCCCGCCCCTCGCGCGGGGGGCCCGGAGCCGCCTTAGCTCAGCCGGTAGAGCACCGCATTCGTAATGCGGGGGTCGTCAGTTCGA